>CAWGMV010000025.1:0-9882 GCA_963823635.1 uncultured Acidobacteriaceae bacterium | reverse complement strand
GAGGTGCTTGGCCAAGTACATGGCGATCTGCCGGGGATATACGATGGCACGGGAGTTGTTCTTGGCCTTTATTTCAGCCAAGCGCAACGCGAACTGCTCGGATACCGCCTTCTGAATCGACTCAATCGAAATCTTGCGAATGTTCGACTCCATCAGGTTCTTTAGGACTTCTTGTGCGGTTTGCAGCGTCAAATCCCGTCCGGCGAGGGAAGCATAGGCGGTAAGCCGGATCAGCGCGCCTTCCAGTTCACGAACGTTGCTGCGGATGTTGGACGCGATGAACAGCGCCACATCTGTGGGCAGCATCACCTGGTCGGTCTCTGCCTTCTTCTGCAGGATCGCAACTTTTGTCTCCAAGTCAGGCGGTTGGATGTCAGCAATAAGGCCCCACTCGAAACGGCTGCGCAAACGGTCCTCAATCTCGGCCAACTCTTTCGGGGGACGATCACTGGCAATGACGATCTGCCGCATGCACTCGTGCAGCGCGTTAAAGGTGTGGAAGAATTCCTCCTGCGTCCGCTCCTTGTTGACCAAAAACTGGATGTCGTCCATCAGCAGGACATCCATGGTTCGGTACTTGTCGCGAAAACTGGTCATCTTACTGTAGCGCAGCGCATTGATCATGTCGTTGGTGAAGCGTTCGCTGGAGACGTAACAAATCGACTTTTCCGGCTGCCGCTTCTTGATTTCGTGCCCAATGGCCTGCATGAGGTGGGTCTTGCCCATCCCGACCCCGCCGTACAGGAACAGCGGGTTGTAGGCCTTTGAGGGACGCTCTGCGACCGCTCGCGCTGCGGCATGAGCAAACTGATTGCCGGAACCGCTGACAAAATCGTCAAACGTATACTTGGGATTCAGTTGAGCGGCGCCATCCCAATCGAAACGCTGCTGCTGGGCGGGACCGACCATGGGACTCTCCTGCTGCGGATGGGCGTCATGCCGGGTTTCAACCACGCCGGCTGCTTTACGCGCGACGGGCTGCGGTTCTTCGGTTACAAACTCGACATCCTGAAATTCAAGGCCAAGGTCGTCGATGGCCTCGCTGATCAAATCGCCATAGCGCTCACCGATGTGGCAGAATTCCGGATTAGGCACCCGGACGAACAGCACGCGCCCTTGCGAATGATCGAAGCGTGTCGGCTTAAGCCAGGTTTCATAAGAAAGGCGGTTGACTTTCTTTTCCAGGGCGTCGAGGACTCGCATCCAAGGATTGGCGGCAACAGTCGTAAAAGTTGACATGACTCGCGATCCGGAGGCAGTTAAAAGTGCCTCTCTCCTGAAAACTGCATTGTTGGGAAATAACACCGAACGCAGAGCCACAGACCGATGCACAGGTCAACTGGAATTCATCAAGTTGCAAACCCGACCATTGCGGAAATTCGCAGCATCACACCCGCATTTGTGCAGTCAGTTTTTCTTGTGGCTGGATAAGGATACTAGCACGAAAAAAATTTTGCGCTAGCGAAATTATCGGGTGTGAAATTGCGTTTTGTCGCGAGTGATTGATTTGGCGAATGTTACGGTCAAAAAAATTTTTTAATGCCGCGCGCGCGGTGCAAAATCAATTCCTGCACCACGATTGCGCCACTTGGAAGACACGAATCGGCAAATGTTCAGGCACTTTTATGCGAAATTAGTCCTTCCGGGGAATGGATCCTCCAGAAAATTTATTTCGTCTGCGAACCTGGATTCTGTGGTTGCGTGTTGTCCTTCATCTGCCCTGAGTTCTTAATGAAGAGCACCGTCTTCCAGATGTCATCGTCAGAAAGGACGCCGTCCCAACCGGGCATGGCGGTGTAACGAACGCCATACTTGATGACGTAGAAGAGATTGCCATCAGGATCGTCGGGCGTGCGGCTCATGAGCTGCGGGACCGGGGGGTAGAACTTCGTCCGTAGAGGCGAAGTCGGTTCCTTCAAGCTGCCATGGCACATGGCACAATTCTTGTCGTAAGTCATAGAGCCATCCATGATGTTGTCTGTGGTCGGCTGGAATGGATTGGCCTGTTTGGGAGCGTTATGCTCCACCCATTCGTCCAGCGACTTCATGGCTGCGTGGCGCTCAAAATCGCTCGGCTTGTTGCCCACGGCCCGCGTATCAAAGTGTCCGGTGGTCGCGTAGAAATAACCCCCGACGAACAGTACGAGCAGCGTGATGATGACTCCCCAGATGAATCCGCGCATTTCCCCCCCAGCTTCAGTTTGTGCCGCTTCCCAGGGAATTCACTATCGTACAACGGGACGGCGCGGTTAGTAGCTGCGCAGGCGCCTCGCCTCGCGAACCAGGTCCTTGACGTTAGGCAGGAACGCTTCCTCCAGCGGAGGCGAAAAAGGGACCGGAGTATCAGCAGAGGCGATGCGCACGATCGGGGCGTCGAGCGAGTCAAAGCACTCCTCGTTGATGATCGCGGCGATCTCCCCGGCGATGCCGCCGGTCTTGGTGTCTTCGTGCAATAGGATCACGCGATTGGTTTTCTCCACCGTGCGGCGGATGGCGTCTCGATCGAGAGGCAGCACCGTTCGTAAGTCCACAACTTCAGTTTCGATGCCCTCCTTGGCGAGTATCTCCGCGGCCTCGAGAGCTACATAGACCATCGCGGCGTACGTGATGACACTTACATCGCGACCTTCGCGCACCACTCGCGCTTCGCCGATGGGCACGGTGTAGTCACCGGCGGGCAACTCCTCCTTGATGCGGCGGTACAGGAACTTATGCTCGAAGAACAGCACGGGATTGTTGTCGCGAATCGCCGACTTGATAAGTCCCTTCGCATCGTAGGCGCTGGCGGGACAAATCACCTTCAGACCCGGAGTGTGGGCAAAGTAAGTCTCAGGATTCTGCGAATGGAACGGACCGCCGTGAACGCCTCCACCGGACGGGCCACGCACCACCACCGGTACAGGCGCGCCCCAGCGATAGTGCGCTTTGGCCAGCATGTTGGTGATCTGGTTGAAGGCGCAGCTGATGAAATCCATGAACTGAAATTCAGCCACCGGGCGCATGCCGGTGAGCGCCGCGCCGAAACTGGCATTGATGATCGCCATCTCGGAGATGGGCGTGTCCACTACGCGCTCGGGGCCGAAGCGGTCAATCAGCCCTTCGGTGACCTTGAACGCGCCGCCGTAAATCCCGATGTCCTCTCCGATGCAGAAGACCGCGGGATCGCGCTCCATCTCTTCCCAAATACCTTGACGGATAGCTTCCAGGTAGGTGAGCGCTGCCATGAACAGGGATTCTAATTCATGCTAGGGCGTCATTGCGGCGCCCACCGGCTTTCCGCAATAGGGGCAGCAGACAAAGTCGTCGCTGATGGCGCGGCCGCAATGGCAGCAAAACGGTCTGAGTCCCCGACCGCACTTCTGGCAATAGGCATAGTCCGCCCGTACCGGCGTGCCACACTGCGGACAGGGCGACAGCAGGGGCTTGCGCAAAAGGAAGTACGCAAGAAAGCCCAGGGCCTTGGGAACGAAAATCACCAGCAGCGTCCACAGCAGCGCATTCATGTCGCGGCGCTTGGAGTCCGCATTCACGTAGCCAATCAGCAGGATGATGACAGCCAGGAGGATGCCGCCACCCACGCTGATCAGCACCATAAACGGCATCGGGGGTATGTCTCTTTCATAGTGAGGCAGGAGTCCCAGCAAGCAGATCTGCGTAATCACGAACGCCAAAACCGCGACAACTCGGGCCACCGTTGGAATAATGGCGAGTTCGCTACGAAAGTGAGACTTCGCCTGGTTCATCGTTTTTCTCCTTCATGCTCCCTCGCCAGCGAAAGCATGAGGGACTTTTCGAACAACGGCTGAGGGACCACCAGCATCAGGACTGCAACTGCCACCGCCGGCAGCAGCCAGAACAGCAGTACGCCCGGCACGACAATCGCCTCGGGCAGGCCCAGCCGTTCGACTACCCATCCCCCGACCTTCCACCAAAGCCATGCCGACGCCGTGGAAGCCAGCACTCCGATACAAAACGAAATGGCAATCAGCACAATCCGCGCCTGATGCTCTCGCAGTTGCTCCGCGCGGGCTCGCACTCGTGCTTGCGTGACGGCCACAAGCGCCGGGTTGGCAGTTATGGCCACCGCGCGCAGGAGTTGCCCTGCGCCCGCGACAAAGCCAGCGTATTCCGCACACTCCGAACAGTGCGCCAGGTGCGACTCCAGCCAAGCCATGTCCGGAGCAGGAATCTCTTCCACTCCGCGCTGCGTGATGAGATCAATCGCGCGTTCATGATCGCGGTTTGTCATTGTGTGCCTCCCTTCAGGGCGGGACGCAGGGCCATCACGCCGCGATAAATTCTGGTCTTCACTGTCGCTACCGGAATTCCAATCAATTTCGCAATCTCCTCCAGCTTCATCTGCTCCTGAAAACGCAGCACTAAAACCTCGCGGAAGAGCGGCGGTACCCGGCTCAGCGCCGCATTGAACATCTCGTGCTGCTGCCTCGTGACCGCCGTATCCAGTGGCGATGGGCCGCTCGCCTCAGGCTCAAAGGGCGCGCCATCTTCGGGATCTTTCATCTCATCCAGACTGCTCGGACTTCGTTTCCGCAGGTGGTCGATGGCGACGTTGTGCGCGATCGACATCAGCCACGTCACGAAGCGGTTTCGCCCGTCGTAAAGATGCCCCTTCTCCAGCACCCGCAGCCAAGTTTCCTGAAACAGGTCCTCGGCGGTGGCGCGGTTGCCGGTCAAATGCAGCAGATACCTCAGCAGCCGGTGCTGATACTGCTCGATCAACGTGTCGAGCAGGTCAGGATCGCGGCGCCGCAGCCCACGTGCGATTTGGGCCTCTTCGGTTTCCATTGCAACCAGCGAACTGAAGGCAGTGGCGACCATACTAACGGGATATACGAAACAGGAGGAGAAAAAGACTCAAAGGCAGTAGCGGCCCAAAGCCCCGCCATTAAGACGTTTTGAAAGGGCACGGCCGGCTTGAAGCCTTCGCAGGGGTTTGGAGCGGAAGTGTCAGCCCGCATGTCTCGGAGGGGAATCAGTGTGGCAGCGCGAACGCCCGAGCGCCGCAGGAGTTCGGAGGGGAAGTGTCAGCCCGCATGTCTCGGAGGGAATCAGTGTGGCAGCGCGAACGACTAGCCCCGCAGGGGCGGAATTGCAGTTAGCCCAGGATGAAGCCGAAGGCGGAACCCTGGGTAGGCCGGTTTTATGAACCCTGAGCCGGCTTTTAGCCGGCGGCACCTGCCTCGCTTCCGCCTTCAAATCCTTCACCAGCCGCTGAAACGCCGTCTGATACGAATCGTGGTCCTTCCAGTTGCTGAAGTCGGGGATGAAGTACTCGCGTATCTCGCGCGCTGAGTCCTTGCCAGTGTCGGCGTCGAAACAGCTCCCACTTGCGCACGCCTCAAACGGCACCAGCCGTGACGGGAAACAGCACCCGCTTGCCGTTCCTTCGCTCTCCCGTGCCCGTGCGTTGGCAATCTCGGTCTTCACCCACTCGCTCTCATGCTGTCCTCAGAGAGGATCAGCAGCAGCCTGTCATGCAGGCGAATGGCCTCGTCAATCTGCTCGTGGACCTTGCGGCCGCCCTTGATGTCGTGCGGCGCAAACCAGCAGCGCACGCCCTTGGCTTGCAGGTCGGCATGGAGCCGCTCGGCAAACTCCTGGTCCTTGGTCGAATAGCTGATGAAGCATGAATTGTAAAGGAATGGCTGGCTGCCGCGAAGTTGAACCATGCGATACAGAACATCTGTAACCTCTGCCGTGGACAAAGCTGGGTCGTACAATTTTGCGCCCTCTATTTCCCAATCATGAAGACCACATCCGCGCAGGAAAACCTCGGGAATTTTGCCGCGGGACTTGTAGATGGTGTCAACGCCAATGCTTGAAGGCCCCACGTGCTTTAACGTTTCGAGGCGCTTGGCGCCGCTGAGATCAACTGCGGTAAAGCGAGTGTAAGATGCCAGGGCCCCGCCGAGATCGGCACCACTAAGGTTGGCTCGGCTAAGATCGGCGCCACCAAGGTCTGCGCCGGTGAGATTCGCGCCGCTAAGATCGGCACCCGAGAATCGTGCTGCGCTGAATGTAGTGCGTTCAAGTCTCGCCTCACGGAGATCGGCCGTTCGGAGGCTCGCCCAGCTGACGTCGGCTTCGCTCAGGTCCGCCCCTCTTAGGTTCCCGCCCCCGAGGTCAGCCCTCTCCAAGTCAGCCCCGGAGAGGTCGGCGTGGTTGCAGTTTGCCGACGTCAAATTCACACCGCGAAGGCTGGCCCGTCTGAGCTTCGCCTTGCTGAGGTTTGCTTGGAGAAAGTTCGCACCGGCGAGATCTGCTCCGCTGAGGTTCGCACCATTGAGGTTCCTTCCGGCAAACTCCGCTTCGCTAAGGTCCGGCCGCACCTCAGGATGCTCTTTCCTCCACTCATTCCACCGCTCGACCCCCTGCTTGAGGATTTCGAGATGTTCAGGGTTCGCCATGGCCGCGTGACCTCGCTTGCTTCCGGAATGCTACGGATGATCTTACCGATCCCTAACTAGCTCGGGCAGGCTGGCGCTTCCCATCCTGAAATAGGTCAGTCTTCCACGTGCTCGACGATGAACCTAGCGCGATCATACAGCTCGTCGAACGTAATAATCTCTGGACGAACGACGTTCCGTCGGTAAAGTTCAAACGACCGGTACTTTTCAACGTTGGTGCCGTGTTCCGATCGAAACTCGTCGAGAGAACCGACAACCAGGAATGACCTAGGCTGATAAGAGAATAATTCCTCACCCGTCGGATCACCGCTATCGCCTACCGGTTCGACTTTCTCATCGAGCGACCGAATAGCTTTTTCAACAGTGCCTTGGATCTGCGCAACCCCGCCAGAAAGTTCGTCCGAAGGCGCCCAGCATCCCGGTCGGTAGTAAGCCTTTCGTAATAGCTCGGTGGTGTGCTTCTTAATCTCGACAAAGCAGAGAGCCTCGATAGCTCCTCTGGTCTTCATCAGAGCATCTGCACGCTTACCCCTCTTGGTGAAGTCGTATCCGACCAGAACCTGCTCCAACTTGCGGTCAACGAGACTGGACAGAAAAACATAGGTCAGTCCGTAGCCGAAGACCCATTTGTTCTTTTCGAAGAAGGTCTGCCAAACGCCCTCGTCGGTCGACCCTGACAACTTCTTCTCGGCCCCGAAATAGTCTGGATCAGAAAGCAGCTTCTGAAAGCGTTCTAGTTGCTTCTTTCGATAGCCTATCGCTACCAGATCGGACGTGGTTACTTCGGATTGCGCTAGCTGAATCACAAGATCTTCGTTTTGAAGAATGAGGCTTCGAGCTTGGTCAGGTGAAAGGAGCAGTTTCTTCAACTCTCCGTCCGTTAGATTCACGCGGTCATCGCTTGGGAAGTGCACGAGCTTAAGGTTCGAGATAAACTCAAAGAGCCGCGGAATTGCGTCGCCAAAGAAGGAAAAACTTGTCTTTGTGTGTGGGGTACCCCGTCCACGCGTGAAGCGCTGGATCGTAAGTACAAACACGCCGCGGTTGTCCTCGTAGAATTTGGCGACAATCTCTTGTCGACTTCCTGGCGTTACTCGGATCACCCGTTCGCCACGTTCAAGGGCGTAACAGTGCGATTCAGGTGAATCAAACACTTTCGACGCAATACGAATCCGACAACCAGGCTGATAGGCCGAAGGGATACTCTTGCTGATATAGGTTTTCCCGGGCTTCTTGTTTTCGAAATACTCAATCTCGTCTGCCATGCGATTCCACCACTCTGAAGTTGGCCTAGGAGCTCCGCCTTTGTCTGCCGCCTTTGCGGGGGGGATGAGTAGTTTGCCACACTTTATGCGACCCTCCCCGCTCAGTCAACGTACAGACATCGCAGGCCGGCCGATTCACGTCACTTCCATACGTGACCGCCCTCACTGACCGCGGCACGCAAATCTGTAAACTAGCGGCAAGAGGCTTAGTGTCTCTACTCGACGCGGCTCCCGTTTTGGTGGCCGCTGGGAGGACGATCTTTGACAATTCGACGGCTGGTTACAGGATAATGTGGGTCGCAGTGTGAATGCTAATGTCAGCCAATCCCGGCAGTTTTGCCGATGTAAGTCCTTTAAAAGGTATATTATGCGATAACGCCTTGCTTACCTGGAACTTGCATCGAAATCGTGATCAACGGCCGAACAACTCATTTATTTTGAAGAAGATGACAAATAAGGTGGGGGGTAGGGGTCTGCTTTATAAAGGTACGCCAGCTCGGCCTCAAGATGGCGCTCATCGAGAGTGGGCTGACGCTGACAGCCTAATCGGCGACCGCAAGAGGTTCGGCGGGCCAGTCGGCGACGGCGGCTTCATCCAGGGTGACTTCCTCAGCACAGGTAGGATCGCGCAAGATGCGGGAGACTATGGCAGTGTGCATAGCGTGCCCGGCGCGGTCGGCCTTGACGTAGCCGAGAATCCGCTTGCCAAACAGCGCCAGGTCGCCTATCAGGTCCAGCACCTTGTGACGGACGAACTCGTCAGCGAAGCGCAGCGGGGGGTTGTCAATGCCATCGCGGGTAAGCACGATACAGTTCTCCCGCGAAGCGCCACGGATGAGGCCCATGTTGAGCATCTCACGCTGCTGATGAAGAAAACCGAAGGTGCGCGCGGAAGCGATCTGGTGCACGTAGCTGCCGTTCGATAGCTCGACCTGGAAGCGTTCCTTGCCGATGAGCGGATGCGGAAAGTCGATGGCGTAGCTGACCGAATAGCGTTCATTGGGATATACCGCGATGAACTTGTCGCCCTCGCGCATTTCGTAAGGGCGCAGGACCTTCAGGTACACCCGCTTGCGGCGCTGCTGGCGCAAGCCGGCGTCGGTGATCATCTCGATGAACGGCTGCGCACTGCCGTCGAGAATGGGAAGCTCCAGGTTGTCCAGCTCGACGATGGCGTTGTCAACGCCCATGCCGATGAAGGCCGACAGCAGGTGCTCGGTGGTCGAGATGAGCACGCCCTTCTTCATCAAGCTGGTGGCGTAGCTCACCTTGGCCACGTTGCGGCAAACGGCTTCGACCTCGAAGTCGTCCAGGTCGGTTCGGCGGAAGACAATGCCAGTTCCCGCTGGAGCCGGCAGGATTCGCAAATGGACCGGCGCTCCACTGTGGAGGCCAATGCCAGTGCATTCGGCAGGAGTGCGGATTGTTCGCTCGTAGACCAAATTCGGGCAGACTTAAAAAGTGGCGGAACATTAGATTACAGTTTGCGCCCACCTTCTGCTGTTGTATTTTTGCAACAATCGTTGTGGTAATCAGCACGAACATCGCCGCCGATCCCAGCCGTTGTGTCGTAACCTCGTTTGTTAGCAATGAATTAGCAGTGTCGTGGCCTCCCTATCGCCGTGGGCAGTGGTGCAGTAGCGAGCGAAATACCTCCAGCGCAAAATTTGCGTGGGACTAAGGATTATGGGGATTGGGGGATAGAGTGCTACTTTTCCGCCGGTTGCGTTGGCGCTGCGTCGCCCGCAATCAGGCTGGCCAAGCTGTCGGAAAGCTGCTGGTTGCTTATGACGTAAAAAGTTCCGCCGCGCCCATTCTGGCTGCTGCCACAATTTGAGCCCGAAATGGTGCCTTGCTGGTTCATGTCTCCGAAGATGGCGTAATGATCGCTGGACGAGGTGGAAACGCCAAACTTGGCATGATTGTAGTTGGTGCCCAGTCCTCCGGTCAGACCGATTTCTTTGCCGGACCAATGTCCCGTAGTAGCGATTTCGACCGGCCCAGGCTTGCTCAGCGTCGTGCTCCAGCAGGCAATGTTCGTCGTCGCCGTTGTCGAGTAGATTTGCGGCGTCGCCCACCACGTCGCGGCGCGCAGAGGCACGCCGCCGAGAATGGCCGAAACCATCTGCCACGGTGGCACTTTCAGTTTTGACGGCTTAGAGATCAATTGCACTCCGGTGGAAAGCGCG
>CAWGMV010000024.1:0-69228 GCA_963823635.1 uncultured Acidobacteriaceae bacterium | reverse complement strand
GATTTGCAGCCTGCGCCAGACCAGCAGGCAGCGCAGCCGCCCAGCGGGGGGCCACAATGAAGAGCGGCCTCGAAAACAAGCGGAACGTGGTGATCCTCGCGGTGCTGGCGGTGGTGATGATAGGGGCTGTGTTGTATTTCGTGAAGACAATGTTCGTCGGGAGTCCTACGCCCGCACCGGCGCAGCAACAGACGGCGTCAACGCCCGCGCCTGAGCCGACGGCGGCGCCGCAGGCAGAAGAGCGCGAGCAGGGCGGCGGGCACGCCGCGCAGAAGCTTCCACCGCTGGAGAAGCTGGATCCGACGCTGCACCCTGAGGTGATGGCGGGAGCTGAGTCACTGGAATACAGCGGAGCGGGGCGAAACATTTTTTCGCTGGTGAGTGCTCCGGTGGCGATTCCGAAGCCGATCGCGTCGGCCAGACCGGCGCCCGTGGCGGTGGCGATGGCGCCCCAGGGACCGCCGCCTCCGCCGCCCATCGACTTGAAGTTTTTTGGATACGAGGCGAATAACGGGGCGAAGAGGGCGTTTCTGCTGCATGGGGACGACGTATTTATCGCGACCGAGGGAGACGTGGTGGATCACCACTATAAGGTGGTGAAGATTTCGCCGCTTTCGATTCAGGTGACGGATTTGCTGTACAACAACACGCAGACGCTGCCGCTGACACAGAGCTGAGGGATTTACGATGCAGTCACAGTTACAAATTCATCGCGAAAACGACCGCGAGGCGGGGTACGTTCTGATCGGGGTAATTTTCCTGACAGTGATTCTGCTGGTGAGCCTGGCGGTTGCGGCGCCGAAGATCGCGATGTCGATCCAGAGGGACAAGGAGCTGGAGACGATCCATCGCGGCGCAGCAATACCGGCGAGCGATCAAACTCTACTATCAGAAATTCGGAACGTATCCGACGTCGATCGATCAACTAGTGGAGACGAACCAGATCCGGTTCCTGCGGAAGAGATATACCGACCCGATGACGGGCAAAGACGACTGGAAGCCAGTGTTTTTTGGGCAAGCACACGTGCGGCCGCTGGGCTTTTTCGGACAGCCGCTGATGACAGCGGGCGTGGGAATGACGAGCAGCTCGATGTATGCGGTTGCGGCGACGACGACTACCGATGCGAATGGGGTTCCGGTGGCGAGCGGGGACCAATCGGGCTCGGGTGCGACGGGCGGAAGTTCCTCGGGGACGGGCGTATCGGGTCTTCGGGCTCCAGTTTTGGATCGTCAGGTTCTAGTTTCGGATCCAGGGTCGAGTTTCGGGTCTATCGGATCGAGCTTTGGCTCGAGCGGGTCCAGCTTTGGGTCTTCTGGATCGAGTTTTGGGCAGCGAGCGGAAGCGTCGTTCGGCAGCCTTCGACATCGAGACCGGGAAGCGGACTCGTCACGAGTTCGTCCTTTGGTTCGAGCGTGGCGGGAACGTCGGCAACGACGTTTGGCGGCGGGGGACCGATTGTGGGATTCACTCTGCCGGTGGACAAGCCGTCGCTGATCGATTACATGCTGCAGACGCGCTACAACAAGTGGGAGTTCAATTACGATCCCGCGGCAGAGCAGGCGCAGGCGATGGCTGGGTTGGCGGGCGGAGGAACACCGCCGAACGGCAGCGGCTCTCCGGGTATGCCGGGTACGCCAGGAAATGGACCTGGGCAAACTACGCCGGGACAGATCCCTACACCGCCGCCGGGTTCATCTTCGCCGCAATGAAAAAGGCCCGCGCAATGGCGGGCCTTCTCTCTAGGCTGACCTGAAAACTTAGACCTGGAAGGACGAGCCGCAGCCGCAGGTGCTCTTCACGGTGGGGTTCTCGAACTTGAAGCCGGCGGCTTCGAGGGTCTCGACGTAGTCGACGACGCAGCCGTTGAGGTACATCAGCGAGGTGGCGTCGACGAAGACCTTGAGGCCGTCGAAGTCGTAGACCTTGTCCATCATGCCGGCCTGGTTCTCGAAGGACATCGAGTACTGGAAGCCGGAGCAGCCGCCGCCGACGACGCCGATGCGCAGACCGGCGGGCAGCGGATCCTGGGTGGCCATGATTTCGCGCACCTTATTGACGGCGCTGTCGGTGAGACGGACGGGTGTAGTCTTGGGCGCGGCGGAGCAGCCTCGGGGATAGGCGTAGTGGTGGTGGAAACAGAGCTGGTGGCCATGGAATCTCCTGGGGAAACCTCTGCTCTTTCAGTGTACCGCACCGTGGCGGGCAGACGCGACCCTAAACATTAGATGTCGTCGCGGGAGCAGAGTCGCAGAGTTGGACAGTTGGCGCGGATTCTGCGGGGTTTAGAGCGATCGCAGCCACAACGTATTGCGGGAAGTGGCTAGCGGCGAAAGGCCACGGAGGATGCGGGCAGTGGATTCGAGGAGGCGTTCGGGGGTGACGCCTTCGGGCATGGCGATGCCCATCTTCGCGGTCATCTGCTGGGCGAGTCGCTCGGCGAGGGCGCGGCGGCGGGCGATATCGATATCGATGGCGCGGGCGAAGAAGTGGTCGATGACGTTGAGGTCGTCGGGGCTGAGGCGGGCAACGGCGTCGGCGGGCAAGGTCGATGATCGGGATTGACGAGGGGCGCTGGAGCCGGGTTGGACGCGAAGGCTCCAGCAGTGATGGTGCGCGTGGCGGAGCCACCCCATAGTGCCGGTTCGGGGGCACGTTCGTGGACGACCAGGGTGCCAGCGGCGAAGTCTCCGAGGCGCTTGTTGCGGCGATTGCAGAGCATGGTGACGATGCCGATGGCGTAGAAGCCAGGCATGCTGTCGACGACGCGGACGAGGTTGCGCGTCATGGATTCGAAGAGGGTGATCTGGCGGCCGGAGTCGCGGATGACGCGCAGCTTGCAGAGTTTTTTGCCGGGAGTTTGGCCGTTCCAGAATGCTTCGAAGAGAGTGAAATAGCCCCAGTGGAGGAGAAAGGCGACTGCTGCTGCCATAGCTGTCCTTCGCTGATGTACACGGTGTGTTCTTTGGCCGGAGCGCCGGACAGAATTTCGGCCTGAAAGATGACCTGGTGCAGGCCGGTTTTCGGCAACTCGGACTGGAGGATGTCCAACTTCATGCGCCGCACTTTGAGGCCGGTCCAAAAGGTGATGTCGGAGTCAGCATTGGTCTCACCTGCCGGGGTGCCGATTTTGGCAGGAGGGTTGATGCTGTACAGCGCCTTCAATGCCGCAGTATTACCGCTGATGATGGCAGCCTTCCATTGTTGCAGGGGTGCGAAGTTTGAGCTCGCAGCAGGAGTTGATGTCTGAGCGAAAGACAGGGTTACGAGCGTCAGCAAGGCAAGAATGCGGTTGGCGAACCGCGATAACAACCTCATGAGGGCGAGTATAGACGAGCAGGCGGCGCTCGAGCTTGCCAGTATAGAGGTCCCTCGACTCCTCGGGATGACAGATTTATGAGGTAAGTGTCTAATGTCCGCCGTGGTACGGATGGCCCTTGAGGATGGTGAATCCGCGATAAAGCTGTTCCAGCAGCACCACCCGCGCCAGTTCGTGGGGCAGAGTGATCTTGCCAAAGGAAAGAACATTGTTGGCCGCAGCGCGCGTAGTCGCGTCCCAGCCATCGGCGGGACCGACGGCAAAGAGGAGCTCCTGCGTACCGTGCGATTGGTGGTACTCAAGGAAGTTTGCAATCTCTTCCGAAGTGAGTTGACGGCCGCGAGAGTCGAGCAGGACCAGAACGGGCGGCGTCCGCGCGGTGCTCTTCTCCACTACCTTGAGCAGCGCGGCTTCCGACATCAACTCCAGCGCTTCACAGGCGGCGTAACGCGAAAGGCGCTTTAGATACTCGGCGGTCAGCGATTGGATGGGCGAGCTGCGGGTGCGGCCGATCCATGCAATGCGAAGTTTCACAGGCTAGGAACTCGCTGAATCAGAAAAGCAGATTCCTCGTGGGCGACGAGCATGTGTCAGAACTCTGCCGCCCCTACAGGGCTCGGGTCAATTTCCCATTGTACCCAGCACTCCGCCTGCGGCTCCGTGCTGGGCTAGACTGAGCCGCGCCTACGGCGCTGGACTGCGGCAAGCCGTGCTTTACCTCTCGCTCCAAGTTTGCAAATCGAGCGTTCCACAAAGCTCAAGAGGTCTTGCGGCGACGAAAGGCCGGGCCACGCTTGCGACCTGCGCTCTTGGCCGGCTTTGCCGCTTTTTTCGCTTGCGTGGGCCGCTTCACCGCCACCTTCTTCGCCACAAGCGTGCGCGCCGGCTTTTCCAGATCGGCGAGTTGCAACCGCTTTGCCGACTTCCACAGCCGTTCCAGGTCGTAGAACTTGCGCGCGCTCTCAGAGAAGACGTGCACTACAAAATCGATGTAATCCATCAGCACCCAGTCGGCCTGGTTGTGACCCTCGATGTGCTTGGGCTGCACCCCGGCAGCGCTGAGTTTCTGATCCACTTCGTCGGCGATGGCCTGCACCTGTCGAGGGTTCGCTCCGGAACACAGCACAAAGTAGTCGGTGAATCCGCTGGCTTGCGCATCCAATTGCAGGATGCTGATGTCGGTGGCCTTCTTGTCCTGGCAGGCGCGTACGGCGATAGCGACTTGTGCTCGCAATTCGTTCTTCTTCATGCGATCGGCCCGGTTTGATTCAAGTAGTTTTCCTCCTGACTGGACGGCCCCGATAAAGATGTTCCTTGTGAATGTATTCTGCAACGGCATCGGGCACGAGCCGCTTCAACGCTCCGCCGCGATCCACCGCCGCGCGAATCTGCGTGGCTGACACATTCTCATGCGTCTCAGGCAGCATGTGCAGGGTTGCGCCCGGCAACACCAGCGGCCCAATCATCTTCTCCCTGCGGAAGAGTTTTGTCACCGCCGCGTTGGGGCGGAGCTTCTGCGGCAGCGATGAAGCCACATCGGCCAGCGAATAACCGGGTCGTGCTGCAACGATGAAATCACACTCGGCAAGCAACTCATCGGGCTTGTACCAGGCCGCAATATCTTTAAATGCATCCATACCGATGAGAAAGTAGAGGTGGTCGCTCTTGCCCAGGTTCTTCTTGACCCGGCGCACCGTCTCCAGAGAGTAGCTTGGACGACGATCGTGACTGTCGTGGTTGAGGTCCGGCGCTTCCAGCAGCGAGGGCACGAAGTCCTTCTCTCCGGCAAGCGCCAGCGAAATCATCGCATAGCGGTGGTAATAGGCGGTGATTGGTGTTTTCAGCTTATGCGGAGGAATGTCCGCCGGAACAAATAAGATCTGTTTCAGTTGGAACTTGGCAGCAGCGGCACGAGCGACGACCACGTGTCCGCGATGAATGGGATCGAAGGTGCCGCCGAACAGTGCGAGATTCATTCAGTCTGGTAGGTACAGTTTCCGTGTTCTGCTGGTCGGATGCAAGTCGAGAATCCTATGTCAGATTGCCGATGAACCTTGTCAGTCAGCCCTTGCTGCCAGGCATCGACGGTGGCGCTCGCAGAATTGCGTCGAGAGGCCGGGGCTTCGGTTTGAGGCTGAGAAACTCAGTGTGCTACGATTCTAGGTTTGTCCAGCTCACCATGCGCACCACAGCATGGTTCTCCGCCTTTTTGGGGCTCGCAGAAGACGCAGCTTTAGCGTCATCTGAGTAGCTTTTTGCCTCATCGGCAACCTCGGAGTGGTATCAGCACGCGATTGCGCGTTGCGCCCGGAGAACGCCGCCTCTGAGAACGCGCGGAGTCACCTGCGATGCGCGGTGTGGCACGGCTTATAACGCAAGGAGTCATACGTGAAGAATTACGAAGGCGCAAATATCCGCAACGTCGCCCTGGTCGGGCACTCACACTCGGGCAAGACCTCGCTCGCATCAGCCATGCTGTTCACCGCCGGCGCCACGCAGCGCCAGGGTCGGGTGGACGAAGGCAACACCGTCACCGACTACGACGACGAAGAGATCTCGCGCGCGATGTCCATCGGGGCCGCGACCGGCGTGGTCGAGTGGCGCAATACCAAGATCAACCTCATGGACACGCCCGGCTTCAGCATGTTCATCCACGAAGCAGAGATGGTGCTGCCTGCCGTGGAAGCCGCGCTGGTGGTGGTGGATGCGGTCAGCGGCGTGGAAGTCATCACCGAGCGCATCTGGCATTACTGCGACAAGTTTGCTCTGCCGCGCGTCATCGTCTGCACGCGCATGGACCGCGAGCGCGCCGACTTCACGCGCGCGATGGAATCGCTCACCTCGGCCTTCGGCCGAACCGTTGTTCCGGTGCAGTTGCCGATTGGCTCCGAGAAGAGTTTTAGCGGCGTCGTGGACCTGGTGAAGATGAAGGCCTACACCTACGAGATGGGCGGCAACGGCAAGTCCAAGGTCGGCGAGATTCCGGCCAACATGGCGGAGGAAGCCAAGGCCGCGCACGAGCGGTTGGTCGAGTTGGTTGCGGAAGGCGACGACGCTCTGATGGAAGAGTTCTTCGACAAGGGCACGATTGCCGAGGAGCACATCATCGGCGGCCTGCACAACGCCATTCGCGAAGACAAGATTTTCCCCGTGCTGTTCGCGTCCGGTCTGGGCAACATTGGGACGGATGAGGTGCTCGACTTCATTGTCGACTACCTGCCGACCGCGGTCGAGCGCGGCACGGTGAAAGCCGCGGCCACGGCCAACAATGGCGAGCCCGCAAAGCGCAAAGTGAACGACACCGAACCGCTTTCGCTTTTCGTCTTCAAGACCATCAGCGATCCGTTCTCGGGCCGCATCTCGTTCTTCAAGGTTTATTCCGGCGTATTGAAGAACGACGCTACGTTCCAGAACTTTACGCGCAGCAGTCCGGAAAAATTCGCGCATCTTTCGGCGATGCAGGGCAAGACCGCAATTCCCGTGAATGAACTGCACGCCGGCGACATCGGTGCGGTTGCGAAACTCAAGGACACGTTGACGGGCGACACGCTGGGCGACAAAAGCGCGCCAATTCAGTATCCGCAAGTCACTTTTGCCGAGCCGGCGATCACCTTCGCCATCGAGCCCAAAACGCGAGCCGACGAAGACAAGCTGAGCAACGGCATCCACAAGCTGATGGAAGAAGATGCCATGCTGCGTTTTTTTCGCGACGCCCAGACGAAAGAGTTTCTCATCGCGGGCACCGGCCAGCAGCACATCGAAGTGGTGGTCGCGAAGCTGAAGAACCGGTACCACACCGAGGTGGTCCTCAAAGCACCGAAAGTTCCCTATCGCGAGACCATTCGCGGGCGGGCCGACGTGCAGGGCCGCCACAAGAAGCAAACCGGCGGCCACGGCCAGTTCGGGGACTGCCGCATCAAGGTGGAGCCCCTGGCGCGCGGCGGCAACTTCGAGTTCGTCAACGAAATCTTCGGCGGCGCCATTCCCCGAAACTACATTCCCGCAGTCGAGAAGGGCATCGTCGAAGCCGCCGCCCGCGGCTATCTCGCCAGCTATCCCGTGGTGGACTTCAAGGTCGTGCTTTACGACGGCTCCTATCACGATGTGGACTCCAACGAGCTGTCGTTCAAGATGGCCGGCCGCATCGCCTTCAAGAAGGCCATGGAACAAGCCAAGCCCACGCTGCTGGAGCCGATCATGAACGTCGAGATCACCATTCCCGACGAGTTCGCTGGCAGCATCATGGGCGACCTCAACAGCCGTCGCGGCCGCATTCAGGGCATGGACAACAAGGCCGGCAAAACCGTCATCAAGGCTGAAGTACCGATGGCCGAAATGCTGACCTACGGCACTGACTTGACCTCGATGACTCAGGGCCGCGGTAGCTTCGCCATGGAAATGCACCATTACGACTTCGTTCCCGCCTTGCAGCAGGAGAAAATCATCGCCCAAGCCAAAGCCGAGCGCGGCGAAGAAGTCGAGGTGGAGGAGTAGGACGGCCGCTTTTCGCCTCTCGCTCTTCGCCTTTCGCTTGCAGCGAGGTCGTGGTGACAAAGTAAAAGATCGCACGGCTCCGCGAATTCACAAATTCCATCCCGCCGCCCTCTTCGTTTAGAGCGATAATAGTGGTATGCGGCGCTGGAGGTTCATAGCGGCGTTGAGTGCGGCTTTGCTCGCGGTGCCGTTGTGGGCTCAGCGAGGCGGCGGCGGCGGACATGGTGGAATGGGCGGTAGCGGAGCCCGTGGCGGGTTCGCCGGTCACGGCGGGGGCGGATTTGTGGGCGCTCCACGTGGCGCGTATTGGGGTGGCGGCTTCCATGGCGGGTACGGATATGGCTACTCAGGTCATTATCCCTACTACGGCCGCTATGGTTACGGGCGCTATCCCTGGTGGGGTTATCGCGCCGGTTACGGATGGGGCTGGTGGGGATATCCGTGGGGTTGGGGATGGTATGGAGACATCGGCTGGTCAGGCGATTCTTACTCATATCCACCGCAGTCGTATCCGGTCTATGCGTATTCCCCTCCCGACAATCCCAACTCCTATGTCATCGCCGAGCAGCAGCAGGAGATTGACCGGCTGAACGATGAGGTAGCGCGCCTGCGCGACGAGCAGCAGTCAGGCGCAACGCGAAGCTCTGCACAGCAGCCGAAAGCGCAAATCCAGGCGGGAACCGTGCTGGTGTTTCGCGACCATCACAGCGAGGAAATCCAGAACTACGCCATCGTCGGCAAGACGCTGTGGGTGTTCACCGAACAGCGCGCCCGCAAGATTCCTATCGCCGAGCTGAACGTTCCCGCCACCACTAAAGCCAACGAGGCTCGGGGCATCGACTTCAGCCTGCCGGGGCAGTAGCAGAGAAGTCTCAAGTCTGCCAAGGTCTCTCCTGTTGACATGCGTTACGCAACGCATTACGGTCAGATATGTGATCCGGTCGATCCGCCACAAGGGACTCCGCGGTCTTTATGTGGACGATGATCCTCGCGGCGTGATTAGCCAGCACGTGGTAAAACTGCGCGACATCCTCGCACGCTTAGATGCTGCCGGTACAGCCTCTGACATGAACATACCAGGTTTCCGGCTGCATCCGCTCAAGGGTCAGTTCAAAGGCTATTGGGCTGTGACCGTGCGCGCTAACTGGCGGGTGATTTTCCGCTTTGTAGAGGGCGATGTACTGGATATTGATTATGTCGATTACCACTAAGGAGCCTGAACCATGCCGATGAAAAACCCTCCACACCCTGGCGGCTTCGTGTTGCGCCAGTGTATCGAGCCTTTGGGCTTGACCATCACGCAAGCCGCCGCCGCTCTTGGCGTAACGCGCACCACGTTGTCAGAGTTGGTCAACGAGAAGCGCGGAATCTCTCCCGAGATGGCAGTGCGCCTGTCCAAGGTGTTCGGCGGTAGCGCGGAGAGTTGGCTCACGCAGCAGGCGCATTACGACCTCGCCCAAGTCCGCTCCGACCGAATCAAGCTCAAGCGGCTTCAGTTCGCCCAGCAACCGATACGCACTACAACGCTAAGCGCGCGGCGGCAATCTTTTTCGCTTCCCGAAAAATAGCCTCAAACATAGCCGCTGTCAGCTTGCCAGTGGCGGTGTTCTGGTTTGACGGATGGTAGGAGGCCAGCAGAGTCACGCCATTCGGCACGGCGTAGCGGGCGGCGTGGGCAAATAAATATCCAGACCTGCTCTGAATTATTCCGTTGCGCTTCAGGTGACTCAGATAGGCATCGAAGCCGATCCTGCCCAGCGCGACCACGACTCTCACTTCCTTCAGGATCGCCAGTTCGCGATCGAGGAAGGGCGCGCAGTTGGCCAGCTCGGAAGGCAACGGCTTGTTGTCGGGCGGAGCGCAGCGCACCGCCGCGGTGATGTAGCAATCGATGAGCTTCAGTCCGTCGTCGCGGCTCTCGGCGTTGGGCTGCGATGCGAAGCCCACCTTGTACAGGATGGGATACATGAACTTGCCCGAGGCATCGCCGGTGAACGGACGTCCCGTGCGATTAGAGCCGTGGGCGCCGGGTGCCAGTCCCAGTATCAGCACGCGAGCGTGAGGGTCGCCGAAGCCCGGCACCGGCCGCGCCCAGTAGTCCCAGGCAAGATAAGCGCGGCGCTTTTCTCGGCCGACCTGCTGACGATAGACCACCAGGCGTGGGCAGCGAGTGCAGTTCAGGATCTCCTGGTTCAGTATGGCGAGCGCGGAGGGCATGACTCAACTTTACACAATGCACTAGGGTTCTACACTCGGCTGGCCGGGTGCTCATCCCCAGGAGGGTATCCGCTACAACAGCCGCTAATAAGGCTTTTTCTAAAGGCATCCCGCATAGCCAATACCTGCTTCTTAGATACCGGTGCCCGGCATCAGCAACGAGGCGAAGGGCGACCGAGGAGGTTGTGGGTATGCTGGTTATTTTGCTGATTATTCTTCTGCTGCTGTCAGTCGGCTCGTTTCCCGTCTGGCCTTACAGCCGCGGCTGGGGCTACTACCCTTCCAGCGGCCTGGGGGTGGTACTTGTAATCCTTATCGTCCTGTTACTGCTGGGCCGCATTTGAGTAGATCCCCTTCCGAGCAAGATCAATGACTTCCCGCTGGCGACTGACGCGGTGGTGTGCGGCGATGACCGTCTGCCTGCTTATAGCGGCGCAGACTTGTGCTGCCTATTCGGTGTTGACTCACGAAGAAATCATTGACCTGCTCTGGGACCAGCAGATTAAGCCGCTGCTACTGGCACGCTTTCCGGGTGCCACGCCAGATGACCTGATCCAGGCACACGCCTATGCATACGGCGGAAGCGTCATCCAGGACGTTGGTTATTACCCATTTGGCAGCCACCTTTTCAGCGATCTTACCCATTACGTGCGCACCGGCGATTTCGTGCAGGCCATGCTCGCTGATTCCGAAAACCTGAACGAATACGCCTTCGCTCTAGGAGCGCTGTCACATTACGTTGCCGATATTAACGGTCATCCCTACATCAACCGGTCGGTGGGAATTGACTATCCCAAGCTCGCGCGGGAGTATGGACCGGAGGTCCCTTACGATGTGGACCACAAGGCACATCTGCGGACAGAGTTCGGCTTTGATGTCTTGCAAGTTGCCAAGGGACGTTATGCTCCCAAGGATTACCACAACTTTATTGGCTTTGAAGTTTCGATTCCACTGTTGGAGCGCGCCTTCTACGACACCTACGGGATCAAGCTGACGGGAGTCATGCCGCATGAGGATCTGGCCATTGGCACCTACAGGCGCGCTGTAAGCCAGGTCATCCCGGAGATGACAAAAGTCGCGCTGGCAGCCAAGGGCGATGAGCTGCAACGTGAAATTCCAGACTTCAGCCGCAAGGCTTTCCTCTATCACCTGTCGGAGGCGGATTACCGCAAGTCGTGGGGTTCAGAGTACGAGAAGCCGGGCTTCGGGGCGCGTTTGCTGGCCTTCTTCTTCAAGATTCTGCCTAAGGTCGGGCCGCTACGCGATCTGGACTTCAAGGAACCGAGCCCGAAGACAGAAGACTTGTACTTCAAGAGCGTGGACCAGACGTTTAGCCATTTCCGTACGGAGCTGACTGAGCTGAAGAGTCACGAAGTGCAAGCGCCCAATGTCGATCTCGATACCGGCAAGTCGACCGCGCGGGGCGAGTATCCGCTGGCCGACGCCACTTACCGCGAACTGCTCGCCAAGCTGGCCAGTGATCACTTCGAACACACCGACGAGGCGCTGCGACAGAATGTTCTCGGGTTTTTCGATCATGGGGGAGATGTCAAGCAGGAGTCGCGCATCGATCGTTGCAATACCGAGTGTTGGCGCAAGACTTGGGTTGAGGTGAACCAACTGCGCTCGGCCACGCTGCTGGATTCTTTTGATCGAGCACGGCCTCAACAGCAGCTGTCAAAAGTTACTACGATTACCAAGGCTCGCAGCATCACGTCCAGCCCAGGACAAAATGCAGCGGGGCAGTAAGTGGCGGCACAAGCCGCGCAAGCCCTTTCTCATCTGACCGAGCAATCTAAAGCTGCATTTCAGCTTAATATTAACCACCCTCTTCGCTGCCTGAATCATCCAAATATTGCAAGTTCTTATGGCTGGCAATCTGCCCATTTCGCTGCAAGCGGAAGGGAAAGCGTCCCTGTTGCGGAGGGGAAGGGAGCTGCGTCCGGCTGTGGTTAGGCGTGGGGTGCTGCTGCGCCCGGCAATTACTGGCCCGCGCATAGTTGCCGCTGTCATCGCTCTGCTGATCGTGACTGGCATGTTCTATTACGCCTCGCGGACGCCTCAGCGTACCAGGGTGCATACCCCGGTTGACGGCGTGGATCCAGCAGACGGTGAAGGAATGCAGGCGGAAGTGCAGGTCAGTGACCTCCAAATCAGCCAAGCGACTGGGAACGGACCGCTGGAACTCCGCGGCTGGGTCAGGAATGACGGGAACCATCACATTACCGGAGCCATTGTTCAGCTAACGTTTAAGGACCGGACAGGCAAGAAGATTTCCACGATTCAGAAGCCTATTCTAAGTATGACCGCACCACCCGACCCGGGTGTGTCAAAGGACTTCAGCGGCGACCCCATCGAACCGGATGAGAGCCGGCCCTTTCGGATTTTGGTGCCAAGCGCCCCGGGGTGGTGGGACCACAACCTGCCAGAGGTAAAGGTAATTACGGTTTCCGGCGACCACGAAGGCGACCTCGAATAAGTCCGGTCCGGAGCCGAATAAAAGCAGCCGCTTTCCGCTCCCGCCCATTTGACCCGCCCGCGTGCGTCTCCTAAACTGAAGGGTTGCAGCCAGGTTGGACATCCCGGCCCTTTTAGCGCAGGATCAGCCGATAAGCGAAGCTCTGATAGACTTCTCGTCCTCCTGGCTGTAGAGCTGATCTGTTAGTACGAACTTCCAGCACCTTCGAAGGCGAGCGCTTGACCACTGAAACCACCACGACGGACATCCCCTCCTCTGAACAAGGCAACCCCTGCAAGCGCGAAATCGCAGTCGAAATTCCGGCTGAGGTTGTCACTGCGGAATCAGACGCCGTGCTGGCCCGCTTTCAAAAGCTGGCGCGAGTCCCGGGCTTTCGCCGGGGCAAGGTGCCCGCCTCTATCGTTCGTCAGCGCTTCGCCGACGAGATCAAGAGCGAGATTGTCGAGGCCCTGGTGCCACGCTACTTTCGCGAGGCAACGCAAAAGCAGAATCTGCAGCCGGTTTCGCAGCCGCGGGTGACTGACTTGCACCTGAATCAGGGCGAGCCACTGACCTTCAAGGCCAGCTTCGAGATACTGCCGGAGTTCAAGCTCGCCGCATACGAGGACCTTCGGGTTGAGAAATTTCCAACCGAAGTAACCGAGGAAGAGGTTGAGCACGCGCTTAACAACCTGCGGCAACAGCAGGCGACGTACAGCCCGGTGGAAGAGGAGCGTCCGCTGGCCGACGGGGACTTCGCCGTCGTCGGGTTCAAAGGCACGCCCCAGGAGGGCGAGGCGGACGCAAAGCCTGTGGAAGTGGATGAGGTGATGGTCGAGATCGGCGGCCAGGATACGATTCCCGAATTCACCGAGAAGCTGCGCGGCGCCAAGCCCGGCGAACAGCGGACATTTGCAGTGAAATATGCCGACGACTTCGCCGACAAACGTCTCGCGGGTAAGACGATGAGCTACGAGGTGGACGTCAAGGGCATTAAGACTCGTAGCGTCCCCGAGCTCAATGATGATTTCGCAAAGGAGTTGGGCACCGAGTTCAGCACATTGGATGAGCTTCGTACTCGCCTGCGCGAGAACATGAAGGCGGAAAAGGCGCATGAGGCCGAGCATCGCGGCAAAGATCAGATCGTCGAGGAACTGGTAAAACGGAACGACTTCCCGGTTCCCGATTCCATGCTGGACCAGGCGATTGATCAACGCCTGGAGCGCGGATTGCGCGCTTTGGCTGCGCAAGGCATGAAGACGGAGGACATGAAGCGCATGGACTTCGGGCGTCTGCGCGCGGGCCAGCGCGAGGCCGCGCTGCGCGAGGTGAAGGCATCGCTAATTCTGGAGAAGATTGCTGACGACGAGAAAATTGAAGTCAGCGACGAAGAATTTGAGCGCGAGTTGCAGGCTCTGGCGAAGCAATCGAAGCAGTCGGTGGAAGAAGTGCGCGGGCGTTTGAATCGGGATGAGGCGCTGGATAGAATGCGGCATCGCATCCGCAATGAAAAGACCTTGGACTCTCTGTATCGCAGCTTTTCCTAGGCGGCTGGCACATGCATGCTTGTGCCATCGAGAGTCGGCAGTGGAAGTCCTAACCTAGCGCAGTAAGGGTTGTAACCAAGGAAGGAGCTGCAAACCGATGCTTGTGCCCATGGTAGTTGAGCAAACCAGCAGGGGCGAGCGGGCCTACGACATTTATTCCCGGCTGTTGCGGGACAATATTATTTTTCTTGGCACTCCTATTGATGACAATGTCGCCAACCTGATCATCGCACAAATGCTGTTTCTGGAAGCGGAAGATCCGGAAAAAGACATTTCGCTGTACATCAATTCACCGGGCGGCTCGATTACGGCGGGCATGGCGATTTATGACACCATGCAGTTCATTCGTCCGGATGTAACCACCATATGCATCGGCCAAGCAGCCAGCATGGCGGCGACGCTGCTGGCGGGCGGTGCTCCGAAGAAGCGGTTCGCCCTGCCCACCTCGCGCATTCTGATCCATCAGCCGCTGATGTCAGGGCTTTCGGGGCAGGCAACGGACATTGATATCCACGCGCGCGAAATTCTGCGCATGCGCGAGATTACCAACCAGTTGTTGTCCAAGCATAGCGGCCAGCCACTGGAGAAGGTGGAGCGCGACGTCGAACGTGATTTCATCATGAACGCTTACCAGGCGAAAGAGTACGGCATCGTCGACGATATTATTTTCAAGCACAAGTGAAGTATGAAAATTCTGCTTACTGTGCTTCCAAAGTTGTACCTGATATGGCACTAACGTCAGCTTGCAACGCGTTGAAATTGTGGTTCAATAGCTTCACGACACGAAAGCAATGAAGGCTGTCGAGGTTGACCAACTGGCCGAGGGTGGCAACCTTACTCAACAGGAGCAACACGGCTCCTGCCTGGAGGGAACCCGGGGAAGGGCGGCACGAAATGCGGAGTTTCGGCTGTCAACGTGTGATGTGAAGGAGTTTTGCTGTGAGAACCAGGACCGGTCCTGATGAAACGTTCCGCTGTTCGTTCTGCCACAAGTCGCAAGACGCTGTCACCAAGCTGATTTCGTCGCCCACGGATTATCCCCGCGCCTACATCTGCGATGAGTGCGTTGCCGTCTGCAATTCCATTCTGGAAGATGACCGGTCGGAGACTGCGCCGGTTGCGACGCCCAACCAGCTGCCCAAGCCGGCTGAAGTAAAGTCGTTCCTTGACGAATACGTCATCGGCCAACAACAAACCAAGAAGAAGCTCGCCGTTGCGGTTTACAACCACTACAAGCGGGTGTACATGAACCGCCAACGCGGCGGCGAAGTGGAGTTGGCCAAGTCGAACATCATGCTCATTGGGCCGACCGGGACGGGCAAGACGCTGCTGGCGCAGACCCTGGCCAAGATGCTGGACGTGCCCTTCGCCATTGTGGACGCTACCACCCTCACCGAAGCCGGCTACGTGGGCGAGGATGTGGAGAACATCATTCTCAAGCTGCTGCAGGCCGCGGAAGGCGATGTGGCCCGAGCGCAGACCGGCATCATTTACATCGACGAAGTGGACAAGATCGGGCGCAAGGACGAGAACCCATCCATCACGCGTGACGTTTCCGGTGAAGGTGTGCAGCAGGCGCTGCTGAAGATCCTGGAAGGCACGGTGGCGAATGTGCCTCCGCAGGGCGGACGCAAACATCCCCATCAGGAATTTACCCCGGTTGACACCACCAACATCCTTTTTATCTGCGGCGGGGCATTTGTCGGCCTGGAACGCATAATCGGCCGAAGGATGGGCAAGCGCTCCATGGGATTTCGTACCGACGAAACCAAGGAGGCGGCCTTTACCGAAAGCAACAAACGCGATACGGAATTACTCTCAAAGGTTGAACCGCAGGACCTCATCAAGTTTGGACTGATCCCTGAGTTCGTCGGCCGCATGCCGGTGGTGGGCGTCCTCAACGATTTGGACGAAGACGCGCTCATTGAAATCCTGACCAAGCCGAAGAACGCCATCGTGAAACAGTATCAGCGGCTGTTTGAGTTCGAGAACGTAAAACTCCGTTTCACTGACGATGCCCTGCGATGCATCTCCACAGAAGCCATGTCGCGCAAGGTCGGCGCCCGCGGACTGCGCATGATCCTGGAAGAGCTGATGCTCGATCTCATGTATAACTTGCCTAGCCAGCGGCGGGTAAGGGAGTTCGAAGTCACCGCCGACATGGTGAAGACACGCAACGTAAGTATGCCGCTGATGGAGAAGGCGGGATAGCGCACGCCCCAGTACCGAATTGAGGAATAGCGCGGCTTCGGTCGCGCTGTTTGTTTTTCTGCTGCCGCGGCAGGGGTCGTTCAGACAGGAGCTATGCCGCGATGGAGTTCAAAAGAAAGTCCGCAGCGACCGCGACTTTCCTGACCGAACCTGAAGCGGAAGTACCGTCTTTTCGTCTGACCTACACTGGCAAAGGTCCCGACGTAGTAAGCATGAAATTCGAGGTTGCCCCACCCGGAATATCGAGGAGCGCCACTTCTGGCTAATCAACCAGGAGAAGGCCGGCTTTACCCTTCCAGCGCATGTTATCCTTAAAATAACTCTGTACTCGTGGATGTTTGTGTGCCCGGCGGCAGCGAACTCGATGCTCCGGCTCGAAGCCGATGAGCGATTTCGAATGACAAGGCGGTGTTAGTGACCCAGCGCGAAAAGTTCGAGACTAAGAAACTCCCCATGATGCCGATACGGGACGTCGTGATCTTCCCCTTCATGATGACGCCGTTCGTGGTCGGGCGGGAGTCGAGCGTGCGGGCACTGGAAGAGGCCCTGGCCGGTGATAAGCGGATCTTTCTGGCCACGCAGCATGACGCCAGCATTGATGAGCCCAAGCCCCACGAAATTTTCCAGGTCGGCACCATTGTCAACATCGTGCAGAGCCTGAAGCTGCCCGACGGCAACATCAAGGTCCTCGTGGAAGGCCTGGAGCGCGGCAAGATCCTGCAGGTCGTGGATACCGAAGGATATTTCGAAGCTACCGTGCGCACCGCGAAGTACACCCCAGAGCCTGCGCCCGAGGTCGAAGTCGCCATGCAGCGCGTGACCGGCCTGTTCGAGCAGTATGTAAAGCTTTGCCAGTCGCTGAATTACGAGACCATGATTGCCGCCGTCCGCAATGATGATCCGGCGAAGCTCACCGACACCATCGCCGCCAACCTGCAGCTTTCCATTGAGGAGAAGCAGGAGCTGCTGGAAATCTTCGATCCCGCCGAGCGACTGAACCGGATTGGCGACGTGCTGGACGTCGAAATCGAGAAGCTCAACATGGATCGCACCATCCAGGGACGCGTAAAGCGCCAGATGGAGCGCGCCCAGAAAGAGTATTACCTCAACGAGAAGATTAAGGCTATCCAGAAAGAGTTGGGCCGCGGCGAAAAGAGTGAGTTCGACGAGCTGAAGAAAAAGATTGATGCCGCCGGCATGCCGCGTGACACACACGAGAAGGCACTCCAGGAGCTGAAGAAGCTGGAAGCGATGCCGCCCATGTCGGCCGAGTCCACGGTGTCGCGCAACTATCTTGACTGGCTGTTG
This sequence comes from uncultured Acidobacteriaceae bacterium, assembly GCA_963823635.1. Taxonomy (GTDB): domain Bacteria; phylum Acidobacteriota; class Terriglobia; order Terriglobales; family Acidobacteriaceae; genus Bog-257. The sequence goes on along the minus strand of CAWGMV010000024.1, from coordinate 51,676 downwards.
GCGGTGCCTTGGAAGAAGCGCTCCAAAGAAATCCGCAACATCGATGTCGCGGAGAAGACGCTGAACGAAGATCATTATGGTCTGGAAAAGATCAAGGAACGCATCCTGGAATTCCTGGCCGTCCGGCAACTGGTAAAGAACCCGAAGGGCTCCATCCTATGCTTCGTCGGACCTCCAGGCGTGGGCAAGACCTCGCTGGGAATGAGCATCGCCCGCGCGACCGGGCGCAAGTTTGTCCGCATGTCGCTGGGCGGCGTGCGTGATGAAGCGGAGATTCGTGGACATCGTCGCACTTATATCGGTGCGCTGCCCGGCCAGATCATCCAAATGATGAAGAAGGCCGGCACCAAGAATCCCGTTTTCATGCTGGATGAAGTGGACAAGATGTCCATGGACTTCCGCGGCGATCCGTCGTCGGCGCTGCTGGAGGTGCTCGATCCCGAGCAGAACTACATGTTCGTGGACCACTACCTGGACGTGGAATACGACCTGTCGCAGGTATTTTTCATTGCCACCGCGAATGTGCTGCATACGATTCCTCCGGCATTACAGGACCGCATGGAAGTGTTGCGGCTGCATGGCTACACTGAGCCGGAGAAGGTCGAGATCGCCAAGCAATATCTGGTGCGCAAGCAGCGCCAGCAGGCCGGCCTAACCGAGCAGAATATCGTTTTCACCGACGATGCGCTTACAGCGATTATCCGCAATTACACTCGCGAAGCCGGCGTGCGCAACCTGGAGCGCGAGATCGGCAACATCTGCCGCAAAGTCGCGCGCAAGGTGGTGAAAGAAGGCGGGACGTTTACCCTGACGCTCACCGCGAACAATGTGGGTGAATACCTCGGCGTAATCAAGTTCCGCGACAGCGAGATCCATGAGCGCAGCGAAATCGGCATCGTCACCGGCTTGGCCTGGACCGAGGTGGGCGGCTCTATCCTTACCACCGAAGTTGCCACTGTGGATGGCAAAGGCAAGCTTACGCTTACTGGCAAGCTCGGTGACGTGATGCAGGAGTCGGCGCAGGCCGCCATGTCGTATGTGCGTTCACGTGCGCATCGGCTGGGACTGCCGCGCGACTTCTATCGCAACCTCGACATCCACGTGCACGTGCCGGAGGGAGCGATTCCGAAGGACGGACCTTCCGCGGGCATCACCATGGCTACGGCAATCGCCAGCGCATTGAGCCGGATTCCGGTGCGTCGCGACGTGGCAATGACGGGCGAGATCACGCTTCGCGGCAAGGTATTGCCCATTGGTGGCCTGAAGGAGAAGCTGCTGGCCGCGCACCGCGCCGGTATTCTGGAAGTTCTGCTTCCGGCCGACAACCAGAAGGACCTGGCGGATGTACCAGAAAACCTGCGTAATGTCATGAAGCTGCGCTTCGTCAACACCATGGACGAAGTGCTGGCCTTCGCCTTGGAGCATCCTTTGCCCGATGTCGCCGATGAGCCGCCAGGAATTGGGGCGCTGCCGCCGCCAACTCCGGAACAGGCCCCGACGGCGCACCAGTAACCACGCTCTGTGCCTTGGCTCGTTGGCCGCGAGCTGCAGCAAGAACCGGCTTAGCCACAACTGCAAGAAATTCGGCGATAATTTCACGTCGCTGAGCGGAAACCTTAGGCAACTCGCAGGCCCAGCGCTCCTTCTCAATCTGTGCGAAAGGACCATCCATAGCGGCTCCATGAAGGTGCTCACCAGGTTCGTGACGGCGGCGGTTGACCCGAGGCAATTTCCTCCAGCGAGCGTGCCTGAGATCGCCTTCCTGGGACGCTCCAACGTGGGCAAATCAAGTTTGATCAACGCCCTGGTCGGCACCAAGATCGCCAAAACCAGCAACACCCCCGGTCGCACTCAGACCATCAACTTCTTCCAGGTGCGCCGGCCTGGCAAGCCGGAGCCTGATTTCATCTTTACTGATCTTCCTGGTTACGGTTATGCGCGCGTGCCCAAAGAGATCACAGCGAAGTGGGCCGACTTTGTTAATCCTTATCTGGAGAAGCGCGAGTCGCTGGTTCTTTGCCTGGCATTGGTTGATGTCACGATTCCCCCACAGCAGCTCGACTTGCAATTGATGGATTGGTTGCAGCATGCGGGACGGAATTTCATTGTGGTCGCAACCAAAGCCGATCGCATCTCGAACAACCAGTTGCGCGCTTCGCTGGCGAAGCTCAGCGAGCAGTTGCAGGTGTCGCTGGAGCAGATCGTCGCGTTCTCGGCAAAGGCGCGGGTGGGATGCGACGAGCTGTGGCGAGCAATCCGCAGAGCGGCCGGCGTGGAGGAAGCCGCGCCAGTAAACATGGCCCGAACTGGCTCCTGAGGCTGATTCACTTAGTTCGAACCGGTCGGCTTCGACTACGCTGGCCAAATTTCGAGGGCAGTTTTGCTCAGAATCTGCTGCTTGGCAACCTCACTCAATCCCAACGTGCGGAACTCGCGAAGATTCTTCCCTATCTCTGGCACGCCCGGCCCCGGCCAGTCGGTGCCGAATAGTGTCTTGTGCGCGATCTCTTCCAGCCGCGGAAAATAGTTCAACAATGTCTTAGGCGGAATGCCGCTGATGTCGAGGTAGACGTTTTTGTGCCGCCGCACCAGAAAGAACGCCGTATCCATCCATAGCGGGCGACCACCGTGCGCCAGCAGAATCCTCAGCTTGGGAAAGTCAACGGCAACGTCGTCCACGTACATCGGATCGCCATATTTGTTGCGCGCTCCGGGAAAAATCGAGGTGCCTGTATGCACCATGATGGGGATCCCATTGGCCTCGGCGGCGCGATAGATAATCTCCAGCTCCTTTACGCCATTGATGTAGTCGTTCGGGTAGAGCAACTGGTGCGGCGGATGGATTTTGATGAGCTTGATGCCCAGCCGCGCGATCTGCTCCATGTCGGCCAGTACGTTCGCCGTGTGGCGCGGGTGCACGCTGCCGCAGGGGATCAGCCGCCTGGGATTTTCCTTTACATAGCTGGCGACGAACTCGTTGACGGCCGGAGTGAAGCCGATCACTTCCGGTGCAACGTAATTGATGAGCACAGCGCGATCCACGCCGATGTGGTCAAGGTAGCCGAGGAACGCCTTCGGGGAGCGGCAGTATTCCGCTATCTGGTCGAAGTCCTTGCGGGACTTCTTCATCAATGCCAGGGCTTCGGGCTTGAATAGTTCGATGGGCTGGATGTGGATGTGGCAGTCGGTGATCATGAACTGGCTAATGATTAGTGGTTAGAGGACGCGCTTCAGGTACATCTAAGTTTATCGTAGTGATCCTCATCTTGCCGGGAGTCTCCTCATCGAACCACACCTGTCCGTTACCAATCATCACTCCTTGACCGTTCGCAAACAGACAATTCGGCGATTGGGAGAAAATCGCATGCTTCACATTAGGAGTAACGATTTTCGGATACTTTCTAATCAGGTCCTCTGGCTTCAAAATATGCGACGTGTCAGCACCATTTATGCGAAGCGGATAGTGGGCAAGTGTGGCGAATTGCGCTCTATCATTGGCCTTCACCATAGCCTGCAACTTTGAAAGGAATGACTTCGCCTCAGACGAATATGCGGGATCATGGTTGTCGTCAACTGTGCTGTGACCGCATGGGTAGCCCGGTTGTGCTCTGCAGACCGCATCCGATATAGAGAACGCCAATGCAGTCCATACGATCACCTTCAGCAGGCCTAATCGGTTATTGCGCTTTGTAGTGGTCACAAATCCTAATTCGCAGTAGCTTGGAGCACCGCGCGCTTCGCAAAAACGCGCACCATTTCCCTCCGATACTCAGGCGTCAGCGCCGAGGTCGTTAGCGGCTTGGCTGTGCTGGCTGCCAGATCGCCGATACGCTCGGCAAGCTCTACGCCCGGAACCGCACCAATGAGTTGGGCGTCCGCATCCCTCACCAGCAGCGGCGCCGGGTTGACAGCGGTGATGGCCACGCGTGCATCTTCCACCCGGCCCAAGCGCATTTTGAGGGCGACGGCAACTCCCGCCAGTGGATAGTCAATGCTCCCGCGAACGCGGAGCTTCTGGTAGCTGCCACGCCATCCGGCTGAGGATTCGGGCAGGTGAACGCGCACGACAATCTCATTCGACGCCAGATGCAGGCGAACAATACCATCGTTCACGTAGAACTCCGACAATGGGGTACGTCGCAGGCCGTCTGGGCCGGCAATCTCGATTTCTGCATCCAGGCACAGCAGTGCTGGCGGGGTGTCACCAGAAAACGTTGCCCAGCAGAACGTCCCTCCCGGGGCAACGTGGCAAAGATCACCGTCCTTCTTCAGGCAGAAGCCGCAACTCTTGCGCCATAGCAGCGACTGGTTGTACCACAGGCAGCGCGTGTCGAGGCAGAGATTGCCGCCGATGGTGCCCATGTTGCGCAAGACCGGCGACGCAACGGTCCGGGCCGCCTGGTGCAGCACGGGATAGTCGTTGCGAATAACGGCCGAATGCTCAATGGCGCTGAGCGTGGTAAGGGCCCCTACTTCGACGCCGCTACCCTGGATACTACGAATGCCGCGCAGCTCAGTGACACCGCGCAGATCGAGCACATAAGGCGGCGTGAACAGTTTCTGCTTCATCGAAGGCAGCAAGTCGGTGCCGCCGGCGACAATTCTTACCTTGCCATCGTGGCTGGCCATCAACGCCACGGCCTCATCGAGGGTTTTCGGACGCAACAATTGGAAGCCGGGCAGGCTCACTGCTCACCTCCGGTTGCGTGCGCGCTCTGCCGCGCCGGGTCGAGAGGATGCCGTAGTGGTCCCTTGCCGCGGAACCACAATGAGCCGCCATGTTCGCGCAATCTCGTCGGAGCGGTTGGATCGACTGACTCGGTCATTGCAATTCGCTTCATACCCTTCTTGGAGCGCAGCGCTGCCAGAATGCGCTCAGGCGTAAAGGGCGCCTCCCGCAGGCGAACTCCCACAGCGTCGTAGATGGCATTCGAGATGGCTGGAATCGTTGCAGCTAGCGAGCCTTCGCCAGCTTCCTTGGCGCCGAAAGGACCTTCAGGGTCAACGCTCTCGACGATGATGCATTCGATCTCCGGCGACTCGGCTGACGATGGGCTGCGATACTCCAGCAGGCCTGGGTTCATCAGGAGCCCGTCCTTCCAGATCATCTCTTCTTCCAACGCCTGCCCCAAGCCCATCCATACTGAGCCGATGACCTGGCCTTCAACAGCGACGGGATTGAGCGCACGCCCGCAGTCGTGCGCCGCCCAGATTTTGTGCACCGTCACCTCGCCGGTGTCTTCGTCAACGCTAACTTCGGCGACTTGCGCCGAATAGGAATATGCAGGCGACGGGCCCACCCCCCCGCCTTTGTACTTTCCACCGCGCGCTTCCACAGGTGGCGCGTACGATCCAGTGCCAGTGAGCGCACCGTGAAAATCAATCGCTGCGACCACCGCCTCCTCAAAGCTTATGTGGTCCTTGGGGCCTTCTTGCTTTCGGGTCTGCAAGACAGAGCCGCGCAGGATCTGGCCATCAACGTGACCGCTGGCGCGCTGATCGCTCATGTCCGACAGTGTGGTACTAATATCTGACGTTGTGGTACTACGCTTCGAGACCCGGTCATTGCGCATGACGACGTCTTCGGGAGCGCAGTTCATGCTCCGGGAGGCAGCGAGGACGATGTTCTTCTTTACCTCTTGGGCAGCGCGCAACGCGGCATTCCCAGACATAAAAGTAACGCGGCTGGAGTACGACCCGAGATCGATTGGGGTGAGATCGGTGTCAGCAGCAATGATTTTGACGCGGGACAAGTCGCAGCCCAGCACCTCAGCCACAATCTGCGCCGTCATGGTGTCGGAACCTTGGCCGATTTCCGCGGCTCCGGTGTACACCACCACGCCGCCGTCGCGGTCGATCTTAATGTTAACCGTGGAATGTGGCATATCGGAGCGAATGATGCTGTTAGCTGCGCCGCTTACATAATGACTACAGGCAACGCCCAAACCGCATCCTTTGGGCAATTTGCCGCGGCGCTCGTTCCAGCCGGAGCGCGTAATCACCTGATCAATGCATTCCGGCAGGCCGTAGCTCAGGACGCGCAGGCCGTTGACGGTGATCGTCGGCGGCTTCAGCAGGTTAACGCGCCGCATTTCGGCGGGGTCGAGATTGAGCTTCGCCGCGATCTCGTCCATCTGGGACTCGAAGGCAAAGCGCACATTGACAGTGCCGTGGCCGCGCATAGCACCACATGCCGGCTTGTTGGTAAGAACGCGATATCCGTCGTAGCGAATGCTGGGAATGTCATACAGAGCGCCCAGCAGCGCGCCGGAATAGAGAATCGTAACCACACCGTAGGAGCAGTAAGCGCCTCCGTCCTGGATGACCTTGCAGGCGACAGAGGTAACGCGGCCGTCGTTCTTCACGCCAGTCTTCAGGTCGATGATGGTGCGCGGGCGCCCGCGGTGGGCCCAAAAAACTTCCTCGCGCGTGTAGGTGATCTTTACCGGCGCCTTGGCCGCGCGCGCTGCGACTGCTGCGATAATCTCCAAAGGAATAACTTCGCTCTTGCCGCCGAAGCCGCCGCCTACCAGCGGTTTGATGACACGGATCTGTGACATCGGCATCTCGAGCACCAGCGAAAGCTTGTGCTGCAGGTAATAAGGAACCTGCGTGGACGACCACACCGTCAGCCGGCCAAGTTTGCCAGTGTGCGGATCAAGCTCGAACTTGGCGAGCGTGCTGTGCGGCTCCATCGCCGCGTGCGTCACCTCGTTGGCAACGTAACGCGCCTCATGCACGTAATCCGCGTCGGCAAAACCTTGCTCCGGATCGCCGAAGACGTGGTGATAATCCTTCTCCAGGTTGTTCGGGCGGTGCTCGTGAATGAGGTCGGTCTCCGCTTTCATCGCCTCTTCGGGGTCGAAGTAGGCGGGCAACGTCTCGTATTCGACATCAATCAATTCCAGCGCACGTTCGGCAATCTCTTCACTGATGGCGGCCACACAGGCGACGTTGTCGCCGATGTAGCGGACCTTATCGACCGCCAACGCCGTCTCGTCGTGACCAACGGGTAGGATGCCGTAGCGGTTGGGCGCATCCTCGCCGGTGACCACTGCAACGACGCCATCCAGAGTTTTGGCGCGCGAAGTATCAATGCACTTAATGCGCGCGTGCGGATAGGGTGAGTGCAGAATCTTGCCCACCAGCATTCCGGGGAGGCTGAGGTCGTCGGTATACTTGCCAGCGCCGGTCGTCTTGCCAGCGGCATCCACCATAGCGATCGGTTTGCCGATAACCGAGAATCCGTTGTCGCTCACTTCGTCTCCACTAGTTGCTGCTTCACGCCTTTTTGCTCCGCTGCGATGGCCGCGCGAACCGCCTGGTACATCTGCGTGTATCCGGTGCAACGGCACAGATTGCTGCTGAGAGCTTGGCGAATTTCATCCTCCGTCGGCTCCGGATTGTTGGCCAGCAGCCAGCGGACCGTCATCATGAATCCGGGTGTGCAGAAGCCGCATTGCGAGCCGCCAAAATCGCCGTACGCCTTTTGCAGCGCGGCCAGAGCACCATGGTTGGCGACACCTTCGACGGTGGTAATTTCCTGCCCCTCACAACTGGCGGCCAACAGCGTGCACGAGAGCATGGGAATGCTGTCCACCTGAACGGTACAAGCGCCGCAGGAAGAATCGTCGCAGGCGCGCTTCGAGCCGGTCAGATCGAGTTCCTGACGCAAGACGTCAAGCAGCAACTCGTTCGGCTCGACCGCCAGTTCGTGTGTGCGTCCGTTGACGCGAAGTTCGATGAGTTCCTTCTTCATTGGACAATCAATTTCCTGGCACCAAGCAGTTAGCACTCAGCCGGTAGTCAAAACTGTCTTTGACTAATTGCCAAGTGCTAAATGCTAAGTGCCGCATTCAATACACCGGCACTGCCGGATCAATCTGTCTCGACCAGCGGTCGATCCCGCCCTGTAACGATTGCGCCTTTTCGAAGCCCTGTTGCCGCAGCCAGGCGGTTACGTTCATCGATCGCACTCCGTGATGGCACACGACTACGATGTGGTCTTCCGGGTCGAGCTCCTGATTGAAGCGCGCAGGAACGTCCCCCATCGCAATGTGCTTGCTACCCTCGATTTTGGCGAGTTGATATTCCCACGATTCGCGAACATCGAGCACGGTGACGTCGTTCCCGGCATCGCGCAGCGATTTCAATGCTTCCGGAGTGATTTCGTACTCCATCTGTTATTTCCCTGTCCATTTCGGCCGTCGGCGTTCGATGAACGCCGCAATGCCCTCCTGCGCGTCAACGGTTTTCATCAGCTCGTCGTGATAAATCTGTTCGGCGCGTGCCAGGCCCTTGTCGAAATGAATCGCATGCCAGGCGTAGAACGCCTTCTTCGCCAGCGCCAGTGCCACTGGACTCAACTGCGACACCCGCTGCACACATTCGGCAACCAAAGTCTCGGGATCGTCAGCAAGTCCATTCACCAGTCCAGCGTCGAGCGCTTCTTGGCCGCTTAGCGTGCGTCCGGTGAGCAACAATTCTGCCGCGAGCTTCTGTCCCACAATGGCGGACAGGGCCACGCTGGCCACTGGCGCATAGCAGGCCAGCTTGATCTCGGGAAATCCCCACACCGAGTCAGGCGAGGCATATACAATGTCACACATCAGCGCCAGTTCGGCCCCGCCACCGAGGCAATGTCGGCGAACACTGGCAATCGTCAGCTTGTTGTTATCAACCACGGAGCGGATCACGCTATGAAATGCGGCGAGCATGTCGCGTACCTTGTCCGGGGTGTGCGCCGCTATGTCCACACCGCTGGAGAAGGCGTGCGCCGAGCCCGCAAAAATGATGGCGCTGATTTCCGGCCGCGCATCAATCTGCTCCAGCGCCGCTCGCAGTTCGTCCATCATCGGAATGTCAATGACGTTTAGCGGCGGGTTGTTCAGTACGACGCGCGCTGCATGGGGATCGAAAGCAACGGTGATACGGGTAAAAACGGATTGGGCGCTAGTCGTCATTGCTTCAACTTCAACCGCAGGTCCCTCGACTCGGACTTAAGTCCTCACTCGGGATGACAATCCCAAAAACTATTTCCCCTTAAACCTTGCCGGCCGCTTCTCGATATAAGCCGCCAATCCTTCTTTTGCGTCTTCGCTCTCAAACAGCAATTGCTGGTTTTCGCGCTCCAGGGCGAGTCCGGCCTCCAGCGGAATCTCCCAACCCGTTTGGACGGCGCGCTTGATCCTGCCGATGGCCTTTGCTGCCTTGTTCGGCGGACAAAACTGGCGAGCGTAGGCCAACACGTGCTCCATGAAGTTCTCACGTTCGAAGATGTCATTGACCAGCCCTAATTGCTTCGCATCTTCGAACGAAAACGTCTTCCCAGTGGCCATCAGTTCGATGGCTTTCGACTTGCCCAGCATCCGCGATAGCCGTTGCGTTCCCCCGGTTCCGGGCAACACGCCGAGGTTTACCTCTGGCAACCCGATCTTGCCGCCCTCTTTGCGTGCGATGCGCAGGTCGGCTGCCATCGCCACCTCCAGCCCTCCTCCGACGCAGTGCCCGTTCAGCGCAGCGATCACCAGCTTGGGCGTATTCTCCAGCCGCAGAAGCGTCTCGTTGGCGTGCAGGCAGAAGTAATACTTGAAAGTCGGATCCACTTTGGCCAGCATCTGGATGTTCGCCCCAGCGCAAAAGAATTTATCGCCCGCGCCGGTCAGAACAATGACGTGGACCTCGTTGTCCATGCGGGCCGCGAGAATGACATCGTCAAGTTTCCGATTCATCTCATAGCTGTAGGTATTGGCAGGTGGGTCATTCAGCTCGATGACGGCAATGCCGGATTCCATCCAGTAGTTGACCAGCCCCTCGGTCTGGGTCGTCATAGGCTGAGCGGTACTACCCATTGCGTGAATTCCTTTTCAGTGGCTTACCGGCCTTGCTTTTCGCCGGCACCGGACGTCCGTTGGCCGTGGGCTCCGCGCCGCGTATGCCTTCCAGAAAAATGTCGCTGATCTCCCGCGCAAAAGTTGGGGCATCGGAATCAACCCGGGGGTTATGCCAGGTGTACAGCCAGTTCATCGCGCCAAACAGCATCATCACGGCGTTCCGCGTGGTTATTCGGCTTGCGCTCTGCGGCCCAATGTTCTTCAACTGCTCAGCTTCGACCAGGTCCTCAACCAGTCCAAGGCAGATGCGGTAGTACTCGCGTTTGATTGCGGCCAGCTCCGCTCCATAGCTGGTCTTGAGGACATCGTCCTCGTGCGACAACACCTTCATTGCCTTCGTCCTTGCCAACGCATAATCCACATGGTTCTGCACGAAGATGCGAATGCGCTCTTCGGGATCGTTGCTGGCGGTCAGCCGCTCGCGCAGGCGCTCGATGATGGTGGTGAAGGTGTGGTGCTGGATGATGTAAAGAAGATTTTCCTTCGACTTGAAGTAGTAATAAAGACCGGCCAGGGACATGCCGCTGAGGCGGGAGAGGTCGCGCATTGAAGCTCCCTCGTAGCCCTTATCGGCAAAGACTTCGGTGGCATAGTCGAGAATCTCAGCCAGACGTCGGTCAAAGCGGCTGTCGTGGGCCGTTGAATTCTCCAGGACACGGGATGTGGAAGCAGCCGACATTCTTGTTGGAGCACGGCGCATCGGGCCGGCGCTTTTCGAACGCTCGTTCTAATTTCATCTTAACCCTCCAGCGACGTCCAGGCAACCGCTCTCGTCGTCTCGTTCCGCCCGGTGGTCCCGGCTGGCAGAAATCATGCAAAGGGATTCAGCTTTCCCTGAATGCGACCGCGGAGTTACAATCCGCCTGCAATACGCGCAGGATGCTCCGGCATCGCGCGATTTCGCCGCATCTTGCACGCGATCTCGACTATGGCGAGGCGAACATGAGGGCTGTTGTGAAGTGCACGCTTCTGATTACGATAGTGATTCCCTTGTCTTTCCTGCTGGGCTGTTCGCGTCACGATAATTCTGAGCGTTACATCCTGGTGACCGTGAACTCCAAGCTGCCGTACTGGCAAACGGCACGCGCTGGACTTGAGAAGGCCGCCGCGCTATATGGCGTCAAGTCCGATGTCCGCGGACCTGATAGCTACGACCCTCAGGCCGAGGTGCAGGAGTTTCGCGGCGCAGTCGCGCTCAAGCCCGCAGGCATCCTGGTTTCGGTCGCGGATACCGGCTTGATGAAACCCGTAATCGATGAGGCGGTGAATGCCGGCATTCCGGTCATCACCATCGACTCTGACGCCCCTGACAGCAAGAGGCTGTACTTCATCGGCACCAACAATCTTGAGGCTGGGCGGATGGGCGGACAGCGGGTAGTCGACAAGCTGCACGGCAAAGGCAATGTCGTTTTCTATACCATGCCGCAGACGAACATGGAGCAGCGTCTCAAAGGCTACAAGGACGTCTTCGCTGAGCACCCGGGGATCAAGGTGGTCGAAGTGTTCAACATCAAGGGCGATTCCGGCAACGCGTTTGACCGCACGATGCACTATCTGGGAGACAAGTCTGCCGAAAAGATCGACGCTTTTATCTGCCTGGAAGCCTCGTCCGGAAAGGACGTGGCGGAGGCCCTGAAACGTGAGAACGCGACCGACCGCCTGGTCATGGCCATGGACGTGGACCAGGCGACCCTGGATCTAATCAAGGCCGGCACCATCGATGCCACGATTTCGCAGAAGCCCTACACCATGGCGTTTTATGGGCTGAAGTGCCTGGATGACATTCACCACTATCCGATCGACTTGAAGAAGGACTTTTCTTCGGACTCGTTCGCTCCCGTGCCTGCGTTCGTGGATACGGGTGTGTCGCTGGTGGACAAGAGCAACGTTGATGTTTACTTGAAGGCGCGGAGCGAGGCCCAGGCGAAATAAACTGCCTCGTCGTTCGCTTTGACAGTGACAAACATCCCGCGAAATGTTAGCTGACGCCTGATCCTGGGTGCTGTCTAGAAGAAGCCAAGATACCAGCGCCAGGCGGCTTCCCCGAAGAACGTCATCGCCAGTGCTGACGTGCTGATGAAAACGCCAAACGGGATTTCCCGGGACTGCAACATTTGCTTAAGCGAAGCCGTTGTGTCGGCGGCACGTGCGGCATGGCGAGCGATGAGAACCAGGGCATAAGCTGTTGCAATGAGCGGCGCGAGGAAGATCAGCAATAACGTTAGTTTCAGCCCGAGGAACGTCCCGCACATGGCGACGAGTGCAAAATCGCCGCTCCCCATCCCTTGGCGCTTGCGCAGAAGGAAGTAAAGTCCCGCGGCGATAAAAAAGAAACCAGCGCCTATCAGGGCAGCCAGCAGAGAATCAAGAATTGAAACTTGGATGCCCGGGAGATGCAGCCCGTAGGCGTGCAGCAACACTTGCGTTCCCCCACTGTCGATGGGGGCAATCGGCGAAAAAGAAAGGCCAAGCAGGATACCGGGGTAAGTGAATTCTCGCGGCAGCAGGCCGGTTTCGGCGTCCATGAACAGCAACCCGAGCAACAGAAAGCTGAAGATGCAGAACTTCAGGGTAAGCCAGCTTGGGCCAAACCATGCATAACATGCTGTGAATAGGACGGCGAGCAGCAACTCGACACTGGGATAGCGAAGTGAGATGCGCTCGTGGCAGTCCCGACATCGGCCACGAAGAAGAATCCAACTCAGTAGGGGAACGTTGTCATGCCATCGAATGCTTGCGCCACAGGCCGGGCAATGCGAACCTGGAAAAGCGATGGACTGGTCACGCGGTATGCGGCTGATGCAAACGTTCAGGAAGCTTCCGAACACGAGTCCGAGCACGAACAGCGCGCATTCGTAGATCAGATCCAAAGGTTTCGGCGACAACCCGTTCGCTGATGATACCTCTGGCGCGCGCTATTTGCGCCCAATCCTCACGACACCGGCATTCTTCCAGCATCGTGATCATTTGTGCTCTGAGGCATGACCGTTAGGGTATTAATGATCTGGAAGTTCAGCACCGCCTCAGGCGCCAGCTTGATCTGTTGGCCCTTTTGGGCGGCAGAAACGCCGGTGCCAGCAGCTGCCCCCGCAGGAGCGCCGATCGCCGCACCTTTGCCGCCGCCAGCAAGGCCACCGATAACGGCGCCCAGAGCAGCACCGCCAACCACCTTAGTCGCCGTCTTCTTGCCTTCGCCCGTACCCGACCGCGACCACTGATTGGTTTGTATGTTGTAGCTCTTGCCGTTCGTCGCAATCGAAGTCAATTCCAGCGTCAGGACCGAACCTCCGGCGAAGCGGCCTGCACTTTTCACATCAGCCACTCGTCCGACCACATCAGCACCGGAAGGAATCACCGTTTCTCCATTGATCACGATGGGGGCACTGAGAGAACCGTGGAATGTGTCGCCTACTTGGTTTCGCTCAGAATCGAGCCCATCGTTGAGCCGCACGGTGAGCTGCGTTCCCGCTGGGATGGTGACCTTTTGCGGCGGAGGTGGAGGAGGCGGCGGCGGTGGTTCCGCAGCAGGAGCTGTCGCGGGCGGCGGAGTGTTGCTCGCCTCTATAGCGTTGCTTGGTGCGCTGGTTTGGTCTTCATCGCCATGATGATGGCGCTTGCGAGCAGCCTTGTTCGCATTCTGACTCGGTAAGGGTTTCTTTTGAGCCGGCGGCGGCTGGACTACCGCCGTCGGAGGCGGCGTGATTTGCGCCTGCTGGACCTGCAGATTATTGACCACAGTTCTCACGCCTGCAACCATTGCAGCATCACTGGCCGCAGCAGCACGTTCGGACTCGCTGGCGACGTTGCCGCTAAGGGTAACGACGCCACCGGCAGCCTGGACCTGGATTTGGCGGCTCTCGATAGCAGGATCGGCATAGAACTTGCTTTGCACATCGCTGGTAATCTGCGCATTGGTGCGGGCCGGCGCTTTCGAACACCCAGCAAAAACGCCCAGCATCAAGGTAAGTACCACTAAGGCATAGAAGGATGCCTTGGTCCTCATAACTGCTCCCGTTGTAGCCTGGTTCTTAGACGTTAAGAACACCAATTGCGGAGCTTTGTCGCTGCCGTTGGACACGAAAATACCAGATTCCAGATGGATCTGGAAACTGTTCGTGATATCGCAGCTTAACCTTCCTAGTGCGGCAACGTTGAACTGCATCGAGCCCGGCATCGCGCCCGGCAATCCGATCCAATCCTTTATGTGGACGGGGTTGCGTCCGTCAAGTGATTGTTGATGGCGAACAAGGCGAGCTCCAGGCGGCTCACAACTCCGACCTTGTCAAAAATGTTGGTGAGGTGATGTTTAACGGTGTCCTCGCTGAGAGAGAACTTGCGCGCGATCTCTTTATTGCTGAGACCGGCGACAATCGTGGCCAGGATTTCCATCTCGCGCTTGGTTAACCCAAAGTTGCGTGCCGGCTTCTCACCCGAGGCGCTGGTCCGCATGAAGTCAACAATGTCACCGACGGCTTCGCGCCCGATCCAATACTGCCCGCTCATTACGGTGCGAATGGCCTTCATCAGCAATTGGGTTGCGGCTTCCTTCATCACCACGCCGCGTGCGCCGAACTGGAGCGCCTGTACGATCTGAGTTCTTTCCACCGCGGCGGTGAGCACAATAATTTTGGTCTTGAGCCCGTCGTCCTTGGAAGACAATTCGCGCAGCACGTCCATGCCCGGAACGCGCGGCATGGCGAGGTCGAGGAGAAGCACGTCAGGGGTCAACTCTCGCGTCTGAGCAACCGCCTCAGCGCCGTCAGCGGCCTCGCCCACGACCTCCAATTCCGGCTCCGCCTCCAGCAGGCGGCGCAACCCATCACGAAAGATGGTGTGGTCATCCGCGATCACGATACGCACTGATGGTTCGTTGTTATCCATAAGACTCGTGTCCTTTCCCTTTCTGCGGAACTGTAATCTCCAACCTGGAACCGCGGCCGGGAGTCGATTCAATGAGCAAGTCGCCTCCAACCGCACGGATCCGTTCCTTGATGACGGTCGGGCCGCGGCGACAATCGTCCAGTTCGCTCAAATGAAACCGGCCGGCAAATGGAAATCCCTTTCCGTCATCATTGATCACCAGCTTCCAAGACCCATTTTGCGCGGCAAAAGTTACCAATGCGGAGTGAGCCCCGCTATGCTTCCGGATGTTGACCAGGGCTTCCTGCACCACTCTGGCCAACTCGCGGCAGGTGGCAGGAGGCATGGTGACTTCCTGCAACTCCGAGACGAAGCGGGCCTCCAAGCCGGTATCTCTAGAGAAACGTTCCACGAGTTGGGCAATAAAGTCAAGAAATTGATGAGGGCCGATCTCGATGGGCCGCATGGTCTGCATCAGCTCACGAAGGTTCAAGACCTCCTGCCGCAGCAGATTCTGGATGTGTTCCAACTGGGATACCAGGTATACATCGCCAGTTGCGCGACGACGGAGCACATCAGTCTGCATTTCAATACTGATGAGCGACTGGATGGCAGTATCGTGCAGTTCGCGCGCCACCCGTGCTCGTTCCATGGCCCCCGCTCGCGAACGAAACCTCCGGAAAACATAGACAGAATAGATCGCTGGTGCCACCTGCCGGAGGATGCTCTGCGCAAAACGCAGTTCGTGTTCCCAGCGCCGCCCTATGCGTCCGTTGACCACGACGAGTCGGCCCCTCCAGTCTCCTCCCATCTCGTTGCCGATCACCACAACCGACTTGGCATCCGGAACCGGCATCGTCAGATTCATAAGTGCCGGGGCCTCCAACCGCCGCCCTTCTTCATCCAGCCCCGCAATGCTGCATTCCTCTTTTCCGCCACGACGCTGCATGTAAAAGGTATGCGGGTAGCCGCGCATGAGTACGGCTGAGGCTTGAGAGGACGGGATCTCCTGGGCGCGGGCGTGCGGCGGCTGTGTCCACACGACATCCCACCGGAAAACCCGGCCGGTGCTGTCTTGAGCAACAACCTCGTAGACCTGCCCGCTGCCGAAGATTCGGCCAATTTCTGACATGACCTCCTGCAAGACTGAGGCGAACCGTCCTCCAACCCGAGCTTGGGACAACAGCCGGTTAGTGAACCCAATTTCCGCGCGCAATTCCTTTTCGGTTTCAGCAAGAAAACCCAGCAGAAAGCCTGTCATCAGCAGGAAACCGCAGCGCATGATGATTCGCATTGGGTCGATGGATGTGTACAGCAGACGATGCAGCCACGGCGGCCCGTAGGCCACCATCGCTGCTTGCGACAGCAGCAAGGCGGCGCTGATCTCTGCGGTCGCCATCGTTTCCACGAATCCCCAGCGAAACGCGGCTGCAATCATGGCAAACAGAAAGAAGATGAAGAAAACGCTGTTCGGTAGATCAGTGAACAGACACAATAAGGCTGGCCAGACGATGTCGCTGGCTTGCACCCACAGCACCAGCCCCCGATTTGTCTTGCGTGCTCTCTGCAAAAAGGCCAGAAGCACAAGACTGTGGACCGTGTAACCCACCAGTAACATAAATCCCAGATGGGTATCGGCGCCGCTCGCCAGACGGAATCGCCATGCTATAAGGGAGGTGGCCGCCAGAAAGACGCGCGAAAATGCCAGCACACTTTCGACACGCGGGTCCTCGTACTGCAGTCCGGTGGCCCGTAGTCGAGAGAGGAACCTGGGAGCTGGCGGTGACGCGCGCAAGGGCTCTTCCTTCCCGCTAACTTTAGAGGTGGCCTGATTATGACACGAAAGCGCTATTTGGCAACGAGATTCATTGCTCGAATCAGTGAAGCTTTGACATGCTGCCCCTGTTGCAAATTGGCGGATTACATTAAGCCCTGCAATCTCAGTTTCTTAGGTCGATCTTTCCCGCCTGCCACGATATTCCCATTTTGTGACGCGGCTCACGTCCCCCTCTTCTGAGGGGCCTACATTGAAACTTGCGCGGCGGAAGATTGTGGTGCAATATGGGGTCGAAAACCGGCGCGAAGTTTTTCCTCGAGATGCCGCGGTCCGCGGCACGAAAGAAAGCAACTTTCTGAATCGCACCTTCCGGGGAGATGTGGAGTTTGTGGTGTCCGGAAGGAGAGTCACACCATGAGTTTCAGAATCGTTTCAAAATCGTTTTTGTTCGCTGCTCTCGCAGGACTCCTTCTGTCTGTGGTGTGGGCACAGACCGCAGGCAAGACGGGGCCGAAATATGACGTCAAGAATGAAGTTAAGATCAAAGGAGTCGTGGAGGAGGTCCGGGAAGTGCCTGGCCCGTTCGAAGGCACGCACCTGGTGGTGAAGACGGAGAGTAAGACCGTCCTGGTGCACGTCGCCCCGGCTGCGTTCCTGAAGGAGATTGACACCTCATTCAGCAAAGGCGATGAGGTTCAGGTCGTTGGCTGCAAGGCTCCGGAGGCGCCCGGGGAGGAAATTCTGGCGCGCGAAATCACGGTAGGTCAGAATACGACTACACTGCGCGACGACAAAGGTGTCCCCGTTTGGGCAGGATGGAAGCCCAGCGGCAAGTGAGGAAGCGGTGATTTAGTGGGTGGTGGATAGACTAGCTCAGCACTGGGCTACTTTTCTACCCGCAGAAATTCGCCGCTACTGGCATTTACCGCGATCCTCAGCTTCGCTTCATCCGGGCCGCTGCCGTAAATCACATGCCATACTAGTTGGCTCTTTTGTGCATCCCAATCGAGAACGAAGATCACGGGCTGCTTTGGGTCCTTGACTGTCAACTTTTCGCCACCGTGCTTCTCTGCCACCGTATATGCCTCGTCACTGTCAACCTTAAGGAATCTAAGCTCGAAAACCTGGGTGGAAGCGTTACTTGGATTCCACGAGTCCTCGGCGGAGAAGGTGATGCCCTGCTCCGGAGCGTCAGGCCCCACCAAGCCCGACCAGACGAACATTTTCATGGCTCGTTTTGACGGCGAGGCAAAGGAAGCCCGCCATAGCCCGGCCTTGCCTTCCGCGGTCGGAGCCTCAGGAGTGAACTGCGATTGCAGTCGGAACAGCTTTACATCACCAGCCCAACCTCGCGCCGAAACGTACATCTTCTGCAAGGCCGTGCGGCCGGTCTCGTACTCCGCCGGTTTCGGTGTAGCTTTGGCGGGGATTGGGGATTCATTGCCGCTTCCGGGCTTTGTGCTTGAGGAGCACGCAGTCAGTAACAAAAGCGCGATACATGCTACGGCGATTCTTGTCATAGGTCCGGTCCTTAGCAGGCAGTCAATCTCACGCTTATTTCGGCGGCGTATGCTGAAAGGCAGTCGTGGAACGAGCTTTTTCGACTTCGATCACGAGCGCACCACTCTCCGGCAGAATCGCCCATCTTCTTCTACACCGAATCTTGACTCGGGTTGGACCCGAACCATCCTCGGATGCCCTACCCAGAATATCGCGCAAGGGTGTTGGCTCGAAAACTTCAAATATATATTTTGGCTAGATCTGTTAGAAAGCTCAATGGCCAACGACTACCTTATCTGTGCGAGGGGTTGAACCCATAAACGACTACTCAAGTGTGCAAGGGGCCGAACCCATACCGCTTGAAGACCTGAGCCAGGATTCGCTGTATGAACAGGCTGCGGACGCCTACGGTCCTGCTCTCGACCGCCTCGCGCGGGCTTATGAGCTTGATCCCGACGCGCGCCGTGACCTGCTCCAGGACATCCATCTCCAGCTCTGGCGCAGCTTCGCGTCGTTCGACCAGCGATGTTCGCTGAGGACCTGGGTGTACAGGATCGCGCACAACGTGGCCACCGGGCATGTGATCCGGCAGAGCCGGCTAAGGAACAAGCTGGTGAGCATCGAGAACATCGAGGCCATGGCTGGCAGCGATCATGAACTCGCCGTTAGCCAGACCCAGGCGCTGGACCGTCTCTCAACGCTGATCCTGCGCTTGAAACCGCTCGATCGTCAGATCATCGTTTCCTATCTCGAAGGGATGGACGCCAGTTCGATTGGCGAGATCACCGGGTTATCTCCGGCGAACATCGCAATGAAAGCTCACCGGATCAAGAACATCCTGAAGCGCTGGTTCGACGAAGGAGGACTTCATGCCAAGTGAGTTTCCCATCAACGACCCGCGAAATATCTGGCAGGAACAACCTACGGAGGCATTCAAAATGTCAGCAGATCAACTACGTCTTAAAGCACAAAAACGTCAGAAGGGAGTTCGCGCTC
Organism: uncultured Acidobacteriaceae bacterium; assembly: GCA_963823635.1. Classification (GTDB taxonomy): domain Bacteria; phylum Acidobacteriota; class Terriglobia; order Terriglobales; family Acidobacteriaceae; genus Bog-257. The sequence goes on along the minus strand of CAWGMV010000024.1, from coordinate 32,650 downwards.
AAGTGCTCCGTGATACGATCATCGGGCTCGTCCTTTCCGTATTCTTCGCCTGGAACCTCATCAAGCTTCACCAGGTTTGGTGGGGATTGGGCCACCCGGTAAGCCTCTGGAGCACGCGCATGGGGCTTGGCCTGCTAAGTCTCTGGGGCCTGGCTCTCCCGTTTCTACTGTACAAGTGGGTTTGGCCGGCGCGGCTCGTACCGGATGCGCCACTGAATACTACGCTCCAGTGGTACAGAGGCCAACTGGAGAAAGGGCGCGACTTTGACCGGCGTGTCTGGCTGATTCTGATACCTGCCTTTGTGGGGATTGCGCTAGTTTGGGTGCCGGCGCTGATCAGCTCGCTTGGCAAGCGACGGGAACTCCTGCAGAACTCTTTGCCTCTCTTTGTGCTTCTCGCCATATGGTTGCCGACCTTCCTCTACCTCAGGAAGGGACGTCGCGGAAGGCGTGAAAAGGAGATCGACCAGTTGCGGGCGTTTGAGAGAGAGAACGCAGCGTGACACAAAGACTCTCCACCTCTCTGTGTGCAACGACAGGTGCTGATCGCGTGCATCGCGCGATGCGAGTCAACTGCTCGTCAACTGTTAAGGGACTTATTACGAGCTTCCCGTTGCAAATTGCCGTACTTCTAGCTTGGGCGCGAAACGCATTCCGCAGAACAGCACCACCGCCGAGAGCGCCACAGCTACCACCATGGTCGTCAGCCCCATCTCAAGATTGCTTCGGTCGGAGATGTAGCCAATCAGCGTAGGGGAAAAGGCATCGCCCAGCAAATGAATTGTGAAGATGTTTACCGCGAGGGCAGTCGCGCGGATGCGAGCGCTGACCGAGTTCACCAGTGCGGCGTTCAGCGGAGCGGTGTTAACGAGTAGGAAAAACTCTCCCAGGAAAATGGCCGGATACATTGCCTGCCCAGGAGAGTAGATGGCCACAACGATGGCCGGAATGGAGAGCGCCATACCCACTGCCGAGAGCAGTTGATAAGCGGCCGGTGTGCGCCGCAGCAGGCGGTCACCGAGCCATCCGCCAAACAAAGTTGCCACGGTGCCGGCGATAACGGTCATGCCTCCGAAGATAACGTTAGCGCGATCCAGCGGCACATGGCGGATACGTGTGAGGAAAGTCGGCATCCATACCTGCAGCCCGCCGACGGCGAAGGTCATCATGGCAGCGCCGAGGGTGATCGTCCAGAAAGCTTTATTGCGGAAGAGACCAAGCACGGTGCCACGCTCAACGCTGTCCGCGAGGTGGTCGCTGGCGCCGCGCACCGGCTCGCGCAGCGCTAGCACGCCGAATGCTAATAACAGTCCAGGCAGCGCCGAGATCAGGAACGGCATCCGCCAGCCGTAATGGTGACCGAGGTATCCGCCCACGATGTAGCCGAGGGCGCTGCCTACCGGCGTTGCCAGGTAGAAGAAGCCCATCACCCGTCCGCGTATAGCCTCGGGGAAAAGATCGGAGAGGAACGCGGGCGAAATGGCTACAAACGTCGCCTCACCGATGCCGACGATGACGTGGCGCAGCAGCAATTCGTCGTAGTTGTGCGTGACCGCGCTCAGCAGTGTCGCGAGGCTCCAGACGAATGCGCCTGCCGCCATGATCCACCTGCGCGGGTAGCGGTCGGCCAGCGGAACGATGACCGGCGCGGCAATCATGTAGCAGAAGAAAAATGCGGTAGTTAAGAATCCGACCTTCTCATCGTTGAGATGGAATTCCTTCTGAATGAGGGGCTGCACCGCGAACAACACGTTGCGGTCGATGTAGTTAAGGAAGTTGAGCGCCGTCAGCAGCAGCAGCGCGACCCGGGCGTTCGCGGTGGAAGACATGCGTGGGCGGAGGATAACACGGGAGCGGCGGTTCGCTATTCGTCTGTGATCAACCCCACACATCTCTGCTGGAACGGCTCATGCAAAGGGGCTTCCCATGTTCGCCCCGGCAGGATAATCTCTCGTGGAGAAGAATCGACAGCAAACGTGACAGGCGTCCACAGCCGTGGTGTGCCCAGCCCGACTGGATGACCCCAAGCGAAGCACGCTCGTCCACCCTTCTCGGCCGAACCACTAAACCCTAGTTCCGGAGAGTACATGAAACGCTTGCTGCTGGTCTTTGTCTGCTTCAGCTTCACCTTTTCCCTAACCATGCTGGCACAAGATGCCGCGCCCGCCGTCGATGCGAACATGGCAGCCAGTTCGTCTCAGTCCGCTGAGCCGCAGGCGGCGCCGTCCCCCAAGCCGGCAGAGCCCCAGGAGCGCATGTTCTTTCCCAAAGACTGGTATTGGGGCTGGGCGCAGTTCGATCTGGCGCCGCCTCACAATGAGGTTGACCCGAACATGTGTGCCGCCAATGCCGGCATGTATGGCGGAAAGAACTCGCAGTGCAGCGCATTTGCGCGCTGGATGATCTCGGGGACTGTCGAATTGCGGCCGTTCGGCCAGACGTGGCTGCGCGGCTTCATGGCTTTCTTCGACCCGACCTTCCTGTTTGGCAAGAACGTACCGCAGTATCTCTACACCTGGTCCTGGAGCGGAATTGGTATGGAGTACGAGTGGGGCGTGGGATATGACCTGCCGAAGCGATTTGAAGTGCGATTTACGGGACATCCGGTCATCCAGCGCTTCGGAGCGCGCGATCAACCGTTGGGACCGGCGTGGCTGGGCTCGAACGGGCCGTGGGGACAGTACAACACAATCGGAGTGCGGAAATATTTCGGGACTAGACGGGAGGGGACGTACTAAAGACAGCACTCGCATTTGGCACTTAGCAGTTAGCATTTGGCGTTGAAGCCGGCACTTTGCCGACCCACGGCCGTGGCTAAGAAAGCATGCAGTAAGCAATCGTCGCTAGATGCTAAGTGCTAGCTGCTGACTACTGACTCTCTTGGATAACATGCAATGACGATTGTCCCGATTCCCCCGCGCGGGCGGAACTCGCCTTTCACCTCCGCCCACTTCGGCTTGGCTGCGCGGACTATATCTTCAAGCACGCGATTGACGACGTTTTCCTGAAAGATGCCGAGATTGCGATAGCACGTCAGGTACTCCTTCAGCGACTTTAGCTCGAGGCAATTTTTGTCGGGCATGTAACGGATCCAAAGCGTGCCGAAGTCAGGCAGGCCGGTCTTGGGGCACACCGAGGTGAATTCTGGAATATCGATGACAATTTCGTAATGCGGGAACTGGTTGGGCCAGGTTTCGATCTCCGGCAATTTTGCGTCGAGGCCGGATTCGGCGTGTTTCCGCGTGTAGCGCTCACTCTTAGCCATGCAGTTATTGTAACGATGAGCAGCTCAAGTAGCCGAAATAGCAGAGAGCAGCGGCTCCGGCACAGACAGCGCAACTTTCGGCCTACTCAGGGCGAGCCGGGGTGCTCCTCAGTTTGTTGATCGCGAAGTTAAGTTCCGCGCCTACCAGAACGATGAAACTCGTCCAGTATAGCCACACCAGCAGCGCGATACCCCCGCCGAGGAAGCCGTAGGTCCGGTTGTACTGTGCGAACTTCTGGAAGTAAAAGCTCAGACCATCGGAAAGCACCATCCAACCTACGACCGCGAAGATGGCTCCAGGCAAGGAAGATGAAAAGCTCTGGGTCAGATCGGGCGCCATGAGATAAAGGCCCTCGATGGCGAGCACGATCAGAATGGCGGCAATGCCGTGCTGCAGTAGCGGCCAGGAGCCCGCGAACGCCCGGGACAGGCGAAAGTGAGCGGCTAGAAAGGCGCCGAAGTGCGGACCGGCAATCATGATGGCAAAGCCGACCACAACCAGAAAACCAACCAGGAACGTGAGCTGAAAGGCCAGCAGGCGTGTCTTCCAAAAGGGACGGCTCTCCGGAACGTGGTAGGCAACATTCAACGCCTCAATCATGGTGGCGAAGGCGCTCGAGCATGTCCATAACGTGCCCAGCAATCCAAACGACAACAGGGCATCGTGTCTACCCGAGGTCACATCGCCGGCTACCTTCTCAAGCAGCGCCCAGCTCTCGTGAGGAACAAATTGCGCCATCATTTTGAGAAGGACATTAGCGAGATTGGGAATAGGCAGGAGGCCCACGATGGTTGTAGCAGTGATCAGTGCAGGGAAGAAGGCCAGGACGAAGTAATACGAGAGGGCCGCTGCGAACGAGAAAACAAAGTTTTGACCGATAGCGGAGACAACGTCGAGAATGACCTGCTTGCATTGCCTCAGTTTCATGGAGTCTCTCGCGACCTTTCCTGACTTGCCGAGATATAGATCGAAGGTCGGCTCAAGTGGGACCGGTCGCGTCTTTCATAAGCTCCAGAACATCAGATAGCTAACGACTATGCTTTCGCGTCCGTCACATCATTGCGAGCGGTCGGAACCACGGTTCAGCGTAAGCCTCGAAGCAGAAGTTCGGGTGTACATTATACTGATAAGTTTGGGCAAAGATGGCAGTTGCAAACGGTAACGGGCCAAAGCCTGTCAACGGCAAGCGAACTGGGTTCATCCTCATTTCGCTGGTGCTGGCGGTAGTGGTACTGGCTGCATTTGTATCCTTGCGGCGTTCGCAAGTGCCTATTCGGGTGGGTCATGCCGAGCGGGAGACCATCACTGCCAGCATAGCCACCAACGGCAAGATCGAGGCCCTGAACAACTTCGAAGCCCACGCTCCGGTGGCGACCACGGTAAAAAAGGTTTACGTACAGCAAGGCGAGTGGGTAAAGCCCGGGCAGTTGCTGCTGCAATTGGACGACGCCAACGCCCGCTTTCAGGCCGCCCGCTCCGAAGCGCAATTGAAGGGCGCGCAGGCTGAGATGACTGCGGTAGAGGGCGGGGGCACCAAGGAGGAAGTACTGGCCACGCAGAACGCTCTGGTCAAGGCCAGAGCCGATCGCAATGCCGCGCAAAGGAATCTGCAAGCCATGCAGCGACTGCTGCAGACTGGGGCGGCCTCTCAGGCAGAAGTAGATGCCGCGCAGAACCAGTTACGTGTGACCGATGCCAATGTGCATTTTCTGGAGCAGAAGTTGAGTGGCCGTTATTCCCAACAGCAAGTCGGCCACGTGGAGGCACAGCAGGTCGAGGCCCGCGCCTCACTCGCGGCGGCGCAACAGTTGCTGAGAGATTCGAATGTCACCACGCCGCGGGAAGGAATGGTGTACTCGCTTCCAGTCTTGCAGGGTGCCTTCGTGAATGCCGGAGATCTGCTGGTGCAGGCTGCCGACCTGCATAAAGTGCGGGTGCGCGCTTTTATTGACGAGCCGGAGATTGGGCGGTTGCAAAAAGGACAGGAGGTTGACGTTACCTGGGATGCGCTCCCGGGAAGAATCTGGAAAGGCACACTTGAGACGTTGCCCACGACTGTGGTGCAACGCGGGACACGGATGGTCGGCGAAGTCACCTGCATGGTGGACAACAGCGATCTCAAGCTTCTGCCCAACACCAACGTGAGTGTCGCCGTCATCACGGCCCGGGTGGAGAATGCTCTCACGGTTCCACGCGAAGCCGTACATCAGGACTCCAATGGTCAGTACGTTTATCAGGTGGTGAATGGAGAATTGCGCCGGCGCGAGGTAAAGACTTCGGTGTCGGACCTCACGCGTATCTCCGTCACCAGCAGTCTGCCGGATGACGCGGTTCTGGCCTTGGGATCAATAAACATGCGGCCGCTTACGCCCGGCTTGCCGGTCAAAGCAGTTAATCCATGAAAATTATTCGTTTACGATCTTTCCTGTTCCTTCTTCCAGTGTTTCTTGCCGCGGCCATCAGCGTTGCCGATCCCGCGACGGTGGAATTGCTGTCCCTGGGGCGCATGAATGAGGCGATCAGCGTTCTGGTTACGCGTAACGATGCGGAGTCGCTGCATCTGTTGTCGCGTGCCTATTACGCGACCGAACAATGGGATGACGCTGTAAAGTCTGGTGAGCGGGCGGTCGCTCTCCGTCCCGGCGATGCCTACTATCATCTTTGGCTGGCCCGATCTTATGGGGAGAAGGCGGCAAGCTCAAAGCCCATGACCGCCGCGGCCATGGCCCGCAAGGCAAGAACTGAATTTGAGAGCGCCGTGCAGCTTGACCCCGCAAGTGTGGAAGCGCGGCTGGATCTGGCGGAATATTACACGGAAGCTCCGGTAATCATGGGCGGTGGCCTGGACAAGGCCCGTGAGCAGGCGGCGCAGGTGGCCAAGCAGAATTCAGCGAAATCGCATTTGATTTTGGCACGGATTGCCGAGAAGGAGAAACAGTTTCCCGAGGCCGAAAGCCAGCTCCAGCAAGCTATCGCCGAAGCTAATGACCCGGCGGAATATTGGCTGGAGTTGGCCGAATTTTACCGCCTTAGGGGACGACCCGACGACATGCAGAAGGCGGTGCAAGGCGCTGTAGCACAGCATGGCATTCCTGCGGACACCTACTTCGATGCCGCCAACGAGTTGTTTCTAGGCAATCGCAACTTTCCCGCGGCGATCTTTTATTTGAAGAAGTACCTGGCCTCCGGCGGATTGGTGGAAGGCGCTCCCGCCTTTCGCGCCCATTACTTGCTTGGCCAGATTTATGAGAAGACGGGCCAGGCGCCTGCCGCGATCTCGGAATACCAGGCGTCGCTTGCCCTCGCGTCCGGCTTCGACCGCGCCAGAAAGGCCCTCAGCCATCTGCAATAGCCGGCCATCCGCGTATCATCATTATTTTGGCAGGTAAGAGCACGGGATGCCTCCACCACCGCGCCGTCTGACGACCAATCGGTTTGGCTGCTGGGCAAAGGTGATAGCCCTCGCCTGTGTATTGCTGGCTGCTCTTGTTCTGGGCATTGCGCAGAATAAGCCCGACCGCGAATTCCTGTCGTTCAGCAAGGCCGTCGATCTCGCGTTGCAACACAGCGGCGTTATGGGCATCGCTGCCCTCAGCCAGTTGCGCTCGCAAAAGGAGTACCAAGAGCTTCACAACAACTACTTCCCGCAAATGACCATCGGTTCAGGTCTGGGTTATGCTTATGGATTTCCCTTGACCCTGGAAGGTACCGCGCCTTCGCTGGCCAACTTCACCTCAACGCAGGCGCTGTACAACCCCGCGCTGAAGCAGTTCATCAGGGCCGCCAAAATTAACTGGGGCGCTAGCTCGGAGAATGCGCTGGACAAGCGCAATGCAGTCATTCTCGACACCGCCCTGACCTACGCCCAACTCGAGCAACTGACCGGCAAGATCAAAGCCTTGACTGAAGCTCAGGAAGCGGCCGAGAAGGGCGAGTTCGTCAGCGAGCAGCGTTTGCAGCAAGGAGTGGACAGCAAGCTGGAGGTCACCAAGAGCCAACTGACCACAGCCCGTATCCGATTGCGGCTCGCCGAGGCGCAAGGGCAGATGGATGTCCTCCGAGAGCATCTGTCCAAGCTGGTCGGGCTTTCGGCCGACTCGATCACAGTGGAGCCGGGATCCATGCCGCGGCTGCCCCAGATTTCCCAGGATGATGACTTTCCGGCACGAGCGGTGGCGAACAGCCCTTTAGTTAAAGAGGCAGATCAGAAAGCGGCGGCAGCCGAGGCGCGTGCGCGAGGCGAACACAAGGCGGCCACTTGGCCCACCGTGGATATTGCCACGCAATATGCGTACCTGGCGAAATACAACAACTGGGATGTGTATTTCCGGAATTTTCTGGCCAACAATTTCACCGGCGGCCTGAACCTTCGGATTCCTATCTTCAACTCGGTGCAGAAGGCCAAAGCCGAACAAGCCGATGCGGATGCCATGATCGCGCGCAAGCAGGCGGACTTGACGCGCAATCAGGTTGGAGAGAATACACTGAAGCTGCAGCGTTCCTTGCGCCAGTTGAGCGCTGCCCGGGATGTCGCCCGGCTGGAATGGAAGGTCGCCCAGGGAGAGTTGGAGGCAGTCACCGGCCGCATGGACACGGGAGCTGCCAATTCGCGCGACCAGGCCAACGCCCGCCTCGACGTTGACGACAAGCATGCCGCCTATCTTGACGCTGAATTTGAACTTTGCCGCGCCGAGTTGCAGCTTTTGAAGACTACTGGCGAACTGGAAAATTGGGCCATTCCACCTCACTAATGTGCCGTTCACTGCGAACCAGCAAATGCATCTAAGTTTAAGCGTGCCAAGCGCACCGCCCTGTGCTACGCAGATGGTAGGATAGACTTCACAAATATGCCTTTAAAAACACTTTTTCTAAACCCACCCTCTTTCGAGAACTACGATGGCGGCGCCAGTTCGCGCTGGCCGGCCACCCGCGAAATTGAGTCCTATTGGTACCCGGTCTGGCTCGCCTATCCCACTGGCATGCTGGAAGGGGCGCGCATGCTCGACGCTCCCCCACATCATGTGAGCGCCGAGGAGACCATCAAGATTGGCAAGGACTACGACTTCCTGGTGCTGTTCACCAGCACTCCCGGCTTCCAGGGCGATATCGGGCTTGCCGCAGCTATGAAAGCGGCCAACCCGAGGCTGAAGATAGCCTTCGTGGGCCCGCATGTCACCACGTTACCGGAGCGGTCGCTCGAGGAAGGTGAGGCAATCGATTTTGTCGTACGCCGCGAATTCGATTACGCGGCGGTGGAATTCGCCAACGGCAAGCCGCTGAATGAAATTCTCGGGATTTCCTATCGTGGCGCCAACGGGGAAATCATTCACAACGCCGACCGGCCGGCGGTGGAGGACCTCGACGCGCTGCCGGATGTAGTGGATGTGTATAAGCGGGATCTCGACCCGCGCCGCTACAACGTGCCATTCCTGCTGTATCCCTATGTGGCGCTGTACACCACGCGCGGCTGTCCCGCGCAGTGTACCTTCTGCTTGTGGCCTCAGACCCTCAGCGGCCACCCCTGGCGCAAGCGGTCGTCCGACCGGGTCGCCGCTGAAATGGCCAAGGCCAGACAATATTGGCCCTGGGTGAAAGAGTTCTTCTTCGACGACGACACCTTCAACATCCAGAAGGCGCGCACGATTGAGCTGTGTTCGAAGCTGAAGCCCTTGAACATTACGTGGTCCTGCACGTCGCGCGTCACCACCGACTACGAGACGTTGAAGGCGATGAAGGAAGCCGGCTGCCGCTTGCTCATCGTCGGCTACGAATCAGGCGACCAGCAGATCCTGAAGAACATCAAGAAGGGCGCCACAGTTGAGCGCGCCCGCCAGTTCACCAAGGACTGCAAGAAGCTCGGGCTGCTGGTTCACGGCGACTTCATCCTCGGGCTTCCCGGCGAAACCAAGGAGAGCATCCGGCGCACCATCGATTTTGCCAAAGAGATTGACGTGGAAACCATCCAGGTCTCGCTGGCCCATGCTTACCCGGGCACGGAACTGTATGACTATGCTAAGGCCAACGGCTTCATCAAGCTCGAAGGCTCGCAGATGGTGGACGAGATGGGCCACCAGGTGGCGATGATCGAGTATCCAGGCATCTCGCGCGATTACATCCTGGAGATGGTGCACCGCTTCTACGATGAGTACTACTTCCGCCCGAAAGCGATTTTCCGCATCGTGAAGAGGGCCGCGTTCAATTCCACCGATCGCAAGCGTCTGTACAAAGAGGCCAAGTCATTTCTGAAGCTGCGCGCGGCCCGCAACCGGACGGTCAAGGAAGCCCGCCGCCATCCGGAGCCTGACCTTCTGGAAGTGCGCCCATCGGAGCCAAAGACGGACCTCGTCTCCATTGCTCCGGCAGCCAGCTCCGGACCTCCCAACTCGAAGACTGCGGAAACAGTCAGCGCCTGAGACGGTCACCGCTTCCCGCCGAGTTGCCGACTATAATGTAAGCTTCATGAGTTCGCTCTTATACGCCGCGGTTGCGTATGTGCGCAGCCCGGTGGGGATATTTGTAGAGCAATTGCGCCGCGAGCTGCATCCCGCGCATACCCATGCCGACGCGCATGTGACCATTCTGCCCCCACGTCCGCTTTGCGGCACGGAGGAGCAAGCCGTCAAGCTGCTGACCGAAGTTTGTCACGAGGTTGCGCCCTTCGAAGTAACGATGGGCGAGGTCGAAACCTTTGCCCCCATCACCCCGACCGTCTTTCTTCGCGTTGCCAGAGGCGCTTATCGCATGCGCGAACTACGCGACAGGATGAACGTCGACGCCCTCTGCTTCTGTGAGCCGTGGCCTTACATGCCTCACCTGACGATCGTCAAGACCGATACCAATGAGGAGGCGGCCGAGGCGCTCGAGATCGCCCGCCGGCGCTGGAGCGAGTATTCCGACAGCCGCAAGGTTCGCATCAGCAAGCTGAGCTTCGTCAAAGGCACCGGGGAACGCTGGATCGATGTGGCGGCTGTGCCCCTCGGCAAGCGACCAGGCGCTAAGTAGCCAGCGTTTAACCAAGCTGTAATTTGGTCTGTGCAATCGAGGCCGCCTTGCAAGGCATCAACATAGGAGGGCCTGTGACGTAGTTTGCCCCAAATTGTGACGCGCGTCATAGACTCCATTCCCTCACATATGGGAAGGTCATACTAAGGAAGGATTCTGGATCCTTCGTATGACCTGAGCCACGTGAGCTTTCGCGGACTGGAGCAAAGGAGTGAGCACTATGGAGCCAGATGGAAAAATAAGAGGTGAGCTGCAATATGGGCGGGAACTGCTGAACTCCGGCTTGTCGGGACTGCGCCGAGGCCGCGACTCGCATCTCCATGGGCAGCCTCTGAGCGGGGTGCTGAGTGAGTCGGCGCGGGGAGCGATTGGACTGGCCGCAATCGGCACCTGTGCTGCCCTGTTCGGCTCGTGTTTTTCCCGCCGTGATCGCCGGGCCAAGGTCGTCGGTTACGGAGTGGCAGGCAGCGTCATCGGGCTACTCGTTGGGCTAGCCTGGAAGACGCGCGAGCTCACTGCCTGCATGGGTCGTTCCGCTCTGAAGGAAATGAGCACGGTCCGCGATGAGCACTGGCTGCAGAATCATCCCATTGACTACGCATAGGCCCAGAGCTAGCGACTGAGGGGCTGAACCTCGAATGCCTTCCGGATGCCGTGCCAGATCATCCGATGAGGTTTCAGGTCTTCGGCGCTGTGGCGCGCATAGAAGCGTCGCGCAGCCTCGTTCGCAGGGTTCACATCAACGCAGACGCGAAGAGCATCATTTTTCTCGAACCATTCCGCCAACCGCCGCAACAATTCCGAGGCGATTCCACGGCCGCGGAACTGTGGCCTGATCGAAATCCACTGTAATTCTCCCGCACAGCCTAAGCGGCGCGTAAGATGTCCCGCGATAAAGCCAACGACGTAATTGTCTTCCAGGCAAACAAAGGCAACACGCGGGCGTAACGCCTGCCCCGGGTGTCGCTCATGGTTCAAGTATTCGAGAATGCGCACCTTCCAATACTCTTCCGTACCCCAGTCGGCGGCGCGGATTGCCGCCATTGCGCGGATGTCGGTGCGCCGGGCACGTCGGTACACAATTCAGTTACGCTGCCGCGGATGCTATCCGCCGAAACGCCAGCGACACCATCAGCCGCGTCACCCCTGACACCAGCATGCTGATGCCGAACAGCGTTCCCACTACCCACTCCGCATTCATGGGCCAGTGCGCCCAAATCAGAACGCCCAGCAGGATGGTGATGATGGCGTCGAACAGCACCCATCCCCAACCAGCCAGCGGGCGCATTTGGAACGCCAGCACCAGTGCGAAAATTCCGTACACGACGAGGAACGATGCCAGAAAGATGGTCAGCACCAGCAGTCCGCCGACAGGATGCACCAGCAGGTAAATTCCAGCGATGATGTAGATGAGCCCGAGGATGACTTCGAGCACCGTTCGCCCGCCGCTGTGAGTGCGAATGCCATAGAAGATCTGCGCTGCTCCGTTGAAGATGGCCATCCACCCAATGATGAGCGCGATGACGATGCCGAACTCCCACGGGGCCAGCATGGCAATGATGCCGGTGATGATCATCAGTACACCCAGTGCGATCGACCATCCCGAGGCGCGTTTGATGCCGGTAACAATAGGTCCAGCCATAATTCCTCCTCAACTTTCCGAGTTTCGAGTTTCGAGTTTCAAGTTTCGAGTTGTTGAATTTCGGACACGAGTCGGTTGTAGCGCGAACTTGAAACTCGAAACTTGAAATTGCCCTTCTCACCGATTCAACAGATTAGTTGCCGGCTCGATCTTATCGAACTGTCGCATGTTCACTGCGACTTTCTTCCCCCGCCGCGCGCCGTCGGCAAATCCCTCCGCTGCGCTCAGCATGAAGGCATTGGCAAAGCGCGCGCCCCAGACGACCTCGTCCATGGTATAGGACACGCGGGTCTGCACGATGGTGGAAAAGATTTCGTCGAAAGCCTTGAGCAGCACCAGAAACTCGGCCTGCGAATTTCGCAGCGACTCCGGCGTCTCGCCATGCAGTGGGCTGGCGTCGTCGATGGGATGCACCACCGTCCAGGTCAGGGGAAGAAATACCACGCTATCGCGCTCCAGCGCCAGCGGATAATAGCGGCGCGTGCGTCCGCCCTCGTAGTCCTCGAAGCGGCTGATCATCACTTTGGCGGAAACCTCGATCAGCTCATTGGAGCGCGCATTGGCCACGCGGAACTCCAGCGCCGTCATGTCGCGATAGGGCGCAACCACAGCGTGACGGCTGAACAGAATCTTTGCCGTGGGCCGCGAGAGGCGGGCGAACAGAAGGCCGGTCACGATGGCAAAGCCCATCAGCCCGGTCAGTGCCTCCGCAGTCACCACAAAATTGGCCGCGACGCCCTCTGGTGTAACGTTCCCGTAGCCAATGGTGGACAGCGTTTCCACGCTGAAGAAAAATGCGCGCAGAAAAGGGTGCATCTCCAGGCCCAGCGTGGCGCCCCCCAGCGCTTTCGACCCGCAGGCCAGGTAGGCCAGCGCGAACAGCGCATTGGCCACGAAGTAGGAGCCCACAAAGAGGAGAAAGAAGCGTACCCAGGAAATGGTAAGCAGCGTGTGATAGAGGCTGAACGACGCCCAGAAGCCCAAGCCTCGTCGCTGCACGTTGAAACTGCCATCACGATTCAGCAGGCGTTGCTGGCTCTCGCGGCTGACGACCGCACCGAATCCCAGGTCGCGCAGGTCCTGCTCGCTCAAAGGTTGCGCTCGCGTAACCATGGAGTGTTCGATGCCCGCTCCTGCCTCGCGTTGCAGAAGTATAGGGGAAGCCGTTTGCGAAACCGCAGGCATGGCAGGACATGCGCGTCTCCCGATTGCCATGGAATAGGGCAATCGCCCCAGCCCATTAACGTGCCGCTAGAAACCTGTGGACACAGTGTCACAAACGGCCGGACCCGGCTCACTTGTGGGGCGGGCACCAGCACTAATCCGCCGCGGATCCCACTAGAGAAAGGGATGACAGATGAACAGGTTGCTTTCTGCGTTGAAGGAGCACACAATGCGTACTTCCTGAGACAAAAATGGAGATCCCGGCTCAGAATAGCGATGGCGAAAAAGGACCTCCTCCGCGCTGGACTTCGTACCTGCCTATCCTTACTGCCGTGCTTTCGGTGCTGACTGCCACTCTCTTGATCATCGCCACGTATCCGGTGTTCAGTCAGACCTTCGACGAGGGCGAACACCTCGCAGTTGGTATGGAGTGGCTCGAACTCGGTTCCTATTCCTATGATCCGCTGAACCCGCCCCTCGCACGTGTCGCTGTTGCGCTGGGCCCTTATCTCGCCGGGGCTAGGCTTCAGGGAAGTGGAAATGCTTGGGACGAAGGCAATGCGATCCTTGAGAATCACGGCCATTACCAAAGAACCTTAATCCTCGCACGCCTGGGCGTATTGCCGTTTTTCTGGTTGGCCTGTTTTGTTCTGTGGCATTTTACGTTGCAACATTATGGCCCCTGGCAGGCTGCTCTCGCCGTCATATTCTTTGTGTTCTGTCCGCCGGCATTGGCAAACGCGTCAGTTGCGACCACCGATTTGCCATTTACAGCGATGTTTCTCCTGGCCTTGGTTTGCTTCTGGAACTTCTTGCAAAACCCGAAATCCTCATCCGCTGTTTTTGCGGGGGGCGCGATCGGACTTGCCCTATTGTGTAAATTCACGGGCTTGCTGTATCTGGCGGCGTCTGGTGGGGCGCTGTCTGGCTACTGCCTGATTAAGAAGCGGCCTATACCCTCGTGGAGGTACATCGCTATCGGGATTGCGACGCTCGCTGTCACCATCTGGGCGGGTTATCGATTCTCAGTGGGTCCCATACTGCACCAGGGGCAAGTCAACGCGGTTGAGAGCGCACAGCTTCGCAAGCTACCCGATGCAATCGCAAGGGTGTTCTTTTTCCATGGGGTACTCGCGCCAGAATTCTTTAAAGGCCTGGCCCATCTCTTCGGGCTCTCGATGAAAAGACGCCCTGCTTACCTATTAGGACAAACATATCTCGGCGGACGATGGTACTTCTTCCCGGTTGCAGTTGCAGTAAAGACACCGATTCCCCTGCTACTTTTGGCAACACTCGGCGCCGCGACGGCGCTGATTCGCCCCCGACTTCAGAACGCAATCGTCCCCCTCGCAGGAGTCGCAGGACCGCTGCTGGTCGCAATGTTGGGTCCTGTAAATCTAGGTGTGCGGCATGTTCTGGTTATTTATCCCTTTCTGGCAATTCTCGGCGCCTGTGCGTTTGTTTGGCTCTGGCAGGTTAGCGGCAGTCGAGAGAGGCTGCTCGCCTGCAGAGCCATAGCTGGTGTTCTAGTCACCTGGAGCGTCGCAACCTGTATTCGTGCAACTCCGGATTTCATTCCGTATTTCAATGAGCTCGCTGCTCCCTATGGCAGCAGGATACTTATCGATAGCGACTTTGATTGGGGCCAGGATCTCAACCGCCTTTCCTCGGTTCTTCAGCAGCAGCATATCGACTCGGTATGGATAGCTTACGAAGGCTCAGCAGACCTGAAACGGCGAGGCTTGCCTTATTGGCAACCTCTTCTGCCGAATCAGAAACCGTCCGGCTGGATTGCCGTCAGTGAATACAGGATTAAGACATCGCCTGGGGATTTCGGCTGGCTGGAACGATACAAACCCGATCGCATCGTTGGCAAAACGATTCGGTTATACCATTTCGCCGTAGCGCCAGCGGAATAGGGACATTCCCTGGCTCTAACTGGTCTGGCGGATCGCCCACGCTTCCGGTAAGGCCCATCTAAGGCGCTCCCGCCCTGATTGTTGCCGCCTAAGACTGTGCTAACGCGAGAGCCCACGGTCACATTGCGCCGTGATGACCGTCCTTGTCCGGATCACGCTCCTCGTAAACAATGGCCCCTGAGAGGAGAGGGAAGTTGTCTGCCCCGTGCACCGTGGTCAGTAGCCAGCAAGACAGTTGTCAGCCGCGCTCCGCGGCTGGGATGAAGGCTGATGTTAAGTCATTGTGAATTAATACTTTACCTATAAGTCCTTTGCGTCGAAGATTTTAGCGGGACGAATTTTGTCCTTGCGTTTATTTTCAATGTTTTGCGGGGAAGGTTGGGGAGGGGATTGGCAGGCATAAGGTAGCCCCGATTACACCAAGACTTTGAGATAAGTCCTTTGGAATGTGGTATGGTCCAGTAAGTCCTTACGGCTCTATTATGTGCGACGATTTCCCCGCTAAATCATTGATTACACGGTATAGGAGGTGGAGGGGTTAGCAGCGAATGGAGTTTTCGGAGGCATTGTAGTGGCTGTTAACATTTCGGGCGTTGAGGTCAGGATTGCCGGCCCTCCTAACGCCGATTGTCGGTTTGCGGCTCGGGATGAATGAGCACTCGGAACAGCTCGGGAACTTCCTGGCGGAAGCGGCCTTCCATAGCGGTCTGGACGTCGTGCACGCGCGAGAGCGGCAGGTCGTCGAGCATGGTGCAGTGCAGTGAGAGGTAAAGCCGGCCGCCGACGCGTTTGAACATCAGGTCGTGCACGTCAACGACTTCGGGAAAGCGCGAGGTCACGGTTTGCAGACGTTGCTCGAACCCGGGCGAGCGCACCGGGCCGTCGCTGGTTTCGATGGTCGCGGGTTCGCTTTCAATGTGGGTCAAGATGCTGGCGATCTCGCCGATGTCGTTTCTCATCTCGCCTTCCAGTCGCGTGACGCGGTCATGGGCTTCCTTCAGGCTGAGCCGCTCGTCCAGCTCGACGTGCTGCTCGACGTGCAGACGGCCGGCGATGTCCTGCACGCTGATGTCGTGGACGTTGAGATTGTTGCGCGTAGCCACCGCGCGGATGCGGTCGAAGAGGCTTTCCTGGCGGCTGGCGCGCGACACGGCGTTGACTACGACATCGGCATCGGGCAGCACGGCGCGAATGCGGGCCGAGACCTCGTTCGAGACCTGCTCGGATTTTTGGAATGTCACGTTGCGCGACATCGCGACCGAGACATCGGCAAAATATCGGCTGCCGGCTTTGCGGATGCGCACGCGATCCACTTCCAGGATGCCGTCAACTCGGTACAGCTCCTGCATGATGCGATTGCGCACGCCGGTCGGAGCAGCGTCGAGCAAGGCGTCGATGGTCTGCCGCGCCAGCCGCCAACTGACAAAGACGACGATGCAGGCCACAATCAGCGCGGCGATCGGATCGGCGTTCTTCAGCAGCGAATGCGAGTATTGGCGGCCGGCCCACACCAGCGCCAGACCGAGAATCACAACCGCGCTGGACCAGATGTCGGTGCTGAAGTGCAGCGCATCGGCGTAGAGCGCCTGGCTGTCGTACTTTTGGGCGATCTTTCGCAGCCGGCGCGAGCGCCAGTAGTCCACGACGATGGAAGTGGCCATCACCGCGAAGGCCCAAATCGTCGGCTCGATTTCCACCGCGTGAAAGAAGAGCCGCCTGCTGGCCTCGTACACGATCCAGAAACAGGTCAGCAGCAGCAGGCCGGTTTCGATGAACGCCGAGAAGTTTTCGAACTTAGCATGGCCGTATTGATGATCGGCGTCCGCAGGTTTATCGGAGACGCGGACCGAAAAGTAAGTAATCGCGGCGGCGATCAGGTCGAGTCCGGAGTGAGCGGCTTCGGAGAGAATGCCCAAGCTGCCAGTGGTAATGCCGACAATGATTTTGAGCGCGGTGATCCCGACCGCAGCATAGATGGAGTTCAGCGCGACCGCCTTCTTCTCCATCCGCATTTGCGATGCGTTGACTGGATCCACCATGCCCACGATTATTCACGTTTGGCATGAATCCGCCAACCGGAAGATTAGCGCGAAGGGCGGATTGTCAGGCGCGATGTGTTACGATTTTGTAGCAATTTCCTGCTCCGCCTCAGGCGGTACTACTCCGGAGGAATACCACTTCATGTTACGTTCGACCTTGATGGCGCTTGCCATTGCGTGTGTCCTGGGCTGCGCCAGTTATGCCCAGCAACCGGCAGCGAAACCGCAAGCGGCCCCCTCAGCTTCGCCTGCCGCCAATCAGAACACTGCTCCTGCTCCAGCCGCCGCGCCAATGCAGCCGCCAGCACCTGCAACCTTGCCCAGCACCAGCGTGGTGCCGATGAGCGAGCCCGTGATTACGCTCAAGGGCGCTTGCCAGTCCGCGACTGGCGCTGCTGCGCCTCCACCAGATTGTGTGACCAGTGTGAGTCGCGAGTCGTTTGAAAAGCTGGTCAAAGCCGTTACATCGCCCGAGCGGCCCATGCCCGTGGAGATGATGCGCAATTTTGCCACCCAGTATGCTAAGGTGCTGACGTTCTCAGATGCGGCCCGCTCCCTTGGACTGGAAAATGATCCCCGCGTGCTGCAGATCATGCAGTACGTTCAGAAGCAGGTGCTGACGGAAGCGCTGATTTCGCATGTTACCGAGGAATACTCGCATCCTACTGATCAGCAGATTGAGGACTACTACAACCAAAACAAGAAGAAGTATGTGGAGGCCACTCTCCAGCGCATCATCATCCCGCGCAACCCAGGCACCGCCGAGAAGCCGAAACCATCCGAGGCCGAGGAAAAAGCTTACGCCGACCAGATCCAGAAGCGCTGGGTCGGTGGCGAAGACCCGGAGAAGCTGGAGAAAGAAGCTACTGAGCATGCTGGCTTGAAAACTCCTCCGGCCAATGTCAACCTCGGAGCGCGCCGTCCGGGCACGTTGCCCGAAGCGCACGAGTCAGCCTTCGAGCTAAAGCCGGGCGAGATCTCTGTCGTCTTCACCGACCCTGCCGCCTTTTACGTTTACAAAGTCGTCTCTGTGCGCGAAATCCCGCTCAGCGAAGCCAAGGCTGAAATCGCACCAAAGCTGCAGCGTCAATTGGTGACTGACAAAATCCAGCAGATCCAGAGCTCGGTGACGCCGGTTTTGAATGACACCTACTTCGGGCCGGAAAGACCGCAGGTTCAAGCGAACCCGCGAATTATGAATCCTCGACGGCCTATGCCGCCTGGCGCCGGCGCGCCACTACCGCCAGGTCCGGGAACACCTCCGGCGCCCGCTCCAGCGACCGCGCCACCGCAGCAACCGCCAGCGCCTCCGCAGTAGTCATGTCGCCGGAGCGCACGACCCTGGTCACGGGAATCGCGGGAAACCTCGGGACCAGGCTGCTTCCGAGGCTCTCTGAATTTCGCGTGGTGGGCGTGGACATGCGCCCACCAGAAGGTTCCCTTCCGCTGACGCGGTTCGAGCAGATTGATTTGGGCCGCGAGGCATCCTGCTGGCGGCTGATTGAGCTGCTGCGCGAGACCGGCGCAACTTCTGTGCTTCACCTCGCCTTTATCCTTGATCCCTTGCGCAGCGGTGTTCTGGACGTCGAGCGCATGTGGCAGATCAATGTTGCTGGGACTGCGCGCGTGATGGAAGCGGTGAGCGTCGTCAATCGCACCGGCGGCCGCGTCGAGCAGTTCATCTTTCCCAGCAGCGTATCGGCTTATGGGCCCGAAACGTCCGGGCCGGTGAAGGAAGACGCTCCGCTTCGCGCGCACACTCTGCCTTACGCCATCCACAAACGTGAGAGTGATGAAGTGGTGCGCTATCGCGCTGCGAGTCTGGGCGACTGCCGGGTTTACATCCTGCGCCCGCACATCTTCACCGGCGCCAGCATGCAGAACTACATGGTGGGAGCGCTGCGCGGAACTCCGCTGGGCAAGAGCAAGCGCGCCGCCCGCATGCGTGCTGACGGCAAGCGGCTACCTCTAATGCTGCCCTTGGGCAAAAAGTATCTCGAGAAGCAATTCCAGTTCGTGCACGTGGACGACGTCGCTCGGCTGCTGGTGTACCTCTTGCACCGCCCTCATACCGATCCGCCCGTGACCATCCTGAATGTTGCCGGTCGGGGAGAATCCGTCAGCATCCAGCGCTGCGCGGAGATTGCCAACGCGCAAGTCAAGCGCGTTCCACGCGCCGTCTGCCGTCCGATTCTGGGAGCCCTGTGGAAGTGGGGAATTTCCTCGATCCCTCCCGCGGCTCTGCCCTATATGACCGGGTCATACACCATGGATACAACCCGCCTGCAGCACCTCCTCGGAGACGACTATCCACGGATCATCCAGTACTCGGTTGAAGATGCGCTGAGGGACAGCTTTTGAAACCAGTGGCTAGGTGGATAGCGCATTTATAAAAAAATCGTCTTCGGATTTCTACTTAAGAATCAATAGGTTGGCGGAAGATTGGTAGCCGAACGCCGCAAGCATTTGATTCCCAAAGAGTTACCCGCATTCATCAGTAAAATAAGGACTTATAGGTCAAAATCAACCTCCATCCAGCTAAGCAAGCTAAGTTTGCTTAGTTTATCGTACTAAGCATATAAATAATATAAGTAATAGCTACTCGACATGTGAAAACACCGCGGGGGCGGATTCACTTCTTCCCCCGATAAAGCCCGGCAATCCCAAAGGTGTAGGGCGTCCAGGAAGCGTCGCGGAAACCTGCGCTGCGCATGCGCTCCAGCATCTCGTCGGGAGAAGGAAAGCGCAGCACCGAAGCCGGCAAATAGGAGTACGGCCCGCGCACACCAGAAATCAGTGTGCCAATCGCCGGCAGAACCCGCCGGAAGTACACGCGATAGAGCTTGCCCAGCAGGCCTTTGGGTTCGCCAAAGTCGAGTATGCCGACCTCGCCGTCGGGCGCGAGCACTCGGTAAATCTCCGCCAGCCCGCGGTCGTAGTTGGCAAGATTGCGAAATCCGAAGGCCGAGGTTACGAGTTGAAATTGGCCAGGAGGGAACGGCAGGTGCAACGCGTCGGCCTCGACCCAGCGGATGTTCTTACCCTTGGATTTCTGCTCCGCAAGTTTGAGCATGGCATGGGAAAAGTCGGCCCCAATGATTTGCGCGGGCGCAGCGCTCATCGAGCTCCTACGATATAGCGCAAACGCCATGTCTCCGGTGCCGCAGCACAGGTCAAGCACCTGCGCGCCGGGTTGGCGCAGCACCTCGGAGAAAGCGCGCGCGGTGCGGTTCCACCACAGACGGTCCACGTTCATCGAGAGCACGTGGTTCAGCAGGTCGTAGCGCGGCGCGATGGAGGTAAACATGTCGCGGACCGCAGCTGCTGCCGCGGCTTCATCGGACGCGCCGCGAGGCGCAGCGCCGACGATGCGATCGGTCGAATGCGACGCCGATTTGGTGTCAGAGGTCATCCGTCTCGGAGCACGTTTTTCCTAACTCGCTAGCTCAAATTGTCATTTCGACCGAGCGGCTTCACCCGCGAGTGGAGGAACCTACTGTTCCAGGTTTCGAGAAAAGCAGGTCCCTCCGCTCGGACTAAAGTCCTCGGTCGGGATGACAAGAGATAAAAGGCCGTGGCGGCGCGCCTGAAGGCGCAAAACAGCTTAGCCCGGCGCTTCAGCGCCGGGCAGGCCGCGAGAAGAGATAGAGTGCCGTAGGCACCACCGGCCGTTTTTCTGCCGTCCCTACGGGACTCACGTTCACATCCAACCCATTCCCCAGCGCTGAAGCGCTGGGCTAAGCTCTTTCGCCCCGCAAGCGGGGCTTGCGCGTCAGGCTTCCCGCGCCGACGCGATGTTTCGTACATGCCGACTCCGGCTCTGCCAAAGTTCAGGGTCATCTCTATCCCGGCGCTAACGACTTGGCTTCCGCAATGGCACGAACAATGACGCGTTCCGAAACGTCCTTCACCACTTGCACCTTGCCGAACGTGGTTGCCAGCACGAAGTGCGGCACACCGCCGACAGTCTTCTTGTCGGCCAGCAGCCGCTTCAGAATCTGCCTGCCCTGTGCCTTGAACTTGGGCAACGGGCCGTAAGCCAATACGGTTGCGATGATGCGCTGGGCGGTCAGCGAGTCGGTCACATCCAGCGCATAGCCGATGAGGGCCGCGGCAACCATGCCCCAGGCGACGGCCTCGCCATGCAGCAGCTTGCGGTAGCCGGTCTCGGCTTCCAGCGCGTGGCCGATGGTGTGACCAAAGTTCAGGATGCGGCGCTCGCCGCTCTCGCGCTCATCGGCGCTCACCACATCAGCCTTCACGCGAATGCACTCTGCGATTAACTTCTCCAAAAGAACCCCATCACGGCACAGCAAGGCCTCGCGCTGCGATTCCATCAGCTCGAAGATCGCCGGGTTGCGAATCACGCCGTACTTCATGGCCTCAAAAAGTCCGGAACGGTATTCGCGCTCCGGTAGCGTCGCCAGCACATCAGGATCGACAAGGACCGCGACCGGCTGGTGAAAGGTTCCAATCAGGTTCTTGCCCGCCGCAAGATTCACGCCGGTTTTGCCGCCGATCGCCGAGTCAAGCTGCGCCAGCAGCGTGGTAGGAATTTGCACTATCGGTACGCCGCGCATAAAGACGGATGCCAGAAAGCCGCCCACGTCGCCCACGACTCCGCCACCGAGCGCGAGGATGACCGATTGCCGCTCAGCGCCGCGTTTTGCCAGCTTCGCGGCAAGCTTTTCCACTTGCGTGAGCTTTTTGGCGCGCTCACCGTCGGGCATCTCCAGGATTTCCAGCCTGCGTCCGGCCCGGCCGAAACTTTTCTGCAAAGTCTGTCCCCAATGCTTGCGAATTCTTGCTGAAGTAATAACGAAGAGACGCGACTGCGCGGGAATTACTTCGCGCAGGGCACCTGCGGCGGAGCGCAGCAGGCCATGCTGGACCAATACTTCATAGGAGCGTGAAGAGGCGTGGACAGGGATTCGGGTCAAGCAAGTAGTGTAACGGAGGAGATTGGCTTGAGCCATGTGGTTCCGAATTCTCATTACGAGCGCCTGGTTCTGGCGCGAGGAATCTGCTGTTTTCTATTCCGGGACAAAAGCAGATCCCTCGCGGACTGAAGTCCCCCCGTGACGACAACTCTTTTGGGGAAGCACTATTCCCCATTTGGCATTAACACCGGATATAGGGGTTTCCACGCTTTTTCTGCGTGCTACCATGAGCCTTGAGAGCGCACCTGCGGCGCAATTCGCGCCCATCGTTGGTTGGTTATGAAAGCTCTTCCTTCCGAAACCGACTTCATCGTGGTAGGCGCAGGCATTGCCGGTCTGCGGGCTGCGGTGGAGCTTGCCTCAGCCGGCCGCGTGGTGTGTCTGGCCAAACAGGAGGTGACGGAATCCAATACCCAATATGCGCAAGGTGGCATTGCGGCTGCGCTCAGTGACGAGGATGAGGTTCGCCTGCACCTGGAAGACACGCTGAAGGCCGGCGATGGCCTGTGCAACGAGGAGGCGGCGCGCATTCTGGTGGAGGAAGGACCGCCGCGCATCGAGGAGCTGATCGAGTGGGGCACAGAGTTCGACCGCGCCGGCGCCAAGATCGCCTTCACCCGGGAGGGGGCGCACAGCCGCAGCCGAGTGCTGCATGCCCACGGAGATTCCACGGGACGTGAGATCGGGCGCGCACTATATCTTAAGGCGGCGCTGACGCCGATATCCTTCTATGAATTCGAGTTCACCACCGACCTGCTGTTGGACGACGGTCGAGTGGGTGGCGTTCGCGTGCTCGATCAGTCAGGGCGGTTGCACGAGGTCCGAGCCAGCGCCGTGCTGCTGGCCACAGGTGGACTCGGCCAGGTATATAGCGACACCACTAATCCAGCCGTGGCCACCGGCGACGGTGTGGCGATGGCGTATCGCGCCGGCGCCGAAATCAGCGACATGGAGTTCGTGCAGTTCCATCCCACGGCGCTGTTTCTGAAGAACGCGCCGCGCTTTCTCTTGTCCGAGGCGCTGCGTGGTGAAGGCGCCTACTTGCGCAATTTCGAGCTGACACGCTTCATGCCCCGTTATCACGAATTGGCGGAGCTGGCGCCGCGCGACGTCGTGGCGCGCGCCATCGCGCATGAACTGGAGCGCGTGAAGCGTCCTGACGCGGCCGTTTATCTCGACCTCACACATCTGAATGCCGAACGCGTGCGCAAACGCTTCCCCACCATCTACTCCACTTGCATGCGGTACAACGTTGACATCGCCACTGAATTGGTGCCCGTGCGGCCGGCAGCTCACTATGCTATGGGCGGCGTGCACACTGATCTGCGCGGACAGACCTCGATTCCGGGGCTGTTCGCCGCCGGCGAAGTTGCCTGCACGGGCGTTCACGGCGCCAATCGCCTGGCCAGCAACTCCCTGCTGGAAGGACTGGTGTACGGAGCGCGCGCAGCGCAGAACATGCGAGAGCATTTCCGGGCAAGCCAGAGGAGTCAGGTGGCGAATGCAAAAAGCGCGGTGGCGAACAGCAACGGTCAGCCCGGCGAGACGGAAACGTTCATCAAGAAAGTGCAATCGCTGATGTGGCAGAACGTCGGTATTGTGCGTGAAGGTAAGAACCTGCGGCAGGCGGTAGCCGAGTTAAGTGCGATGCGGGCGCCCGCGGGTGGCGATCGCCGCACGTGTGAGGCAGCCAACATCCTGCAGGCCGCACTTCTGATTGCGCGCTCGGCGCTGGCCCGCGAGGAGAGTCGCGGCGCACACTATCGCCTCGACTTCCCGTTGAAGAACGAAGCCAAATTCCGCAAACATTCCGTGGTCAGCGGCGAAAAGATACGCTTCGAGTAGCCGTCCGCGTGCCGCTATCAGCTATCATCCTTCCGGCTTGTAATCTGACACATTGTGAGGATGGTTGTGTTGCGAAAAGGAGCCGGACTCCAAAGAGTGGGAACGGGGAGGCAGTCTTACCTCGTTGCACTTCTTATTACACTGACATTTTTTGCGTCGCTCGTTCCTTCAGCCAAGGCGGCCAACAATAAATTCCTCCTGGTTTCGGACATTCACTTTGATCCCATGGCCGACCCCACGCTCGTCGCCGAGCTTGCCGCCGCCGAGCCTGCTCAGTGGGAGGCGATACTGCAGCGATCGGAGCTGACTCGCTTCAGCCAATACGGCCAGGACACGAACTGGTGGCTCTTGCAGTCCGCCCTGGACCAAATGCGTAGGACGCTGCCGCATCCTTCCTTCGTGATGTACACCGGCGATCTGCTG
Organism: uncultured Acidobacteriaceae bacterium; assembly: GCA_963823635.1. GTDB lineage: Bacteria > Acidobacteriota > Terriglobia > Terriglobales > Acidobacteriaceae > Bog-257. The sequence goes on along the minus strand of CAWGMV010000024.1, from coordinate 8,410 downwards.
GCGCACGGCTTCCCTAAAGCTTTTCAGGATGCTACTCACGACGATGACCTGCAGCATTACCGGGCCTTCGTGCTGAAGACCGTGCAGTTCATAGCCCTCGAGTTTCAAAAGCGTTTCCCGAACACAACGATCCTGGTGACTCCCGGCAACAACGACGAAGAGTGCGGCGACTACAGCATTCGCGCTGGGGGGACATTTCTGAGCGACACGGCCTCTCTGGCACAACAGTTGGCCCGGGGCAGCGCAACGTTCACGGAGGAATGGAAGGCCTTAGGCGGCTACAACGTTCCCCACCCTGCGCTTTCGGGCGTCCGCATCCTCTCGCTGAATACCGTTTTCTTCTCCAACAACTATCACGCCACCAGCTTGCCGCAGGGGTGCGCCAACGTGCCGTCCAATGGGCCCGCCGACCTTCTTGCGTGGCTGGCGTCAAACCTGGCGGCGGCCAGGCAGGCCAATCAGCGAGTGTGGCTCATGTTCCACATTCCTCCTGGCATCGACGGTTTTGCGTCGACCCACAAGCGAGAAACGGCAGATGCAGCTACCAACCCATCTGCAAACGGTTCGTGTGCCGATTCGATTGTTCCGATGTGGTTGCCGGAGTGGACGACGCGCTTTGACGCTCTGCTGGAGACCTATCGGGACACAGTGCTCGCGAGCTTCTCCGGCCACACCCACACAGACGACTTCCGGCTCATCAACTCGGCGGGCGTCAACCGGGCATTCGTTCTGGTGGACCCACCGGTCTCGCCCATCTATGACCAGAATCCCAGCTTTCGCGTCGTCACCTTCGCGAGCGACGGAACACTTGACGACCAGACGACCTACTATTTGACCAACCTCAAGGCAGCCAGCAGCACGGTGCGTGGAAAGTGGAAACGCGAGTACCAATTCTCGAAGGAATGGAGGATGCGGCGGTTGGACCTGGTGAGCCTCGGGAAAATCTACAACGAGATCCAGAACGCCCCAGGCAGCCGTGCCCAATGGCTGAAGCTATACAACGTCTCGAGTGCAGCGGTAGTGGTTGAACCAGACAGCATCCGCGGCTTGTATTGCGCGATTGGGGCGCTCAGTGTTCCGGCCTACGCGCGCTGTTACTGTGGAACAGCGGATGGGCAGGTCGTGCAAGGAGCCGAACCGTAACGGCTGCGGGAGACAGCGAAACCGGAATTGAAATCCATAAGAGTTAGCGGCGGAGAGCCGCCTAACCTGCCTTCTGTTATCTTGGTCAATCGTCCCTCGAGGTCTTGATGTCAGAAATCGCATCGACGGTCAGCAACCGTCCGCAACCGAGCAAGTTCTATCGCTGGCTGGTGCTCATCTTCGTCAGCGTGGCCATGTTTGGCAATTACTACATCTATGACAGCATCAACCCGCTGGAGCGCATCTTCCTCGAGCAGTTGAATTTTTCTGCTTCCATGTTTGGTTGGCTGAATGCCAGCTACAGCGTAGCGGCGGTGGCGACGCTGTTGATCGGCGGAATTCTCGTTGATCGCTTCGGGATCAAGAAGTCTCTCTTGTTCTTCTCGGCGCTCATTCTTTTAGGGGCTCTGCTGACCTCTCTCAGAGGCAGTTTCTATCTCATGGTCGCTGGCCGTGCCATCGTTGGACTCGGCGCCGAATCGCAGATCGTGGCTGTTACAACAGCTTTGGCACGCTGGTTCAAGGGCAAAGAACTCAGCTTCGCCTTCGGCATCAATCTCACGATCGCCCGAATTGCATCCATCGCAGCGGACAACTCTCCGACGTGGGCTAAGTTCGCGTTCTTCCCCAACGGAGTCAATGCCCAGCCCAGCTGGCATCGTCCTTTGGTGCTCGCCGTGGTTGTCGGGTCGACGGCGGTGATTGGGGCCTTGATTTACTGGGCCCTAGAGACATACGCCGAGACACGCTACCACCTCGGAAAGTCGGCCGAACCCGACAAGTTGAGTTTTCGCGAAGGGCTCAAATTTAACCCTTCCTACTGGTACGTGGTCGCGCTGTGTTTCACGTTCTATTCCGGAATCTTTCCATTCCGTACGTTTGCCATCGATTTGTTCACCAGCAAGTTCCTTTCCCAAATCGGTGCGGCTGCGAGTTCAACCGCTGCCTTCGCTGCGGCCCAGCAACAGGCGGGCTGGCTAAACAGTTTGCTTCCTTTTTCTGCCATGATCGCCACACCTCTTTTCGGCTTGCTTGCGGATCGCATTGGCAAGCGCGCCACCCTCATGGTCGTCGGATCGTTCCTGATGATGCCGGTTTACCTGATGATTGCCTACAGCAGCATCTCCCTGCTGGTGCCAGTGTCGCTGATGGGGATTGCCTTCTCGCTGATTCCGGCAGTGATGTGGCCGTCAGTTGCCTACATCGTGGATGAGAGGCGACTGGGCACCGCCTACGCACTGATGAGCTTGTTGCAGCAGATCGGCTTCTTCATCTTCAATCTCGCCATTGGGAAGGCCAACGACATCAGCCATGCCGGGCCCACCGATTTCCACGGCTATGCGCTGGGAATGTGGATCTTCTCGATCCTGGGCTTTCTGGCATTGCTCTTTGCGCTCCTGTTGCGTCAGCGAGAGACCGGGCCGGACGCCCATGGACTGGAGACCATCACCACTGCTTCGCCCGCTTGAGTGCCGATGGCCATCGGATGAGTACACTACGCACTCTGCGCAAGAAACGATGGCGCTGGGCCGTAAGCTGGCGCCCGCGCTCAAGAGTGCGCGCATGGTCATTCTGCGTGGCGAGCTTGGCGCCGGCAAGACTACTCTGGTGAAGGGCATCGCTGAGGGTTTGCAGGCGGCCTCGCAGGACGACGTTACCAGCCCTACATTCACTCTTGTCCACGAATTTCGCGGTCCCGACGTCAACCTGTTCCACGTGGATCTCTACCGAGTGGACACACTCCGCGAACTTGACACCCTCGGTCTGGACGAACTCTTCGCCGAAGATGGCAATCTGGTGCTGCTGGAGTGGGGAGAAAAGTTTCCCCGCTTCGTCAGGGAGCGCGATGTGGAGATCTGCCTCGAACGGATAGGAGAACAGGAACGAAAGATCAGGGTAACGAGAGCTTAACCTTCTCGAGGGTGCCAGGGGCGTCTTCTTCGCAATCGAGTGGCGCGGCAGCCGGGACCGCTGATCACGATGATACGAAAGAACGATTCCAAATCACCAGGCGCGGCGTGGCCCGCGCAGTATCCGGGCCGGCAACAGGATGATCGCCTTGAGCAATTCCAGCACACCTTCAACGGCAAATCCCAAGATGCGGAACGGCAACAGTATCAGCCACACAATCGGATAGAGTACCAAGACGACCAGGGCCAAGGGCCAGCAGAAAAACAGAAGAATGCACCACAGGAGAAAGGTAAGCATAAAGATCTCCTGAATGATGATACGAGAAATCGCACTTCGAGGTTCCATCACGCGTGCGCCGCGACGCCGCTCAACTCGCGCACAATGGAGCCCACAAATGCCTTCGCGTCGCCGAACAGCATCAGCGTGTTGTCGAGGTAATAGAGCGGGTTGTCGATTCCCGCAAATCCCGGATTCATGCTGCGCTTGATCACCATCACCGTGCGCGCCTTGTCCACATCCAGAATCGGCATGCCGTAGATCGGACTGCTGGTATCGCTGCGCGCGGCCGGATTGGTGACGTCGTTGGCGCCGATCACCAGCGCCACATCGGTCTGCGGCATATCGGCGTTGATCTCGTCCATGTCCAGCAGCTTGTCGTAGGGAATGTCGGCCTCGGCCAGCAGAACGTTCATGTGTCCCGGCATGCGGCCCGCGACGGGATGGATGCCGAACTTCACGTCGACGCCGCGCTTGGTCAGCGCGTCGTAGAGCTCGCGAACTTTGTGCTGCGCCTGCGCGACCGCCATGCCGTAGCCGGGAACGATGACCACTTTGTTCGCAGCCGACAGAATCGCGGCCGCTTCTTCGGGAGTCGCACTGCGCACGTTGCGCGCCTCGGCCTAGCCCCGGCGGCCGCGGCCTGCACCTGTCCGAAGGCCCCGAACAGCACGTTGGTGAACGAGCGGTTCATCGCCTTCGACATGTTGACCGAAAGGATGAAGCCGGAAGCGCCGTCGAGCGCGCCGGCCACGATCAGCAGCTTGCTGTTGAGCACGAAGCCCATGGCCGCGGCGGAAAGTCCGGCGTAAGAGTTCAGCAGCGAGATCACCGTCGGCATGTCGGCGCCGCCGATGGGGACGATCAGCATCACGCCAAAGATCAGCGCGATCCCGACCATGACGGGATACAGGTGCATGGCATCAGGGATCATGCACGAGATAGACGGCAATGCCGACGGCAATCGCCAGCACGCCGAGGTTGACGAAGTTCTGCCCTTTGTACGTGATCGGTCGCTGCGGCAGGATTTCCTGCAGCTTGCCGGCGGCCATCAAGCTGCCAGTGAAGGTCAGCCCGCCCAGAATGACCTCCAGCGAGAGCACTGACATCATGAATGGCGCGAATGTTCGGAGCGCGCAGATAGAACTCCGCCGTTCCCACCAGGGTCACGCACAGCGCGCCGAAGGCGTGGCTGAGCGCGGTCCGCTGAGGAACGGCAGTCATCCCCACATTACCCAGCGGAACGCCGATGATGGTGCCCAGAACCAGCGCGATGGCGATCCACTTGTAGTCCACGATGCCGTGGTACAGCAGCGTGCCTGCAACGGCCAGCACCATGCCGACTTCGCCCGCCCAAACCCCGTGCCGCGCCGTAGTCGGCGAACTCAGCCACTTGAGCGAAAGGATGAAGAGCAGCGGCAGCGATGATGTAGGTGATCTCGATGATGTGTTCGGAGCCCGGGATCATGGTTTCTGCGTCCGGCTGGATTTGAACATCTTGAGCATGCGGTCGGTGATGATGAAGCCGCCGACGACGTTGCTGGTGGCGGCGACGATGGCGATGGTGCCGAGCACAGTTGCGAGCGTGCTCTTGTGCTCACCAGCCAGGATGATGGCGCCCACCACGGCAATGGCATCGAGCGCGTTGGTCAGCGACATCAGCGGCGTGTGCAGCAGCGGCGAAACGCGGCGAATCACCTCGAATCCGATGAACGCCGCCAGCATGAAAACGTAGAGGCTGTTGATGAGGTCTGCTTTGTTCATGAGCTGGCTTCCTTTGATTGCAATTCCAGTGCGGGCAGCTTGTAGAACTCGCGCACGCGCGGGTTTACGATTTCCCCGCCCATGGTGACGATGGTGCTGCGCGTGATTTCGTCCTCCAGGTTGAGCTGGAGCTTTCCATCCTTCACCAGGTGCAGCAGAAAATTCGTGAGGTTCTTGCTGTACATCTGGCTGGCGTGGTAGGGCACGGTGCTGGCCAGATTGATCGAGCCGAAAATCGTCACTCCGTGCTCAACCACTTTCTCTCCGGTGCGGGTCAGTTCGCAATTGCCTCCGCGCTCGGCGGCCAGGTCCACGATCACTGAGCCCGGCGCCATCCTAGCCACCATTTCCTTCGTCACCAGCACCGGCGACTTCTTGCCCGGAACGACGGCAGTCGTGATCACGACATCGCTCTCGGCAACAACCTTTCCCAGCAATTCGCGCTGCCGCTGGTAAAACGATTCGTCCTGCGCCTTGGCGTAGCCGCCGGCATCCTGCGCGTCGGCAGCTTCGATGGGAAGCTCGACAAATCTTCCGCCGAGACTCTGAACCTGTTCTTTGACAGCAGGACGCAAATCGTAAGCTGAAACCACAGCGCCCAGCCTGCGGGCGGTGGCGATGGCCTGCAAGCCGGCGACGCCAGCGCCAATCACCAGCACGCGCGAAGGAGTAATAGTTCCCGCGGCGGTGGTCAGCATGGGGAAGATGCGAGGAAGAGTATCGGCCGCGAGCAGCACCGCTTTGTAGCCGGCAATCGTACTCATCGACGAGAGCGCGTCCATGTTCTGAGCGCGCGTGATGCGGGGCATGAGCTCGACCGCGAATGAGGTGACGCCGGTGGCAGCAATCGCCTCGATGGTCTGAACTTCGCCCAGAGGGCGCAGGAACCCAATTAGGGCTTGGCCCTTCCGGAACAGTGGCAGATCGGCCGCGCCGGTTTGGTCGTTGGAGCCGTAGCAGAGCACCTGCAGCACGATGTCTGCGGTGCGAAAAACCTCAGCACGGTCGGAGATAGTTTTAGCGCCCTTATTGACGAACTCCGCATCCGGATAGCCGGCCTCAACCCCGGCACCGGCTTCGATTATGACTTCCAGTCCAGGCTTGGCAAGATTAGGGATTACCGCAGGTACAAGCGCCACACGCCGCTCTCCCGGGAAGCTTTCTCGGGGGACGCCGACAATCATGAAGCCTCCTCGCTTACACAGTCGCTCCGGTCTGAGAAAGGTGTTGGGGCTTCCATCACCTCATCGAACCAGAACTCAGCATTCTAATTGGACTCTGAGGAAAGTCCATACCGAAGGCTGGAGACGCGCCGCCTTTGCCAAGACTGATCCGTTGACAAAAACATCGGCGGCAAGCGACTTCATCCAGCAGAACACCGCAGTTTTTCCTTGACTGTGCCGCTATCCTGATAGATTCTTGCACTTCATTACAAGAGATATCCCGCACGGCTGCCCGGGAGCCGGTTGGTTTGGACAGAAGCTATGCCATTGCTGGCAAAGTTTGTGCGATTCGAGGTCATGTTCCTGATCTGTGGCCTGGCTGCTGTCGTGCTGGCAAAACTCCTGGGCGGCGGAATCAACACCAAGGGATTGCTTTATGGCTCGGACGCTCAGGGCAATCAATCCTTGAGTCCGGGGAGAATTCAATTGCTGCTGTTGACCATCGCCGCGGCTGGACAATACCTGACGCAGGTGTTGAGCAATGTTAATCAAAGCTCGCTTCCCCCGGTCAACAACGACCTGGTCGCCGGTCTGCTGGGAAGCAACGCCGTCTATCTCACGGGCAAGTTCTACAACATGTTCCTGCGAGACGTGCTGGGAGCGCGGAATGGGAGGGGACAATGACAAGCGTAAATACGCTGAGTATTTTGACTGTCTTGGCTGGTTGGATCCTATGTCTCTTTGTGTTGGGTCTCGGGGCGGCCATCATCTGGCTGATCGCGAAAGGGAAGATCAACCTCAGCATGCTCATCAGTGAGTCCGATGGAAGCGCCAGCATGTCGCGCTTCCAGTTACTGGTGTTTACCTTCGTTGTTGCCCTAAGCTTCTTTCTGGTGGTGGCAGCTAACCCACACCAGCTGCCCGATGTACCGGGCAGCGTCTTGTCTCTGATTGGAATCAGCGCGAGTTCTTACCTGGTTAGCAAGGGGATTCAAAGCGGCTCGGAAAACCGGACGCTCACGGTCTCGCCAAGCGGAGCTACGGTTCAAGCGGGGCATACGCAGCAATTCAAAGCCACGGTTTCCATCGACTCCCAGAACAAGGTCGTGTGGTCGATTCAGGCCGGCACTGGAACCATTACGCAGGAAGGTCTCTATACCGCGCCTCCGGCGGCACCGCCGGATCCGGCCGCGGCAGCGGGTGCTCCTGCGGCGAGAGCCTATGCGACCATCAAGGCGACCAGCACCGATGATCCCAGCCTGGTTGGCTTAGCCATCGTAACTCTGGCGTAGCGGAGAGCAGCTTCATGCCCAGGAAAGCAATAGCATCAGCCGCGACCCTGCTTCCGTTGGCGATCGGTCTGGCCAATTACGCCGTTTCTCCGGCCACGGGTGCGGGCGGCGCAGGCACCACTGCCGCAGCAGTGAAATGCGGTGTCGCTGGACTTCCGGCATGCACAGCACCTTCTCCTCTGCTGCAAAAAGGACGTCCGGTTGACTGGTGGTTCGTATTCAAGTTCAATGCCGCGACCTTCCCAGGGTGTAGTGAGGGAGCGACCAGAACTTGTCCGTTTGGCGGCGATGTGCAGCCTTACCAGAACTTCAGCCAGCAGTTTGTTTACGCCAGCAGCGAGTCTCCCACGCTGCAACACGGCAATGGCTGTGTGGGCGACACCATTGACGATCCTATCGGCGCAACCTTCGACGAGGTGTACAACGGTTCGTACCACTATGTGGTGTGGAACGACCAGTTCTACGATGACCCTGACATCAGCGGCTGCAGCGAGTCGTGTGGTGCTCCGTGGGGCCATTCCAAGGGCATGGTCGCCTGGGACGACGCCGGCGACGGCCTCGTCATGCAGGTCACGACACCTTCGTGGCCCGCGTCTGGCAGCCAGGACGCTCCCCGCAAGTCCGACGGCAATACTCTGGGCTGCGTGAAGGACGATGATGTTCAGGTCAGCCAGCACTTCTTCGCCTTGCGGCTGACCAAGGATGACCTTGTCAAAGTGCTGACGGCGCTGAGCAATTCCAGCGTCGTAACCGATCCCAAGAATTCGCAGATCGTCAACAACGGAGGACCCGCAGACGTCCAGCGGTTAGTGGCGAGTTTGGGGGTCAAGTCAGCCAGCACCGCTTACTCGACCACAACGC
>CAWGMV010000023.1:0-292779 GCA_963823635.1 uncultured Acidobacteriaceae bacterium | reverse complement strand
TGGATCTGGGGCGAGCCCAATAACCAACAGCTTTCCTCTTGTGGCTAGTCCGTTTATGAGACCGGACATTGCCTTACCACTTGGAGCTGTGGCGAGGATGGCATCGGCTCCGCCGAGTGCTCGCAGCTTAGCTCCCGCATCTTCCGCTCCACTGTCGATGTATTCGTGCGCCCCGAGTTCCTTTGCGAGCTTCTCCGACTCCCGACCGAGACCAATGGCGACGGTCCTGAATCCCATCCTTCTCGCGTACTGAATCCCGAGGTGACCGAGTCCGCCGACCCCCTGGATCGCGACGAGCCCACCAGCACGTAAGTCGGCATTCCGCAGCGCATTGAAGGTCGTCACCCCTGCACACAGGAGCGGTGCCCCCTTGGCGGATTCAAGACCGTCCGGAATCGTTACCGTGGTGCGCGCTTCAATCATCATGACTTCTGCGTATCCGCCGTCGATCATGATGCCGGTGAGCACGGCGTTGGCGCAGTTGACGAAGTCTCCTCGGAGGCATGAAACGCAGGTGTCGTCCCATCCACCACAGATCCCAACACCCACCCGCTGACCTACGGAGCGGCTCTTAACATTCGAGCCGACGGCATCGATGCGCCCGATGACCTCGTGCCCAGGTACGCGCGGATAGGTAAGGTTAGGAAGTTCTCCATTTACAAGCGCGCTGTCGGTGTGGCACACGCCACAAGCCTCAACCCGAATGCGAACCTGATTAGCACCGGGATCTTGCAGCGGCCTGCTAACCTCAGTGAAGACTCCCGGTTTGCTGATTTCGATTGCTCTGTACGTACGGTTCATCAATGCCCCCAGTGTTATGGCAATACCTGCTCATGACGCTGCGAATTGCCTCAAGTGATAATCGATGTGGATCTGCAGGAGCTTGCCCCACTCCTCGACTGTCATCGGGCCGAACATCGGGTGGGGCTGCCAATCGGCTGCTGACCTTGCGTGCCAAGCTGCATCCAGAATCTTGAGCAGTTGCTGCTTTTCGAAGTCGAAGTCAAACGCTGCGTCGTGCGGGATCTTGAATCCCTTCGGAAGGCGCAACCCCACTGGCTGCTCGGGATACCAGTCCACGAGAATCCATCGAAAGACTGTGCGCGATACGAGATAGCTCTCGTCTGGAAGGTCATAGAAACCAAGCGAACCACCACAGGCCAGGTTGAGGTGATGCAACATCTGTGCGACGGTCATCGTTCCCCACTGCCGTGGATTCGCTGGTGTGATCCGGAGAATCCTGTCCCGAAACTCGTGGAGTTTTTCTTCGGTGAAGAAGGCGTTCCCGTCCACTTGCTTCACTCGGAAGTAGCGTGGAATGTATTTCAATATCGCTAGACCGGACATCCAAAAGTTGCTTGTGAACGACTCTCGGATGAAGCTCGTGGTTCTCGGTTTCGTGAGCTGTGCTGGGACCGTTTCTTGTGTGCGATCGCTCATCCTGTTTCTCCACTATCAAGCCGAACCTTCCACTCCGAACCCTGTTTTCGGCTCGCCCCGTAACAATTCCCCATGCTCACGTTAGGTGCGTGGTCTTCATTGCGGAAATTCCGTCCCGAACATCGGGCGTCCGCTCTTTGATTGTTCACGCGAGGCTTCGTCTTGGATCACATCCCAGTGCTCGACAAGAACGTTGTCCTTGATGAGAACAATGTCCGCAGCAATCCAGTTCACGGGCAGGCCGAAATGCGAAAATCGCCCGTGCACGATGACGAAGTCTCCATCAGCGACGATCGTTCCTGGCTCATACCTGAGCGTCGGGGGAAGGCTCTTCACGAGATTGAACAGACCCTCACGACCAGGTGCGATATGAGCGCTGTGTTGAATGTAGTGAGGGGACCAATAGCGCCCGGCCGTTACGTAGTCACGTTTGTTGAACAGCGTGTCGAACGCTTCCAAAACAAGCCGTTTATTTTTCTCACTTGAATTGTTCATGTGAATTTCCACTCGGTAAATTAAAAAAGTTGTTCTATCCCGGCAACCCGACTGAAACTTCCTGGTTGACCCGGCGGTCGAGATGATGAGATCCGTGACTTCCTTCGGGTGTGAAACTAGGCCGCGTGGCTCGAATGCACCGTGCGCATGGTCGTGGCCCATCTTTTCGCCATAGATTCCTCGGCTTGCGGCGGGATCATCTGGTCTTTCGTCGCAACCATGTACCAGGACGGAATATTTTTCCAGGCAGGCGAACCCGCTTTGCTGGTAAACGAAGCGACGCGAGTCGGCTATTTGCGACACAGCCATGAAGTGCGCTTGACATCGCGGCGACATCCGACGCAAAGTCTGCACGAACCCTCCGCTGTTATCCAAAGAATTCCCGTTGCGTCTTGCCGATCTGACGTACTGGCTGGAGGTAGGCCCGACTTGCGATCGCCGCACTGCTCTCACCTTCATCGAGTGCAAATGCAGAGATGTAGACAAGTGCCGTCACGTTGGGAGCCTTGCCAGCCCCGCAGACGATTCCTCCATAGCGGTGGCCGACGAGACGATCGGCCCGTCTTGTGCCGTCGATTGCGGCTTTGGTGTATTTATGGCCTCGGCGTACGAGGTCCTCGGGGGGCGCCACCGACACCCTATAGCCGTCACTTTGAATCCTCTCCGGCTTCCCAGCCGGAGCCATCGGCGAATGCACCATGCACCAAGACCACGTTCTTGATGCCAGTCGGCGCAGGTCCGCCGCGGCAGCGTTGAGAGTCCCACCCAACAGCACAGCAGCAACCGCGGCAACCGCATAAAGCCTAGTCATGACGTTTCTCCGTTAAGTTTCATTTTGTTCTCCATTTCTCTTTTCGCACATCGGCTTCTATGAAGCGATCGGGTATTCAACCGCATTGAGGTCAATCGCCCCTGTCACCGCTCTGGCCGACTTCGTTCTCGCAACATCCATTCCCTGATGTAAGGCGAACAGTGCAACACCGAAATGTCCTTCGCTTCACACGTGTTGAGAAAGCGAACACCTTCGACATCTACGAGGTCCAATTCCTCCAAATCCAAAACTGCTGGTGATTCGCAAAGCTCGATTTCGGCTTTAACCTGATCCAGGTGTTCAGAGCGAAACTCTCCGCTCAGCCGAATCCGCGATCGGATGCGTTCAATCTTGAGAGTCATGAAATCGCGGCTCCGGAGTGCACGAATGCGAATGCAACGCAAGGTCCGGTCGGACTCCATTGAAAAGGTGGGACTTAGAATCGCCAGCGATGCTCGTTCTTGAGCAAACGCCGTTTAATGAGCAAATGTAATGGGATTTTACGTAGTCAGGCAGGAGTCAGCTGGACCGTCGAACCTTAAACCGATATTTGTCGATTCCCAATCGCTTGATTTTCGCGTCAAGGGTTGGTCTTGGAAGTCCCAATTTGGTTGCCGCACCATCTGGGCCGGAGACGCGGCCCCGAGCTTCTGCCAGGGCGGCCTCAATCATTTCCTTTTCCTGCCGTTGCAGCGTGCTACTAAGTGCGACTGCCGGACCAGCGAATTGTGGCGCTTGCCGTTTGAGCCAAGTTTCGTCCACGCAAAAAATGTCGCCGTCGCTCAGGATCACAGTTCTTTCAATCACGTTTTGTAATTCGCGAACGTTGCCCGGCCATTCGTAGGATTCGAACAGTTCAACGGTTTTTTTCTCAATAGTTCTGAACTTCTTTCCAGCCTTTTTTCCGAAACGACCGACAAAGTAGTCAACCAGCAAAGGAATATCATCCGTGCGCTCGCGTAACGAAGGCATCTGAATAGGCACGACACTTAGTCTGTAAAGAAGGTCTTGGCGAAACTTTCCTTCGGCGACGAGGGTGTCCAGATCGTGATGCGTCGCGGCCAGCACTCTCACGTCCACGGGAATGGCTTTGTTGCTTCCGACGCGTTCGATTTCACGTTCTTGCAGTACCCGTAACAACGCGATTTGAATTTCGGGGGGCAAGTCACCCACTTCATCCAGAAAAATCGTCCCGCCATTCGCCGATTCAAAACGGCCCAGGCGTCGTTGCGTCGCGCCGGTAAACGCGCCCTTCTCGTGACCGAAGAGTTCGGAAGCAATCAGAGACGCTGGAATTGCGGCACAATTTACGCCGAAAAACGCGCGCTCCGCCCGGTTGGATCGCTTATGGATGGCGCGAGCTATCAACTCCTTTCCGGTACCGGTTTCGCCCAGAATCAAAACCGTGGAATCGGAAGGTGCCACCTTGGCAACCTGGCGTAGCACTTTACGTAGCGCTTCCGAGGAGCCGACAATATCCTCGAACATCGAATCACGATCGATTTGCTCTCGCAATGCGACGGCTTCATTTCGCATGCGATCTTCGGCCTGCTTGCGATCTTCGATGTCGGTCGCCGTTGCGAACCACCGGACGATGTCTCCGCGCTTCATTGAGTACAGGATTGTAGCGAAAAAGGAACCAGCGAAACTGGCCATCTTTACCCAGCAGCCGCTTTTCCGTCTCGAACGGCACTCCCCTTGAAAGGCCCGCGCTTCGTTCGTTTTGTACTCTCTCTAGATCGTCTGGATGAACGTCTCTGTTGATCCGCTCGCGAGTTCCCCCGCCTTTCATTTCTTCCAAGGTGAAGCCCTTGTAGTCAAGCATTGTCTTGTTGGCTTGAAGCAAGGCGCCATCCTTGTCTAGCACAAGCACATGCTGAGGAAGGAAATCTATGAGTTGTCGCAGTTCGCGCTCGTCCTGCTCGAAGCTTATTCTCAGCCTGCTTACGATGCTCGATGTCCGTGCCCGTCGCGTACCAGCGAATGACGTTTCCTCTCTCATCGATTAAAGGGTTGTACCGGATCAGAAACCACCGATATCTGCCGTCTATCCCGCGAGCGCGCTGCTCGTTTTCGAACGGAACAGAGCCAGAGAGACCTTTTTGCCGCTCTTCGCGAAGTCTGTGAATGTCTTCTGGATGGAACACGCGACCCCGGAAGCTATCGGCTCGCACGTCGTCCAGAGACAGCCCCGTGTACTCAAGTGCCACGCGATTTGCGTAAATGGCCTTGCCGTCGGGATTCAAAACCACAATTGTTTGTGGAATAAGGTCAATGATTCGCCGCAGCTCTTGTTCGTCCGGAAGGAGTTTGGGCTCGGTGGTCTTTACGTCACCAGCACCGGCGGCGGTCGCCAGTTCCTGACGTATGGCACCACGGTTAGGTGCGGGGTTTCGCTCACCACGCTCTTGCTGCACGTCAACTTGTCGACTGTCTGGCGGCATTTGCTGGCCTTCGCTGCATTGTAGTGAGATTTCTGTGGAAGGCCAAAGGATTCGAACAGGGCGTCGTAGGCCGAGCAAATTCGTTCGCCAGATAGACTCCTGACTACTGACGTTTCTCTTGGTTCTTTGTAGATGGACAGCCTTTCAACTTAGCTTGTGGCCATGCGCCGCAAGCTATTTCGAGGCGATCGCTGCACCTTCCCGCATTCGTACCTCATCTACACTATCTACAGTGCATCGGTTCCCGTTTTTGTTGCGGAGCTAAAATCAATCTTATGTCTGCTGTAGCTACCCACATCTCCGTCGAACCCGGCTCTGAAGCCTTTCCTCTTCTCACGCCTGCGCAGATCGAGCGGCTGCGCCCGCACGGCAAGCTGCGGCACGTGGAAGCGGGCGAGGTGCTGTTCGAACCGGGCGACAGCAACGTTCCCGTCTATGTGGTTCTGTCGGGAGGCCTGGAGATTCTTCAACCCTGTCCCAAGGGTGTGCGATCCGTGGTCACGCACGTTCCCGGCAGCATCACCGGCGAGTTTGCCGTCATCTCGGGCCAGCGCGCGCTGCTGCGCGGACAGGTCACCGCCTCCGGCGAATTTCTGCAGATCGAGTCCAGCGAGTTACGCGCCCTCGTCGCCAAAGATGCGGAGCTGAACGATATCCTGATGAAGGCGTACATCCTGCGCCGGATGCTTCTTATCAGCGAAGAGGCGAGCAATGTGCTGGTGCTGGGCTCGCTCAACTGCGCCAACACGCTACGCCTGCGCGAGTTCCTGAGCCGCAACGGTTATCCCTACAAGTTCATTGATCTGGACAAGGACGAGCGCTCGCAGTCGATCCTCGACCACTTCCAGGTCAAGGTGGAGGAAGTGCCGGTCGTCATCTGCAACGCGCGCAGCGTCCTGCGGAATCCCTCGCTCCGCCAGTTGGCCGATTGCCTCGGGCTCAACGTAAGCATCGACGAATCGCAGGTGCGCGATCTGATCGTCGTGGGCGCGGGGCCGTCAGGACTGGCCGCCGCGGTCTATGCGGCATCCGAAGGCCTCAACGTGCTGGTGGTGGAAGCGGGGAGCCCGGGCGGACAGGCAGGATCGAGCTCGCGCATCGAAAACTATCTCGGCTTCCCTATGGGTATTTCGGGCCAGGAGTTGGCCGGGCGCGCGCAGGCGCAGGCGCAGAAGTTCGGCGCGAACATGATGATCGCGCGCACCGCCGTGCGCCTGGAATGTGATCGCCGTCCATATCAGGTCATCCTCGATGATGGCACGCCACTGCCGACGCGCTCCATCGTGCTGGCCGCCGGCGCTCAATACAACAAGCCACCCATTCCCAAGCTATCGCAGTTCGAGGGCAACGGCGTCTACTACGGTGCCACCGCTATGGAATCGCAGTTGTGCGTGGGCGAGGACGTGGTCGTCGTCGGAGGAGGAAATTCTGCGGGGCAGGCGGCGATTTACCTGTCGGGAAAGGCGCGTAAGGTTTACATGCTAGTGCGCTCGGGCAAGCTGGCGGACACGATGTCGCGCTACCTGATTTGGCGCATCGAAGAAAACCCGGCGATTGAGTTGCATTACAACACGGAGGTCGCCGGCGTCGACGGCGACAGACACCTGGAGCGCATCAGCTGGCGCGATGGTGATAGCGGCCAGATCGTCCCCCACGACATACGCCATCTGTTCGTGATGACCGGCGCCTCGCCGCGCACGGGGTGGCTGGAGGGATGTTTGGCGCTCGACAACAAAGGTTTCGTGCTAACCGGCTACGATCTCGACCGTGCGACGCTGGAAGAGAAGGCGTGGCCGCTGTCGCGCCCGCCCCAGCTTCTCGAGACCAGCCTGCCGGGGGTGTTTGCGGTGGGGGATATCCGGGCCGGCAATGTGAAGCGCGTGGCGTCGGCCGTGGGCGAAGGATCGATCGCGATTCACCTCGTGCATCAGGTGCTGGCGGAGATGTAGGCGGAGTCTCGAATTCGAACTTGAAGGTGGCGCCCCCAGAGCCTGCCCCTCTGCCACCAGCAAGACCATCCGACGGCTCGAACGTAGGTCCGGAGAGCGGCATTTTGCGCTTCCGCAATGCCGTCCTATACTGCCCGCCGACAGCATGGCTCTTGCACCTTCCAGCCCGTCCATTCCGGTGTGCCGCGAGCGTGTGGTGAGCATCCAACGCCAATCGGATCCCGCCGCGTGCGTGTTTCCGAATCAAACAAAGCTTCTGCTGTCTCGCTTTCTTGCAGCCTAACGTCGCTCTCGGAGACGAGATCACGTTTCCGATTCCAGCACCAGATGCAGTGGGCCCGGAAATCCTCGTCACCAAGAATGCCGCCTCTGGACCGAACCGTTATATCTACCAGGCGCCAATCGGATACGTCAGCCAGCCCAAGCAGGACAAACGAAATCAGCACTTCGTTTCTGCCGAGGTTCGCCGGGAAGCCTTGGCATCGGCACGATTTTCCTGCCTTGCGAGGTCCTGCGCGAGTACTTCTATCGCCTGCCGCGTACGGCCGACAGAGTCGATCATCCCACCCTGTACGAGGTCTTGCGTATCCCGGCCAGCGCTTCGCCCTCCGAGCTTCGCGTGGCTTTCAAGCTGCGTGATCTGGAGCTAAGAACGGCAGGCGTGCAGCACAGAGAGCGAGTGGCGCTGGAGCGGGCATTCAACATCGTTGGTCAGCCGGAACTGCGCGCTTGCTATGACGCGCTGCTAGCCGATCCCGAAGCTCCTGCCGTATTTCCTTATGGTGGATTTGGCTCTCTTCTCGTGGCCGGCGAGCCTTCCCGTGACGGAGAAACGTTCTTTGCCCGCCGCATCCTCGCGTTTTCACCCGATCTCCGGCGCCGACGGTTCCATGTGCCACTGCGCAAGTGTGATTTCTACGACGACCGGGCACTATGCCGCGACGTGCGTCGCAAGCTGGAGTTCTGGCTCGATCCAGCCGCCCTACATACACTCTGGGACCGCACCTGGAATCAGTGGAAGCATCTGTTGGGAACCAAGATCGAGGTCGAGGGCACGTTCGTACAGAGCGGCAAATACCGCAAACGTCGCGAGAAGTGGGAGCTCGCTACCTGGGAAACTGCGTTGCCGAGCCGGTTGGAGGTCAAACTGCCGCTCGATTTCCATCTGCAAATGGAATCTGCCAAAACTACCTATCATCGCTTCGGCCAGTACTCGCGGGCTCTGGATCAGATCCGGCTGCGCTTGGAACATCGGGCGGTCGAGCGAGCGGAGCTGCAGCGAATGTGTTCCGAGCTGCGTATTCCCGGTGACTTTGATGTCGCCCAGATCAGCTGGCGCCCTGATTATGATCCGTTCTTCTATCGCCAGCTCTCACGCCGGGCACGCCGGATCTATCTGTTTCGGGATGAATACATTTTCGACGTTGAGAAAGCCGTGGTCGTCGAAACCCCTCAGCTTGGCCACGCGACTTACGTCTTTGCCAAGCCCCGGAGCATGGATAGCTTTCTTGCGCTGTACACCAAGATCACGAAGGACGACATTCGGCGGAACCGCAACAATGCAGCCGAGCGGCTTGGCTTTCTGGGGCGCGTGATTCACGGCACCAATCCACGAGCGTGGCTCAAGGAAGTCAGGCAGCGCGTGGGAGAGGGAATCGACTTTGCGGCGGCCGACCCGGAGTGAATGATAGGCCGATGCGCACAGACTTTTGGGCATTCGCATTTGCTGCGGCTTCCCGCGCAGGCCGTGCTGCTGACCAGTCAAAGTGCGATTGGTGAAAATAAAGTCGCTGACGATCGTGACACTAGAGTGGACCCGCTGGTCCTGCCACCGCCAGAGTCCAAGAAGTTGGTTTGAGGCGCATGGATCGTTATGTGCCCTGGCTTTATGCGACATTCAGCAGACAATCAGGTGTGCGTCCTAGCGCTGTGCCGTTCACAGGAAGCTTGCGATCTTTATTTCGCCAATCGCACTTTGACTGGTATTGGAGTCTCTGTATTGAGACCAGAAGGCAGCAGGCGTTGTGCACTTCCGAGGCAAGCGGACTCCGACGGACCCCCAAAAGCGCGTCAGGCGACTTCGGCACAATCCTGCGACTTTCAGCTGGCGATACCCTAGCGCCGTTGAGGCCGTTGGCACATAAGCGACGCGGACACTTCCCTCTGACTGGCGAGGAGATCGGGTCATTCACCGTTAATGTAAGCTTGCAAAGCTTGTTCGGGATAACGCACTAGCCGCCCGATTTTTCTGAAGGGCGGCCCCAGTTGCTTGCCCTTGTTTTGTTTCATGCGCCACTTGCGCAGTTGAGAAAGCGACACCTGAAGCATCGCAGAAACCTGCTCTTCAGTGTACATGTGCAACGATTGCACTTCGTGGCCGTTCCCAGGTTGTGGGAGACGCACTGACCGAGGTTCCAATCCCTTGTTGAAGGCTTCAGGCACAGTGGGAAAATTCTCCAACCCGTTCCCCACGTGGTTCGGCTGAGTAGTACTGAGTGCAGCGGTTGAGGTTCTCATCGTTAACTCCAGTAAACCGAGGATCATCGTTGTAATCCAGATCGTGCTTTCGGTCAAACACTTCCGCCAGGGTCGCATTTGACCAAGACTTCACTTGCGACAAGGGCTTTGTGCGTTAATCGCTCCGGAGAACCGGCTGGCCAACAAGCGCTCCTTCCGCATCGTCTTTTGTTTCCCCATCTGAGGGTTTGGGGGTGGCTCTGGAACGATGCGCGAATGATGGTCCGCAGCCGGATGCAATACTCTCGCGCCGACTCCATCAGGACGCTCGCTTGGCAGCCCTCCTTGAGTTGCTGCGAAGATTTCCGCTTGCTCCGATTCGATCAGCTGTTTCGCGTGTTCCAGGGCACGTTGCTGAATATGCACATATTCCAGCGATGTTTCCCGGTCCATGTGGCCGAGCTGCGCCATCATCACTTCCAAGGGCACGCCGGCTTCTGCTCCTTGGGTTCGGAAGGTGTGCCGCAGGTCGTGAAAGCGGAACCCTTTCATGCCGCAGGCCTTCGTGAGCTTCCTCCAGGATTTCACCCAACTTGTCATCGGCTGATTCACGTCCCAATCTCCGATTTTCCGTTTGGTGCGATATCGTGACCTGCCAACATTGAGCGGCAACAAATAGTGATCGGGCTCGGTTGCACCCAAGGCTTGTGCCCGAACTAGCAGTTGGCGCAGCCCCCACTCAGCCAAGGCCATCAATCGAGGTTGGCGTTCCTTGCGACTCTTGGCAATCTCCCGGATTATGCGGATCTTTCCCTCTGAAAAGCAGATGTCTTTCAGTTGGAGTTTCCGTAATTCTCCGCCCCGGCAGCCCGTACCAGCGGCAACGGCGCCACACCACATCACAACTTGCCAATATTCGTTGGCCATCGCCGTTCTGATCATGCTTATCAACTGCTCTGTGGTTCCTATCTTTCCGGCGCGGCTCTTCACTTCACGCAAGGGCTCGTACCGGACCGCCAGGTGGTCGGTCCAGCAGTCGGCATAAGCCATGACGCCGCGCAATAATTGCATCTCGTAGTTGACGGTGCGAGCCGACACCGGTTGTTTCATGGTGGAACTGATCTGCTTGCGCCGCTCTTTCTGATATTGGCGAATCTTCGGGAGGCGGATGTATTTCACAGGGATTTGCGGGCCGAAGAACTTGAACACGTTGCTAAACATTCGCCGCTCTCGCGCCACCGTCTCCGGGGAGTTGTTGGCCTGTTTCCACTCGAAATACAGCTCCGCCACCCGGGCCAGAGCCTGGTTGGTGAGGTCGGGAGCCTCAACTTCACTCTCCCTTCTCGCTTCCTGTTGTTCCAGGAAACGCAGCTTGAAAAGCAAAGCCTTGGCCGGATCCGTAGTCTCGGCGGATTTCTTGTGCTGCCTGCCCTGGGCGTCGTACCAAATGAACCAAATGTACTGAGACTCGGAGTGCCAGCGCAGTCCGCGTGGGAGTTTCGGTCGTTTCTTGTCCTTCACGTGATCTATTTCTTACAGATCAGCAAATCCGTCAAACGGGCATTGATTCGCTATGCGCATGTACTGGGCCCTGGATGCAAGGTAGAGTTGATCCGGTCCTCGATGCGGACAGTCGGAAATCAGCAGCCGAATGCCGGCGACAGATACACCGGTATTTCCCGAGGTTCCGGGGTGTGCGCGAATCAAAATGTTGCCAGATTGATGTTGCCAGCCAGCGTTTTGGAAGGGTTCAAGAACCGTAAGTGATTGAAAAGTATTTGGCTGCCCCCCAGGGATTCGAACCCCGATATGCTGATCCAGAGTCAGCTGTCCTGCCGTTGAACGAGGGGGCAGCAATCTCTATTGTGTGGACGCGCTACACAACAGCGCTCATTTGATTGTATGGCGCTGCCATCCGAGCGTCAATCATCGCCGTCGCCGATCAGTTATATTGACCTCGGGCTTTCGCCATGCCGAATACAGTCACAGCCGACGAGTTCCGCGCCGCGCTGGGGCGCTTCGCCACCGGCGTGACCGTCATCACCGTCGAGACCGCCGCCGGCGACGTCCACGCTTGACTGCCAGCGCGTTCTGTTCGGTGTCGTTGCGACCGCCGCTGGTGCTGGTCTGTGTTGACCACCTCGCTGAGACCTATCTGCACTTGCGCGAGCGCCGACAGTTCGGCGTGAGCATCCTCAAGCAGGAGCAGGAGGCGCTGTCGGAATTTTTCGCCGACGCGGAGCGTAATCCGGGCGCCGCCTATCGCTTGGGCATCAAGTATCGCCCCATGAAGAGCGGGACGCCGGTGCTGCAAAATGCGCTTGGCAACCTGGATTGCTCGGTTTTCAGTGCGCACGAAGCGGGCGACCATACCATCTTCGTCGGCGAGGTGAGGGAAGTGATCGTCAGCGAAGGCGCGCCGCTGCTGTATTTCCGAGGGTGCTATCGCATGTGCGCGGCGCTGCAGGAGCCGTAAGGAACAACAGCAGTTGTCGGTTGTCAGTTGTTAGTTTCGGAACAAAAAATTGTTAGCCAGTCATCCCGAGCGAGGAACGAAGCGAAGAGTTGAGGATCTGTTTTTCAGGGTGTCATCCTGAGCGAAGTGAGGTCCGCAGAGCGGGACCGAACGGAGTCGAAGGACCCCTATACTGATAGGAACGCGGCACCTCGGTTTGCCGATGTTAACGCCGACCACAATTCGGCACGTCATGGCGCCCTCGCACGATCTCGTCGCGCATTTGCACTTGGTCAGCGCCGGCCACCCCCTCTCGCCCGAAACCGCTGTCCAACTGCTGACCTGTGATGACGACCGCCTGCCCGAACTGCTTGCCACCGCGCGCGCGCTGAAAGAGCAATTCCGTCCCGGCGCCATCACCTACTCGCGCAAGGTTTTCATCCCGCTCACCAACCTCTGCCGCGACTACTGCGGCTACTGCACTTATCGCCGTGATCCCGGCGACGCGGGCGCGCACACCATGACGCCCGACGAAGTGCTCTCCGTCGCGCAGCAGGGCGAGAAGCTGGGCTGCACTGAGGCGCTGTTCTCGCTCGGCGACAAGCCAGAGACGCTCTTCCCCGAGATGCGCGAGACCCTGCGCCGCCTTGGCTATCGCAGCACGCTGCATTATCTGGAAGCCATGTGCGACCTGGTGCTGCGCAAAACGCGCCTCTTGCCGCACGCCAATCCCGGCCTGCTGAGCGCCCACTGGATCGAGCGCCTGCGCGTTTTGAATCCCAGCCTGGGCCTGATGCTGGAGAGCACCAGCACGCACTTGCCGCAAGCGCATCCCGCTGGGCGCACGCCCGACAAGCTACCCGCGCTGCGCCTCAAGACCATCGAAGACGCCGGCCGGCTTGGCGTGCCGTTCACTACCGGAATCCTGATCGGCATCGGCGAGACCATCCGCGACCGCGTCGAATCGCTGCTGGCCATCAAGCGCCTGCATGAACGCTACGGACACATTCAGGAAGTCATCATTCAGAATTTTCGCGTGAAGCCACCCATCCCCATGGCCGCGTGGCTCGAGCCCAGCACGAACGACATGCTACGCACCATCGCCGTGGCGCGCCTGCTGCTCGGCGACATGAATATTCAGGCGCCGCCAAATCTCACACAGGACGGCTACGAGCGGCTGCTCGACGGCGGTATTAATGATTGGGGCGGCGTCTCGCCGCTGACACCCGATTACATCAATCCCGAAGCACCCTGGCCGCATCTGCTCGATTTGCAGCGCCGCACCGAGGCCGCCGGCCAGACGCTGAAGCAGCGCCTGCCGGTGTATCCGGAGTTCATACCACGCGTGATCGCGCGCGGCGGCCTGCTGGCTGACCGAGTGCGCAGTGCAGCCGACAATTTATGCGGCCAACCTAGGGTGGCGATTGCGCGAAATGCGGCAAGCGATTACAACTGTTTTCCCTAACTCACTCCTCTGTTTTTCTGTTCAGCGGTGAGGAGGGCCTCTGCCTGACTGTGGAGAGCCGGCATCTCATTTGCGGGCGCTACGCTGCTCCCCCGCCATCGCCAGGGCTGGTGCGCGGTTCATCCCAGGTCTTCTGCAGGAACTGCACCACCGTCTGCGGCGTGATGATCCCCAGTACCTGATGCACATCTCTGCGGCTCACCACCGGCAGCAGTCCGGGGTTCTTGCCCAGCCGTTCCAGCACCAGCTCGAGCCGATGGTCGGGATGTGTATGTGCCAACTGCGTGGTCCGCAGCGTCGTAAGTGGAGCGTTGGCCATACCGGAGCGTAGCGCCTGTTCGACTTGAGTGCGCGTGATAAGGCCGGAGTACATTCCATCCTGGCCCACCAGCAGCGACTGCGAGGCAGTCTTGACGAAGGCCTGGAGCGCTGCCTCGACCGACTCATCCGGCGCGACCATGACGAAGTCGCGGGTCATGACATCCTCGGCCCGCCAGTTGTTGGACGGCAGGGCCGCGCCCGGTTGCGGCATGTGTACGTGGTCCTGTTCCAGCAAGGCATGGTACAGCGACAGCGGCTGATAGCGCTTGGAGATGGCAAAGCTGATCATGTTGGCAATCATTAGCGGCACAAAGACCTGGTAGTCCTGGGTGAGCTCGAAAATCATAAACACCGAAGTCATGGGCGCGCGGACGATTCCGGCGAACGTCGCGCCCATGCCGACTAGAGCGTACGCTCCCGGATCGCCGGTGGGAAATGGAGCGAAGCGGTGCATGAGCACGCCGACCACGCCGCCTGCCATTGCTCCCAGATAGAGGCTGGGCGAGAAGATGCCGCCGGCATTGCCGGAAGCGTAGGAGATGATCGTGGCCGCTAGCTTCGCGATGCACAGCACGATCATGGTCTTCAGCAGCAGCCCGCCGTTCAGCGCCTGGTCAACGTACTCGTAGCCGACGCCCATCACCTGGGGAAAGAAGATGAGGATAACGCCAATGGCCAGCCCGCCCATCGCCGGCTGAACCATACGGGTCCGCTTCGGCAGGCGCAGGAAATTCGCCCGCAGCCACAGCAGGCCCTTGGAAAACGCCAGTGACAGAATGCCCCCGAGGATGCCCAGCACCGCATAGGCGAGCAATTCTGCCGGATCGACTAGTTCATATTGCGGCACATGGAAGATAGGGCTGTTCCCCAGGATGGAACGTTCGACGACCACGGCAGCCACCGACGCCACCACCGTGGAACCAATCAGGGCAGCATTCATGTCGCCGATGATCTCTTCCAGCGCAAAGAGTACCGCTGCGACGGGTGTGTTGAACGCCCCTGCCAGCGCGCCCGCGGCCGCAACCGGGATCAGGCTTTGGGCCCGCGCCGGAGAAAGGTGAAACCACTTGCCAATTGACGAAGCGATACCCGCGCCGATCTGCACCGAAGGACCTTCGCGCCCCATGGAATGCCCTGAACCAATGCAGAGCACGCCCGTCAGAAACTTTCCGAAGGCCACGCGGCCCGGTACGTTTCCCTGGTTGAGATGATAGGCAGCTTCGGTTTGCGGAACTCCGCTGCCACGCGCATCGGGGAAAAACTTGTACAGCAGGAAGCCGGTAAATAGGCTCATCAGCGTCGGCACCAGGATGTAACGCAGATAGGAAGGAGCAATACCGAACAGCCCGTAAGTTGTGGCTTTGATGGCGAGTGTGAACAGCACCGCCGCCAACCCGGCAAGAATTCCGATGAGGATGGTCAGCGCGAGGAAGATGTGGTTCTCGCGCAATTGCAGCTTTTGCAGGAGGGTCTGGTCCGAAGTGCTCATGGCTGCATAGCCTTGTGCGCGCGGCCGATGAGCAGCAGCGCCTGGTCCGCCGGCGATCCTTGTCCACAACTGGCTGAGGCTGCTTCTTCCATGCGGAAGATAAGGCCTGCGCCCGAGCGCACGGTATCGAAATCCGCCTGCCGGCCGGGATTGAGCTTCGACGGCATGGCGAGGGCTTCGGCCTGCAACGATCGCATCTGTTCGATCGCCTTGCTGTCCGCAGTTTGATTCAGGCAGCTTTCCAGCCGCTGCGACGCCTGCTGTAAGCCCTGAAGCAGCCGCTGCCGCCGCTCTTGGGGCGAAAGATGGGGGACCAGCGGATCCTCGGTGAGCACCTTGTCGGCCACCTCCAGAAGCTGCCGGCTCTGCTCCGAGCTCGGATCGACGTCCAACGCAGATTTCAGGTACTCGACGGCCTCGGCATAGTCTCCAAGCTGAAACGCTGTCTCGCCTGCGCCGCGCAGCGCATCGACATTGTGGCTGTCCGCTTTGGCCGCGGCGCTGTAGTTGTTGAACGCTCGGCGCACGTCGCCGGCTTCCAGAAAAAGCTTGGCCAGTTTCATGTGGGAAGCAACGTCATTCGGCAATCGGGCTTCGAGAATGAGCAGTTCGGACGAGGCCAGGTCGCGCTGCTGGTGCTTCAGCAGGAAGCCGATGAGTTCGGTCCGCAGTTCGCGGCGCCGCTCGTCCGCATTCGGTCCCGTCCATTGTCCATAAAGCGCGTTCTGGTAGTAATGGATTGCCTCATCCACTTTGCCCTGATTGGCTGCCAGCTGGGCCAGGTAGGCATTGATCTCCGCATTTTCCGGATCGGTCTCGCGCAATTGAAGCAATAGCTGCTGCGCCTCCGCATCGTGGTTGCTGGCGGCCAGAGCGTTAGCCAGCGCCACCATATACTTCTGGTTCTCCCGCGCGTCCACCGTAGCCCGCCGCAACGCCTGAATAGCCGGTTCGGTCTTTCCCGAGGTGATGAGTTGCTCACCCCGTTCGTACCAGACGGCGGCAATACCGGCCTCCAACTGCTGCTCCCACATCGCCATTCTTTTGGTGAAAGCGAAAACCCCGAAGGCGGCCAGGGAGAGCAACACTAGTAGGAAAACTCGATTGTTCAGGATGCGGGGAACCGTTCTTCCTTCCACAGAACGCAAACTCCAGGCGCTGAGATGCAGTGGCGGTTTAAGAGCAGTGTCAAAATTTCTACCTAATTTGTAACACATTCGGAAGAAATGAAAGCGCGGGCATGTCCGGCATATTGGGCAGTGCGGAACTTCGTCCTGCAAGCCTGCGTATCACGGCCCATCGGAGGCAGGATTGCACAAGCGCTGGAAGGAAGTTGGCCTGGGGCTGCTGACGATGCTGGCCGCGGTGCTTGCTGTTGTAGGTGGTCAAGCGGTGTGTCGCAAATATCTTTCCCCCAACATGGGCCAATTAGCTCTGGCTGCGACCTTCCTGGTCGTGTACCTCGCGGGCGCTCGCTGGATCGAACGGCGTTCTGTTCGCGAGCTTGCTCCTGGCCACGCGGTGCCTGAATTTGCCACGGGACTCGCGCTCGGCTTCGTGCTCTTCTCGGCTGTGATGGCGATCCTGTGGGCGATGGGCGTCTATCATCCCATGGGACTCGGCACCGTGGCACTGACCAATGGGCTGGCAATGGCCATAGCATCCGGCATCCTGGAGGAATTACTGTTTCGCGGCATCCTTTTTCGCCTCAGCGCTCGCATCGTGGGCACATGGGGCGCGCTGCTGTTCACCTCAGCGCTGTTTGGGCTGGCCCACTTCAGCAACCCCGGCGCCACGTTGGCGAGTTCGCTAGCCATCATGCTCGAAGCCGGCGTGCTGTTGGGCGCGGCTTATGCCGTAACCGGGCGCCTCTGGCTGCCGATTGGGCTCCACATCGGGTGGAACTTCACCGAAGGCTCGGTCTTCGGCATGTCGGTCTCAGGCTTCAACGCCGACTCCGGATGGCTGCGCGGCTCGCTCAGCGGTTCGCGCCTGATGACGGGAGGGCCGTTCGGCCCCGAGGCGTCCGTCGTGGCCGTGCTTCTGTGTCTATCGCTGGCGGTCTATCTCTTGTACCGCACGCTGAAGCTCGGCCGCGTCGAGCCGCCGGCGTGGGCGCACGCGCCCAAGCCCCTTGCCGTGGAAGCGGGGAGTGCACAGTTTTAGGCGATAGTGGATGGTTTCGAGCGGCAAGCAAACAAATAAGCTTTGTCATCCCGAGCGAGGAGGTCGTCTGCGCGGCAGACGACCGAAGAGTCGAGGGACCCCTATACCTGCGATCCGGGCAGCGCCCTTCTGCTACTTCCGCGCCAGCTCCTTAGCCTTCGCTTCCGCCGGAGCAATCACCGTGTCACCGAGATGTCATCCTGAGCGAGGACTTCAGTCCGAGTCGAAGGACCCCTATAAGGGAAGAATCATTCCTTCCCGGTGTAGGGGTCCTTCGACTCCGGTTCGATCGCCAAGACGACCGAACCTCCGCTCAGGATGACAAACCGTTATTTTAATATTGAAGCGAAGTTGCCTAAACTCCGACTGTTGTCACTTTAAGCTTGAAGCATGTGTGCTTGATCCGCACACTGAAAACTCGATGCTATTCACTAGTCCCTAACCCCTAGCCCCTGCTGCTAAATTCCCAGCCCCGTCACCCTCCACCCCGCGCCCTGCACTTTGTGGCGGATGTTGAGGGTAATCAGCAGCGCGGTCATGGCTTCAACGATGCGGGCGTTCTCCAGCTTGCCGCCGTCAATGGCGCGCACGCCGGGGATCTTCGCCGCCAGCTCCGAAGCCGCCTGGCGCGCGCGGTCGTCGTCGCTACATACGATGACGTCGCAATCCACCGGCTGATCGCCCTTCAGCGCAGTCGCCGAGAGGCTGTGAAACGCTGCGGCCACGGTAACGTTCTTGCCGGCGATCTCCGCCGCCTGCTCCGCCGCCGAGCCTTGCCACACGCCCAGCACCCGCGTCGGACGCCCGCCAACCGCGGCTGCCAGCGGCACGGTAGCGTCAATGAGCACTGTGCCCGGGCGGAACGCCGGCTTAAGTTGCTTGAGAAGTTCGGCTTGCCCGGCGAACGGGACGGTTAGTACCACAATGTCGCACATCTTTACTGCAGTAAGGTTGTCGGCGCCTTCCACGCTCGCAAGCGGGCCAGCAGCTTCGACAATGTGCGCGGCGGCAGCCCGTCCGCGTTCGGCATCGCGCGAGCCAATGATGATGGACTCTCCGGCGCGCGCCCAGCGCTGCGCCAGGCCGGAGCCTTCGGGGCCGGTGCCGCCGACAACCGCGATCATGCCGCGCCGTCCGCCGCCAAGCCAGGCTTGGAATCCGGCGGCATGGGATAGATGTACTTCGTGTAAACCGTGTTGCGCTGCGCGGGAATGCGGCCCAACTCGAGAATGCGCTCCTGAAACTCGGCGGCTGAGACGTACTGCCCGGCGGTCGCGCCCGCCAGCCGCGAGATGTTCTCCTCGAACAGCGTGCCGCCGTAATCGTCAGCCCCAGCCAGCAGCATCAGTTGCGAAACCTCGCGTCCCAGCTTCACCCACGACACCTGAATGTGGTTGATGGCACCGGCCAGCATTACACGCGCCAGGGCGTGCACCTTGAGATGCTCCTCCAGCGTCGCGCCCGCGCGCGCCAACCCCTGCGCGAAAAGCAGCGTGTTGTCATGAATGAAGCCCAGCGGCACAAACTCGGTGAAGCCGCCGGTGCGGGACTGGATTTCCCGCAAGAGCAGCAACTGATTCACCCAGTGCTCGGGGGTCTCGCGGTGGCCGTACATCATGGTGGAAGTGCTGCGGATGCCGCACTGGTGTGCGGTTTCGATGACCTCGCGCCACCGCGCTGTGCTGAGCTTGTTGCGCGAGAGCACGTGGCGAAGGCTGTCGTCGAGAATTTCGGCCGCGGTGCCGGGCAGGGTGTCCAGCCCATTTTCCTTCAGCATCAAGAGATATTCGCGGATGGGCATGCCGGTCAGCTCGACGCCGTACACCATCTCCATCGGAGAGAATGCGTGGCAATGCATCTTCGGCGTGGCCGACTTCACCGCGCGCAGAATGTCGCGATAGTAAAAGGGCGGCAGATCGCGCGGCAGGCCGCCCTGAATGCAAACCTCGGTCGCACCCCATTCCTCGGCCTCGCGCGACTTCTGAGCGACTTCGTCGAGCGAGAGGAAATAGGCCGTCTCGTGATTCGGACCAACGCCGAAGGCGCAGAACTTGCACCCGACAAAACAGACATTGGTGAAATTGATGTTGCGGGTGACGACATAGCTCACTACATCGCCCACAAGACGGCGGCGGATCTCGTTGGCCGCCACGATCAGCCCGAACAGGTCATCGCCGGCGCAGTTGGCCAGCAGCAGACATTGCTCGCGGATGAGCACGCCGCCGTCGAGATTCGTAAGGACATTCTCTAGCGCGGTGCGCACCGCAGGCGAGACGCGTTGCCGGACGTCATCCCACGTTGTGGTATGGAGGGTCTGCGGGTTGGCCCAAGGAAGTTTCAATAACGACTCCCATTTATATTGTCATCCCGAGCGACGAGGTCGTCTGCAGACGACCGAGGAGTCGAGGGACCTCTATAGTGGCAGGATCTCTCGACAGCTTCCTTCCAATATAGGGGTCCTTCGACTTCGTGCTGCGCTCAGGATGACAGCATCGAAGCTATCTAAACAAATCCTTCTCTTTCTTCCGCACCATCGCGCGAGCTTTTCCGTCGCCGCGCCGGTACGCGTACCCCCGGATTATACAAGCCGGAACGCGCGCATCCTTGCCGCAAACCAGCCCGGCAACGCAGGCCAATTCGTCGGCCACGGCCTCTTCGGTGGCATGCATGGTGTAGTCGTAGAAATCGCGTTTGCCGCGATAGTTGTGCAGCGGCTTCATGCCCGCAACCCCAATGGCCACATCGCACAGCCCCTCTCGCCACGGCCGTCCGAAGCTATCGGCGATGATGATCGGGATGTACAGCCCCGTGCGCTGTTTTAATCTTCGATGAATTTTCGCAGCCGAGCGATCGGGGTCAGCCGGCAGCAGGACCGCTGTCTTGCCGCCGTCAACATTTGACACATCCACTCCGCTGTTGGCGCACACCAGCCCGTGCACGGTCTCGGTGATGAGGATGTGCTTCTTACGCACCACCCGCCTGGCCTCACGCAGCGCCAGTTCGACGACCCGGGCGTCGGCACCGTTGGTGCTGGCAAATCGTTTGGCGGCAGCGGACGGCTTTACGGTATCGAGCACGACCGTGCGGCCTTCCGCCTTGGAGATGATTTTGTGCTTGACCACCAGAATGTCGCCCTCGTGAAAGCGCAGGCCGCCAAGCGCGAGCGTGTCCACGATGAGATCGGCGATGGAGTCGCCGGGAAAAACCTCGCGCATGCCGAGCACAGGCAGGGCACGCAGCTCGCCGACGTTGATGGGAATCATCTTAAGCTATTAAGAATTGTCACCCCGAGGAGTCCAGGGACTCGCTATTTGCCGACCGTGGTGCGGCGATTGGCTACGCCGGACACACGGGGTACTCCTGCAGCAGTTGCTCATAAATCGACTGGCAGCCGATGCCCCAGCACAGAAGAAGGGCGAGCACGATGATTAGTTCCTGCGGGTAGCAACATTGGCCATTTACACAGTTTTGCCCCTGCTGGCACTGGTTGCCGCAATCCCCACAGTTCTCCGGATCCGTGCTGACGGAGGTGCAACATTGCGACGACGGATTGTTGCCGTTGCAGGTGCCCGCGCAGCACTTTTTCGGCGGACGGCAGCACAGTTGCCGTCGGAATCTTTGCACACAGCGTCCGGGTCACAACATTCACTCCAGGCGCCATATACACAGCACGGATTATGACACCGTTTTGATGGTGTGCACACTCCTGCAGGCGTGACGAAGACATCACTGATGTGAGAATCGTGCGAATGCGGATGCGAGGCACTCGGAGCGCCGACTCCAAGACGGTAGTGCATTCTCGTCTTGTAAACTGAACTTTCTGCGGTAAATCCGGGTATGGTCACGGCGGCACCTCCCGACTCGATATTTCGACACCGCTCACCGGCGCAACATCCACTCGCCGGCTCAACTCAGCATCGCGACATTGTAGCTTAGAACCTTAAGATGCGCCCAGTCAGGACTGAAGCCCGACCCCTTTCGGAGCAAATTACGGCACAGCTAGGGCCATGCCCTGACACAAGCGCGATGCCCGCGGTTTCTTAGCCCGCGGCCTTCCAACTTTCACCCACCGCAAATCCCCACGTCCGCAGCAGCCGCTGGGCGTTAGTGTCGCCCTCGCGCTGCACCAGCAGTTCGAGTTCGTGCGGGTTGTCAATGTCCAAGCCAATGCCCGGCATCTCCAGGATGACCAGCTCCTTGCCGGTCCGGCGCATGGCTTCGCAGTGCGGCAGGAAGCTGTCATTGCCGAAGCGCAGCGGAATGAGCGACGCCGGCCGGCGCAGGATGCAGTTACTGCCGCGCCGGTCGTAGGCCGGCACGAAGACCGCACCCGCGGCGGGTGCGGCGTCGAGCACGCGATGCAGCTCGCGGCTGGTGATGAGCGGGATGTCGCCAGGAATTACGACCGTCGTGTTGTAGCCGCGCTGCTCGCACCAGGCCGTGGCCATCTCGATGGCCGCGGTCTCGCTCTCGTTGCGCGTGTCCTCGATGACGCGGAAGCCGAACTCGCGGGCGAGTTGCTGGGCGCGCGAGTCGCCGGTGACCAGTGCGACATCGAGGCGGTCACGCACGCCCGATGCGGCGGCCATCACGTCGCGCAGCATGGCCTCGGCCAGTTGCGAGCGCTGCGATTGAGTAAGCGCGTCGCCCAGCCGTTGTTTGGCAGTCGCGAGGTCCTTCACCGGGATGAGGAGGATGGCAGGCATGTTTTCGGAGTTTCGAGTTTTGGGTTGTCATCCTGAGCGCAGGTTCGTCCCGCCACGCGGGACGAACCGGAGTCGAGGGACCCCTATACTGGAGGGTCCGCGGCGCTCCTTCCAATATAGGGGTTCTTCGACTGCGGCGGGTCGCCACGGCGACCCGCCTCCGCTCAGAATGACAGCGTTGAGATTAGTTGCCATATCCAGGAAGTGCCGCTCCATCGAACTCCATTAAACCCTCGCGCTCTGCGTCGCTCTGCACGCCTCCAGCACGAACCCCGCCAGCTCGCGCCTGACGGCAGGCGAGCTCATGATGGTATTCGTACACAGCACGCGCAAGTCGTCGCTGCGCAGCAGCGATGCCGCTGTCTTGTCGGCGCGGTCGGCGACCAGCACATCCAGAAAATCCTCATACGCCCGGGCCACTCCCGCGATCGTGCTGGGCCAGCCCATCATTTGCATCAGCGCGCCCGCCGGGCCGGAGATCGCGGCACCGCCGACAATCGGGCTCACTGCCGCGACTGGCGCCCTCGTCCGCCGCAACGCGTCGCGAATCCCCGGCACCGCCAGAATCGGTCCGATGCTGGTTACCGGGTTGCTCGGCGCCAGAATGACCGCCTCCGCCGATTCGATGCTCTCGACAACGCCGGGCGCGGGCCGCGCGCGATGAGCGCCCTCAAAGTGAACGCGGCGAACTTCTATCTGATGCCGCTCGCGCACAAAGTATTCCTGAAACTTCAGCGCGCCCTTGGCAGTGTCAAGCACGGTCGCAACCGGGTCGTCGGACATGGGCAGCACGCGCGCTCCAATGCCCAGGCTGGCGGCAAGCTCGCCGGTGGCCCGGCTCAGCGACTGGCCTGCCCGCAGCATGGCGGTGCGGGTGAGATGCGTCGCCAGGTCGAGATCGCCGAGGGCGAACCACGACGGCTGCCCGAGCTGCGCCATGCGTTCCAGGCAGCGGAAGCTGTCCTTGTCCACGCCCCAGCCGCGCTCCGGACTGAGCAGCCCGGCCAGCGCGTACAGGACGGAATCGATGTCGGGCGAGACGTGTAGGCCCCACCACTCGAGGTCGTCACCGGTGTTGACGACCACGGTCAGCTCTTCGGGCGCGACCACCTGCTGCAACCCCTGCACCAGCTTGGCGCCGCCGGTGCCGCCTGTGAGTACGAGGATCATGAGGCAAACGCTGCTCTCGGGGAATGCTTATCGGGGATGAAGCAGCCGTTCCAGTATAGGGGTTCCGAAGTGGCGGGGCGACAGCGTAAGTTACGAGGCGCCGGTCGCTCGGCGCTTAACTAGCAGCCCTTCAATTACTCTCACCAGCTCATCCACCGAAACCAGCTTTGGGATGCATACATCGGCAAACGACAGGTCTTCCGGCGGGACCGTCGCATGAGCCGTGAATATAGCGACAGGCACTTCGGGTTTTAGCGTTTTTAAAGTCGCCGCCAGGCTGCGGCCGCCAATCATTGCGGGATGAATGCGCTCCATTAGAACCAGGTCAATATGGTTTTCTTGGAAGATTTCGAGAGCCTGCTGTGCGCTGGTGGCAATTAGCGTCCTAAATCCCAGCTTTTCCAGGACTCGTCTTCGGAGCTCGATTCCAGCCCCCTCATCATCCACACAAAGAATTACCGAAGCGAAGCGACTTTGGGCATCCATATTCGGGAATTTCCAGCGACAAGGCCGAAGCATTTTAGATTCCCTGTCGACGGAATAGGTTGGCATCAATCGTGACAAAAATCGTAATCAGGGGTGCGCCAACCGGGCCAGCCGAGCCGCCATCTAATCGCGTAGTAGCGCACCGGCGGTCCTTGGAGCACGAATGGAAGAGCAGGCACGAATGGAAGAGCAGACACCGCGGGCCAAGATTAGGAAGCTCAATAGACTAGTTGTGCTACTGTGTGGGATTTACAGCCGGGTTGCGGCGCGTCTCGGAGTTCACCGTACCTTTGTCAGCCGAGTGGCGCGTGGTGAACGGCATTCCGAGCCAGTCGAGGATGCTTTGGTTGCTGAGTACGACAAGATAACAGAAGCTGAAGAGGTCCTACGCGACTAGAGCGAGACGATTTCGACTACCGCCGCACGAAGATCGAAGCCGTGCCCTGATACAAACCAACCGATTTATGAGATGGCCTTAGTTCACTTCACCAGTTGCCGGACATAGGCCAGGATCTCGTTCTGGAAATTCTTGAACACCCACACCGCTAAACTCGACATGATGGTGAGAAACGTTCCGGCAAGCACGTTGCTTCGCACGCTGGCGTTGGACGGTCGTTGCTCGATCTCCTGCAAGGTGGCGTCGAGGAATGGCTTCATGTCGCGAACTTCGGCTTGCGGAACCGTCTCCGCCAGTTCTAGCAATCGCTTCAAGTAGTAGAAGCGGAAGTCCCAGTAAACCAGGTTCTTCTGGTTGTCCCGCACCACATTGCTGACGGCGTCGGTAGCCGGCGCTGGGCCTCCAGCCTTGGATGCCTTTCCCTTGATATACACCAGTGCGGAGCGCGCTTGCACGGCGAAGCTGGGAGGCGCTGGCGCTGCGGCCTCCGGCGCCGCGGCGGCTTGAGTTGCTTCAGGGCCGGCCTGAGGCGCCTCATCGGCGGCGGGCAACGCATTCAAGTCCTGGCTCTGGCCCCCCGTGATGCCGCGATAATACTGCAATAGCTGGTTCTCGGAGATGCGGCGGGTGATTTCATCGCCGAGGTCGCCCAGTTCGTCCTGCAACTGGCGGCTGCGCAGGTCCCCAAAGTTCAGAGTATTGGTAATCAGCACCTGCTTCAGCCACTGCTCCAGCCAGTCGAACATGGTCTTCACTTGGGCGCGATAGCGGCTGACGCCCAGGAAAAACGGCAACACTCCTCCGGCGAGGAAGAGGAAAATCGGGATGGACAACAGTATCCAAAAGTGTGTCAGATCGGCCGGAACAGGAAAATGGGGGTACGCAATCTGAATGTCCTGTTTGAACAGCCAGAGGGGAAACAGCAGGTAAATGGTCGAATAAAAGATTCGCGAGAACTGCTGCGCCAGATACGAGTTACGAATGTCATCGTCAACATACTGCGAGGTAACAATTGGCCACTGCATGAGGATCAAGGCGGGAATGGCGGCGGCCTGGAACAACACGAAGTGGAAGAGCGCGATAAGGACCACTGCCTTGGGGTCCCCCACCGGATGCCTCCAGAACACCCACAACACGCCAATCATGCCGGCAACGCGTCCGGCCATGATCAGGGACAGAGCGATACATCCCGCCTTGGGCTGTGAGACGCCCCAAATCAGCGCCAGGGCAGTCATCTTTTGCTGTTTTTCCGGCAGGGTGAAGCCGGTGATGGCGCCGGTCACAAAGTAAAGAAAATTTCCCAGCGCCAGCGCGCCCATCAAAATCAGGATGAGATTGAAGGGAAAGATGCGCGTGAGCGCCCAGAACTCCGAGAAGGAAACCAGCAGCATCGCCACCGTGAGAAAGAAGCTGCGTAATGGCGGCGGGTTTTCCGCCCACGATCTGCTGGCTCTGGAGTTTCGTGTATCGGCCTCCCAGCCAGAATTCCAAACCGGCCAGCAGCAGGTACAACAATGTGAACAGGAACTTCGTACCGGTTCCCCCCTTGCGCTACGGGTGGCAAATCAGGCGGGAGTATACATCCAGACTGCGGTACGGGGAAGCCAGCCCGCAGCGAGGGAGCTGCTTTTCGCGTGTCATCCTGAGCGGAGGTTCGGTCGTCCTGCGACCGAACCGAAGTCGAAGGACCCCTATACTGGAAGGAAGATGCGCCGAAATCACGGGACTGAGAACGACACTTCAGGGAACATCCTTCGCTTATAGGGGTCCTTCGACTCGGCCGCGCAGTCCCGGCGCGGCTTCGCTCAGGATGACAAAGCGTGCAATTATTGCTTTAGCGTCAAAACAAACTTGCAACTGGAAGCTAACCGACCCCTAACCCCTAACTCCTGTCCTCACGCCTCCCTCAGCGCCCGCGTAATCGGCATTCTCGAAGCGCGCAGCGCCGGCAGCAGCCCTCCGGCGATGCCCATCAGCACCGCGAACACCAGACCGGTGATCAGCAACGGAGGTGTGACCCGGAAGGCGAAGGCCATTTCGCTGAAGGCGTTGGTACCCGTAGCCGCGGTGAATCCGTTCATCGGCAGCGCCACCAGGCAGCCCAGCAGACCGCCAAGCAGAGCA
Source organism: uncultured Acidobacteriaceae bacterium (assembly GCA_963823635.1). Classification (GTDB taxonomy): domain Bacteria; phylum Acidobacteriota; class Terriglobia; order Terriglobales; family Acidobacteriaceae; genus Bog-257. Next base: position 266,404 of record CAWGMV010000023.1, on the reverse strand, counting down.
AGCAGCACCGATTCCATCACAAACGAAATCAGGATGCTGAAGCGTGAGAAGCCCAGCGCGCGCAGCGTGCCAATCTCGCGGGTGCGCTGCGAGACGATGGCATACATCGTGTTCATCGCGCCAAACACCGCGCCAATGCCCATCACCACCGCGACAAAGGCGGCCAGCCCCATCAGCGCGCCCGCGGTCGGTCCGGCCAGGTTTTCGTAGTACTGTTTCTCGGAATCCGCCTGCAACTGGAATTGCGGATTGGCGCGCAGGTCCTTGTCGAAGCTGGCCAGCACCGCGGGGCTGGTCAGGCGCACGGTCAGCGACTCGCATCCTCCATTGCGCCCGATGGCCGGCCCCATGGCGTCATAGTCGCCCCAGATCTCACTCTCGAACGAGCTGCCGTCGGCGGTGAACAGGCCGACCACCTTCCAATTCTTGCGCTGAATGGGGATGATAGAGCCGACCTCCATGCCCTGCACCCGGTCGGCAATCTTCTTGCCGACAATCACCTCAAACAGCCCCGGCGTAAACATCCGGCCCTCGACGATCTTGATGCCGTTGCGCACTTTGAAGGCGTTGGGCGTGACCCCGCGGAAGGTAATGTTGGTGGGATAGCCGGTCGCCTTATCTGGACGCGCGGTAATCACCACCACTTCGCAGGAGGCCAGCGGCTTTCCGTCCGCGCCGCGCGCCACGCGCGGATCAACAGTGACGATACTCGCGGCATTAACGTCGAACCACGAGCTCAGCTCCGACATGGAGCCCCGCTGCGTGATAATCGCATTGTTGTTGGAGCCGGTCGAGCTCAACGCGATGTTGAATCCGCGCGCCATGGAAAGAATGGTCACGAAGGCCGCCACCACCAGCGCAATACCGAAGATGGCCAGCAGCGTTACCTTCCAGCGCGAGCGCAGGTTGCGAACGTTATAGGAAATCGGTAGAGCCATAAAAACCTCGAAAAAAGCAGCTAGCAACTAGTCTTAGCAATCATTCATTAGTAATTATTAAGTTATCATATAGTACTTACATAATTAATACAATGTGGTAACCGGTGTGCGCATGAATCATTTGTGCTTTGTATCAGGGCACGACTTCAGTCGTGCCGCAAACCGCTTCATAAGGAGCCTGGGCTTTAGCCCCCTGCAAAGTCGCTCCTCAGGGCGCTAAAGCCCCAACCTTTCTCTGCGTCCTGTCCGGCACGGCTGAAGCCGTGCCCTGATACAAAGCAATTTCTGAAACAAGCCTACAAGCATTGATTGCGCTGATTGCCAAATGCCAACCACTAATCGCTAATGCTGATTGCTAATTACTAATTGCTAGCCGCTAGTTGCTAGTTGCTAATTGCTAGTTGCTCCCCAACAAATACTTCTCCATAAACATCACCGTCGTATAGAACTGGAAGTCGGCATTCTTCTTTTTCGCGAAGCCGTGACCTTCGTCCTTGGCCGCCAGATACCACACCGTGGTTCCCTGCTTCTGCAGCGCCGCTACTCGCTTCCAGTTCATCTCTCACGCATTCGCAAAGGACGCGAATGTTGGGGCAACCGGCAACCATTTACGTAATTATTCAGTTATCACATAGTAATTAAATAAGTAACGCTCTGCACGTAGAAAAGGCCGTTGTTGCTCTGTATCAGGGCACGCTTTGGTCGTACCGCAACTGGCTCCGTACGAGTTGGGCTTTAGCCTACTCCTCGCTACGATAGGCTTCAATGACCATGAATTCGCTCCAGGTTTTCCGATCCTCAGACTTCTCTCCTCGCCACGTGAAGTGCGTCGGCGAAATGCTTGTGTAAGTAGCGCGCGTATAAGTGTGCTCGGCCATCGGCTCTTTGAAGGCATAGGTGACCGATGGTCCATCGAACTTGATTCCATCCAGTTCCTCCGGTCCGAGGTCCAGCCACTTTCCAGCCAGCGCGTCGAGCCACTTAATGTTCCAAATCTGCTTAGTCGGGTCATAGACGCGGATATTCGCGCCCAGCACGAGCACCTCTCCGGAGGGGCCGGTCATCCGGTATTCGTCTGCGATGGCATAGCCGTCGGTGATAAAGCGACCGACCCAGGTCGCTTGAAACGTCTGCCATTCTCCATTGGCCGACTTCAGTTTTGCGTCGCAACGCCATCTGCCAATCAGAAACGCAAATCGAGAGAGCGCTGCCGGCGCATGGGGGTTAAGTTGACCAAATTCCTGATCGAGATGGTCCATCGGGTCATTCTCCGCTGAGGCTAGTCGCTAATTGCTAATTGCTAGTTGCTTCTTCCTCACACTTGCCTCAACACTTCCGTGATCCTTGCGCGATAGGCCAGCAGCGACGGGATAAAGCCGGCCAGCAATCCCAGCAACAGCGCAACCCCCAATCCATAGGAAACAATCCTGGGAGACAATCCCAAACCGGGGAACTGGCGCACCACATCGCCAACGTAGGGAAGGCTGGGCAGCACCCGAATGGCGCCGCTGGCGAAGAGCAACCCCAGCAAACCGCCCAGAGCCGCCAGCACTACCGCTTCGACGAGAATTAGCGCCATCACCAGTCCACTGGAAAATCCCAGCGTCTTGAGCACCCCAATCTCCTGCTGCCGCTCGCGCACCGCGATGCTCATGGTGTTGGCCGTTACCAGCAGAATGGTGAAGGCCACCGCCAGTCCGATGCCGTTCAGCAGCAGCGCCAGGTTTCCCGCCATGGCGACGAAGCTGGCGCGAAATTGCTGCTCAGTTTCGGTCTTGGTCTGGGTGTCGCTGTTCTCAAACTCGGCGTCGATGGCCTTGCTGATGCGGCCGGCATTGTTGGGGTCGTCGATCAGTTCAGTAAACGTGCCGACATTTGCATGGCGTCCGGTTGCCTCGTAGAGATAGTTGTAGTTGAAGTACATTGCCGTCAGATCCGTGGCGGGATACTTCGCCAGGTCGGTGTCGTAAATTCCGTCAACGACGAACTCGAAGGGCTTGCCCACCCGATAGGGCGGAATAAAGCTCTCCAACTGGAAGGCGTCGCCTACCTTCCAGCCCCATTTCTGAGCGAGCTCGCGGCCGATGATACAGCCTCGTCCATCGTGAAACCATGCCTGCTTCTGGTCTTCCGGCAGCATGATCTCGGGGTAAATCTGCAGAAACTTTTCCGGCTCGACGGCAAGGTTGGGGAAGAAGTACTTGAGGTCTCCACGATAGATGCCGCCAAACCAGGTAACGATGGTGATGTTCTTCACCCCCGGAATGGCGGCGATCTTGGCCTCATAATTGTTGGGCAGATTGAAGACCAGGCTAACGTAATGCCGGGTCACCAGGCGCGAGGCGTTGCCCACATGCAAGCCGTAGTTGACGGCGTCCACCACCGTCTGCAGGGTGCAGATGAGGAAGATGCAGACCGCCATGGCCAGCACCGTACTCAAGGTGCGGATCCAGTTCTTGCGCAGATGCTTCAGGACCAAGGGAGCGTATTTCATATTAGTCCTACATTGTGGTAGTAACACATTGTATCGGTCATGCAATGTGGTATTAATTGGGACCATTGCATCCGTTGGATCAGGCACCGGAGTAGGGTTGCCGGAAAACCAGCGCCGTAGGCACGAAACAGTCTAGCCCACCACAGAGCCGTAGGCGGAGTGCTGGGTGGGCCAGGAAATTCACATAGAGTCCCGTAGGGACGACAGAGGTCTTGGCGCGCATCCTCAGGGGCTAAAGCCTTCATTTCTTCTATGCTCTCTACGGCACGACTAAAGTCGTGCCCTGATACAAAACCATCCCTGGCACAAAGTACAGAGTCGTCATTGCAAAAAGCTGCTGCACGAAGAAGTCTCATGTCAATTCGTCAACACTCCCTTGTCCAGATGGCGCTGTACGTGCGCCTTTGCTGCCGCGCGCGGGTCGTGCGTCACCATGACAATGGTCTTATGAAAGTCGCGGTTAAATGTCTCCATCAGCGTCAGGATCTCCTCGGCGCTCTGGTGGTCGAGGTCGCCGGTAGGCTCGTCGGCAACCAGGACGTTAGGATCGGTAACGACCGCGCGCGCAATGGCGACACGCTGTTCCTGTCCGCCGGAGAGCTGGCGAGGATAATGCTTGGCGCGGTCCGCCAAGCCGACAATACGCAGCGCCGTCATGGCACGCTCACGGCGTTCGCTACGGGAGAGGGAAGTCAGCAGCAAGGGCAACTCCACGTTCTCCAGCGCGTTGAGAACGGGGATGAGGTTGTAGAACTGGAAGATGAAGCCGATGTTGCGGCTACGCCACTTCGACAACTCTCCCTCCGACAATGGGCCCAGGTCGGTGCCGGCAACGACAATGCGGCCGGAGGTGGCGCGGTCTATGCCGGCAATCAGGTTTAACAGCGTTGTCTTACCGGAGCCCGACGGCCCCATTAACGCCAGAAACTCGCCTTGGGGAACCTCGAGACTGAGGCCGTCGAGAACCTTGATCTGTAAGCTGTCGCGCTGGTAGAACTTGCGGACGTTCTGCACGCTGACCGCAGTTGTTATCGCCGTTGCCGACGTTGTACTCATCACTTCTCCTATGCCGATGCCTATGTCGTACCTGTCAATGCTTCTTCAGCTATGGCAATCGGGCGCAACCGCCTTCGAATCTTGTACTTCCATCCCAAAATGGGAAACTGGCGCTAGAGGCCCTAGCTTCGATTCTGAGCGGTCCTTGCACCTCGGACGATGTATGAGCCGTCCGATGTGCCCACCATCGTTCTACTGGCTTCCTGGCGCGTTCTAGAGCCATTCCACAAATTGCTCTAAGTGACAAAATAGTGGTTCGCGATTATGGTCTCTAAGCGCCAAACGAATCAGCATTTAAGTGCCTATGTGTGACCCGCAAGCTGCCTCAGCACTTACCCTGTCTTCTATGCCTTTAGCTTCACCGTATCCCCATCCTTCAGCTTCTGCGGAGGGTTATTCACCAGCGTCTCCGAGCCCCCAAGTCCGCTGACAACAATAACTTGCCCGTGAAGATCAGCGCCCGTGGTCACCGGAAGCTGGCGCACCTTGTTGCCGTCAAGCTGGAATACCACCGGCTTGCCATCGCGTGTCGTTATCGCCTCCTTGGGGATGGTGACGATACGCTTCGGGGTCGCCGCCGCCTTTTCCGTCTTTGGCGGCTGCAGGAAGGTAACGTTACAGCTCATCTCCGGCTTCAGGTACTTGTCCTTGTCATTGATGTGAACCTTCACCGTCACTGTCGCCTTGGTGCGGTCCGCCGTGGGGATGACCTGCCGCAGCACTCCCTTATAGGTATGGTCAGGGATGGCCTGCACGGATATGTCTGCCGGTTGCCCTTGACGTAGCTCCGCAACATTGGACTCGTTAACGTCAACCTCAGCTTCCAGGGAATTCATGTCGGCAATAGCGACAATGGCCCCAGACGACGTAGAGATATTTACCCCTGGGGGAATCGGTGCCACGCTCTCCCCTGCCTCTGTCATCTTCTTGACGACGATGCCGGCGAAGGGAGCGCGTATGGTGGTAAAGGTAAGATTGGCTTGCTGTACCTCCAGGTTTGCCTTAGCCTGGTCAACCGCTGCCTGCGCCAGGGCTACCTTGGCTTTGGCAGCGTCGTAGGCATCTTGAGAGACCACCTTGTCACGGTACATGCCTTCCTGTAGCCGTTCCTGCCGCTGGGCCTCAACCAGATCAGCTTTGGCATACTCAATGTCAGCCTTTGCTTTGACGATGGCAGCGACAATATCGGCATTGTCCAGGGTCGCCAGAACGTCGCCTTCCTTGACAACGCTGCCTTCTTCCACCAGCAGCTTGTCGATCCGTCCCTGTATCCGCGACGACACCACCGACTGCTTCCTCGCCACCAGGTATCCCGAAGCCGTCAGGATAGGCGTGCCGGCGTTGGGACCCCCGCTGTTCTCTACCCGGGCCTGGACGGTGTCAACTTCTACAGCGCCGAGAGCGGGGATAGCGAGCCTGGCGCGGAAGAAGTAGAGGGCGGCGGCGGCGGCGGCGATGACTATCAGAAGAACGGGGATCCGCCATCGGCCGCGGCGTGGCGTGTCGCGGTCGATGCGCAGCGATGCCAGTTCGTCCTTCAGTTGCGGCATGGAATGGCTTCGGCTCCCCGGCAGTTCAATGACTCTAGTATCGCTTTCCTGCGGCGGCTTTGGGAAGGGCGCAGGCGCAGAGGAATGTTGCGGCTTGGTTACACGCGCCACGGCGAGCTTTTCCTCTCTGGTAGTACGACGTTTATGGTCGAATAGTTTCGACCGCGGCAGTAGTGCGGAATGTCAGCCGGGAAGGGTGACAAATGTCATGAGGCAGTTTCAAGTGTCAAGTTTTGCGAGAAGACTGCAGGCCGAGTTCGAGTGGGCGATGCAAAGCGAAGTAAGAAACTTCAACGTTAAAGCCCGGGCGGGATGACAAAATCAACATTTGATTCCTGAACTTGGTTCCTCGGACTTGTCATCCCGAGCGGAGCGAAGCGCAGTCGAGGGATCTGTGGTTTCCAGGCTGCATTTCCGGCAAAATCGGCTACTATGTGTGCTACATAAGCTTGCTGCGCCCGGAGACCGGCCTTGCCAGCAGACGCGCCAACCGCTTTCTTCAGCTACAGCCGCGAGGATTCCGAATTTGCCCTTCGGCTAGCCGAAGACTTGAAGGCAGCCGGCGCGGGCGTGTGGATCGACCAACTCGATATCGAACCGGGTCAGGAGTGGGACAACGCGATCGAAGACGCGGTCACCCAATGTCCGCGCATGTTGTTGATCCTCACCGTGGCTTCCGTCAAATCCAAGAAAGTGCGCAACGAAATTGCGTTCGCGTTGGACGAACAAAAAACCATCATCCCCGTTCTCTATCAGGATTGCGTGGTTCCCTTGCAACTGCGCCGGATTCAACACATCGACTTCCGCGTCGATTACGGGCGCGGCCTCAAGGCGCTGCTCAAGACCCTGGGCGTGGAGCAGCCAGCGACGGTGGGTGCGGCGGCAGCCACAGCCCCTCCGGCGGAGAGCCGACCCGGCGGCCCTCATGCGGAGCAAAGGGGTGCAGAAGAACCGGCGCAAATGGAAGAGGAGCAGGAGCACGGCGGCGCCCCAGTGCCATCGCTTGCGATTGCGTCGCCGACCCTCAAGAAGATCGCCCTCGCGGTATGCGGGGTGCTAGCCGGAGCCTTCGTTGTGTACTGGGCAACGCGCCCCGAGCAGTTGCAAGTAGCGACTCAGACACCGGCGGTCCAAACTCAAGCGTCCAGCCCCCCGCCCACAGGCGAAACCTCACTTGGCAGCGCGGTCGCGGAAAAAGCGGCCGCTGTGAAGCAACCGGCAGCGGAATCGTTGAGTACCCAAGCAATGTACGAGAAAGGCAATGACTATTACTTCGGAAGAGGAGTGTCTAAGGACTACAAGCAAGCCTACAGTTGGTTTCGCAAAGCCGCCGAGGCGGGCAGCGCAGACGGGATGGCCAACCTGGGAGTCATGTACGAACACGGCTACGGAGTGGACAAGGATTACAAGCAGGCGCTGGCTTGGAATCGCAAGGCCGTCGCGGCCGGCAACGCGAGTGGGATGAACAACCTGGGCTTCATGTACCGAAACGGTCTCGGAGTGGATAAAGACTACCCGAAGGCCGTCAGCTATTTTCGCAAAGCCGCCGAGCGTGGCAGCGCGTTCGGGATGGACAACCTGGCCGAGATGTACGAAAACGGCTACGGCGTGAGGAAGGACCCACAGCAAGCCATCAGCTGGTACCGCAAAGCGGCTCAACTCGGAGACCAGTACGCGAAGGACGCGCTTGAGCGCTTGGCGGATAAAGCTGCTGCGGATCAAGCGGCGGCGGATAAGGTGGCGGCGGATAAGGCGGCTGCAGATAAGGCCACCGCGGATAAAGCCGCCGCTGCGAAGCCACCGGCAACGGAATCGTTGAGCGCCCAGGCAATGAACGACAAGGGCCAGGATTATTACTACGGAAGAGGAGTGTCTATCAGCCACCAGCAAGCCGTCAGTTGGTATCGCAAAGCCGCCGAGGCTGGCAACGCGGAGGGGATGAACAACCTAGGCGCCATGTACGAAAACGGCGAGGGAGTGGAAAAGGACCGGCAGCAAGCCATCTTCTGGTATCGCAAGGCAGCCCAACTGGGGAACCAGCATGCGAGGGACGCACTTGAGCGTCTGGGCGTAAGTCCATAGTTAAGGGCCTTCCCTGTGGTCCGCGGCCCGATTCCGGACCTGCTTTCTAACGACACCCTAACGCTCGGTCGCGTTCTTCTTATTCCAACACCACTACGGCATTGCGAAATTCGCTTCCCGCCAACGTCTCGATCGCCCGATCTAGGGTCACCAGCCTTCCCTTTTTCCTGATCGCCATGCCCAGAAGATAGGCATCGCTCACCTGCTGATGCCCGAAGAGCCTTTCCGCAAACGGAGCTACCGCATCGAGGAAAGCAACCTCCATCGGCCAAAAGCTGTGGCCGGGAAGCTGGGTGACGCGGTCGAGCATGGCCAGCGCCTCGCAGGCTCTCGGCTCGCGCCGCCCGTTCTGGCGAACAGGCGCGGCTCGCTCGGGACGACAGCTTGAGAGAGCGTTGCCCATATAGGGGTCCTTCGACTCCTCGGTCATCCGCCTGCGGCGGCCGACCTCGTCGCTCAGGATGACACAGAAGACGCAGAGCCGCCGCTGTTAGCTGATGGCTGACAACAGCGCGGGTGAGTGCGAGACAATGAGTACGCCGTGACTATCCACCATCCACTAATCACCATCCACTTCGTGCAAACGGAGGCGAAATGACTGACGCACGCGTCGTGCTTACCACCATCGGCTTAGAGGACGCAGCCGAGCGACTCGCCGAGCAACTGGTGGAGCGCCGGCTGGCCGCCTGCGTCAACATCGTGGGTCCCATCCGCTCGGTGTACCGCTGGAAGGACAAGATCGAGCACGAACAGGAATACCTGCTGCTGATCAAAACCACTGCGGCGCAGACGGCGCGGTTGCAGGCGGCGTTGCGGGAACTGCATCCCTACGAATTGCCGGAGTGCGTGGAACTGGCGATCGACGGTGGTACGGAACAATATCTTGCGTGGCTGGCGGGGGAAGTGGAATAGGTCAAGACTACTTCGCCGCCAGCAGCGACTGGGTCTCCTGTTCGATCTTCGCCATTTCCACCGCTCCGGTGTATTTGGCCGCCACGCGGCCGTCGCGGTCGATGAGAAAAGTCACCGGCAGTCCCAGCACGCCGCCGTAGGACTCCGCGACCTGCTCGGTTCCCACTGCGACGGGGTAGTTCATCTTGTACTCGTGATAGAAGTCGCGCACCGGCTTCGGGCCGTCGTCCATGGAGATTCCTATGACCTGCAGTCCCTGCTCGCCATACTTGTTCTGCAATTCCACAAAATGCGGGATCTCAGTGCGGCATGGCCCACACCATGTCGCCCAGAAATCCAGCAGCACGACCTTGCCGCGATAGTTGGCGAGATCGAGCGGACGGCCATCCAGATCCTGCAAAGAAAAGTCGGGAGCCTGCGCCCCACCATTGACGGAGGATGCCCCACCCTTCGACAAGCTGGATGCCCCACCCAATCCGCTTTTGCTGGCGCGGGATATATGACTCATCCGCCAGATGCCGGCCAGCAGCAGCACGGCAACAACAATCAAAGCGACTCTTCTCATCGGTTTTTATTGGCCTTTGATGGTTGGATAGCCGTTTTCAACCCAGTCGGTCCCGAAGTTGTCAGCGATGTACAGCACTTTGACGTTGATGAAGCCTAGTTTGTGCAACTCGTTGTAGGCCGGACGGACGTTGGGGCAGCGGCCCCAGGGGCAGCAGCCGCAGTAAAGGATGATGAATGAATTGTGCGGCACGTTCTTTACGCGCCTGCGCAACGATTCCAGGGCTTGAGAATCTGAACCCGGTCCGATGAACTCGGAGCCGGGAATGTGCGCCTGCATATAGATAAGATGAGGCCCGACGTTGAGGATGAGCGGCTTCTCGCCCTTGGGGGCTTGAAGAAGTTTGAGCAGGTCCTCGGGGCTGATGAGCTGCGGGCTGCCGGGCTCCAGTTCCGCTTGCGCGAAAGCCGTCGTAGCCGTCGGGAAACTGAGGAGAAACAGAATTGCAAAGCTAATGAGAATTTTCATCTGAATTCAGGCTCCAACTGCTGATGCGATTATAGAACTCCCGTCTCATGAATCGCCGCCGCCCCCTCTGGACGTCCGGCCTCCTCAAGCTTTATTGTTACGTCGCCATGAATAGACGAATTTTTCTGCAGGGTGCAGCACTGAGCGCCGCGGCGGCCGCATTGCCGCGCGTGTCATTTGCGGATGCCGAAACGCCAGACCTTAACGCCATCTCAGCCGAGATTGCGAAACAGCATGACCAATCCGTTAAGCGCTTGCAGGATTGGATTCATCAGCCTTCGATTGCCGCCGAGAACCGCGGCATGACCGAAGGCTGCCAGATGATGATGGACCTGCTGCACGACGCCGGATTCACCAGCGTGACCAAGGTCCCCACCGACGGGCAGCCCGGCGTCTTTGCCACGCTCGATGCGGGAGCGCCGCATACCCTCGGCGTGTACTTCATGTACGACGTCAAGCAGGTTGATCCGGCGGAGTGGTCGTCGCCGCCGTGGGAGGCGCGCATTGTGGACAAGCCCGGCCTGGGCAAGGTCGTAATAGGGCGGGGCGCGGTCAACCAGAAAGGCCCGGAAGCCGCATTTCTGGCGGCGCTGCACGCCATTCAGGGCGCGGGAAAGAAGATGCCGGTCAACCTTGTATTTGTGGCCGAGGGCGAGGAAGAAATCGGCTCGCCGCATTTCCCGCAGGTCGTTCGCCGGCCCGAGGTGACCGCCGCGCTCCAACGCTGCGACGGCATCTTCATGCCTTCGGCCATGCAGGGACTCGACGGCATGGTGATGCTGACCCTCGGCGCCAAGGGAGTGATCGAGCTCGAACTGGTTTCCAGCGGCGAGCGCTGGGGACGCGGCCCGAAGAAAGACATTCACTCCAGCAACAAGGCACGGGTTGACAGTCCGGCGTGGCACCTGGTGCTGGCGCTGGGCACGCTGGTCTCGCCTGATGGAAACACGCCCGCCATCCCTGGCTACACCGACAAAGTTCGCCCTGTCTCGGCGTCGGAGAAAGCGATGATCGCCGAGGCGGCCAAGCGGCTCAACGAGCAGGTCGCCATGCAGCAGCTCGGCGTCACCCACTGGATCCATGACGTGGACTGGCAGCAGGCTCTGGAGATGCTGGTGGCCAACCCCACGGTGAACATCGAAGGTTTGGTTGGAGGCTACACCGGGCCGGGCGGCAAGACGATTCTGCCGCACAAGGCGGTGGCCAAGATGGACTTGCGTCTGGTGCCCGACATGACCGCTGCCGATACGCTGGCCAAGCTCAAGACGCACCTTGCCAATAAAGGTTACGGCGACATCGAGGTCAACATGACGGGCGGCTACGATCCCACCAGCACCTCGCCCGATACCAAGCTTATTCGCCAGCAGATTGCCATGTATAAGCAGAACGGCATCGATCCCGTCATGCTGCCGCGTAACGCCGGCTCGTGGCCGGGCTACGTCTTCACCGGCGAGCCGCTGAAGATGCCCGCGGGACACTTCGGCCTGGGACACGGCAGCGGCGCCCATGCGCCCGACGAGTATTACGTCATCGAGTCGGCGAATCCGAAAGTGCAGGGGATAGATGGCGCTACAAAGTCGTTTGTGGAGTATTTGTACGCGATGGGCGCTTAGAGCACAGAATTTCGCGAAAGATCGAGCCCATCAAACCCGATCATCGGGCGTACACAGCGGAGTGGTCGGCGCAGATTCTGTGGAAGTTGGCCCGTCCCTGCTCGCCCTGTAGGCTGCTCCCGGGATACCCACACAGAATTTCCACATCGTAGGTTCTGGCTATCTCGTCCCAGAGATGCTCGAGCCGGATTGCGGCATCTGTCTTCCCCCTCTTCCACAAGAGAGGTGCGCATTCTCCACAAGCCGCAACCCGGGGAGGCTCCCCTCTCGCCGCTTTTGCCGCTGCCACAACCAGAGCGCTCGCGACTTCGAGGAAGTGAACCCGGTCAGGAAAATCATCGACCATGAAGGTAGAGAGCGCGCTGCCGGCATCCAGCGCGATCAATCTCCCTTCTGTAACGGTGGCAGCAACATCCAGGCCGTTTGCCTCCAGCCGCTGAAAAAGGCCCGCCCGGTGTGACTCCGTGGTAGCGAGGATTACCGCATTCCCCGCCTTCAGCGCGGGAACGATAAAACGCGTAAAGGTAACCAGAAAAACTTCCTCATCGGAATAAAACTGGACCGTGTGAGAGCGGCTGCTCTCCCCCCTTCCAGGCAAGAGCGGTGCGACCCCGGCGAGTTCCCTCCAGCGGTCTTTCAAGCTGAGGTGACAAGTGAAACAAACTCGCGGGTCGTTTGGGCTCTGCTGCTCCACGGATTGCGCGCACCTAGGGCAGGGGTATGAGAAAAGATGTGCCCTGATCAACTCAACCCTGGCGGACTGCGACAATCCTAAACTCCTTCCGTCCAGGACCTCCCTGTAGCTGCTGGCCAAATGATCATCCGCTCGCGTGGTGGGGTCGTAAGTTCGATGGACGAGCCGGACCACCTGCCGTCTTTCCGCCGTCTGACACACATGCCGTGATTCGAGTAGCCCCAGGCCTTCTGTATCAAACGCGCGAGCAATGGTCAGCGAACAGCGATTACAAAAGGATGTGACCGTTCCGTCGCTATTTCGAATGTGGCTACAATCGGGTTCCTTCGGAGGGGTAGGGGGCATTATCTAGCAGGTGAATGGTCCTTAGGAATTGTGTCAGCCTCAGCCGACGCCAACAAGGGCCTAACGTGTCCAATCCATAGGCATATTCATGTTGATCCTCGCCACCACGTAAGGGTAATGAGCCGGGGCTATCATGCTGCAAAGGAACACTAGAGCCTACTCATAAATTGGTTGGTTTGTATCAGGGCACGACTTCGAGTCGTGCCGAAGCGAGCAAAGTAAGGAGTCCGGGCTTTAGCCCCTGCAAAATCGGCTCGCTCAAGGGCCGAAGCCTAAGTCCTTTTGGGATCAACTTGCGGCACGGCTAAACCGTGCCCTGATACAAAGCAAGGTTCTAATCTACAGGCGCTAGAATCTGAACGGCGTAGAGCGCGATCGTCGTATTCCTCTTGGATTGCGTCTAAAGCCTGGTAAGGACGAAGTTTCTACTCGAAATATGCTGATCAAGACTCGCTCCGCTGGTGTCATCGTAGCGATGTTTCTTCTGGCGGTGGTAGCCGGACCGAAGCTGTGGGCGCAGGGACCGCCTTATCAGACCGACGATCCCGTGCCCGTGGACTTGCACCATTACGAGTTCTATATCTCCGGCTCGGCCGATGGGACACCCGTGGAAATGGACGCTTCGGGTCCAGCGTTCGAGTTCAACTGGGGGGCAATACCCCGGGTGCAACTGCACGCGATCCTGCCGTTCGGCGTGGTCGCGCCGAGCAACAATCCGGTGTATCTGCCCAGCGGAAGCGGGCCGACGGCGTTTGGCCTGATGGATATGGAGTTGGGCGCGAAGATTGCGTTCATCAAGGAAAGCCCACATTTTCCGCAAATTGGCTCGTTCACCATGTTCGAAATGCCGACCGGCAACGCGGCCAAAGGACTGGGCGTGGGCAAGGTGTGGTACAAGCTGCCGATTTGGCTGCAGAAAAACGTTGGAAAGTGGACCTTCGACGGCGGCGCCGGCTACGAACTGGTGCCACAAACCGGGTACCGCAACTTTGCCTACACGGGATGGCTGGTGAAGAAACAGCTCAGCGAGAGGCTGGAGTTGGGCGCGGAGGTCTTTGCCCATGGACGCGAAGGAAGCGCAGCGCCGCAGACCCAGGCTTCTACGCTGGTTGACTTGGGCGGGTATTACCACTTCAAGAATCATCCCGGCCGCCAGTTTCTGTTCTGCTACGGCCATTCTGTCGCTGGGCAAACGGAGAACTACGCCTATGTGGGCATGTACTGGACCTGGGGCAAAGATAAGGATAAGGACGATAACAAGGACGCGCCCGGCGAAGGACCGTTCGCTGGAGGGTTCTGAGGATACACCGGAACGTTGCTGTCAACCGCGATCATGTGCCGCGGCCTTCGTAGCTCAACTCGCGAATCTTTTCCCAGGAGGCTCCGGCAACAGCGGGCTGCAACCCCTTGCCCTTGAACGTCGCTTTGCGGAGCCGGAACCTGCCGCGCTTTTGGCGCTCCGCCAGAATGCGACGCAGAGCTTGCTCCACCAGGGCTTTCAGCGTGGTGTGCTCGCGCTGGGCCAAATCACGGGCCTCCTGGAAGAGGCCGTCGGGAATCTGAATGGGCGTCTTCATTGGCTACCCATATTATGTGCTATGGCCTGCAACCTATCTCAATAAATCGCCGGAGATGAGGTCTGTATCAGGGCACGACTTTCAGTCGTGCCGAACATCGCATTGAAAAAGATCGGGCTTTAGCCCCTGCACCCGCCCGAATAGGGCTCCCTCAGGGGCTAAAGCCCAGGTTCCTAGCTGGCCGAGTTGCGGCACGGCTGAAGCCGTGCCCTGATACAAAGCGATTTATGAGATGAGTTGCAGTGTCAACGTGGGGAGAAAGGAAAGTCAACCTCCGTGCGAGGGCGTATGGTTTGGTCCTTCTTCGCGACCCTCCATTCATTTCCCCTTCACCTCCTGAGTCCGTCAAAGCCGTAGAATGAAATCATGAGGATTTTGCTGTTTAGCGGCAAGGGCGGGGTAGGGAAGACCAGCCTGGCCGCTGCCACCGGCGTCAAGCTGGCGAAACTCAACTATCGCACCTTAGTCATGAGCATCGATCCGGCGCACAGCCTGGCCGACGCGTTCGATCTCGACACCGACCTGTTCCACGTGCAAACCGCCGACCCGCTGGCCATCAACGAGCGGCTTTCCATTCAGGAGCTGAACATCCAGAAGGAGATCAAGCGGCACTGGCAGGAGATTTCGTCGTACGTGAGCTCGGTGCTGCGCACCACCGGCATCAGCGGGGTGGAAGCGGAGGAGCTTGCCATTCTGCCCGGCATGGAAGAGCTGAGCGCGATGATGTACATCAACCAGTATCGCCGCGAGCAGCGTTACGACGTCATCGTGCTGGACGCTGCGCCGACCGCTGAGTCCATGCGCTTCATCAGCATGCCGACTACCCTCGACTGGTACATGAAGCACATCTTTCCCTTCCAGCGAAATCTGCTGAAGGCGGTGCGGCCGATCGCCAACCGGGTTGCGCCCTTCGAGCTGCCGCCCGACGCTTACTTCGGCAACATTCGCGACCTTTTCCAGAAGCTCGAGGGCGTCGACGACATCATGGAAGACCCGCAAATTACCAGCGTGCGCCTGGTCACCAATCCGGAGAAGATGGTGCTGCGCGAAACCCAGCGCGCCTTCGTGTACTTCTCCCTGCACGGGCTCACGGTGGATGCCGTCGTGGTCAACCGCCTGCTTCCCGCAGAGGTGTCGGACACCTGGTTCAACGAATGGCACCACTCGCAGGAAACCATCCTGCACGAAATCGAGGAATACTTTGCGCCCGTACCGGTAAAACGCGTGCCCCTGTTCTCCCACGAAGTACTGGGCAAGCAGCGGCTGGAGGAACTTTCCCGCGTGCTATATGCTGAGGACGAGGATCCGTCGGCCGTGACCCGCACAGAGAAGCCGTACACGTTCGGGAAGAGCGACGGCCTTTACGAGATTCGCGTGCTTTTGCCCTTCGCCACCAAGGGAGAAGTCGAGTTGTTCAAGAAGGGCGACGAACTCGTGGTGCAGATTGGCACCTTCCGCCGCCACATCGGTCTGCCGCGCTCCATGGCGGCCCTGGCGCCGTCGCGCGCCAAACTGGAGAGCAAGGTGCTCACAGTCGAGATGAAGGAGTCACAATTATGAAGACACAGACCAAGACGCAAGCCGCAAGCGAGTCGGTCGCGTATGAGCCCTGCCCCTGCCGCGAGCTGGTGAATACCGTAAGGGAGCTTCTGGGAATCTCGCCGGCGGTCCGCCAGCATCTGGCGAACTCGCGCGTCGAGTTCCTCAAGGCGGTTCGCCAGGTCATCGACGACCGCATCGAGCACCTATCAGCGCAGGCCCAGCCGGGCACCAAGGTTGCAGTAGAGTAAGCCCCCCGTCGAGTCTCACATGGCCCGGCTATTGTCCGTTAACGTCGGCCTCCCGCGCGACATTTCGTGGGAGGGAAAGACTGTCCACACAGGGATATGGAAGAGTACGATCCAGGGCCGGCGCATGGTTCGCCGACTCAACATCGACGGGGACGGCCAGGGCGACCTGGCGGGTCACGGCGGTGAGCAGCGCGCCGTCTTTGTCTATCAGATTGACTCCTACCGCTTCTGGGAAAAACAGCTCGCTCGTACCGACTTCATCTATGGTCAGTTCGGCGAGAACTTCACCGTCGAAGGCCTTGCCGACGACGAAGTTTGCATCGGCGATCGCTATCGCATCGGTAGCGCACTCTTCGAGGTGACGCAACCCCGCGTTACCTGCTATCGCGTCGGCATCCGGATGAATGAGCCTCGCATGGCCTCCCTGCTGGTAGCGCACCACCGGCCCGGCTTTTACTTCCGCGTGCTGCAAGAAGGCGAAGTAGGCAGCGGGGATGAGATTGTCAAGGTCGGCGAAGCTCCTGTGCGCATGACCGTGACCGAAGTTGACGCGCTGCTCTATCTGCCCGGACATTGCCGCGATCAACTCCTCCGTGCGCTGAGCATCCCGGCCTTGAGTCCCGGTTGGCAGGGCTCCTTCAAGGCCATGCTTCAGGAAGACGAACAGGGAGAACATGCGACCGGAAACGCTGGCATCGGACCAGCGAGCGAGCCGCCGCCGGCGTGGCCCGGCTTTCGCGCGCTGCGCGTGGCCCAGCTCAATCGGGAAAGTAGCAGTGTGCTCTCGCTGGTGCTGGAACCCGCAGACGGAAGGCCGCTCAGCCCCGCCCTACCGGGACAGTTCGTGGTGCTGAGAATGCACCCGAAGCCGGATGCGCCGCCTCTGCTGCGCAACTATTCCCTGTCCGATACTCCCAGCGCCGATCACTACCGCATCAGCGTGAAGCAGGAAGTGAATGGCGCAGCCAGCACCTATCTCGCACACTCAGGTTCGGCGCGGCGATGTTCTGGACGTCAGCGCTCCCCGCGGCAGCTTCACCCTCCAGCCCGGCGACGACCCTGTAGTTCTGCTGAGCGCCGGCGTGGGAGCCACCCCGGTGATGGCAATGTTGCACGCCCTGGCTGCGGGCTCTTCGGCGCGCGAAGTCTGGTGGCTTTACGGCGCTCGCAATCGCGAGGAGCACCCGTTCTTTGCCGAGTCACGCGGCCTACTGCAGAAGCTGCAACATTGCCGCAGCCATGTTTGCTACAGCCGGCCCGGCCCGCAGGACCGGCTCGGTTCCGACTTCGATGCTCCCGGCCACCTTGACGTGGCCGCGATCGAGCAGCTTGGCGTGCCAAGTGGCGCCGATTTCTATCTTTGCGGCCCACCCAAGTTTCTGCAAGACTTTAGGGCGGGGCTTGTAGCCTGGGGCGTTGGTGCAAGTCGAGTCCACACCGAAGTCTTTGGCCCTGGCGAACCGATCACGCCGGGAGTAGCTGCTGTGGCTGCTCGACCGCCCCATCAGCCCGCCGGACCTGCCGGCGCGGGACCACAGGTCTCCTTTGCACGCAGCGGCTTGGCCGTCGCATGGAACCCGAAGTATCAAAGTCTGCTGGAGTTTGCTGAAGCCTGCGACGTTCCGGTGCGGTGGTCGTGCCGGACGGGCGTCTGTCACACCTGCGAAAGCGGCCTGATATCCGGCGCGGTAAGCTACCAGCCCGAACCGCTTCAGCCGCCTGCCGACGGCGATGTCCTGATTTGCTGTTCTCAACCTCGTGAAGAGGTGGTTCTGGACCTCTGAGTAACACTGCCGGCTTTGCCCACCCAACATTGCTTTCGAGAAGCGAACGTATGCCAACCGCAGAAACCCCATTGACCTGAAGGCTAGTCTGCCGGTCTCCAAGTACTGTCGGGATTGTATTCGGACATTTCTGCGGCCAGTTTCGCGGTATCCGAACCCAGGTCCTTTTCGTACACGACGCCATCTTGATTCACAATGAATGTCATGACACCGGAGTTGCGATACTCCGCGGGATAGGCTACGAAGGCGAAGCCGCGCGTGAGTTGGCCACTCACAACGTAATCGCGCGCGCCGCCTTTGGCCGCCGCTCCCTGCTTGGTGAGAATGCGGAAGTAATAGCCGTGGAAGGGCGCCTGCTGGCCCTGTTTCAAAACGTAACCTTCGTTAGAGGAGCTCACCAGCAGCGGCCCAACCGGACTGGGATTCTCGTTGTCATTCGTCTTCCAATACAGTCCGTTCTGCTTGCCTTCATCGCTGATGAACTTCATGGCGTAATGCTTTGTCTTATCGCCGTCATGGGTTACCGAGGCATAATCATGCTGCGCATCGACCAGGGTGTGCAGAACGTCAATCGCGTCGTTTTCGTTCCTCCCGACACGGCGATAGAGGATCTCCTGCTTGCCGGCCTCGGTGTCGAAGTACCAAGCGCCCTTGTCGTTCTTCACGAGCGGAATCGGTATCGGCCAGTTGTCGGCGCCGATGTACAGGGTGACGGTCTGGTCCGGCTCCATCACCACGCGATGCATTTGTTCGTAACGGCGAATGAAGTCGGTTCCCATTTTCTTGTCGGCGACATCGTCTCCTGTGTGGATGATGGGACCGGAGTTGGAACCGAGGATAGAGCTCAGAGCCTGGCTGTCATTCGACTTCACGGCGTTATAAAGGGCCAGCACAGCGTCGCCGGGAGAGCTGAAGGTCTTCTCGTTGCCCTGTTGGGCTGAACATACGGCACTCAGCAGAAACAGAACAGTCGCAGCAAACACCGCCAGCGGCGGCCGGGTAGTAACTATTCGGGAAGATTGCGCGATGAATTTCACAGTGCGTGTTCTCCTTGATTGTCGTTCGTGCGCCCCGGGGTCGGCCATTTGAATTAGCTACCTGCGCCGGCCACCGCCTCCGGCGCCGGCACGCGCACCACCTCCGCCGGCGCGGGCAGCACCGCCGCCGCCCCCTCCGGCACGCTCCGTCGCTCCTCCGCCGCGATTCCCAGCCAGGCTTTGCTGGCCGCGCGCACTGTTGGTTCGAGCAGCGCCGCCCTGACTATAGTCGCCGAACGCGCTAGTGCCCGCCCCACGAGTCCCCTGTTCGCCGTAGCCGCGCTGCGGTTGCCGCTGGTTTTGAGCGAGATTGTTGGCGCGCCCCTGGTTCTGGTTCATGCCCGCGCGGTTTTGCTGATTAAAGTTTGGCTGGCTGCCTCGATTCTGCTGATTGAAGTTAGGCTGTCCGCCGCCGCGGTTTTGGGCAAGATTCTGCTGCCCGCCACCGCGTTGCCCCGCCAGGTTCTGCGCGTTTTCATTTCTAAACTGCTTCTGGTTCAGGTTCTGATTGAAGTGCGGCTCGCTGCCGTTGAAGTTGTTGGTGCGATTGTTGGGGTTGACGTTGTTGCGATTGAGGTTGTTGGCGTTGACGTTATTCCGATTGATATTGTTGGTATTTATGTTATTCCGGTTGACGTTGTTGAAGTTGGCGTTGTTGTAGTTGCGATTGTAGTAGTTGTTCCGGTTAGCGAAGGTATTCGAGTTGGAAATATAGGTGTTGTGGTTATAGACGACAGTAGAGTTGTTCCAGCCACAGCCCCACGAGTTGTAACCCCATCCGCAACATCCTCCTCCGCCGCTGATAGCTGCTCCGACCGCTATGCCAACGCCGAAAGAAAGCAAGCTGGTGGCCACCATCGCTCCGGTGGAGTAACCGGGATACACCGCTACCGGAGCTCCATAGACCACGGTCGGATTGTAAGTCGGCACGTACACCACGTCCGGCTGCGCCGGCTGAATCACGATGGTTTGCGGCGGAGGCTGCACGATCGTAGTCTGCGCTTCGCCCGAAGACGCTGGAGCCGGTGCCGCGCTTCCCGGCGCCTGGTTCTGCACGGTGACGTTCTGCTGCTGCGTGCTCTTCAGGTTGCCGGCCTGGTAGGCACGCTGGCGCATCACCTGGACGGCATTCATCACGCTCTGCGGGATGTTGTAGTAGGCGTCGCCCAGCGCCGAGGTCCACGACAGGTTGGTGGCCATCTGGTTCAGCACGTCAGGGAACTGGGTCAGTCCTTTGACGCTGTTATCCCATGGCTGCTGATTGGCCGCCTCTGTGAGCTGCTGGCCCTTGAGGTTGGAATTCTGCTGCAGCCACTGATAGGCAGCGTTTACCTGGTCCGGAAAAGTTGAGGCCGCCAGAACCATGGCCACCAGGTTATCGGGAAAAAGTGCAATGGGAGCGACGAGCTGATAAAGCTGGTCCGCCGTGGGCGTCGCATAGGTCGTCGCCGGCGCCTGTCCCGGCTGCTGCGCCTGTTCGGACTGCGATTGCGACTGCTTCTTGCTGCAGCCGTCCAGACCCGCAACGCTAATCATCACGCTGATGCTGAGAAAAATGGAGAGACCTTGTCTGCATTTCGGCATGATGCCTCGCTCTTCTTGGAAGAGGATGAAAATAGGTTTCCCGGCCCTATCAGCCGGGAGAGAATCATACATCGCGTCACGGACAGCAGACAACGGAAATGCCCGGCTTTGATGGCGTTGACGAGTGCTATACTCTGCCCCAGGAGCGCCCGCCGTGGCAACTACTCAAGTCTCGCTGAACGAGTACCTCGCGACCGATTACGAACCGGACTGCGATTACGTGGACGGCGAGCTGGAGGAGCGCAACGTGGGAGAGAAGGAACATTCTGCGGTACAGGCCTTCTTCGTCAAGTGGCTTGCACTCCACGAGGAGCAATGGAAACTTGAAGCCTACCCGGAGATCAGAATGCGTGTGTCCGCGACGCGTGTGCGTATCGCCGACATCGCTGTGCTTCCCGTCACCAGTTCCTACGAGGGTGTCCTAACTACAGCGCCTGTCGCCGTGGTCGAGGTGCTTTCACCTGAAGACCGGGTGTCCCGCTATCAGGCGCGCCTGGACGACTATCGCGCAATGGGCGTTGCCAACATCTGGGTCATCGACCCGATGCGCCACAAGGCGTACGACTGCAGTCAGGGTGGGTGGCAGCCAGTTGAGCTGTTTCTGATTGCGACTCACTCGGTGGAGATTCCTCTCGGTCCCCTGTGGAAGAAGCTCGACGCGCTGCATTCTTAGTTTGAATCTGGCTCGCCATATTCACAACAAATCCCAAACCTATTTCCCCGGTTTCGTCCACTCATCCACCCAGCCGTTCACCGTCTGGTACCACAGGCGGCTGTTCTGCGGCTTTAGCACCCAGTGACCTTCATCGGGGAAGTACAGCATCTTCGACGGAATGTTCAGCCGCTGCGCGGTGGTAAATAACTGGAAGCCCTCGGAGACGTCGAGCCGGTAGTCGAGCTGGCCGTGGACCACAAGAATCGGCGTCTTGAAGTTCGCGGCTGACAGGTGCGGCGACCACTTGCGGTACATCTCGCGATTGGTCCACGGCGTGCCTTTGAACTCCCACTCGTTGAACCATAACTCTTCGGTGGTGCCGAAGGCCGACGTGCTGTTGAACATCCCGTCGTGCGAGACCAGGCACTTGAAGCGCGCGGTGTGGCCTTCGATCCAGTTGATGGCATAGCCGCCGTAGCTGGCGCCCAGGGCACATTCGCGTTCCTTGTCGATGAAGGGATAGTTCTTCTCCGCATAGTCGAGGCCGAGCATCAGGTCC
The DNA here is from genome assembly GCA_963823635.1 of uncultured Acidobacteriaceae bacterium. Taxonomy (GTDB): domain Bacteria; phylum Acidobacteriota; class Terriglobia; order Terriglobales; family Acidobacteriaceae; genus Bog-257. Next base: position 244,701 of record CAWGMV010000023.1, on the reverse strand, counting down.
TGGAAGGGAGCGCCGCCCCAGTCGCCATTGATGGCGTCAATGAACTTCTGCCCGTAGCCGGTCGAGCCGTGAAAGTTGATCATCACGATGACATAGCCGCCGCTGGCGGCAAACAATTCGGGATTCCAGCGGTAGGACCAATCGTCGCCCCAGGCGCCCTCCGGGCCGCCGTGGATCAGGAACTTCACCGGATACTTTTTATTGGCATCGAAATTCGGCGGCCTCAGCAGGAAGCCTTCGACCTTGTCCTTGGCTGCCCCCTCGAACCAGAAGGATTCCATGGGCTGCATGTCAACCTTCGACAGGACAGCATCATTCAGCATGGTGAGCGGTCGTGCCTTGGTCATCAGGCAATCCGGATATTTATAGCTCCCGGGCTGGACGGCTATACGGCACTGCGGGAACAGCAATGGCGCGGCATAGATTTCATTCGGGGCCGCAATCGACATCTGATCGAACACCAGCGTCTTGCCGTCCGGCGTCGACATGGGGTTGTCGTTGAATCCATCCACCAGCTCCTGCGGCCAGGCGTTGGGCGCGGTCACGCTGATCTGGTAGATCGGGTTCTCGCCCTCGTTCTCCGCGGTGAAATAAATCGTTTTGGAATCCGGCGACCACACGATGGCGTCCACCCAGCGGTCGAAGTCCGGAGTCAGGTCGGTAATCTTGCCGGTGGAGCGCTCGTAGAGCATCAGGCGGAAGCGGTCGCTCTCATAGCCGCCGCGTAATTGCGAGCGATAGGCGATGTACTTGCCGTCCGGCGAATAAATCGGCGTGCCGTCGCTGCCGGGATTGGTGGTGATCTGCTTTACTTCGCCGCCTGCAGCGGGCACGATGAAGACATCATTATTGGTGCTGATCGCGGGAACCGGATCATGGTTGCTTGTGTAGGCAACCTCCTTGCCGTCGGGCGAGAACGCGTACTGGTCCTGCCCTCCCAGGCTGAAGGGAGGAACGTCGTGGGCGCCCGGTGTCAGGTCACGGGCGACGCCGCCATCGGCAGAGACGATGAACAGGTGGCTGTACTTGCCCTCGAAGTAACGGTTCCAGTGGCGGAACATTAGTTGGGTGAAGATGCTGGCCTTCACCTTCGACTTGGCGCGCTCGTCGTCGCGCTGCTTGTTGCAAGCATCGTCTTTGCAGTCGGGATAGACCGACGAGACGAACAGGATGCTCTTGCCGTCGGGCGACCACAGGCCGCCTGAAGCTTCCGTAGAGATACTGGTCACCTTGCGCGGTTCGCCGGTCAGCGTGCCGGTGGAGGTGTCGAAATCCTGCGCCCAGATTTGTGAGCCGCCGTCGCGTGAGGATTCGAAGAGGATGCGCTTGCCGTCGGGCGCAAAGCGGATGCGGTCTTCGCCCTTGCCGCCCGCGGGTGTGAGTCTGCGGGCCTCGCCGCCAGCGCCGGGGCCCCCAACGAGCGCCGAATTTGCGCTCGTTGGGGTGGCAGCCAGGGGAACAATCCACAGGTGCGGCTTGCGCGTGTTCTCGTCAAGGTTAACGTCAACGGCAGCGAAGCCGACCCACTTGCCATCGGGCGAAACTGTGGGCTCGCCGATGCGCTTGAGCTGCATCATGTTATCGAAGGTGAAGGGATGTTTGCTTTGCGCGAAGCTGCACAACGAACAGCAGAGAAAAATGAAGGAGATGCGACGTAGCATGAGGCCTCCGGCGGGCACAACGAAGCGAAAGATGTGCTTCTAAAGACTGGTTACAACTCATCTCATAAATCGCTTTGTATCAGGGCACGGCTTCAGCCGTGCCGCAACTCGGCCGACGAGGAACCTGGGCTTTAGCCTCTGACGGAGCCTATTCGGGCTGGTGCAGGGGCTGAAGCCCCGATCTTTATCCAATGTCCTGTTCGGCACGACTGAAAGTCGTGCCCTGATACAAACCTCATCTCCGGCGATTTATGAGATAGGTTGTAGTCTAAATCACCGGAAGGAAGCGGCGAAATACAGGTCGCAGCTCTTCGGGTAGTCAAGCTTAGGTCGCCGTCCCTGGCCGGTTCCTGTCAAGCAATTCTCTTGCTTTTCCGTCGTCTGTGTATAGACTATGTGCGCCATTTTTCGGGAGCGCGGGCGAGCCCAAGCCACTCTCGGCTCGTTGAGCGCATGAGGAGCTGAAATGAAGTCCCACTTCGTCGGACTTGCCACTCTTTCTCTGCTTCTTGCTTTTGTCTGCGCCGTGCTGACCGGCAGTCCGTGCGTGGCAGCCGACCGAAGCCCTCACAAAGCCGATGCGCGCAACCCCAAAACGCGCAAGCCTTCCGCCATCACCTGCAGTAGCGGCGAATCTTTGCCCCCCAACGGCGACGGCACGCAGGATGTGCAGGTTGTCGGGCCGGGCACGTGCTTCGTGTTCCCCGGCACGTACATGTTTAACAACATCAACATCTACAATGGCGGCGCGGGCGGCGGCGTGCTGCAGTTTATGGACAGCGGCAACATCGATCTGTGGGCGGCCAACATCCTGGTGGAGAACAACAGCAGCCTGATCGCAGGCAGTCCCAGCGCCCCCTATGGTCAGAACGGCACGCTGACCATCCATTTGTTTGGCCCGGCCCAGAGCGTTGGCACCGGGCATGGCGACGGCGGCGTGGGCATCACTTGCTTGTCGGACCAGATGAACCAGTGCGGTGTGCCTACGAACATCTGGACCTCCAACTGCCCGCAGAACAACTGCAGCAACATGCCGACGCTGAACCCTCCGAGCTGCGTGCAATCGTCACTGCCGGGCAGCGTGAATGACTGCTTCTATGCCTACATGCCGTTGGACTATGACGATGGCGGTAATCCTCCGGGTTATTTTGGTTACAAGGTGCTGGGGGTGTCCTATGGCGGGACGCTGCAACTGTTCGGCAAGAAAGGCGCTACCTACACCACGCTGCCGCCGTGGAACTCAGGCACTAGCTGGGCGCGGCTGGCGGCGACCACCGCCGCCGGTAACACTGCGCTGACCCTGGACCGCATCGTGGATTGGGTCGCCAACGACAACATCGTGCTGAGTACGACGGATTATCTGCCCGCCCATTCCGAGCAGTTGACAGTGGCGAGCAACGACACCTCCAAGGGCTATTCGGTGATCACTCTCATGCAGGGGCAGACGGTGCAGTATATCCACAACGGAACCACGTTCGATTTAGGAGCGGAGAATGTGCCCAACGGCATCGGGCCGGACCAGGACCCGCACGTGGCTTGCACCTCGCCGCAAACCCGCTGCGTGGAGACGCGCGCCGCGGTGGGTCTGCTGACGCGCAGCATCCGAATCATCTCGGCGGGCGACAATCCCGGGGAGAATTTCCCGTCTGCCTCGGACTGCGGTTCAAACTGTTACTACTTCGGCGGGCACACCATCGTGCGCCAGGGTTTTGCCTCGTTCCAGGTGCAGGGGGTCGAGTTCTACCAGATGGGCGAAGGCGGGCGCATCATGCACTATCCGGTGCACTTCCACATGGCGCGGCAGACGCCCCAGCCCGCAGTCGCCAATTCTCCTATTACGTTTGTCAAAGACTCTTCGGTGTGGGATTCGATGAACCGCTGGTACACGATCCATGCCACGGCGGGGGCGTTGCTGGCGCGCAATGTCGGCTTTGCTTCCATCGGGCATGGGTACTACCTGGAGGACGGCAGCGAGACCAACAACCACCTCTTCTCCAACCTGGGGGTGCTGGCGCGTGGCGGGATCATGGACAACCCACAGAATCCGCGCAATGTGCCGGGAATCCTATCGGCGGCGCACCAGAATCCGAATGCGGACGAAGTCCCATTCCACACCGATACCGACCACCCCACGACCTTCTGGATCATGAACGGCTGGAACGACTTCGAGTACAACATGGCAGCGGGGACGGGAAGTTGCGGCATGTGCTACTGGCTGCTGCCCAGCACCAACAGCGGTAACTCGCGCTACGAATACTGGAACTCGTACGCCGGAGAGCAGCAGGATGTGCAGTCGTCGCCGGGGGTCGATACTTACCAGCAGGCCGGCATCACGCCGCTGAAGAGCTTCGTGGGCAACTCTTGCAGCACCTCGCAGAATTCGTTCACCACCATCGGCGATACTGTGCCCTGCGATATCCAGAGTCCGCTTGCCCCTATTGTCAATCCCTTGGCGCCGGGTTTTTCAACGCCGTTCACCCCCCAGGCCGACGGCTACTATCCCAAAGTGCCTAGCGGAGGAGCGCGTGCGGCCACGCTGTGCACGGGCACAGGTTTCTGCGGCAATGTGAAGCCATGCGCTTACCTTGCGACGGAGGACTGCGCCATCACCGCCATCGACCACTACACCTCGTTGTTTCATTGGGCGCAAACCAACCTGAGCGCCATCTGGCTGCGCAAGCAGTGGTTCCTGCTGACCAACAGCGCTCTCACCGACGTGCAGAATGGCGGGCTGACCTTCGTCTCTGGTGGCGGCTACAGCGGGTCAGACGAGGTGCCTGGCTACTGGGCGTTGGCGTACAAGAACGTCTTCATCGGCATGACCCAGCCAAGCAATCCCTTTGCCTCCAACGCCGGACCGTTCAATCCCAGCTCGGGCCTCAACTGCGACCCCAACGCGCCCGCTGCTTTCTGCCCCATCCTAAGCCAGGGGATTACCATACCGCTGGGAGCCTTCGCCGTAAATCAGCGCTTCCTCAGCATCTACGATGGTCCTTCCTACCAGTCGTCGAATGCGTACCTGGAAATCACGCCCACCACGCTGAGCGGGCTGTCCCAGCGGCCAGCAGTGCGACCAATGGATGTACTGGCGGTCTAATGGCGTGCCTTTGGACCCAACCCAATCGTCGGGCAACCAGTGCTACCTGCCGAATGCCGCGATTGCCTGGAAGCAGCCCAACGGCTTTTACTATCCGCCGGCGTTCCACTCGGACACGCTGTACTTCAACAATGTGGACATTCGCCATTTTGTGGTCGAGCCGTTCTTCCAGTCCGGCACCTTTCAGACCGACCCGAATCAGGTCACGGTGCGGTATTGCATCCAGGCGTCGAACATGTTCTTGGTTTCACCGACATTGATCGCCAGACCGAGTTGAGCGACGATGACGGCTCGCTGACCGGGTCTGACCGGTCCGCTCAATCCGCCGAAAAGCAAGTTCGGCCCAGCATCTCGGTCAACAAGGACCCGTTCTTCAACGTGCCGGTGGAAACCTCCGAGTGCGTGTCCGACATGGGATCTGATGCCGCAAGGCACGAGCTGCCCGTACAACAAGCAGGGTATCCCGGGCTCTGCGCCACCGCGAATACCAGTCCTTATGACTACGTGACCACGGTGCTGTTTCCGCAATGCGCGACCGTCGGCAATTGCAGCGTCAATGGCCAGCAATATTGGGGAGCGGATTGCACCGGCAACTCCTGTTATGGTGTGCCGCTCTACCGCGAGCAGACCAATCCCGGCGAAACCGGGGCGACCGAGATTCGGATGATGACCGACTCCACCTACCAGCGCAGCAATCTCACCGTCAACAATGCGCGTTATTACATTGACACGACGGTTGCGGCTTCGACCCAGGAACCATGGTGCACGGACCAGAACCAGCTGCAGAATGGCCAGACCTGCCCCACCTCGTTCAACGTCTTCGTGGGCAACACGCAGGGGCAGAGCGGGCAGTATTTCGTATTTCTCCTGTTCGCCAAGCCCACCACCAGCCAGGTGTACCAACTTTACGTGGGCCAGGACTTCGATCCCAGCACGCTGCTGGAGGTGCGGGTGAACCAGCAGGCCAGTCCTCCAACGTTCACCACGGTGGGGCCGTATCCGTGCCCCAAGGGAGGCTGCTTTGACGCCCACACCGGCATCCTGACCGTGCCGCTCACCATGGCGCTGTTCAGCGACTTCCAGCAGAACTACAACGACGGCATCGCCAGCCACTGCGCGCCGGCCAGCTTCTGCACCTGGAACTCGTCCACCAACACTTGCGGCTGCAACGCCAGCGAGAAGTTTGCGGCTCCAAAGGAGTGTCAGAACGCCTGCGCCAACTGGGCCATCAAGGACGTGGATTGTCCGTCGGGCGGGTGTTACGGATTTGCCTTTACCCTGCCCAGCGACTTCGTGGCGGGCTCGCCGACGCAGTCTCCGCCGAATGTGAGTTGCTTCCCCAAGACCATTCCCGGGACTACCCTGCCGTCGCCCTGGGACATCAGGTTCACCTCGGGTAGCAGTCCAGGGGATTGCGCGTACTCGAATATTCCCCAGGGCAGCTTCTGCAGCGACAAAGGACAGCCATAGGGAGTGCCTGCTCTCACGCCCACGGCTGCTAGACTGTCACGCATGCCAGACCTCATGGATTTTCCAGCCCTGCTTTTCGTGCTGTGCTTCCTTGTGATGTGGGGCTCAGCACTATTTGGGACCCGTTACCTCAGCAGAAGGAGCCAACTCGACCCTGAGGCGCGCAGCGATTTCAACTTCATTGTCGGTGCGACCCTGACCTTGCTGGGCCTCATCATCGGCTTCAGTTTCTCCATGGCGGTTGGCCGCTACGACCAGCGCAAGAACTACGAGGAGGAAGAAGCCAACGCCATCGGGACGGAGTATGTCCGCGCGGACCTGTTGCCCGCGGCTGACGCGGAGAAGATTCACGCCCTACTGCGCCAGTACCTTGACCAGCGCATCTCGTTCTACCAGGTGCGTTATGGACAGCGGCTGCAGCAGATTGACGCCGAGACCGCACAACTGCAGAACGAATTATGGTCCGCGGTAAAGACCGCGGCAGTGGCGCAACCTACGCCGGTCATGGCGCTGGTGGTCGAAGGCATGAACGACGTATTGAATCGGCAGGGCTACACCCAAGCTGCGTGGTGGAACCGCATTCCAACGGCAGCGTGGGGACTCATGGTAGCGATTGCCATCTGCTGTAACTTGTTGCTCGGCTTCGCAATCCACCCGGTGAAGGCCAAGACCTTTCTTCTTATGGTCCTCCCGCTGGTGGTGTCCATCTCGTTTCTATTACTGGCAGACCTTGACAGCCCTCGCGGCGGGATCATTCGTGTGCACCCTCAAAATCTGCTGAGTCTTGCCCAGTCCCTGCATGCATAAATGGCGTGGGTGATGACTATCCTGTGAGCTGCTGCAGTGCCCTGCGCGCAACCCGTTATAGTCGCGGCCCGTGTCTGTTTCGGAGCGGGAGGCTTGGTCAGGACGATGCCGCCGAGGTGAGGTCCGAAGCGTTATCCGTGATCGTGCCTGCGTAACACTCTTCATGAACGACTTTACCCTGGTCGTTCACTTTGGCGGTTTCCAGGTTGACGGGTTGGTCGCAGATGAAGCAGAAAATCTCAGGCATTCGAGCAGTGTCAGGCATTGTCCTTCTCCTGAAGTTGCGGGAAAATCCCTCCACAAGAAAATTTTAAAAAAGGAATTTTGGAGCTGTCAAGAGGGGCAGTTAACCTCGCGATTACGCCCATTCCAGAGTGGCTTGTGGTCGCTGGAGCACGCTTTTCAGGCGGGCAGAAAAGTCGATTTCATCAACGCTGGCTTTAGCCGCTTTGATCACGTCACACGAGGACGTGATGTACGTCCTTGTGCCAGTTCATGGTGATGATTGAAATTGGTTAGTCATCAGACCAATGGCCATGAAAGCCGCAGAAGCACTGGCGAGCGCCGGTTTCGAAACCATCCCGAGAAACAAAGTTTACCAGGCAGTTGCTAAGCAACTGGAGCGGCATATTACAGAAGACCTGAAGCCCGGCGACTTGCTGCCTCCGGAACGGCAGTTGGTGCAAATGCTTGGGGTCAGCCGCGGTTCGGTGCGCGATGCTATCCGCAGCCTGGAACTGATGGGCTTGCTCGAGCCACGCCAGGGTGTGGGAACTGTGGTTCGCAGCCGTGGCGCCAGCGCGGCCAATCCTCTGGCCAGAGCGCTGCGGGAAAAACAGAAGCAGGTAGCGGAGCTGATCGACGTACGCAAGATGATCGAACCGCACCTGGCTGCGCGCGCGGCGGTGCACGCTACCCGCGATGAATTCGCCGACATGGAAGAGATCCTGGATCGTCAGGAGGAGAAAGTGCTCCGCGGGGAACTGGCGGTCGAAGAAGACACTGAATTTCATTACAGCATCGCGTTGGCGTCGAACAACAGCGCGATTTTGAAAGTTGTGGATGTATTGATGGATCTGTTGCGCGATACCCGGGAACGGTCGTTGCAAGGGGAACACAGGCAGGAGAAGTCGCTTGCCGGTCATCGCCGGATTCTTTCAGCTCTTAAACAGCGCAACACGGCGGCCGCCGAGGTCGCCATGCGCCAGCACCTGCAGGAAATCGAAAACATTGCACTTAAGCATTTGTAAAGGAATGGAGGTTGGAAGATGGGCCAGCTATTCGCGGTCGAAATCGTATACCGAGGGGTCTTCCAGAAGACCCTCGCTAAGAACATAACCCGCGGCATTGTTTTGGCCGCGCATAACGAAGGCAAGATGGGCATTTCCTTCGGCCGCTACGGAGATTCTCCGGAGCGTAATGGGATTCCAGCCAAGAGCTTCGCCATCGTCGCCAATGACGATCAGACGCTCGAAGCCGGAATGGCGCAGTATGAGCCGAAGCAAGTGGACCTGACCGTGGTCCTCGATGACACGCTCTGCAAGGGCTCGGAATCGTGGGCATGGTACGGCCTGAAGCCGGTGCATCAGGCTCTCAAACCGGGGCGTACTCTCATCGTCGTTTCGCTGGAGAACGCACCGGCTCTGTTGGAGAACATTCACCGCCGGGAACAGCCCTACAAGCTGGGAATCGTCAAAGGCGTTGCCAGTTTTTCCGGCATGTGGGTTTACAAGGACGACCACACTGACGTTCGCATTCTGGGCGCCATCGCCAAGGCGCTCCCGGAACTGATCAGCTTCAAGTCGGTGGAGCAATTCATCAACGAAAAGCTGAAGGACGCAGTGAAAATTACTTCCGCTCGTACCGCCTTCGAACGCTTCACGGCGGTCGAGGTAAAGGCGGGCCAGGGCAATCCCGAAGAGTTGTACAAATTTGCGCTGCCCGGCTGGCAGAACATGCGGGGCGGCGTCTCCATTACGGGACAGCCGCAGGGCGGACCGTATGCCGATCCCGTCAGCGGCAAAGTCGGCGGCTTCCGTCCGGCGCGCAACGAACTGTTCAAGAAGTACTCCACGCGCACCGTCCGGCCGGTTGTCAACTTTGCGACGTGCACCAAGTGCACGCTGTGCTGGCTCAACTGCCCGGATGCATCCTTCGACGTCACCCCGGACGGAACCTACGACGTGAACCTCGAGTCGTGCTGCGGCTGCGGGGTTTGCGAAGACGTTTGCCCGGTGAAGAACTGCGTCTCCATGGTGAACGAGTCCGAATTCCACGATAACACCAGCCAGTGGGAGGCATTCAAGAAAGACCAGGACGCCTACCTGAAATGGCTGGAAACCACAATTCAGAAGGCCGAACCGATCGAGAAGCGGGCCTATGGCTTCCGTTATCGCGGTCAATATCAGGAACAGGTCCCCGAAGCCCTGGAAATCGCTAGCAAGGGCTGATGGCCCGGCGGCAAGCCTGAAGACAAGGAGATTAAGATGGCGACCCTGACAGTACCCGTTGAAGAAAAGAAGAAGATTCACGAACAGGAAGCCCTGATTACCGGCGCCGAGGCCATTGCGATTGCCTGCAAACTGGCCAATGTGGACGTAGTCACGGCTTACCCCATCAGGCCTTACGACACGGTGATGCAGTACATCAGCCAGTTGGTAGCCGACGGCGAAATGGACTGCGAATACATCGTGGCGGAAGGAGAACATTCACAAGTTGAAATCGTAAAGCACGCCTCGGTCTGCGGAGCGCGGACGTTCTGCGGTTCAAGCGGCGTGGGATGGATGTATGCCATGGAAGCGCTGACCGTCAGTCCGGCCCTGCGCGTCCCGCTGGTATGCATGGTGGGCAACCGGGCGTTGGATGATCCCGGCGCGTTCGGCGTGGAACACAATGACGCGCTGGCGGTCCGTGACCTCGGTTGGCTGCTTACCTGGGTAGATAGCGCGCAAGAGGCGCTGGACACCGCGCTGATTGCCTATCGCGTGGCGGAAGACCGCCGCATCTTGGTGCCCCTGGCCATCAGTTGCGATGGCGCGTTTCTCACCCACTCGCAAGCATTGGTCAAAATCCCGGCGGCGGAGCAGGTCAAGAAGTTCCTGCCTCGCTACAACCGCGGCGATCTATTGCTGCACCCCGACAATGTGATCTCCGTCGCGCCACAAGCCAACGAGGACTGGGTGATGGAGGTTCGGCGGCAGAACTACGCCGTCACGGAAATCGCTGGCGATGTGATCAAGGAAGTTTATGCCGAGTTCGAGCGCATTTTTGGACGCAAGTACGGCAATCCGTTCTTCGAAGAGTACATGACCGAAGATGCGGACGTTGTGCTGCTGGGCATGGGGACGATGTCCACCCCAGTAAAAGTTGCGGTTCGGAAGCTGCGCGAGGAAGGCAAGAAAGTCGGCTTCGTGCGGCTGCGCTGGTTCCGGCCCTTCGCTGGCGATGAAGTGGCGAAGTGTCTGGAGCGCTTCAAAGCAGTCGGCGTCATCGACCGCGATTTCTCGTTTGGTTCGCCCAATTTGAGCGGCGTCGTGGCCACCGAAGTTCGTTCCGCCATGTATGCCGGGACGACTAAACGGCCACCCGTGCTGGATTTCATCTGCGGGCTGGGCGGACGTGAAGTCACAGTGCCGGACGTGGAAGAGATGACCAACATCGTCTTCCAAGCTGCCAAAGGTAAAGCGCAACCTCTGACCCAATGGATCGGGCTGCGGGGATAACGCGTTTCGACGCGTTTTCCAGAGCCGGAAAGGACAATAACGATGAGCACATTAGTAGAAGAAAAACCGACACAAAACCTGGAACCCTTCCAAGGAGTCAAGAAGGTTCCGTACGAGGAGTACTACACGTCCGGCCACCGCACCTGTCAAGCTTGCGAGTCTGCGCAAATCATGAAATTGATGGCGAAGGCCGCAGGACCCAGGACCATCGTTCTGGGCAGCACGGGTTGCATGTATGTGGCTAATACCTCTTACTACGCCACGCCCTGGGGCGTCCCCTGGATGCACACCCAACTCGGCAGTTCTGGCTCGGCGGCGCTGGGAGCGGCGGCGGCATTCCGCGTCCAGATGCGCAAGGGCGCGATGAAGGACGAACCCATTAATGTCATCGCCTTCTGCGGCGATGGCGGCGGGGCGGACATGGGTCTGGGCGCCATCTCGGCTACCCTCACCCATCCTGACTACAACCTTCTGATCCTGATGTACGACAACGAGTCCTACGCCAACACCGACATCCAGATTTCCGGGACGTCACCGTATGGCGCCAACACCTCGTTCAGCACGCCAGGAAAAGTGAAGCGCATCATGAATCAGCGCTGGAAGAAGAACATGGCGCCGATGATGATGGCCGGCCATCCCACCTGCAAGTATGTAGGAACTATCTCTACCTCCTATCCGCTGCAGGCGATGAACAGCGTTCGCAAGGCGCTGTCTATCGGCGGGCCCACGTTCATTCACTGCCTGAACCCCTGCCCGAAGGGCTGGGACTTTGATCCGGTGCTCTCATTCGAGTTGGGCGAACTGGCGGTGAACACCGGCATTTGGCCTCTGTACGAGATCGAGAGCAGCAAGCTGAAGCTGTACGGCAAGACCAAGGACATTGCCAACGGCAGGTTCAAGCGTCTGCCGGTCCGTGATTACTTGCTCAAGCAGGGGAGGTTCGCACACTTCATCGAGGAAGATATCGAATTCTTCCAGAGCAAGATCGACGAGATGTGGGATAAATGGCTGGTGCCTGGAGTCATCCCGCTCCTGAAAGACGTGAAAGCATAATTACCTGGCCCGCCCCATAAGGGCGGGCTTTTCATTTCTGGCTGGACGATCTCCGACTGGGAGGGCCATGTTCATTGCCAGCCAAATTCGGCTGGCGCGAGTCGCGGTACGGACTCGACTTCACCTCCGTACGAACAGAATCCGTCCTGGATGACTAGGAGGAAAGACTTATGACTACCGGAGTTGTTACTACGGAACAACGAGACAGCGCGAAAGAAACATACGGCAGCATTGCTGGAAACCGGTGGATCCAGCTTATATGCGGCATCATCGCGATGATCGTCATCTCCAACTATCAATATGCCTTTACACTCTTTACGCCAGGCATGAGACAGACATTTACGGGAGTACCCTACGCGAAAATAGCGGCAGTGTTCTCGGCTTTTATTCTGTTTGAGACATGGCCCATGCCGGTGGCGGGGTACTTTGTCGATAAGTTTGGCATCCGAAAGCTGATGGCAGTGGGCGCGATATGTATCGCGCTCGGATGGGTGCTGGGTGGAACCATCGCCAGGTCCCCATTTGACCTGTATATCTATTACGGGGTTATTGCCGGCACGGGCGCAGGAATTATTTACATTTCTTGCGTTGCCAATGCGGTCAAGTGGTTCCCCGACAGGCGCGGTCTGGCCGTTGGCCTTACGGCGGCAGGGTTCGGCGGCGGAGCCGCTCTCACCATTATTCCTATCGCCAATGGAATCCACTCCATGGGGTGGGCCAAAGCGATGGCTCTCTGGGGAATTGGCCAAGGCATAGTTGCTTTCATCGCGGCGATGATACTGCGCCATCCGCCGGCAAATTGGATTCCCGCCAACTGGCACCACGAAAAAAGCAAGGCTGTGGTGCAATCCAGGGTGAACTATAGCTGGATTCAAACTCTGGGAAGACCGGAGTTCTATTTGCTCTACGCGATGTTTTTCTTTGCCTGCGCCGGTGGACTGATAGCTACCGCGAACCTGTCACAAATTGCCAAGTCCCTCAAAGTAAGCGACGCGAAGATATGGGGTATGGCGATTATTCCGCTGACGGCAACCTTTGCGTCCGCCTGCAACGCTCTGTCCAGAATCTTGTGGGGTTCGGTTTCGGACCGCTTGGGCCGGGAAAATACGATGTTCCTGACTTTTGGCGTCGAAGCGGTACTGGTCTTCATGGTGACCAAAATAGCTGGCGCGCCGATTGCCTTTCTGGTGCTGTTCTCGTTTATTTTTCTGTTCTGGGGTGAGATATTCTCCTTGTTTTCCGCGACCGTGGGTGATGTTTTCGGCCCGGCCAACGCCTCTGCCGACTATGGCATGTTGTATACCTCCAAGGGTGCGGCCTCGGTTTTTGCCGGATTTGGGGCAGCCGCCCTGGCAACGTACTTCGGCGACTCGTTTGGGGTGCCGTTCTACATCTCGGCCGTACTGTGTGGCATCGCTGCGATCTTCTCCTTGTTTGTCCTGAAGCCGTTGATCAGGAGCAGAATTGCGGAGGAAGCTCGAGTGGCTGAGGGTGTGGCGCTGACCGCGGCATTGGCGCAAGCTTCTGCTGCAGAAGAGGCCCGGCAGGACGAACATCTCACGGGAGTTCGATAGTCGCCGGCATTAGAAAAGGCACGAAGTAGCTGAGCGCAGGTGCAAGGTCACGCCATGGCTTCGATATCTGCTTCGTGCCTCTCCATTGAGAAGTCCGTCTCTTAGTCTGTCTTGTCTGACGTGTCAGAACGCCGCTAACCCGCAGAGGCCTGAGCAGACCCACCGCAAGACAAAAGGAGAGGCGACTCTGCCTCTCCTTTTGGTCACCGCGGCACGTCAACTAATAAAGTCTGAAGCTCACCTCGACGTTGATCTGCACTGCTACCGGCTGGCCATCTTTCATGGCGGGCGCGAACTTCCAGTTTCGCACTGCTTCAATCGCCTTTTGATCAAGCCCCATGCCCAGGGCTCTGGCCACTTTGACATCCCGCGGCTTGCCGTCGGGCCCGACAATTAGCCAGAGAACGCACGTTCCCTGATACTTCGCCCTGCGGGCCTCCTCGGTGTATTCGGGATCGGGAGTGTCTAAAGCGCGAGGCGCCGAGACGCCGCCGCCTACCTTGAAAGCGCCCCCACCGATGCCGCCGCCATGGCCCGGACCGACTCCCGGGCCCGTTCCCGAACCCACACCACCGCCGGCCCCTGAGCCTATACCTCCGCCACTTCCGGTACCGTTCGAAGGAGGTCCTGACGGCATCGGGCTCAGAGGATTACCGAGATTGGGCATAGCCGACGCCATTTTGATCTGAGGGGGGACGACAACTGTAGGTTCAACTGGAAGTTTCGGATTATCGTTGCGAATCACCATTGCGGGAGGCGTGATCTGCTCCATCGCCTGCTTGGGAAGCTTCCCCTTGGGCGCCTGTAGCTTGTCGCGGTCGCCCCCGCCGCCACCTCCTCCCATAGACTGTTGTTTCTTCGGCGTGATGGGCAATTGCGGCGTCAGATCAGGAGCGATCAGCGTAACCGTCTCCCTCGGTTTCTCGATGTTCTTAACGGCCTTTGCGCCCAGGATAGATAGCGCAACAAGGCCGCCAATCATGGCGACATGTACCACCAGCGAAATGCCGGCGCTTTGCTTCTTGTAGCTGTCCTGTCCCCAGATGTCGCTCACCTTCACGGGCCGGGAGGTCAACCGCAACGGCGGAAGCTTCTCCGGAAATAAGGCAGCCCGAACATTGCTAACGAGCGAACTGAAAAGGGGTTCTCCCATGGTGGTTTGAGGGAGCAAGCGTAATTCGTCCTGCGATGACTGGGGAACCATGATCCGATGATCCATAAAACTCGTCTGTACTCCTTCTCCAGCGCGGCCGGCATCCCCTGCTGCGACGACGTCAGGCCTTTCGATGCAGGTGTTCATCATCACAATCCGCAACTCGAACGCTCTCAGCCCTGGCCACACTCACTCTGCTGAAGTGCAGCTTGCTTTAACCTTAGATGCCTCGCGTAAATTCTCGTTGTGTGAATTTCGTTTTTCATTCAGATATGTCCTGTCGATTAGTCCAGGCATCAATCCAACTTTTATTCGACGGTTCCTCATCTAACTGCTGAGACAACAAGCGCAGTTGTGTCTTCATCGAATTACCGGGACCTATGCCACTTAACCCACAGAAAATCAGTTCAATGGATCTCGACGCGTTATTGCATTTGAGCTTGGCGCCGCATAAGGCGCAGTCAGCCGTGAGCTACATCGCCGGCCTGAACGAAATACAGTGGACCCGCCTGGTTGGTATAGCCGAGGCTAATCATGTTGTAATGCGCGCCTTCCGTGTAATAGCCGATCGAAAGGATGGTAGTACGCAGTTTGCCGAGGCGGCAGCCAAGGTAATCGCGCGGGAAGAGCTGCGCATTGACAACGCGCTCACGTTTCTCCGCCACATCTGCGACGAGCTGGAGCAGGCAGGATGCGCGGTCACGGTAATGAAGTCGCTGGATCACTGGCCTGATCTTGGGAGCGATCTCGATTTGTACACTTCGGCGGAGCCTCGTCGGGTAATCAGGGTGATGCTGCAGCGGAAGGGCGCGCGCATAGACGCGCGCAGTTGGGGCGATCGGGTCGCCGGCAAATGGAACTTCGTCGTTCCAGGTCTGCCCGAGCCGATTGAGGTACACGCGCAGCGCCTGGGGCAGACCGGGGAGCACTGGGCCATCGCAAAAAGGCTCATCACGCGCCGGATTCCCAAGACGGTCAATAGTCTCACGTTCCTGGTTCCAGCTCCGGAAGAGCAGGTCATCGTCTCCACCTTGCAACGGATGTACCGGCATTTCTACTTTCGCGTGTGCGACATCGTCAATACCCTGAACCTCCTCGAATCCCGACAAGTGGACTTTGTGGAGCTTAAGAAATCCTCGGAGCTGGGTGGGGTCTGGCCTGGAGTCGCAACCTACTTAAAGATCGTTTGCGACCTGGCCCAAAACTATCGCGGCGAGTGTCCCCAGTTGCCATCGGAAGCGCTGGCTGCGGCGCGTTATGGAGGTGAGGTAATTCACGCCGGGGGCAAGTTCTTGCGCGTTCCGATCGTCCCCAATGGCGCCGATCTTTACATCCGGCAGGTAACAGATACAGCTTTGCGCGGCGATGTTCCCGCGACATTGCGGCTCTCGCTACTACCTTGCTTCGCGTCGGCCGCAGCCGTGGCATTTAAAATAACTGGGAGCGACAAAGGGATTTGGTGAGATCAGTTCACTACCACGCGTTAGAAGGCCGGAACGGCTTCCAGCAAACGCACATTCCACGAGTTTTCCGCCGCGGTAAGTAATACGACATAACGAACCGTGCTGTCTTCAGAGTGGACGACTTTGTTGCCGTCAAGGAGTTGAAGCTGGACGCGAGCCGTGTCGTGCAGTTCTATTGCTGACCCATCCGGCGAATAAAAGACAACATCGATGCTATGGCCTTTATCGATAAAATGTTGATGAAGATTTGCCTTGCGCTGCGCCTCAATAGTTTCGTTCAGTCGCTGCTGGGCAGTACCAGTGAAATTCGCGCTCAATAGGTCTGGCCGGTTCTGGTCGAGCGTTTCGGTCATCGATTGCCACGCTGCGGCATAATCCCGAGCCACCGCCGCTCTGGTCGTATCCTCCACGCTGCGGGGGCTGGCATTCTCAACGTTGAGCGTAACCGCAGGAGTACCGGCGGCGAGAACAGGATCTACCTTCCTTGCCGCAAGGACGCAAACGGCCAATGTAAGGAGGGCCACAGTCAGTCCGCATCGCAGGCGTCTCATCGTTCTCTCCACTGGATTTCGTTTCCCACCACCACGCCGGAAGCCACCGAGATAGTGGCGCCATCGGAGGAGGGAAGTTGTGCCTCAGCGACCCCGCGCTTGATGCGGGCATCAACCGTGCTCTTGCCCTTCGCATCGGTCAAAGTAAAGGTGACAATGGTCCCGTCGGGAACTGGATTCCCCACGCAGTCGTGAATCGGATCTGTTTGCACCAGGATCCTGTCCTTGTCAGGCTGCGCGCGCATGCGGATGTTGCAGGGATCGGACGCTACCTCCTGCACTACCCGTCGCACAGAAGCGTCCCCGCTGGATGCGACAAACTGCGCTGGACCTTCCTTTTTCGAGGAATCCAGCTTCACATAAGCGACGCCGCTCTTCGTCATCTCGGTGCGGGTAACGCTCTGCCCATTCAAGCTCAGTTCGAATTTCACGGGCTGCGGTTGCAGCACAAGGTTTCGATATTTGTCGAATACAAAGACGGTGCCGGAAATGACATTCGGCGCGTCAGCGGGGACGCGCGAAGGCCGCGCCAGGAAGGTAATCGAGCTGACCGGTCCTGCGGTGACAAAAAATGTCGCGCTGCCGTTACCCTCCAGCGAAATGACGTAGCGTCCGGCATTCTTCAGTTCCTCTGGGCTAAGCTCAATGTTTTCCCCAAGCTTCATCTTCCTCTTAATCGCGGTGCCGGGACCGACGACATAAAGAGTTGCGTTCCCGCTGCCCGAAGTGGAAATGCTTAGTCCCGACCCTGCAACAACAGTCGCTGGGACGTTGAGCTCGCTGGCATGAGCCGCGAAGCAGAACCAGCACACGACGAGCATCCCTGCCAGAAGACCGGGCAGTTTCCGGACGACTTCGGAGGACGCGTTCCTGAAGGACGGCATCATCTTATTCCTGAGAGTTCAGCATGTACTGATTTACGGTGACGCGATAATTCTGCACCTTGGATGCCAGATCAGGCGGCAGGTCCACGGCAAACGGCACTGGGGTCTGCGGGAGCAGCGCCTGCTCCACGTAATCGTCCGCAACCCAAATGACCTTCCCAGCATTGTCGTAGTAAGTGGCCAGTACATGGGGAATGTTCACCACATTACCGCTTTCATTTACAAGGTCGCCTTGCAGGACGCGACGGCCGCGAGGATCCGTGGCCAATTGCTGATGAAGAGCGCCGATTACCGGGTCCGCCGAAGCTGGAACCAGCATTGAGTTGGGCTGCATGCGTACGCTCTTCACCGTTGCAAGCGGGACGTTGGGAAAGTCTATGCGGAAGGGCGAAATTTCCTTGGGCAAAAGGGTGTGCGAGATCTTGTCAAAACTGGTTTCTTCTCCCAGCACGTTGCCATCCTTGCCCACCAGAGTGGCGCCCACCGAGACGAAGGCGGGAACGGTATCTTCATTCTCGATCTCGCCTACGATCACGGTGTTGTTCACGCGGGGTATGGCGTTCATGGAAACAATGCGCACACGCGGCGCTTCCACATTCTGCGCGCCCCAGTCATCATCCGACCCCCGCGTAATGACGTCCCATCGCAGGTAGTTTTCCTGGATCACCTGGGGTGGAACTTTGGCTTCTTTCACTACCGGCCAGTCCACCTTCCATCGCCCGCCATCTTTGACCGCCTTCAGATCACGTGTGTCGAAGACGGAACCGACGGCGGTTGCATACTCCAGTGTCGCGCGAACCAGCGCCTGATTGTCGCTCGCATGCAGGACCTTGGTGTCAACTTTTTCCAGGGCAGAATAGGTCCGCAGGCTACCGTCGCGACCGGCGAGGTCGCCGACGAAGGCCTGTTGATCCACATCACCTGAGTTAGCTACATAGGAATACGCACCGTTATAGTCATGGGATTGTACGTGCTGGAAGAGCGCAAGCACTGCGCCCTCCGGTGACTTGGCTGAAGCACCATTACCAGGCTGAATTGTTCCCATGGCAATCAAAACCACGGTCAGCACCAGCAGCGCGACCGGCAGAGCGCGTTTCATTATTGGGCCTCCCGTATAAGCAGGGTTTGGTTGCTTACCTGAACGGGAAATTCGATGGTCCTCCCAACCCGGCGGCGCTCTGGGACCAGCAGCACCAGGAATAGAGCCAGTAAACTGCAGGCCATCGGAAGAATTCCCCACATCAACCCTTCGATCGGCGTGGGCATAAAGCCGACGAATTCGAGCCTTTTGGCAGGCGGCACATCTTCCTTGCTCCAGAGCGTAACGTTGCCGTTGTCGTAGGTCTCGGCCTTTCGCCATCCCGCGAAGGCGAGCAGCGGTTCGTAGTAGCGATCGCGAACGAAGACGTACTTCAGGCCATACTGGTTGGCATGCTGCAGCATGGCGCGCAGCGAATCCATCCCAGCCAGCCCATAGTATTTCGAGTTGTAAAGCTGGCCGGCTCCATAAGCCGTCATCTCCGGCAGCAGACGCGCAGAGTTGTAGTCGCCGTCCACACTGCCCGCTTTGGCATAAGTTGCGACCTTGGCAAAGTTACTGCCAAATCCCAGGGTGAGGTAGCGGAATTTGGCGTGCTCGTCGCGATTAAGGAAAGCAATCACCTGGTCCACATTGAACGGTGCGCTGTTGATGGGATGGATGGTTATCCACGCGACCGCCGACGACATGGTCAGCACCGCGGCTATGGCCAGGCCGATAACGGCCTTCATGCGGAAGCGCTGCATCAACTCATACGCCAGCAGCCCGACGAAGGGCATCGCCATGATAGTCGCCCAGAAGGTGAAGCGTTCGAAGGTGAGCACTTGATAGGCCCGCCCCAGCAGAATCCTGCCCAGCGGCGTTGTACCACCTAGTCCAAGAATTGCGGTCACGTACCAGCCAATCAGCAATGGCCGAAGCCGGCGCTCTGCAGACCCTCGTATCACGATGAAGGGGATCGCAAGGATCATCGCGCCCATGGGAATGATCCAGAAATTGATTCCGCTGAACGGCTTGAGAAGGTAATTGTCGCGCGAGCCGTGCGGGATGGGCATCTGGTTGATGGGGTTCTTCAGCAGAGCGACCCAGTAGGGCCAGAGCACGACTGCAATGCCGCCAACGAGGACCAAGGCGAATACCACGCCTCTCGCGATAATGCCGCCGACGGATGCCGGCTCCTCGTCCGGCGCGTCGTCTCGATCACGATCAAGGAGGGCAAGCACAAAGACCGGAATGGCAAAGAAAATCGCTCCGAATAGCAGCGTAACGTGGTGTGCTGCGGCTGCAGCCCAGCCGATGGCGATTCCCTTTAGCAAAGAACTGAAGCGCGCCCGGCGCAGCCAGGTATAGAAAAAAGGTAAGGCATTGAGAGTGAGCGCCGCCGCCGCGGTCGTGGGCAACTGTCCGGACTGATACACCAGCATTGCCAGCGAGCCCAGGAACACCGAACCTAGTGCTGCGTAACTGGCGGAGACTTCGTCCACCCATAACGCGGCATAGCGATACATGCCGATCGGAAGCAGCAGAATGGCTACAAACTGCACGAACATGTATGCCATTTGCAATCCCATCACGTGCGAGAAGAGCGCGATCCATTGGTGTGTCAAGGGCGGATAGGTGGTCTGCGAAAAGCCGCCAAACCACTTCACATTCCAGGGATTGAACCAATGGTGCGCATAATGGGCTGCAAAGAACATGTGCGAGTTTGCGTCGTACGAACCCGCAGGCAACTGCATCAGCAGTAGCGGTCCATGCGCTGCCAGCGCGATGAGCAAGATGGCAGCCAGCGGAATTGCTCGTGACGGAAAGGTTGGGGAGTTGGTGATCAACGGATTACCTTCGTTCTTAACAGCTGCCAAGTACATTGCGCAGGTACACCTTTCACGCCCGGATTCAGCAAAGACACGAAACGATCTGCGTCGTCTCAAAAAAATCAAACCAATGAAAATTCGTTAGCAGGATATGTTGCGGCCCAGCGTGGGCTTCCTCCAGAGAAAATACTTTTGCTGGTCGCAGCGGCGAGCGAAGACTGCGGCCCTGCGAAAGTCTTGGATTCCATCTGCCGTCGTAAGGTTGTCGCAAGAACGCGCGAAAACAACCCTCGAAAGGGAGCCGCTCTTCCAACGTTTCTCGTCCACAGATTTTCAGCTCTTCAGCCCGCGGGTGGCGGCGCCTCGCAATTTCCTTTTCCGAAGCAGAGCAGGAATTGGAAAACCCTGCCCTGCGAAATCGCATCGGAGAGACCTGAGATTCAGCTTGTAAGCGGAGTTGTTGCATGCTCCGCGTCAGCGAGTGGCTAACGTGAAAAAAAATCGCGTAGTTCTGATTCTCTGTGCTCTGTGCTTCTCTGCTGCGGTGGAGGCGCAGACCTTCGAGATCAACGGTCAGCCGCCAGAAGCGTCCGTCCAGTCGCCGAATGCCAGACAGCAGAAGAAAGGTCAGCAAGCTGCAAACGGGCCGGGCGAAAACGAGATCGGGTGGGGAAGCAGCATCGAAGTTGGCCGGCTGGCGCGAGCTGCGGAAGACGCGTTACGCCACGGCAACCCAGGCGCGGCCGCCGACTACGCGCAACGTGCAGTGAACGCGGCGCCGCAAGATAACAAGCTGTGGTTTCTGCTCGGCTACACTTCGCGCCTGGCAGGACGGTATGAGGCTTCGGTTGAGGCATACCAGCACGGCCTGCACGGTGCTCCCGGCAACCCCGATGGCATGAGCGGCCTGGCGCAGACGTACATACGGATGGGCCGTTCCGACGATGCCAAGCGTTTATTGTCGGAGGTGCTGCGCTCCCATCCCGGCCGCACCAGCGATGTGCTGATCGCTGGCGAGCTTTACATGCGCACCGGTGATACGCAGGCGGGCATCAACCTGCTGCAACGGGCAGAGGCCCAGCAGCCGAACGCACATGCGGAATTGATGCTGGCTGTCGCGTATCTCAAGTTGAAACAACCTGAGCGCGCCAAGGCGATGCTCGACCAGGCGAAGAAACACGCCCCGGGTAATGTCGAAATCTTTCAGGCTGCGGCTAACTACTATCGCGAGGAACATGATTATCCCGCCGCCATTGCGGCGCTGAAGGCTGCGCCGCGCATGACACCTTCCGTTCTAGCCGACCTGGGCTACACCTATGAGCTCCAGGGCGACAAGCAGGAGGCTGCCAAGGCGTACTCTCGCGCCGCCGATGAGAAACCGAAAGAAATCGGCTACCAGCTCAGTGCGGCCCAGGCACAAGTGCAACTTGGAGACACAGAAAAAGCGCGGAGCTATCTGGCCCGGGCTGCGGCCATCAACCCTGGCTATTATCGCGTGCATGCGATTCGCGCGCTCCTGGCCAAGACGGAGAACCGCCAGAGCGATGCCATCGCGGAATACAACGCAGCTATCGCAGCCCTCCCACCTGGAGGCGTGCCCGAAGGTCAGCTCTATCCAGTTCAACTGCGCTTGAATCTCGCCGAGCTTTACCGCGAGAGCGGCAATAACCAGGCGGCACATCAGCAGATTGCAATGGCGGAGCAGGAGATAGCGAAGCTTGACGTGCAGGGACCGGCTAAAGCTGAGTTCCTCCGCGTGCGGGCTTCCTTGAAGTCGTCCGACAATGACCTCGCGGGCGCGGAAGCCGACCTGCTGGAAGCCCGGAAGCTCGATCCGGAGAACACAAACATCACGCTGCAGTATGCGCACCTGCTGTGGCAAGAGGGCCAGGGAGATGAGGCAGGCCAGATTTACGGCGACGTTCTCGCGAAGGATCCCGGGAATCGCAATGCATTGGAAGCCATGGGCTACCTCTACCGCGAAGAGAACAACCCGAAGATGGCCGCCGATTATTTCAATCGTCTCGCCCAAGGTTATCCCGGTGATTATGTTCCCCACCTGGCGCTAGGCGACCTCTATGCTCAGACGCGAGAGTTCGACAAAGCCGAGGAAGAGTATCAGCAAGCGTTCAAGTTGGCACCTGAAAATCCGATGATCATCGCCAACGCGGCCAATGCTGCTCTGGCAGCGCAGCAGATTGACCTCGCCGGCGATTGGGTAAACCGCGCCAAAGGCAAAGCGAGTGACGATCCCAGGGTCATGCGCGAGCGTGAGCGCTACCTGTTGCACAAGGGGGATTACGCGGAGTCGGCGAAGCTGGGTTACAAGGTGTTGGAACAACTGCCCAATGACCGTAATGCCTCGGTGTATCTGGCCTACGATCTCTATGACCTCGGCCGCTACGATGAGGCGCTGGCAATTGCGGAGAAATATTCTTCCATCCTGCCCAAGGAACCGAATTTTCCTTTAATTGCGGGACACGTCCACAAGCAAAAGCAAATGGAGGACCAGGCGGTGGATGACTATTCGCGGGCCATCGAGCGCGACCCCAAAATGGTGGAGGCATACGTGAACCGGGGGTATGTGCTCAATGACACGCGCCGTCCTACAGAGGCTTCTAAAGACTTTGAAACTGCTTTGAAGCTGTCCCCTAATAACGGTATTGCACATCTGGGACTGGCGTTTAGCGATCTGCAATTGCATCGCTCGCAGGAGGCGCTGGAGCAGGCAAGTGAAGCGCAGAAATTGATGGGTGAATCGGGCGCGACTCACCTTGCCCTGGCCTCCGCCTATCGCCAGCAACGCCTACTGGGCAGCGCAGAGAAGGAGTATCGCGCCGCCCTGAAGTTCGCGCCCAACGACCTGGAGCTGCATCTGGCCCTGGCCGACATGCTGTATGACACCGGGCGTTATCAGCAGTCGATTGACGAGTTGAATGCTGCGCTGCGGTTTTCCTCCGACGATCCGCTCATCTATGCCCGAATGGCCCACGCCTATGCGCACTTGGGCCGGCGCGACGATACGCTGCGCTACGTGCAAGCAGCCGAGCAATTAGGTGGGGACCAATCGGACATTCTGCTCGACACCGGTGATGCACTGCTGACTCTTGGTGACTCGAAGGCGGCCATGGACCGGTTCTCCCGCGCGTTGAATGCGCCGGATGCAAACCGTGTGGATGCCCGGCTGGCGATTGCGCGCCTCATGGTGCGCTACGGCCAATACGACGATGCCAAACAGCAAATCGGCCTGGCATTTGCTGAGAGCCGCATCGGCGAAGCACCTCCTGTCAGTGCCGAGAACCTGATTGAGGCGGCGAACCTCATGCTGGCCATGCATGATTTCGATCTTGCTACTCGTTATTTCCTGAAGGCGCAGCAGGGCGGCGCATCGCCGGACATTGTTTCCATCGGATTAGCGAACACCTATCTGGCGGAAGGAAAAACCAAAGAGGCGGAAGAGACGCTGGCAACGCTCGGCGCCGATCCAACGAAAAACCAGAACTTCGACTATCTGCTGGCGCAGAGTGAGGTGTATCGGCAGCATCACCAGACTTGGAATGCGATGCTGGAGCTCTCGCAGGCCGACCAATTGGGCGGCAACGAGATTGCCGCCTTCGAAGGAATGCAGGTGGCCGGTCAGGAAGGCCTACGGGTAACCGACCATCTCAGCATGCTGACCAACTTCACTACCGGTGGTCTTTACGATGACTCCACCATTTACATGCTCGACCGGCAGATTTTCGGCATCACCAACAACGCCAATCTGCCGCCTCCGCGCTCGCAACAGGAATCGCTTTGGACGACGGCTTACCGCTATCACTTTGACAACAACTTTCCCATGGTGAGTGGCTTTTTCCAAATCCGCAACGCCACCGGCGAGGAGTCGCTGCCCCAGGAAGCACTCATCATTAACCGCAATACCTTCGACTACAACTTCAACACCGCCTTAAATCCGGTTGTGCATATTGGAGACGCTTCGCTGGCGTTCAACGCCGGAATACAGTTCACCATTCGCCGCGATAGCGAAGCGCCCCAGTATGAGAATCAGAATTTGTTCCGCCAGTTCGTGTATGTCAGCAGCAGTTCGTTCGGGAATTGGTTGGCCTTCAACGGCGGCCTGTACCACGAGGCCGGCCCATTCACCGCCACGGGATATCCGCTGAATTCCAACGATATGGGCGACTGGTTGAACTTTACCGTGGGACGGCCGTGGGGAAAAACGGCGTTCATCACGGGATATACCAGGCGCGATCTAACCTTCAGTCCGCTGGTGCGGCAGTTCTTCACCACCGCGACCTATGCCGGCATTCAGCGCAAGTTCGGTCAAAAGCTTACCGCCAGTCTTTTGGGCGAATATATCCGCTCATGGCGAGTGCAGAATGCTTTGCAGGCTACCGCCCAGGCCCTGCGCCCGGCTGGAACAATCCAATATCTCATGAACAAGTCCTGGAGCGTTGATGGTCAGTTTGCCTACACGCGTGGAGAATCTTTTCAGGAGTATGACAACACGTACAGCAGTTTTTTCATCACTTATGTCAGGCCGATACACCGCCGGTTCAACGATGCTAAAGGAGAATTCAATGTTACATACCCGCTGCAATTTTCTGTGGGTGTGCAGGCAGAACAATTCCCTTCGTTCACCGGAATGGCCACGAGTGGCACTCTGATTCGTCCTGTCTTTCGCCTCTCGATTTTTTAGGGCCAGGGGAGTACATGAAGATTTGTCTGGTTACAGCTTTTCCACCGAGCAGGCGAGGGCTGAATGAATATGGCTTCCATCTGGCGCGAGAGCTGAAGAGCGAACCGCTGCTGAGCCTCACCATCCTCGCTGACGAACTGGATGGGGAGGAAAAAGAGCTTGCCGACTACGACGTAATCCGCTGCTGGAGGTTCGATTCCGTCTCCAACCCGGCCCGCCTGTTGAAGGCGATTCGCGACATCAAACCGGATGTGGTTTGGTTCAACTTGCTCTTTTCGACCTTTGGCCACAGTCCGATCCCAGCATTTCTGGGATTAGCGCAGCCAGCCATATCGCGGTTGAGCGGACGTTACACCCACGTCACCCTGCATCACCTGATGGACAACATCGACCTGGCCGATTCCGGCGTTCGATTTCATCGCCTGTATCGCAGCGCCGGATCGGCTGCGACGCGATTCTTGCTGATGGCCAACTCCGTTTCCGTGCTGCTGCCGGTCTATCGGCGCACTCTCATCGAAAAGTATCGTGGCGAAAACGTGTACTTCCGCGCGCACGGCATCCTCGGCGGATGCCCCGAGCCGCCGGATTTTCAGCTCCGTGGGAACCCCGAGCGTCGCATTTTGGCGTTCGGGAAATGGGGAACCTACAAGCGGCTGGAAGCACTCATCGCGGCGTTCCGGCAATTGGAATCGGAGATGCCAAACATACGACTCATCATTGCCGGCTCCAACCATCCATCGACACCGGGTTATGTCGAGTCTGTTGCGGCGAGCACAAAGGACACAGCAGGTATCGAATTTATCGGGTATGTAGCGGAAGAAGACATCGCGGATCTGTTCCGTCGCGCTAGCGTTGTGGTGCTTCCCTATTCTTCAGCTACCGGCGCCAGTGGTGTGGCTCACCTGGCATGTGAATTTGGTGTACCCATTCTGTCAGCGGACATCCGCGACTTCCGTGAAATGGCCTGGGATGAGGGGCTCGCGGTTGACTTTTACGATACGGGAAAAACAACCGGGTTAATCGATCACTTGCGATCTCTCTTAAACGACGAGGAAAGGCTGCGCGACATGGCTGAGCAGAATTTTTCCGCTGCCCTGAGGATGACCATGCCTCAAATCATCCGCCAATACCTCCGCTCCTTTGACTTGCAACAGCGAGCCGCCGCGCTAGAGCGCATTTCCCGCTTCCGTCGCATTCCTTCCTGGATCCCTTCGCGTTCCGCGATCTTTCGCGCTGCGACGCCGGGGTGGCAATCATGGACATAAAAGCCATATTGCTCATCGCATGCCCCCCTGGCAATGCCGGCAATGGAAGAAGCGCTGAGGGCATGCTTGGGGGCGTACCCATCGCCTACCTGGACGTGCTCGGTATGCCCGTCGTGGAGCGTGTACTGCTGAGACTGCAAACGTTCGGTGTTTCGAGTGTGGCCCTCGTTGGGAATTTCCGCACTCTAGAAGGCCCATTCACGCGGCACCGTTCTGCTGAACAGCTCGAGGTGCTGCGCGTCGAATCCGGTGATGAGCAGTGCTGGCAGGCCGCTGAAGACACGTTCGAGAAATGTCTGCAAGCCGGCGCCGACCTGGTACTGGCGCTACGCATCGGTCCCTACTTGGAGATCGATTACGAAGAGCTGATTCAGCATCACATCGCTAAGCATTGTTCGGTGACGCCAGCAGTAGATCACGACGGTAAGTGGCTGGATCATTTTGTGTTGAATGCGGCAGCGCGCAGCGATGCGGCCACTCTGTTTGGAAGCCGGATGACGCAGTTGCGCAAGGAAGGGAAGCCGTTTCGCGTCGCCGGCTACGTCAATCGGTTGCGGGATGCATCCGATTTGCGCCGTCTCGCAGTGGACGGTCTCATGGCAAGAAATCGGATCCATCCGCAAGGCAGACAGGTCAAGCCGGGCGTATGGGTGCAGCTACCCGCCAAAATCAATCGCAAGGCTCGCGTCGTAGCGCCTGCCTTCATTGGAGCGCACGCCAAGATTCGAGCCTCGGCTGTAATTACCAGGGCCAGTGTCGTCGAACATCATGCCGAAGTCGATTGCGGAACCGTGGTCGAAGACTCCACTGTGCTCCCCTTTACGCGGCTCGGAGCGGGACTTGAAGTAGCGCATTCTGTCAGCGGCTTTCACCGCCTCACTGACCTGGAGCGGAAGACGGAAGTCGAGATCAAGGATGGCAGGATCCTCGGCATGAAGGCGCTGAGCCCGATTTTGTGGTTGGCAGGCATCGCGACAGAGTTTTTTGCCTTCAAACTTAAAGATATTGGCCCCGGCCTTTCTTTGCTGTCCCGTCGAGTGAACGCCGTGGACATTCCGGAATCTTCAGAGCCGGCAGCAGTCGCGCTCGAGAGTCCGCTGATGGAGGCGCAGGAGGACGGCCCTGGGCCTTCCGAGATCGCTTCCCACGTGCCCGTTTCGAGGAGATATGGAGAGCAGTAAAAAGCCCGTAGTTGTAAGACAAATGCCTGAGAGAATGAGCCTCAAACAGGCTCGCGAGTTTCTGAAGGAAGTACAGAGCTGCTTGGACTCGGACCGGCCTCAGGTTGTATTTGATTTGTCACAGGTTCGGCACATAGACGCCTCTGGAGTGGATGTGCTGTTGCAGTGCATGCGCCAAGTTATGAAACGCGATGGCGATTTGAAGCTGGCAGCGCCGTCGCCGCAAGCCGCAGTCATGCTGGAACTGACACGCACCGGCCGGCTGTTCGAAATTTACGAAAATTCCAACGCCGCCGTAAGAAGCTTCAGCTACTTCCTACCCGATGCTATGACGCATCTCGATCGACGCAACCGCGATGGGTTGGTCCTTGCGTTGGAACCGCGCGCAGAGAACGCCGCTGAGGATGGTTCAGAGGGAGACAGTCTGGCGGCATGAGCGCGAATCCAGAGACGCTGGTCGCAGAGCCGCCACGTGAAACCGGGTGGCGCGAGTGTGTGTCCGGCGTACTTGCCATCCATCCCTCAAACACCAAGGTATTGAGCGGCAGTATTGTCCTGCTGCTCGGGTCCGCGGTCGTGAGCGCGGCAAACTTCGGTTACAACATCGGAGTGGCTCGCCTGCTGGGGCCTTCCGATTTCAGTCATGTCGCGGCTGCGGTCACCATCCTCATGCTGATCTCGGCCGTTACGTTGTCGTTTCAACTGGTCTGTACCAAGCTGGTTGCGAAGGCTGACAACACTGAGAGAAAGGCTGCGGTCTTTCAGCACCTCATGAAGCGGGCATGGGCCATCGGGTTGGCGCTCGGCGCCTTCATGCTGCTGGCGAATTCGCCCCTCACCCGATATCTGCGGCTCTCAAGTCCTTGGATCATCATTCTGCTGTCGGTCGGTTTGACCATCTATGTCCCTCTTGGGGTGAAGCGCGGCGGTCTCCAAGGTACTTGCCGCTTCCGGGCTCTGAGTTGGAACATGGCGGCCGAAGCCATTATCAAGTTTGGCGGCGCTCTGGTGCTGATCGCACTCGGCTTCGGAGTGTTGGGCGCAGTCTCCGCAATTTCCGGATCGGTAATCCTCGCATTTTGTCTGCCTGACCCTGCCCGGGAACTGCGCAGCTCTGCAGTGCAGGCCGTTTCGGCGCCATTTGGCGAAGCGAGGCAAGCCATCGTCTTCTTCGTCGGCCAGGTCATCATCAGCAACATCGACATCCTGATGGTGAAGCATTTCTTTCGCCCGGCTGACGCCGGATTATATGCAGCAATCGCCTTGGTTGGACGTCTCCTGTACTTCGGGGCATGGTCGATCGTAAGCGCGATGTTTCCGGTTTCTGCCGAACGCGAGGGCCAGGAGCCTTCTCGCTCAATGCTGGCGATTCCACTTCTTCTGGTAACCGGAATGTCCGTTGCTTTCGTGCTGATTCTCGCTACCTTTCCAGCCTTCATCTTTCAGGCGCTGTTCGGGTCCCAATTCCACGTGGACTTGGGAGGCTTGAATTTGTTGTTGAGCATGAACGCGGCGGCGACCGGAGTTTATGCCATCGCGGTGGTGCTGATCACTTACGAGATGTCACGTCGCATCGCCAACACCGGTTGGCTGCAGTTGGTGGTGAGCGGACTGATCGTTCTTGGAATCACACGGTTTCACTCGACGCTGTTGGAGGTGATTATTGTCCAGCAGGTTCTCAGGATTTTGTTGTTGGTTGCGGTAGCCTTTCCATTCGTCAAGATGTGGGCGACCGCCGGCGGGAGGCTCCGTGAAGCGACTACGGAACGTTACTGAAGCGGAAGTCATAGCTGAGTTCCTGAGGAACGAGTTCTACCAGGAAGAGTTCCATCAGGACCGGGAGCAGTTCGAGCAACTCGTGCTTGGTGCGCTGGTTACGGATGAAGAGGGGAACGCGTTGCGGCGCGCCCTGTTGTTTCGCCGCCGAGGCCACATGTGGAGAGAGCTTCCGCTCGACACGCAATGGTGGGAAGTGGAAATCGAGCCACAAGACCTTGAGCGAATTCGAGTTTTTCCCAGGGGCAAATGGCGTCGGGTGGCAGATGGTAGTTTTCTCCTGAAAGACATCGTAAAGCGGATCAAGACCAGATCCTTTCGCGGTGGGACTCGCGACTTCATTGCCAAGGTCCAAGCCCTCAGTTACCACTTGCGAAACCATGAAGACAACAGCGCGGTGTTGCTGATCGGCATCGATGACGAGGAACCGGTAACGGTCCTGGAGGGCAACCATCGCCTGGCGGCCGCATTGTTAGCTTCCCCGACAGTATTGCAGGACCGCTTCCGTGTTTTCTGTGGTCTGTCGCCGCACATGTCGGAGTCGTGCTGGTATGAAACCAGCGTGCCGAACCTAACCCGATACATTCGCAATCGCATACGCAACCTCTTTTATGACCCCGATGCCGACGTGGAACGGCTCATCAAAGCCGAAGCAACACCAGCTCAGTTATCCACGCAGCCGGCATTGAGTCCAGTAGGGGAGGGTGTAACAGACCCAAAGTACGGAAATGCAATTCAAACTTTGGCTGGAGAACGCAAATGAAGACTCATCAAAGGCTTTTGGCAAGCATCCTGACGCTGGTGTTGGGGTTTGTTCTGTGTGGCTTCCCGGAGCTTTGCCGGGCCCAGCAGGCCTCGGCCACACCGCAAAATGGACAGCAGAGCGGCACCACAATCGATCCCTCGAAGGGGCCACTGCAGCCGGTTCCAACCCAGGACGAGCGCGAGACCCAAGCTCCCGTGCAGGCAACTCCGGAAAGCTCAAACCAAGCGCTTCCCTCCGCGCCCTCTTCGCAGTACCAGGCGCAACAACCGATCCAGGAGCCGGTGGGCACAGCGACGGCGGAAGGGGTTCCGACCGTCGGGGGAGCTGCATCCCGCCCGGCGGGAGAGGCCATTGCCCCTGCGAAACAGAATCAGCGGCATTCCCTGCTGATAAAAGTCGGTTTGATTGCTGCCGCCGGAGTGGCGGGTGGAGTTGTGTATGCGCTGTCAAAGTCGTCTCCATCCAAGCCGCCGCAGTAAGGAATGGATTCCTTCATTAGGTCTCGCCACATGCCGTCGCCAGGTCTTCATAAGCAACTGCTGATTTCTTTTTCCGGCATGGATGGTTGCGGAAAAAGCACGCAGATCGAAAATCTGCGTAGCTCACTCTCCGATCGCAGTCTGACGGTGAAGGTGCTTGCCTTCTGGGACGACGTGGTCGTTCTAAGCCGCCTTCGCGAAGGCTTTGTGCACAAGGCTTACGGCAGCGAAAGAGGCGTCGGTTCTCCAGATCGCCCGGTCCAACGGCGCGACAAGAATGTCCGCAAGTGGTATCTCAGCCTGGTGCGGCACGGACTGTATCTGCTTGATGCACTCAACCTCCTAGCTGTGATTGCCACTGCTCGCCGCGGGAACGCCGACGTCATCATCATGGATCGATACATCTATGACGAACTTGCGAACCTTCCGCTCTCCAGCCTGCCAACGAGGATTTTCATCCGCCTGGTGGGACTCCTGGTTCCGCGTCCCAATGTCGCCTACCTGCTCGACGCCGAACCCGAGCTCGCGCGGGCGCGCAAGCCGGAGTATCCGGTCGATTTTCTGCACACGAACCGGCGCGCCTACCTGGAGCTCTCTCGCATGCTGGGACGAATGACCATCATTCCGCCTCTTCCGTTGCCCCAGGCCACAGTGGAAGTTGAACGCGCATTAGCGGTCGTGCTGAACGCAGACAACGAGCCTGCAGCCGCGCTTACGCCGAGCGCCGGTTGTGCACGAGGGTGTGGCAATGGCGAAACAGAAGTTAGCCCACCGTGAAGCGAAGCGGAACGGTGGGTCCGGTGTCCCCGGGTGCCGGATGCCCCGGGTCTCGCGTGGTTCGAGACCCGGGCGAGTGCGACGGATCACCACGGGAAACCTCTCGGTTCGATAGAACTTCAGCCGACGACGTTGTTCCGATCTTCCCGTCTAAAGGACATGCCTACTCGGAAGTCCTGGGTCTTTCTCATCGTCCTCATCGCCCTTGCCCTTTGCCCGTTCGCATGCTTCGCACAAGTAGCGCTCCCCACTGACACTCCAGCAGGGCAGGTGTGTGCCGCGTGGCTGCAGGCCTTCAACAGTGGAGACCGCGACACATATCGCGCCTTCCTTCAGAAGTACTCGCCTGCCCGGCTGGAACGGCTTGATTCAGCGATGGAGTTCCGCAGCCGAACCGGTGGGCTTGACCTGAAGAAGGTTGAGTCGTCGTCGCCGACCGAGTTGGTGGCCATCGTCGAGGAGCGCGGCACGGAGCAATTCGTGCGCATGACCTTCGTGGTGGAAGCGGCTGCGCCGCACAGCATGAGCCGTGTGGAGTTGCACGCCATACCAACTCCGGCGGAATTTGCCCCGCCGCGGCTGAGCGAGGGCGGGTTGGTGGCTGCACTACAGAAGAAGCTGCAACAGGAAGCGGACGCAGGACAATTCAGCGGCACCGTGCTGATGGCCAAGGACGGCAAGTCCATTTTCGAGCACGCTTACGGTATGGCCGACCGCGAGCGCAAGGTCCCCAATACGCTCACAACGCGCTTCCGCATCGGATCGATGAACAAAATGTTCACCGCGGTTGCCATCGTGCAGCTGGCGCAGGCAGGCAAGTTGAAGCTCGACGACCCATTCGGCAAGTACCTCGCCGACTACCCCAACAAGGAGCTGGCATCAAAGGTCACGGTTCACCAGTTGCTGACGCATACGGGAGGCACCGGCGACATCTTCGGACCTGACTTTGATACGCACCGAACCGAACTCAAGACATTGCAGGATTACGTGAAGCTCTACGGCAACCGCGGTCCGGAGTTTCCGCCAGGCAGCAAGTTTGTGTACAGCAACTACGGCTTCCTTCTGCTGGGCCTGGTGGTCGAGAGGGTCAGCGGCCAAAACTATTACGACTACGTGAACACACACATCTATGATGTCGCCGGAATGAACAACTCAGGCTCCGAGCCGGAAGACAAGACGGTTACGAACCGCAGCGTTGGATACACGAAGCCACCCGGCAGCAAGGACTGGCAGCCGAATACGGACACGCTTCCGTATCGCGGAACATCCGCGGGCGGCGGCTATTCGA
Source organism: uncultured Acidobacteriaceae bacterium (assembly GCA_963823635.1). Taxonomy (GTDB): domain Bacteria; phylum Acidobacteriota; class Terriglobia; order Terriglobales; family Acidobacteriaceae; genus Bog-257. The sequence goes on along the minus strand of CAWGMV010000023.1, from coordinate 212,185 downwards.
CTGTGGGCGACCTGCTGAAGTTCGCCGACGCGCTCGAGCAACACAAACTTCTCGATGCACATTACGAAGAGCTGCTGACCACCGGAAAAGTAGACGAAGGATTTGGACGCTACGCATACGGCTTTGAGGACAAGGTCGTCAACGGCACACATTGTTTCGGACACGGTGGGGGCGCGCCGGGCATGAACGGCGATCTACAGATCTGTCCCAGCTCAGGATATGTTGTCGCGGTGCTGGCGAACATGGATCCTCCCGCAGCCACGCGGATCTCTGATTTCATCACCAGCCGGATGCCCGGACCGGCCCACTGACGCTGTAACAAACTGGATCTCACGGGCTGTGGCCCACAGTCAGGGCGAGTACGACGGATCACCGTGGGAAACTTGTCGGCTCGATGATCTTAAGCTTTGGCATGCTCCCCTGATTCATACCGATAGAAGTAGAGGTTGCGCCGTGCGGTGATTGGGCGCACACCGCAATTGTGATAACGACCACAGTCCCGGGTCTCCCTGCCTCGTGATATCGTCGTCTCCCACACATTCGCAAACTGCGCGAATGTGTGGGGCACCCGGCGATTTCTTTCAACTTCTCTCGTTTTCTGCGCAGGGTACCCGCGATTTTCAGCGCAGTTTATTTGGGCTGCAGGCCGTAGCCCGGCGGACCCTCAATCTCAGCCTTAAGCCTCTGCAACATTATGTGCAACTGGTCCTTGGCGTCACGCAGTTGTTTAAGAACACGCTCAGGGGCAACGTCTGCTAGGTCCCCTATTGCTGAGGCAAGCATGATTTTGGCGGACTCCGCGTGCTGACTCAAGTTGTCACGTAATTCCTGCCAATCTTGATTTTCCATTCTGCGAGTATCCCTCGATTTACACCGTGGCACAACAGTGTCAGCTTTCGCAACCGGCGATTCGCTGGTCCTGCCAGGAAAAACGTTCGCATTGGCCTGTCACATCGCCCTGGATCAGGCGTCACTGACAGGCCCCGAGCCTGTAGGTGTAAATGGTATCTTGGCTATTCGTGGAATCCGGTCATGCGAGGCTAACCCGAGGTTTAGAGGCGAGGTCATGAAACACGGTGGTCTGCTTCTCTCGTTTGTGATGTTACCTGCGATTATGGCAGCACAGACCCTGGTTTACGTCGGTCCATTCGGCGTACCGACTGCGGTCAGAGGTCAAAGCGACAATATCTCAACGCCAATTATCGTTTACGAGAATCAAGATATTGCATACCTAATACCGGACATCACTGCGTCGGGATGGCAACAGTGGAATCTCCCTTTGCGCGACGGCAAGTATGTCATTGAAATTTACGGATGGCTGAAAACCGACAGAGAGCGGCAACAATGGCTAAAGCCGGGATACACAAATGACCCCGCATCTATCCAGCGCTCCAAGCGCCTTGGTTTCAGTTACCGCCTGGGCCTTGTTGACACGCGCAACAGCATGGTTCATTGGACGGAGTGGCTTCTGCTCGATAGAGATGGCGATATATTCCAAGACACCGGAAGGTTTATCGATGAGGAGGTCAAACTGTCCAGTTTGTCGCCGGAATTGCGTGCGGCCATCAATCGCACAACAGCCATTGTGAAACAGGAAGAGCGGGACTTCACCGGGCCAAGTGCGCAGGAGGCCATCCACAGTGACAGCGAGATGGTGCGCAGGATGGCTCGGGAGGCACATACTGGTTCTCCCTGCAATTCGGGCGGACTGTGTGGTTGCAATGCCACCTCTGAACAACTGAAGAACTGGCATAGCACTGGGTGCCCACCTACGGAACCAACCGAACCGTCCAAGTCTAAGTTAGAGACGCCTACCCCGCCTCGACAGGTAAATACTCCCACCGAAACGTCCAAGGCTACGATAAGAACGGTTACCCCGCCTAGCCAACGGCAAGGCCCATCTGACGGCTCCCTATCGGGTGCTGGGGAGAATTCCGACAAACTCCAACTTCTGTACAATCCTGTCACATTATCATCGGCTCGCACCGGGACGAAGGTTCTTGTGAGCGGCGTGCTAGTGGCCGATCTTGGGGGTACTCTCCGTATTGCCGACGCGGACAGAAAGCGGGTGGTTCGCTGTGTCATCGGCCGCGGGCGTGCGAGAGAGAAGGTGCCACTACTGGGCACAACGGTTACGATCACCGGGGTTTATAAGGGCCTTGCCGCAGACCCGCGCGGGTTGGGTATAGTTGACGACTGCCGGTTGGTGCCTTAGCGGGGTTCCACTCATCCGCGGTTTCGCGACCGAGAATTCGGGATCATCTTGATTTTCCCGATTCGGGAATGTCCCAAAAAATTGGTTCCCAGATCACAGACTTCTTATCCTTGCTGTGCTAGGGTCGGCTTTGAGTCGAACCACGCGGTCGGCACTCCCACTCCAAGGTTCTGTGGCGCGCCGAGCGTGTGGTTTTTTGTTTTGTGGGCGAACCGCGTTCGCCGAGGAGCACTTATGGCGGTAAAGCTTTGTCATCATTGGAAGGAAGACAGAACGTTGTGTCAGTCGCCCGCAACGCGTGGGCGCCGGTATTGCCATTCTCATCAAGAGTTCCACCGGCGTCTGGCCAGGCGGATGAGAAATCTGCGGCGGAGGCAATAATGACAACTTTCAGGTATTGTCGTCACCTAAAGGAAGACGGCATCCCGTGCGGCTCGCCTCCGCTGCGCGGCGAGCGCTACTGTTATTTTCATCTGCGCTACAAGGGATACCCGCTGCGCACCTGGCGCTACAAACAGCGACTCGGAGGATTGCACATTACCCGGAGAACGGTGTTCAGCCTCAAAGCCCTCCAAGCCAACCTGAAACGAGTAGAGAAGATGCTGGCATCCGGCGCCTGTCCGGACCCGCAGCGGGCGCGCATCATCCGCTACGCTCTGCAGATGGCAATCTCCGATCTGCGTTATATGCAAGAGACGGGCGACGTCTGCGAGCCGAATTCTCATCCCGGTTACCCATCTGGGTAGCGCTAAGTCCAGTAAAAGGAGTATTTTGCGATAAAGCCTTGTGCATCAAGAAGTTGCATCGAAAAGTGCAGAAGAACCAATGCAAGCTACTGATTATAAAGAGGAATTGAGAAGGAAGGAGGGTAGGGGTTGTTCACAAATTCGACAGACGAAGGTAATCTTGGCCCAATCCAATTTACGGGAGTAGCGGTAAGAGGCTGGTTTTGCCCCTTCCGCTAGAAACTCCCGATGACGCCAAGCGCTTCTGGTTACGGATGTCCCTCCAACTGGTAGTTGCAGGTCCCATTGGTCGGCTGGGTCGGCAGCGGCGGGACTTGCAGCAGATTAGGAGCGCTGAAGTCGAAGAAGCCGTTAGTCGGATCCGCCATGTCCCCGCTGGTAGCGTCACGCTGGGTCAGTGCGGGCACGTTGAACCGCTCTTCGATCAGGTGCAAGATTGCTGTGTAGTCGGTCTGCATGTGAACAATGGTTTGCGGCTTGGACCAGGGAGATATAACAATGATCGGGATACGGAATCCGGTTACGTTGAAGTATCCCTGAGTATGCCCCTGGAGATCGACAGGCAGTATGTCGTCCGGCGGGGTCACGAGAATTGGCGCAACGTGATCGAACAAGCCTCCGCCTTCGTCATAGGTGAGGATGAAAGCCGAGTCCGGCCACGCTTTGCTATTGAACAAAGCCGTGATGATGTTCTGAACATCCGCCGCGCCCTTCTGCACATTGTTTTCAGGATGCTCATCCAGACCGCTTGCACTGGCGCGCTCTATGAACACAACCTGAGGCAGCTCGGCGTCGGCGTTGGGACTGGCCAGAATGTTGTAGTACTCCTGAATGTTGCGGACATTCCCTTGGATTTGCGGATCGTTCCAGTCCGCCCAATTCGCCAGGAATACGCTGTTGTCCTGGTAGTAATATCGCCAGGTTATTCCCGCGTCGGTAAGGGCGCGGAAGAAGGTTGGCCGCTGCCACGCTGGATCGCTTGGACTGGTCGGCGGATATCCGTGTCCATAAGACGTTGCCGCGAACAGGTACATGCGATTGGGCACGGTATTAGCTGGAATCGGAGAGTACCAGGTGTCGCTGGTGGTGAATTGCGTTGCCAGCTCGTAATAGAACGGCAGATCGGTTTGATCGTAATAACCCAACGGCCGGCTATGGGTCGGGTCATATTTGTCTCCGCTGCCTCCCGACAGAGTGGTATCCAGGAAGCGATCCATCTTATATTGCGACTGATCGGTCAGCTTCAGCCAGTTGTTTCCGACCAGATCCATGTCGTAATGGGTTTCATCCCACGACGGAGAGAGGTTCTCGATGCATTCCGTACGGGCGTGGAATGGCCCAAAGCATTGTCCCTGCGGATTGCATATCTGGTAACCGGACGGCAGCGTGTGCAGGTCGTTGAAATCGCTTAACTGCGCCCCCTGGATTGGGGGATCGTGATTGACGCGATATTCAGCCAGCACGCCAAGGTAGTTGTCCAAGGCGCGGTTCTCCTGCAGCATGTAGATGATGTGATTAAGGTTGGATAAACCACCCGTGCTGACTGTCACGACTGCCGATGCCATCACCGGAGGCGCACCGGGATAAATCGAGGTTGCGGTGGCGGTGTAGGTCGTAGTCTGCGTCGGATGCACGCAGCAATACGATCCCATGTTTACGGGGGTCACATTCCCGACCCCATTATTGATGCTGATGGCCGAGGCATTCTGCGTTGTCCACGACAACGTAACGGCTCCGCCCGGTGGCACTGTACTAGGCTGGGCCGTTAAGGTAACGGTGGTTGGACTTCCCACGGTGATGGTCACCTGCGGAGAGTAAGCCTGGCCGCCTGCCGGTCCTCCAGCCACGACCTGAAATGTAGTGTTGCTGCTGAGAGGGCCAGTGCTGTAGGTTCCCGTACAGCTGTTACCGCTGCACGTAGGAGTTGGAAGCTGGATGGGATTGTTATTGCCGATTGTCACTAATGACCAGGTACTGCCATTGTTTGGACCGCCAAAGGTCAGGGTCACGGCTTGCCCAGCTTCAATGTTCATGGAAGACGCGCTTAGGGTTACCGGGACCATAGTCAACACGAGGGACACCGGTGGCGACTGCGTCATGCCAGAAATGGCGACAGCCATGAACGTCGTTGTTTGGGTCAATCCATTGGTATTGTACGAAAAGGCGGAGGTATTCACGGGAAGAGTCTGCTCGTCCTGATTAATGGCAGGAGTAACGCTAAACGCGGTGGCGTTCACCGTTGTCCAGGAAAAGTTCACGAATTCGCCGGGGCCTGCTATTGCGGGACTAACTGCGAAGCTGGTTACGGCAGGTGCGTTTCCTACCGTGATCATCACCTGCGGAGAAACCGATTGCCCGCCTGCTGGCCCGGTGGCCGCGACCTGAAATGTTGTGGTGGTGCTTATAGGACCAGTGGTGTAGGTTCCCATGCAGCTATTCCCGCTGCAGGTGGGAGCGGGAAGCGGCGTTGGAGTATTGTTGCCAACTGTTATTAATGCCCAGCTACTGCCATTGTTCGGCCCCCCATAGGTCAGGGTCACGGTGCCGCCCGCTGAAACTGTCGTGGGCGACGCGGTCAACGTTACCGGCACAATATTCAACACGACCGATGCCGTCGCCTGCGAAGAGCCTGTGGTGGCGGTCGCAGTGAAGGTAGTCGTCTGCGTCAGTCCGGTAGTGTCGAAGGAATAGGCGGCCGATTGCAGAGGAAGAGATTGATTAGCCTGGTTAATGGCGGGCGAGACGCTAAATGTTGTGGCATTCGCCGCCGCCCAGGAAAAGTTCACAGTTTGACCTGGTCCGGCTATACCGGGGGTTACTGCAAAGGCGATGATTGCAGGACTCCCTGCTTCATTGCCGGTAGGATTCGACTTGCCGCCACAACCAGTGGCAGCTAACAGCGCCACCAAAGAACACACGCATGCAACAGCACGAAACCGCAACATTCGCGACCTCACTCCCGGGCTATGGCCACGGATTTCTTCTCAGGAACTACCTTGGCCTTACATTCCGTTTTCCGGCTCAAGATTTCGCACATGGGATTCAGTTATTTGCTACCGAGTTGCCTAGAGTGAATGAAGGCAAATCATCGATGTTCAGGAGGATGGTCGGCGGGAAGCTAGTTCGTGACTATCGTCCGCAGCGGGTCTACGGATTGCTGTCTCACTTCGCTCGGGTAAAGTGGGCCTGGGCCCGCGTCCGAGCGCATCCCGAAGTTCGGGTTTTCAGCCACTGTACCGCGGTGGGCTGAAACCTCACGTAAAAGGAGGGGGTTGACGCGGTGCTGAAGCGCCGCTCTACCCAACCTCTAAATAGCTCTTTGGGGCAACTTGTGTCTCATTGCGGGCTTGTATTTTCGATGTGAAGATTGCTGGCTTTGTACTCTTTACCATCAAAAACAGCACTTGCAGTCACTTCAGAGCCGACTCTTAACGCCTGATGGTCGGGGAGATCCGCTGTGCTGAAATGAAGCTCATAGATCTCTTGATCGCTCCGATTTTCCACCGATAACGAATTGGTGCGCATATCCAAGTTAACTACGGCGCCCGAAAAAACGTAGCTATCACCAGGCTTGGCCAAAACGATTATCTCTCGGGCCACGGGGTGATTATTCCTATTGGACGCAAACTGGACGTCAACTAACGAGCCCGGTTGCAGATCGCCGGCGACAGCAGCGCCATCGGATCCGCTGTATTTCGTAGCAGGGCTGACCGCGAAGTTTATGGGCTGCACCGATAACTGATCCCGAACCGTAATCGTCCCTCTCTCGCGATTGAATCCGACGATTTGCCCGCGCATCTGGGCTATGCCAGTTTCTGTCACGACGCGCACAGTCTTGGCAAAGATTTTGCTGCCGTCCAGCATGGTATCGACGTAGACGCGGTCGCCTTTGTGAATGCCGAGGACGGTAGTCTCCTTCCCGTCACGGTAAATATGCGAGCGCTCATCGACAAAGACCTTGATTTTGGATCCACCACCGAACGGCTCGATGGTTAAATGGTTCCGGACCTGGTCAACTTGAGTCGCAAGAGCGCCGATAAGCGTGGCCTTGCTCTTTGGCAGCGGAGGCGGCTCCAATAATGGATCGAAGGGATTGCTGTCGCCGCTGGCACCTATTGTGACTGGGGCGGTCGAACCGGATCTGTGGTATTGATTGGCGCCCGTGGGAGTGGAGCTTGCGGTCGAAGTCGCTGCGCCAGTGTTGGGACTACTGGCGCCGGAAGTATCTCCAGTAGCCTGCGATGCATTCCCCTGTACCGGAGTGCCGTCCGGCTGGGCTTGGCCAGGCGAGGCCAGAGAAAAAGCCAGAATCAAGCTTGCGAGGGCAGTTGGTGCAGTAGCCGATTTCATAAAGATTCTGCGTTTTCTACCGGCATGATGACGCGCCGATATTGACTCATTTCTCGGCAGTTCGATGCAATTCCCGCAGAAAGGGTCGTAAGCGCATAGCTGAAAGATTGTGTTTTTTGGACAGCCGCGCCAACCCGCGCGGCTCCATGCCCATCTAAGGTTGTTGGTTTCGTTCTAGGCAGTAGATATTTGTTTCGCGGCCGTTGCCAGGAATCTCCTCTTCGGTAGCCAAACTTTCCGCCCGGAGTCGTAATGTCAACCGTTTCGCTACCATCAATTGCCGCGGCGCTTCTTGCAGGAGCGCTCGCAATCTCGGCAAACGCCGGCGACATTCGCATTAGCATCCCCAAGCGCACTAAGCCGACTCCTGTGCAGAAGCTGAATCAGGAGGGTGTCAAAGAGCTTGAGAAACACGATTACAAGAAAGCTAAGGCTTTCTTTTATAAGGCCTACCTCATCGATCCTGATGATCCATTCACGCTGAACAACCTCGGATACATTGCTGAGCTGGAGGGGCACGTAGATCGCGCCGAGCGATATTACAACCTCGCACAAACCCAGCGCTCGGATGCCCTGGTTTACAAGTCCACTGAGCAAGACGCTGTGGGAAAGCCGGTTGACGAGATCGCAGGCAAGGCCGCTGATGCCAACATGCAGATTAATCGTGCCAACGTGCAAGCGGTGGAATTACTGCAAAAAAACAAAGCGCCGGAAGCGGACCTGACGCTGCAGAACGCGCTGAAGCTTGACCCACAAAACCCGTTCACTCTGAATAATCTGGGCTTTGCCAGAGAGCAGGAGGGTGAATTAGAGGATGCCTACAGGTATTACATTCAGGCTGCAAGGCAGCACTCCGATGCTCCCATCCTGGTTACAACCCATCCTTCATGGCGAGGCAAAGGCATCAGCGAAATCGCCAGCCAAAACGCTGATAAAGTACAGCGCCTAATGGCGCATGAGCAGGACGTCAGTGCCCAAGTCGCTCGTTTGAATACGCGAGGCGTCAACGCGATCAACCGCAACGATAACCAGCTGGCACGACAGTACTTTCGGAAGGCATACGAGCTTGATCCCAAAAATGCATTCGCCTTGAACAACATGGGCTATTTGTCAGAGATGGACGGCGACCGCGAAACTGCCGACTATTACTATGACAAAGCCAGATCGGCCGACCAGTCGAGCATGAGAGTGGTTTACGCGACTCGCAAGGAAATGGAAGGGGAGAAAATGGCTGCGGTGGCTGGCGCCAATGACACCGCCGTTGCCAAGGCCACCGAAATTGCGGCTGCTGCCCGCCGTGCCGAGGGCGGCCCGGTAGTCTTGCGCTACCGTAATAATCAGCCCGTGACTGAGCCCGCGACTCCGCCACGACCCCCCAATGTGCCGCGACCTCCCGATACCAACCCGTCTCCAAACGGAGGCGAACTTCTGCCGCCATTGCCGGACAACCAGCAGCCCCCAGCGCAACAGCAACAATCAGCACCACAGAGTGCCCCGCCCACCGCAAACTCCCGCGGCGGATTGCTGATGCCCCTGCCAGACAATCAACAACCGCCGGCAGCCAAGGAGCCTGCGCCCCAGCAGAGTAACGGCCCTCCGCAGTAGCCCGTGATGGGTGACAGTTTGTCCTTAGGGTAGAGGCGGTCTTCAGGCCTGCGTCAAGAGTGCATTCTAATCAAGCCGGGGCGGCGATGATCATTTGCAAATGACCACCGCCGCCCTGATGGTTCACATATCACGGCGAAGCGGCGCTAAAACGCCGCTCTACCCGTGCTGGCCACGCCGGCAAGTTCCTGTCCGACGCGAAGCTTTTTCACTTACACGGATTCAGACCCTTCTCAATTGCGGTGCCTTCCTCATAATCATTCCAAGTTTCTACCATGAGGAACGGCATTGGATGCTGGCGATCGTAACGGCGGAACAGGTTCACGGTATCGTCGAAGGTTTGCCCACAGCGAGCATCCATCTTGCGATTCTGGCTCCAGCTCGCCTTGGAATCATCGAAGCCTGGCCATGCCGCTCCGACAGCGATCTTGGAAGGATGATTGGAGGCCATTGTCTTATAAAAGTTCTCGAGATACTGCTGACCCCAGTTGCTTCCATTCGCCTGCCAGCCGGGGTTGCCGGGATTGACCCACGCGTAGAAGCCGTCAAAGGCGTTCTTATACTCCGTGGGAATGTCCTTGAAGATCAATAAAGGGGGGTCCTCCCACGAGTTGACGACCTCGTGTACCCGGTTCCAGTCGGTGTGGCCACTCTTCGGAAAAATGAAAATGAGGGGGCGTCCTTGGTAGAGTACATACGCATCCCGCGCCACAGCATGCGGACCAGCATAGTGATCATAGGCGTACTGCAGATCCGTCAGGACAATGTCGGTAGCATTGGCTGGGTCGCTGTCATCTTCGTCATACATCACAGCCACCTTGAAGTTCTTCTCTGCGGCGACCCGCTGCATCAGAGCGTAGGCCTTGTCCTCGAAGTCGTGCTGCTGCCCGTACCAGTTCACCACGAAACCGGTCATGCCAAGTCGTTTGGCTCCTTCGATCTGCTTCTCGATGGTGACCCGGTCTTGTGATGAATAGCCAACATCAATATGTCCCGGACGTCCGAACCAGGGAAGATAAACTGCCAGCATGGTGGGTGGTTCACCCGAGGGAGCGACGAGGTGGTTGGCAGATAGAGAGGACTGAATATTGTGATAATGACAGGCAGATGGCATTAGCAGAATCACCGCCAACACCGGCAGCACGACCGAGCGCAAATGATTGTGCGAGTAGGACATCCGAGCTGGTACCCAGTCCAAACATTGTTGGATGTAAAATTCAGCACGAACGTTGGATTGAAGAGTGCCCTGGCTGGGGAGAGAAATGGCGTCCCGGGGACACCACCTTATAGGGTGGTTGAAACGCCGGGTAAGCTTCAATCCACGCAACAAAAACGGGGCTCCTTTTGGGGAGCCCCATGATAATGGTGTCACCGGTTAGCGCGCGACCTACCAGACGGTGAGAGTAACCTTATCCACCCACTCGTGATATCCCTGGCCGCTGGCGTTTACATCCAGCTGCCATTGCACGCCCAGGTTGTCAGACCACCCAAGATATTTGGCATTGCGTGTGATGTTTATTGGATGGACATCGCCATCAACCACCAGCGTCACATAGGTGTACTTATGCGAACTGATATTCGTGGTGAGGTACATCTGAACGTGGTGCCAAGTGTTGGGGCTAAACTTCGGGCACCCGACTGAGGTGTGATACCAGTGACCCGCTCCTTCATCCCAGGTATCCCAAAGTCCCGAGCCGTAGTCACATTCGGTACCGATCATATAGTTGTAGCCATTCACAAACTGGAAGGCATCAAATTCCAGCGCTTGGGTAGCGCTCGGCGAGTTGCCATCCACATAGGAATAGAAGTCCCACAAGAAGTTTCTTACATTATTGTGGGCCCCGAGGTGCCTCCACCACAGCGCGTTCGCCCAGACGCCGGAGTTGAAGAATTCCGTGCTGGCGCCATCGCGCGATGGCGGATTCTGGTTTTCGGCCATCCAATAAGCGCCCATACCGCTGCCACCAGCGCAGCCCGGATCGTGGCAGGACTGCCAGCCGCTGCCGTCATCAATGTTATTAAATACAAGTGCCCCTGGCGGAGGAGATGGAAGGCCTCCACCACCACCCCCACCGCCTCCGCTGCTTATGGTGATCTGCTCAGAAACGCTGCCATAGGCGCCCGAAGCATCCCAGGCGCGAGTCACAAGCTGATGACCTCCCTCGGCCGCCGAGATATTTGTGTTAATGGAATTTGTCTGACCGGCACTATACACGCTTTTGCCGTCCAGATACACGACCCAGCCAGTGATCGTATAAGAACTGGTTGCGTATGCGATCAAGTTGAAGGGGGATGAGATCTGCGCACCATTGCTTGGCGAGGTGACAGTTACACTTACCGCCGCTGCTGCAGTTAGCGACAGACTTAAACAAACAATCGCCAACCCGAGAATATACTTCTTCAAAACAATATTCTCCCTTCGATGCTGAGATTGTCGTGCTGAAATGTCGTGCTTGAATTGAGGGGATACTATCTCACACGCGTCGGGAGACAAATACCGAAATAGTGGTAGGCTAACTCGTAGTGGAACGACGGGTCTAACTTGTGGCGTGGAAGAACTGGCTCTAAGGACTTCTAGATACTGTAGTTAGCCAGGTCACTAATTCTTAAAACTTGATAGTTAAGAGAAAAATGGCGAGAATTAGCCTTTGTTTTTTGTAATCGGGGCAGCGTGTGGGTTAAGGTTAGTTAACCCACGACTTACGAAACTAAGGGCCAGGATGGGGCTCTGTTACTGTCGCTACGGATGGACTGGCTGTTTCGGTGGGGGCCAGGCGCGCCAGCAGCCGTCGTGCTTCCTCCGAATGTTTTCCCTGTGGCTCTTGCTTCAGATATGCCTGCAGCTCCTCTGTTGCGGCCGGATAGAGGTTCAATGGAATCATTGCGTAGGCTCTGAGCAGGTGCAGGGACGCAATGCTCTTTCCAATCAACTGTTCAGCTCGCTATGCGAATTGCAAGCCCTGTTGATACTGGCCCTTGCCGATAGAGGCCCTGGCCAGTTCGGCATAGGTTTGCCACATTGGGGGAGACACAAATGCTCCATAATTCAGCGAGCGCAGCGCGCGTCGTCGAATAGACCTTCACTGTTATAAACTGCTTCCCGGTCAGTGGGGAGGGACGCAGATCGAGAGCGCACCCGTTCTGCGCTTCTGTATTGAGGCAGACGCCAGCGCCAAGATACTTAACAACTGTGAAAATTAACGCCCTGCTACTTGCTCCCGCGTCATCTCAGCGATGGCTTTTTTGGGAGCGCGTAGCACATCCTCCGGCGTCAAACGTGCGAATAAGTCAAGAGACCTCGCTATAAGTCCGGTCCAACCTGTCTGATGGCTGGCGCCCAGACCTGCGCCGTTGTCGCCGTGGAAGTATTCGTAGAACAGGATGCAATCCTTCCAATAGGGATCGTCCTGGAACTTTGTCGTTCCTCCATAAATCGGACGCCTGCCGTTGGCGTCGCGCAGAAAGATGCTCGACAGCCGGCGGCCAATTTCCTTCGCCACTTCAAACAGCGTCATGTAATTCCCCGAGCCGGTTGGACATTCCACTTTGAAGTCCGGGCCATAAAACGGATACATCTGCAGCAGCCCTCGTATGATCAGCGCGTTGACGGGTATCCAAATCGGACCGCGCCAGTTGGAGTTGCCGCCGAACATGCCGGTGTTGGACTCGGCGGGAAGGTATTGAACCTTGTACTCCTGACCGCCAAGATAAAAAACGAATGGGTGATCGAGATGGTACTTCGAGAGCGAGCGTATGCCGTACGGACTGAAGAACTCGTTTTCGTCGAGCATGTAAGTCAAAATGCTCCGCAGTTTCTCTTTGTCGCAAACCGCAGTCAGCCTGCGTCCCATGTATCCACCGATCGATGGATCATCGGCCCGAACCAGCTTTTTCATTACGTCGGGATGGCGCTTGCGGAACAACTCAACCAATTGCACCAGCCTGGGGTGTTCCGTAAAAGAGTCCGATTCGAACACGGTGGATGCACATAGCGGAAGGAGCCCCACCACCGAGCGGATCTTCAAACGCATGACATCGCCATTGGGGAAGTGGAGCAAGTCATAGAAGAACCCGTCCGCCGTGTCCCACATCTCGTCCTCGTTCACGCCCATTCGATCCATGGCGTAGGTGATCCAGAAAAAATGCTCGATGAAACGGTACGAGATTTCCTCGTACATCGCTGGATCGTAGTCAGTGAGAATGAGCGCAATCTGCAGCATGTACTGGCAGTAGAACGCCATCCATGCCGTGCCGTCGGCCTGATCCAGATGCCCGCCAGTCGGCAGCGGCGCGCTGCGATCGAAGACCCCGATGTTGTCCAAGCCCAGGAAGCCGCCCGCAAATACATTGCGACCCTCGGGATCCTTACGGTTGATCCACCAGTTGAAGTTCTGCATCAAGCCCTGGAAGGAACGTTCCAGAAAGCGCAGATCGGCGCGGCCCAACTGCGTCTCAATTCTGAAAAGAAACAACGTCGCCCAGGCGTGGACGGGTGGATTCACGTCGCTGAAGTTCCACTCATACGCCGGAATCTGGCCGTTGGGATGGGAATATAGGCTTCTCAGCATCAGCAGAAGCTGGTCTTTGGCGAAGTCGAAGTCCACCAGCGATAGCGCAATGGTGTGAAACGCCAGATCCCATGCAGCGTACCAGGGGTACTCCCACTTATCCGGCATGGAGATGATGTCCTGGTTCAGCATATGGAACCATTCCGGGTTACGTGCGCCTCCCGTGCCCGCTCCCATCAGGGGATGAGAATCGTGTTCGAGCAGCCACTTGTCGAGGTCGAAATAATAGAACTGCTTGGACCACAACATGCCCGCCAGCGCTTGTCGGTGCACGCGGCGCTCATCCTCGGTCAAATTCTTTGGAGTTATGCGCTCATAGAACTCGTCCGCGTCAGCGATGCGTTCGCTGAATGTCTTGTCAAACCTGGCAAATCCATCAGCCGCCGGTTTCGCACTTAATCGCAAACGCACAACCTTCGATTGTCCGGCGGGCACATCGAGCACATAATGCGCGGCAGCCTTGGTACCCGTTTTCGCCGGATTAACTGCGGTCTTATCGTCGGTGATTACATAGCGATGGAATGCGTCCTTGACGTAGGGCGAAGGATTCGGTTGACCCCAAAGACGGTTGACGTTGGTCTCGTTTTCCGTGAACAGCAATTCGGCCGCGCCTTCACACTGTAGGGTGTAATCACCCAGCTGCGGATGAGAAGCCTGTATCCGGTCTCGGTCAACCTGACCCAATACCCCCTTCGGTACGTCGTCACCCCACGACCAGGTGTTCCGGTACCATAGTGTGGGAAGCACATGAATCTGCGCCGCCTCGGGCCCGCGGTTATACACCGAAATCTTGATCAGCACATCTTCCGCGTCGGCCTTCGCATATTCCACGAACACGTCGAAATACCGATCATCGTTGAACACCCCCGTGTCGAGCAGTTCGTACTCCATCTCTTCGCGCGAACGCCGCTTGTTCGTCGCCACTAAATCGCCATAGGGATATGCGGCCTGTGGATACTTGTACAGGTACTTCATGTACGAATGCGTTGGGGTGCTGTCGACGTAGAAGTAATATTCCTTGACGTCTTCGCCGTGATTGCTTTCGCTGTTCGTGAGGCCAAAAAGGCGCTCCTTTAGAATTGGGTCGCGACCGTTCCACAGTGCCAGTGCGAAGCAGAGCTGTTGCTTGTCGTCGGAGAGTCCGGCCAGACCGTCTTCGCCCCAATGGTAAGCACGCGAACGCGACTGGTCGTGGGAGAAGTAGTCCCATGCATTGCCGTCTTTGCTGTAGTCTTCACGAACGGTGCCCCACTGGCGTTCGCTGAGATAAGGCCCCCATTTCTTCCAGAGAATACCCTTTTCCCGAGCCTCGTTCAGACGCTTCTGTTCGGTGACCTCGACATAGTTGAGCGGCGCGGTTTCCTGATCTGACGCTTTCATCGCAATGCTCCTTTACTTCATAAGCTTAATCCTGATTTGAGCAGAGGCACAGGGACCTGATATCCGATTCCGCGGTATGTAGCATAACTCCGGGACATTCGCTTGATGGCAAAAAGTAGGCAATTATTTTGCGATATACCTTCCGTAACAGTGCCAGCAGTTGCCCACCTGTCATGCGATATTCACACGAGACCACTGAAAGAAATGCTGGCCCCAAGGAGCTAAATCAACGTATAGGCCGGAAGACCGCACGTCGTCGCCGGAGCGCTCGTACGTGACACCCGACAACTTGTCGGTTAAGTTCCAGTTTTGACCTGCGAGATCGTCCCAGGCAACCTGGACAAGTGCCTGGGCAGCGGCGTCGCTCAGGTTCACCACGATCAGATATCGTTCTTCGTCTTTGTTCCAGCTCCAGGCAACGATGTTCCGATAGCTGGAATTGTCAGGCCAGCCCGTGTGTGCGCACAGCGTCCATTCCCCCTCACGGAATGCCGGATGGTTAATGGCCGCGAGCAGCTTTCGGTAAAACTCCTGTAAGTCCGTGTCGACAGCCTCTTCCGGGCGCCTGCCCAGGAAGGCCGGCAGCCTCACTTTGCGGCCTTCGAACTGTCCCTCGTGGAAAAGTCTCGCGCCGGTCAGAGTGGACGTGGCTACTGCCGCGGCTCGCTCTTTCGCCAGCGCGAAGGTTGCTGCCGCGCGCGGCTCGTCATGGTTCTCGATGAAGCGCAGCAACTTCTGCTGGTAGGCACGATCGGCGCAGAGATGAAGACGCACACTCTCCGCGTTTTCGTGTTCAAGACGGTCATAGAGTCTCTTGTCGTAGCAGAAGTCAAAACCCTGCTGCTGTAAGTCCCACTCCAGATCCCAATAGGCTTCGGCTATGAAGCGAAAGTGGGGGCTCGCTTTTCTGACGGCGGGAATAACGTCAGTCCAGTATTCCGTAGCAGGCCTACCGCCCGCGCGACTTCCCCAAGTACGTTCGAAAACCGAGTTCAGCAGCAGCATTGCCATGTCGCAGCGCACGCCATCGCACTGGCTGGCGACGTCGGAAAGGGTTTCGATCACTGCCCCTCGCAGCCCCGGCTGAAAGGCATTGAGCTGAAGGACGTCAGGCCAGGCTGGAAAATACGGGTCTCTGCCGCAAGCGTAAATTGTCTGATATACCTCAATGTAAGACGCCGGGTCGTTCTGGACGTCTTCCGGAGTCCCCTGAATGAAGTACTCGGGATGCTCGCTGGCCCATGGGTGATCGGGAGCGACGTGGTTGGGCACGAAGTCCAGGACCAGCAGTAAGCCGCGCCTGGCAAGTTCCTTTCGCGCGCGGGCAAGACCTTCAGCACCTCCGAGATGCTTCTCGACAACGTAGCGTCGTATGCAATAAGGGGACCCCACGTTGTCTCCGAATTGAAAGTCAGGTAGCGCCTGCCGAAAATCTGCAAGCAGGTGCTCGTTCTTGTTGGCGATCGCGATACCTGCTGGACTGCGCTCCCAGACTCCCATCAACCAGACTGCGTCGAAACCATACGTGGCAATGGCATCCCATTCGGCTGGGGGCACCGAGCTCAGGTCAACCGGGAAGCCGTTCCTTGCAGCGAGATCCGTAAGCCAGACCCAGGTATTGATCTCGTACAATGTGGGATAACGAGGCCAGGGAGACACGGTCATGCACGTTCCTCCGCTTCGTCACACCTGCGGTGACGCTACCTGCGTCTTCTGTTGCTGAACCAACTGATTCGTGTCCCAATCTCGTCCTACGCCCAGCGCGTCGGCGACCCGGTTGATGTAGTTGAACCAGGACGCAATGAGCGTGATCTGTAGAATCGCCCGATCATCGAAACCCACCTCCCTCAACTGAGCATGGTCGTCGGGAGAGCACTGTGTAGCGTCTTTGGTCAGTTTGACTACATAGTCGAGCATCGCACGGTCCTGCCCGGATATGGGGGCGCTTGTATAGTCGTGCCGCAGCGCCTGCACTAGCTCTTCATCCAGGGTCACTCTACGCAGAAACTCTGCGTGCGATTCGATTCAATAGAAACATCGATTGGTGACGGACACCATTGTGGTAATCATCTCCTGTTGCCGGCGGCTAAGGGGCAACTCCGGAGACATCAGGACGCCAAACGTACCAAACGCATGGAACAGGGCTTCGGGGATCAGGCTGTGCGATGCCACGATGCCAGCCACGCCGTCGTCGGTTGGGAACACTGGCGTCGCATATTCTTTGGGATACAAGGAGCGCTGCGAATCCAAGGCATGCAGAAGCTCCTCGCTGGCTTCAGAAAGAGGGGTCGTCCGGATCCAAGTCATAGGGAGATTGTGAGGCAGCATAGCACACCTGAAGTTCTTGCGCACCCACACGCACTACGGATGCGCTATAGTGCTTCGAACTCTGCGCTATTCTGAGGATTGCCAATGAAGCGAATTGCTCTCTCCGGTCTCCTGCTGTTCTCGCTGCCACTAATCTCGCAGACGGGTTCCACGCCGCCTGCTGCCAATCCGAAAGTTCGGGCTATCACCGGCTTCGTTCGGCTGGACCCTGCGAATTACCAGGTGCAGATCGCCGACGCTCTCGTTGTTTTGCGGAAGGTAAAGGCCGAATTCGAATCCCGTGGCTACGAAGTGCAGACGCTGCGGCTGACGACTCAACCGTTGGCGGAATTGGTGGCCGGCATGTCCGATGACAAGGCCTTGGCATTCCTCAAGCAGCTTGACGATCTCTCGGTGAAGGAAAATTTCCTGCCCAATGTTGGCCCGGCGATGTTGCGCGACAGCGATGATCCCGCCACCATGCATCTGCTGGAGAGGGCCCTTTCGGCGCTGCCGAACATTGAGGCCAGCACGATCATCGCCGATCAAGCGGGAATTCACTGGAAGACAATTCGCCGTACCGCTGAACTTGTGAAGTACGTCACCGAACACAGTCCGCGGAGCCAGGGGAATTTCAATTTCACCGCTACCGCCATGTTGAAACCGTTCGGACCGTTCTTCCCAGGTTCCTATCACCTCGGCGCTGGTAAACAATTCTCTATCGGCTTCGAAGGCGCCAATGTCGTCAGGGATGTTTTCGCCAGAGACGAGGGAAATGCCGAAGCCGCAATCGCCGATTTGACAGTTGCCCTGACGAAACATACATCTGTGGCTGCCGCTGTGGGCGAGAAAGTCGCTGCTGAAACTGGCTGGAGCTACGCAGGTGTCGATCCAACGCCGGCGCCTCTCGGCGAGGTATCCATTGGAGCTGCCATCGAAGCGTTCACCGGCGCGAAATTCGGCTCCAGCGGGACCCTCACCGCAGCGCGTATCATCACCACTGCGGTGCAGGCTGTGCCAGTAAAACAGGTCGGCTACTCCGGGCTGATGGTCCCGGTGATGGAGGACAAGCTTTTGGCGGAACGATGGGCCGAGTCCACCTACAATATCGACTCGCTGCTTGCCTACTCGGCGGTTTGCGGCACCGGTCTGGATACCGTGCCTCTTCCGGGAGACATCAGCATTGAACAAATGGAACGTATCTTCGCTGATGTGGCCTCGCTGGCGGTGAAATGGAACAAGCCTCTATCCGCAAGGTTGCAGCCGGTGCAAGGCAAGAAACCAGGAGATCGGACCGAATTCCAGGACCCATATCTCTTCAACACGACAATCCATCCCTTGCCGTAGTTTGAATTGTTGTAGCGCGCATGGCCGCTCATGTGGTGAGCCGATTGTTGGAAATTGGTTCCATCGGCCACAACTGCAGGTCAGCTAGGGCGCCGGAGATCCGCACGGGCGTGTTGGGCAAGTTACGGTCGAGTGAGTACACGCGCGCGGTGTGCGCCTGGCGGTTAGCCAGAAAAATCTCGATCACCGAACCGTCTATGAAGATATTCAAAGGACTTTCGCTGGCCAATGGCGCAGCAAGTGGAAACGATTGGCCATTGATCCGAACAACTTGTCCTGAGGGTTCGTAGCGCAAATCAAGATGGGGTTTTGCCTCCGGCCCAATGCGAACCGCGAACGACTTTGCCCCAGATTGGATGCTGGCCGACAGCTCCGCGGCGAAGTTTGCGAAAAACAAGTTGTCAACGTTAGTCTGCGGCTTCCCGCGCAATCCGTGCAAAGCAGGTATCGCGCTCATTTCAAGATCACCCGAACTACTGACCGTAAGCACGCGCGGCAGCGCCATCAGTCCGGCCCAGCCTGCAGCTTCGTATTCCTGGACGGGCCGCGTCTCCGGCACCCAGCCCCAGAGAATGCGGTTTCCGTCGCGGTCGAGCATGCTCTTGGGCGCGTAATAGGCTCCGGAATCCAGCAGGCCGCGCTTCTGGGAGCGAAACTTGAGCTCCTTGCGGTCGTAATCGCCGACCTCCCAGTAAACCTTGCGTTCCGTCGAATAGAGCAGTACATGCTTGCCGTCGAGCGGAAAGAAATCCGGGCACTCCCACATCTCGCCACTGTCCACCGGGTCCGTAGTGATCTTGCCGTTCCAAGCGCCGCTGCAGAGCGGATGCAGATACTCCCACGCCTTCAGGTCGGACGAACGATAAAGCAGCACTGCGCCGCCTTGCCTGAAGAAGCCCGAGCCCAATCCCAGGTACCAAACATCAGCTTCTTTCCACAGACAGGGATCCCGAAAGCCAGTGACCTCGAGCCCCGCTGGAGGGCCAGCAATCACTGGTTTGGCCAGTTTCCGCCAGCTTCGCAGTTCCTGATCTTCCGAAGTGGCGAGACACTGCGACTCGCGCAGGTTGACATCGCGGAGAGTCGCCTGGCCGGGAGGAGCCGGTTCGACGCCGGTATAGAGAACGGTGGCCACACGCTGGTTGATGACGGCGCTGCCGCTGAAGCATCCAGACTGGTCGGGACCGCCCGCTGTGGGAGCGAGAGCAATGGGCAGATGCCTCCAGTGCACCATGTCCGGACTCATGGCGTGCGCCCAATGCATGTCGCCCCATACCGAGGCGTTCGGATTGTATTGGAAGAAAACGTGGTACTGGCCCCGCCAGTAGATTGGGCCGTTGGGATCATTCATCCAGTTGCGTGCCGGAAGCAGGTGATACTGCGGGCGCATGATATCGTCGGCGAGGTTTTGACTCGACACGGAGAAGGGAAGTGCATAGCTGGAGTCGGCAAGAGCGGAAGCGGCAGCCGCACCAGCACAGGAAAGGAGAAACGAACGACGAGTCACACGCATCACGGACGATCCCGCATCAGAAAAATTCATGGCAGCAGGATACTCGAGCGCGCTATGGAAACCGTCCCGCCGCGCGCGATAATGAGTTGACCACGAGAGAAGATGCCAAGCCCTGATCCCGTTCGACGCCATCAGCTTCTGCTGTACGCCGCTGCGGTCCTGCTCACAGGGCTGACCATTCTCTACGCCGGCGCCTGGATGTATTACGTTCGCCAGCCAGGCCCCACGGTCGAGATCGGGATTGACGAAGGGCACACGCCCAACGGAACGCTGATCAACAAAGTACATGCAGGCTCGCCAGCGGAAGCAGCCGGACTGAAAGCAAACGACCTGATTACCGCCATGAATGGAAACCGTGCGGGTTCCGTGGTTGGCTGGAGCAGCCTGATGTTCCACACGTGGCTCAAAGCCAAGCCCGGCGACAAGGTGGTGCTGAGCATTCGGCGTCCAGGTCAAGCTCAGCCTCTGACCATGATGCCAGTCTTTCGAGCCGCGGAAGGCGCGGGCGATACCAAGGGAACCGTTGCCTACACTGTGGGACGCGAGATCATGGATTCTTATCCGATCTTCTTCGCGGTTGTGGGCTTTACTGTTCTCTTCCTGCGCATAGAGGACCGCAATGCATGGCTACTGGCGCTGGTGTTCACTACCTGGATCACAGGTGGGCCGATGCCCTCGGCTTTTTCCGCCGCACCGAACGCGGTGGCGGAGTCACTGCTCGTTTATCGGACGGTCACCAGCAGCCTCCTCACCGGACTTTTCTACTTCTTCTTCGCCGTCTTTCCCAAACGCTCGCCCATTGACCTGAAGGCTCCCTGGTTGAAGTGGGGGCTCCTGGCATGCAACGTCTGTCTGGGTTATGGAGGCTTTAGCCGTGGCGAATCGAGACCATTGCCGCTGCTCGCCGCATTCCTGCCTTCACGGGTCCTCCAGGTCGCCGACAACATCACGGGGTATGGGGCCCTATTGCTGGGCATACTGTCTCTGGTGATGAACATATGGCGCTCGCCGGACGTGACCGATCGCCGCAAGCTCAAGGTGATCCTCTGGGGAACGGTGGTGGGCGTTACACCGATGGTGGTTCTGTACGCGTTCATTGACCTTACTCAATTCAGTTCTCCTTTCTGGCTCAGTTTCATATGCGTGTTCCTCATGCTGCTGTTTCCGCTGTCATTCGCCTATGCAGTGGTGAAGCATCGCGTGATGGACATTCCCGTCCTGCTCAAACGCAGCGCACGCTACTTCGTGGTGGAACGCGGCTTTGTCCTTCTCATTCTGGCTCTCTCGATCGGCCTGACGTTGTGGTTCGGGCAGGCGTTCTCGCGTTATTTTTCCGCAGGCTCGAAGGCAGCCATTCCCATCGGGGCGACCTTTGGTGTGCTCGTGATCTCGGGCGCGACGGAGGTTCATCGGCGGGTTCGCACGCGCCTCGACCGGGCATTCTTCCGCAGCTCCTACGACGCCCAGCAGATTCTGGAAGATCTTGCGGCGAGGACGCTCACAGTTACCACCCGCGAAGACCTGGCTTCGCTACTGCAGCAGAAAATTTGGGATGCGCTACACCCCAACTCGACGTTTGTGTACCTGAAAAACGGCACTGGACAGTTCTTCGCGTATGCCGGCAATCCACCGGCGGAGGCGATGACGTTGTCTCCAAAAGCGCGGGCCATCGCGATGTTGGCTGACCGCGCGGGCCCTTTGGAGGTGAATCCCGAGGACACCTACGGCACGCAATTGGAGCCGCTGCAGCCGGAGTGCATAGTGCCGATTCGTGGTTCGAGTGAAGGGGAGCTGCAGGGAGGGATGGTGCTTGGGGCCCGGCTTTCCGAAGAGCCGTATTCCACCAGCGACAAGCGCCTGCTGGCTTCAGTGGCGAGCCAGGCGGGCATTGCCATGCGCAGCATCACGCTGGCGGAAAAAATGGCGGAGCGCATGGAGGCGGAGCGGCGCGTCCAGCAGGAGATGCAGATCGCGCAGCAGGTGCAGAGCCGGCTGCTGCCACAACAGGCTCCAGTGCTCAAGACATTGGAGTGTGCTGGAAGATGCGTCCAGACGCGCGCTGTGGGCGGCGACTATTACGACTTCCTCGATCTCGGCTCGGGCCGCCTTGGACTGGTGCTGGCCGATATTGCGGGCAAGGGCATTTCGGGCGCGCTGCTGATGGCCAATCTACAGGCCAATCTGCGCAGTCAATATGCGCTGGCGCTGGAAGACATTCCTCGCCTGCTGCGCTCAGTGAATCACCTCTTCTACAAGAACACTGAGACGAGCCACTATGCGACCACCTTCTTCTCTGTGTACGACGACGAGACCCGCCGCTTGCGTTATGTGAATTGTGGACACAATCCGCCGATGCTGGTGCGAGCGAACGGCGACCTCGAGCGGCTTAATGCCACCGCGACAGTGCTGGGATTGTTCGAGGACTGGGACTGCACAGTGGTCGAGTGCGAAATGGTATCCGGCGACGTTCTTGTGATCTATACCGACGGCATCTCTGAAGCGGGAGAAAGCGAGGACGGCGATGGCGAGGAGTTCGGAGAAGAGCGGCTGCTGGCGGCCATCGGCAAGTACCAGCAGCGGCCGGCGGGCGAAATCCTGGATGGCATTCTGAGCACGGCGCAGCAATTCAGCCCCAATCCGCAGGCGGACGATATGACGCTGATTGTGGCCAGGTGCAGGTAAGTGATGCTGGCATCGGTGGTCTGCTGCGGGTCATCTATAATCAAAGTACTGTTTCCGACCTCCGCGGCCTAAAGGCATACCTAGGGCTGCGGCGGCGGTGTTCCGCGATGCTTGGCGGAACCGAGGGTGTGGAGGGAAACGTCCACGCCTCCCGTGCTGGAAAGGAAACGAGAAGCCGCGCTCGATAAATCTGCGCGCGCGTCAGCGCCTCCTTTTCCCGCACATTCGAAGACAGTCGGAATAGTTAGTGAATGTTCGATCTACGAGGTTCGAGCGCCGTAGCCGCGAAACAGCTCAGCCCAGCACGCAGCCGAAGGCGGAGTGCTGGGTACGGTGGAAGATGATCCGAGTCCCGTAGGGACGGCACAAAGTTTTTGCGCGATATAGATATAGAGGTCCTTCGACTCCGGTGGCCAAAACCGAGCCGCTTCCGCTCAGGATGACAGAAGTAACAGCTTGCTGAGAACTTACAGCATGTTTTTGACCGACAAATTCGGGCGGCGCATCAGCGATCTCCGAATCTCCATCACGGATCGCTGTAACTACAAATGCGTCTATTGCCGGTCAGGCAACAACGGCGCGCAATTCGCCGAGATGCCGATCGCCGATTATCTCCGCATCGCGCGCATCTTTGTCGGGCTCGGCATCACGAAAGTGCGCCTCACCGGCGGCGAGCCGCTGCTGCGCAAGGGCATCGTCGAAATGGTGAGCGAGCTTGGGCGGATGCGCACTGTCGAGGGACGTCCGCTCGACATCGCAATTACCACCAACGGGCATCTGTTGGCCGAGATGGCGCAGCCGCTGGCCGATGCCGGGCTGAGCCGCGTCACGGTGTCCATGGATGCTGTGGATGCAGACGAGTTCGCCCGCATCACGCGCGTGCCCAATGGTTATGATCGCGTGCTTGCCGGAATCCGGGCTGCGCAGCGCGCAGGTCTGAGTCCGGTGAAGGTCAATTGCGTCCTGCTGCGCGGCTTCAACGACGACCAGATTACTGCCTTCGGCCGCTTCGCGCGCAAGGAAGGCGTCGCCGTGCGCTTCATCGAATTTATGCCGCTGGAGGAAGACCGCGTCTGGTCGCCGGAGATTGTCGTCACGCTGGACGAGATCGTGCGCCGCATGGCCGAGTTCATGCCATTGCGCGAAATCGAGCACGCCCACAGCGAGACCGCGCGCCGCTACGTCTTCGAAGACGGTGTCGGCGAGATCGGTATCATCGCGCCCGTGTCGCACCCGTTCTGCGGACATTGCAGCCGGGTGCGCGTCACCTCCGACGGCAAAATCCGCACCTGCCTGTTCTCAGTGCGCGAGCATGACCTGGCGGGCTTGATGAGCAACGGCGCGAGCGATGCGGACATGGTCGAGTTCATTCTGCACGCGATTGATCAGAAAGAAGAGCGCCACCACATCGGCGAGGCTGGTTTTGTCCCGGCGTCGCGCACCATGGTACACATCGGCGGATAACGTACCAGTTTGCCTACAGCAATGGCTTTAGCACCAGGCTGGCCTTCACTTCCGTCCCATTCCGCTGGAGCACCAACTCGAGCCTTCCCGGCTTACGGAATCTTTCTCGAATCGATTCCACACCCAGCTCGCCTGCGTCTTTGCCGTCAATCTGCAATAACACGTCGCCTGGCTTGACACCCGCCTGTTCTCCGGGCGAACCGCTCACCACTCGCGATACGATCACCTCATGAAAGCGCGCGCCCTCCGCCCGCAGCCGCAGACCGCTGCCGTCGTAAGCGAAAGGCATGGCGATCGACGGCAACGGTGAGAGGTACAGGCACCGCTGCGGGAAATCAATGGCCACTACGAATCGTTGCAGGACCTCCACTCCCACGAGTCCGGCATAGTGGCGCGCGCCTGGGATGTCATCCGCGTCATTGAAGGCCACCACCGGGCCGCGCAGCTCAAAGCCGCCCATTTGGAATGTTGTAGCGCGCTCGAAGCGGTTGTGCCGCTGCCCGCCGACGCCAGTGGAAAGTTCGTCCAGCTCCGCAGGGCGTACGGGTAGCCCGTATCGTTTGGCGAACGGACCATATACATCCACCGCTCCGTTGGAGCCGGTGTCGATCATGAAGAGACCGTTTGCGTGCTTGTCGCCAAATTGCAGAGCGGCTTGGATGCCGGCATATCCGTTGTCGTCAAAATCGAGAGGAACCGCGGTAGAGCCGGCGATTGGCTGGTAGCTATCGGGAGTAAACACTCGAAGCTGGCGTGTTCTTGGGTCGAGTTCTACCACGTAGCGGTCAAGGAACTCGATGCCAACAATGCCGTCAATATCTCTGCCGAAGACTGACTCCAGGGCCGTGAGGTCGAGCACCACAGCCCGGGTGTTGACTTCCGTTGTGCCAATGTGCCAGATCGCACTGGGTACCACCGACGCCTGCACCATGGCGGGACCCGATCCGGAAGCCTGATAACCACCTTGCGCTTTGATATGGGAGGCTTCCACCCAGCGTGAGTTCAAAGTGGCGCGGCCGCCCGTGTCGAAGAGCAGTGACGCTGCGTGGCCATCGATCGTTCCATGGACGAACGCGATGCCGCCAAACGCCACATCATAGGGCAGGAGTGTGATCGGCGGTGGCCGTAGCGGAGACTCCTGCATTGCGGGCTTCTTGACTTGTGCTGCAACACAGGAGACAAAAGTGAGAAGCATCAAGAGCTTCGCAGAACTCGGCCCAAGCATCCTGACCCCCTGGGAGTGTGTTAGACACCACGGCGCGAAGAGGTGTTCCAGTCGCGCGAGAAGCCCATGAACTTCGGAAGCTGACGGTTAGCGAAAGTCTGGAAATATCCGAACCCTTGGCTGGTGAAGGGCACTCTTGCGCAAATCTTGTCGAAGCGTAAGAATAAACGTCAGATAGCTTACGACAGCGTCCGCGGATGATCGGGCCGCGCCGGAGTCGGTTGGGTTTCGTTTTTGTAACGAATGCGCTGCGCAGGTCATCGAATAAGTGAGTTGTAAAGAAGCGTCAACTTGCAGCTTCAACATCCCCGTAGGTCGGGCCCGCCAAGGCGAGTAGTGGATCTACTGGAGCCGCAGGTCAGCTTTCAACATCCCCGTTCCAGGACGTGACTTCCGCAATCAGCGGAACCCGTGGCTGGGACTGAAGGCAGCGACAAAGAAGATGGCTACAGCACCGATTACAGAAGCGGGTTCCTGCTCGCTTGAACATTATCTCGTACTCCCGGACCGAAGCATGGACAGCCGTATTGCGGCCGCCAAGCAAACGTTGGGCAGCGAATGCGTCATCCTGGGACATCACTATCAGCGCGATGAGGTTGTGAAGTTCGCCGATTACCGCGGCGATTCCTACCGGCTCTCGCAGAAGGCGGCGCAAGCCAAAGGGCAGTACATCGTCTTCTGTGGGGTGCACTTCATGGCGGAAAGTGCCGACATTCTGGCGCGGCCCGGGCAAGCAGTGGTTCTGCCCGACCTGAACGCCGGCTGTTCCATGGCCGATATGGCCGACATCACGCAGGTAGAGGACGCGTGGGAGCAGTTCGTGAATCTCGGGCTCACCGACGACGAAGGCCACGGCATCACGCCCATCACCTACATGAACGCGACCGCTGCGATCAAAGCCTTCTGCGGCGAACGCAGGGGCCTGGTCTGCACATCAACTAACGCCAGCGGCGCCTTCGACTGGGCATTCCGCCGCAACCAAAAGATTTTTTTCCTGCCCGACCAGCACCTGGGCCGCAACACAGGTTTCACGCGCGGTATTCCCTTGGCCGAGATGGTGGTATGGGACCCCTACATGCCGCAAGGCGGGCAAACGGCCGAGCGCCTGCGCAAGGCAAAAGTAATTTTGTGGAAGGGCCATTGTTCTGTGCACCAGCGCTTCCTGCCGGAGCACGTGGAAAAAGTCAGAGCGAAGTATCCCGGGATTCAGGTCGTCGTTCATCCCGAGTGCCGATGGGAGGTCTGCCAGAAGTCCGACGCCATCGGGTCAACTGACTTTCTCATCGATCTTGTGGAGAAATCACCCGCCGGAACTTCATTTGCTATCGGCACCGAGATCCACCTGGTGAACCGCCTGGCGAAGGAGAATCCAGATAAACACGTCATCACGCTCGACGACTCCGGCTGTTTATGTACTACTATGTTTCGCATATCACCGCAGCACCTGTGCTGGGTGCTGGAGAACCTAGTGGAAGGTAACATCGTCAATCAGATCAAAGTTAAAGACAACGTGAAGCGGTGGGCGCGCGTTGCTCTTGATAAAATGCTAGAGATCCAATGATTGTCCGCAAACGTCCTCGGCAAAAATATTTTCGGCGGCTTTCGCGCTACGGCTCCGACCTGCGGGAATATCGCCGCCGCATGCGCAATCGCCGCAAGGCACAAGCAAGGTTGGAAAGCATCGATATGGCGCGCACATTCACAGTTTCGGAAGCGCAGACTCTATTGCCCGTACTGGAGTCGCTGTTGCGCTCGGCCATGAAGGCCAAGACGCTGATTGAAGAGGTTGACGGCGAGATGCAGTCGCTGGCCAACCGTATTTTCGTCAACGGTGGCACGTTTGTTGACATCGTGTCGGTCGCGCGGCGCAAAGCCGAACGC
This sequence comes from uncultured Acidobacteriaceae bacterium, assembly GCA_963823635.1. Lineage (GTDB taxonomy): Bacteria > Acidobacteriota > Terriglobia > Terriglobales > Acidobacteriaceae > Bog-257. The sequence continues at coordinate 184,902 of CAWGMV010000023.1, read as the reverse complement.
GAGAAGGCCGAACAGCGCGCCAAGGATGCCGTCGCCGAAATTGATGCCACCGGTGTGCAGGTGAAAGACCTCGATATCGGTCTGCTCGATTTTCCTTGTGTTGTAGAAGGCGAAGTCATCCTGCTTTGCTGGAAGCTGGGTGAGGACAAGGTTACCCACTGGCACGGAACGCAGGAAGGGTTTGCCGGGCGCAAGCCCATCGACGAACGCATCCTGCGAGGTCAGAAGAAGAGCAACTGACGCTTTGTCATGATCCAGCTTTCTTCTGCCGGCAAGCGCTTCGGCTCTAAACTCCTCTTCGAAAATCTTGACTGGCTCATTACCTCGCATGAGCGCGTCGGCCTCGTGGGCGCCAACGGCACGGGGAAGTCGACCCTACTGAAAATCCTGAGTGGCTTGGAGTCGCTCGACTACGGCAGCATCATCGCTGCGAAGAGCACGACCTTCGGCTACCTGCCGCAGGATGGCCTGCAGCTCTCCGGCCGCACTGTATTCGACGAGTGCATGTCGGTGTTCAGCGGCCTGCGTGGGCTGGAACAGGAGATGGAGGAGCTCGCTCGCAAAATGGGTGAGCTGGACCACATCTCCAGCGAATATGCGCAGGTGGCCGACCGCTATCAGCGCATCTCGGGCGAGTTTCACATGAACGACGGCTATGCGCTCGATTCGCAGGTCGGCACCGTCCTCGATGGCCTGGGCTTTCGCAAGGAAGATTGGACGCGCTACACGGAGGAGTTTTCCGGCGGCTGGCAGATGCGCACTGCGCTGGCCAAGCTGCTGCTGGCAAAGCCCAACCTGCTGCTGCTCGACGAGCCTACCAACCATCTCGATCTTGAAACCCGCAACTGGCTGGAGCAGTATCTGCTGGAATATCCGTACGCCTATGTGCTCATCTCGCACGACCGCTATTTTCTCGACGTGACCGTGGACCGCATCGCCGAAATCTGGAACAAGCGGGTGCAATTTTACAGCGGCAACTTCGAAAAGTATTTGCAGCAGAAGCAGGAGCGGCGGGATTCGCTGGTCGCGGCCTACAAGAACCAGCGGGAGCGCATCGAGCAACTCGAGGCCTTCATCAACCGCTTTCGCTACCAGGCGACGAAAGCGAAGCAGGTGCAGAGCCGTATCAAAGAACTCGAGAAGATCGACCGCATCGCAATTCCTCCGGAAGAGAAGACCATCCATTTCACGTTTCCGCAGCCCAAGCCCAGCGGCCGGTTAGTGGTCGAGTGCTCAGATGTTGCCAAGAGCTACGGAGAGAAAGAAGTGTTTCACGATGTTAGCTTCACCATCCAGCGCGGGGACCGTATCGCTCTGGTCGGCGTTAACGGGGCGGGCAAGTCAACGCTGATCAAGCTGCTGACCGGCATCGAACCGCTTACGGCAGGCACCATGCGACTGGGCCATAATGTCGAGCCGGATTACTTCGCTCAGGACCAATATAAGGAACTCGACCCTGAGCGGCGCATGCTCGACGATCTCTCCGACGTTGCGCCGCAGAAGACCATGACCGAATTGCGTGGGCTGCTGGGCTGCTTCCTCTTCTCGGAGGACGATGTGTTCAAGCCCATCGGAGTGCTTTCCGGCGGTGAGCGCAATCGCTACGCGCTGGCACGAATGCTGCTGCATCCTTCAAACTTCCTGCTATTAGACGAGCCGACCAACCACCTTGACATGCGTGCCAAGGACGTGTTGCTCGAATCGCTGGAGAAGTACAACGGCACGGTCGTCTTCGTTTCGCACGACCGCTACTTCATCGACAAGCTGGCGACGCGTGTTTTTGAGATTGGTGGCGGACGGATCGAGGTTTTTCCCGGAAACTACGAAGACTACGTTTGGCGTAAGCAGCGAGAGTCTTCCTCTGGGGACGGGCAGGAATCCGCCAACGGAAATGGCCGCGGAAACTGGGCTCCCACATTGTCGGATGTCCCTGGTTACACGGAACAGAAGGCACAGTCGAAGAAGCGCATCAATCCCATCAAGCTCAAACAGATGCAGGATCGCCATCATCAGGTCGAAGTAGACATTGCGCGGCTGGAGGACGGCATCGCAGAGTGCGAACGCGAATTGCAGTCCTTCGTCAGCGTCCAAGAGACGGCGCGCTGGACCGATCTGCTCGCCAAGCACCGCAGGGAGCTAGAACCGCTGATGGCGGAATGGGAAGACCTGTCGCAGGCGTTGGAAGTTTCAGGTAGAGCCAGCCTTTAGGCCAGCGTTGGCGGATACCTTACAAAGTCGCGCCTTGCGGCGCTGCTTCCATGCACTTCACACGGCAATGACTGAGCACTTCAGCTTGCTTGCGCCGCTTTACCCAAACAGCGACTCCGGAAATCCATTAGATCCCGATCCATCCGGCGCGAATCGCCAACAGGCTGGTCACGGCGACCACAATCCACAACAAAACTCCCTGTAGCAGCGGGCGAGGGCCGACTTTGCGCAATGCTGCCGGCGAAAGACTGGCCCCAATCAGGTACAGCGTGATGATAAGCATCAACTTGCCGGCGCCGCTCAGGAACCGGTAAGCAACGGCGCCGGGAAAGACGTAGGTGTTGGCCACAGCCGCAAGGCAGAAAAAAAGAATGAACCACGGCCACTGAATCCGCGTTTTGCTGCCTTTCACGGCAGCCGTTCCAACCGACAGCGGCACAATCCACAAAGCGCGCGCCAGCTTTACCGTCGTTCCCACAGCCAGGGCCACGGCGCCGTACTTCGCAGAAGCCCCAACGACCGAGCTGGTGTCGTGAATCGCCAGCGCCGCCCATAATCCGAACTGGTTTTGCGTGAGCTTCAGCATCAGGCCGATGGTGGGGAAGGTCAGCAGCGCGATAGAGTTAAGCAGAAAAATCGTGCCCAGTGAAACCGACATCTCGTCCGCATTGGCACCCACGATAGGGCCTACGGCGGCGATGGCGCTGCCGCCACAGATGGCCGTGCCGGTGGAGATGAGGAACGCTGGGCGAGGCTGGACCGCCAGCAACTTGCCCAGCAGCAACCCGGCGATCATGGCAAAGCTTATGCCGAGGGCGGTGTAGAGGAAGCCGCTTCGCCCGGCGTGCACCACCTCCTGGAGGTTCATCCCGAAGCCCAGGCCAACGACCGCGGACTGCAACAGGACTTTGGACAGCGTTCGCGACTCTTCTTTATATGGGTGAACCGAGATTGCGCCGAAGACGAGACCAGCAAGCAGCGCAAGTGGCGGAGAGGCCCACGGCGTCAGGCAGAAAAAGAGGCCCAGGGCAAACAGAACTTTGGCATTCATGAATTAGAGGACGGTAAGGTCCATTGTACGTGGCTCGGGTCGCACGGCCGCGGCCATATCGATCCCTACCAATTAAAATGGGCCCGTTGCCAAGGAGCGGTGACGATTCCTTGGCCTCGAGCCCACTCGATCCTGAAGCGGATCGGAGGTGATAATTCAATGTTACGCCCGCCTGTGGAAATGTCAAGAAAAAATCGTCTTCACCCTCCGGGATTGGGCTCAAATGGCTGAAAACAGCGGAGATGGAGGACACATCAAGTGGGCATATCCAGCGAGATTAGGATACGCTGACGGCACTCCCTGCAGTCGATGGTGCGCTGTTTTCGACTCCCCGGAAATTACTTTCTGCATGGCGACTTCGGACGTTATGATTGCGCGCGCTCATGGTGCAGCCCGATTTTCAACAGTTCCCGCACCCCATACAATGGATCGGGAATCCAATCGTTGGCGTTCCGCACATCTCATTCCTAAGTGAGCAAGGAGACAAGCATGGCGGCTTCAATTCCTGACAACTGTCTCGACCTGTTCAAGAAGAAAGCGTTCGGCAGCTACACCACGCTGTTGCCTGACGGGAGCCCTCACACCACTCCAGTATGGGTGGACTACCAGAACGGTGACATCTGGGTGAATTCGGCCCTTGGTCGGCGCAAGGACCGCGATGTGAGGCGTGATCCGCGTGTAGCCATCGCCATCATCGATCCCGACAATCCCTACCGCTATCTCGGCGTTCGCGGACGTGTGCACGAGATAACTGAAAAGGGTGCGACCGAGCACATCGACAAAATGGCGAAGAAGTATCTGGGACAGGACAAATACCCGTACGCACAGCCGGGAGAAAAGCGCGTGCTCTACAAGATCACGCCCGAGCACGTGCATACCATGGGATGAAATCCTCGATATGGAGGTTCTGGGTAGGAGACCATTCATGCGGGGCAACAGATTGGCCATCAGATGGAGGGCGACCCTAGCGATCGTTAGTGTGCCCCTGTTTGTGATTAGCACTTGGGCAGCTACCCAAGAAAAGGTGCCGCATAACTCCAACCCCAACAGCACGGGCGATGCCGCCAGCAATCGCCGCGGCACGACCAACGAGGGGGGTACTTACTATTCCGGGACCGTGTTCGAGTTGACGCCGGAAGCGAGTGGGAACTGGACGGAGAAGGTGCTAGGTCATGTGGGGAGAAGCCCCAGCCCTACTGGGTTTGTTGACGAGAACGGTGCCCTGATCAGTGATGCTGCTGGCAATCTTTACGGCACGACTGAATATGGTGGTACTTACGGTTGTGGGGTAGCGTTCGAGTTGACGCCGGAATCGGGTGGGAGCTGGACGGAGAAGGTGCTGCATAGCTTCGGCGACAGCACGGACGGGATTTCTCCCTCGCAGGCCGGACTGATCTTCGATGCCGCCGGTAATCTCTATGGCACGACCAGCAACAAGCAGGGGACCGTGTTCGAGTTGACGCCCACGAAAGACGGGGGCTGGACGGAGAAGATCCTGCATAGCTTCAACGGCACGGACGGGGGTTTTCCCTTCGCCGGCCTGACCATCGATGCCGCCGGCAATCTCTACGGCACGACCTACGAGGGCGGCACTTACAACTCCGGGACGGTGTTCGAGTTGACGCCTACGAAAGGCGGGGGCTGGACGGAGAAGGTCCTGCATAGCTTCGGCAACGGCGCGGACGGGGCTTTTCCCAGGGCCGGCCTGATCTTCGATTCTGCCGGCAATCTCTATGGCACGACTAGCCAGGGCGGCGCCTACAACTCCTGTATGCCGACAATTCCAAGAAATAACATAAGCACTTGCGGGACGGTATTCGAGTTGACGCCCAAAGCGGGCGGGAGATGGACGGAGAGGGTGCTGTACAGCTTCAACCACAACGGTACGGACGGGTACGACCCCTTGGCCGGCCTGATCTTCGACGCCGCCGGCAATCTCTACGGCACGACCAGCATGGGCGGCAGCGAGAACGGTAGAGGCTGCTTCTTGGGATGTGGTACGGTGTTCGAATTGACGCCCACGAAGGGCGGAGGCTGGACGGAGAAAGTGGTGCATAACTTCGACGGCACAGATGGGGTTTCTCCCAGTGCCGGCCTGATCATCGATGCCGCCGGCAATCTCTACGGCACGACCAACGAACACGGCATATGGTCCGGTGCACACTGAGGTATCGAAGCTGCGGAGTGGCTTCGGGCTGCCGTGCTCTTCCTAGCTAAGAGCGCTGGGCTATCATTTCACGTCCCGCAAGCGGGACTCGGTTCTTTCCAATTCCAGCTCGAATCCCCATCCTTGACAATGGGGTTTTGTCCCAGACCTCTCGAAACAAACTCATTGCACTCTAACCAGAATCGACTTCTTCAGAATTCTTGCGCACGAATCCGTACGGGCAATGACGGCATCCGGATTCACAGCAGTAACCGCGCTTCTGCAGGTAGTGCGCGGTGAAGACTACGAATCCGTTCTCGATGTAATAATCGATGCCTTCGACCAGGTTCTCCGTCATTGTGAGTTCCATTTTGGAGCGCTTAACAAAACTTCACAGAGAAATCCTGTGACGCGTTATTGCCCAATTGCGTTTATTCGTGTGGCCCCCGCGAAGTCGCCTATGCTGTTGAGTTCGTTGGGTTCCACGGCAACTCCGTCACGGAAGCTGACGAACTTGCCCGAGATGGCCGGTACGCGCTCGCCAGGAACGATGAAGCCGACGAGGTTCAGAGGGTCAGCGGCGGAGATGGTCACGATTTCGCCGCTGGCTGTGATGTTGCGCATAGCGCGTAACGACTCTACGGCCTCGGGTAGAGCAAACTGTTCGCCCAGGAACCCATTGACGAAGCGCCCGCCGCGAACTTCGCTACGGTCCTCCAGACGACGGAAGGTAATCAGCAGTTCGCGCCACTTTGGCAAGTTCGACTCGCGCGCCAGCACCTCGCGGAAGACCACGCCATAGCGCCGCAGTAGCACCCAGCATGTAGTCTCAACCATCTTGCTCCGGTCGGTGACTTCTCCCGGGTACAGCAGTGACCAGCGCCCAGCGGTATGGCGCGGCCGGGCCAGCTTCGGAGATCCCACGGCGTTGCGACGTTTGGGGTTGATCAGCGAGCGCAGATTGTCGAAGCCGTCGGCGGTAACCAGGCCAGCAGCCACCAACTCCCACAGTGCGGTTTCGATTTCGGCCTTGAGCTTGTCTGTCCCGCGCACGATATCAGCAAAGAACGACGCCCCGCGACGTCGCAAGAACTCAAGCACGGTGCGAGCATTATCGCTGAGGACACGCTCATAGCTCTGCTCCTCCTCGGCCAGCCGGGGGCGCATCCAATCTGAATCCTCGCGCACGAAAAGCGTGATGGGGGCGACGCTGGTAGGTACAACGCGGCGCCGCCCCGCGCCCGAATCCTCCAGTGTGGCCGGATGAGGCGACAGCCGCCCCCAGCCCACGGCGCCAGTAAGACAGAGCTGATCGAGTTCGGCGGGATCGTACTTGTTCATGCGTGAGGAGAGAATTTGTCTCTCCCAGGCATTTGCCGGAATTTCAAATCCCTGCAACTGACGAACCGCTTCCAGCAAACCGCGTTCGCCGCTGAGCTGCGACTGCGGAGCCACGTGCTGCCAGCGCAGCAGCCAACGCATGTATTGTGCCGCTGTTACTGGCTCGACCTGTTTGCGCAGGGTGGCAATGGTGAGGTGATGAATGCGCGCCAGCAGCCGGCGATCACACCACTCAGCAGTATCGGGCTCATTGCCCTTCGCTGTGCCCGTGAAGTTACCACGCAGGATAGACCCCGCTGCCTCCATCCGCAGCAGAGCTTTCTCTACGTCAGTCTTCGGCAGGCCGAGCCAGTATGCCAATGCTTCCGATGTTGTCGGTCCGCTGTGCATCATCCAGCCGGTCACCATGGCAAGACGAGCGTCATCACGGTTAGCCGTGCTCGACGGCAGTTCTGGAGGTGTGACCTCGAAGATTGCATCGGGAAAGATCAGCACGAAATCCTTTGCGCGTTCCGAGGCGACAAGGTAGTGCCGGCTATCAGTCCGGGCTCGCAGCACACGCCAGCCTTCCATCAGTTCCGCCAGGAATGGCGTCCAGCTTGAGATCAACTCCTGCCAATCGGGATCGGCAATCATCTCGGGCAGTGCGACCAGCGTTTGCAATGTGTCGTGCAGTTCATCGCTGTCACGAACATCAGGCCGTGCCTCCTCGCGTACACGCGCAATCGCTGCCTGGTCGAGCTTGCCCACCTCCTGCAGTACAGCTTCAGGAAGGACGCGGCGCATCTGCACTGCGCGCGCCCGGCGCTCTTCCAGCGGAGCATCGTCAAGGTACGCGTATGGATTTGCGTTCAGGATTTCGTGCGAGAACTGCGACGGAACGGGAGTATCTACAGCGAGGCAGCGAATCGTTCCGTTGCGAATTCCGTCCAACACCCGCCGCAGGCCGTCGATGTCCATGGCCTCAGTCAATACGTCCTTCATGACTTCGTGGACGAGCGGATGATCAGGAATTTGGATGTCGCCGACGATATTCTCCTGGCAGGCTGCCACGTCGGGAAAGACCGAGGCCAGCAGATCGTCGCTACGGATGCGCTGGATTTGCGGCGGAACTTTCTTGCCGCCCTGGAAGCGCAACAGAGCCAGCGAGCGGTTAGCATCCCAGCGCCAGCGAGTGCCGAAAATTGGCGACGCCAGCACCGCCTGCTCCAGGATCTCCTGCACAGTTTCGGTCTGCAGATAATGGAAGACGTCGCTTAGGGGGAAGCTGTGCTGCTCGGCGAGCGCGATGTTGAGGCCATTGTCGGTTGCCGCCGCCTGCAGCTCGAAATTGAATGAGCGGCAGAAGCGCTTGCGCAGCGCCAGTCCCCAGGCCTTGTTGACGCGGCCACCAAACGGCGCGTGAATGATGAGCTGCATCCCGCCGCCTTCGTCAAAGAAGCGCTCGGCGATGATGGTTTGCTGCGTCGGCACTTCGCCCAGTACAGCGCGGCCAGTGACAATGTACTCGACTAGTTGCTCCGCACCCGAGTCATCCAGCCCACATTCGTCCTTCAACCACGCGACTGCATTTTGCACTTCGGGGCTGGACCCAATTCCGCGCAGGCGCGCCTTCGGTTGCTCCTCTTCGCCACCGGGCGCGGCTGGCACCGGCAGCGGCGTAGTATTCGGCAGCAGGGCGCTGACACGCTCTCGTAACTCGGCCACATGAAGCGACAATTCGTCGGTGCGTGCCGGAGCTTCGCCGCGCCAGAAGGGAATCGTCGGCGGCGCTCCGTGCGCATCTTCCACCAGCACCCGCCCGGAGTTAGATTCAACACGATGAATGCGCCACGAGGTATTGCCCAGCAGCATGATGTCGCCGGCGTTGCTCTCCACCGCAAAATCCTCATCGAGGGTGCCGACGACAACCTCCTCGGGCTGCGCAACTACGGTGAACAGCGCCGTTTCTGGAATCGCTCCGCCGCTTGTGATGGCTGCCAGGCGCGCGCCGCGTCGCCCGCGCAAACGCCGGTTCACCATGTCGCGGTAAAGGTATGCGCCATAGCGTCCGCGCCTGGCAGCGATGCCTTGCGACAGCATTTCCAGAATATGGTCGTACTCTTCGCGGCGCAGTTCGCGATACGGATAGGCGCCGCGGATGCATTCGTAGAGCGCGTCCTCATCCCAGTCCTCGCAACTGCACATGGCGACAATCTGCTGTGCGAGGATGTCCAGCGGCGCGTTGGGAATCTGAATGCGATCAAGATCGCCGTGCCGGATCGCGCGCACGGTGGCAGCGCACTCCACCAGGTCATCGCGCGTGGTGGCGAACAATCGCCCCTTGGGGACCGCGCCGCGCCAGTGCCCGGAACGGCCGACGCGCTGCAACGCCACAGCAATCGAACGCGGTGAATTGATTTGGCAGACGAGATCGACGGTGCCGATATCGATTCCGAGCTCCAGCGAGGCCGTCGCTACCAGCAGACGAATCTCGCCGTTCTTCAGCTTGCGCTCGGCCGCCAGCCTCAGCTTGCGTGCCAAGCTGCCGTGGTGCGCCGCTACCAGTTCTTCGCCAATGCGCTCGCCCAGGTGCAGCGCAACTCGCTCCGCCAGACGCCGGGTGTTCACGAAGACCAGCGTGGAGCGATGCTGCAACGCCAGCTCGGCGATGCGGTCGTAGATCTCACCCCACATCTCATTGCTGGCGATGGGGCCTAGCTCCGAGGGCGGCACTTCAACGCCAACGTCGAGTTTTCGCCGATGGCCAATGTTCACCACGGCGGGAGCAGGCCGTCCAGCGCCGGTGAGAAAGTGCGCAATTTCCTCGATCGGCTTCTGGGTGGCTGAAAGTCCAATGCGCGTCGGGTCGTTTGCCAGCAACTCAAGCCGCTCAAGCGAGAGCGTCAGGTGCGCGCCGCGCTTATCGTCAGCGACGGCGTGGATTTCATCCACGATTACCGTCTCCACATGGCGCAGGATGGCGCGGCTGCTGTTCGCCGTTAGCAGGATGTACAGCGACTCGGGAGTTGTCACCAGGATGTGCGGCGGCCGTTTGAGCATGGCCCGCCGCTCTTTCATCAGGGTGTCGCCGGTGCGAACGGCGGTGCGAATCTCGGGCATCAGCAGGCCACGCTCAGCGGCGAGTGCGAGGATTTCTCCCAGGGGACCTTCGAGGTTCTTTTGGATGTCGTTGCCGAGCGCCTTCAGCGGCGAGACGTACAGAACTTCCGTGCGATCGCTCAGCTCGCCTTGAAGGGCTTTACGGACCAGCCGGTCAATGCAGATGAGGAAAGCTGCCAGCGTCTTTCCTGATCCGGTGGGAGCGGAGATTAGAGTTGTGCGACCCGCAAGGATTTCAGGCCAGCCGTATTCCTGGGGCTCCGTGGGCGAGCCGAAGCGCCCTACGAACCACTCCGCCACCAGCGGATGCGCCCATGCGAGCGTTACCGGAATCTCCCCCACAGCCATAGAAAATTATTGTAGAAGGTTTTCTTACTTTCGCCAATCCTTCGCCCCCCAAAGGCGCGCGCCTAATGCATTACTTTGTCGCAAGGTAGCACGCAGAGGTGGCTTGCCTTGCACAGAGTCCGGCTTCTTCACGAAGTGATCATTCGCGCCTTGGCGGTCACTGCGCCGATGCACCACAGCAGAGCGTCCTCAGTCTGCACGCGCAGTCCGGTATTGGTGAAGATACGTCGCAACTGTGTGCCTTCGGTGAGGCTCGCCGCCAGTTCGGTCAGGATCCCCTGGTAACGGTCAGGCATGTGCAGCTTGGTTGCGCGCACCAGGTCATCGAAAACCAGAAGGCAGTCGAGGACAACTCCATCCGGATCGGTGTTCTGCGAGTTGACACGATACAGGGCTTCCGCCACGTCGCAAAAGGTCTCCAGCTCTTCAGGAGCAGGACCGAGGGGTGCGAGGCTGGCATCGAAGGCCAGCGCTTTTTTCGCGAGCTGCGGGCCGGCGAAGAAAAGGATGCGGCCATCCGCCGTCAGCGGACGCTCGTTTTCACCTCCCACTGCCAGCAAGGTGTAGAACTGCGGACCTTCGTGGCTGGCATCCACACGAAAGCCGACGAGGACCAGTTCCTCGTGGGCATGCGGCTGGCGGGGCTGGACAATCGGAAGCTCAGACATGAAGGAATAGTACAGTTGTCAGTTGCCGGTTGTCAGTCGTCAGTCACCACTTGGCAATTCCGCGGATGCCTGCTGCCACCAACAACTAACCACTGACAACCGACAACTGGCTACCGGCAACTGGCTACCGGCAACTGCTTTCCGCAACCGGCAGGGTTCTTTAGCATCTATTTATCAGATATGGGAAACACGTTTAAGACGGCATTGCTACTGACGGCGCTGACGCTCTTTTTGCTTTTCATGGGCCAGATCTTCGGCGGACAGCGCGGCATGGAGATGGCGCTTGGACTGGCCGTCGTCATGAATTTCGTTTCGTATTTTTTCAGCGACAAAATCGCGTTGGCGATGTACCGGGCGCAACCGGTTACGCGCGAGCAGTTGCCGCGGGCTTACGAGGTCGTCGAGCGGCTAACTCAAAAGATGGGCATACCGATGCCCAAAATCTACGTCATCCCCAACGAATCTCCCAATGCCTTTGCTACCGGACGCAACCCGCGGCATGCGTCGGTAGCGATGACGGAAGGGATTTTGAATCTGCTCAATGACGAAGAGCTGGAAGGCGTACTGGCGCACGAACTGGGACACGTGCGCAATCACGACATTCTCATCAGCTCAGTAGCAGCAACGCTGGCTGGCGCTGTCACCCTGCTGGCGCGTATGGGCTATTGGGCATCGCTCTTCGGCGGCATGGGCGGGCGCGATGACCGCGACCGCGGCGGCGGATTGATGGGCCTGCTGATGTTGATTCTTGCGCCCATCGCGGCCACGCTGATTCAGCTTGCCGTTTCGCGCTCGCGTGAATACCAGGCCGACGCTACCGGCGCGCAGCTTACCGGTAATCCCTACGCGCTGGCGAATGCGTTGCGGAAGCTTGACGCGTATTCCAAGCGTATCCCGATGCCGGCTTTTCCCTCGACCGCGCATTTATTTATCGTGGCGCCGTTGCTCAGTGGCGTGACCTTCGCCAATTTGTTTTCCACCCATCCTCCGATCGCCAAGCGCATCGAGCGGCTGACCGGGCGTCCCGCTGAATTGGACTACTGAACTCGAGACTGCGGCCCGTCACTTTCGCGACAGCGCCCCGCAGCCTCATCTCATCCTGTAATATCCCACAATGTATGACACCGTTATAAAGACGTCAGACCTCTTACAATTGGCGGGTTGGCCACTTCGAGTTTTCCACAGGCTGGCGTGTCTAGGGGGTCAGCAGCGACTTTTGAAATCGTAGGCGCGCGCACTCCAGCAAAGCTTCGCCCCGTACTTTCTTGCAGTTACGTAATTTCAAATCCTACAAGCGAACGGTGTTAGAAATTTGCATTGCGCGACTCACAAGGGGTGGTTTACAAAGCCACTCCCAGAGTTGATAATGGATGAGGTGCTAGTCAATGAATCCCAGGCCATAAACTCTCCAAAACTATATATGCGACATTGTGGGAGGAGCGTTAACATATGGAAGCCGTAGCCGACCATCCTGCGGAAGTGAATCATCGCGAACGCATTTGGTTTTTTCCGGACAAGTTCTGGCAGGCGACGAAGAACATGTCTCCCGAACAGGTTGCGAGTTTGATGGAAGAAGTGGAGGGCTATGCGGCAGCGAAAGACACGCAGGCGCTCAAGAAATATCCCTTTGTCTTCGTCGGAGATCCTTACCAAAAGAAAAAGAGCAGGCAGCCCGCTCCCGCCGCCTGAAAAGCGGGGCGCGTTTTCTTAAGGGCCGGCGGCTACCCGTACCGTGCGTCGAGCAACACGGGACGAGGTCGCCGTTTTCGCCAGCAGCGGTCGAATTCGAATCGCCAGCCCGCTGGTTGCCTCAAGCAAATATCTGGCGCGTGCCAGTTGCTCAGCCGTGCGACTGATTTCCTGCAATCCTTGCCCGTAAATGTTCAAAGTCCCGTTTCGCTGTTCGACGGAAATGTGCGTAATGTTTCCGTCGTGAGCAGAATCGAACGCATTAGCCAGCCGCAGAATTCCCATGATAGGCAACAGCTCGGTACGGCGTGTTTTGTGTAGTCCCACAAAGTGGGAGTCACTGTTGTCCGGCAATCCACCGCGGTGGTAGCGCGCGATAGCCGCCACGCATCTTAGTTCTTCCTCGCTCCAGCCCAGCGGCGGTTTCAGTTTGGCGATCATGCGATAGCCGCGCTTCAAATGTCCGCTGGCCCCCTTGCTGCATCCCACATCATGCACGATGCCCGCAGCTTCGAGAATGCGGCGGTACCCAGGTTTGCTAGACACTACACCATGCCGCGCCAGCGCATCGTAAAGTTGCAGCGAGATGCGCGTTACTTGCATGGAGTGTCGAATGTCCGGATCCAGGAACGACGCCCACGTGCGCAACTTCTGCAGCGTCGCTTTTTCCAGCGCGGGCCCGCTGGGCAACTCCGCGCGCCATACCGTCCACAGCGAATTCTTGCCCAGCATTTTGGCGCGATAAAGATCCAAACGCTCCTGGCGCTCTTCCGCAATCCTTGCGTACCAGCGCGCACGGTCTTCGAGGTTGATCTCAGGATGGGCCCGGATCGAAGACCGCAGCACGTCGAGGTCGTGAACTTCTCCCAGCGCGTCCTGCAAGTCGCGCAGATCTGGCGCCCATTTTTCATGACGCTTTGGCAGGAAGTTCTCCACCGTGTAACGAAATCGCTTGATGCCGATGCGCAACTGGTGGTACCCGCGTTGGGTACGGTTCCGTAGTGCCTGGCGGTGCAGGTCATGCGCCTCCAGCAGGCGCTCCAGGGCGAGGTGCTGAAACACCAGTCCTCCTAGCGGAACTCTGCCGGTTCGTTTCGCCAACCTGGTGTTCAGCGCCAGCCATCGCTTGCGGTCGAAATTTTGCAGGGCTTCCTGCGCCGCAGCTTTTTGCGCGCTCTCTCTGTGGGACAGGGAATGCAAAAGCATATGGCGCACCGAATCGTGATCTTCAGAAAGACGGGTCACCCATTCCATCATGACTTGAGTGTCGCGCAGTTCACCCAGGCAACTGAAGAGCGCCTTGCCCAGCGTCTTCATCTGCTTCCATTCGGGATCGGGATCAACAGAGCGAAAGCCATCCGCCATGGAACGGCAGCGCCGAATAGCCACGCGAAGATCGTGCACTGGATCAGCAGAGAAGTCATGGCTGGCCTTGTCGCATTCCTCCAGCGCACGCTGCGCCCAGTAGAGAAGCCCGGCCTTCTTTTCCTTTGGAGTTTGAACCGAAACCATGAGGGGACCTAACTAAGTTATACAGCTATCGGAGGCGTGTGGGTCAGTGAAACAGGCTCGTCCGGCGAGTCAGCGAGCCGCCTGTATCAGCAAGCCGATCATGAGAAGTGACACGTAAACTACCATAGCGAGAAAAAAGACGGCGAGAAACCGTCCGCCACTGCGCAAGCTTTGCGGCGGCGCCTCCGAGCGTCGGCACACAATCGTATGTGCCCATTCGTCGCCATGGCGCTGCTGTTGAGGGGTCTTTTTCATGGCAAGGTAGCCGACGAGTCCAAAGAAAATGCTGTCAACAAAATAGGCAAGTGATCTGATCGTTGCGGGCACTAACCGGCAAGGTGTCCCGTCCTCCTGCACTACAACCATTCCGAGCAGCCGCTTGCCAAGGGTGCTTCCATGCAAGCCTTCGCAGAGGGTGTGGTACGCCACCACCCCGAGCAGGGCGAAAACGAATATAACGAAGCCACCCAGCCTTTGCCGGGCCAGCAGCGGAAGTGGCGACTGGCCGCTCATGCGGGACGCCATGATCACAAAGAATCCGAAGACAATGCCGGCGACGAAACCAGCCCCTGCACCCAGAATTGTGTCAATGATGCGGGCACCGACGCGCGGCCAGAAGCTGACGCCAAGGATTCCTCCAGTTTGTCCAACATAGTCCCCGAATGACGGCGGTTCAACATGAGTTGGGGCCTGCGGCGGGCCAGGAGCTGCTGCGGACATGTAGTTCTCCCTGGGGGAAAGTGAGCGATTATATTACAGGTACGCGCGCTCAGCGCTGCGCAAATGGCGATAACGCTCGAAAACTTTACGATCGTCTTCCAACCCCAGCATGGAGCGAATTGAGCTGCCGCGAAAAGTGTGCGATAGCATTCTCCACCAATTGCGCAGCACGAACAGCGGCTCATGCGCGATCACCGCGGGGATATGCCGAGTCTTCATCCAGCGCTCGGCGCGCCAGCGTTCGTACTCGATCTCCTCCGGCGGAAGGTGCTCGGTGGCGACCACCGCGGTGGTGCCGTCGTACTCTTCCATGCGCTCAATCATGATGAGATTTCGCGCGCGGAAGTCCTTGGTCATGGGCGTGCCGGGATACGGCGTGGGATGTTGAATGTAGGGCCAGTCCACGTACTTGCTGGCGAATTGCAGGTTGGTCTGGATGGACTCGCGGGTGTCGTCGGGGTTGCCGACGATCAGCCCGCCTACAACATACATCTTGTTCCTGTGCAGGAAATCGATGGCCCGCAGGGTGGCATTGCCGGTGCGGCGGCCGTCTTCGCGAAACTCGTTCTTGGCTGCAGCCTTCAGGAAAGCGAGATCATCCTCCAGAATGTTCTCGATCCCAAGAAAGACGTAGCGGAATCCAGCCTGGCGCATCAGGGGCGCCAGCGTCTCGCCATGCATCGCGATGGGCGAGGTCATCGCCTGCACCGTGTACACGATGTCGTTCAGGCCGGCGTCGATGATGGCGCGGCATAACGCCTCGAAGCGGCGAACGTTGAGCGTGATGTTGTCGTCCACGATGAAAATGGCGCGCGCGCCGTGCTCGCGGGCATCGCGAATGTCGGTCAGCACGCGGTCGAACGCGTAGGTATGAAAGTTGCGGCCACGCATTTCGATGATGGAGCAGAAGCCGCAATCGAAGGTGCAACCGCGTGACGTTTCAACTACGTCCACGGGACGTCCCATCATTGTGTAGTCATTCAGTACACGCGAGCTGCGTTTCGGAAGCCGTATTTCATCCCCCTCGAGGCTGTGTACAGGACGCGCCGGATTCTGATGCCAGCCGTCGCCTGCGCGATACGATAGTCCCTGAATTTCGTTCAGACCTTTGTCGCTCTCGATTGCGCGCAGCAATTCGCGGAACGTAAGTTCGCCCTCGCCGCGTACGATGTAGTCAATCCCGTTGCTATCCTCCATGTAGGCGTCGGGCGCTAGGCTGGGATCGTAACCACCGACTACGACTCCAACATTGGGGTACAACGAGCGGAATAGCTGAATAATCTTCAGTGCTGTCTTGCGCTGGAACGTCATCACGGAGAGTCCGACCACGTCCGGCTTGATCTCACCAGCCAGCCGCTCAACGGTTTCGCGCACGGTTTGCTGCACCAGGATCAGATCGGCGACAGCCACCTTGTGATGTCTATCAACATTTCCCGCCAGCGAGGTCAGCGCTCCGTTGGGCATGCGCACCGCGACCGTGGGCATGTGCTCGAAAGAGTCGGGCATGGACAGAAGCAGGATATTCACGGCGTCGCTTTATGGCCCCCACGGCCGGAGATCCGATGGCCTACATGCTACACCGAAAACGCTAGCGAGATATCACGAGATGGTAAGTTCTTCAGGGCCCGGAAGAACGACTTCGCCCAGTCCGAACAGAGCACCATTAGGCGCGACCGCCGCGCAGTGAATAGCGCCTACGGCGCTTTGCCATCAACCTCGCAACCAGCTCACACCTGTTGCTTCGGCGAAAACAACGTGGATTGCCCAACCCACACCTTATTACTCAAGCGCACACTCAAACTCGGGCGTGACTTTCCGTTCAGCCTTGCCAGCGCTTCGCGGTAGGGTCCGACAAAACGCACGCCGTCCGGAAGACGGTGATAAAGCCGCCCAATCCACTCCAGGGCCCGTTCCGCGAACTGCTTTTCCCGCTCCCCATAGATGAGGCCGAACTCTTCGCGAAGCCGCGCCGGCAGCAGGTGAGACGTCAGAGCGCGATACCACGACGGAATTCTCAGCCATGAGCCCGCGCCGGAAAGCACCTGCTCTGCCAAATGTCGCGCCACCGGATTCACGGCGAGCGTATCGGAGGAATACATCGACTCCTTGTACTTGGCGAACGCCTCCCAGTTTGACGGAAACACATCGTGCGCGAGGCCAAAGAATGCGGCCGCAATGCGGCTCTCGCTGTAATACTGTTCGCGCTCCGCCGACGTGAGTGCCGGCAGCACGAGATCGTAAGCCATGACCGTGCTGTCGATCAGCGTCGCGTACACCCAAAGCAACGCGCGCACCTCATTCGCTTCGTACCGTGAACTCGCGGCAAACGAGCCGACGGCCTGGGGCAGCGCGCCGTGAATGCCCTGATGCCTGGTGTGCAGATGCCGCGCTACCGCGATGGCCTGCTCGACTGAGCCAAACGACATCGTGAACATTACGCGAAACGTCTGATGAAATCGGCCGATGGGATCGTGCAGCGTTTTCGAGTGTTCCGCAATTGCCGCCGCGACCCACGGATGCGCAAGTTGCAGCAGGGTGGCGCGCCCCGCAGCAAGAAAAAGTCCCGCCTCGCGATTAATCGTCCAACTGACAGAATCCGGCCCGAAGAGCCCGGCCGCTCCGCCCGCGGCCGAGCGTTTCACCTTCCCAAGCAAACGCTCCAGCTCGCCGGTGGATACCGGGTTACTGTCCACATGCTCTTGCTGGCTCATTAGACAGTGACGCTGCCCATTAACGCCGTACCCATCCATGTTCCTCCCCGCGTGATTTCCTTCCCTCGACCGTTGCAAAAGAGTTACTATATCGCGGGCCAAATCACGCTTTCACGTGACCGCTATCACAGCCAAACTGCCGGCCGGGGACTCAAATAGTACTGGAATCCAATTCAGTATGTTCGCCTCCTTTCCATCTGCGAACAACGAGTTCACCGCAGTACATTCCGAAAACATATCTATAAGGTTCGAGGAGGACCTCACATGCCAGTAACAGCCACCACCGCGCCCGCCATTAAGACTCCGGGCAACTACATCAACGATGTCATGAGCCTGGTGAAGGCGAAGAACCCCGCTGAGCCAGAATTTCACCAGGCCGTACAGGAAGTGTTCGACTCTCTGCGCTTCGTGCTGGAGAGACATCCGGAATACATCTCGGCCAAGATCCTTGAGCGGATCGTGGAACCCGAGCGCGTCCTGATGTTCCGTGTGCCGTGGTTCGACGACCAGGGCAACGTCCAGGTCAATCGCGGCTTCCGCATCGAGATGAACAGCGCCATCGGCCCCTACAAGGGCGGCCTGCGCTTCCATGCCTCGGTCAACCTCGGCATCCTGAAGTTCCTCGCCTTCGAGCAGGTCTTCAAGAACTCGCTGACCACGCTGCCCATGGGCGGCGGCAAGGGCGGCTCGGACTTCGATCCCAAGGGCAAGAGCGACAACGAAGTCATGCGCTTCTGCCAGAGCTTCATGACCGAACTCTGCCGCCACATCGGCCCCGACACCGACGTTCCCGCCGGCGACATCGGCGTGGGTGGACGCGAGATCGGTTTCCTGTTCGGCCAGTACAAGCGCATCCGCAACGAATTCACCGGCGTGCTCACCGGCAAGGGCCTGAACTGGGGCGGCTCGCTCATTCGTCCGGAAGCCACCGGCTACGGCTGCGTCTATTTCGCCCAGGAGATGCTGAAGACCCGCAAGGACACGCTCGAAGGCAAGGTCTGCCTGGTCTCCGGCAGCGGCAACGTCTCCCAGTACACCGTCGAGAAGCTGCTCGACCTCGGCGCCAAGCCGGTCACGGTCTCTGACTCCGACGGCGTCATCTACGATCCCGACGGCATCGACCGTGAGAAGCTGGCCTGGGTCATGGAACTGAAGAACGTGAAACGCGGCCGCATCCGCGAGTACGCGGAGCAGTTCAAGAACGCCATCTTCATGCCCACCGACGTGAAGCTCGGCTCACAATCCGCTGTGGAACATCAAGGCCGATTGCGCCTTCCCGAGCGCCACCCAGAACGAAATCAACGCCAAGGACGCGGCCAACCTCATCAAGAACGGCGTCAAGGTCGTTGCCGAAGGCGCCAACATGCCCAGCACGCTGGAAGCCACCAAGCTGTTCCTGGAGGCGAAAGTCCTCTATGGACCGGCCAAGGCGGCGAACGCGGGCGGCGTGGCTACCTCCGGCCTCGAGATGGCGCAGAACAGCGCGCGTCTCAGCTGGACCCGCGAAGAAGTGGATGACAAGCTGCACAAGATCATGATAGCCATCCACAAGACCTGCTTCGAGACCGCCGAGACCTACGGGACTCCCGGCAATCTCGTCAACGGCGCCAACATCGGCGGCTTCATCAAAGTCGCCAACGCCATGATGGACCAGGGACTCGTGTAATCACGATTCGATCTCCTGGTGTGACTGCGGGGTGGACATCAGTCCACCCCGCGATTTTTTGCGCGAGGGTCTTGGGCACTCCGGCCTCATCCGTCGTCTAGGCCGCGACCCCTCCAATGAGAATCGTCCCTAGCACTTTTGCTAGTTGATTGAAGACGGCATGCGGGCTAGAATCCCGCCACCTGTAAAAGAGCACAGATCTTATCGCCTACGATTCGTCGAGGTTGAGATCTTTTCGTGTGTTGATAGTGGGGACCAACGCAACCCTCTCCGGGGAAGCTGACCAAGCACTACGCGTGAGGAGACGCAACATGGACTCTGACTTTGCAGTCGGTACTCGAAAACTAGCCCTAGGAGTTCTTGCCGTCTCGAGTTTTTTCGTCGTCGGCCGTAGCGCCTTAGCGCAGCAGGTCACGGGCACGTTGGGTTCGGCCGACGCCACCACCACCATCAACGGAAAACAAATTCCGCCGCCGCCCCCGAAATTTGGCGGCGTGATCAAGGAAAGCGCCAAGGATTCCACGCCCTGGTGGCCGCCGCGCGTGGTGCCGCCCAAGGGCGCGCCCAACGTGCTCCTCATCATGACCGATGACCAGGGCTACGGCGTGCCGAGCACCTTTGGCGGCGTCATCCCGACACCGAACCTGGATCGCATCGCCAAGGCCGGGCTGCGCTACATCCAGTTCCACTCCACGGCGCTTTGCTCGCCGACGCGAGCGGCGCTGATCACCGGCCGCAACCACCACTCGGTCGGCTTCGGCGTCATCGGCGAATTGTCCACCGGCTACCCGGGCTATGACTCCGTCATCGGTCCCGGACAACGCCACCATCGGCGAGATCCTGAAGGAGAACGGCTACGCTACTTCGTGGTTTGGCAAAGACCACAACACGCCGGGTTTCCAGTACAGCACCACCGCCGGCCCCTTCGACCAATGGCCTATCGGCATGGGCTTCCAGTATTTCTATGGCTTCCTGGGTGGCGAAACCGACCAGTGGACGCCCTACCTGTTCCGCAACACGACGGCAGTGTATCCCTGGGTCGGCCATCCCGGCTACAACCTCACCACCGACTTGGCCGACGACGCCATCAAGTACCTGCGGGACCTGAACGCGTCGGCGCCCGACAAGCCGTTCTTCCTCTATTACGTGCCCGGCGGCTCACACTCGCCCCACCAGCCAACGCAGGAATGGATCGACAAGTTCAAGGGCAAGTTCGACATGGGCTGGGAAAAGCTGCGCGAGCAGATCTTCGAAAACCAGAAGAAGCTGGGCGTGATTCCGCCAGAACACGACGCTGACGCCGTGGCCGGACGGACAGGCAGAGTATGGCGGAGCCAAGCTGCCCAAGTGGGACTCGCTGACCGCGGTGCAAAAAAAGATGTATGCCCGCGAAGCCGAGGTCTTTGCCGCCTACACCGCCTACACCGACTATGAGATTGGCCGCGTGATTGACGAAGTCCAGAAGATGGGCAAGCTCGACAACACGCTGATTATCTACATCGACGGCGACAACGGCACCAGCGCTGAAGGCAGCGTGTACGGCACCTTCAACCAGTACACCGCCTACAACGGCATCCTCAACGAGCCGGAGGTCAAGCCCGTCCTGGCCCTCAATGCGTTGCACTATAACGACTGGGGCTCGGACAAGACCTACCCGCATATGTCGGTGGCATGGTCCTGGGCGTTCGATACGCCCTTCAAGTGGACCAAGCAGGTGGCGTCGCATTTCGGCGGGACGCGGCAGGGCCTGGCGATTTCGTGGCCCGGTCACATCAAGGACGTGGGCGGCATTCGCACCCAGTTCCACCATGTCATTGACATTGTTCCGACCATCCTCGAAGCCGCCGGCATCCAGGCGCCCGAGGAGGTCAACGGCATCAAGCAGAAGCCGATCGAAGGCGTGAGCATGGCTCTACACCTTTGACTCGGCCAATGCCAATGCGCCGTCGAAGCGCGACACGCAGTACTTCGAGATGGTCGGCAACCGCGCCATCTATCACGACGGTTGGATTGCCGCCACCACGCCGCCCTCCCCGCCCTGGGAGCTGGGAACCGGCGCGATGCCGCCCCTCGACGACTACCACTGGGAGCTCTACCACATAGCCGAGGACTATTCGGAGTACAACGACCTCGCCGCGAAAATGCCTGACAAGCTGAAGGAAATGCAGGCGCTGTTCCAGAAAGAGGCAGCGGACCATCAGGTCTTACCGCTGGATAACTCGGGCTTCGTGCGCGTGCTTACGGCGCGACCGAGCGCGGTCGCCGGGAAAACGGTTTTCACCTACACAGGTGAGAATCCCAACATCCCCATCGGCAATGCTCCCAACATAATTGGCAGGGACTACATCATCACAGCGGAGGTGACGATTCCCGATGGCGGCGCGGAGGGAATGATCGCCACCGAAGGCGGTCGCTTCGGCGGCTACGGCCTGTACCTGACCCACAGCTTCAATTGGTGGCTCAAGAGCCGCCTGTTCAAGACCATCGGTTGGGTAGCGCTCATTTTGGGATTGTTTCTACTCTGGCGGAGTAAGCCAGGTTGGAGCAGACGGTTTGGCTACGCTCTGCTGTTGCTGGCCGCACTCGGACTCCTCGCCGTGTTTGCCACCGACATCTTCGGATTCGGCAGAGGCCGGCCGGTGTTCGTTTACAACATGCTGGACCTGGAGCGCTTCAGATGGAGAGGCTCTGCGCTCAGCGCAGGCAAGCACACCATCGTCTTTGACTTCAAGTACGACGGCCCCGGTCCCGGCAAGGGCGGCTACCGGCGTGCTGACGGTGGATGGCAAAGAGGTCGACCGCAAGACGATCGAGCACACCATTCCGTTGCTCATGCCCGCCGACGAGAGCTTCGACATCGGGCTCGATACCCGTACGCCGGTGGACTTTACCTATGATTGCCCTTTCCGTTTTACCGGAAGCATCGACAAGCTGACGTTCAACCTCGGGCCGTCGCAGTTATCGGCCGAGGACCAAAGGAAGGTGGACGACGCCATGGCCAGAGTCAACAACTAGGGCGGTTCCGTGGTAGATGTGTCGGGTAGAGCGGGCCTTCAGGCCCGCCTCCGCAGCTGAAACAAAACCGCTTCCGCAATTTCTGGAATCGGTCTAGGCGGCTAGGGCGGGACCGAAGCGTCGGGAATCCAAACAACCCGCGCTGCCAGCTCCCGGCTGGCGGCGCCTACGCAGGGAGTGAAGGAATCTAATGAGCACCAGAATGCTGACGAGGTTCTCGGCGGCGATCGAGGCGGCAACCGGAGTTGCCTTGGTCGCCGCTCCTGACTTTGTCGCCCGCCTGCTCTTGGGCACCAAGCTGTCGGGAAGTGGCGTTGCCGTTGCACGCGTGGGCGGTTTCGCGTTGTTGTCTCTGGGGCTGGCGTGCTGGCCGACGGCCGACGACGCTACTCCATCGGCTGTGCGGGCGCTGTTCGTGTACAACCTGCTGGCAGCTTTTTATCTTGGCTATCTCAGAGTTAGCGGAGAGTTCGTCGCCTTTCTGCTATGGCCGGCGTGTGCTCTTCATGCCTTGTTGGCAATTCTGCTGGCGCGCCGGATCGTCAGGACCCTGTAAACCTATCATCGAACCGCGCTGAAAATCTTTCCGACATTCTAGAGTGTGCGCAGGAAATCGATGATCTCCTGTTGCTCTTGCGTGCTCAGCCTTTCGAAGTGTTCGATGACTTTATTCGCTTCGCTGCCGCGGCTCTTGTGGGCCCTGATGGCCTCCACCAAATTGGACGTACGTCCATCATGGAGGAAGAAGACACGCTGTCCGACGCCCCACAAAGGAGCAGTCCGGAACTCGTCCGGGCCGGCGCCGCCTTGCGTAATCCCATCGGCCACGCCTTTGCCCATGTGGTGGACGAGCAGGTCAGAAAAAAGATTCACCGTCTGGTTGGAGAGTGCGGCACTTGGACTCGTCGAGGAGCCGCTCGCAATCATTTTGCCCGTAGTCAACGAGGGCGTATGACAGTGGACACAACCCACGGCCGCGAAGGTGGCGCGTCCCTTTTCGCTGGACGGCGTGAGCGGGGCCGGCGTAGGCGGAGCGAGCATCCGCATAAAGTTGGCAAACGCCTCGATGTCGGAGATGACTGCTGGGTTCGTGCTGCCCGTGGTCGTAGTCGTAAAGTTCAGTGTGTCGTTGGGAGTTGGGACGAAGAGACAGCCGGGCGTTTCGTCGCGCTCCTGCGGGAAAAGCTGGTTCGAAATACCCATCTCGACGTTGTAGGCCTCGGAGGAGAATATGAGCAGCGACTTGTTCTGCGCCTTCCACCCGAAACGAGTGATGGTTCCGTCATTGGCGCTGCGGTTCACGTTTCCACTCAGGATAGCGTTCGGGTGTCCGGAGATACCCAGCGCCGATTTCTGGGTTGCGTTGGACTGCATATTGGCCAGGATGGCCGAGTCCGGGATAGCCTCAATAAGGCCTGCGCCAAACGTTGGAGTCGGAATTCTGAAGATGATGTTCCGATTCCCACCTTGGCCCGTCAGAGGGTTTCCCGCAGGAAGGAAGTCGAATTGAGCGATATTGCAACCGGGGGCATCGCTGCGCCCGGTGATCACGAAGTTGGCGTGTACATTGCCGTCCACGACCCCATTCATCTTCTGGAAGCGGGCCTCGCGAATCGGCCCATTTTCCACGAGGAACCACGGTATCGTGTTCTTGGCTCCATTCAAGGTAGCAACTGCGATCACCGGATTTTTCGCCGGGCTCGATCCGCCGCCACTGGGCTGCGAGTGACAGGACAAGCACTGGTTTGAGTTGAAGCGTGGGCCAAGGCCGTTATTCGTGCCCTTGGCCACGACCTCGATTTCGGCGAACCTGGACTGGCCATCCTGGAAGAAAGCGGCTTCATCGGCAGTGAGGCCCGCCAGCGGACCACCAGCGCCCGGCGGACCACCGCGCACGCCCGGATCCACTGGACCGGACTTGGTTTGGCCCGAATCGTTAGCGGACGCGAGCAGGCCGAGAATCAGTATTCCAACAAAACTTTTGGACGCAAATCTCCCAAGTGTCATATTGACCTCGCCGAGCCAGGAATGGCGGTATTGTACATTGGGCCTTGGTGCTTTTTAACTTGAGGTGGACAAGTGAGCTGGGTATTTAGGCGCTGAATACAAATATGTCTTCATTTCGCCTCGAAGTTAGGTCCTTGGCAGATGGGCGATGGCTGGTCAAACAGTCCTATCGTGTTCGAGAATGCTCTTAACATCTCGCTTGCCGTGCAGAATACGAATGACGCGAAGAGTGTCCTCGTCCGGAAGGTAGTAAATCCGGATAGCTTCAAATCCGGCACCGGCCATGAACGCAGGCCTTCAAATTGCGGGTTGCCCGAACAAATGAGAGGACCCACGAAAGGATGCTGACACAATGCTCGAATGGTGAGTCGGACGGAGTGCCGGAAGCGAATGGCGACCTCCGGAAGATTCAAAGTAACGAGGTAATAACGAAACTGGCGCACGACATCGTCACGGGCAGTTTGCCGATATGAGACTTTCACGAACGCCGGCTGGTCTTATGCTCAGCGAGCATAGTGTCCGTTTGTTGGTTTACCGACCTCCAAAAATCGTCCTCCGAGAGTTCCTTGGACACAAGCCCTTCCGCCAACAAGGAATCAAGTTCCTCCTGAGTTCCCGCAAAACCCGGCACGGCGCGTTGTTCAACGGCGGCCAAGCCCGCCTCCACGACCTCCTCAACAGACCCGTAGGCGCCGCGACGAATTACAGCCTGAACCCGCCGCTCTTGTTCCGGCGTAAGATGAATTGTCATTGCCATTCAGCTCCTAATGATTCGGCAGTTTTCGCTGTCTTTAAGGATACAAGAAAGCCTATTCTACGGTCTGCGGAATCTTTCCTTATAGGGTTCCGGCGAAAGTTCAGGCGAGTCCGAATTGACCACCACCCGGCCAGCCAGCGATTCCGCACCAGCCACCGAGCGTCTCTTCGACGCTTTCGAGAACTTAATGCCGTTCCGCGTGAACGACATCCTGCTGGTTTCCAGTCTCTACGATTCGTTCATCCTGCGCGAGGATGGACGCCTGAACGAGTTGCTGATCGGCGAATCGCTGGAACTGGAGCAGCACCAGGTTCCCGGCGTCACCCACGTTTCGAGTGGGAAAGAGGCGCTGGAGATGGCGCTCAACGAACCGCGCTTCAACCTCATCGTCAGCAACCTGCACGTCGTGGACATGGATGCCGCACAACTGGCGCGCGAGGTCAAGAACGCCGGTCTGAGGGTGCCGGTAATGGTGCTGGCGTACGACTACCGCGAGATCACGAATTTCATTGCGCGCAATCCGCAGACCGACATCGAGCGCATCTTCCTCTGGCAAGGCAACGCTCGCATCCTCATCTCGATGGTGAAGTACATCGAGGACAAGCGCAACGTTTACCACGATACCAAAGCGATGGATGTTCCCGTAATCCTGGTGGTCGAGGACGACATCCGCTACTACTCGTTGTTTCTGCCGGTAATTTACACGGAACTCATCAGTCAATCGCGAAGCTTGCTGAGCGAGGGCATCAACGTCGCCCATAAGCTGGTGCGGATGCGTGCCCGTCCCAAGATTCTGCTGGCTTCGGACTACGAGAGTGCGGAGATGGAGGCCCGAAGATACCGTGATCACTTGCTGGCGGTGGTCTCCGACGTGGAGTTCCCGCGTCAGGGCATTCTGACGCCGGCGGCCGGGTTTGCGCTGGCGCGCACCATAAGCGCCCTCGTTCCCGACGTGCCCATCGTGCTGCAGTCCAGCCGCACCGAGTTCATGCAGCGCGCTTACGACGAGGAGTTCGGCTTTCTGCAAAAGCGCTCCCCTACCTTGCTGGGAGATTTGCGGCGCATCCTCACAGAACAGGTCGGGTTCGGTGATTTTGTCTTCGTCCTGCCGGACAAGAAGACCGAAGTCGGCCGGGCCGGCAACCTGAACGAACTGGAGCAGCAACTGGCGTCGGTACCGGCCGAGAGCATCGAATACCACGCAGCGCGCAATCACTTTTCCCACTGGCTGATGACGCGCACCGAGTTCGCGCTGGCGCAGAAGCTGCGGCCGCGTAAGCTCTCGGACTTCCAGAACACCGAGCACCTGCGCCGCGACCTTATCGAATCCATCGCCGAGTATCGCCGCGAGCAGAGCCAGGTCCTGATCGGCGAATTTAACCCGGCAACGTTCCAGCCGTCAGAGGCATTCTTCCTCCAGATCGGCGGCGGCTCACTCGGAGGAAAAGCGCGCGGGCTGGCCTTTATACGGCATC
This sequence comes from uncultured Acidobacteriaceae bacterium, assembly GCA_963823635.1. Classification (GTDB taxonomy): domain Bacteria; phylum Acidobacteriota; class Terriglobia; order Terriglobales; family Acidobacteriaceae; genus Bog-257. The sequence continues at coordinate 158,486 of CAWGMV010000023.1, read as the reverse complement.
TGCTGTATCAGCGGCGCATGGGACGGCGCTACCCCGATACTCGCATCGGGGTGCCTGCGACGCTGGTGCTGACCACGGAAGTCTTCGGCAACTTTCTCCGCGACAATGACCTGCTCGAACTTGCCCTGCACGGCGCCGATGATGACGAGATTGTGCGCCGCTTTCTCGCGGCGACCTTTCCGGTCTCCTTGATTGACAAGCTGTTGGCGTTCCTGCAGGAGGTGCGCTATCCGCTGGCCGTGCGCTCCTCCAGCTTGCTGGAGGATTCGCAGTATCAGCCATTTTCCGGTGTGTACGAAACCTTCATGCTGGCCAATCAAAACCTGGAGATCCAAGTGCGGCTGGAGCAACTGCTGGAGGCCGTAAAGCTGGTGTACGCTTCAACCTTTAGCCAGCATGCCAAGGCTTACGTGCGGGCGACGCCTTATCGCCTGGAAGAAGAAAAGATGGCGGTGCTGGTGCAGCAGATTGTGGGCACGGCGCATGGCAACCGGTTTTACCCAAACTTTTCGGGCGTGGTGCGCTCGCGCAATTTCTATCCCCATCCGCCGACGCGAGTGGAAGACGGCTTCGCTGCGGTTGCGCTCGGCCTCGGCCGCGCGGTCGTGGGCGGAGGAAAGTGCCTGACATTCTGTCCTCGGTATCCGCAGAACCTGGTTCAATTCTCCTCGGTGGAGGACATCCTGGCGAACTCGCAAACGGAGTTCTGGGCCCTCGAGTTGGAGCACGCAACGCGTGCTGGAGATGTTGCTGCCGACCTGCGTGAAGTCCCTTTCCGGCTTGACGTCGCGGAGGCTGATGGAACTTTGCAGATGCTGGGATCGACATACTCGATCGACAATCATGCTGTCTATGATGGTCTCAGCCGGCGCGGGCCGCGCATCGTGAGCTTTGCGCCCATTCTCAAACACGGAATGTTTCCCCTGCCCGGAATTCTCGATCAACTCATGCGCATGGGCGAAGACGCGCTCGGCCGTCCGGTAGAAATCGAGTTCGCGGTGCGCCTGCCGCGGCCTGGCGACGGACCTGCGGAATTCGCCTTCCTGCAGTTGCGTCCGCTGGTAATGTCGCGCGAAGGCGAGGACATTCGCATGGAGCACGTCGAGCCGGGGCGACTCGTCTGCCAAAGCTCGCAAGTGCTGGGACACGGTCGCATCGAGGACCTGCGTGACGTTGTGGTGGTTGACTTTCACCGCTTCGAGCGCGCCCGCAGTTTCGAGGTAGCGCAAAGTGTTGCCCACTTCAATGCCTATCTCAGTGAGAGTAGCACGCAGTATCTGCTCATCGGTGTGGGACGCTGGGGCTCGACCGATTCATGGCTTGGCATTCCGGTCGCATGGGACCAAATCTCCGGCGCGCGCATCATCGTTGAGTCGGGCTTCCGCGACCTTCGCGTCGTGCCGTCGCAAGGCAGTCACTTCTTCCAGAATTTGACCGCATTCCAGATTGGCTACTTCACCGTCAATCCCGATGCCGGTGAAGGTTTTGTGGATTGGGAATGGCTTACCGCGCAACCTGCGGTTGCGGAGCACGGCTGCGTGCGGCATTTGCGCTTCGCCGACCCGCTGCTTGTGCTGATGAACGGCAAAACCAGCGAAGGCATGATCTTCAAACCTGAAGCGCGGACGGAAGCTTCAGGTTGACGTGCACTCATTGCAGCAATCCGTAAACATCCACCTCATTCTGTGCGCCAACAAAGACCATGCCGTCCGTGACTGTGGGTACGGCAAACTTCACCGCGCCTCCTGCTTGATCGCGTGACTGGTTCTGATTTGAGTTGTATAGCTCGTTGGCGAGATTGGTGGCATCGTAGGCCCGCAGGACCTCCAGGCCGTTATTCTGGTTATCGGCCTCGATAATCCACACAATCGCGTTGCTGTTGCCATTGGCAGAGACGGAAGGAGTCGGTCCGGGATAACTGAAGGTTTCCGGCGTTGCCGATGTGTACTGCGCCTGGATCTGCTGCGCCACGGGATCGTAGTAGAAGGCCTTCAGTGGAGCAAGTACGCCTCCGAGATAGAGATTGTTGTTCCACATCGCCGGGGCGCCCAAAACTCCATACAGGGCGACTTCCGGAAGGGTCTGGACGATTTGGGTGTCGCCACTGGGGTTGAAGTGGCCCATGTTGTCGCGATTTACCAGGTCGATCGTGCCTTCCTTTCCGGCCTGAACCAGTAGATGAGGATACGGCGCGCCAGGCTGGTCGGGTAACAGCAGGATTCCTCCCGACGCCAGGTCGGTATCATTCTCGTCCAGCATTGCCTGGTCCCAGGGCGTGAAATAGTCGGCGACAGCGGGCCAGACTCCCGCCCAGGAAAGGCGGAGGATGCTGTCGCCGTAGTCCAGGCCTCCAACAATTGCATCGAATAATCCGTTTCCTGTACCCACATACATATTGCCGGCTGCATCCACCGCTGGACCTGAACCGCTCGCCCAGATGCCGCCATCGAATCCGTCAGGCGTGGTCACAAATACTCCGATGGGACGCGCCGAGCCGGCATTAAACCCCGTGAGGTAACCGTGAAAGGGCCAGATATCGCACTGTCCCGCCCAAGCCACGTAGATCACTCCGTTGGCCAGGGTCAGCGCGGAGCGCTGAATCTGTAACAGGGGATTGAAGTTGAGATATCCATCGACTGAGCCGGCCCCTGTGCCCGGCGTCCGCGCTTTAATTGGCGCGCCTAAGAATGGATCCGACAGGTTCTCCGTTCCCGTGCGAATGTCCAAAGCATGCAGCCTCTGATAGTAGGTGATGGTGGAACCCACTATCTCTTTGGTTACTGCCACGACGTAGATTTGCTGCCGCGCAGGATCGATGACTGGCGTACCGGTAATTCCCACTTCCGGTCCCAGGCTTGGGCAGCCTAAATCGCTACTGGTGGACACCGTCTCAATCTGGCGATTGCCGAAAGTGCCGATGAAGCTCTTCTGCCACAGTTGTGCGCCGGTGTTGGCATCGAAGGCGTCGACCTGGTCGTGCTCCGTGGCGACGTACACGACATTGTGTAAGACACCATTGATGTTCACGCCGGGAAAGTACAGCGGCTGCGCATAGACGTATCCCTGAACTGGCAACACCAGGCGTTTGCCGAACTGTACTTCGTTAACGTTCGACGGCGTAAGAATCGTTTCATTGGCATTGAGGCCGCTGCGATAGTTGTCGTTGTGATACGTGGTCACGGCTATCTGACCCGCAGCCGCGAGAGGAAAGAAGCACAGCAGCGACACGCAAAGGGATACACCTGCAATGGAAAGGAGGAGCCATCTTATCATTGCGGCGAGCTCTCCTTAAGTGAATGAACAGAAGGGTGATGAACGATGACGGGCTGGATTATCGCGCAAAATCCAGAGGCCCGCAATAAAAAAACTTTACAACGGTACCTAGGGAAAGCTGACCACGTCGAGCGAAAGCGGCATGGTAATGTCGGCAGACTTGGCCCCGGAGGTGTCAACCTTTATGCCGGCGGGCTTGCTTGTCGCGGTGTCGAGCACGTCCAGGTCCATGTTGATGATGCGTCCCTGAAGTTGCCTATGCTCGAACACAAAAGGCAGCGACGTTGCATCAAGGCTTGACGGCTGGTCCATGATTTGAAAATGAAGATGAGGCCCGGTGGTGTTGCCGCTGTTGCCCAGTAGGCCGAGCTTCTGGCCTTTCTGCACGCGATCTCCGACGTGGACCGTAGCGCTGTTGGGCACCATGTGCGCGTACATCGCATAGCGGCCGGAACCCAGGTCAAGGATGATGCGATTGCCAGGAAACTGCGGAATGGTCAGCCCGGTCGGGGCCTGGTTCGGCGGAACATCAGGTAGGTCGCGCACTACTTCCACTACGGCGCCATCGGCCACGGCGAGCAGGTCCACACCATAGTCGAGCCAGTCGTCGGGCTTGGCGCCATCGGTCTTGACCGCGCGACCTTGCGCATCAACCTTGATCCAGTCGATGGCAAACTGCTCGCTCGGGTCCAGCGTTCCATTCATGGCATTGGTGACGAAGCGATGCGGTCCGATCTCGAGGCAGCAGCCATTGGCGTTCACCCATCCGTCGCCCTTGAACGGCGGCCCCAGCACAATCGCCTTCATGGCGCTAACCTTTACCAGGCGACTGGTGACGGTCAAGTCGGAGGGACGACGCGGGTCCGGCGGCACGGTGACGTGGACGCGATGCGAAATCGCGCACGGCACTTGGCTTGCGTCGGAATAAGTTACGTCGAAGAACATCACACCCGATTGTCCAGCGGCAAGCTGGTTAGAGTAGTTGGCTTTGTCCAGCGTCGCCGGCTGCGAGAGCACCTTCCACTCACCGGTGACATCCTCGTTCTTGATGCTGAGCACCTTATTGTGTCCGCTCACCTTGTCGGTCGCAGCATCTATTACTTCGATGGATTGCAGCGTGGCAGGAACGCTCCAGACGTTGGTGAACATGAGCGCATACGCCAGATGCGTCAGCCCGTCCGAACCTCTCACCGGATAGATGCCACTGCCGACCACGCGCCACACCAGCGGTGCAATCTCCAGCGGATAGCTCAGTCCGTCGCCGTGGGTGATGCGGGCGAAGTAGTCGGGACAGTTGGTCTGCGCGGATAGCGATGGCAGCAGCAGAGTGGCGCAAACCACCAGATATACACAACGGGACATTTTCACGGCGTGAACTTCCACACCGTGCCGACATCAAACCTTCCGCAAAACTCCGTAAGGCCATAGATATTGCCATTGGCGTCCAGCAGTGGCGACCCCTGTGGAGTGCATCCGTCGGTTTGGCCGGAGGCGGTGCCGAAGTCGTAAAGCTCGGTATAGGTCCAGCTGCCGTTCGAGGGTGTGAGCTCAAAGAGGAAGCCCCAATTGTTGTGGCCACCCCAACTGGTGATGCCGTACAGATTTCCCCCGGCATCCATGGTAAGCGCGTAGGGGCCATAGTCGTCCACGGTCTCGGCCGGAAAGGCGTGGATCACGTTGAACGTCCAACCGCCGTCGGACGGAGACATCTCCCATACCGTGCCGCCGTTGTTATCGGGGCCGAACCCCAGTGTTATGCCGTAGAGGTTGCCGGTGCTGTCGCGGATCAGCGGGCCAGGTACCCCTCCATCGGTGCCCTGCTGGAAGGTGTGGAGCGTGGTCTGGATCCAGCCCGATTGCGATGGGGTTAGCTCAAAGACCGTTCCGCAGCCTTTGAATGGTGAACAATCCTTGTTGCCGCCGCCGCCGGTTACTCCGTATAAGTTGCCGGCGTCATCCAGGACAATGCCGTGCGGGCCCACGCCGTCACTGCCTCCGAGAAAGCTGTAGAGCACGCTTTCCGTCCAGCCGCTGCCTGCGGGTGTCAACTTATAGACCACGCCGGCGTTGGGAAGGCCGCCGTAACCGGTAGTGCCATAGAGAGCTCCTTTCGCGTCGAAAATGAGCGCGGCAGAGCGAGTCGGATTGGAGCCGTCCGTCTGCTCCAGGCTTCCCTTGAACTCATAAGCGAAGCTGTACGACCAGGGAGCGAAAGCAGAAGCGGGAGCCGTGGGCGGAGGAGTAGCGTTGAAAACGTCACCGGCACTGTCCGGCCCGTTGTTAATTCCTCCAAAAAAGTTGACCCCGTACAAGCTGCCGTTAGGGCCGATGGCCAGTCCGCCGGGGTAGTTGGGAAGGTAATCCTGAAGATCGCCGGGAAAAATGTAGAGAGGGATGAAGATCCAACTCGAACCCGTTTTCTTGACCTTGAATAACACGCCGCAACCCGGAGGCGCGCCGCCGCCGCCGGCTTCCAGTCCGGTGCAACTTTCATCGCCGCCGTATATCGTACTGCCGTAGAGATTGCCGGCGCGATCCATGGTCATGCCTGCGCCCGGACGCGCTCCGTCATTCTCGCCCCCGCTGAACGCGTGCAGCACGGTGAGCGTCTGTGCCTCTGCGGATTGCATTACGACGAAACTAAAAGTAAGCAGAATTAGTATCGTCAGCGCCGCAGTGTTAGACCTGAAAACCAGGTTGCGACTCCAAGTCTGATGTTGCGCGGAATTTGTCATGACTGGACCCCCTTTGCCGTGCGGAGGACGGAAAGTTCCTTGGCATTTTGCCACAACTCCGCGGGTAATGGATGGAATGATCGGTTTTACAAAAAGTGCAGGTCTGGTTTGTATCAGGGTACGACTTCAGAGGCCCGCTGAAAAAGCTGGTTTCGAATGCTTTGTGTCAGGGCACGACTTCAGTCGTGCCGACAAGCCGTTTAATTTTGTCATCACGAGCCGACTTTAGTCGGCGAGGGAGCTGCTGTTAGCCTGAAGAATCAGTCAACGCACGGCTCGAGCTCTTTGGGATATGAGATGGATAGCGACTTGTTCGCCGGCGGTAGAGTAATTTTCACCTTTGCGGGCTTCTCCAAGGGCCGATCAAGTTGCAGCTCGAGCCGATAAGGCCAGCGAACCTGATCTGCAATTTCAGCCGCCAGGTCCGTCGCCTTGGGGCTGAGTAACCAGTTTTTGGACCAGGGAGCCTCGACCAGGCCTCCACCGGTTGAACGCGCCAACTCCGCCATATCTCTCGCCCCTTCACGTTCCTCCGGACTTCGGAACTGGTGGAGGACGAAGAACACAAAAACCCGTATACCGCGAGCAATGAGCTCGCGCTTCACCTTCTCGCGTAGCTCGCCACTAAGATTGTCTCCACCGTCGGTAACCAGATAGATTGTGTCTCCGAACTGCGGCTTTTCGAACTGAGGAATGACTTTGCGAATGGCCAGGTATAGGGCGGTCCGTCCCTTAGGAGGAATTGCACCTAGAGCCAAAACCTCACTCTTCAGTTGCGTGTGCGAAAGAAAGATTGAGATCTTCCCGGTGTCGTTAAAGGTGCCAAAAGCGGCAACAGAATCCTGTGGAATGGTTTCGGCCGCAAACATGGCTGCTAGCAAACCAACTCCCAAATGCTGAGGGCCTTGCCAAGGAGGGCCGGCATCCTCTTCTGCACTCATGCTGCCGCTCGTGTCCACCAGAAGAATGATTCGTGGTGGCCGCGCCTCACGGAAGGCCGCGACTGCGGTCGCCTTCCCGCCGACTGCAACCCGGAAGTCCGTCCATTCCCAGTTCACGTTTTGTGATTTGGCAAGGAGAGTGAGAGGAATGCTGGGTCGCAGACAGGCTCCGCCAGGAGCGTTGTCTGCGCCCGCTGCCACAGAAAAAGATGGCTGTTGTGCAGCGATACGGAAGATCGCTAGCAACGCAGCGACACACAGCCAGATGGCCAGCCGTCCGAATCCAGTGCGAGGCAGCAAATGCGCGTTCCTCCAGGCGACTCCAGGCCGTGCTTGTAATGCTAAGTTGATTCATCCAAATAAGAAGTGATGGATATCACTCGCGGTGGTGATAGGGACTCGCGTCGGACAGCAACCGCAGGAAGGTTCTCCATGACTATTGCTATTGCTGCGGCTGCGGCGGGGCTTCCGTGGTTGGCGCCGGTTGCGCTTCTGCCCGCTGCGGCGGAAGCGGGTAGTATCCGTGCTTGGCAAAAACTTCCAACCCCGGCAGCTTCACCCGCACCTCGATTTCACGGTAGGTGCCGGAAGGCTTTTGTAACGTGTTGTAGCCCAGTGTGTACTGGTTACGAGCTTCCTCGGTAATCCGCTGATATGCGCTCGTTATCGATTCCTCGGACATCTCATCCAGCACGTCGCCACCGGTAGCATTGGCATATCGCGGCAGAATATTGCTGTAGCCGAAGCCGGGAATTCGCGCTTTCTCGACCTGTTTATACAGCGGCATGGCAGACCCACCCACGCCGATGGCATAAACGGTGATTTCATCCGTGAGCAGCACCTTCAATACCTGAGAGTAGCTGGCCCGGCTGCCGAACTCCTGACCATCGCTGATGACGAAGATGATCTTGCGATTCTCCCGCGGGCGGTGCGCCAGCGCCTGTGCAGCCATTAGGATGGCATCGTTCAGAACGTGCGACTCCTTCTGAGGCAGCAGCACCGGGTTCGTCCCCACCGGCGGCTTGCTGTTGGTGGAGGGACCTGCCCCGAAGGGACCACCCACCAGCGGAGCCCCGGGGTTCTGGCCGCGGTCATCCTTGATGCGGTTCAAAGCAATCGTCAGGCGTTGCGTATTCCCGAAATCCGACCGCTGATTGACCGTGTTGCCGTAGGTAAAGACGGCCACCTCGTCGAACGGGCCGAACGAGCCGTCCAGCGCGGAGAAGGTCCGGTTCACCTTCTTCAATGTGATATCGGGTATTCCTTGATCAATGACCACCGCCGCCGACAAAGGGAACGGGTCGCTGGTGAAGAAGGTAATTCTCTGCGGCACTCCGTCCTCCAGGACGGTGAAGTCCTTCTGCAACAATCCGTCCTTCAGTTTCCCTTCGCTCTCCTTTACGGTCACCGGAACGCTGACGAAGCTGACGTTCTTTACCAGGCTAAACATCTGGTCATGGCCGCTCTCGGAGTTACTGCTCGCGCTGCCCGGGGGGATGGTCTTGATCTGCTGAGAACCCGGAGGCGGCGCCTGGGGATTGCTCTCTCCCGGCGCCGATTGGGCACCGGGCCGAGTATTTGCCGGCTGCTCAGGGTTTCCACTCGACGAGGAGTCCGGCGCGGCTGGCGGCGGGAAGTTCACGTTGGGCGCGGGGGCGTTATTCTGAGGCCCTGGAGCATCAGGCAGTGGTTGCTGCGCCGTAGCGAGCGCTGCGGCAAAGGTCAGCGCTGCGATGAGGGCGGCGCTTCTGGTCCAGAAGCTCAATCGCCAATTGCACATGGGCGGTGGCTATTCTCCCGTTGTAGGAACTGTGCACAGTATAAATGGAGAGGGCGTTTTCCACCTCCCGACCTTGCCCTGCTGGGACGGACACGCCCTTTGGGATTTGAGAGGCGCGGCTTCAGCCGTGCCGGAGGGCGGCCGGTTACGCCAGGGCTTTCAGCTCCTGAGAGAATCCGATTTTGGAAGTGGCCCTTGCACTACAATAGAAGCACCCAGCCGGAATGAGAAATTATGTCCTTTAATCGTGTCGGCCACTTCGCCGCGTCGCTTTGCCTTGTTCTGTGTCTCAGCGCGGTCATGACCGCGCAATCCCAGAACACCCCTACGCCACCTCCGTCCCAGGACCAGCAGCAGCCGGGCAACGAACAACCGTTGCAGACCTTCAAGGCGGAGGTCAACGTTGTCAACCTTTTCTTCAACGTGAAGGACAAGCACGGCATGCTGATCCCCAATCTCACCAAGGATGACTTCCAGGTGTTGGAGGACGGCAAACCGCAGACCATCAAATATTTTGCGGCGGACGCGAACCAGCCCCTGACCTTGGGCATCATGATTGACACCAGCGCCAGCCAGACGCGGGTGCTGACCATCGAGCAGGAGGCGTGTGCCGAGTTCCTGCGCCAGGTGCTGCGCCAGAAGGACCTCGCCTTCGTCATCAATTTCGACACCGATGTGAACCTGGACCAGGATTTCACCAACAATGTGCGTGACCTGACGCGCGCACTGAACAAGATGCAGATTAATGCGGGTATGGGCGGTGGCCCTCCGGGGCTGGGCGGCGGACCGATCCCGACTACACCGCGCGGCACACTCCTCTACGACGCCATCTTTCTTGGCGCCGACGAGAAGCTGAAGAACGAAGTCGGACGCAAGGCGATGATTATCTTCACCGACGGCGAGGACCAGGGCAGCCGTCTGCGCATCCGCGACGCCATCGAGGCGGCGCAGAAGTCGGACGCGATCTGTTACGTCATCCTCATCGCCGACCGCGGTTTCTATGGATTCGGCGGCTACAGCGGCGACGCCGAGATGAAGAAGTTGGCAGACGCCACCGGCGGCCGCGTCATCGAGGTGGGCAACAAACAGGACAAGCTGCACCAGGCCTTCGACCAGATCCAGAACGAATTGCGCAGCCAGTACAACATCGGCTACTCGCCCACCAATAACAAGCAGGACGGCACCTATCGCAAAATCCAGATCCACACCAAGACTGGCGACTACAAGGTGCAGGCCCGCCAGGGCTACTACGCGATGGCAAAGAGCTACTGAGGAGGCGCCTCGCCTACGGCGCGAAGTAGCTGGAGATGTCCAGGATCAGCTGCGTCAGGTTCGAGGCGAAGGCATCGATGGAGCCGTTGTTGGTAGGCACAATCGCCATGTTCGACGTGACGAATCCATCCACCGCGTTCAGCGTCGAGACTGCCGGCTGCTGACTGCCGTCCGGCCACAGCGTCAGATAGCCCAGCGAACCCGGCGGCACCACCGTGGCATTCAAGACGTAGGCTTGTGCCGTGCTCGGCGGCGCACAGGGACTGCCGACTACATTCACCGTCAGCTCATGAATAAACAGGCCGCTGCCCTTGCGCGTGTCGAGTGCCCGGCACGGCACTACCGGATACAGCGACAGGCCGCCGCTGCCCGGCGCGGCGAAGTAGCCGTTGATGTCAATCACCAGGTTCGTGTCGTTGCTGGCAAACGCAGTGATGTCACCTTCGCCGCCCGTGCCCGCGGGCACAATCGCCGCGTTGGCCACGGTCGTTCCCGTCAGGTTGTTCAGCGTGGACACCGGACTCTGCGGCTCCTGGCCCGTCGGCCATACTTCCAGATAACCCAATGGATAGCCCTGGGCTGGATAGGGTACGACTGTGAAATTGAGGGAGTAAGCCTGCACGTTCTCAGGGATCCCCTGGCACGTGGTCTTTAAGATCGGGAAATCGCGCGCCACCCCGCCCGTCAAGTGCGGCTGGCCCAAGCCCTGAGGATACCCTTTGGATTCGCGCGTGTCCGCCACCCGGCAGGGCGTCAGCGGGTAAAACGCCAGCGTGGATTGCATGGCTGTCGCGAAGTAACCGTCGATGTCCAGCACCACATTGGCAGTGTTGGTCACGAAAATGTTCACCGAACCGTTCGTTCCGGCCGGAACAATGGCGGCATTGGCCTTTACCCTTCCGTCCACCGAGTTCATTAACGACACTCCGGGCTGGGGCTCTCCGGTTGGCCAAATGGTGAGATATCCCAAGGAACCATTGGGGACGACCGTGACATTCAGCGAATAGGCTACGGCCGCGGCAAGGCTGAACGCCGGACAGTTCTTCCCTAATTCTGCCAACTCCGGCAGATTGAACGTCTGGTACATCCCTCCTTGAATCGGACCACCGCCCCCGCTCTGCGGCCGGGTGTCCACCAGACGGCAGGGCGTCACTGGAACGAGTTGCGCGGGGCCCGACAGACTGTAGACTGCTCCGTAGCCGTGGGCCCCGCCCCCGAACGTCGTGCCGTAGAAGTTCCCATCGGTACCCTGGATTAGCGCCGCGTAGGGGTCCTCTCCGTCGGAGCACCCGGTTTGGGAGCAGAAAGTGTAGATTGTCGCTAGTGCGCCACTCAAATTCATTTCGTAGATCGTCCCAGCGCCTTTGCGGCCCCCAGCCGAGGTTGTCCCGAAGAGGTTCCCATCGGTGGCCTGGAGCAGCCCTGCGGTGGGGCCTTGGCCGTCCAGGCACCCGCTTACAGAGCAAAAACTATACAACGTGGTTAGCGTGCCACTGGTGGTGATTTTGAAGACCGTGCCATTGTTGTTGTTCGCCCCGCCAAAATTGGTGGTCCCGTACAAGTATCCATTGGTCGCCTGGATCACCCCCGCGTTGGGGGTCTGACCGTCCGTGCACCCGCTTTGCGCGCAGAAGCTGTACAGTGTCGTCAGGCCGCCGCCGGCAAATGCGAACACCGTGCCACAACCTTCTGTCGCGCAGTCATTGTTGTGATTGGCGCCACCGGCCTGGGTTGTCCCGTAGAACCTCCCATCGGCGGCTTGGATCAAATTCCCCGAGGGGCGTGCGCCGTCCAGGCACCCGCTTTTGGGGCAAAAGCTGTACAGCGTCGTTAGCAACCCACTGTGGGTGATTACGAAGATTTCCCCATAGCTGTTCTTCCCGCCAAACAGGGTAGTCCCGTAGAAGTTCCCATCGTTGCCCAGGAGCAGTCCCGCGTAGGGTTGGGAGCCGTCGGCGCACGCTTCCAGGTTGCAGAAGTTGTAAAGCGTCGTCAGCGTACCACTCGGAGTGATTTTGAAGACCGTGCCACGGTTGTTGGCCCCGCCATATCCAGCTGTCCCGTAGAGGTTCCCGTCGCTGTACTGGATGAGCCCCCCAACGGGGAGTGCGCCGTCCGTGCAGTTTGGTTGCGAGCAGAAGCTGTAAACCCAGACCAGCGTTCCGCTCGGGGTGATTTTGAAGACCGTGCCTTCGTTGTTGGCGCCGCCACTATAGGTAGTCCCGTAGAAGTTCCCATCGCTGGCCTGGAATAACCCCGCGAACGGGTTTGCGCCGTCCGTGCTCTTAAAGCTGTGCAGCGTGCTGAGAGTTTGTGCAGGCGAGGCAATCACTGCTGCGGCACTAAACACACAGACGATGCAGACCTTTTTCGATATGCTAAATTTCCCCACACTGCCTCCTTTGCGGCCTCGCCTGGGTGACAAAACTATAAAGCCCGGAAGTTCGTTCGTCGGTGGAAAAACCTGGAGAAGAGGGACACGCCAGAATTTCCATTTCGTCCCAGTGATTGGCAATTGTGCACTTCTTCACAGAGGCAAGCAAGCTATTTCTCATGCTCCGGCAGGTTACCCTGCTGCGAAAATGTTACGAAAGTACAGTTACCCACCCTGTACTTTCGTAATCTTGACAAGCTGCGCACTTGTACTATCTTGAAGCTTGGGGCCGCCCTCGGCGACTGCTGGATGTGTGTCCTCAATCGCCCCGCAGAGGCGGGGAGAGATGAGTCGCTCTTTGACAATTTGAGCCGCTTTGCGGGCGTGAGCGCGGGGGAGCCCGCAGAGCCTGCCCTGAGCAACGGCGAAGGGTGAAATCCGGGGGAGGGTCTCTAGATCAGCCACACACCCGTAGGACGAGCAATTATCGCTGTAACTATTGCAATGATTGGAGTTGCCGATAACAACTTTGGAATCAAGAAGATGCAGGTACAATCTGCGCAACCTGATGATTCTAAAGAACCGTGGGGGGAGGGGGTATCAGTCACGTTTGGGCAAAGGCTAAGGCCCTGTTCCGGTTTGGACTCTCTTGACCACCGGCGTCTCCGCCAGGCGCTGGCTGACAACGTCCGCCACCAGCGTGTTGCCGGCGGCGTTGTAGTGAATGTCGCCAAAGACGAAGTACTTCAGGTACCAGCAGCCGGGCTGGTTTCGCGGGCATTGCTCCTTGACCGCGAAGAAGGCAGGAAAGACCGAGATGAAGCGCTTGCACTTGCCCTCGCACCACTCGCGCCAGATGCGCACCTGCCGGGAATCGGTGGTATCGAAGACGAGCTGCGCGGGATAGGGAAAGACGACCACGCTGATGGGAATGTTGCGTTTGGCCAGCTCCTGCCAGAGGAGGGTCATCTTGGCTTTTTCTTTGGCGATGCCACCCTCGAGGCCGAGCGGCGCGTAACCGGTTTCAAACGGCTCGTCATTGGACACTGGACGGTAGGTCCATGCCGACTTTTCATAGTCGAACTCATTACCGTTGTTTCCGCGGTCAAGATGATACCAGCCGAAGCGAACCAGCGTCCGCTCGACCTGCTCCACAAGATAGTTGGTGAGCAGAAGATGGTCGCTGATGGCCATACGCAGCTTCGAGTACCAGGTCCGGTAGAAGTAATGACTTTGCGGTATCGCCACCGCGCCCGATGCGTCCACATCGCGGTAGAAAGCGGCCTCGTCCTGGGCATCGGAGATGTCGACGAAAACGATGGCCTCATCGAAATCAACACCTTCGCTCAACGCCAGCCGCGCGGTATTCAGGTAATTGGAGGGCGAATAGCCTCCGACACCACCGTTGAGAAAATCGTACTGCGGAAAGTTCGCGGCAATTTTTCCGACGAAGGTATCGTCCCAGGCGACCATGCCTTCGGTGAACGAATCGCCGAGCATGAGCACACGCGGCTTGCTATCGCTCAGCGGAACCTCGCGTATCTGTTTGTCGCGGAAGCCCAGACTGTTGGTCATCAGCGCGTAACGTGCTCCGCCCCAGGCGCGAATGCAGGAGCAGTTCGGCTGCAGCGAAAAGACTCGCGTCATATCGTGGGTGCTGAAGCAGCCGAGCCCCTTTCCGGTTATCCTTGCCGCAGATCGTTGAACGAAAGCGGTGCGAACCCAGTCGAGCCCGAGGAAAATCGCTACGCAGCAGACGATGGTGAACAACAGCAACAACGCCTTGCGCCCAAACTGCGGTGCCGGCTCATTCTTAGCGGGGCGCTCTTCTGTGAGGTCGATTGAAGGCATGAATCGGTATTATTCGCGCTCCCTACTTGTCGCGAAGTATGACGATGTCGTCCCAATACACTATTCCCGCGCCTGGCCCGCGCAACAGATGCAGGCGAACGGTTCCTTCTGCCCCAGCGGTGAAAGTCTGCGACAGCTTCTCCCAGTCCGTTCCGGGCGTGAGAAATGGCGAAGAACTGGCAACGTTGCTCGTCGGATCATAAATCGTGATCTGCGCCGGCGCAGTCGCATCGGGCGAGGCGGAAACCCACGCGTACACGGTGTAGATCGCGCCCGGCTCCAGCGAGGTGATGTCCTGATAGACGCTGCCGACGCCGCTTTCAGCCAGGCTGTGCTCGCCACTGTGAGCGCGGGATGTGTTACCGCGAGCGGTCACTTCCCAAATCGGCGACCACGGCGCGACGCCGTCCTCGAAGCCGGGATTGGCAATCGCGTTTTCCAGCCGGTCTTGCGGAGTCATCAGCGAAGGACTCAGCCCGAAGTCGGTCTTGACCGAACACAGGATGACGCGGTCAAGATCATGGCACTTTCCCGGACCCGTCGGACCTGCGGCGATGCGAGCGGCCAGCTGAGGAGTTACCACGTAGGCGGAATCGGGCGAGAGCGGTTGCTCCGACAATGCCGTGACAGCCTGATGACAATGCCAATCCCGCGCAACCTCGGTGTAGCGGGCCGACTGATAGCTGTTGGTCCGCATCTTCTGCTGCGCGGCAAGATAGCCAAAGAAGCGATAGCTCTCCGTGCCCAGCGGCGCTGCGTTACCGCCGCATTGCCATGCGGGAAGAACAATAAGGTTCTTGTGCATGGCCCCTAGCGTCGACCAGATCGGCGACTTCAGCGGCGATGGATGTTCTTCGTTGACCGTGACGTGCACCCAGTGTCGGAGCGATTGGGTGTCGGCAACCTGCAGCAGCAAAGCGCCCGCGACCAGCGCGTTTGCCCACCCCCTGCGAAGGAGTAAGAATGGCGCGGCCAGCACCACCAGCAGAATCAGATAATACGGAGCCCAGAACAACCGCCCGCTTGCCCGCAGCGACGCGAGGTAAGGCGACAACTTTTCCCCCGGATCGAGGTCCACGAGAGTGCGCGAGCCCAGCGTCATGCGGGTCGAAAGCGCCAGCAGCGTGAGCACCAGGCAACAAAGCAACAAAGGTATCGCCCAGCGCCGGTCCAGCGATGGCAATTTGCTCCCGGGCAGGACGGCTGCACCCAGCACAATTAGCGCCAAGGCCAGGACGCCCACGCCCAGGTACGCGTAACCTTCGTACTGTCCTGGAGTGGCTCCCGACAGCCGATGAAGAAGGATGGATGTCCAGCCGCGAGGATCAACCGGCGACAGAATATTCATCGAGAAGACGCGATAGCCGCCGGTCGTATAGCCACGTCCGCCTGCGATCACCAGGCCGAGCGAGTAAGCAACAACGAAGCCGCTGGCACAGAACAACACCGCAATACCCGCGGCTTGCAACAGCTTCACTCTTCTCTGCCAAAGCAAGCTCACAACGCCGGCCATCAGCAATAGCAGAACCTGGAATGCAATGTAGGGATTGATGCCGACTGCAACTCCAGCCAGTACAGCGCCTGAGATTACGAACTGCCGGATGACGGAAGTCGGGCGTCCCGCCTTACCTTTGTGCCCCACCCAACCCTCTTTTGGTTGGGTGAGAGAGCTCTGTACCCGAAAGAAGATGTACAGCGCCGCCAACAGCAGCCACTGGTTCGACAACGAGTAATGTTGCATCAGCCGGTAATTTAATGGAGGCGCAAGCAGAAAGAAGACGCTGCACAGCGCGATTTCCAGAGCATTTGTCCCAAGGATCAGGCGGAAGATGCGGAAGGCAAAGAAGAACTGCAGAGCGCAAGCCAGGACCGCTTCCAGGCCAAAGTACTGAAATGGCTCGCCCAACAACGGCGAAAGCGGCCTCAGCAGCACCGCCAGCAACGGATTCAAATCCACCAGGGCGATGGATTCTCCCTTGGGATACCCGAGCCTGTCAGTGTAGGTCAGCGGCCAATGAACATGCGGGTCTTGTCGCCACAACTCCCACCCGACATAATGATAGGCAGGGTCGACAGTCACCCAGTCCACATTGCGCGGATTCAGCGGGGCAGGGCCAATCACGATCAGCGCATAAAGCAGACCGGCGACCAGCGCGATCGTCAGGTCGGACCACATCGAGCCAACTCGCGGAAGACGGAATCGACGGCTCTCAGCTTCAGCAGACGCACCTCGCTTTGCCGGCGATTCAGCGGAAGAAGGCGTGGCTTGGGCTCCCCATTCAGTGCACTGCTGGAGGAAAAAGAGTACCACAGCCATAGGAACCATTTACGTTGTCATCGCGAGCGAAGGACTTCAGTCCGGAGTTGAGGGATCTGCGGTTCGGCCGGTCAGCGTATCAATACGCACAAGAGCCTCAGATTTCTCGTGTTGCCCTAGAATTCGCGTGCGAGAACTGCGATGCACAACCCCTTCCCGCTTCAGGATGGAGAAGTTTAGTATTGAAGTGCAAGGAATCTGCAAGGCGTGCGCAACTGAATTCAAGCTGTCTTAACTTACATACTACTTACTAAGAACTGGAGATAGAAAATGTTAGGAGCAGGAGAGCAATTTCCTGATTTCAGCGTCACTGCAACCGTCAGCACCAACAAAGACAACGCGTTCAAAACCATTACCAACGAAGATTACAAAGGCAAGTGGAGAATCTTCTTCTTCTGGCCGAAGGATTTCACCTTCGTTTGCCCAACCGAAATCGCCGCCTTCGGCAAGCTGAATAAGGAATTCCACGACCGCGACGCCCAAGTCCTGGGCTGCAGCATCGACTCCGAATTCGTCCACCTGGCGTGGTGCAACAATCATCCCGATCTGAGGAACCTGCCATTCCCCATGCTGTCGGACATCAAGCGCGACCTGTGCTCGACGCTCGGCATCCTCGACGAGAAGGAAGGCGTGGCCCAGCGCGCGACCTACATCGTCGATCCCGACAATGTCATTCGGTTCGCGTATGTCACCGACCTTTCCGTGGGCCGCAACCCCGCAGGAAGTCCTGCGCGTGCTGGATGCGCTGCAGACCGACGAGCTCTGCCCCTGCAACTGGCAGAAGGGCCAGGAAACGCTCCAGGTCTAGCCAAAACTCATCCGGCTCCGCTCGGCTGGGCGGAGCCGGATTCACTTTAAATGACCCATAAGAAGGCACATCATGAATCTCGATGAATTGATTGAGTCACTTCCGCAATACTCCAAAGACCTCAAGCTGAATTTCTCAACCGTCGTGCGGCAGCAGACCGAATTGACCGAACAGCAGTTGTGGGGAACTGTGGTTTCCTCGGCAATCGCAGCGCGCAATGAACAGTTGATTGCCGCTGCCGGGAACGAGGCCGCGACCTATCTCACGCCCGAAGCGCTGGACGCGGCCAAAGGCGCGGCTGCCATCATGGCCATGAACAACATTTTTTACCGCTTCAAGCACCTTACCTCCAATGAGAAGTACCTCACCATGCGCGGCGGATTGCGCATGAATGTGATGCGCACCCATGGCATCGATCCGGTTGACTTCGAGTTGTGGGCCACGGTGGTTTCGGCGATCAACAATTGCGCAGCCTGCGTGGACGCGCATGAGAAGACGCTGCGCGAGAAGGGCTTTACCGAGGAGAAGCTCCTGGCGGCAATACGGATCGCAGCGGTCATGCACGCCGTCGGAGTTGTGCTCGACGCTGAGAAGGTCGCGATTCCTCAACCCGTCGGCGGCTGAGAGTCGACTCGCTATCTGACAAGGCCGGAGGCGGGTTTCCGGCGCTAATTCAGCCGCAGGCCCCGCTGCCCCGCCGCCCCCAACCCTCACACATCACATACCCTTGTGACGTATGTACTTGTTCGGTGTGCGGTAGGAGTGTTCCGCTGGACTGTATCGGGAGTAAAAGCTTCAAGGCCGCAACGCGCGATATGTCACTAAGGCCTTTGTTTATTGGGCGGTTTCTTACAGTTACCGCATCACCGCGGCCAGTGACGGCGAGCACATAACCTGGTGCATGACGCCCTGATCGCTGCGGTTTTGAGGATTTTGACCACGGAGCGCGGTCCTGCCCGCCTCCGGCCGAAAACACCGGGATACGATGTAAGGTACAGGGGGTCATCGTGCTTACACCTTATGGTCTGGACATCATAGAGAGCTGCCTGGCTTGCAAAATGCGGGCAGAACATATTTTTTGCGATCTTCCGCCACTCGCACTGCAATCGTTTGAAAACATCAAATACGCCACCGCTTATCCGAAGGGCGCGGTCCTGTTTGTCGAGGGACAAACGCCGCGTGGCATCTTCGTCCTGTGCAAAGGCCGCGTGAAGCTTTCCATCTGCTCCACCGACGGCAAAACTTTGATCCTGAAAATCGCTGAGCCGGGCGAAGTGCTGGGACTGAGCGCTACCGTCAGCGGCAAGCCGTACGAGCTGACTGCTGAGACCGTGGATCCTTGCCAGGTGAACTTCGTAAAGCGTGACGATTTCCTGCGCTTCCTTAAGGAGCACGCCGATGCCTGCCTACGCGTCGCCGAACAGCTCAGCGACAAGTACAACAGCGCCTGCCGCGAAATACGTGCTCTGGGACTTGCTCATTCCGCCCAGGAGAAGTTGGCGAAGCTTCTGCTGGAGTGGAGTGTTAAGAACGGTGACGCCGCCAAGTCTGAGCCGCGCCTGAAGCTGGCCCTCACCCATGAAGAAATCGCCCAGATGATCGGCACTTCGCGAGAGACGGTCACCCGGTTGTTCGCGGACCTTAAACGGCGGCAGATTGTGCTGCATAAAGGCTCGACCCTGCTGATCCGCAATAAGGCGGCACTGAAGGCGATGGCCATCACCGTCTAGCGGCAGGGCAGTTTCGTCCGGTGGGAGCCACAGAGTGGTCTTTCCAGAATTCTTATGCCCATTTTGGGCATGCTTGCCCCTACCTCGCGTCACATTGGCCTTGGCAACCCCCTGTGAAGACGGTCACGGAAAAGGGTGACTGCTATCACAGCATCATGAAGGCCGACAGGACTATTACCAGAGTATGGGAACCACGGTGCAATCGAGTTGCGTGACTTGCGATTTTCGTCCCGAACGCTTTTTTTGCGACATGCCCATAGAGTCGCTGAGAGCTTTCGACCGGATCAAATCGCTTGGAGTGTACCGCCGCAACACGGTGTTGTTTGCCGAAGGGCGTCCGGTCCGCGGTATTTACATCCTGTGCGACGGTCGCGCCAAGCTCTCCATCTGCTCTGACACTGGCCGGCGCCTCACTCTGCGCATAGCCGGACCGGGAGAAGTGCTGGGTCTGGGCGCTGCCCTTTCCAATACGCCTTACGAGATTACAGCCGAGCTGCTGGACAACTCGCAGGTCGTATTCGTCCGCAGGAAAGAGCTGCTGAAATTTCTGCGTGAGCACACTCCGATATGCATGCAGGTTGTCAGCATGCTGAGCCAGGACCTGCACGGGGCTTACGAACGCGTCCGTACCATCGGGTGCATGCGCAATCGCCAACTCCACCCCCCACCTCGCATGATCTTCCGGCGGCGCGCGCTTCTGGTTTAAACTCTGGACCCGCTCATCGGCCCGCGACGCATCGCGGGCTTTTTCATTTTGTGATGAATGGCACCGATATGGTCTTTACTGCAGACCAGAATTGGTATATGGTAGCGGACTCATCGGGCGACTGGCCGCGCCGGGAACAACGGACTGTCCACTGTTCTAAGCTGTTCCGCAAAGAGTTGGTCAGGAGCAAGAATGGTTCTCGCCACCTACAGAAAGAGCGCTCCGTTTCTCGCCTTTCTCCTAATCTGCTGCCTGCATATCGCTGCGGGACAGCAGCACCCGGCCAACCCGGCTCCGCAGACCTCCGCCGCCCTGCCCGGCTCGGCCGGCGGACAATACGCCGAAACTGACATCTGCAAGACCTGCCATCAGGAAGTGTGGGACAAGCACTTTACGGGCACTCCCCACGCCGCGCTGCTGAAGGGCAGCCAGCATGGATGCCAAAGCTGTCACGGTCCCGGCCAGGCCCACGTGGATGGCGGCGGCGACGTCACCAAGATCATCCGCTTCGAAACCCTGAGTCCAGCTCAAACCGCGAAGATCTGCACGGGATGCCATCAAGCTAGCCTGGAAACGCAGAACTTCTCCAAGTCCGAGCACCTGGCGAGTGGCGTTACGTGCACGAACTGTCACGACCCGCACAACTCCAGCGATGTGAATTTCATGCTGACGAAGCCGCAGACGGCGCTGTGCTATGGATGCCATGCCGCGCAGAAGGCCGAATTTGCCCGGCCGTACCGCCATCGCGTCGATGTCGGACTCATCCAGTGCAGCGACTGTCACAATCCTCACGGGACCCAGACCGGCCACCAGGTGCGCGCCGCCGCCGGCCAGTTTGCGGTCTGCACCAAGTGCCATACCGACACCATGGGGCCGTTTGTGTACGAGCATGCTCCGGTGAAGACCGACGAAGGATGCCTGTCCTGCCACACGCCGCACGGCTCGACCAATCCGCGCCTGCTGCAGGTGAACAACGTCAACTTCCTCTGCCTGCGTTGTCATACGCCGAACATGAACGGAGCTGCGGGCCGGCCTGTGGGGCCGAATCACGACCAGTCGGCCAAGTACCAGGCGTGCACCATGTGCCACACACAGATCCATGGTTCCAACTTCGATCCGGCGTTCTTCCGGTAGTGGAGAGGCATGCCAATGGTTTCGCGAAACAATCCCGGCGCTTATTCATTCGGACTCGCGGTTGTGGTGGCTTGCCTGTTCCTGCTGAGCACCTCCTTTGCCCAGAGTTCGGGACAATCATCGTCGCAGCCTGCTGCCGGCTCAATGTCGGCTTCCAACGGGTCAGCGTCCGATGCAAGCGAAGGAAAACAAATTGGCGACTTTCAGGTGACGCAGTCGATCGAGCTTGGCGGCCGCATCGCGGAGGTCACCGGCAGCCAGCCGATGTATGACACGCTGGTCAATGACCAGACAGGAGTCCGCATTCTCGAGCAGTCGTGGACCATGCGCTCTCTGACGCACGATGACCTGTTCGATACCCTCACGTTCAACAGCTTTGGATGGGGCGGCGATCCCGAGCAGGCAGCGCGGCTGCGGATGGCGAAGTACCACTGGTACAACTTCAGCTACACGTACCAGAAAATGCAGAACTACTTTGACTACGATTTATTTGCCAACCCGTTGAACCCGCCGACAGGCTCGCCCTTTATTCCCATCTTGAACTCGCCGCACGCTTACTACGATCGCCAGAACATGAACAACTTCGATCTGGTGGTTCTTCCGATGCACCGGCTTTCGTTCCGCGTAGATTACAACCGCAATCGCATCCTCGGACCGTCGCTCAGCAGTGACCATCAGGGCACCGAGGCGCTCACCAACCAGAACTGGAACAATACCCTGAACGGCTTCCGCTTCGGCGCCGATTTCCGCATCAACAAGAAAACCACTCTCAGCTATACCCAGAGCCTGCAATACTATTTCGGCGGCGCCAGCTACGATTTGAATGGCTTCAATACCTGGACGCTGCCCAATGGAACCCCGGTCACCTTCGGACTTCCCTGGTTCAACAGCGGCAGCCCCTGCAGCGCGCCGCTGAAGAACGGCGTCGCCAATCCCTCGTGCAACGGCTACTTCACCTACGGCCTCAACCAGCACGTCAACACATCGATTCCGACCGAGCAGATCAATCTGACATCATCGTCGCTGAAGTGGCTGGATTTCAACGGCCAGTATCAGTACAGCCACGCGAGTGCCAGCACACCGCTCTACCAGACCTTCAGCGGTTTGAGTACCCGCACCAACGAGCTGGCCTTCAATACCGGAGGCAGCAGCTCGAACGCCCGCTGGAACACGTCTTCCGCCGACATTACCGCGACGATCCACCCGAGCGATCGGTTGCGATTGGTGGAAACCTTCCGCTTCCGTAACTTCAGCGTGGCGGGCAATTTTCTGGATGTTGAGAGCAGTTTCTTTACCGCTGCCGGCCCGGGCTCGGCCACCCTGCTCTCTCCCATCGCCACCTTTCCGCCCACGACTCTGTTGCACAGCTCCAGCTCCCCGGCCGACATCCTGAATGAAATAAACAGCAACCTGATCGGCCAGAACATGAAGCAGAACGACTTCCAGGTGCAGTACGATTTCTCGCGCTTCTTCGGCGTGCACGGCGGTTTCAACTGGTCGAACTCCATCATTCAGCCGGGCAGCACCTATCAGGCGGCGCTGGGCGATATTTACTATCCCAACAATCCGAACCGCGGCAACTGCGTCGGCGTGCCGCTGAACCCGGATGGCAGCTGCACGTTTATTGGAGTGATCTCGCCGTTTGGCAACCCGACGACCGAGATCAACCGCTACTCCGGGATTCTGGGCGCTTGGTTCCGTCACGGAAGCGCCCTGCATGCCAACCTTGATGCCGAATTCGGCGGCGCCGACAACTGGATCTACCGCACCGATCCGCTGGGCTTCTTCAACATCAAGGGCAATGTGTCTTACACCCCGAAGCCCTGGCTCATGTTGGGTGGAAACTTCATCTATCAGCATGCGACCAATGACACCACCGGCATTAACTTCAACCAGCACAACTACGTGACCATGTTCAATGCCATGATCAACCCCAACTCTCATTGGGGACTCGACCTGGCTTACAACTTCAACGCCATCCAGCAGAACACCTATCTCTGCTTTCAAAGTGCGGCGCCTCCGGCAGGATCGATCCCTTGCCTGGGCGACAATACCCTGATGCAGATTTATGGCACCTATCAGACGCACACCCAGTACGGTTACTTTGCGCTGATGCTGACGCCCATCGAGCGCGTCACCATGCGCCTGGGCTACAGCATCGTGGACAACCAGGGCAACACCACGCAGTTCAATTCGCTGCTGCCGCTGGGACCGCTGTCGTCCATCTACCAGACGCCGCTGGCCGCGGTGGATGTGAACATTTACAAGAATGTGACGTTTAAGGCCGGCTATAACTATTACCAATACGGCGAAGGTTCCTTCGTCGGTCCGACGGCACCCCGCTACTTTCACGCCAACAACACGACGCTGGCGCTGAAATATGCGTTCTAACTACAGCAACCTATTAATAAATCGCTTTGTATCGCGGCATAGCCTCAGCCGTGCCGCTTGGTGGCCAAACAAACCGGTCTTTAGCCCCTGTCCTCAGCAGCTAAAGCCTCCCTCTTGAACCGCAAGTTCGGCACGACTAAAGGTCGTGCCCTGATACAAACCTGATCTGCGGTCGACTCATGAAGATAGTTGTCGCTGCTATTGGTCTGGTCTTCCGCACACTCCGTCCAAGCGCACACGCTCACGTGACGTACGTCACACCTTCGTGTGAGTTCACTCATTGCCCCTTCCGGCCCTCATCAGCCATCGTGGAATGTTAGCTGGTGCTACGAATGCGCCATTGGAAGTGAGGGTTTACGTGAAGCGCTGCGGCTTGATTCTCTGTATTGCCTTGCTGCTCTCGGTGGGCGCGGCGGCGAAAACCGCTCCCAAGGCGACGAAGATAAGCAATGACGAATGCCTGGCTTGCCATAACGATGCCAGTCTGACCAAGGATGAGAACGGCAAGCAGGTCAGTCTGCAGGTTGATGACGCGAAGTTTAAGGCCTCCGTACACAGCGGGTTCACTTGCACCGACTGCCACAGTGACATCAAGTCCGTTCCCCACGAGGGCACGCCGGTCAAGCCGAAATGTGCCACCTGCCACGCCGACCAGCAAACCGCTTACGATCACGGCGTCCACGCCAAGGCCGCCGCCGCCGGCAACGGCAATGTTGCCAAATGCCAGGACTGCCATGGCAACGTCCACGAGATACTTTCCTTTAGCGACCCGAAATCGAAGGTCGCGCGCACCAACATTCCGCAAACCTGCGGCGCCTGCCACGGGCAGAAGTTCGTGATGGCCTCCAGCGGCGTAAGTTCCGCTCCCTTCACTTCCTATCAGGAAAGCGTGCATGGCAAGGCCGTAGCCGCAGGCTCGGGGACGGCCGCAATTTGCACGGATTGCCATGGGGAGCATGACATCCTCGGCGCCGGCGATCCCAAGTCGCCGATCGCCAAGCTCAATGTTCCGATGACCTGCGCCAAGTGCCACGACAGCGTGGAGAAGGAGTTCGCGCAGAGCATCCACGGACAAGCGATTGCGCGCGGCAATTGGGCCGCGCCGGTGTGCACCGATTGCCACGGTATCCACACCATCAAAGCGCCCAGCGATCCCAAGTCTGCTGTCGCTTCGGCGAACGTGGGGAATACCTGTGCCGCCTGCCACGGCAGCGTGAAGTTGTCAGCAGAATTCGGCGTCCCCGGAGGACGCGTGAGTTCCTACTTGTCCAGCTATCACGGCATGGCGTCGAGAGTGGGTTCCACCACCGTGGCAAACTGCGCCAGTTGTCACGGCGTACACAATATTTTGCCCTCGTCCGACCCGCAATCAACCATCAATCACGCCAACCTGGCGAAGACTTGCGGACAATGCCACCCTGGCGCGAACGACAAATTCATCGCCAGCAAGGTGCACCAGGACGGCGCCGCAAAAGCCGATGTAGGTAGCAAGATCATCGCCTGGATCAGCAAGTTCTACGTCTGGATGATCGTGGGCGTGATCGGCGGCATGGTGCTGCATAATCTCATCATCTTCCGCAAGAAGATGATTCTGCGCCGCATCGGCCAGCCTCGCATTCTCTTCCGCATGACGCGGGAGCAGCGTATCCAGCACGTGCTGCTGCTCGTCAGTTTCTTTACCCTGGTGCTGACCGGCTTCGCGCTGCGCTATCCGTCATCGTGGCTGGCCATGATCTTCATCAACGAGTCGATACGGCGCATCGTACATCGCAGCGCGGGCTTGGTGATGATTCTGGTGAGCCTGTATCACGTCTGGTACCTCATCACCAAACCGGACGGCCGCCAGCTCCTCAAGGACATGTTGCCCGACTGGAAGGACGTCACAGACGCACGTGACGCACTTCGCTACTACTTGGGTTGGAGCGAGCAGCGTCCGCTTTTCCGCCGCTTCAGTTACGCCGAGAAGGCCGAGTACTGGGCGCTGGTGTGGGGCATGTTCGTCATGGCCAACACCGGCCTGATGGCATGGTTCAAGGTGGGTGTGGGTGACCACGTCCCGGGATGGTGGGTGGACGTGGCCATCACGATCCACTGGTACGAAGCCATTCTGGCTACCCTGGCAATCGTGGTGTGGCATCTCTACGGCGTCATCTTCGATCCCGATACCTATCCCATGAACTGGGCCTGGTATGACGGCAAGATGTCCATCGAGCACTACGAGCACGAGCATCCGCTGGACCTGCTTGCCATTGAAAAGGCGAAGGGCTCGGAAGAAGAGGCCGAGCCGGCCGAAGCCGAGGCGGAAGCGGAAGCCGAGCCTGTGGGCAGCCGCAAGTGATGGCTGGGAAACGGAAGAACCTCCTTACTAACGTCCGACCAGCTTTAAAGATAGTGATCCCCACCTATCATGAAGACGTCCGCTTGCTGCCTTGCGTAGCGGGCCCCTTGCGTCAGGAGTGAGCTGATTGCGGAGGTGTGAGCTTGCAATCGCTGATAGCTTCAATTCTGTTGGCGGGACTCGACACCGACTTGATTCCGGTTGGAGTGATCGTTTTCGGCGGCACGATGTCGGTCATCATTACCCTTTTACACGGCGCCGGACTGGATCGCATCGCGGCGCATTATAAGAAAAGGGCCAGAATCCTGCGGGAAAAGAGACGGCACCCGAGGTTGGCGACTCTTATCTTTGGCGGCACAGTTCTC
The DNA here is from genome assembly GCA_963823635.1 of uncultured Acidobacteriaceae bacterium. GTDB lineage: Bacteria > Acidobacteriota > Terriglobia > Terriglobales > Acidobacteriaceae > Bog-257. Next base: position 132,471 of record CAWGMV010000023.1, on the reverse strand, counting down.
CTCATGCTCTTCTTGCACACGACAGAGGTTTGCCTCTGGGGTCTCGTTCTTAGCAAAGCCGGCCTTGTTGATAACCTTCGTAATGCCATTTACTTCAGCGCCAACACCTATACCACTCTGGGCATGGGAGTGCATTCGCGGTTGCGGGCGCGCCCTCTCTACCCGAAGCTACTCACTGCCCCTGATCGTGCGGCACAGTCACGACCGTGGACGCCGAACCGAGGTTACCCGCAAGATCGTCTGCACTGACGGTGATCGTGTACGTTCGCCCGTTCTTGTCGTTCCCATTGCGAGACGCCTGCAAGGAAATGGTGAAAGAGTAATTTCCTCCAGCGCCCAAACTTACCGGCCCGTGCGGCTGAATTTGTCCATACGAATCCACGACGTTGAAGGCCGCGGTGCTGGGATCGACGCCCGACAAGTTATCTGTGATCGCACCGGAAATGGTCACCGGAACCATCTTTCCGTTCGGCGGCCACAATGACGAAGGATCGGCTGCCACAGTCACAACCGGCGGCGTCAGGTCGATGTTCACCGCCGCGGTCACCAGCGAGCTGATGTTACCGGCATTGTCGAGCGCACGCAGCCCGACGGAGTTCGTGCCCTGGCCGCTGATTTGCGTGGAGGCAGTGCTGCCTGCAACTGCGGTCACGGGACCGTTGTCAACCCAGTAACGAAGCTGCTGGACACCGCTGCCGGAATCGGTGGCACTCAGGTTTACGGTGACCGGACTGGTATTGATCCAACCGTGCCCGTTCGCCGCAGGAGTTGTCGTGATAGACGCGACCGGCGGCACCAGGTCCACATTTACCGGCGAAGGCAGCAGGACGACACCGGTGCGGGCTGCGAGGGTGATGGCCACGTTGCCGCCGCTCACGGAATAGTTGGCTCCGCTGATCGCATCCTGCAACGGCGTGCCATCGGGGAAGAGTCCGTTCACCGGGATGCTCGCGCTGTTGCTGGCTGAGCCATTGTTCAAGGCGATGATCGCCGCCTGGCCATTCAGCGCGCGCCCGTAAGCGTAGGTGTTTGGGGCTGTGTTGGTCTCCTGCGTGTCGCCGGTGAGCAAAGTGACGAACGAACCGTCACGCAGCACCGGATATTGTTTGCGCAGGTGCGCCAGGGTTGTGTAGTAGGCCTGAACGCTGGTGTCGGGTGGGCCGTAGATGGTCGGATCGCCGGCCTGGTCCGTCCAGGGATAAGGCGGCCGCGTGTAAGGATCAGCAATCGGACCGTTGCTGCTGTTGGATAGCGACGGCGAATTTACCGCAACCTCATCGCCGTAATAAACCATGGGCGCGCCGATGTAGGTGAACTGGAAGAGCGCCGCGAGTTCCAGACGCTGCTTGGCCTGCACCAGGCCGGAGTCGCCCACCTCGGTCATCACATACAGAGCGCGGTTGACGTCATGCGAATCAAGCAGGTTCAGCATGGCTGCTGTCGCCTGCGGCGGATAGTCGTCGCGCACGGCGCGTATGGCGTTGTCGAACTGGCTCGGAGTCAGTCCAGGGATGTCATTGGTGCCGTTGTCGTTGTCGTCGTGCCACTCAGCATTGCGGGCAAATCCTGTGATGTTCTTGCGGAAACGGTAATTCATGACCGCATCCATCTGGTCTCCGGCCAGCCACTGGCTGGCGTTGGGCCAGATTTCGCCAAGCAGCGGACCGTTGCTGTTATAGGTCTTGGCATAGTTGCGGTAGTCAACCCACCAGGCGTGCGGGAAGTTGGGATCGTCGGCAACATCGAAACGCCATCCCGAAGCCCCCTGACTGTACCAGTACTGAGTGACGTTGCCGGAGGCGCGATAGAAGAAGTCCTTCACGGCGTCGATGGTGTGGTTGATGGTCGGCAGGCTGTCGAGCCCGTCCCAACCGACGTAGTCTTGCGGAAATTGGCAAGGAACATTGTTGGCGAGGAAGTTGAACCATGAGCGCCATTGTGAACCGAGCGAGAGACAAGCGCCGATGTTTGGAGGCGTGCCACCCAGGCGGTCGTAGCGGTCAAAGTACATGCCGTCTGACGACGCGTGATTAAACACGCCGTCCAGGATGACGTTCATGCCGCGACGCTGCAGCTCAGTGGATAGTGCCGCAAAGGCTGAGTTGCCGCCCAGTGCGGGATCGATCTGCAGGTAGTTGTCGGTGTCGTAGCGGTGATAGGAACGGGCGGAGAAGACCGGGTTCATGTAAATGCTGTCGAACCCGAGCGACTGGATGTAGTCCAGCTCATTTTGCACGCCCAGCAGATCGCCGCCATAGAACTGGTTGCTGAACTCGTTGTAGCAGCCGGAGCTCTGGCTGCGCGGGTCGCAGATTTGCGTGTTCCAGTTGGTGTAGGTGAACGCTTGCTGGCCTCCCTGGTTGATCGGTCCGTAGTAAATCGGACAACCGGTGGTAGTTCCGGGCCGGCAGTAATCATTGGTCTGGTCGCCGTTGCGGAAGCGATCGGGCATGACGTGGTACACGTTGGCGTTCTGGAGCCAGGCCGGCGTCTGGAAGTTGGGAGCGTACACCGTGATCTGGAAGGACGGGAACGGTTCGCCGTCGCTGGCTGCGCCGGTGCCGTCCTTGTCAACGTTGTCGTAGTCATCTACGTAGTCGTCGCTGTACCAGCCATTGGTCTGGTCGCGATTGATCTTGAACTTGTAGTAATAGACGGTCGGCGCGGACGGCATGGTGAGCGTAACTTTCCACACGTCATACTCGGTGCCGCTGATGGTGATGTTCTGATCGAAGGGCATGGCCGTATCGACTGGACCCGAGGTGACGCCCGAGCCGGTGTCGAACAGATAGGCGCGCGCCGTCACGCTCCAGATGCCGCTGGAGTGCAGGGTGCGGAATCGCAGCGTAACTGAAGTGTTCTCCGGAACCGCGCCTTCCTGATCGCGATAGAACGGATCGAAGGTGTTGTGGTAGAAACCCGCCTTGTCGGCGGCGCTGAAGCCCGCAGGCTGCTCGTTAGAGAAGGGCGGCGTGCTGGTTCCGTTGCCGGTATTGGTGACGGAGAAGTATTGCGTCGCGGAACTTTGGCCGACCCCACTAATGTTGTTGTCGGTCGGCACCTGGCCGTAGATGTAACCGCCGCTGGAGGTCAGATAACCGAAGAAAACGAAGGACGAGGGGATTCCCCCGCCGCTGGTGATGGCGTTCCAGGGAATTGCGAACTCGCGCGTGTTTTGATTGCCGCTGTTGCTTGCGTAGACGCCGTAGTTCGACGTCTGTGAGCCCCAGTTGCCGCTGCCATCGGAATTGCGATACTCGTTATATCCGTCCTTGAAGTAGGTCACAAACTTCGCCCGGAAGGGCAGCGACGTGATATCGCTTCCGTCGTAGTTGAAGCCGCTGAGATTGCCGTCAGCATTGGTGCAACAGGTAGGCGGGCTCTGCGGATTGCCCGCTAGGTATAAGACTGCGGCTTCAGAGAGGTTCGCATTCACGATGCCAACGTAAAGATTGCTGGCATCCCACGTCATGTACCAGGTCTGCGCCGTGTTACCCGCGTTGGCATACGAGTTGTTGCTTCCGTATTCGTTAGAACCGATGGAACCGTCAATCGTGGGCGTAGTCCACTGCGCGCTCACGGGCGCAGCTACGACAACCGCGATCATCAGCACGAAGGCGAGCTTCGACAGAAGAGCAGGACGCATCACAATCCTCGCAAATTTCTCTGGCATTGCAGGAGCCAGCCATGACAGACGAACGTTTTGATGAGTCGAACTTGGGAAGGTACGGACATCGGGCGATCCCCACAAAGGTCTGCCTGATGCATGACACAAGCCGCGAAAACGTGCCACACGCTTTTAGCACATCTGTCTGGTCATTGCAACCAGCAAGGTTGAAGGACAATCGGAACGTTGAAGGACAATGGGAACTCGCGATTCAAGATTTGGGAATATATGGAGTATGGGAAGTCCAGAGATTCTAGGAGTTGCATGGCACAAAAGTAACGTTCACTTTAGTAATCACCCGAGATTCGAATTTTCACAGTAAAATTCCAAAGATAATATATCGGGCCCTACTTCTGTTCTATAATCTTGGAAGCTGTTTATAGTCAAATAGTTAAGAAGTGGTAGGTGGCGGAAATCGTGGCATGGAAGTTGCAAACTCAGGAGGGGCACGTGGGTGCAGACGCACCCGTGCGTCGAGCACATCAGCCCCCTCCTGCGATGGCTAGCGATCTAAGAACGCGTTTCTTTGCTGTTTTCCTGGCGCTGATCAGCGTTGCCGCCATCGCTTTTGCCTGGATCAATTTCCAAAAAGAGCGTGAGTTCGTTGCCCCCTACGATGGCGTCTGGTGGGTGGAAGATGGCAATCATCTGCGCGCGGAACGAGTAGACGCGGACGGCCCGGGGCAGAAGGCAGGTATAAAGAAGGGCGATTTTGTGGTTGCGGTTGACAGCCACAACATTGGCAATGTCGGCAGGCTGGAGCAGCAACTCTATCGCGTGGGCGCGTGGTCGAAGGCGAATTATTCGCTGGTGCGCCAGGGTGTGGCCCTGGAAGTCCCGGTGATTCTGGTTCCCACCGACCGCACACTGTACGGCGGTTTGCGCCTCATCGCACTGGTGTACCTGGGCATCGGCATGTACGTCCTGTTGCGGCGTTGGACCGCCCCCCGCAGCACTCACTTCTACATCTTCTGCCTGGTCTCATTCATTTTTTATTCCTTCCACTACACGGGAAAGCTGAACGATTTCGACTGGATCGTCTATTGGTCGAATGTGGTGGCATGGCTGCTGCAACCGGCAATATTCCTGCATTTCTCGCTGGTATTTCCCGAGCGGAAACGGCTGGTCTTGCGGCGCCCCGGGCTGATTCCACTGGTCTATGTGCCTGGGTTTGTGTTGCTGGCACTGCAAATCTGCGCGGTGGCGCTGTTCCAGCCCAGCGAACAACTTCGCTGGACGCTGGACCGGATTTCGATGGGCTATCTGGCGGCCTATTTCGTGCTGGCGGCATTGGTGTTGTGGCACAGCTACCGCTCGGCGGAGACGTTCATCCTGCGCCAGCAGATGAAGTGGGTAACCCGCGGGACCATCCTGGCGGTGGCGCCGTTCACCATTTTTTACGTAATACCCTACCTGTCGTGGAGCACCCCGACGCTGGCGATGAAGGTGTCGGTGCTCTCGCTGGTGTTTTTGCCGCTTACCTTCGGGTATGCCATCTTCCGCTATCGCCTGATGGATGTGGATCTTATTTTCAAGCGCGGCATGGCGTACACCATCGCGGCGGGCGCGATTACGGCGGCTTACTTCATCGCCGTCGGAGTGGCGTCAGAGCTATTCCACCAGAACTTCCCCAGCGCTGGTCCGATTGGGTTGATTCTCGCCATTGCGGTTACCGCACTGCTGTTTAATCCTTTCAAGAACTGGGTACAGGAATATCTCGACAAGATTTTCTATCGCAAACGCTATGACTATCGAAAGACGCTCATTGAGTTTGGGCGCGACCTGAATTCGGAAACCGACCTCGACAAGATGCTCACATCGATTGTTGACCGGTTATCGCGCACGCTGTTGGTGGATCGCCTGGCCATCTTCCTGTCAAATCCCGACGACCCAGAGCAGTTCTCGCTGGCGAAGTCCTACGGCATTGCCGACACCGGCGGCTTGAATCTCGACTTCCTCCATGTGGAGCGGCCGGAGTGGCAGGCGGGACACCTGTTCTTCGACAATCCGCACCACGCGGTGCGCGAGGCGCTTCCCGCGCGCGAGGCCATTCGGCGGCTGGATTTGAATTATTACATCCCGTGCACCGTGATGAACCGCATGATCGCGGTGCTGGGCCTGGGCAAGACAGCCGAGGGTGACTTCCTCTCCAGTGAAGATGTGCAACTGCTGGAAACTTTGGCCGGTTACATCGGCATCGCGGTACAGAACGCGCGCCTGTATAAGTCGCTGGAGCAGAAAGCCGGCCAGTACGAGCGGCTGAAGGAGTTCAACGAGAACATTGTTGAGTCCATCAGCGTAGGGGTGCTGGCGGTGGACCTGGAAGATCGGATTGAGTCGTGGAACTCGCAGATGGAAGTGATGTTCGCGCTGCCGAGGGTGCAGGCGCTGGGGCGGTCGCTGCCGGCGGTGCTGCCCGCCGGCTTCCTCGAAGAATACTATCGCGTCCGCCAGACGCCGGGCATTCACAATCTCTACAAGTTCCGCCTGGGCACAACCGAGAATCGGGCGCGGGTGACCAACATTGCCATCGCGCCGCTGGTCAGCAAGGACTTCAGCGTTATCGGCCGCCTGATCATTGTTGACGACATCACGGAGCGCATGGAGTTGGAGTCGCAGCTTTCGCAGGCAGAGAAACTCTCGTCGGTTGGACTGCTGGCCGCGGGCGTTGCCCATGAGGTGAATACGCCGCTGGCCGTCATCTCCAGCTACGCGCAGATGCTGGCCAAGCAGGTGCATGGCGATGAGAAGCAGTCAGCGCTGCTGGAGAAAATTACGCGCCAGACCTTCCGCGCGTCGGAGATTGTCAACAGCCTGCTGAACTTCTCGCGCACTTCCAGCACGGCGTTCGCTGATGTTGATTTGAACCGCGTGATCCAGGAGACGTTAATGCTGCTCGATCACCAGTTCAAGACGGCGCGCATTACTGTGCAACAAGAGCTGCAGCCCGAGCTGCCCCCCATCTATGGCAACACCGGCAAGCTGCAACAGGTTTTTCTGAACTTGTTCCTCAATGCCAAGGACGCCATGCCGTCGGGAGGCACGCTGAGCATCAGCACCAATAACGGGCACAAAGTGCAAGTCATCGTTTCTGACACGGGCACGGGAATTGCCTCAGAACATATCCATCGTATTTACGACCCATTCTTCACTACCAAGAACAAGCCGCAGAGCAAGAGCGGTCACAGCAGCGGCACGGGGCTGGGTCTTTCCGTGACCTACGGCATCATTCAGGAGCATGCGGGAAAGATTCGCGTGGACAGCAAGCCCGGGCAAGGCACGACGTTCATTATGGAATTTCCCATGGTTAGAAAGGTGGTCAATGCCTGAGGCAACCATAAGCCGGATGTCTGCGGGACGGGAAGAGTTCGCCTCGCTCGGCTCAGTGCTGATTATTGACGACGAGGCCGCCATTCGCGAGTCGTTGCAGACCCTGCTCGATCTGGAAGGCTACGAGGTGGAAACGGCGAATGACGGCAATGAGGGCCTGGCGCGCCTGGCCGATCGTCCGTTCGACCTGGTGCTGCTAGATTTTGCACTGCCGGAACGCAATGGCATCGAGGTGCTGCGCGACATTCGCGAGCGCGATTCCGATTTGCCGGTCATCATGATCACGGCTTACGGCACGGTGGAGAACGCCGTAAACGCCATGCAGGCCGGCGCGACCAACTTCATTCAGAAGCCCTGGGACAACGAAAAACTGCTGGCCGATGTACGCACGGCGGTTGGCCGCCGCCGCGCCGAAGAAGAAATCGTCCAACTGAAGCGCGCGCTCAAGCAGCGCTACAACTTTGAGAACATCATCGGCAAGAGCGAGCCCATGCTGCGCATCTTCGACCTGGTGGCACAGGTCGCCCCCAGCCGCTCGACGGTGTTGCTGCAGGGCGAGAGCGGCACCGGCAAGGAGCTGATCGCCAAAGCCATCCACATGAACTCGCCGCGCAGGGAGCGCGCGTTCGTGCCGGTGAACACTGGTTCCACACCTCCGGACTTGTTGGAGTCCACGCTGTTCGGGCACGTGAAGGGCGCCTTCACCAGCGCCATTGCCAGCAAGAAGGGCCTGTTCGAGGTCGCCGATCGCGGTACGCTGTTCCTGGATGAGATCGGCACCATGAACCTGGAGACACAGGCCAAAATCCTGCGCGTGTTGCAGGACAGAAAGTTCATGCACCTGGGCGGGGTGAATGAAATCCAGGTGGATGTGCGCATCATCGCTGCGACCAACGTTGATCTGCGCCAGCAGGTGAAGGAAGGGAAGTTCCGCGAAGACCTGTTCTACCGGCTGAACGTCATCACCATTGATCTACCTCCGCTGCGCCAGCGAAGGAATGATATTCCGCTGCTGGTGGATCACTTCATTGCCAAATTTGCCGGCGAGAACGAGCGGCTGCCGCTGCGCGTGACTCCGGAAGTGCTGCGGCCTTTGATGGACCATGACTGGCCGGGCAACGTGCGCGAACTGGAAAACGTGATCGAACGCGCCGTAGTGCTGGCTGCCGGACCTAACTTCACCCTCGATCTACTGCCCGACAACCTGATAGGCCGGGGCAGTCAGTTCGCCATCATGGACCATCCGCCGGACGCCTCGCTGTTTGAGATCATCGAAGAGTGCGAGCGTCGCATCATCAGCGACATGCTGGAGAAGTGCAACTGGAACCAAACCGAGGCCGCTGACCGCTTCCGCATCCCGCTCTCCACCCTGAACCAGAAAATCAAGCGGCTGAATGTGGAGATCAGAAAGAACCACAAGGGGCGGGAGTAATCGGTGGGGAAGAGTGGGCCTGCAGAGACTGTGTCGCAACCCAAAGCGTTAATGCCCTTCCCGCTACACGACCAATGGGTTCTGGGCGACCCCGCTTACAGACCCGAACACCATCACGGCGGGCGCCGGAAGTGGAGGGAGCAGGGCCAGCTCTCTCAGACTTGTCATACAGAGCTGTTGTTGCGATGTGCTGGCCCTCGAGACGATCAAACATGGGGTCTCACCTGGCAATCCAAAACTGCGCATCTGCTCCGCAACCTGACCGTAATCGGTTCCCGGCATATACAAAGCGAACGTTGTGCGTGGTCACGGAGTTCTTAACCAAACTGTAGAACGCGGCTATCATGTATCAGCTCGGAGAGATTATGGTGCGCGCGGAGTTAGACAAATAAATCTTACGAAGTTGCGCACAGAAACAAGAACGAGATTGGATAAATTGAAAAATCTCAGGTGTCCTGAGCTGCGCTACGATCAGACAGGAATCCCGCGATGAGAAAAAGGAGACTTGGTGCTGCCATCAAGAAAAAGAACGGACCCCGGGGTAGATGTCTGCAGCGGAGCAGATTCCAAACGTAGAGCGCTATGAGGCATCCCAGGGCGAGGATTCCTCCCAGTTCCGCTCGAAACCAGGCCACGACCAGTCCCACTCCGACCCCGATCGGCCAAACGGCCAAGCCGACCCGTTCCTGAGGCGTCGGTTGTGGGCCGTTGCCTCCCACGGCTTCACCGCGCCTGTGAAGGAAGGAGCGCCCAGTCCCTTTCCTCCTCTTCCTCGATGCAGAGGTGTAGCGATTTACCAACCCCAACAGTCACGGAGATCGGCCATCAGTTGCGGTTCGATGAGAGCTTGCCTCAAAACGGCCTTTAATGTCCCTCTCAGAAGCTTGAGTGCGCATTCATGGTTCCGTAACAGTTGCAAATCACGCTCGAACTCCGTGGGCAAGAACGCTGCGGTAACGATACATGGCGGACCACACGGTATCTCGTTTGGCCCCCTGAAAATGGCTGTAGTCAACCTTGGGTTGCCACCGGTTCTCCAGCAGTGCCACCTTCTCGATGATCAGGCGTGTAATTGAGTCGATGGTGTCTGTCGGCTTCGGGTGGTGAGTCAACTGCGACTCTAAGAAGGCGAAGTAGCCCAAGAACAGCAATGGCGACTCATTCGACAGTGCCTCCAGATCGAGCATTTGCTGGATCGCCCGTTTCGAATCGATAATGCTTGGCTCGACTGACCGCATTTGACTGCGTAGACGATTCATATCCTCAACATCCGACACGGTTAGGTCTACCAACGGAAGTAATCTCTTATACCTGCGCCGGCCCACCTCTCCCGAGTTCGTCCAGCAAGTCGAGCAGCTGCGCCGCCAGCGTCTCACCGGAATGCGCATCGCGCAGCGTACCGGTCTCAGTCGCGCCACCGTCCCCGCGTTCTCCTCCGTCTGCACCTCAACCGCATGCGCGATCTTGAGCCCGCCCCGCCCGTGCTGCGCTACGAACATCCTCATCCCGGCGATCTGCTCCACCTCGACATCAAGCAACTGGGCCGCTTTGGCCCTATGCGCATGCGTCCCGATGGCCGCCGCCGGGGTAAGTCTGCCGGCTCCGGTTGGGAGCACGTGTACGTCGCCATCGACGATCACTTCCGCCTTGCCTCTCCCTCATCCTGCCCGATAAAACCGCCGCCTCCGCCATCGCTTTCCTGCGCGCTGCCGTGGCGCACTATGCCCGCTTCGGCATTACCATTCGCCGTCTGCTCACCGATAACGGCCGCTGCCACCGCCCCGCGCCTTTCGCGTCGCTTGTGCTCAACTCGACATTCGCAAGCGCTTCACTCGTCCCTACACCCCGCGCACCCATGGCAAGGCCGAACGCTTCATCCAGACCGCTCTGCGCGAATGGGCCTATGCTCGCGCTTACCAAAACTCCCAGCAACCCGCTGACCAGATACCCGGCTGGCTGCATTACTACAACTGGCACCGCCCGCACGCTAGTCTCAACCAAGCTCCACCTATCACTCGTTCCGGTCTGGACCGGAACAACCTGTTGAGACACCACACCTAGCCCGGTCCGCCCACTACTTCTCACATTTTTCTGTTCCTGTGAAACTCTTAATGACCACTGTCCGTTTCCAAGCCTCGATCTCCTCGCGCGCGTCTTTTACGAGTTTGGAGAAACGGCGCGCCAGTTCACGAATTCGTTCTGACTGGCGCCGCTCAATAGCCTCGGTTGGAATCAATTCGGTGCCGACCCCGATCGCAGTAGCACCTGCCAATATGAAACCAGCGGCCGTTTGCTGGTTTACACCTCCCGCCGCGATCAAAGGTATCTGTGGTAAAGCGGTATTTAGCGCCTTGATGTACCTGTCGCCTCCGACTGGCCCGCAAGGGAAGACTTTGACAAAATCGCCGCCCGCCGTCCACGACTCGACCACCTCAGTCGGTGCGAGTGCTCCGGGCAGGACCGCGATGTTTTGCTTGGCAACGAACTCCACAACCGCGGGATTAAAGGATGGGGCGGTTATGAAGCATGCTCCCGCGTCAATACACTTCGGTGCAGTTTCAACATCAAGAACCGTACCCCCCCAACTGTGAGCTTTCCCCCGGAACAGAGATGAGAAATCAACTCCATGGCTCCCGGCACGGTCATGGTGATCTCTACAATCGGGATTCCGCCGCGCGTCACAGCTTCGGCTGCAAAGTGGGCGTCATCGCCGGACGAAACCCTGATCGCCGGAATAACAGCTATTTTCCTGATATGAGCGCAGACCTCATCCTTTTTCATCGGTCAGTACCTCTCTTAGCGGGTGCCTGTCGTAGCGCAGTCGCCACAGTGATTCTTAAACGGGTTCATTCACTTCTGCTGCGTGAAGGCTGTCGTCATCTCGGGCAAACCATGTGTATAAGGTCGGCAACAGAATCACGCTGATAATCAAGTCAGCGATAAGACCTCCGACAATGACAATCGCAAATGGCCGCTGCGAATCGGATCCAATGCCGTGTGACAACGCTGCCGGCAGCAGACCCAGGCTCGCAACCAGCATGGTCATCGTGATTGACTGAAGTCGCAGAAAGGCACCTTCCACCGACGCCTCCTCAATGTCGTAACCGCGAGCCCGAAGCTGATTGATATATTCAACCATGATGACCCCAATTTGCACCGATACCCCAAAGAGCGCCAGGAAGCCGACGCCAGACGACACGCTGACGTGGGTGTGCGAAACCCAGAGCGCCAGCAGTCCGCCGATCGGCGCCATGGCGATGTTGGTCAGGATGAGCAGCGCCCACTTCACCGGCTTGAACATGGTGTACAAGACGACGTAAATGAACAGGATGGTAAGAGGCAGTACGAATAGCAATCGGCGTTGTGAGCGCTTTGCGCTTTCGTATTCGCCCGCCCAATCGATGGTGTAGCCGATAGGCAAATTAACCGCGGCATTGACCTTCTTCATTGCTTCTTCGACGGTACTTCCCAGGTCTCGACCACGCACGCTGAACTTGACGGCGATGTATCGCGAATTCGCCTCACGATAGATTTCCGATCCGCCATCTACTACGTCTACTTTCGTTAGCTCCGCCAGTGAAACCCGCTCACCAGATGGAGCGGGCAAACGGATCTTCTCAATGGCTTCTTTCGTGTCTCGATAGGGCGGCAGGTAACGCAGTACCAGATCGTATCGCTGTTCTCCCAGCAGCACCTGGCTGAGGGCGTTACCGCCAACCGCGGTCTGAATTGTATCGTGGATGTCGGAGACATTGATCCCGTAGCGCGAAGCCTGATTGCAGGTTGCAGTCCTCCACCTTTTCAAGCTTGAGTGGAGGCGGCGCCTCTGCCGCGGGATTGCTTTTGCCACCACTACAGGCAGTACCGCCCACGCACAAAGCCATAGACACTGCGATTGCTGCCAATTCCGAGCGCTTCACGGGAACACCTCATGTCCTGCGGCAAGACTCAGTTGGCTCGCGACCTTCAGATAGGAGTCAATCAGGTTCACGTAATTGACCTCTACGTTTCGGTAATCCGCCTGAGCGTTCAGGAAGTCAAGAAGAGATGCCGCGCCATGAGCGGACTGGGACTGGCCGTTCCCCCTTTGCGTCCGAATTGGCCGGACGACATCAGACTCTTCCATCCGTATCCTCAGTCCGACTAACCCGACCTTACGGACAAAGATTTGAAGAGAATCAGGGTTGACCGGACCGAAATTATACTCCTAACGTTACAGGACGGTTACAGGTCACCTTGAAGATTTGGAAGCGCAGTTATTGAAGTTTGCGGACTGGCGTGATAGCGCCGAATGTGACACGCTGTCACGATGAAAAGTGCGGCCCTTGATTTTCCGGTGTCCTGCTTGTCACGCCGTTCCGGGCACCCCCTGTAAATGCATAAACGATGCTCTAATGCCTGAGCCACACACGAAGCGGAAGGAACTCGCGAGGCTGCAGAATGCGACCTGCCAGGACGCGAGCCAAGCCGCTGTGCAGGATCCTGCCAGGGGCGACCACGGGCCAGGTCGGGGGTAAGAAATTTGGCCCCGGAACTATTTGGTTTTGACCCGGTCAGCACTAGTTTCCGATTTAGAACGTCACCGGGGAAAGAAGCGTGGATCGACAAGTTCACTGAACGTAATTCCGCACGATCAGGTCAAGCTTCGTACAAGCAGACTTCTGGTCCGCGCCGAGGAAAGTCGATACTGACGTTTTGCGTCGCGCCGGCCCGATGCGAAGTTGCTAATGCTAATTCGACTGCTATTTTGACAATGGGTAGCGCACGGGCCTAGCATTGCGATTGAGCAAGCCACGTCTCCCTTACTCTTTCAGGTTCTCTGAACTAAGCAGCTCATCTGAAGTTCTTCCCTCTTAGCAACCCAGCGAAGGAGTCCACATGCGAAGGCGATTACGATTCGCGGGTGTGGTATTAGTGGCGATCCAGTTTGCCAGTCTAGCGGTCGCACAGCAAGCCGTGACGGAATCCGGCCTGATCTCCGGGATAACAGAAGACGGAGTGACCGTCTACAAAGGCGTTCCATTCGCTGCCCCGCCAGTCGGCGACTTGCGTTGGCGCGCGCGGGTACCGGTCGCACCTTGGAAGGGCACACGCAAGGCGAATACGTTCGCCCCGGCGTGTATGCAAGAGGGCGTGTCCATGCCAGGCGAGACCCCGCCAGCAGTGAGTGAGAACTGTCTCTATCTGAACCTCTGGACGCCTGTGAAGAGCGCCCACGAGCACCTGCCGGTGATCGTCTGGATCTATGGCGGCGGATACATCAACGGCTCGGCCGCGATGCCCTTGTATTGGGGCGACAGACTCGCACATAAAGGCGTGATCGTCGTCACCATCGCGTACCGGCTGGGCCCGCTCGGCTTTCTTGCGCACCCGGAGCTGACGCGCGAGTCGCCGCACCACTCGTCGGGAAATTACGGCCTGATGGACCAGATCGCCGCACTCGAATGGATTCAGCGGAACATTGCGGCGTTTGGCGGTGACCCGAAGTGCGTAACCATCGCCGGTCAATCATCCGGAGCAATATCGGTCAGCATCCTGATGGCATCGCCACGCGCGAAAGGCCTGTTTCAGCGCGCCATCGGAGAAAGCGGCGGCCTGTTTGAGCCGCTCCAGCTGGCGCCAAAATACCTTCTGGCCAATGCAGAACGCGACGGGGAGAAGTATGCCGTCTCCGTGGGCGCGCCGTTGCTCCAAGAGCTACGCCGGCTGCCCGCAGACCGGCTGACTGGTAATGCTGGCGGCATCGTTCACCCCGTGATCGAACCTTATGTGCTTCCGGTTGCGCCCTACGAGGCTTTCGCTTCAGGGCAGCAGAACGATGTTCCGCTGCTTCGGGGCTCGAACGCCGAAGAAGCGCGCAGTCTGACGGATGTCACCCATGTGAAAGCAGCGACGTTTGACAGCGATCTCGCGAACAGCTTCGGCGCGCTACCTCCTTCGCTACTTGCTGCGTATCCTCACGCTACCGACGCAGAGGCTCGCCAGGCGCGGCTTAGCTTCGAACGTGATCTCCGTTTTGGCTGGGACATGTGGGCATGGGCGAGGTTGCAAGCTGGAACTGGAAAGAGCGCGGTCTATTACTACTCGTTTAGGCAGCAGCCGCCGTTTCCGGTTGGGTCCGTGTACGGAGGTTGGGGCGCGAGCCACTTCGCTGAGCTCTGGTATGTCTTTGACCATTTGAATCAAGAGCCTTGGCGCTGGACTGCGGCCGACCGGACGGTGGCTGATGAAGTATCCGGTTACTGGGTCAACTTCGCGAGGTCAGGCAATCCTAATGGCCCGGGGCTTCCCCAGTGGCCTGCGTTCTCCAGCGTGGACGGCAAGGTCGCATATTTCGGCGATCCGATCTCCATTGCTGGCGTAGCGAATATCAATAGTCTGAGCGTCTTCGATGGAGTTTATACGACCGTACGTGGCAAACCGTTTGGCGCACGATAACCACCGTTCGCAAGACGACGCCTTTTTGACTGGAGTTAGTGAAACGCTTTCCGGTGAACCGTGTGCTGCAATACATGCAGGGCTTCGCATGAATTGGCAGTTTGTTATCAAGAGAATCAAGAGAAGAACACCTCGGGAGAGCCGACCAATGATTGTGGATCCTGCGGTTTGCCAAAAAGAGGCTGGTCCGAAACCGGCTTCGCGCAGATCAGATCGCAAGAAGCGCTCCCTTTCGCCACATTTCCTCCAAGCAGACTTTCGGCCCGCCTTCCGGAGCCAGCTTGCCTTGTCGGTTGCCATTAAACGGCCGATGAGTCGAAAGCCGACCGCGTGCGCCGATACCTTCCGGTTTGCCCGTTATTCGGGAATTGGTTGCGCCCGATATTCCTACAGTGCTTACTTATTCATACCGATCTAAGGAATGGCGCTGAGAAAACTCTCGACCCTGCTGGTAAAAGCATCAGGTTCTACCGTAAATGGAAGGTGACCACTTTTCTCGAACACGGTGAACTGTGCACCCGGAATAGCTCGGTACATCTGAAGGGCGAAGACGGAGTGCTACGTTCATGTCGAAGCGTCCGGTGAGGCCAGAGTGGGAAAGCGAAATTTTGGCAGCTCGGGGGTTAAATCAAAGCGAGCAAGGTCGCGCGACAGGACCTCGTTCACTTCTCAGTTGAATTTCACCGTGTTGAAGAGAGCCATTGCCGAGTCGCGCTTTTCCGGCGAGTAGGAAAGGATGGAAAAATCCTCACGCATATAGTTATCCTTGGCAGCTTCGTTACCGAATTCGGTCGCAAACGCGAAGCTATTTCTCCGCCCCACCACCTCCGGGTAGACCTTGTCGTTGAGGTCTGATTCTTCATCCCACTTTGGTCCGGCGGAATCAACGAGAATGAGGGCCGCGACACGTTCTGGATGGCGCGCTGCATAAGCCATACTCAAATATCCTCCCCAAGAACTCCCGAGTAGGATCATCTTCTCGAGCCCAAGATAGGCACGGAGGGCGTCCAGTTCTGCCCGTTCACCTCACCGACGTGGTACACGCGACAGACATTCGGGCGCGAAACCTGGCGTGCATTACGGACCTCAGTGTGAAACCCTGCGAGGGCCGCGGCATCATTCTGGAGTGAGCTGGGAAGAAACTTGAGGCCTACAACATTGCCGAGCTTAAGATGTTCAGGAACTGGAGGTCCGGCAGCAGTGCCAATTGGCTCCAACGTCGGCGTGTCGGGAATGGAAATGGCACGCCCGCACCGCGCGGTGAGACAGTGAAGCCCTATGTGTGGAATACGCCGGGCTCTCGCAAAGATCGTGAGTAACCGCCTACTGTTTACATCGCATCCCGCCAGCCACTTCGTGGGTAGTCGGGCCAATAGGGAGTTGGCCCCAAACCGGCTTGTAGGAATCCAAGGTATTTCATAATTTGCGTGGGGTCCGAACCGCTGCCGTGATTACGTCCGCCCTGCGGACAACCGAGTAATCAGAGGTGCATTGCGTACTTGACGAGCGCAGATGCGTGATGGCGGTCTGAGCTGAAGTACGGCTCGCCTCAGAAACGCGGTTCAAAAGTCCTCTAGAGGATTTCGGCACGGTTCGCTGATGCTGTGCCCTCAGCTCGCGCCTTCGGGCGAGTGCCACGTGTAATCTCTCCTCGGCAATAGCCATCCCTGTTCCTCCAGCTTGTCAAAATCGCGAGTTGGTAATCGCAATACTCCTTGGATGTGGCTTTCCATGCGTGTACATCATGACCCAGCATCCGATCCGGGAGGCCATTGCCCCGCTGCGAAGGAAGCTCCTGGCCTCGCTCTGTCCACAGCCTTCAATCCCGGGGCGGCCTGAGGGCATTTCCTAAGGCCGTTGAGGCACTACCGATGACAAGGGGGAGACAGAGAGGGGGACTAGCGCAGGCGTCTACAAGCTTGTGTTCCGCTTCCTTTCGAGGGAAGAAGCGTGTCGGACAGTAGAACGGTGACAAAGCCAAATTCGCGGCGCTTGCTAACAGTACAACACTGTAACTTAACTTATATTTATAAGAACCAGAAACTCGCAACAAGAGGCCAAAATAGCGTTTAGTGTGCTAAATACGAGCGTTTTGTGTGCAAAACTGTCTGGGTTGACACCCCCTCTCGCGTCGTTTGTGAGAAGCGTGACGTTGTGGTGACGCAATTGTCCATGCCGCGGCGCAGCGAAGTCCGCATGCCGGCGCAGCCAACCTGATGGACGGCTTCACCCGCTACGCGCCGCGCATCGAGGTGGACACCTCGTTGCCAGGTCAGCGCGTGGTGGGGGTGCTGGAAGAACTGAAGCGAAGAGGTCGCAAGCCGGAGGCGATCGTAATCGACAACGGGACCGAGTTTACCAGTCAGGTGGTAGATCAATGGGCTTACGAGAACCAGGTGCAGCTGCATTTCATCACGCCCGGACGGCCCACGGAGAACGGCTTCATCGGGAGCTTCAACGGCAAGTTCCGCGACGAGTGTCTAAACGAGAACTAAGTTCATCGATCTGGCTGACGCCCGGGAGAAGATCGAGACTTGGGGGTGCGACTATAACCAAGCACGCCCACACTCGGCGCTCGGGTATCTTACCCCGGAGGAATTCGCAACATCGTGGGCGGCAAAGAACTGTGGAAAAGACGCGGGCCGCGCCCGCTTGGAAAACGCTGCGCGTTTACCACTTTCCCACAACCGCGACGGCGACGAGAAGATAATTAAGAACGTAGCGTGGGAGAGCCCAAACCCGGAGAAAGTCTCATTATTCCTGGACTAAAGATGGGGGGCAGGTCACCGCGCCGTCTACCGTGCGGACGGAGATTTCGTGTTTGCCTCCAATAGCGGGAAACCGATGTGGCAGATGCTACACGTGAGCAGGTGGTCATTCCAGCCGCCGAAAAAGCGGGCTTGGGCAGAATCGGCTGGCACACCTTGACATACCTAAGCGACGGTGCTGGAGCAAATGGGGGCGAGGATGAAAGTGCGCAAGAACTGTTGCGCCATGCTGACATTCAAACCACCATGAACGTCTACACCCCGGGCGATGGAGAAGGACAAAAGAGAAGCCGCCAATCGGGTTGCAGAGGCTCTGCTAGGGAGCGTGCAATGACGGGCGGCTTGCGGTGTTGCACCCAAACGAATCCAAATCCGTCTAGGTCAAAATCCCGTAACCCTATGATTCCATTTGGTTACGGGGGTGGATTTGAACCACCGACGTTTGGGTTACAACCCAACAGGACAATACTAAGCCTCATTGATTCCGCTACCCCTGTCCCCGCAACCCCCTTGCAAGCGGCTCTAGTCGACCGAGTTTTGATGCCATTTTGGTGCCAACTCGGAGGGCCTCGGTGAGTTATAGAGAGCCCAGATACTCTGGATCAGCATATCGGGGTTCAAATTTCTGGGGGACAGTCAAGAGCATCCAAACACGTTTTGTCTAGTTCCAGATACACTCCGAATCGTGGCAATCTGGAGGAGAACGTAGAGGCAACTCGGCCACGTCTGTTGGAGGGTTTGGAACCCTTCATTTGTAATAGCTCATACTTGATCTGACACTCTGGTCAAGGTCAAGCGACCGCAGCCGCAGTCGCGCCGTCGCCTGCGCTACGCTGCGCAGGGCTCCGCTCCGGCGCCGGCGCTGCAGTGAAGGCTGAGTCCAGCATTTTCTGCCGCGCCAAAGAAAGCGAATCCAAGAAGGTCTGCATGGGCGTCTTGCCATCGCAGTACTTGCCGGAGTGCGGGCGTGTCCGATTGTACTCGTCCAGCCACCCATCCAGGTCCGCTTGTAGTTCTTCCAAGCTGTGATAAAGCTTCTTGCGAAAGGCCGTAGCGTAGAACTCTTCCTGGATGGTGCGATGGAGCGCTCACAGATGCCGTTGGTCTGCGGATGGCGAGCTTTGGTCCGGCTGTGGTCGATGTTCTCCACCGCCAGGTATAGCTCATACTCGTGATGCTCACGCTGGCCGCAGTATTCGGTGCCGCGATCGGTGAGCACGCGCAGCAGCGGGATGTCATGCTCCTCGAAGAAGGGCAGCACCCGGTCATTGAGCAGGTCCGCCGCCAACCAGAGCGTTCTTACGGTCATAGAGTTTGGTAAAAGCTATCTTGCTATAGGTATCGAGGAAGGTCTGCTGGTAGATGCGGCCCACGCTTTTGATGGTGCCCACGTAGTAGGTGTCTTGCGTGCCCAGATAGCCGGGATGCGCGGTTTCGATTTCGCCGTGCGCCTCCTTTTCCTCGCGGGCCCGCTCCACAGCGCGTAGCTGATCCTCGGTAAGGACGAGGCGCTCCTGGGCGGCTTTGGCTTCCAGCGCCTTGAGCCGCTTACGGAAGGTCTCCAGGTCATGTCGCAGCAGGACACTGCGCACACCGGTGGGAGAAACGAACAGACCGCGTTGGGTCAGTTCGTTGGCCACCCGTACCTGGCCGAAGGCTGGCTTCTCCAACGCGATATCGAGCACCGCCTTTTCGATGTGCTCTTCAACCCGATTCTTGGGGCACGGTTTGCGTCGGCTGATCTCGCGCAAAGCCAGCTCGCCGCCCTTGTCGTACAACTCCTTGAAGCGATAGAAGCTGTCGCGGGAATAGCCCATGACCTTGCAAGCCTCCGAGACGCTGCCCAGCATCTCGGCCAGCTTTAACAGGCCCACTTTGTTCTTGATGATCTTCTCGTCGGTACTCATCTGACACTCTCCTCCGTGCTCGTCGCGCGAGTCTGTCAAATGTCAGATCAACTTGAAACTAGAACACTTCATTCGCGACGTTACCCGCCAAATGCGCCACAAGTTTGCCTCTGAGATTACCTGCAATCCGAAGGCGTTTTAAGACCTCAATTGTACGATTGATCCGGAGGGAACTTCCTCCAAGACCCGGCAGACCGAATGATCCTCGCATCGACGCTGCTGCACAGATAGTCCAACAAGGAATGACTGTCAAACAGGTGCTGCGGTCGTAGCTTCCAGGATTGGACAAGCTGGACACATACGGCAATGCGGCAACGTCCTGAGCCATGACACCAACCTTTGCCCACGACGCTGCGAGCTCCCTCAAAACGTGCGTCCCCGGCCGGGTCGCGGTCGTGATCTAGTACCATTTCGGCAATTGAGATTGCCATCCCCAATCACGTTCCATAAGCCGACGTCCAGGAGTAATCCGATAATAGCCACTTCCACGACTTGCCGACTATACGTCCGAGTAGCAGCGAACGATAGTTCCGCGAGCGCCGGTTCCATCCAACTTCCTGCTTGCTTCGCAAGGTGGCGGAATACAAAAACGGAGTTGCCGAGCCACACACGTCGCCGGGCACTGTGTCGACGTCACTGCCGAATGGTTGGTGCTGGCGAAATACTTACTAGCTCTCAGATCACCGGCCAGATGAACCAAGGTGCCAATCGGGCCAGACGTTGAAGTACGTCCACGTTGCGAGCATCACACATAACCACGCAAACATCCTAAAGATAGCTGCGCTCGGCTCAACATAGAGGGTGTTCGACCCAACTGTCGATCTTCTGTCTCCGTCGCAGCCGTCTAATGTCGCAAATTTGAAAGGCTTACCAAGCTGGAGATTTACATGTGGCGCACACAGATGGTAACGGCGAGTGATGCAGATATCCAAATTGCTTCAGGCATGCGAGTTGTCTTGTTGGATCGGGATTCGGCGGTATGCACCAAAATGCGCGCCGCCATTGACTCAGACGCCGCGTTTGTTTTGGTAGGAGAGTCCCATGAGTGGTCTGACTGTCAAGGGTTACTGGATCGCTTCATTCCTGAGTTGGTGCTCGCCCGGGTGAGCCAGCTTCCTTCCCAATTTGTGGAGGCCCTATCCACCGCAGATTTCCCCGTCCTGGTCGGATTGCTAAGCGAAAGCAATGGGTTGATAACGCCAGATGGGCTCTACGATACGCTCCAAGTGCCGCCCGAACCGGAGCACGTTCGCGGCTTGCTGGCGCGCGTGCGAAGAGAGATTCACCGGCGCCAAGCCGACGAGCTCTGCTTGCTCGTCGAGCGCTACGTAGCCTGCGCCACCAAGGGCGGTCCGCAACACCCTTCCGAGCTGCAAGTCGAAGATGAAGGACAGCCACAAGAGATCCCCGTAGAACATGTGTTGCTCATCGTTGCTGACGGAAACTATGTTCGCGTTCATGCCAATAGCAGAACCTATGTGATCCGGGATACGCTGACGGGAATCGCGGCCAAACTGGATCCATCGCGATTCGTCAGAGTTCACCGGTCCTTCGTCGTCAACCTGTCGCACGTCAGCAACCTCACGACAAAAGACGTTCCCAGCGTCGTGGAGCTGAGCAATCGAATGGAAGTGCCTATTGGTCCGAACTACCGCGAAGAGTTTGCGAGCATCATTCGTAGGCGCAATCGATTGAGTGCCTGAACTCCGGATGACTTCGTCTCCGCCTTGCAACATCGTTCCTGCCGCGCATATCGAAGTTGCCCGTGAGTCCGGGACCATTGGCTGACCTACAGTTTCGTCCTGTGACAAAGGGTACGTTTCCTTGTTTTCGTCCCTCGTGACTTCCGCAAAACTGGATTCTCGACTTGCCCGCAAATGTAGACGAATCCACTCGTCCCCGCAATTTGCAAATGCATCCGCGCCGTTCGCCCTCCCAATTTGTGCACTCGTCCCACATTGCGTGACTAGATGTCGGCTGGCAGTTGCATTGCAATCCTGAGTGCAACGGCCGAACCAGGATGTTGCCGGTTCAAGCCATTGAGAAACAAAGCTACCAAGAGTTTTGATTTCCCCGCACTGCGTGAAGCGGGGGCGATGTATTCGAATTTCAGTAGATCGGAGAGTGTGATGAAGCGATTTGTGCTACGAACAATTTCCTTAATTGCCATCCTGGTGCTGTTCTCGGCCTGGGGCTTTAGCCAGCAGATCAGCGGCGACCTGGTGGGAACTGTGAAGGACGCAAGCGGTGCGGTCGTGGCCGGGGCTACAGTTGAGGCCACCAACCTGGGCACCGGAGTCAAGGCAACTACCACTACCAATGACGCTGGAGAGTATCACTTCGTCAACCTGCCAGTGGGGCACTATTCCCTGCAGGCGTCATCGGTTAGTATGAAAGGCGGTTATCAGGACATTGAGGTTCAACTCAACAAGACCGCCACAGCCGCAATCACCACCGCAGTAGCCGGCGCGGTCACCACGGTGGAAGTTACCGGGCAAGTAGCCACCCTCGACACCACGACAGCCCAAATCGGCACCACTTTCGAACCGAAAGAGATTGCGGATTCACCGACAACCTCGACCGGTAGCGGCGTGCTGAACCTTTCGCTGTTGAATGCTGGCGTGGCCAGCAACGGTGGAATTGGTGTCGGCACGGGGCCTGCGGTCTCCGGACAGCGTCCGCGCAATAACAACTTCACCGTGGAAGGCGTGGACAACAACAGCATCACGGTCACGGGTCCGCTTATCACCATTCCCAACGATGCGGTACAGAACTTCACGGTGCTGCAGAACGACTATGCGCCGGAGTTTGGACACTCTTCGGGCGGTCAGTTCAACCAGACCATCAAGAGCGGCACCAACACCTGGCACGGCACAGCTTACGAATACTTCCAGAATCGCAACCTTGATGCCATCGATTCGCAGGTGGCGCTTTCGGAAGTGAGCAATGGCCAGACACCGTTTAATCCCCGCTTTGACAACAACCGCTTCGGCGGCAACCTCGGCGGGCCCATCATTAAGAACAAACTGTTCTTCTTTACCGACTGGGAGTACAACCCGGTAGGCTTGACTGGGACCGCTTCCACGGGCTGCGCCCCGACGGCTGCAGGCTATTCCATGCTGGCTGGCTTGTTCCCGAACAATCCCCAGCTGCAGACCTATCAAAAATACGTGCCAGCCGCCACGTCGCAGGCGACGTCGCCAAACGACATCTGCTCCGGCGCAGGCTACAATTTTACCCCCGGATTAGTCGGTGTCTCACAGGTCACTCCTGGCATACCCAGTACTCTCTGGGGCGCCGGGACTGCTTTTACCAACATCCCGATCGGCGACGTGGGCTTTTCCGGGCCGAGCTGGAACAACACCCTGACGACCGCCAACTCCTTCGACTGGGACATCTCCCAGAAGGACTCGGTACGCGGCCGCCTAGCCTGGACGAAGTTCGACGAAATTGACAACACCGCGCAGATCCCCGCGTTCTGGGCCACCTCGCCGCAGCGGTTCTGGCTGGTGACCTTGGGCGAATATCACAACTTCAGCTCTGCCATGACCAATGAGTTCCGCTTTGGGTTCAACCGCTACTCGCAGACGTTCCCTGTGGATTCGGAGACGTACCCGGGACTGAACGTATTTCCCAACCTGCAGATTTATGAATTTAACGGCGTCCAGCTTGGTCCGAATCCGAACGCGCCGCAGGAGACGATCCAGAACCTCTATCAATTCATCGACAACCTGAGCTGGGTCAAGGGCAAACACACCTTCAAGTTCGGCGGTGAGTTTCGCTGGTACACCAGCCCGCAAACCTTTACCCAACGGGTGCGCGGCGACTACGAGTGGAATTACTTTTCCGATTACGTGAACGACTTCGCACCCAACCCGAACCAGGGTGACTTTGCCGAGCGTTCCGCCGGCGACGTCGTCTATTACGGCAACCGCAAGGCATTCTATGCGTATGCCGGTGACACCTGGCGCATGACTCCCAAATTCACTTTGACGTATGGAGTCCGGTATGAGTGGACGGGTGAGCCTGTGGCGGCAACTTCGCTGCAGCCGCTGAATGCCATCTCCAACGTGCCAGGATTGATAACCTTCGGCGCGCCGACCACCCAGAAGTGGAACTTCATGCCGCGCCTAGGCTTGGCCTATTCGCCTGATGCCAACACCTCAATTCGTGCCGGCTTCACCATGGCGAATGACGTGTTGTTCGACAACCTGACCATTACCTCTCTGCCGCCGCAAGTGCAGCAGACCTGCGATACACAGGCTCCCGGAGCCGGCGGGCAGACTGCAGCCTGCTTCTGGAGCCAGAATGGTTTCCTGGCCAATGGCGGACTGCCCTCGAACCCGGTTGCGATAACCGATCCGTCGGTTGCCCGGGGCGCGACCAGCGCCTACATCCCCAACCAGAGGCTCCCGTATTCCGAGAACCTAAACGTTGGCGTCCAACATCTGTTTGCCAACAAGTACACCCTCGACGTACGTTACGTCTGGACCCGCGGACTTGAATTGCCGGTCCAGACTCGCATCAACCGGACGTCGGACGTGACTGCCGCCAACAACCTGCCTACGTACCTGACTGCGCCGTCACAGGCGACACTTGATGCCTTGCCGCTGACTCTTGCTCAGTTGCAGTCTGGTAATCCCAGCTATCTCCCGGCTTGGTACGCCGCCGGCTTCACGGGCGCAGTCACAGCCTTCGAACCCTGGGGCGGTTCCAACTACAACGGGCTGCAAGCCCAGTTCAGTCGCAGCTTCACTAATGGCCTGCAGTTCCAGGTCGCCTACACCTGGAGCCATACCTTCGACAACTCCACGGCCGAGCTCTTCTCAACTGTGCTGACACCGCGTCGTCCGCAGAACTTCTCGTGCATAAGTTGCGACTGGGCAACTTCGGCATATAGTCGCACTCAACGGCTTACCATTCAGACGCTGTACGATCTTCCGTTCTACAAGACCAGCTCTAACTGGATGATGAAGAACGTGGTGGGTAACTGGCAGGTTACTCCCATCTACACCTACCAGTCGCCCGAATACACCACGGTCCAGAGTGGGGTTGATTCCAATCTGAACGGTGACTCGGCCCCGGATCGTGCCATCATCAACCCTCTGGGCATACCGAATACCAGTACAAATGTGACTCCGCTCACGAACAGTGCGGGCATGACGGTGGCCTACCTGGCGAACAATCCGACAGCACAGTACATCCAGGCGGGACCTGGTGCCTTTGCTTCTGCTGCGCGTAACACCCTGGCTGCCCCGCACATCAACAACTGGGACTTCAGCCTCCTGAAGCGGGTGAATATCACCGAGCGTCAGTCAGTGGAGTTCAACTTCCAGGCGTTGAACCTCTTCAATCACTCGCAGTATGTGCCGGGTTTTATCAGCGACATCGCCCCAACCACTTACACGGGGGGTAATGTTCGCAGTGTACTGCTGACGGGCAGCTCAACGTTTAACAACTGGGCTTCCGCGTTCTCGCAGCATCCCCGGCAGGTCATCCTGGTGTTGAAGTACATCTTCTAGGGATGTGAACGAAGCTTGCTGTACTGGGGGAGCCTTGGGGCTCCCCATTTTTCTTGGGCAGAGGCCATCAACGATCTAAGATGCGATGTTGCAATTTGTGTTGGATTGTATACAATGCGGAGAGGGGGTTCATCCAAACGCGATGGCAAACAAAAAACTGATTGAACCCGACTCCGGCGATACGGTAGTGATCTCGTTTCGAGCGCCACGCGCCCTCGTCAAAGAAGTGGATAAACTGGCCGCCGACAACCAACGGACTCGCGCAAGTTTCATCGTGCGCGCGCTGACGCAGGCGGTGAGCCTTGACCCAGAAATCGTGCAGCACGGCGGCGAACTGCTCAAGGCTTTCCATCAAAGCTACGAGCGTGACCCTGTGGGTGTCGAGACGGAGTTCCGGCGCGGGATGGTCACGGAATGGCGGCACTTTCTTCACCTACTGTTCGGACGGCGCATTACGGAAAAGCTGGTACTCCTCGCGCGCAACAAAGTGAAACTCAGCGTGCCTCCTGCCGGGCCGTTGGCAGATGACGGCGAAGGTTACATTGGGTGGGACCCTGGTTGCGACATGGGGTTCATCGGCAAGATCGACAAAGCCGGGACCGAAGGAGTCCATGTATGAAAGAGATTGAAACGATGAAGCCGGGCGACGTGCGCACTTTCAAAGAAAGGCGCTCGTAATGCGGTGGCTCTCGGCGTTGGATTGTGGGCCGCAAAGCAGGGGAAGCAACTCCACATCCACATGACCGGACTGGAAAAACACGTCACGGTGACAAACGACAGAGAGTCAGAGCGCCACCACCGCACGTTATTCCGCAGTCTGCGACGAGTCCTGATCGCTAACGGCTGCTGGCCCTACGGTGAAGAACGTGGCGAAACCGAACGTCCATCTCCACGCTAAAGGACGCAATTGCTGAGGGGCTAGTAGGTTGTTTCGCAGCGAGCGCCGTGGGATAAACCTGTACACGGTACGAGACATCCTTGATGAGCAGACAGCTCGCAGGATGGCTTGAAGGAGGCACAAAAGGAACGTATGTTCGCCGGACATCGACAGACTCACCCGTGGGTGGAGCAGTGGAAGCGAGTAGATCGTAAGTGGAACAGGCTGCGAGCTGCCTACGGCAAATGGACGCCAGCAGATCAGATGATGGACCTGTTCTTCGATTTCTTTCTGCATACCTACCAAATGCGAGACTGGTTTCCGGCGTCTGGTTTGGGTCCTGCCAAGGTCAACGAGATTTTCAAGTCCGCTTCTCTCCGGCTCCGCCGTGACATAGCGAACGGCACCAAGCATGCAAGATCGACCGCCATTGTGTGGACCCGGATTTTCGCATCGTGCGCGACCCAGTATGTCCCCACCGTTCGAGGACTTCTTCGTCATCGTCAACGGACGCAAGACACTCCTCTATTGGGGTCTGCTCGCATTGCCTGAGTGACATACAGCAAAAGGTGACCTGCATCACCGCCAAGAAGGCAGGCGGATCCTGAGGACTGCTACAGTTTCGCCACAGTCGAGCTACATTGCCGTCCTGATGGCTTGCTGACTTCAGCAGAAGTTGTTCAACTGTATGGGAGTTAGTTGGTTGCGGGGGGATTTGAACCACCGACCTTTGGATTAGCCGGACATTGGTCCGTGTTTTCAATAATTTACAAGACGCGGGTGGCTCTGTAAGTCCTTGCAAGTACGAGAAGGGAATCCTTATTGGACAGCTAACGGACAGGCGAGTTTCCGCAACTCCATTTACACCTTTACACCGCCAAGGCCAGAGCAGCGTCTGGCGCATCGGCAGGAATGCCACGGTGCCCACGACGTCGGCAACGTTGCGCAACGCGGCTATCAGGGAACGACTTCAGCCTATTCGATTGCGGAAGGGCAAGGTGGTCACGACCTTCGACCAGGACCCCGTCGAGGTAGCGTGTACAAGTTGGGTGACACGTACTATGCCGCCCGCAGCACTGAATTCGGCTACGTCAACTACGAAATCGTTCCCAAGCCGTCGGAGCTTCTTCCTCTCATAGGCAAAGACCTGTTGCCTAAGTCATCGCAAGAGAAAGAGCAAGCCAGGTATCTACACGTGAAGGACCAGGAGTAGAACGAACCGGAGTTGACGGCTTCAAACAAGAGTGATTCCTCCTGTTCCTTAGACACGGACTGCAATCGAGCAGTCCCGGCTGCGCCAGTTACTTTCCTTCCGCGCTGAAGGCTTCGCTGCGCGAGCCGATGCTGCACTTCTGGCTGCTGGGTCGGCTATTGGGTGCCTGCAGTGCGTCCGCCTCAATGCCATGCGCTTCGTTGTTAGTAATCTCCGAGGATTCCGCTCTGAACTTTGGTTACGTTGTGGAAAATGTAACGCGCATACCATGTAGGCCAATCACTATCGGGATAGCCTACTGACTGCTCGTAAACGTCATGGGCATTCGCTGCCGCCCGCAGTATCTCGGCCAGTTGCGATGGGTCTGCGATTGTCATTGCTGTACTCCAGAGTCTAATGCATTGTTTTCTGCGGACACTCCAGAAGTCTCCGCGGTTAGGAGTGTGGCAGCGAGCTGCTTTTTCATACCCCCTACCAACTGCTCGACACCCTCCTGGGTAGCTTGGTCCATGGCACGAACGACGGAACTCACTTCCCGCTGGCTAACATTTGTCGTTGTCGACTCGGGAACGTGGCTATGAAGGACATAAGCGGCGAACTGTTGCAGTCATTCATTTCCGATTGCGACTTAAGCTCTAAGACCGTCAAGAACCTAGTGGGGACGCTGCGCATCATGTGGAACTCAGCGAAAGCCTGGGGATATGTAGGACATGATTCATTCGGCGGCCTTGTGCTGCCTGAGTGGGACCCGCCCGAACAACCCACGTTCTAGCCGGAGGACATGCGGCGCATCATCGCTGTGGCTGAGCCGCCTTACGATACGGTGTATTGGTTGGTGGCGCAAACCGGAATCCGGCGCGGAGAGGTCTGCGGCCTAGACGTCGGCCATGTCGACCTAACCAATCGCGTGATCGTCGTCAAGCGAAGCCGTAATGGCCGGCACATTACAGACACTAAGAGTCGCAAGCCAAGGATATTCAGCATCTCTCCTCGACTTGCAGACCGTCTTAGCTCGTTTGTTACTGGGCGCAATCCCGACAAGCCGCTATTTCTCTCAGCCGAGGGCAAGCGGCTGCATCCCAAAAACTGGTGAAGCGGAAGCCCAAGCCGTTGCTGAAGCAGCTAGGGCTTGAGGGCGGACTCCATGCCTTCCGGCATGGGAACGCAACGGCGCAGGACCGCCTGCACACCCCGATGAAAGAAGACAGGAGCGTCTCGGACACGTCAGCTCGAGGACAACGATGGGCTACACGCACCTGGTCGGAGACGACGACCGCAGGGTAGTGGAGCAACTCGACGACTTGTTTTGTCCCTCAGCGACGAACCAGACAGAAGGGAGGATCATGTAAATGCGAAATTCGCGGCTGGAATTCTGTGAGCAAATTGTGAGCAAGTGCAACAGAAACGCCTTCCGGCTGCGACGGAAGGCGTTTGAAATCAGTAACTTTTTGGTTGCGGGGGGTGGATTTGAACCACCGACCTTTGGGTTATGAGCCCAACGAGCTACCAGACTGCTCCACCCCGCAAGTCGATGATAACGGCTGATCAACCTCAGGTCAAACTTGGGCTGCAGTGTAGTCGTGCGCGTTGCGCCAGTTTTGATCCAGCAAGGGATGGCAAAGCCCATCGTTACGGCCTGACTCTGGCGAAAAGTGCGTCAGTGACGCTCGCGGTGATAGCCTCTCCTCATGAGGAACCAGCAAGTGGACGACAAGCCGCGGAATGGCGCCGTGCTATGGGCGCGCTACTCGCAACTTGCCTTCATCATTCCGGCTTCGGTCGTAATCGGCTTGCTCATAGGTAAACTCCTAGACCATTGGTTTCACACACGCTGGCTGTTTCTCGTGGGGGTAATCGTTGGGGCGGTCGCAGGTTTCGTTGATCTGATTCGAACCATACTTCGCGACAAAGATCTAAGCAGTAAGTAGAGCTTCACCACCGAGAGACAGAGGCATTGGGAAGAAAGGATTTTTTTCGACACGGAGGACACGGAGAAAAGAAAAAGGAAATCAAAAACTCCGTGCTCTCTGTGGTGAGAAGCTTTTTTTCTCTGTGTCTCGATGCCTTCGTGGTGATTTATAGCAATTTCGCGGCTGCGGTACAGTGTTCTTTGCCGATGATGACACCGGAGCGAACCCCGTCGGGCGCAGATCAGTTCTACGACCGAGCCCTGGAACGCATTCGCAACTTCATGCTCACACTCGCAGCACTGGGGCTGCTGGCATGCATCGCTTTGTTTCGCTGGCCAGTCGCAGTAGGGTTCGCGGCCGGGGCCACGATCTCGTATGTGAACCACCGCTGGCTGGAGCGAGCTATCGGGGCAATCGGTGAGCGCATTGCAAGCGGCCAAAGCCGCGAGCGGGGAACAGGGATCATCGTGCGCGTGGTGCTGCGCTACATCTTCGTCGCGGTTGGCGCGTATGTTATATTTAATATTTCACGCGCAGGTCTTTACGGTTTTCTCGGGGGCGTTTGCCTTCCCATTGCAGCCGTGGCCTGCGAAGTCGCGGTGGAACTGTTTGTTACACTGCGCCACGGGTTGTGATTTTCCGGTCAATTTAGCGCCCGCCTCGGCCCCGGCCGAAAGTGCCCAAGTGCGATGGCAGAAGTAACCATACGAGCTAATCATCCATGTCTGAGCAACTTTGGATAACAGCGCTTCTCAACAAGTACTTCGCTGGCGTGGCGAACGCGATCCTCAGCCTCTTCCATGTAGCGTCCCCGCACCCGCAAACACCTATCACCAATTATGTAGCCATGCAGATTTTGGTCTTTGTTCTGCTGGTAATCTCTTTTGTGATTGTTCGGGTGCGCCTGTCAGTCGACAATCCTGGCGCGCTACAGCACATCATGGAAAGTATCGACGGCTTCGTCGACAAACAAGGGCATGAAGTAATTGGCCACGGATACGAGCAATACACTGGTTACTTGACTACGCTGGGCATTTTCATCCTGGTGTGCTGCCTCATCGGCGTCATTCCCGGCTTCGAATCGCCGACGGCAGTTCCATCGGTGCCGCTGGGCTGCGCGCTGGTCACGTGGTTCTATTACCACTTTCAAGGCATTCGGCAGAATAGATTCGGCTACATCAAGAACTTCATGGGTCCAATGCCGGCGGTTGCGTTTCTTCTGTTTCCGATCGAGATTTTCAGCCACCTGGCGCGAATTCTCTCGCTCACCGTCCGCTTGTTTGCCAACATATTTGCCGGCGATATGGTGACGCTGGTGTTCATCTCGCTGTTTCCAATTGCAATTCCGGTGGTGTTCATGCTATTGCATATCGGCGTGTCGATTATTCAGACATACATTTTTGTTCTGTTGGCCACTGTTTATATTGGAGAAGCGGTGGCGCATGAACACTAGCACTTAGCCATTAGCACTTAGCAGTTAGCCAAAGTCAAGAGTTGGGGCTAACGGCTGATTGCTAAGTGCTAATTGCTAGACTGCTGCGAGCGTGAGGGCGTCAGCTCGGTGAACGTCAACCACCCACTGGCAGCGATTCATAAGGAGAAAGAGAGATGCGAAAGCTGACGATTATCATCTTTGCGCTGCTGGCCATCCTGATGATGACCATGCCGGCGTACGCGCAGGGCGGAGGCGCCGCTGCTCCGAACAACCTGGTTCCGATTGCTGCCGGCTTCGGCATCGCCATCGCCGCCGGCTTAGGAGGCCTGGGACAAGGCCGGGTCGGCGCCGCGGCCTGCGAAGCCATGGCCCGAAACCCTGCTGCCCGTCCTGCTATCCAGGTGGCGCTCATCTTAGGCCTGGCGTTTATCGAGTCGCTGGTGCTGTTTACCCTGGTCATCATTTTTGCCAAGGTCGGATAGTTTTCCGGCGCAGGCTGGCTCTAACCGCCCCATCCTTTAATCAGGGATGGGGTAATTTTTTGCGCCGAGGACGGTTCTGAAGACCAAATTCCATGTAATTGTCAACACTTTGACACATCTCCATAACCCCGTTTTTGCTTCCGAAAACTTCGCCGAACTTCTCCGTCCCTTCGTCCCCGATCTATAGACTCTCGTCACTCTTGCCCTGCGCCGGCCATGCCGAATCTTAGGTTCCTCAATCTAATACTTTGTCCATCGTTGTAGAACGCACGACCCAATGAGCACTTGTCGGTAAGTCGG
Organism: uncultured Acidobacteriaceae bacterium; assembly: GCA_963823635.1. Taxonomy (GTDB): domain Bacteria; phylum Acidobacteriota; class Terriglobia; order Terriglobales; family Acidobacteriaceae; genus Bog-257. Next base: position 101,190 of record CAWGMV010000023.1, on the reverse strand, counting down.
GACCCAATGGTGGTTGGAGGAGGATGACATGACCAAGTACATTAGCAAGCTCGTGGCGCTGGCATTATTTGCAGTGGCCCTCACCGGCGCGGCCCCGGCGCAAAACAGTTCACACGCGGTCCGCGCCAACATTCCGTTCAGCTTTTATGCAGGCGGAAAACTTCTGCCTGCAGGAGAATACATAATCTCAGCCAGTATGGACGGTGGCGTGATAACGCTTGACCAGCACGCGACCGGGAAGGCTTCGCTTCTTCTCGGGGACCGTGATGACGGCTCACGCGATGGCCGCACGGTGCTGACCTTTAAGCTGGTCGGGGGCGAAGCGTACGCACTGCGCGAATTGCAAACTCCCGATTTCGGTTTGAGGTTCAACGCCAAAGCACCGCCGCAGGCGATGAGCGTAAAGAACCAGATGCCCGAGACGGTAGCCGTCGTAGCGGAAGCCAGGTAGTCAGAAATCGCGATACGCAACTCACCCGGGCCGGGAGTCCATCCTCGGCCCGGCTTTTTTGTTCGCGTAGAATGGGGTTTTGACTTTCGTCAGGAGACTCCATTCATGCGTAGGATTGCCTTTATCACTCTGTCGCTTGCGCTTGCAGCCGGCCTGCTTCTTGCGCAGGCCAGGACCAAGCCGGCTGAGACCGGTCCCGCCGGGAGCGCCGTTCCAGTGCCCAAGGTTGCGGGACTGCCTCCGGCTGCCGAACAGGCGATGGCTGCCATCGATCCCGAGAAGATTCGGGCCCATGTAAAGTTTCTTGCCAGCGATCTGCTGGAAGGTCGCGGCACCGGCGCGCGCGGAGGCGACATTGCCGCCGAGTACATCGCGACGCAGGTTGCCCTTTATGGACTGCATCCGGCAGGCGACAACGGCACGTTCATGCAGAAAGTGCCGATGGTCGGCATTGCCACCCAGGATGACACTACGTTCACGCTCGTTCCGGATAAGGGCGAAGCGATGAGCCTGCATAATCGCACCGACTTCGTCGCCATGGACGAAACCACCCACCCCCAGGACGAGGTGGATGCTCCAATTGTTTGGATGGGCTACGGCATCGATGCGCCTGAGTTTAACTGGGACGATTACAAAGACGCCGACGTGAAGGGCAAAGTCCTGCTGATGATGGTGAACCAACCGCCGTCGGACGATCCCAAGTTCTTCAATGCAGGAACGCTGACTTACTACGGCCGCTGGACCTATAAGTTCGAAGAAGCAGCTCGCAAGGGCGCGACTGGCGTCATTCTGATCCACAAGACCGACATGGCCAGCTATGGCTGGAATGTCGTGCGCAATTCGTGGTCGGGCGAGCGTGCTTACCTGCGCGACGATCCGGCGCCCAAGCTGAAGGTGGCCTCGTGGATTCAGCTCGAGGTCGCGCAAAAGCTCGCGCGCGCATGTGGCATGAATCTTGATGACATGATGGCGGCGGCGCAGAAGCGCGGCTTCAAAGCCGTCCCGCTGTCGGCAAGACTGAAGGCGCACATGGTCAGCAAGATCCGTCCGTTCGATACCAACAACGTCATCGCAAAGCTGCCCGGGTCCGATCCGAGGCTGAAGGACCAGGCGATCTCCTACTCGGCCCACTATGACCATCTCGGCATCGTGCCCGGCATGCCGGGGGACAATATCTACAACGGTGCGCAGGACAACGCCACCGGATGCGGCATTCTGCTGGAGATCGCGCGCGTCTTCGCAGCGGCTCCGCAGCAGCCCAAGCGTTCAATCTATTTCGCTGCGGTAACGGCGGAAGAGCAGGGGCTACGCGGCTCCGAATTTCTGGGCAAGCACCCACCGGTACCGGCGAAGGAGATCTCGCTCGACCTCAACTACGACGACGTTCCGCCGCTCGGCGTGCCGCAGGAGGTCAACGTAGCCGGAGCCGAACGCACCACGTTCTATCCCACCGTCGAGAGCGCGGCGAAGGACTTCGGACTCAAGATCGTGCCCGACTCACAACCTGGAGCAGGACATTATTACCGGTCCGATCACTTCAGCTTTGCGCGAGTCGGCATTCCGGCGTTTTCCATCGACGAAGGCGTCAAGTACGAGGGCCACGATCGCGATTGGGGCCTGCAGCAAGCGAAGGACTTCGTGGCTAAGCGCTATCATCAGCCGAGCGACGAGTACTATCCGGAGATGGACTTTCGCGGCGATGCCGTGATGGCCCGCTTCGGCGTCGCGCTGGGATGGCTTGCCGCTAACCAGCCCACAGTGATTGGCTGGAAGCCAGGCGATGAATTCGCCAAAGCCAGGGTCGCCAGCGGACAACAGTAGCGCGGGGTCTTTGTATGCTCAACGGGGAGGTAAACTATCGCGAAAAACGTCGGCGAGCCTCTGAACGCGCGTAAGAGACTTCCTTGTATCCTGCCAGGAGATTTCGTGTAGGTCGCCCGTCCGAGCGTTCTTATCGCCGTGGACAGCGCTGCAACGAAGCGACCAAAAATCCAGTTGCTCAAAACTTGGGCCTCTCCGGCGCAGGTCGATTTCGATTACGCCCAACTGTCGGCGGACTGGATTCGTCCTGTCGCCGAATACTATATCTCTTCCGACACGCTTTCCGGCATGCGGTAGTTGGCTATTCTAATTCTTTGATCCAGAGGGAGACCTGGTACTTCCCATTCTCGCTAAGCCATTCTTTTCCTCGCCCTACGAAACCGCGATGTTTCAGGGTTGATTTCATGCGGTCATTAAAGGTCGTTGCCCATAGGGGACCTTTGAACGTCTTTAGGAGTGAATCCACGATTGGCCCGGACTGACCTCCACGATTAGCTTTGAGTACGGCCACATATCCGAGTTCATGCATTTTCGGATCGAACGAGAATCCGCTGTAGTTGGTGCTTGCGATCCTTTTGGCATAGTGAGGCCGCTGCTGTTTGATAGCGCCCACTCCGACGATGTCCTCCCCGACTCGCACGATGGTCACCGTGACGGCGTGAGGCAGTTCCCCCTCGGCTGTTTTGGGATCTACCGCAGCGCCTTCCTTGAGCACGACCGCACATGCCTTGAGCTCGTCGGGCGACAAGTCCTTGCCGACTTTGTTCTGAATATCCTGATTCTTTGCTGATTCCCGCTTGACAGTACAATCAGAACACATAATCAGTCCAGTCTGATTTCCCCGCAAAACGCTTAACGATGCACTGGCGAATCTTGTGATCCCAAATCTTACTGCGCACGCAAGAAAAGCAATGAGGAACATCAGTAATCCGCTTACGGAACACGCCTCTGACCGGATAGTAAGTGCAAAACTCGCAAGTACCATCCTGGCAGCCCGTGCACCTCTCCTGCACCCGCATATCCGGATGACGTCCGCAATAATTGAGGTCGCGGTTGGGTCGCTGCTGCTTTAGGCGCGCGATTTCTGCTGAGCAGAGAACGCAATGGTAGCTATATGTGCCCATACTGAGAATGCTGCCTTTGTTAGTTTCCAGGCAGCGATGGCAGAACGGGCGACCGCAATAATTGCAGAATTGAGCGGCTTGGTGAGCTGGATGCTGAAGGCACTTCTGACCTTCGACTGCCCGGTATGGGAAGCAGGAGCCGGCATGCCCGCAGCGCCTGCAATAAGCAGTCGTGTCGTCGAGAACGTTCCAACACTCAAGGCAGACGTATGGTGTGATCGGAAAGCATGGATTCAGCGACACCCGCTGAATGCCGCTCGCATCTGGGTAGGTTGGAAGAGTGACTGTTGACATCGATGCCCTCTGAGCCCGGCCCTTTTTCTACGCATCTGACCACTTTAACGGGGAAGTATAACGCGGGTTTGTCTCTTAACATTGACTGAAATAACTGGGGATGGGCGGATTTCAAAGTAGCCCACTACCCGGCCTGGCGTATGATTTCCTCGCAGCAGCGCGCCACTATCACCGCTGCGGCGGGAGAAATACACGGACTCCCTCTCGTGGAATTTCAGGTCACCCGTAGCTGTGACCCACTTCACTGACAACGGCGCCCGGATATGTACACTGGCAACGTGAGGTTAAGTGTCTCTATGCCCTCATGAGGGGCGAAACGGCCGGAAGAGAGGCCGATGATCTTTGACAAGTCAGTGCCAGGGGCTGGGGGTTAGTGGCTGGGGTCGAGCACACGTTTGTTCACCATCCAGTTAACACGCTTCTTTAGAGCTGCGCAGACGGGAATGGTCGGGCAACTAAATGACCCAACTAAGTCCTTTTAAAGGTATATTTTAGTTTAACTCCTTTGGCAACAAGAGGTTACATCAAAACCTCAACGAATGGGAAATATAGCCTCCTGTTTTCAAGAGTTTGCGTGATGCAAAGGGGGAGGGGGTCAAACATCTTGAACAGGGGATGTAGTTCCCTCTGGGTACCATGAGAGGAAATTCGCAAGAAAGGCTTAATGTTTACCCATAAGTATCCATCGTTCAGTGTTCTGATATACCGGATCGCAGCCATGTGGGACCGCCATGGGCCTGAGCATCCAACCTGCTATCCTGAAATACCTGCGATTTCTCGGGAGCCTTGCGCCTGATGCTGCGCACCTTTTTGTCTGCTATCGTTTTTGTTATGAGCCTGACCGCCTTCGCCCAATTGACGCTCACGCCGCCGCCGGCGATTACCGATCCTGCCAGGCTGCAAAGCAAGACCGTGCCCGATTTACAGACGTTCTCCATTGAGAAGCTGTACATGACTCGCCTGGTCGGCGGCACTACCTGGTCGCCTGACGCCAAGCAGATCGCGTTCGTCTCCAACATCAGCGGACGCAACAATCTTTGGCTGGTGCCTGCAACTGGCGGCTGGCCGGTGCAGTTGACCATCAGCGATCAACGACAGGCACAACCGGCCTGGTCGCCGGACGGAACGTGGATCGCGTACATCTCCGACCACGATGGCGACGAGCAGTGGGACGTGTTTCTGGTCTCGCCGAAAACCGGCGACGTGGTGAACTTGACAGCTTCGCCGGAGAGCGGCGATGAAGAGCCAACGTGGTCGCCTAACGGCAAACAGATCGCCTACATTAGCAAGCCGAAGACTGGCTCAAGTTTCGAGATCGAACTGATGGACGTAGCCACGCGCCACGTGCGGCACCTGACGCCGAATACGCCGAAGGAGCTGAGCAATAGCCATCCTATCTTTTCGCGCGATGGCAAGTTTCTGGTCTACACGCAATCGTATGCAACGGGCAACGACTCGAACATCTTTCTGCTCGATCTTGCGAGCGGACAAAGCAGGAAGCTGACCGCCCATGAGGGCGAACACAATTACGAAGCAAACGACATCTCGCCCGATGGCAAATCGCTGCTCATTACTTCCGACGCCGCGAACGGGTACTACAACGTGGGACTGCTCGACATCGCCACCAGAAAAATCGAGTGGCTGACGAATGATAAGTGGCAGATCGCGGCAGGCACTTTCTCGCCCGACGGCAATTCGCTGACATGGACGGCTGACGTGGAAGGCGACACCTACATCTACCTCTACGATATTGTGGGCAAACACGCTGAGGCGCTGCCGCTGAAAGCTGGGGTCAACACACTCGGCGGCAATCCGCTGCCCTACTCACGAGACGGTTCCCGTCTGTTGTACTACCACAATGGCGCAGACGCGCCCAACGACGCGTGGGTTTACGATATCGCCTCCAAGCAATCGCAGCAGGTTACGCACTCGCTGGTGGCCGGATTGCGGAGCGCCGACATGGTCGAGCCCTACCTGGTGCACTATCCCAGCCGCGATGGCAAATGGACTATCTCGGCGCTCGTGTACGTGCCTGACAACACCCAGCGTAATGGCAAGTATCCGGCGATCGTGTACATTCATGGCGGTCCAGCCGTGCAATCGGAAAATTCCTTCAACCGCTTCATCCAGTACATCGTGAACCAGGGCTATGTGGTCATTGCGCCGAACTATCGGGGCTCAACTGGTTACGGCAAGGAGTTCACCGAAGCGAATCGCGGTGATCCCGGCGGAGGCGACCTGCGCGACAACATCGATGCCGCTGAGTGGATCAAGAAAAGCCCGTTCGTCGATCCCAAAAAGCTGATCGTGATGGGCGGCAGCTACGGAGGGTACATGACGATGATGGCGGTCACGAAAGCTCCTGAACTTTGGGCGGCAGGAGTGGCCATCGTGCCTTTCGTGAACTGGTTTACCGAAATTGCCAACGAAGACCCTATCCTGCAACAGTACGACCGGGCGTGGTGGGGCGATCCGGTGGAGAAGAAGGCGCTGTACGAAGACCGTTCACCCATCAACTTCGTGGACCAAATCAAGGCGCCTTTGCTGTTGCTGGCGGGAGGCAACGATCCGCGTTGCCCCAAGGAAGAAGCGCAACAGGTGGCTGACGCTATCAAAAAGCGCGGAGGCTCCGTGCAGTTAAAGATCTACGAGAATGAAGGGCACGGCTTTGCGCGGGTCGAAAACCAGATCGAGGCCTATCAGAAGGTCTCGGACTTCCTGAAGGTGCACGTGCCCTCGCCAGGTTGTGGGTGCTCGATCTACGAGTAGCAATTAGTGACTTGCAACTAGTGACTTGCAACTAGCGACTTGCAATTAGCGACAAACGTTCATCCGTGCCGGATAGCGCAGAAAGCCACCAACGTCCTTGTACTCACGCCTGGCAAGCGCACAGCGATGGAGACTGCCGCGCATTGCTCGCGGGACAGCGGTCGCCAATAAAGTCTCTACGCCTTGGCGTAATAAGCGGCGTTCTTCTCGATGAACTCCTGCTTGTCGGCCGGGACCTCGTCCACGATGAAAATCGAGTTGGTCGGACATACCGGAACGCAGGCGCCACAATCGATGCAGCCTTCCGGATCCACGTAGAGCTGAGTTGCCGCCTCGAAAGGCTCCTCGTCCTTTTTGGGGTGAATGCAATCGGTCGGGCAAGCCTCGACGCAAAGTTCATCCTTGGTGCAGGTATCAGTGATGATGTATGCCATGATTACGATCTCCGATTTTGAATTCTGATGCCGCCCTCACCGCGCGACATCTACCAACACCAATGTACAAATTTCGCAACCATCGAGGCGGTGACGCCGGTCACCGCTCGGTTGTGACTTAGCGCACAAGCACAAAAATCTGAAGTCGGCGACGAAGTAGTTTATCGCTCCTGCGACCGGTTACCGCAACGTACCCAGTCGGTCCACCGGCCAGTAGCCGAAGACCGCCTTGCCGTAGATGAAGTCCTCACTTACTGGACCGAAATCGCGGCTATCGTTGGAAAGATTGCGATGGTCGCCCAGCACGAAGTAGCTGTGGGGCGGCACTACTGACTCGGGATAGGAGCGCACATCTTCGTATTGCTCCGGCAGGTACGGTTCGTTGAGGCGGCGCCCGTTGATGAAGACCACGCCATCCTCAATCTGGACGCGATCACCGGCAATCGCGACAACCCGCTTGATGTAACTCTTGGCGGGATCGCGTGGGTAGCGGAACACAATAACGTCGCCGCGCGCTATCGGCTCCAGCTTGTAAACGAACTTGTTGATGAAGACGCGTTCCTGGTCCTGCAGCGTCGGCATCATGCTGGTGCCTTCTACTTTGACCGGTTGATAGAGGAAGATGATGAAGAACGCAGAAACGGCCAGCGAGATAAACACATCACGCAGCCAGCCGGAAAAAAGGGTTTTTGTGCGCCTCCGCTCGCCTTGCATGGCAGAGACGTTGTCGTCGGGGGTCAGATCCATGGCATTGGTTAGACGAGCGAATTCTTAGTATAGTTGCAGCCTGTGGCGGAGGGAAATGGGAGCCCAGCGGTAACCCTGGATTCTTCGTCGTGGCGATCGCGCGTTAAGTGCCATCCCGAAAAAATTAGAATTGTCATCCCGGGCGAGCGCCAGCATTTTTTTTTGGCCCGGCTCGCTTCGGAGCCAGCCGTGGGCGAAGCCGAGCGGGCGGGCGCGAGTCGACGGACCTGCTGTTTGCTTGTGCCCATGTTTGTTGACCTGATGAATAATCCAGGTAACCTCCGCTACAATACAGACCTGGCTGTGGAGGATAACAGTAGTGAAGAAGCCTGCCTCACTTGCGTTGATCGTGCTGGTCGCCCTGATCTGCTTTGCCCAGGGAGATCATGTGCCCGCCTACAATGACCATTCCCTGCGTCCGGGAGATGCCTTGCCGATCCTGCCTAAAGACCAGCTCTGGGGCGAAGCCTTCGAGTATCCGTATCAGGTGCAGTCGTACGAGTTGGCGGCGAAGATTCCCAACGTCCTGTATCAGCTGCCCTGCTACTGCTTTTGCGAGCGCATTGGCCATAACAGTCTGCATACCTGTTTTGAGAGCACGCACGGAGCTCACTGCGGTATCTGCATGAAGGAAGTTTTCTACGCCTACCAGCAGACGAAGCTGAACAAGACTCCGGCACAAATTCGCGCCGGGATCATAAAAGGGGATTGGAAGTCCATCGACCTGGAGTCAGCGGCGAAAAGTAACTGAAACTAGCACCTATATCATTATGTTGCAGAGATCAGGCTTGTATCAGGGCACGGCTTTAGTCGTGCCCAACAGGCTTAGCTTTTTTTCCCGGCCGGATTGCGGCCCGGTTCAAGCCGTGCCCTGATACAAAGCGATTCACGAGATGTGTAGATAGGTTTGAAGTGCGAATTTCCCGTCTCTCTCCATGGTCAGTTGACGCCGTGTTCAGTTGAGGGTATAACTCAGCAACGAATATCTGCATTCGGATTTTGGGTTTTCCACAGCTTCCGGCGTACCTAAGTTGCGGAAAGAGTTATGGACACTAGTGGATGAAGAAAAAAACCCCACCAGAACTTAAAAAAGTGGCTGCCAAGTTAAAGAAAAGAAGTGACTTGCCGGCTTCCTCCGATGCGTCGGCGGCGGGCTCCCGAGCCGGTGCACCGCTCAAGCTCACCGAGGACCCTCGTTTTGCACAGGCTGTGCAGAACTACGAAGCTGGGCTAAAGGCCCTGCAGGCCCACAAGTACGACCGCGCCAAGGCATTCTTTGAGAAGGTTGTCGAAGGAGCGAGCCCTGCATTGTCCGATCGTGCTGCGGTCCACTTGGCGAGTTGCACGCAGCAATTGAGCCGGGGTCTGTCGTCATCTTTCAAGACACCGGAAGAGCAGTTCGATTATGCCGTCTCGCTGATGAATATGGGCGATTACCTCGGGGCTCGGGAGAATTTCGAGGCGCTAACCAGGAAAGCCCCCAAGCTCGACTTCATCTGGTACGGCATGGCAGTGTTGAATTGCCTGACTGGACACTATCCCGAAGCTTTGGCGAGCCTGAACGAGGCCATTCGTCTGAATCCGGCAAACCGTTACCAGGCGCGGAACGATGCCGACTTCAAAAGTCTGTTGGACGACCCACGCTTCACCGAACTGCTTTATCCTGATACCAGCGCCGAGGCCGAGCCTGAGCCTCCCAAGTGGCGCTATTAGCCTGCGCAAGCGAGACCGAAACTATGCAAGACAGTTTCACAGCAAGCGAGCTACGTCCCGTCAAAGTCGTTGCCATGGGGGGAGGGACGGGTCTGTCAACCTTGTTGCACGGCTTGAAGCAATATGTAGCCCAGGGGGACTGGCAGCAGCCAGCCGAGTTGCCTGCTATTGCTGATCTGTCGGCTATCGTCACGGTTAGCGATGATGGCGGCTCCAGTGGTCGTCTGCGCAGGGAGTTAAATGTCCCGGCGCCGGGTGATGTGCGCAACTGTATCGTGGCGCTCTCGGAGGATGAAGCACTGCTGTCGAGGCTCTTCCGGTATCGATTTCCCGCCGGCGAGGGGCTGGGTGGGCACAGCTTCGGCAACTTGTTCCTCTCCGCAATGACCGCAATTACTGGCGACTTCAGCCAGGCGGTAAAACATTCCTCACTAATTCTCGCCACACGTGGCCACATCTATCCGGCAACCACCAGCAACGCGCAACTTTACGCCATCATGGACGACGGCTCGATCGTGCGCGGCGAGACCAACATTACAGCCAGCCAGCAGCGGATTGTCGAGTTGCGCATCGAGCCGGCAAACGCCGAGCCTCTGCCGATGGCGCTGGAGGCCATCGAGAATGCGGATTTGATTACCATCGGGCCCGGGTCTCTGTTCACCAGTCTGGTGCCCAATCTGCTGGTCAAGGGCGTATCGCAGGCGATTGCCAACTCGCGAGCGGTAAAAATATTTGTGTGCAATCTGATGACGCAGGCCAACGAGAGCCTCGGCCTGACCGCCTCTGATCACATTCGCGCCTTGTACGAACACGGAAATCACCAGTTCTTCGACTACGCATTAGTCAACCGCACTCCAGCGTCTTCAGGGCTGGCGCAGAAGTACGCCGAGAAGCAGCAGTCGCAGGTCGAGACTGATGTGGACCGGATTGAGGCGTTGGGCGTGAAAACGATCCTCGGCGAATACCTGACGGAGGCCGAGGACCCAAAGGAGGGCCTGATCGCCCGCCACGACACCCGTCAGGTTGCGCATGACCTGCTGCAGCTTATGATGGAGTTGCGAGAGTCGCCGGTTCCTGCGCTCCGCCCTGAATCTTAGCTTCACCGCTCATCTGAGGCCCAATGGCAAAACCCAAGTCCACCTCCAAAGGTGCAGTGAGCAGGCCTGACCGTGTTGCTGTCGCAATTCTGGCTGCGGGCAAAGGCACGCGCCTGAAATCGCGTCATCCAAAGGTACTGCACGAAATTGCGGGAAAGCCGCTGTTGGCACATGTGGTTGCGGCTGCCAGCCGGGTCGTCCCGCCGCAGGACATCTTTGCCATCGTCGGATATCAGGCGGAGCGCGTGAGCGAGGCGCTGGCCGCGACCGGTATCCACTTCGTGCTCCAAACCGAACAGCGCGGCACCGGACACGCCATCATGATGGCCCGCGATGCGTTGTCAAGTTTTGACACCGTCATTGTGCTGTCGGGCGACGTTCCCCTCATCCGGCCGGAAACCATCGCAGGGCTGCGCGACTTCCACTCGGCCAACGGGGCTGCCATGACCATCCTCACGGCCGTGCTTGACGACCCCACCGGTTACGGACGGGTGGTCCGCAAGCTCCGGAAGGGAAAGCAGACGGCCGAGGTCGAGCGCATCGTTGAGCAGAAGGCCTTGCGGGGCAGGGAAGCACAGCGACGCGAAATCAACTCCGGCATCTATGCCTTTGCGACCAAGCCGCTATACGCGCACATCCGCCGGCTCACCACAGACAATGCACACCAGGAGTTCTACCTGACCGACATGGCCGAGCACCTGCGAAAGGCCGGCGAGAAAGTCGTGGCTTTGCGCGCGCCAAATCCCAGCGAGGTGCTGGGCGTGAACACTCGACTTGAGTTGGCAAAACTTGACGCCACCCTGCGCGACCGGAAGGCACGCGAGCTGATGGAAGCCGGCATCACCATCTTCCGCCCGGAGACGTGCGACATTGACGCTGACGTGCAGATCAGCGCTGACTCGGTGATCGAGCCCTTTGTGCAGTTGATCGGCAACACCAAGATTGGCAAGGATTGTCGCGTCCGCTCCTATTCCGTAATTACGAATTGTGAGCTGGAAGACGGTGTGCTGGTTCGTCCCGGCTGCATCCTGGAAGACTCGATTGTGCGCAAGGGCGCGCAGCTTGGCCCGTACTCCCATCTGCGCCCCGGCAGCGATATTGGCGAAGGCGCGCACGTTGGCAACTTTGTCGAGACCAAGAAGACGCGACTGGGCAAGGGCTCGAAGGCGAACCACCTCACGTATCTTGGCGACGCTGAGATCGGCGAGGGCGTAAACGTGGGGGCCGGCACCATCACCTGCAACTACGATGGCGTGAACAAGCACCAGACAATCATTGACAACGGCGCGTTTATCGGCAGCGATGCCACGCTCGTCGCGCCGGTCCGCATCGGCCGGGGCGCCTATGTCGGCGCAGGATCGTGCATTACAGAGGACGTTCCCGACGACGCTCTGGCCATTGGCCGAGGCCGCCAGGTCAACAAGGAGGGTTGGGCGGCCGAGCGGCGCGCAAAAGTAAAGAAGCTATAGCTCGTGGAAATGTTCCAGGTGGAACATTGGTATGCTTGCGACCCAGGGGGCTTGACCAAATAAGGGAGGCCACGAGGCGCCTCCCTTTGCTGTAAAGCCGCCGTGACTATTGGGTAGGTGGGTTCATCTGCTCGCCGGCGGGCTTGGCACGGCCGGGAACAGTAATTGAATGTGCCAGCCTGAAGGTGATAGCCTGCTCCGCCGGGATCTGCAAGTCCTTGTTGCCGGTGAAGGCCGCTCCCGCGGTACCCGCGCCTGCGCCGACCAGGCCGCCGATGAGAGCGCCCTTGCCGCCACCCGCGATTCCACCAATCAACGCGCCAGCTCCTGTGCCGCCACCGACGGCAACCGCCGTGCGCTTGCCCTTACCTTTGACGTTTACTGTGTAGCTCGACGTCTGGATGCTCTCGGGTGCGCCGCCGACGTTGATCGAAGTTAGGGCGACGGTCAGGATGCCTTCGCCCTTGAACTTCCCGGGCGACTTGGACTGCACCACGGTACCGGTCACGCCTGCGCCTGAGGGAATCGCAACTTCACCGTGAACCGAAACAGCTCGCGCCAACGAGCCCGTGAAGGTATCACCATCACTGGCGGTTTTGGTGTCAATCGTGCTTCCCATGCGAACCACAATGCTTGCGCCCGCGGGAACCACGATCGGCGGAGGCGGAGGAGGTGGCTCAGGTGCGGGGGGTAGCTGGGCGGGAGCCTGCGCCATTTGCTGATTTTGTTCGGGTGCCGTCTGCTGGCCTTGTGCCGGGGCCATCTGTCCGCCACCAGCAGGCGGATTCTGGGCCTGGCCGGAAGTACCGGTAGCCGCCGGAGGGTTCTGGGTTTGTTCTTTCTTGCTGCAGGCCGCTAAGCTGAGAAGCAGAATTGCGCTCAGCACAACCGCTGAGATTCGAGAACGCATAACCTTGATTTTCCTTTCCTTGCTTTGTCAGACAGGAATGCGTCCGGCAAAGCAATCTAATACCCGGGTTCGAACAACGGTACAAGAGGAAGTTCGCAACAGGACGAATGCGCTGCGATGAAAGCCTGATTTAGGCCATCCAAACCAAAATTGTATCGCGTCCAGGCTGGTTTTGCCCGCTACTGGGATTCCTCGGAGGCCGCAGCCTTTTCCAGTTGCTGAGCCACTTCGCGCTCCCGCAGGGCCAGGTAGCCCAGCACACCTGAGATGACAGAGGCAGCAAGCACCGCTGTTTTTGCTTCCGCCAGATGCAAGTCGCTGTCAAAGGCCAACGAGCTGATAAAGATTGAAACTGTGAAGCCAATGCCAGCCAACGCGCCGACGGCCCCTATCTGACGCCAGGTGACACCGTTGGGAAGCTGGGCAAAGCGCCAGCGCACTGCCAACTTGCAAAAGCCGAAAACCCCAAGCGGCTTGCCCACGACCAGCCCCACCATAATGCCCCAGGCAACGCGGCTGGTTACGAAATCGCGGGCGATTTCTCCGGAAAACGTAACTCCCGCATTGGCCAGAGCGAACAGCGGCAGTACCAGGAACGACACCCAGTCGTTCAACTGACGAGTCAATCGGTCTGACGCCGACTCCGTGCTCTGCACTAATGCCTCGAAGGAACCTAGAACGTTCTTGGCGGTCTTTTCATCACCGTCGGCGAGCGCTTGGCGGAAGCGCGTGACCATGTCGGTCCCCACCCCTTGAAAATCCTTCAGCGAGAAAGGCGCGGTCGTCGGGACCATGAAGCCCAGAATCACGCCGGCGATGGTGGCATGAATCCCTGAGCGCAGGATTGCGACCCAGAAGCCGACCGCCAAAATGAAATATAAAATTGGTTGCGAAATCCCCAATCGCAACATCACGAAGATCAGGCCGAGCAAAACCAAACCCACAATCAACGCGCTTACGCTTAGCTCGCCACTGTAGAAGATCGCAATCACGGCGATCGCGCCGATATCGTCGGCAATGGCCAGAGTCAGCAGGAAAATCTTCAGCTCCGCGGGAATGCCCTTCATGAATCCCAGCACGCCCAGCGAGAATGCGATGTCGGTCGCCATGGGGACGCCCCAGCCGTGCTGGCCATCATGTCGGTAGTTCAGCAGGCCGTATAACAGAGCGGGAACGATCATGCCTCCCAAGGCTGCAAAGATCGGCAGGGCGGCCCGCCGTATGTCGCCGAGTTCGCCATGCACAATTTCATGCTTGATCTCCATGCCCACCAGGAAGAAGAAGATCGCCATCAGGGCGTCATTGATCCAGGCATGCACCGGCAGGACAAGCTTTGAGAGCTTCAGTTCCATCTCCCATACATGATGGTAAGAGTCGTGCCAGGGCGAGTTCGCCCACACCAAAGCGGCGACGGCGGCAGCCAGCAGGAAAATGCTGCTGATGCCCTGAGTGTGGATGAATTGCTGGATAGGCACGACCACGGCGCGGGTCACCAGCGACTCGCGGCGCTTGATCTGCAGTGCTCCAAAGGTTCGAGGCGGGATTCCCATAGGCTATGGCCGAAGGCGCAAATGCTCGGCTCGCTGCCGTAATTCAATCTGCAAATCCGATTCAGGTCAACTGGTGGGGGCAATACGGGTGCAGCTATCGGGTCGTTTGGGCTATGCTGATGGATTCATGAACGCCATCGTCCGCAATGTGCTGCTGGTGTTCGCGGCGCTGCTGCCTATCGTCAACCCGTTAGGAATGGCGCCTATCTTCGCTGAGATGACCCTCGGCTATTCCGAGAGCATCCGTCGCACCGTGGCCATGCGTGTTGCCGTCAACTGTACGGTGCTGCTGGTCGCGTCGCTCTTCATTGGTTCCTACATCCTGCAGTTCTTTGGAATTAGCCTGGCGGCGGTGCAGGTGGGTGGTGGACTGTTGGTCGCCATCGCAGGGTGGCGCATTCTGAATCAGCAGGAAGATTTGAAACAGCGCCAGCTCGATAGCCAGCCCAGCACCGACCGCATTCTTTCACAAGTGTTTTATCCACTGACCATGCCGCTCACCGTCGGACCGGGATCCATCGCGGTCGCCATCACGCTGGGCAGCAATTTACACGAGGAAGCACGCCTGCAGCTTATCGTCAGCGCCCTGGTGGCGGTGATCGGCATTCTGCTGATCGGAGTCACCATTTTCCTGTGCTACCGCTTTTCCGACAAATTGGAACGGCTGCTGGGGCCGAATGGCACCAGCATCCTCATTCGTTTGTCGGCTTTCATTGTGATTTGCATCGGTATCCAGATTATGTTCAATGGGCTGGACGATTTCTACCATCACCTGGTAGCCAGCCCAAAGTGATGTCATCTTTCGTACAATCTTATGGTGCTTCGCAAATCTCTTATCATTCTCCTGCTCACCTTAGGTTTCACCGCCTGCTCCCATCAATCCACGGCCAAGCGCTACGAACTGGAGGGCCGTGTGGTCGCTGTGGATGCCGGCACTCACGAGCTCACTATCGCTCACAAGGAAATTCCCGGTTACATGGAGGCCATGACCATGCCGTACACGGTGAGCAAGAGCGATTTGTGGGTCCTCAAATCCATCGCTCCCGGCGACCAGATTCACGCGACACTGGTGCTTGGCGAGGAGGCGGAGTTACAGGACATCACCTTCACTAGGGGCAGCCCAGCGCCGAGCGACGGCGCGGCGACCTTGCACATTCCGCAACCCGGTGACCAGGTACCCGACTTCGCTCTGATCAACCAACACGGAAAGGTTATTCACCTGCAGCAATTCCGGGGCAAACCTCTGCTTCTGACCTTTATCTATACTCGCTGCCCATTCCCCGACTATTGCTTGCGGATGAGCAATAACTTCTCGCAAATCCTGCAGCAACTGCAGAAAGACCCAAAAGCATTTAGCGAGGCGCAACTGCTCAGCATCAGCATCGATCCCGAGCACGACAAGCCGGCCGCGTTGCGTAGCTATGGCGAGCGTTATGTTGGCCGGCTTGATCCCAGGTTCGCGCACTGGGAGTTCGCCTCGGGCTCGCCGGAGCAGGTGCGCAAGGCTGCTGATTTCTTTGGCTTGGCTTACAACCAGAAAGATGGCCAGATTGTGCATGGACTGGTAACGGTGCTGATAGGCAAGGACGGCAAAGTGGTCAAGGTATACTCGGGAAATGACTGGAAACCGGACGAAGTTGTTGCTGACTTCATAGTGGATGCGGGCGCGTAGCTGCGCTTGTGAGGATCAAGTCGTCGGTTGTTCCCCTAACAACGAAAGGAGCATTCATGGCCGGGCCGTACGATGCAATTGGACAGCTGAACGAACTTATCAAGGGCATTGATTTTGCGATGATGACCACCATTCGAACCAACGGAAGTCTGCACAGTTGTCCTATGGCAAGCGAAAAAGTTGATAACGACGGAATACTATGGTTTTTCAGCAGCAACAATAGTGAGAAAGTTGAGGCCATCAAAACTGACCCGCGCGTGAATCTGGCTTATTCCGATCCTGGTACGCAGCGCTATGTCTCCATCACCGGCAATGCCGAACCGGTGCGCGACCATGTCAAAGCGAAAGAGTTGTGGGAATCCCGGTTTGAAGCCTGGTTTCCGAAGGGCGTTGAGGATCCCAATCTCATCCTGCTGCGGGTGCGGATTCGAGGAGTGGAATACTGGGACCAAGGTGCGGGCCGGATGGTGAAGCTTGCCGGCTTCGCCTGATAGCGCGGTCGGTGGTATCTTCTTTTTTCCGTGACTCATAAACGCATTGCAGTCATTCCTGGAGATGGCATTGGGAAGGAAGTGATTCCCAACGCGGTCGAGGTAATTCGCTCCAGCGGCGCGCCGGTCGAGTTCACCGCATTCGATTGGGGCGCCGACCGATACCTGATCGACGGCACTACCATTCCGCCGGACGGGTTCCAGATGCTGGCGCGCGACTTCGACGCCATCTTCGTCGGCGCACTCGGCGATCCTCGCGTGCCCAGCAACGTCCACGCGAAAGAAATCCTGCTTGGCATGCGCTTCAAGATGGACCTCTATGCCAACGTGCGTCCTGTGCGCCTGCTCGACGCCTCCCTGTGTCCGCTGAAAAATGTTACGCCGGACGATGTCAACTTTACCGTCATTCGCGAAAACACAGAGGGCGTGTACACCGACATGGGCGGCAACTTCAAGCTCGGCACGCCCGACGAGGTCGCCACCCAGGAGGACATCAACACGCGACGCGGCGTGGAGCGGGTCGTCCGCTTCGCTTTCGAGTACGCACGCGCCAATGGCCGCAAGAAAGTGCTGATGTCGGACAAGTCGAACGTGATGACCTTTGCCGGTGGCCTTTGGCAACGTGTGTTCAAGGAAGTGGCGAAGGAATTCCCCGACATCCAGACTCAACACATGTTTGTGGACGCACTGTGCCTGCAGATGGTGCGCGAGCCGCGCTCACTTGACGTGATTGTCACCAACAACATGTTCGGCGACATCATCACTGACCTCGCCGCCGCGCTGCAGGGCGGCCTTGGCATGGCGGCGAGCGGCAATCTCCATCCCGGTCGCACCTCGATGTTCGAACCGGTGCACGGTTCGGCGCCACAGATTGCCGGCAAGAACATCGCCAATCCTATGGGGTCGATTCTGACCAGCGCGATGATGCTGGCGCATCTCGGTCTTAACGCTGAGGCGCAGAAAATCGAGAACGCCGTGCTCGATGCCGTGGGCGCGAAAAAGACGACCGTGGATGTTGGTGGCTCGCTGGGTACGCGCGAGTGCGCAGCGTGGATTGCAGAACAAGTGGCCAAGTAGTTACCTGAAGCTAGAAACTTGAAAATTGAAATTGCTTTACAGTGCTCGCGGCCTCTGGCACAGTAAATAGTGGAAACGCAAGCGATCGTCGTCCTCGACTTTGGCGCGCAATATTCGCAGCTCATCGCGCGCCGCATCCGCGAACTCAACGTCTTCTCGGTCGTCCTGCCTTGCACCGTTTCGCTCGATGAAATTAAGAGCTATCATCCTGCGGGCATCGTGTTGTCGGGCGGGCCGTCGTCGGTCTATGACGCCGATGCGCCGCCTGCGGACGAGCGCGTGCTCCATCTTGGTGTGCCGGTGCTGGGCATCTGTTACGGCCTGCAATTCATGGTGTACAAGCTGGGCGGCAAGGTGCGTGCCGCTGACAAGCGCGAGTACGGCCATGCCCAGGTGGAACTGTTGCGCGACGACGCTGCGCTGTTCAAGGGTTTGCGCGGGCCGCTGCCGGTGTGGATGTCGCATGGCGACGAGGCCATCGAACTCCCTCCCGGCTTCGAGCTGATTGGCCAGACCTCGAACGCCGTCGCCGCCATTCAGAACCCGGCGCAAAAGTACTTCGCCGTCCAGTTCCATCCCGAGGTGCACCACACACCTCAGGGCGCGCAAATCCTGCGCAACTTCGTCTTCGAAATCTGCGGAGTCAAACCCGACTGGACGCCGCAGAGCTTCATCGACGAGACCGTCGCCAGCGTTCGCCAGACCGTCGGCAACGGCCGTGTCATCTGCGCCCTGTCGGGTGGCGTGGACTCATCGGTCGCGGCCGAGCTAGTGCACCGCGCCATCGGTGATCAACTGACCTGCATCTTTGTCAACAACGGCGTGCTGCGCAAAAACGAGTTCATCAATGTGCAGAAGAACCTGCGCGAAAAGCTTGGCCTCAACATTGACGCCGTGGATGCCAGCGAGCGCTTCCTCAGCAAACTCGCGAGCGTAACCGAGCCAGAGCAGAAGCGCAAGATCATCGGCAATGAATTCATCGCCGTCTTCGAGGAGGAAGCGCATCGCCTCGAACAACAGCACGGCAAGGTCGAGTGGCTGGTGCAGGGCACGCTGTACCCCGACGTCATCGAGTCGCGCTCGGTGCGCGGGCCGTCGCAGACCATCAAGAGCCATCACAACGTCGGCGGCCTGCCGGAAGTGATGAAGCTCAAGCTGATAGAGCCGCTGAAGGACTTGTTCAAGGACGAAGTGCGCAAGATCGGCCGCGACCTGGGAATGCCGGAAGAACTACTGCAGCGCCAGCCATTTCCCGGGCCAGGGCTGGCGGTGCGCATCTTGGGCGAGGTCACGCCCGAGCGCGTGGCGTTGCTGCAGGAGGCCGACGACATTGTCGTCACCGAGATCAAGCGCGCCGGACTGTACACGAAAATCTGGCAGTCGTTCGCCGTGCTGCTGCCGGTGATGTCGGTGGGCGTCATGGGCGACATGCGAACTTACGCCTACACCTGCGCCATCCGCGCCGTCCACTCCGAGGACGGCATGACCGCCGACTGGGTTGACCTGCCGCACGAGGTGATGAAGACCATCTCCAACCGCATCGTCAACGAAGTGAAGGGAATCAACCGCGTGGTATACGACGTGACCTCGAAGCCGCCGGGGACGATTGAGTGGGAGTGAAAGAGCAGTTGTCAGTTGCCGGTTGTCAGTTGTCAGCCGTCAGCGCTCCTCGCTTCTACTGGTTCGTTCTCAGCGGTGTTAACAGCTGCAACCAGGGCCACATGAACAAACGCAATTCGGGCAAAGCGCGTTACAGGATTTTGCAAAAATATTTTCGTGAATTCCCAAAATGGAACTCGCTGTGGTGGGGCGCCAACGCAGAATCAACAACTTACAAGCGGCCCGCCACTTTCATGCTTACTGGTGCGCGAGCTTGGTTTCACTGACAAATGACAACTGGCCACTGACAACTGCTTTCATGCTCGCTTCGGTCTCAGAGCCCGAAATGTCCTCACCGCGATCAGCACGCCGGGCAATTGCCTCGGCGGACACCGGCCTTCTGCGATTACGAGTACTCTTCATATCAGCTCAAAGTGAAACCGCATGGCGGTATAAGAGTTATACCGCAACTTCGCCCTGCGTTGGATCCAGCACGTGACTAGCAAGCCGCCAGGGGACGATTGAGTGGGAATGAAAAGGCAGCTGTCAGTGGCCAGAAATTAGTCCTGCACCACAGGTACAGACGGCGGGGTACCTGCCTTGTCTCGGAACGGATGGACAGTTCAAACCCAACATTCGTGGCCTCGATGGAAGACAGGACCGCTCAGATGTTGCACCAGGTCATCAGCGTCGTCTTTCGGGCGAGTCCAGCTTAGCGGGCCGGTGGAAGGACCTTCGGTTTGGCTTTTGCGGGGATAGTTCCTCCCGCTTCATATCGGTGTTGTCAGTCCCCCCCTCGATCTTGACATTCGCCGCCTGGAAACCTTTTGGGCCGAAGTGAACAAACTTATCAGTTTGGTCCTCTTCCAGCCCCGCAAAATCATCTTCTCGAATAGGAGAGGGGTCGACGAAGGTGTCTTCACCACGTTTACTCTGAATGAATGCGCCGTGGCGCTTCGCAGCAGCAAACCAGTTGAGCGCATCTTTCTCCCTCGATCCAGTGTGAAGGGTTGCGCTCTTCCGTTTGTGGACCCTTGCCTTCTTCTCCCCAAGGTCGGTGCCGCTTTCCTCCCGAACTTCTAAAACCCTTAAACCTCCGATCCGCCTCAATTTCCCACTCTTGAACACTGACCGAAGTCTCTGGAAGGACTTGGCCGAACCAGACAAGTGAATTACGACAGAACCAGATTCGATCCGTGTAATGGTCAAGTGCGAGTCTCCCAGTATTCCTCTTAGATGTCTTGCAACGGCCTCCGCACGGGGCTTGTCCAGATCGGAATAGATACCCTCCAGAACGATCACCCATCGAGTTGCGGCTCCTCTAACTCCGGTTTTACCGGGAGCGACCCCTTTGATTCCACTAATCAACCGATTTAAACTGCTGGTGTCATCCAGGCTATGGCCGAATTCTACCCACGTGGCTCTGGTGAGGAGAGCGGGAAATCGACCATTGTCCTTCTTGGCTCCAGGCAGTAACACGGGGATGACACGGAAGCCAGGCTTCCCTCGTTTGAGCCGCCGTTCCAGCGCAACACGCATCTCCTCGTTTTGCACAGGTCCGATACCGGCCGGGCCTAGAAAGACGGCGCATGCGGCACAAGAACAAAGGGCCTCCTCAATGCCCTCCTGCCACGGATCACCACGAATCAAGTTCCACTTATCAAGCCAGGGCCGAACGCCCTTCTTCAGCAAGTAATCGGCTATGAACTCAACCGAGGGCTTGTCCTGTGCACTGTGGCAGAGGAAAACGTCAAAGTGTTTCGCCGCCATGCTGCCTGTAAGCCATGCTCCTTCTCGTGGTGAAAACGTCAATCCCCGAGACCTACCCGTCGAGTCTCGGGGTGGCGGAGTTTCTCCTGAATGTCGATTTCAGATTATGCTGCGCAATAATCCTAAAAGCAAGGATAAAGGCCAGCATTGATAGGTCCACTGAGTTGGGAAATCGCTATATGCTACGCCGCTAAGCGCGGCTTGATCTTACTCAGGGGCGCACTGGCTGCTGCCAGCCGCAGGTCGTAGTCGGCCTGAAGATTCATCCAGAACTGAGGCGTCATCCCAAAGTATTTGCCGAGGCGGAGAGCGACGTCGGCACTGATCGCCCGCTGTTCGCGCACGATTTCGTAGATTCCAGGGAAGTGCAGGGCCTTCGCCAGTTGATAGGCGGTAATCCCCATCGGCTCTATGAACTCCATGCACAGAATCTCGGCAGGATGGGCAGCAATCGGTTTTTGCTTACAATTGTGAATCCATGCCGACGGCTCAACAACTACTGAGATTCCTGCGTAAACTGGGATATCGGACCGAGCGCCAAACCGGATCGCATATCATCCTGAAGCATCCGACAAGACGCCTGCTGTCGTGCCCTTCCATCGCGGAGATATTCCTCGCGGATTGTTCCTTCGCATTCTGAAGGACGCGGGCGCGACAGAAGCGGAGTTCCGCGAAAGCTAGAGCGCCAGAGAAACGGTTTCGGAGTAAATCGTTTGGGTGCGGGGCACGGGACGGCGGTGTCGGCGGCATTCCTCAATATAAATTCTCATTCCATCGAGGAGACTGGCTTTAGCTTCGTCAATGCTCTTGCCAAGTCCATACACGCCGGGGAAGTCTTCGCTATAAGCGTAAAAGGCGCGCTTTTCCCGTTTGACGGTGATGGGATACGTGTACAACTTCATAGCTCAATCCTATCATCTGGTGCCGTGGCTGGTTCTAAATCCCGGTAGTGGCTCAATTTGGTAAATTGAGCCACTACCTAAATCCCCAGCTTCTTGACTTCTTCGTTGTAGTACTTACGGTAGAGTATGTCCCATTCCTGGGAGCCTTCGAGGATGGTACGGCGCTGGCTCTCGATTTTCTGCCGGGCGGCAGAATCGATTCTGGCTTCCTGCGCCATCAACAATTCCAGAAGGCGCTTCACTTCCAGGCGGATGGTGTTACGGTCTTCGACGAACTCCACGTTCTCCATGTTGGCGAGGGCGTCGGCCACGGCGTGGGCCAGCTTGTTTACTTTTTCGCGGCTGACGCGCTCGGTCTTTTCGCGTTCGACCCTCATAGCACCGCCTTGTATTTGCGCACCAATTCGTTCTTGATCTTCTTGAACATCTCCTGGTAGTTGGCGCCGCTGCGCTGCATCTCGTCGGAGTAGGTTTCGAGGATCATCCGAACTTCGTCGTTGATGCGGTCCTCCAGCATAAGCTCTTCCAGCAGCGCGGCGTGGACCTGGCTGGTCACCGCGGCCTTGTCGGAGGTCTCGATGAACTCGCCCGCAATCAGCTTGTTGGTGACTTCGCGGGCCAGATAACCCACGTATTCCTTGGAGAAAATCATGTTTCGTTCGAATCTTCTGGGAAAAAATTAGTCTAACACAGGGGTTTAGGGCGGTTTGATTGGACTTCATCGCTGCGCGATCACCAATTGAGCTGTCATCCTGAGCGACGAGGGCGTCCCGCTTTTCGGGGCGACCGAGGAGTCGAAGGATCGCTATAGTCGAAGGAACTCGCGAGGAGCCCCTCTACTATAGGGGTCCTTCGACTCCGCACGAGTCCTCTGCGCGGACTCGTGCTCCGCTCAGGATGACAGAATTGATGGCACGGCTTTTCCGCGGAACGGTTGTGTTCGCGCGTGCCGTTGGGAGTATGATGATTTTCGCTGCGGCCGATTATTCCGCCGCGAGAATCTTGCGATGACAGAGGACCTTTCCAGCCTCAAAGACGACATGAACGCCTTCATCCTGGGCCACGGGTTGAGCCGTTACCAGGGCTACGTCACCGAAGATGTGCATTCGGTGATGTGGGACCCGCGCGACAACCCCGAAAGCTGGAAGGACTTTGTCGAACTGGCTAAGCATTCCGGCGCGCCATTCCTCTCCATGGATGAGGAGGTGCTTGAGCGCGACGAACTCGATTACCTGGTGCAGCGCCTGCAGCACGCCAATTATCCCAGCGACGACGATATGGAAGAGGCACGTTGGCTGCGCCAGTACGTCGGCAAGACCGGCTTCATTCAGCTTGGCTGGCCGTATCAAGGTGTTGTCTTTCTCTACGAGGTTTCCACCGAATGGTACGAGCGCTACCAGCACCTGCTGGATCTGGTGGAAGACTTCGGCGGCGTGGCCATTGACGACCTTGATCAGGACGACGAACGCTGACGTGCGCTGGCTGCTTCGTGACGCCGATTCGCAACATGTACAACGGCTGGCGCTGGAGATGGGGCTGCCGGTTTCGATGGCGCGCCTGCTGGCGGCGCGCGGCGTTCAGAACGCCGAGCAGGCGAGCAAGTTCCTCAATCCATCAATCGCCGACCTCCACTCGCCTTATCTGATGACCGGCCTTCGCGTTGCGGTGGAGCGGCTGGGCGCAGCCATCGAACGCGGCGAGGCGGTCTTTATTTATGGCGACTACGACGTGGACGGGACCACGGCGATCGTCATTCTAAAGACGGCGCTGGAGCTGTGTGGGGGAACGGTTGACTATCACGTTCCGCACCGCATCCGCGAAGGCTACGGCATGCGGGACGAGGTCATCGAGCAGGCCGGGGAGCGCGGGATTCGCGTGATCATCAGTGTGGACACGGGAATTCGCGCTTTTGCCGCCGCCGAAACCGCGCAGCGCTGCGGCATCGATCTCATCGTTACTGATCACCACCTGCCACATACGGAAGGTGTGCCCAAGGCGTTAGCGGTGGTGAATCCGAACCAGCAAGGCTGCGAGTATCCTTGCAAGTCGCTATGCGGCGCCGGAGTGGCCTTCAAGATTGCTCAGGCGCTGCTGGAGGAGACTGGTCGCGGGCGGCTGCTGCCGTCGTTTCTCAAGATGGTCGCCATTGCGACCATCGCCGATGCGGTGCCGCTGGCCGGGGAAAACCGGGTCTTTGCCAAGCTCGGACTGGAAGGTCTGCGCAAGCCGGTGAACGCCGGACTGCGCGCGCTACTGGCAAACTGTGATCTTGGCGGCTCGCGGCCTCTCAGCGCCGGCGATATCGCCTTTCGCGTGGCTCCACGCCTCAACGCCGCCGGACGAATGGACGTAGCTGAGCGGGTCATCCGGCTGTTCACGGAGAAAGACGCCGCTAAAGCCGCCGAAATGGCAATGGAGCTAGGTCAACTTAATGGCGACCGGCAGCAGGCGGAGCAGCGCATCATCGATGAAATCAACGCCCGAATGGAAGCGGCGCCTGAGCTGAAGGAGGCGTACTGCCTGGTGCTGGAAGGCGAAGGCTGGCATCGCGGTGTCATAGGCATTTGCGCCTCGCGGGTGGTGGAGCGTTGGCGGCGGCCGGCGCTCGTCCTCTCCTCCGAAGACGGAGAAGCGCGTGGCTCCGGCCGTTCGATTCCGGCGTTTCACCTTCTGCAGGCACTGGAGGCTTGCCCGGAGCTGTTCAGCCGCTTTGGCGGGCACGCCCATGCTATCGGTTGCGCGCTTCCGACCGAGCGCATTCCCGAATTGCGGTCGCGGCTTGACGCCTACGCCCGGCAGCGCCTGACGCCGGAGGATTTTGTTCCCCTGCTGGAATACGACGCCGAGATCGGGCTGGAGGAGATCACCCCGGACTTCTGGTTGGCGCTGCAAAAGCTGGAGCCGTTTGGCGCCAGCAATCCAGTGCCGGTGTTCGTGGCGCGAAATTCCCGGCTGGTGCAGCCGGCGCGTACGCTGAAAGAGAAGCACATCAAGCTGCGGGTCGTTCCCGGTGAGAAGGATGAAAGCGGCCGCTTTCAGCGGGCACGGGAGGTGCTGGGCTGGCGCATGATGGAGCGCATCGCACAGGATCCGCTGATGGCGGGGGACAGGCTTGACCTGGCTTTTACCTTGGATTACAACTCGCATCCCGACTTCGGCGGCGTCCAACTCAATTTGGTGGACTACACGCGCTCAGTCATGACGCCAACTGCGGTTGCCGCAGCGCAGCGTTAGCTTCGAAAGTAGCAAGATTCGCAAGACCCGTTGTATTATCTTCCAGCTCGTCCCGGGATCCCAAATTACATTCAGTTCAGGAGCATTCAATGCGCCTATCCATGGGGTTTCGTCTCCTCGCTGCCATAGCCTTGCTATTTGTTGGATTGCCTCTCGCCTTCGGGCAGAACAATATTGAACAATCCCGTCGTATTTGCTATGGCGATTATGCTTTTTGCTCCGCTGCCACCTGTACGCCTACCAATGGGCAGATTCGGGTCAACACCGAGACCGGTTACGCCTACTTTCCCGCGGCAAGTTGCACTTGTCCAATCCTCCATGGGCTGGATGAGGTAGAGGTGGAGGGCGGAAACATGCTGGGCAGTTGCAAGCCGCCGAACGCCAACACGGTTTGGTCCGGGTTTTGGCCGCATCCGACGACGCCACAGCAATTGGCTAATTGGCAGGATGTTGCAGCGCCGGGGCTCATTTGCGGCAAGGACCTGATGCTGGGCAATAAATCAGTCAACTGCTATAGCTTCGGTTGTCAGCGTGCCGGAACCATCAACGGCATACCGGTGGCAAATTGCACATGTCCGATAGGCGAGACGTTTGACGGGACGCCAATCACAGCCGACACCGCCTTCTTCACCCAGGCAGGACAGTGCTCCGTCAATTATTGTTCGCAGTATCCGGTCAGCGACCCGATAGGATTTGATGACTTCACCCAAAGCGGGGAGTGCTTCCAATGGCCGCAGGACATGTCATCCAAGTTTGTCCCTGACAAGTTAGTCGGCGCTTTGTTCCGCGACGGGGGAGCGAAAAAAGCCAGCAACCGGACGGGTCCATAGGTCGGCCAACAATCTGAGTCGTACTCCTATTTTGGGGCTAGGTCCGACTTTACAGGGCTGTTGCTCCGGCGTAACATTGCCCTCCGATGGAGACCGTGCTAGAGCAGGTCTGCGCCAGTTGTGGCAGCACGCGACAAGCTTATGGCCGTTACTGCCTGTTCTGTGGCGACGTGCTCTCCGAACCGACTTCGAAGGTCGTCGTGTCCGCCGAATCTGCGACACCGAGCCAAGCACCCGGGAATCTCTCGTCGGCGCCGATCGAATACGGCGGTTTCTGGCGGCGAACCTGGGCGGGAACGATCGATGTGGCGCTGGAAGCCACGGTGGCGCTGGTGGTTACTTATGCCGTCGACAAGGTGCTGGGTCGCATCGGTCAGGCGCTTGGTTACGAGCGTTGGATGTCCAAGATGGCCGCTGGATTCGCCTACATCCTGGTGCTGAGCATCGGTGCATGGCTGTACTGCGCCTTCTCAGAAAGTTCGCCACGTCAGGCCACCATCGGTAAGCGCATCATGGGCCTCCGAGTGGTGAATGCCGATGGCAGCAGGATTTCTTTCGGCGAGGCTACGGTCAGGCACTTTATGAAGTTTCTCTCGCTGTTCACTGCGGGCGTTGGATTCATGATGGCGGGCTGGACTAAGCGCCACCAGGCGCTGCACGACATTCCCTGCGACTGCATCGTAGTCCGCTCTCCTCAGGAAAAGGAGTTCTCGCTGCTTTCGCAGTAGGCTTGCAACGTCCTCCCGCAGTTGCTCGAACGCCCCCAGAATCGCGTCTCTGGCGTAGTATCGAAGATGAATGTTTCGGTCCATAGCTCAGGTTCGTAAGTGGCTGATAGCGGGCGTTGTTCTGCTCGTTGTCGGGGTGGCGGTTTCCTACTGGTTTACCCGATTCCGGGTTGGTCCTGCATTACACAGTGTGCCGACAGAGTTGGGCGTTGATATCCAGCAGACGAGCGAAGGCTTCTCGCTGTCCAAGTCTGAGGCTGGGCGCACGTTGTATACCATTCGAGCCTCAAAGGCAGTCCAGTTCAAGTCTGGCGGACGAGCCGATCTGCATGACGTTCACATCGTTGTGTATGGCAAAGCGCACGACCGTTACGACCAGATCTATGGCAACGAATTCACCTACGACCCTGAAAGCGGCGATATCAATGCCGTCGGGGAAGTCCACATTGACCTGCAAGGGAACGCCGAAGGGCCGCTGAAACCCGACCAGGCGGCTCCTGCCGAGTTGAAGAACCCGCTCCATGTCACAACTCATGCTCTCATCTTTAATCAGAAGACGGGCATGGCCAGGACCGATGAACTGGTGGAGTTCCGCAGCGCCCAAGCCGGCGGCAGCGCGAAAGGCGCCTATTACGATTCGAAGGAGAATGAGCTTCAACTGAAGTCCGACGTGCACATCGTCACTACGGGTGGCAATCCCGCAACCATTACAGGCAGCAGCGGCGTGATTCAGAAGATTCCTCGCCAGGCTGTGCTTCAAGACGTGCACATCGAGCAGCCGGACCGGACGCTCACCGGGGACAAAGGGACGATGCTGTTGGAAGCCGACAACACCGTCCAGCACATTGTTGTGGAGGGCAATGTTCACATCGAGACCCGTGGCCCGACGGTCGTGGACATAGCGGGTCCTCGAGGGGACCTCAACATGGGGCCTGAGAACTCAATCCAGCAGGCGATCCTATCTGGCGGCGCGAAGTTCGATACTCACGGCGCCAACGTCACGCACGGGTCAGCGGACACCTTCGTGGTTGATTTCGACGATAACAAGCAGGCATCGCGCTTTCATATGGTCAAGAATGCCCGCATGATGCAGGAGCCCAAGCCTGGAAAATCGGGGCCCAGCGGGCAGCCGATGGAAATTGCTGCCGATCAGCTCGACTTCGTGCTGGAGAACGGCAATCAACTCAAGACCGGAGACACCGTCGGCAAGGCGGTAATTACCATTCTGCCGTCGCCGCCGGGATCGAGAGCCGCGAAGGAGGAGTCCAGCCACCCGCAGGACACAGGAGGAAACTCGACAACGGTGGCTACCGCTGGCAAATTCCACGCGACCTTCGACGACAACAATCGCATGCAGACCCTGCATGGCTCGCCCGATTCACGAATTGTGTCCACGTCGCCAGGGGAGCCGGAGAAAGTTAGCACGGCGCAAAACCTGGATGTCTCGTTTGCTCCCGATGGGGGAGTGGAGAAGCTGGTGCAAACTGGAGAGTTTCAATACCACGAGGCGTCTGATAAGCCTGACACTGGGGGGCGATCCGCTTTTGCTGACGTTGCGACCTACACGCCTGGTGATTACATGTTCGTGCTGAATGGTTCGCCACGGGTCATCGACAACGGAACCACCACGACCGCGGAGGTTATACGAATCAATCGCCAGACCGGCGACGGCTTTGCCGACAACGATGTGAAGACAACCTATAGCGATCTGAAGCCGCAACCCAACGGGGCTTTGCTGGCAAACTCAGACCCCATCCATGTTACTGCGCAGCACATGACTGGCCAGAAACAGCCGGGCGTGGCCCATTACACGGGCAATGTGCGGCTCTGGCAGACAGATAACGTAGTCCGAGCTCCCAAAATCGACTTCGATAACGAGAAGCGGAGCATCGTGGCTGAGTCGAACCGCTCGCAGAAGGTCTCCAGTCTGTTTGTCCAGCAGGGGCAGGACGGCAAGCTGACCCCGGTCGATGTTACCGCGGACCGGCTGACTTATGTGGACGAAGAGCGGCGCGCACGTTACACCGGCAACGTCTTTGCCAAGGGCACGACGAGCACAGTTACGTCCAAGGAGCTCGATGTTTATTTGAAGCCAGCCGGTACAGCTGACAAAGACACGGCACCGGATGCGCCTGCCCAGCAAAAGAAGTCGGGCCTTCCGGGCTCCAACGGACCCAGTCAGATTGATCACATGGTCGCCATCGGTAATGTTGTAGTGACCGAACCCACCCGCAGGGCTGTTGGCGACCGTCTGGTCTACACCGCGGACGATGCCAGGTACTTCTTGACCGGCAAGTCCCCGAGCATTTTTGATGCCGAACATGGCACGGTGTGGGGCGATTCGTTGACTTTCTATAATCACGATGATAGGGTGCTGGTTGAGAGTAGACGCACCTCCCCTACCATTACTCGCGCTCGTACCACGAAGTAAATGCAGACGTTATCAGCGGAAGAGATCGGTAAAAGCTACCGCGGACGAAGGGTAGTCGATCGCGTCAGCGTGCACGTTGAGCAGGGGGAAGTGGTGGGTCTGCTTGGCCCCAATGGCGCCGGCAAGACTACCAGTTTCTACATCATCGTCGGCCTTATCAAGGCCGACAGCGGCCGCGTGCTGATCAATGAAGAGGAAATTACCGATGTCCCCATGTATCTGCGGGCGCGGAACCACGGGATCAGCTACCTGCCCCAAGAGCCCTCCATCTTTCGCAAGCTCACAGTCGAGGACAATATTCTTGCGGTGCTGGAAGCCCAGCCGATATCGTGGCATGAGCGCCGCGAGCGCATGGAGAGTCTCATCGAGCTGCTGGCTCTCGGGGTAATACGCAAGAACCGCGGCTATGCGCTCTCCGGCGGGGAACGGCGGCGGGTGGAGATTGCACGCTGTCTTTGCATCGAACCGAAATTTATTCTCCTGGATGAGCCCTTTTCTGGCATTGATCCCATTGCGGTACTTGACCTGCAAAAAAATATCTTCGATCTAAAGGCCAGCGGCATCGGTGTTCTGATAACCGATCATAATGTACGTGAGACGCTTTCCGTGACCGACCGGGCATACATCATCAATGAAGGACGTATCTTCCGGACCGGAACGCCGGAGGAATTGGGCAATGATGCGGAAGTGAAACGCGTGTATTTAGGCGAGAGTTTCTCGCTAGGTTTCAGAGAAGGTGTGAAAGACCCGACTTTCAGCTAGAGCTGGATGCGGGAGCGTAAAGAGAACACAAATTATCGGCTTTCGTCCCACGAGGATGGGACGGACTCAGTTTTTCAGCATGCGGGTGGTTTAGAATCAGGAGCGAGGGTACGTTCCCTCAGGGTTATTCAGCATGGCATTATTGCAGCCCAAGTTGAACCTCCGGGTTTCCCAGAAGCAGATTTTGACTCCTGGGCTGGTGCAGATGGTCAGCGTGCTGGCGCTCAACAAGCTTGAGCTGGCCGACATGATCAATGCTGAGCTGACTGAGAACCCGGTGCTTGAAGAACTCGACGATTCCGTCCCTTTGCTGGATGAAGTTTCCGCCCGCGAAGAGAAGATGGACCGCGACAGCTCGCTGGCCGCCCAGGAAAAAGAACAGCCTGAAACCACTTCTCAGGAAAAAGATCCCTTCGAAGAAATCGACTTCGGCTCGTTCTTTACCGAGTACCTTGATCCCGGCCTTCGCACTCCCATCGAGATGGAGGACAGCGAGAAGCCTTCCTTTGAGAACTTTCTGTCGAGGCCCACGACCTTGACCGACCACCTGATGTGGCAATTGGGATCTCTTCACGTGAACGAAGACGTCTACCGCGCCGCTGAGCTGATAATCGGCAATCTCAACGAGGAAGGCTATCTGACAGCCACTGACGACGAGTTGCTCGGTCTTGCTGATGAAGAACAACCGCTGCTGGAACCGTCACCGCCAAATGGGACGGCTTCCCAAATTACCCCGACCAACGCAGCGACTGCGGCCTCTGCATCTGTCGGCTATGCGCCGGCCACGGAAGAACCTGATATCGCGGTAGCCGTGGCACTGGCAGTAGATGGTAGCAGCGAGGAGCAGCCACAATCAGCCGAGGCGGAAGCGCCACGTCCCACATTAGTTCCCCCGCGCACCCAACCTGCCCGAGTACCCTTCAGCCGCGACGCCTTGCGCGAAGCCATCGACTTGGTCAGGCAGATGGACCCAGTCGGAGTTGGCGCCCGTGACCTCCGCGAATGCCTTACCGCACAGTTGCAGTCGCTGAAGCAGCTGGAGCGCAAAAACGGCAATGGCCACCAGGCGGCCGAACTGGAAGCGGTGGACGACGCTCTCGTGATGGTGGATCAGCACCTCCACGCTCTCCAGAATAAGAATTACAAGGAAGTCGCCAAGGCCATGGGCCGACCGCTGGATGCAGTGATGAGCGCGATGGATTTCATCCGCACGCTGGACCCGCGTCCCGGCCTGCGCTACAACAAGTCGGATACCCGCCTGATCGAGCCAGACGTGGCGTTCGTGAAGCAGGGTGAAGAATACCTTGTCCTGATGAATGACGAAGAAGTGCCGCAGTTGCGCCTGAACCCGACGTATCGCCGGCTATTGAGCCGCGATGGCGCCGAGAAAGAGGTACGCAGCTATGTGAAGGAGCGCTACAAGTCGGCCATCCAGCTTATCAAGAATATCGAGCAGCGCAGGCAAACGATTCTGCGGGTCTGCTACTCCATTCTGAATCGCCAGCGCGATTTTCTCGATCATGGCATCGACTCCCTGAAGCCGATGATGATCAAGGATGTGGCGGAAGAGATCGGGGTCCATCCTTCCACCGTCAGCCGCGCTGTGGCTAACAAGTACGCTCACACCCCGCAAGGAGTCTTCGAACTCCGCTACTTCTTCAGCGAAAGCGTCAATGGGCCCGAGGGAGGCGGTACTTCGTTGCTCATTCTCAAGCGCCGCGTCAAGAAGCTCATCGAGGAGGAAGACCCCGCCAGGCCGTTGACCGACGAGCAGATCACCCGCATCCTCCAGTCCCAGGGCATCCAGGTCACTCGCCGCACGGTTGCGAAGTACAGGGAAGATATGCGCATCCCGAGCACCCACCAGCGCAGAGTGAAGAATTAAGCGGTAGTAGAAGTGCGCCGCGGCCCCCAAAGAAGAAACAATCAATCAGGCTGCGGCGAGGAGGGAGCTCAATGACAGTTGAGTATTTTGGAAGGCAGTACGAAGTTACTCCCGCCGTTCGTGAGGAAGTGGAATCGGGTCTCAACAAACTCACCAAAATTTTGGGCGAGAACATTAAGAGCAAAGTAATTCTGACGGTCGAAAAGCACCGCAATATTGCGGAGATTACAGTCAAGCGGCGACGCGGCCATCTGGTCGGATTGGCCGAGGCAGCCGACATGGTGGTGGCCGTCAACCAGGCGCTGGAGCACATCGAGACTCAGGTGCTGCGCTACAATGGCCGCCGCCGCAACACCCATCGCCAGCCCAAGGACAAGTCCTGGCGGGAGCCGGTGGCGGCGGAAGCGGAGTTGCAGATCGCGGTCGGCGCCAATCCGTCAACTGCGGTTCCCGTGGTCGTGCACAAGTTTCCCGCCATTGCGCGCACGACGGAAGCACACTTGGTGCGCTCCCGCGATTCGCTGGCCATGCGGCCCATGACAGTCGAAGAAGCAGTAAAGGAATGTGAGTTCCGCGACCGTGACGTGTTTGTATTTCGCGACGGGAAAGGCCGTGTCAATGTGCTGCACCGGCGCAAGGATGGCAAGATCGAGTTGATCGAAGTACCTTAGGGCGCAATTTCTTTGCCCTCAGACCAAAGTGTGGCGCCCTTTTTGGGCGCCCCTTCTTTTGCAGTTCATTTTCGCCAAAAATACAGCTTTCGCCGTAGGCCAGAGAGATCAGCGGACTCAGCATTTTCGGGTCGTTGACGCCCGCAATGGCCTATGTGTCAATAAAATTCACCCGGTTCTTTCAAAGTGTTCACTACTCCGAAGTGACCTCACGCTTCACCACCCATCGAATCACCAGAAGCAACGGCCTTCACCCGGTTGTGACAGCATAAGCGGCAACTCTGTGGGGCCGAGTTTCCATCTCATATTTCAGGTCGCGTCCAGGTAATAAAGGACAGACTGAAAGCAGGCAAGACCATGAAGACGGCATTGCACAGTACTTTGGATCCGACGCGCCGCAGCGACGACGCGCAAAAATTTGAAGTTGCACTCCGGCGCAGGATCGTTGGCCAGACCGACGCCACGGAGAAGATCTCAGAAATCTATCAGATGTTCCTTGCGGGCTTAAATCCGCCGGGACGGCCGGTGGGAAACCTGCTGTTTCTGGGCCCAACGGGCTCGGGCAAGACCCGGGTTGTCGAGGCCATGGCGGAGGCACTATTCGGCGATGCTCATGCCTGTATAAAAATTGATTGCGCCGAGTTCCAGCACTCACACGAAATTGCCAAGCTGATCGGCTCGCCTCCGGGCTACCTCGGCCATCGCGAAACCCATCCTCTGCTGACACAGGAAGCGCTCAACCAATGGCACACCGATGAACTGAAGCTCTCGATCCTTCTATTCGACGAGATCGAGAAGGCCTCCGACGCGCTGTGGCAACTGTTGCTCGGCATATTGGACAAAGCCACGCTCACGCTCGGCGACAATCGTCGCGTGGACCTTTCCCAGTGCATCATCATCATGACCTCCAACCTGGGAGCCAGCGAGGTGAACGATCTCATCAACGGCTCCATGGGCTTCAGCCCGACGCCGGCAGAATTGGATGCCCGGCTCGACGACAAGATTAACCGCACGGCAGTTGGAGCTGCGCGGCGGAAGTTCTCCCCGGAGTTCATGAATCGCATCGACAAGGTAATTGTCTTTCATATGCTGCGCTCCGAACACCTGGAGCAGATCCTGGAGATTGAGCTTGGCATGGTGCAGCAACGGATTCTGCAGGCGAGCGGCGACAGCCATTTCGTTTTCACGTGCACGCCACGCGCGAAACAATTCTTGCTGTACGAGGGTACTGACTTGAAGTACGGAGCCCGCCATCTCAAACGTGCCATCGAAAGAAACATCGTGTTTCCGCTGGCAAACCTGGTGGCGACAGGACAGGTGAGGTCGGGCGACTTCATCCGTATTGACCTCGACGCCACCGGCAAGATGACGTTCGTGAAAGAGGCGGAAGGAGCTCTCGTGCCCGTCCTGATGGAGCGCTATGGTCAATCGGTTGCTACTCACGCTGCGGCTGCCGAATGGGCAGGCAAACGTTCTACCGGAACGCATGGAAAGGAAATCGGTACGACGACGCTGGGCAGAAAGTGAACGACCCAGTCAACCAATGCGAAGCCGCTGGGTACGTGGTTGGTGCGAAAGGGGGGACTCGAACCCCCACGGGTTTCCCCGCCAGATCCTAAGTCTGGTGCGTCTGCCAATTCCGCCACTTTCGCACATCCCGCTCGCAAGGGGTCAAGAAACCAGCGGCCGACGATCTGCCTAAGTATTGTAAATGCATTCGTTCTCCTCTGGATGACTCTCTAAGCGCCTATGATCGCGCTGGGCTCTTCTACGATGCGCGCGATTGCCACCGAAAGTCCGTAGAAAAAGAACAGTCCCATTACCAGTGTCTCTTCGCCAAGGTTGTAATGCAGCAGTCCCGGCACCAGAAAGGCGACAAACGCAGACAGCAAGCCGACCGCCACGCCAGAGGCGAAGTGGTTATGGAG
Organism: uncultured Acidobacteriaceae bacterium; assembly: GCA_963823635.1. Taxonomy (GTDB): domain Bacteria; phylum Acidobacteriota; class Terriglobia; order Terriglobales; family Acidobacteriaceae; genus Bog-257. The sequence goes on along the minus strand of CAWGMV010000023.1, from coordinate 66,831 downwards.
CGCCGCCCTGCGAGCCAACCGGAGGAGGAAAATGATATAGCCCACCACAAACCACAACCACGCGGCCAGCGCCGGCAGGCCCCGCTCCACCGCGATCTGAATGGTATCGGAATGAAAGTGGCTCTGTTCGTTGGGATACAACGCGAAGCCGCGAATGTTCCAGTCCCGCCAATGGTTACGGATCGTTTCCATCCCAACGCCAAACCAGGGATGCTGGCGGATGAGCCGCAGACCGTCCTCCCACATCAGTGTCCGGAAGTGAGTTCCAGGGTCGCGAGCACCTGTCCATCCTTGTCCGCGCGTGTGATGAATCCAGAGAGCAGCCACAATGACAAGCACCAGCAACCCGGCCGCGGCCCAGAGCCGCGTGTGCTTTCCTGCAAGCATCAGCACCGCAACGAAGCAACCAGCCGCCAGTCCGGCCAGGGCAGCGCGGGTCTCGGTAGCGAACATCGCCGCCGTCAGGGCGAGGAATACGAGCGCCAGTATGAAGCGCATTCCTGTTTGCCGCCGCGTCGTGTTCAGCAGCAACGCCCACACGATGCAGCCAATTTGCATGAGCACCTCGGCGAAGATCACGTAATGGCCGAGCGTGCCCTGAGCGCGAGAGGGATGCGCCCGTACCAGCTGCAAGGCAGGTGTACCTAATCCGCTGCCGAGAAACCGTTCACGGGTAATGATGGTCTGGTGCCGATGGAAGGGCCAGCCGCGCATGTAGTCGACGCGCAGGATGCTGCCCGGCGGACTCTGCTGCACAATGCGCTCAAGCTGCGCGGCAGTATGCACTCGGCGCCCATTGATGCCGGTGACGATGTAGCCCGTGTGGATGTAAGCATCGTTCTCAAGCGGCGAACCTGGGGCGATGTAAATCACGCGCACTCCGACGCCGTAGGTGTACTGCCATGCCGTAAATACCGCCGCGGCAAGTCCTGAGAGCACCAGCAGAACTATCAGGACACGCACCTGGCTGAGCCGCCTCACACTTTGTGCGACCACAATCCCAACCAGCACCAGGCAGACCAGCTTCATGCGGTCCCAGCTAAGGTATGGATCCGGGCTCAGGAGCGTGGAGACCGCGCTCAGGACAACGTATGCCAGTAGCGGAGCGGCGAGGGGTTGCGGGACGGGCCGCCGCCGCTCGACGGCCAAGGTTATCAGCCAGAGAAGGAAGGCGATTTGCCAGGCGTGTTGCGCTCCCTTGATCGAGTGCGGCCACAAGACCACAAACAGGCACAGGAAGAAGAAGGTGATGTTTTCCAACCAACTTCCCCAGCGTCTCAATACAGGTCCTCGGTAGACGGCCATATCGCGTAGGGAGGCTGACTGCTTGACCTGTGGCACGGCGGTCGGTCGTCCAAGCATCAGGGTACTTGCTAGCTTACATCAGTAGCGCAGAGCGAGGGATGCTGCTACAGTAGCGACGGAAGTAAGTGTCCCAACGTCAGGGCCATCTTTCCTACACCGTCTTCGCTGACGTCCTGCAGCCGGGAACTGTCCCGCTCGGCAGGAAGTAAGTAGTTGTGAACGGGACCGACAGCATCTCCTGTGTTTGACCGACGCTCCAAACTTCTCAGCACGGTAACGCTGCTCCATGACCTTGGGGTGACGTGTGCCGCCTTCGTGGTGGCGTATTTCCTGCGCAGCTTGTTGGTGCACTTCGCGTTCTTCAGCCGTCATCTGCCGCACATCTATCCGTTCAGCCACTATGTCCCGCTGCTCATCGCGTTTCTCATCGTCTGGGCGGTGGTGGGCTCCTTCTCCAGCTTCTATCGCGATCTGGAGTTAAGCAACCCGATCGAGCTCATCCTCAACATCGTGAACCAGCTCGGCGTCGTGCTGGTGGTCATTTACGCCGGGCTGTACTTGTTCCGCCGAGTGGATATCAGCCGCAGCTACGTGCTGCTCATCGGCGTTGTTGATTTCGTCCTGCTGCTAATGGGGAGAACAATCTCGTATTCCGGCGTGTCCTGGATGCGCGACCGCCTGGGACGTTATCACTATTTGCTAATCGTGGGGTGCGGGCCGCGCGCTCGCGAGATGGCGGCGCTCATCGAAGAGAGTCGCGGCATGGGTTTGCGGCTCATCGGCTTCATCGATCCCGACTTCGGCGACGCTCCGGCAGCGAGACTTGGCGGTTACGAGGTTTTTCCGCTGGACGAGCTTGTCCGCATTCTCCATAAATGGGTGGTGGATGAAATTATTTTTGCGGTCAACATGCAGGAGCTGGCCCAGCTTGAGCATGTCATACAGCATTGCGCCGACGTGGGAGTGAAGACGCGAGTGCAACTGGAATTCCTGCCCGCTGCCTATTCGCGAATCTACGTCGAGAAGTTCCGGCACATGCCGCTGCTCAGCCTGTCCAGCGCGCCGGACAGCGAACTGCGGCTGTTCTTCAAGCGAGTGCTCGACGTCGTCATCTCGGGAATTTCGCTGGTCGTGCTGTCGCCCCTGATGGCGTGCATTGCGGCATTGATCAGGGTCACCTCGCCCGGGCCGGTGTTGTTCCAGCAGACACGCTGCGGACTCGGCGGCCGGCGCTTTACCCTCTACAAGTTCCGCTCCATGATTAACAACGCCGAGCAATTGCGCGCCGAACTGCACCAGTTGAACGAGCTGGATGGCCCGGTTTTCAAGATCAGCGACGATCCGCGCATTACGCCGGTAGGGCGCTGGCTGCGCCGCTTCAGCCTCGACGAGCTGCCGCAGCTCTGGAATATCCTGCGCGGCGATATGTCGTTCGTCGGCCCGCGTCCGGCCGTTCCCGAGGAAGTTGACCAGTACGAAGACTGGCAGAAGCGGCGGCTGCGCATGCGTCCCGGCCTGACTTGCACGTGGGTGCTGGAAGGCCGCAACCAGCTCGACTTCAAACGCTGGATGCAGCTCGACCTTAGCTACATTAACAACTGGTCGCTGTGGCTTGACGTGAAGATCTTCCTGCGCACGATCCCCATCGTTCTTTCCGGCAGGGGTGCATACTAGGCTGAAGTGCAGGGTTGCGGATGGCCATCTAGGTTATGTGCGCGGGCGTTCCTGCCTCGGAGTGTTTGTGTAACGGGCTGTTATCGTCAACAATGTCGCGTTTAGAGGGAATTCTTACGTAATCTGGCAGATATGAAATGGATCGGTGGCTACGTTTTTTGCATTTATGTGCTAGCGCACTGGTGGTGCCAGGACTGACGCTGCTTCTCATGTCCGTCGGCTTCTGGTTCGTCCATCATCTGCTCGGCATTGGCGACTCTGTCCAGCAGTTTTATTCAGACTACTTCCTGTTGACGGCTGTCATTGTCGGATTGGGCCTTGCCTACGAGGTTTGCGACACGTTCACGGTGAAGGGCGCCTTGTGGGTATGGATACCGTTCACCCTGATATTTGCGGTGCGTGTCCTCACTTGGGAAACGTCGGGGAGTGTTCTGTTCCAGTCCGGCTTCATTGGTCATTTCTTTATGGCAAACTGCCAGATAGCGCGGTGGGCGGACCCGGATTTCACATCCCGCTGCTCCGACAAATTGTTCCTTACGCAACTATTCATGGGAACGCTCGCATACTCCTGCGGCGCTTTCATTTGGAACGTGGTGCCGCACAGAGCTTCACGGACAACGCGGTCAGTTCGTGCATAGTTGATGTGAAGTCGCCATTTCATAAGCAACTCGCCTAAACTGAAGCTCGTGCGATCAAGCGCACTGCTCAATGGTCTCCATCACAGTCGTTAGCTGGAATTCGGAGCAGTACCTGGGCGAGTGCTTCGCCTCGCTGCGGCAGCAGGACCATCCTGAGCTCGAAGTGATCGTCCTGGATAACGCTTCCACCGACGGCACGCGGGCGCTGCTGCGGCCACTCGAGCCGCGCTGGCGGGTAATTTACAACCAGTCCAATGTTGGCTTCGCGGCCGGCCAGAACCAGGCGATTCACGCGTCCACGGGAGAGTGGGTGTTGTGCCTCAATCCTGACGTCATTCTGAGCTCCGACTTTGTGAGCCAGTTGGTAGCAGCAGGAGAGGCGCACCGCGATGCAGGCAGTATCTGCGGCAAGCTGCTGCGCTGGGATGCTTCACCCCAGCACGCCCAAAACCGGTGCGTGCTGGGGACCCCGAATGCGCCTGCGGCGGAGCAGCACAAGACGAACACCATCGATTCCACGGGGATTTATTTCACCCGCAACATGCGGCATCTCGACCGCGGCGCTGAGGAAAGGGACAACGGACAATTCGATCGCGTGCAATACATCTTCGGGGCGAGCGGCGCTGCCGCAATGTTCCGTCGCGACTTCATTGAAGCAGTTTCGGTGGAGGGCCAATTCTTCGACGAAGAGTTCTTCGCTTTCCGCGAAGATGCTGACCTGGCCTGGCGCGCACAAGTCATGGGCTGGAAGTGCCTGTACACGCCGGCGGCCGTCGCCTGGCATGTTCGGCGCGTCACGCCGGAGCGCCGCGCAGATCTGCCGCTGGTCATCAACTGGCACTCGGTAAAAAACCGCTTTCTCATGCGCGGCAAGAACGCGTCTGGCTGGCTCTGCTGGAGGCTGTTCTTTCCCGTCGCCTGGCGCGATCTGATGACCCTGGGCTATGCGCTGCTGCGCGATTGGCGCATGATATCGGCGGTGTTTTATCCGTTCCGCGCTTTCGGCAGCATCCGCCGCAAAAGGGCGATTATCCAGTCGCGCCGCAAAGTTTCGGATCGCGATTTGCTATGGTGGTTCTGCAACACACCTCGGGCGACAGATGCTGAGAAGCCAGAAGCCAGTAGCCAGTAGCCAGTCGTCAGCGTGGAAGTGCGAGGCACCCGCTTTGCTTTCTTGCTTCGACCGCCGCTGGTGTTCGCTAACGGCTAAAGCCTAACGGCCAACAGCCCGAGCGCAGCGAGACATGAAAATCGCCATCGTCGGCACCCGCGGCATTCCCAACCGTTACGGCGGCTTCGAGCGTTTTGCCGAGCAGATCAGCACGCGCCTCGCCGACCGCGGACACCGCGTCACCGTCTATTGCCGCAAGGCCTTCACCAGTCCGGACGACGTGTACGACCGCCGCGTGCGCCGCGTCATCGTGCCTAGCCTGCACCAGAAGCATCTCGACACCTGGGTCAGCACCAAGCTTGCCGCCTTGCATGTGGCGTTCAGCGACAACGACGTTGTGCTCCTCTGCAACGTGGCCAACAGCCCATTCGCGTACATCCCGCGGCTATTCGGCAAACCCGTGGTACTTAACGTCGATGGCCTCGACCGCAAGCGGGAGAAGTGGCGCGGATTGGGTGCGCAGGTGCTGCACTTCTGCGAGTGGATGTCGTCGTTCAGCTCCAACCAGCTCGTGACCGACGCCAAAGCGATTCACGATTACTACCTCACCAAATATGGCTGTGAGTCGGTTGTCATCGCTTATGGCTCCGAGGCGCCGGAAAGCGAAGTCAGCTCAGAGGGCGCGGCCAGCAATCACAGCTTCAACGGCTTCAATCTCGAATCCGGTCAGTACGTGCTTTACGTCAGCCGCCTGGAGCCGGAGAACAATCCTGACCTGGTACTGCGCGCCTGGCATAACGTGCGCAGCGACTGGCCGCTGGTGGTGGTCGGCGACAATCCCTACAAGCCGAACTACCTTGAGCAACTCAAAGCGCTGGGCGATGAGCGCGTGCGTTTCCTGGGCGCGATCTACGGTGACGGCTACTGGGCGCTGCAGAAGCACGCCGGCGTTTTTGTCTTCGCCTGCGAGATCGGCGGGGTGCATCCTGCGCTGATTGAAGCCATGGCTGCCGGCAATGCCGTGCTGTATCTTGACACGCCTGAGAACACGGAGACCGCGGGCGATTCGGCAATGCCGTACAAAAAATCGGAAGCCGATCTCGCCGCCAAGTTGCAATCCTTGCTCGACCATCCCAGCGCTCGCCAGCATTTGGCCCGGCGCGCCCGAGAACGGGCTGACCAGCTTTATCGCTGGGACGCAGTCGCCGAGCAGTATGAAGGGCTCTTCCGGCGTCTGATGAAGTAGCGGAAGAGGATTCGGGCTCGACCAGCGAACGTTTTCAACTCGCGACCTCTGGCCGTCCACTCCGATTCGAAGTGATGAAAATCGGCAGGCTGGATTTGTGAATCCGCCACAGACCGCGTGGCATCGGAAAACTATCGCGGTTTCGTGTTCGAGGGATCGTCATTCCTAGGTTAAGGCCCAAAACAGGGCGGAAACCGGGGCACCAGGCCCTGGTCCAAAACATAAATTGGTTCAAAACATAAAACTGGTGGCCACGCCAGTTGTTCTAAATGCTTTTTCAACAAGGGCAGAAAATTCCCAGGAGGATTTATTTATGGCAACGACAGTCGCAATATCAACCATGAAGGTGGCGCAGATTGGTAAGCCGGGAGCAGGTTTTCAGGTCGTCGAGCGCGAGATTCCGACACCGGGTGCAGTACAGGTTCGGATCAAGGTGCAGGCCTGTGGGGTTTGCCACAGTGACGTGCTCACGGTGGAAGGCGCTTGGCCTGGAATTCAGTATCCCCGCATTCCGGGACATGAAGTCGCAGGCAACATCGATGAATTGGGTTCGGGCGTTTCCGGCTGGAAGAAGGGACAGCGCGTCGGGGTCGGCTGGCACGGCGGCCACGACAACACGTGTCGCGAGTGCCGGCGCGGAGATTTTCGCAATTGCCGGAACCTGAAAATTCCGGGCATCAGTTATGACGGCGGATACCAGCAATACATGGTAGCTCCGGTGGAGGCACTGGTGGCGATACCCGACAGTCTCAGGGACACCGAAGCGGCACCGTTGCTTTGCGCCGGAATTACCACCTACAACGCGCTGCGGCACAGCGGTGCGCTCCCCGGCGACCTGGTCGCGGTGCAGGGTATCGGCGGTCTGGGTCACCTCGGAGTTCAATTCGCGAGTAAGTTTGGCTATAAGGTTGCGGCCATCGGGCGCGGGTCCGAAAATGCGGCGCTGGCCAAGAAACTCGGGGCCAGCGCATACATTGACACCAAATCAACGAACGCCGCAGAGGCCTTGCAAAATATGGGTGGCGCGAGGGCAATTCTAGCGACAGCCCCAAGCTCGAAGGCGATGTCCGAGCTGATCGACGGTCTGGGGCCGAACGGCGAGCTGATGGTGATCGGCGCAACTTTTGATCCCATCGAGGTCACGCCGTTACAGCTTATTAATGGGAGTCGAACGATTCAGGGCTGGGCCTCGGGAACACCATCCGATTCGGAGGACACACTAAACTTCGCCGAACTAAGCGGCGTGCGTCCCATGATTGAAGTCTATCCACTCGAAAAAGCGGCCGAGGCTTACGCGCGGATGATAAGCGGCAAGGCTGAGTTCCGGGTCGTTCTGACGATGTGAAGTTGGCCGGGCGCACAATCGAAAGACGGAGAGCGCAAGTCTGCGAACTCGCCTAAGCGAACTAAGCCTGAGGGCTTCCGGCGCAGCACCCGTCTGCGACCGCGCCGGAAGCTCAAATAAAGGAAGTGTGTATGTCGGACAAGAAAACGGCAATCGTCACGGGAGCAGGAGGGGGTATCGGTGCGGGCTTGGTGGACGCCTTCCTGAAAGAGGGTTATAACGTAGTCGCAACGTCTCTTCATGCGAGCCAAGAGTTGACTGCTTCAACCAGTCTGGTTCTCGTCGATGGCGATATCGGCAAGCAGGAGACCGCTGCCAAAGCTGTCGAAGCGGCGATCAGGCAGTTCGGCAGCATTGATGTGCTGGTGAATAACGCCGGAATCTTTTACACCAAACCTTTCACCGACTTTACTACCGAAGACTTCAATGCTCTCGTCTCAACCAACCTCCTGGGATTCCTCTACATCACTCAGCTCACTGTGAAACAGATGCTGAAGCAGAAATCGGGGAGCGTGGTCAGCATCTCGGCGGCGCTTGCCGATCGGCCAATCGCCGGGGAAAATGGATCGGTTTCGATGATGACCAAGGGAGGCCTTAATTCAGCGATTAAAAATCTGGCAGTTGAGTATGCAAGAGAAAGTATCCGCTTTAACGCCGTGGCCCCCGGTCAGGTGGACACGCCCATGCATGAGGATGATCCCAAGGACCCAGCCAGGGAAGTTGCATCGGTGAAAGACGTTGTCGATGCTGTTCTCTACCTGGCGCAAGCAGGTCATGTGAGCGGAGAGATACTCCACGTGGATGGTGGTGCTCCCGCTCGCCGTTGGTAGCCTACTGCCCCAGGTCCGCGTCCTTACCCTTGGGTCCTCGTTTTGGCGTGCTCACGCCCTCTCGATCTTCACCGCATTGAGCACCACGTCCTTGTTCGGCTTGTCCTGGCGGTTGCGCGGGACTTGGGTGATTTTGTCCACCACGTCCTGGCCTTCGACAACCTCGCCGAAGATGGTGTGCTTGCCGGTGAGCCAGGGTGTGGGCACCACGGTGATGAAGAACTGCGAGCCGTTGGTGTTGGGGCCGGAGTTGGCCATGGCCAGCTTGCCCGGCTTGTCGAACTTGTGCGGCGAGGTGCGAGTCTCGTCCTGGAACTGATAGCCCGGGCCGCCCATGCCGGTGCCTGCCGGGTCGCCGCCCTGGATCATGAAGTCGGGAATAACGCGATGGAAGACGGTGCCGTTGTACAGCGGGGTCTTGCTCTTGGCGCGGGTGTGCGGGTGCGTCCACTCACGCGAGCCTTCGGCAAGCTCGATGAAGTTCTTGACGGTGATGGGCGCTTCCTGCTCGAAGAGGCGGCAGACGATGGTTCCTTCGCTGGTGTCAAACGTGGCGTAAGTGCCGGGTTGGCGGGGCATGAGGGTCCTTTCCGCGTAGATGTCAAACGGACTAGATTACATCATGCAGCAACCAGCGACCAGCAGCTAGTGCGCGTTCAACTGCTGACGAACCGCTGGTTGCGAGATCAGTGCAAAAACCCACGTGCGCCGCCATCGGAGATCGCTGAATGGTGGCGACTAGTTGCTGGCTGCTAGTTGCTTCCCTCTACAATGGGCTCTGCGACGCCATGCCCTCCAACTGGATCTTCTGGCTGGTCTTCAACCTGTTCGTGCTGGCGATGCTGGCGCTCGACCTGGGCGTGTTCCATCGCGAGAAGCACGTGGTCAGGCTGCGCGAGGCAGCCGGCTGGACGCTGGTCTGGATCGCGCTGGCCGCCTGCTTCGCAGTGCTTATCTATTTCTTCGGGCATACGATGGTAGGCCATGCGCGGCCGAATTCCGTGCTGTCGCTGGAGTTTGTGACCGGTTACCTGATCGAGCTTTCACTCAGCGTTGACAACCTCTTCGTCTTCCTGCTGATCTTTCGCTACTTTCAGGTCCCGCGCACGTACCAGCACGAGGTGCTGTTCTGGGGCGTGCTGGGCGCGCTGGTGATGCGCGTGATTTTCATCTTCGCAGGCATTGCGCTGCTGAACCACTTTCACTGGTTCATCTACATCTTTGGCGCAATTCTGATCTATAGCGGCGTCAAACTGCTGCGGCAGGGCGACAAGGACATCCATCCCGAGGCGAACCCCGTGCTGCGCGGCTTGCGCAAGCTGTTCCGCGTGACGGACGATTACCGCGGCGGGAAGTTTTTTGTGCGGCGCGGACTGGTGCGTTACGCCACGCCGCTAGCGGTAGTGCTGCTCCTGGTGGAGACAACCGACCTGCTGTTTGCGACCGATTCCATTCCTGCGGTGCTGGCGGTGACGCGTGAGCCGTTCATCGTATACACCTCGAATGTGTTCGCCATTCTTGGACTGAGATCGCTCTATTTCGCGCTGGCGGGCATGATCGAGCGCTTCCATTTCCTGCACTATGGGCTGTCGCTGATCTTGATTTTCATCGGGGTGAAGATGCTGGCGTCGAACGTGATCGAGATTCCGACCGGTGTCGCGCTGGGTGCGGTGGCGGGGGTGCTGGCGGTGTCGGTGGGATTGTCTGTGATGTTTCCGAAAACAGCAACTAGCGACTAACAATTGGCGACGAGTACCCTGAATTGTATTTGTTGAACAGGTGCTCGCCCGGGGACGTCAAAGGCGGGCAGGGACTGACGGTGGCGCTCGGGGGCGGGGAGAGAACAAGCGTGGCGTTCGCGATCAAAGCAGAGGTTCGCAGGCCGCGGGCGAAGACGTTGACGTTCACGGCGCAAAAAACGATGTATAGCGGCAAGCATATCGCCAAAGGCGATACGGTTTTCGTCTTTGCGAGCGAACACGAGGGCGGGCAGGGCCTCATCGCGCGCGGCGTTGTCACTTCCGCCGAAGCGCTGGCGAAGAAGCGCGGCATCGCCAGGCAAACGCCGCGTGTGAGCCTCACCATCAGGCGCACTGCCCTCGCGAAGCGGCGGCTGGGGCGAAGCGAGCTTAAGGCTTTTGCCGACTGGAATGACGGCCAACCTGAGACCGAACTGAATTTCAAGTTTTATCGTCAGGCGACGAGCAAGATCGTCGGCATCTCGGATGAAGTGGCGGCGTTCCTCAGCGGATTCTTCTAGTGAGCAGTTGCTTGCGCTACGACCCCACATACCGCGCGTACAGGCTCCGCGCCACGGCCGTGTCGGTGGTGCCCTTGATGATGGCGCGGCCGTCGGGGAACAGGGTCAGCTCGTAAGGTTCGCGCCAGAACTTCAGCACGAATTCGTTGTGGCGCACGGGACCGTGAGGAGTCAGGCGTCGCCTGACTTCGTCGAAGTCGATGGGACGCTGGCGTTCGTGAATCTGCACGGAATTGCGGCCGCAGAGGCTGATGTGCGGGCGGCCTTCACCGGCGAGGTGAACGTAGTCGTGCTCGCCGCAGGCACGGCATCCGGCGCGCGGCTTGCCGGTGCTGATCTCGGCAAAGTCATTGGTCCAGACATCGCAGGAAAGCAGGGTACGGCGCAGCTTGTCCCGAGCATTCACCAACAACTTTAATGCTTCTGTGCAAGCAATTGAAGCAATGATGGTTACTGCCGAGTTAAGGATGCCGGCGGTATCGCAGGTTTCGATCATGCCGTGCGGAGAATCAGGAAAGACGCATGCCAGGCAGGCGGTCTCGCCGGGGAGAACGGTCATGGTAACCGCGTAGCTGCCGACTGCGGCCGAGTAAATCCACGGCATTGCCTGGCTGACGGCGAAGTCGTTTATCAGGTAACGGGTTTCGAAGTTGTCGGTACCATCGAGAAGAACCGCTACGCCGCTGAGCAACTCTGCCGCATTTTGTGGGGTTAAATCAGCAGTATGCGGCTCGACCACGATGTCTGAGTTGAAGGCCTTGATTTTGCGCGCCCCGGCAATTGCTTTGGGCAGGGACTCGACCGCGTCGGACTCGTCGAACAGCACCTGGCGTTGCAGATTGCTGGGTTCAACATAATCGCGATCGATGATGCGCAGGTACCCGACGCCCGCCCGTGCCAGCAACGAGCCCAGAGCTGAGCCGGTGGCGCCGCAACCCACGACGGCAACCCGCGCCGCGGCAAGTTGCTTCTGACCTTCGTCGCCTATGGGTGGAAACAGGATCTGGCGGGAATAGCGTTCAGCGAAATCCAACGGCGGCACCTGCTCGGTGGAAGCTTCCTTATTTATTATAGGGATTCCACAACAACTCGCGTCCGAGTGGCGGACAGAGCCGTTGAAGGTCGAAGTTTGAGGAATCTAATCACGCCGTCGCGCCAGCTTGTGTCGCTCATCGTCCTATGCACGCTGGCGGTGTCCCTGGCATGGTCGCAAAACGTCCCGCCAACGGGGAGCAGCAGCGGCAATTCGCACTATGGACAGAACCAGGGGGCGAACGTAATCAGCCCTCTGGCCGCATACCAGGGGAAGATAGTGCGCGACATTGGGTTCCGTGGAATCACGGGCGCTAATCCCGCGAAGTTGCGTTCATTGCTGGCGCAACGGACGGGCGAGCCACTAGATCGCGACAAGCTGCGCAGCAGTCTGCAGACGCTCTACGCCACCGGCCGTTTCGCCAGTCTGCAAGCGGAAGCCGAAAACGTACAGCAGAATGAGTTCACGCTAGTATTTGTCGCCACCGAGAACTACTTTTACGGCGACATCAACGTGGACGGCACGCCTAAGAAAACGAATCCCAAGGCCCATCAGTTGATCGACGCCAGCAAACTTGACCTGGGCTATGCGTACTCGCGGGAGGAAGTGGACCGAGCCGTGGAACGCATGCAGAAGGTGTTAGGTGACAACGGGTATTACAAGTCGTCCATCAGCTATCAGCTCCAACCGAACGAGCAGACCCGACAAATGCAAGTGGACTTCCACGTCGTACCGGGTCCGCTGGCGCGCGTGGGCCAGGTCACGCTTGAAGGAGATACGGGAATTGCGCCGGAAAAGGTCCGCAGCCTCACGAAGTTGAAGGCGGGGGCAGCGGTTAAGCAGGAAAACGTTACCCGCGCGCTCGACCGTTTGCGCAAGAACTATCAGAAGAACAACCATCTGGAGGCGCAGGTTTCGCTGACGGGACGGCAATATCAACCGGACACCAATGCGGTCAATTACATTTTCAAGGTTGAAGAAGGTCCCACCGTCGCCATCACTACCGAAGGCACGAAGATCAACAAGGGAGAACTGAAAAGGCTGGTCCCGGTTTACCAGGAAAATTCTGTGGACGACGATCTACTGAACGAGGGTCGCCGCAACCTGCGCGATTACCTGCAGCTCAAGGGGTATTTCGAGGCCACTGTCGAAGTGGAGCGCCATCCAGTTCCGGTGGAGAACCATGTCAACATCCTTTACGTCATCGATCAGGGCGACCGGCACAAGCTGGCCGCTATCAAGGTGGAAGGCAACCGTTACTTCGACAAGGACACGATTACGGAGAGGATGACGATTCAGGCCTCCAGTGTGTTGCTGAAGAATGGCCGCTTCAGCCAGCGGCTGCTGACGGACGATGTGGCATCGATCAAATATCTTTACCAGTCCAACGGCTTTCTGAATGTCAAGATAGACCCCGAGGTCGAGGAGGATTATCAGGGCAAGCAGGACGAAATTGCGGTAGTGATTAAAATCGTCGAAGGTCCGCAGACGCTGGTTCAATCGCTGCAAATCGCAGGAAACCACACCTACCCGCAGGATCAGATCCAACGGCTGTTGGCCAGTCAGCCCAATCAACCTTACAGCGATGCCAATGTCGCCGCTGATCGGGACAGTGTCACCCTCTTCTACTACAACCGTGGCTTTCCCAATGTGCAGTTCGAAGCCTCCGCGACCCCGGATCCTGATGATCCACAACGCATGAACGTCGTTTACACGGTTACGGAAGGGCAACAGGTTTTTGTCAACCGGGTGCTAATAAGCGGTCTTGAGTTCACCCGTCCCTACGTTGTGGACAAGCAGATGCGCATTCAGGACGGCGATCCCCTGAGCCAGAGCCGGATGGTGGCCTCGCAGCGGCGGCTCTATGATTTGGGCCTGTTCAACGAGGTGGACATGGCCGTCCAGAATCCCGATGGGCAGGAGCCTTCCAAGGACGTTCTGTTCAATTTGCAAGAAGCGAAACGCTGGACCTTCCGCTATGGCGGCGGAATCGAATTCGCGACCGGCAACATTCCTACCACCAGCAACCCACAAGGGAGCACCGGAGTCAGCCCAACCGGAGTGCTGGAAGTCACTCGCTTGAACATGTTTGGCAGAGACCAGACGCTCACTCTTCAGGCACGGGTAGGCTTGTTGGTTAGGCGCGGACTCATCGGCTATGATGCCCCGCGGCTGTTCCACAATGAGAAATGGCGCTTCAACGTCACCGGCTTTTACGACAATGCCGCCGACGTGAACACCTTCACCTCGTCGCGTCTGTCAGGAACGCTCTCCGCCGAGCAGAAGTACAGCCGGACAACAACACTGATCTATCGTATGAGCTGGCAGCGCGTATCCATTGACCCTAATAGCCTGGTCATCGATCCGACGCTCATCCCGTTGTATTCGAAACCGGTATTCCTCGCCATTCCGAGTTTCACCTACCTGCGCGACACGCGCGACAACCCCATCGATTCGCATAAGGGGAGTTACACCATCGCTGACCTGGGCCTGGCCACCAGCGCGCTCGGCTCGGAGGCGAATTTCGGCAGGGTGCTGCTGCAAAATTCGACCTACTACACCTTTAAGAAGCACTGGGTGCTGGCGCGGAACACGCAAATTGGAATCCTGCACTCGTATGGTACCAATGATTTCCTGGGCACGCCGCCGACCGGCGTTTTGCCTGCGGAGGCAACGTCGGTGCCCTTGCCAGAATTGTTCTTTGCCGGCGGCAGCAACTCGCTTCGCGGTTTCTCCATTAATCAGGCCGGTCCGCGTGATCAGGTAACCGGCTACCCCATAGGCGGCCAAGGACTGTTCGTCAACAACCTGGAAGTGCGGACGCCCCCGGTGGAACTGCCTTATGTGGGCGACAACCTCAGTCTGGTCTTCTTCCACGACATGGGCAACGTCTTCGCCACCGCCAGCCAAATTGCGAGTGGAATGTTGCGCTTCAATCAGCCGTCCGTCACTGCCTGTTCGCAGCCCGGTAGCAAGGTGCCGTGCAACTTCAGCTATAACCCGCAAGCCATCGGAACCGGCATTCGCTACAAAACACCGGTCGGCCCGGTGCGCTTCGATCTTGGCTACAACTTCAACCCGACGCGGTATCCCATCCAGGAACAGAACAAGGTGGAGACGCTCCGGCATATCAACGTTTTTTTCAGTATTGGACAAACATTTTGATGAGACGAATTCTTCATTTCACAATGTGCGCGCTTTTCTTACTGCCGACGGTGGTGCTTTCCGCCTCTGCCGGCGAGGTCATCGATGGCATCGTCGCCTCGGTAAATCACAAGCCCATTCTTCTCAGCGACTGGGACGAAGCCGTCTGCTACGAACTTTTCATGCAACGGAAACCGCTGACTGCGGTCACGGAAGCCGACCGGATGACGGCGTTGCAACGGCTCATTGATCGCCAATTACTGAAGGCACAGATGATCAGCGCGCAATCGCTGGAACCGTCGGACGACGAGCTGCAAAACGACCTGGCAAAGCTGCGGTCCCAGGTCCCCGAGGGCAAGGACGATGAAAGCTGGCAGAAGTTGCTGGCCAGCTACGGCCTCAACGGCGATCTGCTGAAGGCGCACCTGCGAACTGAATTGCAGGTCATGAACTTCGTCGAGGTACGCCTCCGTCCCAATGTTCGCATTCAGCCGGAAGAGATTGAGGCGTACTACCGGGGCCAGCTTCTTCCTGATCTTGCAAAAGCCGGGGGCAAGACGGTTTCGTTTGCGGATGTTGAACCGCGGATTCGTGAGTTGCTCACCCAGCAGCACATGGATGAACTGCTGGATGCATGGCTGCATAACTTGCGGCAGCAGGCGGAGATTCACAGCAACGTGCTGCTTCCGGCACGCGGTGCTCCGGGGGATGAGCCGAGGGCATCCGGCACTCATTGAGAATGACCGAAGAAAGCAAAACCCGGCACTCGCACACCCGGCTCTGGATTGGGCTTTCGGTTGCGGTTGTCTTGCTGGCGATGGTTGTCGGCGTCTTCTGGTACCTGCGGAGTGCCGGCTTTGAGGACCTGGTACGCCGCAAGGTGGTCGCTGCCCTGGAAGATGCGACTGGCGGCCGAGTTGAATTGCAGGCTTTTCACTGGAATCTTCGGGAGCTGGAATTTGACGCTGACGGTCTGACCATCCATGGACGCGAAGCGCCAGACCAGGCACCATACGTGCATGCCGACCGCGTCATCGTCCGACTGCGCATTATTTCCATTCTGCAAGTGCGTGTGCATCTCAAGTATGTCGGACTCGAGCATCCGGTCATTCACCTCATCGCTTATCCCGACGGCACGACCAATGCGCCCGAGCCGAAAACAAAGCAAGGCAATGCGCAGAGCGTGCAGCAGCTCTTCGACTTGGCGATCAGTCGTGCCGATCTCCGTAATGGAATATTGCTGGTGAATGATCGCGAGATCCCATTCGACTTCACCGCGGATGACCTTGAGGCGGAGATGGCCTATGACCGCAGCGATAACCACTATGACGGCATGCTGCGCGTGGGCAAGGTTGATCTGAAATACCAGGACCTCCGCGATGTTCCCGCTCAGGCAGAGATGGAGTTTGTCTTGTGGCGCAACCAGGCGCAGATCAAGTCACTGAAGCTGACCTCGCAGAACTCTACGCTGCAGGCGCAGGCAAAGCTCAACCAGCTAGAAAATCCGCGCATTGAGTTCACCTACAACACAAGCTTGGACCTGGGTCAGCTGGCGGCGATTATTCGCAACCGCGAATTACGCTCGGGAACGCTTGTGGCCAGCGGCTCAGGCAGCTATTCGGAGACGGAACGCACGTCGCGAGGCAAGCTGGCCATCCGCGGATTTGAATATTTGCAGGAAGGTGTTCTCTTGCACAATGCCAATGCCACCGCCGATTATGTGCTGGATGGCAACCGCCTTGTGCTCACGCGTATGGCGGGACGCCTACTCGGCGGGGAAGTCACGGGCGAGGCGACAATCGATAACATCATGGCGTCAAGTTCAATCCCGCCCGCGGCGCAGGGGAGAACTGTTTCGAAAGCCGCCAGGGAACGAGCAGGCAGGGTTGGCCGTAACCAGTCCCGTCTGGAAACGACGGCGAAGATCAGCGGTCCAGGTCCCCAACATGGAGTGGCGCGTCTGCATGTGAGCGGTGTGTCAGTGGCGGAACTAGCCGGCGCAATCTCAACCCGCTCCTTGCCATTCGCCTCCTTGAAACCTGCCGGTTCTGTCAGCGGGACCGTCGATCTTACGTGGACGCGATCTTTGGCCAACGCGCAAGGCGAATTGGCGCTGGACATCGTTGCGCCCGAACACGCGGCGAGCGGTGAGTTACCGGTCAGCGGAAGTTTGCAGAGCCATTATTACCTGCGGCCACAGCAAATGGACATTGCTCATTTCGATTTGAAGACTCCGCACACGAACCTTAGCGCCGTGGGCACGTTGGGCATGAGCGCGGAAAATCTCAAAGTATCTTTCTCGGCGACGAGCTTGAAGGAGTTCGAGCCTTTTGTGCTTGCTCTTGGATACGCGCCTTCGCCGGTAGAGCTGGAGGGCGCGGCGAGCTTTGCCGGGACGGTCAGCGGCAAGCTGTCGGATTCTCAGATTTCGGGACATGTTCAGGCCTCGAATTTCAGCTATGCTTACACGCCACCCAAGCATCAGGAGGCGAGGCGACTTCACGTCGACCAGTTCTCCGCCGACGTAGTGTACTCGCTGTCGAAGGTTGCTCTGCACCAAGCCATCATTCAGGAAGGCAGCGCTCGTCTCAACCTGGATTGGACCGCGACCCTGGAGAAGGGTAGCTTCACCGATGAGTCGCCGTTTCAACTCAAGGTTGCGGTACACAACGCAAGTGTGGCCGATTTGCAGCACGCTGCTGGTTTCGGCTATCCGGTTACTGGCACACTTAACGCAACCCTGGAAGCCGCGGGCACGGAGGGCAACCCTCAGGGCAGTGGGCAATTTACCTTGACTGCAGCGGAGGCCTATGGCCGTCCCATCAAGTCGGCGGGCGCGGACCTCGCCTTCGCCAATCATGAAGTGCACCTCAGCCACATCCGGGTGCAGGCCGCTGGCGGCGCGGTTGCAGGGAGTGCTTCTTACAATTTCAGCAGCAAGGACGTACGCTTCGACTTGGAAGGCGTGAGCCTGGATTTGGCCGACATTCCCGATCTGCAAAGTGCCCGGCTGCAAACGGCGGGGGTTGCAACGTTCACGGCAAAGGCTTCAGGAACGATCGAAGAACCTGTCATTAACGGCCATCTGCAGGTGAACAACCTGGTGCTCAACGGCGAGCCCGTCGGTGGATTTACAGCCGACGCCATCACCCGCGGCAGGCAGCTTCAGCTTACCGCGCGGTCGAATTTCCCCAAGGCAACCTTAAACCTGGATGGCAATGTGGAGTTGACGGGTGACTTACCGGGGCATGTGACCATGCAGTTCTCCAATCTCGACATTGACCCCTTCCTGCGAGCGGAAATCAGGGGAAGGATCACCGGGCATTCGTCGATGGCGGGACAAGCCACTTTGTCCGGGCCACTGAAAAAACCAGAGCAATTGAGCGGCGATTTCAAGATTGACGCATTCAAGGTCGAGGTGGAGAAAGTCTCCATCGCTAGTGAAGGGCCCCTCGAGGTGCGGTTGACGAATGGCGTGGCGTCCGTGCAAAGCTGCACGCTGGTCAGCGAAGATTCGCGTCTTGCTGTCAGCGGGAGCGTCAGTTTCAAGGACGCCCGCCGGCTAAACCTGCGTGCCGATGGCAACGTAAACCTGAAGCTGGTGCATACGCTTGACCCCGAGATTACCTCTTACGGAGCCGTTAAGATTGGCATTACGCTCACCGGCGAAATGCAAAGACCGCTGGTGAATGGCCGCATCGAAGTTGTTCACGCGGGACTGTCGATGATCGACCTGCCGACTGGCCTTGGCGATGTGAATGGCGCCTTCGTGTTTAGTCAAGACCGGCTGCAAGTCGAGCATCTTACCGCTCGTGTGGGCGGGGGCCTGATGACATTCGGCGGTTTCGTCACTTATGGCCGGACCGTCGGCTTTGACTTGACAGCCAATGGAAATGAAATCCGCTTGCGATACGCCGGCATCAGCGCTACCTCCGATCAGTCTCTCCGTTTAGTCGGCAACCTTCAGAGTTCGACGCTGAGTGGCGACATTACGGTCACTCGCTTCGCGCAGATTCCGTCAACCGACCTGGCGTCAGCGCTGGCACAGGTGGGACCTTCATCGGCGGTACCCAATCCGAAATCGCCGCTCAACGGTTTGCACCTAGATGTTCGCATACTCTCCTCGCCTGAATTGACGGTGCAAACCACTCTCGCGAAACTGTCCGGCGGTGTGGACCTGCGCCTGCGCGGCACGGCAGCGCGGCCGGTGCTGTTAGGCCGCATCAACATCGCCGAGGCTGACCTGAAGATCGAAGGGACAAAGTATCATCTGGAACGCGGCGACATCACCTTTCTCGACCCGACACGGATTGATCCCGTGTTGGACGTCGAGGCCACTACCCGGGTTCGCGACTACGACATCACGATCGGCCTACACGGAACGCTGGAACGTCTGACCACCACGTACCGCTCCGATCCGCCGCTTTCCAGTGCGGACATCGTGGCCCTGCTTGCATTTGGACGCACCCAATACGACACCACCGCGGCCGCCACCCCGCAGTTCGGATTTGCAGAGACGGCATCCAACGCCATCCTCGGGCAGGCCGTTAATCAGACGGTGAACAACCGCATGTCGAAATTGTTCGGGATAAGCTCGATCCGCATCAATCCCTCGGTGGGCGGGCCCGACAACAATCCCAACGCGCGCCTTACGGTTGAGCAGCAGGTCACCAACAATGTGACTTTGACCTACATCACCAACCTCACGCGAGCGGCTCAGCAGGTCATTCAGTTCGAATACAACATTAATAGCGAATACAGTGTCCAAGGCATCCGCGATGAGAATGGCGTGGTCAGCCTGGACTTGCTGATTCGCAAGCGGAAGCGATAAGAAGCAATCAGCAATTAGCTAGCACTTAGCAGTAGGATTGACTCTGGAGCGGGGTATTAGATCGCTAAGAGTTCATTGCTAACTACTAAATGCTAAGTGCCATTTTCAACAACGGTCACGGTCCACGATCACTCGAGGAGCAGCGCGCTCGCATGGTGGAGGAGCAGCTGGGTTCGCGCGGCATTCGCGACCCTCGCGTGCTGGCGGCCATGGGCAAGGTCCAGCGCGAGGAATTCATTGCCACCGAGGACATTCGGGATGCGTACGGCGATCACCCGCTGCCTATCGGCGCCGGACAAACCGTGTCGCAGCCGTATATCGTGGCCGCCATGGTTGAGGCGCTGGAGTTACAACCGGCTGATCGTGTGCTCGAGGTCGGGACGGGAACCGGATACCAAGCGGCAATCCTGGCAGAGCTGGCGGCCGAGGTTTGGACCATCGAACGGCACGAAGAGCTGGCGAGCAAAGCGAGGGAGATTCTGGCGCGGCTTGGCTACACAAATGTGCATGTTGTTCATGGTGATGGCAGCCTCGGCCTGCCGGAGCAGGCGCCGTTCGACAAGATTCTGGTTGCTGCCGCGGCGCCGCGAATTCCGGAAAGCCTAGTCGCGCAGCTTAAAGATAACGGGAGACTGGTTGTCCCCGTGGGGACTCGCTACGAGCAGCAGCTACAGATCGTCCGTAAAGACGGCAAGGAGATCTTTGTCACCACCCACGACCTTTGCCGCTTCGTGCCATTGGTGGGAGCGGAGGGGTGGAAGCAGTAGCGACGTACCTCCAAAGGCGCGAATCCTGTCTCAAATTGAGGATCGGCGACAGCTGGGGGGGTACCCCCTCCCCCATTTTGTAAAGGTAAGTATCCCGCCAGAACAAGTGCTATGATTTATGGGCCGTGACAGGGTACGCATCCTCGCTACGAGAGAGGAACTCAGTTTACTGGGGGAACCGGATAACCAGATTTACGAAGCTCTTCGAGTGTCGCCGGACATATGTCGGTTTCGAGTAACAGATTTTTCGGGAGTATGGCGTTGCACGTTCTACAGGGCGTCATGTGGGCCTGAGCCGTGCTCAGAATGTGATTCGAGTCATACTTTGGAACCACGAACACGAACGTCTGACGGTCTGGTTTGTGGCAGGTTGGACAGGTGTAAGCGAGTATGACCCCAACCCAAGTTGGTTGTGGTTCCATCATGGAACATACACCGCTTTGGCTGGAGCATCCCATGAATTCATATTCCCAAAGGGTACAGGGTTTTCCAGCCAGTTAACTACTTTGTACATGGACTGCTTGAGACGATTCATATTTTCCGGGCTGGGGTCTGCGATTTGTTGTTTGGCAAAATTAAACCCGCGCCAAAATCGCATGGAATATCAGGTTCCCGCACTCGCGGCGATTGTACCTGAAGGAGTATTCATCCAAGTAGGTCTGCAAGTAATGCTTGCCGACCGAATGATAAACCCCGCCGATTCCACGCTTTACGAGACTCCAGAATCCTTCGATGGTTTTGGTGTGAACGTCACCCATGACGTACACCTTTTCCGAATGATTGATACGGCGATGCGCATAGCGATTCTCGCCGTTTGCCAGTTTGTCATAAATCGAGTATTCATCGGTAAATACAGTGCTTTCAGGCAGAACGTGCTCCCGAATGATAGGGTAAACGGTTTCGGCCTTGACGTTCGGGGTAACGCGGGCAATAACGCGACCGCCACGCTCAACGATGCCAAGCACAGGAGCCTTATCGTCGCCTTCGCCAGCACGACCGCGAACACCGCGAGAGCCATGCTTGTTCTTGCGCTTTCCGCCTACATAGGTTTCATCAATCTCTATCGTCGATCCCTCCAGTTGCATGTCAGGTTCGGACAGCAACGAGCGAATCTGGCGAAAGATGCGCCATGCGGTTTTGTAGGTCACTCCGGTTTCCCGCTGAATCTGTTTGGCCGATATGCCGCAACGAGTGGAACCCATCTGATACATGGCGTAGAACCAGATATGCAGCGGAGTAGTGCTTTTCTCGAAGATGGTTCCCGCAAGCGGATAGAACTGATGGCCGCTCTCACAGGCGTATGCTGTGCGGCCTGCCACGCGGTACAACTTGCGTTCCTGTTGGCACTCAGAGCAATAGGTCACGCTGCCGGGATACCGCTGCTCTTTGATTGTTTCAAGGCAAACATCATCATTGGGGAAATCGGCCTTGAATTGGTCTAGGGTGTATCGTAAGTGCTTTGGAATGGTCTGTCTGCGGTTCATGACAGAACCATATTCGCATACTATTCACTTGTTGTCAAGGGATATTTACCTTTGCAAAATATTGACAACGAGTGGGTTAGCTGGGCATTAATGGCGGTTTTGATGCAAAATATTGATTTGCAAAGACTTATCGCATAATCTTCATTACACACGACTTACATCGGCCAGAAACACTATCAGCCTGTAACATCTGATTCCTCAGCATCCCCGGCGACGGTGCCTTCTTGACCAGCTTAGCAGCGAATAAATTGTGAAAGAACTTGACCCGTTGCCGGTGCCTCCTGGGAGGCATTCCTGGGGGCGAACCGCCATTTCACCCCGTCTCCCGCTCTTGTTGGGCGGGATAAGGACACATCTCCGCGGTCTGCGGAGCAGCCCCAGTCGGAAAGCGTACCACGGAATCGTCCGCTGTCAAGATAACGAAAGTTGTATTTTAGTAACCTGTGTGAGTCGAGGGTAACCACCACCTCCGCTTCAGCAAGAACACTACAGGCGAATGCGACGAAACCCTTCAGCTTATAATTCGCTGCCTGGGAGGTTGCCGATGAGGCATGTTCTAGTGCTCGCTTTCACCTTTCTATTTTGCAGCGCCACGACAGCAGCGCAGCAGCCTTCATCAGAAGCCATTGCGAAGCAAGCCGCAGGCCCTTCCTTGACGGCTTCCGGCAACCCGGCGGGGATGATGATGTTGACTATCTTCCTGCGCCACGACGAATCCAAAACCCTGGACGAAATCAATGCGCACTTGAAACAAACCGGGTTCGACAAGAACTTTCCGCCGCCGGGCGTGGAAGTAGTCTCGTGGTACGTGATGATGGGTGTTGGCCAGGTGGTTACGTTGCGGTTTGCGCCAGATAAACTACGCGAGGTCAACCTTACTATTGAGCACGGGGCGTGGGGCGGCTTCCGCACGGAGTTCTATCCTACGTATGACTACAAGCCCATTTGGGAGGCACAGCAGAAGCAGTCAGGGAAGTGACTATGTTGCCGATGCAACTCGGCGCAGATGTTCGGCTCAGCGCACCAGCAGGCCGCTGCCCGCAGCCACTACACCAACCACAGCCAACACGATTCCGCAGTACCAATACTTGCGATTATCGGTCAGCAGCGTGATGGAAGTAATCACCAGCGCGATTTCGAGGAATACCTCGCCCAGATCGAAGCGGTCGGCGCGACGGGTGGCACGTTGCACTTCCGCCTCAAACTCACGCGCTTCCGCCTGGATGTCCTTTTGCTGTTCCTGATATTTATCGATTTCTTCATGGAAGTGCTTTTGCACTTCCTGGGCGCGTTCGGCCTTGGTGTTCTCCAGGGCCGTCATGACCTCGTCCAGCGCCTCCAGATTGTTGCGGCGCATGTTCTTTGCCTGGTAGTAGCCCCATTGGTCGGTGGCACGGGTCTGCATCAAAATCTCTTCGGTGTGGGCGCGATGCCCCAGCAGGGACACAATGGCAACGAATACCGCGAGGATTGCGATGGTGAGACTGACGGGCGCCATATGCTTGCGCTCTTTGCCTTCTTCCGCCGCTTCTTTTGCTTTGTCCAATGGTTCCAGATCTGAGCTCACGGGCCTCCGGGCAGCAACCAGCAATTAGCAACTGGCAACTAGCCAAACCAAGATGGTACAGACTAAACGAGAAATGACCAATATGAAATACGCAGCGCCAGCCACCATTGTTGAAAGTTATGTGCTGAACGCTAATTGCTAGTCGTTAGTTGCTTCCCAAAATGCCGCAAGATCGCGCTCACCTGTGGCCGGTTCACGACTGATGCCAGTGCCGCCGCGTCGGCTTCCTTCACTGCCTGCAGGCTGCCGAAGTGCTGCAGCAAGCGCTTGGTAGTGCGCTCGCCGACGCCGGGAATGTCGAGCAGCTCTGTCTTGCGATCTCGTATCTGGCGGCGCTTGCGATGGAAGGTGACGGCGAAGCGGTGGGCTTCATCTCGCACCTGCTGCACCAGATGCAGCACCGGCGAATGGCGATCGAGCACGATGGGCTCGTCCTCCTGGCCGTGCACGTAGATGATCTCCTCGCGCTTGGCGATGGCTGCCAGCGGCTGATTGGTGATGCCCAGCGACTCCAGGGCTTCGGCGGCTGAATGTAGTTGTCCGATGCCGCCATCGATAAGGACCAGGCCGGGCATCTTCTGTTTGTCCTCTTGCACGCGCTTATAGCGGTGAGTGACCACCTCCCGCATGGAGGCGAAGTCATCCACTCCGGTGATGCCTTTGATGATGAACTTGCGGTAGTCCGACTTCTTCATCTTGCCGTCTTCCCAAACCACCATCGAGGCGACGGTCTCCGCGCCCTGAATGTGCGAGATGTCGAAGCACTCGATGCGCTGGGGCAACTCCGGCAGCATGAGCGTGTCCTGCAGGGATTCCTGGACGGCCTTGGCGGCGGGCTTCATCACCCGGAAGCGCTGGTCG
The DNA here is from genome assembly GCA_963823635.1 of uncultured Acidobacteriaceae bacterium. Taxonomy (GTDB): domain Bacteria; phylum Acidobacteriota; class Terriglobia; order Terriglobales; family Acidobacteriaceae; genus Bog-257. The sequence continues at coordinate 42,735 of CAWGMV010000023.1, read as the reverse complement.
TAAGCCTGCTTCGCGTTTTGACCGACCAGGTCCACCAGCGAGCGCTTTTCGCCGCGTTGTGGCACGTGGATCTGCACATGACGCTTCTGGCCTTCGGAGAGAACTTCTTGGAGCGTGGTGCGATCTTCGAAGTCCACCGGAACGTAAATGGTGTGCGGCACATACTGCTGATCCAGATAAACCTGTTTGAGCAGGGCCGAAAAAAAATCGCCCGGCGCGAATCCCGCGCCGCCGGCTGTCTCGCTGAGGTCTTCCCAGAAGAACTCGCGCTTGTCCACGATCTTGCCGCCACGCATGTGGAACAGGTTCACTGCCGCCATCTCGTTCTCATAGTGATAGCCGAAAACATCGGCGTCGTCGCCGTCGACGGCGGCAATGCGCTGCTTCTGTTCCAGCAAATTGATGGTCGAGATGAGGTCGCGATACTTGGCCGCCAGTTCGAACTGCTCACGCTCGGCGGCGGCCACCATGCGCTGCTGCAGCGAACGCGACAGGTCAGCGCCACGGCCCTCGAGGAACATCTTGACGTCATTTACCGCCTCGGCGTAGCGCTGCGAAGTGGTGAGCCCCTCCACGCACGGGCCGAGGCAGCGCCCGATGTAGAACTGCAAACACGGACGCGGGTAGTAGCGATTGAGGTCGAGCTTACACGATGGAATCAGAAAGTTGCGGTGGATAAGATCCACGATCCGGTAGGCGAGGCTGGTGGGAAAGAAGGGACCGTAATAGAGTGAACCGTCCTTGCGCAGCCGTCGCGTAGGATACACGCGTGGATAACGCTCGCGCAGGGTGAGCTTGATGTAGGGATAGGTCTTGTCGTCGCGGAGAAGGATGTTGTAGCGCGGCTTCTTCTGCTTGATGAGATTGTTCTCAAGCGCGAGCGCTTCCTTTTCGTTGTCCACGACGATGTAGTCGAGGTCAACCGCCTCGCGCAGTAGCGTGCCGGTCTTGGCGTTCTCCGCCGCGCCTTCCAGGAAATACGAACGCACCCGCGCGCGCAGGCTGTTGGCCTTGCCCACGTAGATGATGTCGCCATCAGCGTTCTTGTACAGGTAAACGCCCGGCGACAGGGGTAACGTTCGGATTTTCTGGTGAAGATCCATATCAGCTCACGAAGCAGCCTAGCGGCTGTTGATGCCGCTGGCCCTCTCCGATGTAATTGTTAATTGATGCCACGGGGTGAGCTTTACTATCCTGTAAAAATTCTACTCCTCAGGTCAGGTTTATCCAGCCGGAGTGGGCGAAGCTGCACCCGCCCGCGCCTGGTCATCTTCTAAGTCGTTGAGCAAAAGCAGCATTCAGGCTTGGCTGCCCTTCCACCCGCGATGGCAGCCTGCTTGCACTCACCGGCAGTGGCTGGAAACGCCCGAGTGGTCGCGCCCAGTCGGAAATCAGAAGGAGCACTCTTTTTATGGACCGATTCCCCATTGTTGCAGGTCTGGTAATCGGCAGCTTGTCTTTCACAGTGGGCTGCGCGACGAAGAACTACGTCCGCAGCGAGGTCACGCCGGTCATCAACAACGTCAATGAATTAGATGATCAAACGGCCAAAAATACTCGTGCCATCCGCGACACGGACGGGCGCGCGCAACAGGGCATCCAGCAGGTGAACGCGAAGGCAGACGCGGCCGATCAGAAGGCACTGGCTGCCGGACAGGCCGCCGATGAGGCCAATCAGAACGCCACCAAGGCCGGAACCCGCGTTACCAGCTTGGCGGGGACGGTGGAGAATCTGGACAATTACAAGCCAGTCAACGAGACCACTGTTCTCTTCGGATTCGACAAAGCCCAACTAACGCGGAAAGATAAGCAGACGCTGGATGACTTCGCGCAGCAAATGCAGGGACAAAAGCACTCCATCGTTCAGGTGGAAGGCTACACGGATTCGACCGGGCCGGCTGATTACAACTACCAGCTTAGCCAGCGCCGGGCCGACGCGGTCATTCAGTACCTGGCGCAGAAGTACAACGTTCCTGCGTACAAGATTTTCCTGATTGGACTTGGCAAAGACAATCCCGCTGCCCAGAATACAACCGCAGCTGGTCGTGCCAAGAACCGCCGCGTTGATGTCCGTCTGATGACGAACAGCCTGACGGAGTCGGCATCCGTGAAGTCGCCTTAAGACAGGCCCTCTTCTTGCTACAACGTATCCTCCCCCGATGCCCGCCAATGAAGGCCGCCCCGCAACAGGCGGCCTTCCTTCTTATCCTCAGGTTGAATGGTTTGCCGCGGAGCCGTGGTTAGCTAGGCAGCTTTTCCCAAGCCGAGCTTATTGCGGACCTCGTCTTCCGCCTGAATCCAGTCTTCCAGGTGACGTCCATCACGGCGACCGCCTTGTTCGTATAGCTCATAGGCGCGCTGCCGGATCTGCCCTTCCATGGTGAGTGTTTCGTGGTCCGAAGGACCGCGTTGATTCTTGGACATTTGCGCTACTTCTCGTAGTGAGGCTTGCGCCATATATAACCTCCTTTGGTGTGTTTGGCGATGGGCTGGTTGAAGCTGCCGCCACATCGTTTGTGGGGCAGCTCGAAAAAATGGGCTGACTTGCGATTTTGCGATCTACTGGCTTTGACGTTTCAGCCGGCACAGCAGAGGCACCACCATATTGAATTCCTGCAGAATTTCGATACATCGCAGTAGTGGAACTGGAATCAACGGCTGAGGTGTTCGGTGTGGATGATTGCTTCATACTAGAATGTCTTTGCTGTCTGAACCATGGGCACCAAACTGCAACGCTTCATGCTGCGAGCAATCAACGTCTGGCCGCCGCTGCTGGGCGCGGGCATTCGTGTGCAGTGGCGTTCCGACCGCATGGTCGATGTCGAGATGAAGCTGCGCCCGTGGAACCGCAATTACGTCGGCACGCACTATGGCGGTTCGCTCTATTCGATGACCGATCCCTTCTACATGCTGATGCTGATGGAGAACCTTGGCCGGGATTACATCGTGTGGGACAAGGCGGCCAGCATTCGGTTTCGCAAGCCGGGGAAGGGAAGAGTGAAAGCGGAATTTCGGCTGAGCGAAGCCCAGCTCGACGAGATTCGCGACAAACTCAAGACGCAGGAGAAGTATGAGCCGACATTTCTGGTCGAGGTAAAAGACGAAGCCGGGGATGTCGTCGCCGAAGTGCAGAAGATATTGCACGTTCGCAAGAAATAAACGCTCAGCTCACACTCCCGGATACTTGCCCATGAACAGCAGCGTGATGTCCACGGTGTCGGTGATGCCGTGTGCGATGATTGGCACCCATAGATTGCGGCCACATCCCAGGTAAAAGAGCCCCAGCAGCAGTCCATCAATTGCATTCTCGATTTGTCCGGTGATGCCTTGACCGAAATGAGAGAAGCCGAACAAGGCACTTACCAGCACCAGACTTACCAGCCACGCCGTCCGAGAGTTGTTAGCCAGCCCGGCGACACGGTTCATAAGATACCCACGATAGACCGTCTCCTCGCCGAAGGCGGCCAGGGTCCATGAGAACAGCAAGCCGAGGAGCAACAGCTTGGAGTTTCCTCGCAAGGCCAGAAAGGGTGTGAGATCAGGCATCTTGCCGATGATCCGCACCAGCAGCGGCTGGGTGACAAATAATTCCAGCAACTCCATGCCGATGCCGGCCACCACGCCCGCGGCCAGCATCGGGCCCCAGGCACGCAAGCGCGCCAGCCCGATGTCTTTCCATCGTAGACCGCGCAGGCGCAAAGAAATCCAAGCCAGCACAAACAAGTAAGGCGTCTTGTTGAAGAAGATGTGGTGGCGCACATCGGCAACAAAAATCGCGGCCACGATGGCGAATTCGCAGGCCGCCAGCAGATTGCTTCCTCGCCAGGAGTCGATTGGAGCGCTAGTCTCGTTCATATAACTTTCAGATACGTTGCGAACGGAGAAAAAGATTCTACGCCTGCCGGCGCAGACAGGGTAGAATGTCTCGCTCGGCGGCCATCCGCAGGATCTTTGCAGTGCCATTGTGGCGCTTCCGCCGGGAATAAGAATGGACTATCGCGAGCAATTTCGAATGAAGCCGGGCTCCAGGGTCAAACTGAGCGAGCTTGACGCCGGCTACAAAGGCAAGCACAACTCCGAAAGTCACGCCGAGGCCGAGATCGAACACTACCGCGACCAACTTAACAAGCAGCAGTATCTTCCTATATGCCGAGAAAAAACATGCGCTGCTAATCGTGTTGCAAGGCCTCGACGCTGCCGGCAAAGACGGTACGGTTAGCCATGTAATGAGCGCGATGAACCAGCAAGGTACCACCGTGACGTCATTCAAGACTCCCACAGCCATCGAACTCGAACATGACTTTCTCTGGCGGGTTCATCCCCACGCGCCTGCGAAAGGCGCCGTCGCCATCTTTAACCGTTCGCATTATGAAGACGTGCTGATCTCCCGGGTTCACAAGCTGGTCCCCAAGCATGTCTGGTCAGAGCGCTACGAACTGATTAATGACTTCGAAAAGCTGATGCGGGAGCAGAACAACACGCACATCATCAAGTTCTTTCTTCATATCAGCAAGGACGAACAACTCGAGCGCTTCAAGCAGCGGCTCGACGATCCCGCGCGCAACTGGAAGATCAGCGAAAGCGACTACAAGGAACGCGAATTGTGGGACGACTATATGCGGGCGTTCGAGGATGTATTTGCCGAAACCAGCAAGAAGAAGGCACCCTGGTACATCATTCCTTCGAATCACAAGTGGTTTCGCAATCTCGCTGTCTCGCAAATCGTGGCTGACACCATGGACGACTTGGCAATGAAGACGCCCCAGCCGCAGGTGGATCTGGAGGCCATCCGCAAGGAGTACCATCAGGCGGTTAAAGAGGAGAGCAGTTCAACAGGGAAGAAGAAGAAAGCGTAGGGACCGCATCTGAGGAAGCCGAATCGGCACGATGCCTAAATTGTCCTTGTTCCAAGGCATAAAGCCTGTTACTCGCGGAGGAGCAGTCCGCGATGCACTGGCGGGAATCCAGCTTGCGGCACTGAATATTCCGCAGGCGCTGGGCTATACCAGGATTGCGGGCATGCCGGTGGTAACAGGCTTCTACACCCTGTTGCTGCCGATGCTGGCGTTCGCGGTCTTCGGCTCCTCGCGGTATCTCGTGGTTTCCGCCGATTCCGCTACCGCCGCCATCCTTGCCGGTAAGCTTTCCAGCATGGCGCCATTGGCCAGCCCGCGGTATGTGGAGCTGGCGACAATGGTGGCACTGATTACCGCTGCGTTCCTGCTGATTGCGCGAATATTCAAGCTAGGCTTCCTGGCCGACTTCCTTTCGCAAACGGTGCTGGTGGGTTTCCTCACGGGCGTGGGATTCCAAGTGGGCATCGCGGTGCTGGGAACGATGTTGGGCATCGAAGTTCAATCGCACCGTACTCTTGGACAGCTCTTAGAGGTCATCCGCTCGCTTCCTCAGGTCCATTTGCCGACGTTGATCGTCTCGGCGGTAGCCGTAGCAGTTTCATTTGTCATTCGCTGGGTGTCACCGAAATTGCCCGGCCCGCTGATTGCCGTTGCCGGCGCGATCGCGGCAAGCGCAATTTGGGATTTCGCAGGGCACGGCATTCCGGTGGTCGGCCCGGTGAGCGGCGGTTTGCCCCATCTCGGATTGCCGCATGTCCCTTGGAAAGACGTGCCTTCGCTGCTTGGCGTTGCCGGTTCTTGCTTTGTGATGATTGTTGCCCAGAGCGCCGCCACGGCGCGATTCTATGCGGCGCGCCATCATCAGCGCGACGACGAAGATGCGGATCTGGTCGGCCTGTCGGCCGCTAACGCAGCGGCGGCACTAAGCGGGACGTTTGTGGTGGACGGCAGTCCTACCCAAACCGCAATGGTCGAGAGCTCCGGTGGCCAAAGCCAACTCGCCCAGGTGACCACAGCGGTTGTGGTGGCGCTGGTGCTGCTCTTTCTGACCAAACCGCTGCAATACCTGCCACGCTGCGTGCTGGGCGCCATCGTATTTTTCATTGCTGTCCGGCTTATCGATCTCCGCGGCATGCGCGACATTCGGCGCGAGAGTCCGGGCGAATATCGCTTGGCTTGGATTACGGCAGCGACGGTTGTGCTGTTGGGAGTTGAACAGGGAATCGTGCTGGCAATGGTATTGTCGCTGCTTCGGATCGTACGCCACAGCTATCAGCCTCACACCGGTGTCCTGGTCCTGAAAGGTGAAGGAGAGCCATTACAGTTGATGCCGGCCGTTCCCGGCACGGTCACCGAACCAGGGCTGGTGATGTATCGCTTCGGCGCCGCGCTCTTCTACGCCAATGCCGGACTCTTTTCCGACCAGATTCGCAGTCTCGTCGGACCCGCCCCTTCCGCGGTGCGCTGGCTGGTGGTGGACGCCGAAGCGATCACCAACGTTGATTTCACCGCAGCGCGCGTCGTGCGCGAGCTTCAGCAGGACTTGGTGCAATCCGGTGTCACATTGGGCTTCGCGCGAGTGTCTGTCTCACTCAGGTCAGACCTTGATCGCCACCGCCTGACTGAGGTGATCGGCCCCGAGCACCTGTTCGATCGGTTGCACGACGCCATCCGGGCCTTCGACGAAGCCGGATAAGCTCCGAGCTGTGGTGGTACAGGCAAACGGAGGCACCCTCGGCAACTGCTCGCTCCCGCCGTGCGCACCTCCGGCTGACTTTCATTCGAGGCGAGGGATGGCACGATGTTAGGTGCTCACTACTTGCGCGTCTCGGCTGCGGCCGTCTGGGGCGCTGGGGCCTGGTCAAACAGCTTCACCGCGAGTGCACCGTGAGTGACCGCAGCTCCGGCTCGCAGCGCGGCCGCCAGCATTGCAGCTTCGGTGACTTCTTCGCGAGTGGCGCCGGCGCGTTTAGCAGCGCGGGTGTGCACATCGAGGCAATAAGGGCATTGGGTGGTGCAGGCCACCGCAATAGCGATCAGTTCGCGATACTTCCTCGGAATGGCGCCGTCGTCGCGGCCGACAATCTTGTCAAACTCTACGAAGGCAGAGAATTCCGTGGGCGCCAGTTGCTTGAATTCGCCCAGGCGTTTCAGGTCGTCAGAGTCGTGATAGTGCATCGCCCCTCCTGTGGTTCACGTCCATTAGTGTTTCTAATGCACGTAATCAGATGTTCTAAACCGTAAGAAGTTCTGAGGTTAGCACGAAATTCGGTGTCCCAGAGTCTAGCGCGATCGGCTGGGAAGTTCCTGCTGCGAGAGATATTGAATGGACGTACTGCTTCCTGCAAATCGGGAACGGCGGCCGGAACCCGCCGCGTTACAGCATAGGCAGAATGATGGTGGAGGCGGCGGGAGTTGAACCCGCGTCCGAAAATGCTGCCAGCAAAGAGCCTACATACTTAGTCTCGTTCCTGCGCCGGTTGCCCGGCACTCTCGCCAGCCACGCTCAGAACGGACAAGAAACGCGGCCAGCCAGCCTGAAGGTCTCGCCTCGAACTCCCAGACGTAGAGTTCAAGGCCAGCTCACTGTGCGACGCCCTTTCTCAGCCCGTGAGCAAAGCTGAGGAGGACGGCAACCTAACTAATTAAGCTGCGTATGCCAGGTTTTGATTGGCAATTGTGTTTTTGCACGCGATTACGGATGCATGCACTCCGGTATGCCTCTTTACCGCAATCACTTCCGTCGAAGCCGTGACGCCCCCTTAGAGTGCCGCGAACTGCGATCAACTTCACTCTAGCACCTGGGGCAGGGAAGTCAATGGCAGTCATATAGATGCCGCCGCAGGAGGGGCGGACTCGGATGGCTGATTCCTGCATCCCAATAGCAGCAGATTCATCCAAACCTTTTACGCGCCTGTTAGTCTCATACGAGAACGCGGAATGCCCGACCTAATGACATGTCGTTGCAGGCGCCGTTGCCGGGAGACAATCTCGTGATTCCCGATTGCATCCCGTTCAGCTCTATTCCGCACACCACCCGAATTTTCAGCGACTTCCTTTCCTATTATCCCGAGGCCCGCAAGTTCTTTCCGATCCAGCCTGACGCAGAGCATGTGATCGCGCACGGCCAAGTCGGTGCCGCGCGATCTCGAACGGCAGGCCCGGGTTGCTGAGGCGTTGGAGAAGCAAAACACGAATTGGGGCGCCTCCGAGGCGACCCTGCGCAACATTCAGCGCCTGCGCGACGGCGCGTTCGCCGTCGTCACCGGGCAGCAAGTAGGGCTGTTTGGCGGGCCGCTGATGTCGCTGTTCAAAGTTGCATCGGCGCTGGCGCTGGCAAAGCAGGTAGAGCAGGCGGGTGTGGATTGTGTGCCGGTATTCTGGCTCGCCACCGAGGACCACGACCTCGACGAAGTCAACCAGGCGTTGTTCCTGACGCACGAGTTCCAGCTCGTTCCCTTCAAGGCCAATACGAAAGGAACGGCAGGCGCTCCCGTGGCGCACATGCATTTCGCCGAAGGAACCAACGAACTCGTCGCGCAAGCCGCCAAGCTGCTGGGCGAGTCCCTGGCCGCGGATTACCTGCGTGAGAGCTACGTTGAAGGCGAGACCTTCTCCAACGCCTTCGCTAAGCTTTACGCGCGCATCTTTGCCGAACAGGGGCTGATCATCCTCGATCCCGCAGACGCCGAGCTGCACCGCATTGCGGCGCCGCTGTTTGTCGAAGCCCTGCGCCGCTCGCCCGAGCTCGACCAGACCGTGCTGGAGCGCAATCGGGAGCTGCATGACGCCGGATATCACGAGCAGGTTAAGGTCACACGCGAATCGACTCCGCTTTTCACGCTGGTGGAGGGATCGCGAGTGCCCATACACCGCGCCAATGGCGCGTACACCATCAGGACTGAGCGCATCTCTGCCGAGGAGTTAGAAAAGCGCATCGCATCCGCTCCGGAGAACTTCAGCGCCAACGTGTTAATGCGTCCTGTGCTTCAGGATTTCTGGCTGCCCACGCTGGCTTACATCGGCGGTCCGGCCGAGATCGCCTATTTCGCGCAAGCCGCGGTGCTCTACCAGGAGCTGCTCGGCCGTATTACGCCCATCCTTCCGCGCATGAGCGCGACGCTTGATCGAGCCGCGCATTGAGCGGCTGCTGTTGAAGTACGGAGTGGAGCTGCCGGAGCTGTTTCACGGTGAGTGTCAATTGCGTGATTGTCTCGCTGCTCGCTCCTTGCCAGCGGAGCTGAAGGATGACTTCGAGCTTGCACGGCGAGCCGTGCAGGTCAACCTGCAACGCATCAGTGCATCGCTGCAGAAGCTCGATCCTACTCTGGTGGAAGCTGCGGAACGGGCCGCAAGTAAAGCGCGCTACCAGGTGGATCGCCTTGAAAAGCGGGCCGCGCAGGCCGAGTTGCGCCGCAGCGAAATTCTGGCGCGCCACGCGGCGCAGATCGAGAACGCGTTATATCCCAACAAGTCGTTACAGGAGCGCGAAATCGCCGCGCTCTACTTCTACGCCAACCATGGTCCCCAGCTGATCAACCGCCTCGTGGATTTGGCACAGACGCGCTGCCCCGAGCACAAAGTGCTTCGCCTCACGCCGTAGTTTGGCATGCACGATGAAGTCAGTCGCCACAGCGGTTGGCTAATTGCCTGCGCGTTCATACCTCACATCGCGGTGTGACGGCTGTCACTTCCTCTTGGGCAGTGCCTGGTCAAGAATCAAACCATCGTTCGGTAGAGGGTGAGCTTCCCAACCGCAACGTAAATACCAGGTGCGACGGCGAAATTCTAAAGAAAAGAGCTGCAACTGTGGCTACCGTTTCTTTCTGAAAAGCCCGCCATCATAGAAAGGTTGACCATGGCCAAAGGTACAGTGGAGATTGTGGTAGAGCGCTGTAAGGCCTGCGGTTTCTGCGTGGAATTCTGTCCCACAAAAGTTCTGGCGCTCTCCTCGGCTTTTAATTCCAAGGGATATCACACCCCCTATTTGATCCATCCGGAAAAGTGCAGCGGCTGCGACCTGTGCGGCATGTATTGTCCAGACTTCGCCATCTTTGGCTACAAGCAGCCTGCGCCAGCGAAGGAAACGGCAGCGCCCGCCACGGGCGTCGCCGCAACCGAACAGGAGGCCCAAGATGCACGCTGATCCAGCCGGAGTTCTTACTGGTTCTCATTTCCTTGATGGCGACCATGCCTGCTGCGAAGGCGCGCTGGCTGCCGGCGCGCGATTCTCCTCCGGCTATCCCATCACTCCGTCCACAGAAGTCGTCGAGCGTTTTGCATCTCGCGTGCCCAAGGTCGGCGGCACCTTCATCCAGATGGAAGATGAACTGGCTGCCTCCATCACGTTACAAGGCGCGGTGTGGGGCGGAGCCAAGGCGTTCACTGTCACTTCGGGCCCCGGCTTTTCGCTGATGATGGAACACATTGGCCTGGCAGTAATGACCGAAACTCCGTGCGTCTTCATTGACGTGCAGCGCGGCGGACCTTCCACGGGTCTGCCGACCCTGCCGGCGCAGGGCGACATGATGCAGTGCCGCTGGGGTTCGCACGGCGACTACGAAATCATCGCGCTGTGTCCGAACTCCCCGCAAGAGTGCTTCGACCTCACCGTCAAGGCATTCAACTTCTCCGAAAAGTATCGCGTCCCGGTTTTCGTCATGCTAGATGAAGTCGTCGGCCACATGACGGAGAAGGTCGTTATTCCTCCTGCCGATCAGATCGAGGTTGAGCCTCGGCGTTACACCACGATTCCTCCGGGTGAGTTTCTGGCATACAAACCGAAGGATGACCTGGTTCCCGACATGCCGCGCACGGGCGAAGGCTACAACGTGCACGTCACCGGGTTGACGCACGATGAGCGTGGCTACCCCGATATGAAGCCCGCTCAGCAAGACAAGCTGGTCAAGCGGCTGGTGGACAAGATCCGCAAGAATGCGGACAAGATCATTATCTATGAGGAAGACCAGATTGACGGCGCCGACGTGGTGGTTGTCTCTTACGGCATCACTTCGCGGGTGGCGCAACGCGCCATTGACCTCGCACGTGAGAAAGGTGTGAAGGTCGGCAAGTTCCGCCTCATCACCGCCTGGCCTTTTCCCGAGAAGAAGATTGCAGAAATTGCCTCCAAGGTTAAGGCACTGGTTGTGGCTGAGCTGAACCTGGGGCAGATGGTTCGCGAAGTGGAACGAGCCGCTGCCGGCAAAGCGACAGTTCGCTTTGTTGGGCACGCCGGAGGTAGCGTCCACCGTCCCGAAGACATTCTGCAAGCCATCATGGAGGTGGCACGATGACAACGACGCCCATACCCATCAATCCTGTGGAACCGTACCTGCGCACCGACCGCATGCCCCACATCTGGTGTCCGGGATGCGGCATCGGTACCAGCGTCAACTCTTTTGCCCGCGCGCTGACCGAGTCCAACTTCGATATGAAGAACGTTGCCATCGTGTCGGGCATCGGCTGCACCGGGCGTGTCGCCGGCTACATGAACCTGGATTCCTTCCACACCACGCACGGCCGCGCCATTCCGTTCGCCACCGGACTAAAGCTGGCCAATCCCAAGCTCAACGTGGTGGTGTACTCGGGCGACGGCGACCTGTTCGCCATCGGCGGCAACCACCTCATCCATGCTGCCCGCCGCAATGTGGACATCAAGGTCGTCTGCGTCAACAACCTCATCTACGCCATGACCGGTGGCCAGACAGCTCCAACGACGCCAGGGGCGGTCATTACCTCGACCAATCCTTACGGTACCTACGATCCATCGTTCAACCTGCCGTATCTGGTGGAGGCTGCGGGCGCGGTTTATGTGGCTCGCTGGACCACGTTCCACGTTCGCCAGCTTGCGCGCTCCATGCAGGAGATGTTCAAGAAGAAGGGCTTCGCGTTCATCGAGGTGATCTCTCCCTGTCCGACGCTCTACCAGCGCCGCAACAAGATGGGCGACGGCCTCGACACCATGAAGTTCTACAAAGAAGTCAGCAAGATCAAGAACGGCGCTCCGACTAGCGAAGTCGCCCTGAGCAAGTCGGGCGAGATCATCGTCGGCAAGTTCGTGGACCGGGAGCGCGAGGACTATCACGATCTTATGCACGACCGGCTCACCGAAGTTCTCGGCGACCAATACGTAGAAGCGGAGGCATGCGAATGCAGCATCTAACCGAAATTCGAATCGCAGGATTTGGCGGCCAGGGCGTAATTCTCTCGGCCATTGTCATCGGCAAGGCCGGCTGCATCTACGAGGGCGGCTTCTCCACCATGACCCAGAGCTTCGGGCCGGAAGCGCGCGGCGGTGCCTGCAGCGCCCAGGTGATCCTGTCCGACAGCCCGGTGCTTTATCCGTATGTCACGCGTCCTGACGTGCTGGTCGTAATGTCGCACGAAGCGTATACCATCTTTGCGCCGCAGGTCAGGGAGAACGGGACGCTTATCGTCGAGCAGGACCTGGTTCGCGTGGACACGCTGCCCGCTGGGGTGCGCGTGTTTAGCTGTCCGGCAACGCGGCTGGCGGAGGAGTTGGGCAAGAAGATGGTGCTCAACATCGTGATGGTCGGCTTCTTTGGTGCCGTGACCGGGCTGCTGCAGCCCGACTCGCTGCGCAGCGCCATCGCCGATTCTGTGCCTGAAGCTTATCGCGACCTCAATCGCAAAGCCTTCGACAAGGGTTACGAGTACGGCATCAAGACGCTGAATGGCGCGATCCCGGCCGAGGAGCCGGAGATCGAAGTGGCGGCACTCGAGACGTAAATCGCTTCATCCATAATTCATACCGGGCCGGCGAAGAAATTCGGCGGCCTTTTTCATCTGCGAGGAGCGGCTGCCCAACACCCTCAGCTCCGTTCGGAATAGGCTCTTTTCGCCCTCTTTTGGCGAAAGGATGGGCGGAGGCGGTCAACTTCTTAGTTGCCTTGCCGACCACCAGCCGATAAGGTAAACAATTCGATTCCCCAGTTACCCACAAGGCTGCAACGGCGCATTACGTGCGACGTGCGCCGGATAAGGAGACTCTGTGTTTTCACTTTCGATTCCCATCAGTTCCGAAGGCGGCCATAACAGCTTCCAGAACAACGTGCCTGATCCCGTAACGTCGGGGAAGGAGCTTCCAACCTTCAAGTTTGAGTTGGAGAAATCCGAAGGACGGGTGATGGGCGGCAGCTATGGCAAAGAGGCCACAGTGACGCAGCTGCCCATATCGAAGGGGTTGGCAGGCGTCGCCATGCGCATGGAGCCGGGCGTGATGCGCGAGCTTCACTGGCACGCCACCGCCGCGGAGTGGGCTTTTGTCGCTGAGGGACAGGTGCGCACCACGGTCATCGATCCTCAGGGCTGCTGCGAGACCAATGACTTTGGTCCCGGCGATATCTGGTATTTCCCGCGCGGTCATGGCCACGTGATCGAAACCCTGGGCGTCAAGCCGTGCCACTTCATCCTGGTCTTCGATAACGGTTACTTTTCCGAATTCGGCACTTTCAGCATCAGCGACTGGATAGGCCATGCCCCGAAAAAACTGCTTGCGAAAAACTTCGGCCTTCCCGCCGAGACCTTCGATAATTTTCCCGAAGAGCGAGGTCTATTTCGCCAAAGGCAAAGATTCCACCTCCTGTCGCCGCTCCACCCCTGCAGGGCTGGAAGAGACCGCCGCTGACTCACAAGTACAGCCTCCTTTCGCAGAAGCCATTCGAAACCTTCAGCGGTGGGCTTGAGTGGCGAGTGGATGGCACGCAATTTCCTATTTCCACCACCATGACCGGCGTGGTGCTGGAGATGGAGCCCGGCGCCCTTCGCGAATTACATTGGCATCCGAATGCGTCCGAGTGGCAATACGTCCTGAGCGGCGAATTCAACGTGACCCTGTTCGGCTCGCAAGGCCGCTGGCGCGAAGAGAAGCTCAGCCAGGGAGATGTTGCCTACATCCCGCAAGGCTTTGGTCACTCGATTGAAAATGTCGGCGCAACAAGGCACGTATTCTCATCGTCTTTAACAACGGTCACTACCAGACCATTGACTTGTCGCAGTGGATTGCCGGCAATCCGCCCGATATTCTTGCCACCAACTTTTCTCAAGATGCGTCGTGCTTTGAGAAGTTCCCGCACAAAGACGTATTTCTGACGAAGCCGCGGGCAAATCCGTAAAGACCACCGGTCTCGACCCAGCTCCATTAGGAGCATGACAATTGTTGCCTTACAATCGCAGTCGCTATGCCAAAGCTCTACACTCCGCGTGACGCCGCCAAGGTCCTGGGCATCGGCTATTCCTCGCTCAAGCAATGGATTTACCGTGGCAAGTTGAAGACCGTCAGAACTCCCGGTGGCCATCACCGCATACCCGAGTCGGAAATCGACCGCTTACTCCCTCGCATCAGTGTGTCCGGTGCTCCCGAGAAGCGTCGCCGCAGCTTCCGGCGCATCAGTGGACGAAATCAGCTCATCGGGCGCATCACCGACATTAAAGTCAGCGGCCTGCTCGCCCAGGTGACTCTCGCCGTCGGCGGCCAGCACATCACGTCCATCATTACGGCCGACGCCGTGCGTGAGCTGCGGCTGGAAAAAGGGCAGATCGCCGCCGCGCTCATCAAGTCCACGGAAGTCATGATCGTCCTACCTGACTAGAAACGGTTGACAATAACGGTTGTATTCGATTAAATCGACTGCTCTGCCTGGTTGCGGATGGGGCGAGCCTGGCTCGCGCTCAGTAAAGGTCTGCGTCAAAGGGGGATTGATGCTCGCTAAGTACTGTCCGTGGGTTCTGCTTCTTTCTCTGTTGTCGCTCTGTCCGCTTCCAGCAGGAGCTCAAGTGTCAGCCAGTCTGTCCGGAAGGGTAACGGATCCCAGCGGTGCCGCGATATCCGGAGCCACGGTGACGGCGACAGACCTGGAAACAGGCGTCGCTCGCACAGCAGTCACGAACCAGTCCGGCATGTACGAATTGCTGGCGCTTCCCATTGGCCGATACGAGTTGCGGGCGAAAAAGGACGGTTTCGCGGAAGAGGTGCGCACCGGAATTGTCCTGGTGGTGGGTCAGGATGCTACTGCCGACGTGAGCTTAAAGATCGGCCCGGTCAGCGAGCAGGTGAAAGTGGAGTCGGATGTTCCCCTGGTGAGCACAAGCACCCAGGACATCACCGGCCTGGTGGGCGAAAAGGAGGTCAAAGCTCTTCCACTGAATGGCCGCAGTTATGACTTGCTCATGACCCTCAACCCGGGAATCGTAAACTTCACCTGGGAGAAGACCGGCGGACTCGGAGTTTCGAATTCAACCACGGGCAACGATTTCTCCGCCTCGGGCAATCGCCCGCAGCAAAATCTGTTCCTGCTGAATGGCGTCGAATTTACCGGCGCTGCGGAGAACAACATGCAACCCGGCGGCCCCAGCCAGAACCTGATTGGTGTGGAGGCGGTGCGTGAATTCAACGTCCTGCGCGACTCCTACGGCGCCGAGTACGGCAAGCGGCCCGGCGCCCAGGTGACCATCGTCACCCAGTCGGGAACCAACCAGTGGCACGGCTCGGTGTATGAGTATCTGCGAAACAGCGCGCTGGACGCACCCAACTACTTTGCTCAAGGTACGACCCCGCCATTTCAACGCAACCAGTTTGGCGGCGCCCTCGGAGCTCCCATCCAGAAGGACAAGACTTTCTTCTTCGTAAACTTCGAGGGGTTTATCCAGAACCTGCACCAGACCTCGGTGGCATTTGTGCCCGACCTTGCCTCGCGCGCGGCCGCGGTGCCGAGCGTTAAGCCGCTGCTGAACCTCTGGCCTACTCCTTCGCCCACTGATCCTACCTTCAACGGGATTGCGGAGGTATTCAGCAGCCCATTGCAGACCGTGCGTGAGTACTTCGGCAATGCGCGCTTCGATCACGTATTCTCGTCGAAAGACAGCTTCTCGGCGGTTTACACCATTGATGACGGGGCTGACAACACAGCGACTACCGCCGATCCCTACAGTACCGACATTTTGACGCTGCGCGAGCAGGTTCTCAGCCTGGAGGAAACGCACGTCTTTTCGCCGACGCTGTTGAACACGGCGCGCGTCGGCTACTCGCGCGCGGGCTACTTCTTCACCGGAGAACCCACCCCCGACACCCCCGCCGCTGACGTTCCCGGATTTCTGGTGGGACATCAGGTGGGCGCCGTCGTGGTGGGCGGAAGCGCGGCCTCGAATCCGATGGCGCAGGTCGGCCTGGCCGGCAGCAACAACGGAAGTAACTTGACGATGGCCCGCAATTTGTACACCTACGAAGACCGGGTCTCGCTGACCTACGGCCGGCACCAGTTCGATTTCGGCGCATGGTTCCAACAATTCCAGTCAAACGAAACCCTGGCCCTGAGCCAGTACGGCCAGGCCACATTTACCAGCTTGCAGACTTTCCTGGCCGGAACTGTGGCTACTTTCCTGTACGATCCTGCGCCCACCGAGCTGAATTGGCGCTCCCTGTTTGGGGCCGGCTACGCGCAGGACACGATTCGGCTCAATCCCAAGCTGACGCTGACCCTGGGCTTCCGCGGCGAATTCTCTACCGGATGGAACGAAGCCCACGGCCGCGCCGCCAATTACACGTTCACCAACGGGGTAATCTCGAACGACCCGCGCATCGCCAGCAGCGCGTTTACCACTAACAACGCCAAGTTCCTGCCCGAGCCGCGACTGGGGGTTGCCTGGAGTCCCTACCCCGGGCAGACGGTCATACGCGCCGGATTTGGCATGTACAACGACCTCCAGGATGCGCTCGGCTATCGCATGGATCAAAACGCCCCATTCAATCCGACCTACAGCATCGCCAGCTTGCCCGTTTCGCAGCTGCCGATTAATCCGAATCTTCCGCCGCCGCCGAAGGCGTTGCTGACGCCGGGCGGAGTGCAGCCGAACCTTAAGACGCCGACCCTCATTTCGTACTCGCTGGGGATTGAGCAGGCGTTGAATTCAAATACGTCGTTGACCCTGCGCTACCTGGGCTCGCATGGCTACCATGAAATCGTCGGCCTTGACGCCAACACGCCGGTTCCAACCATCTGCCCAGCGTCGCCGTGTCCAGCGGTATATCCCGCTAACTTCCCGGTCGGACTAGCAGGCACACCCGTGCCGGCAGGCACCTACTACATTAAAGCGGGTACGCCGAAGGCCAATCCCACCCTGGCGAACACCTGGACTTACTTTTCGTACGGGGACAGCAGCTACAACGCGCTCCAAGTGGACTTCAATCGCCGTTTCAGTCACGGTCTTTCGCTGCGCGGCGTTTACACCTGGTCGAAGGCGCTCGACGATGGCGATTCTTTGAATTCCACGACCACGGCCAACGAGCCGGGTCTGGTATCGAACCCCTACGACATACGCGCCGACTGGGGACCGGCGGCCTGGAACGCCACCAACGTCGGCGTGATCAGTGGCGTCTATACCTTGCCCCTCGGCCAAGGTCAGGCGTTCGCCAATGGAATGCAGGGATTCGCCAACGCCATGGTGAGTGGCTGGTCGGTGGAAAGCATCCTCACCCTGCAAAGCGGATTCCCGATAACGCCGCAACTCAGTTATAACCCTTCCAACGACGGCGACACGCGCAATCCTGTCAGACCCTTCGCCAACCCGAACTTTACTGGAAACCCGATCCTTGGTACGCCTGCGCAATGGTTCAATCCGGCTGCCTTTCTGCAACCGCCAGCCAACAGCGGCTTCTGGGGAAACCTCAGCCGGAACAATCTGACCGGGCCCAATCTGGCGACGTGGGACTTTTCAGCGATCAAGAACACCACCATCCATGAACGCCTGAGCTTGCAGTTTCGCGCGGAAATCTTCAACCTGCTAAACCGCGCCAACTTCAATACGCCCAACCTCATTGTCTTCACACCTTCTGGGCTGTCGGGCACGGCCGGAGCGATCACCAGCACTTCTACCACCGCGCGGCAGGTGCAGTTCGCGCTGAAACTTCTCTGGTAAGGCAGTTTGAGATACGCTGTCACAGCCCCTCGGATGACAGCAATGTCGCTGAGATTAGTTGTATTATCTGTTGCCTGAGGGAGCGCCTATGTGTACCTCCAGGACCAGTCATGTTGTCGTCGCGGTGCTGGCGTTGTTCATTCTCCTATCATTGCCGCTTAGGGGCCAGACGTTTAGCCTTCTCCACACCTTCACCAATGGAGTCGATGGCGCCACGCCATACAGCACGCTGGTCTTGGACGCGGCGGGGAATATCTATGGAACCGCCAGCGCCGGGGGTTCCACCGGAGGTAGTTGCACCTCAACCGGCTGCGGCACAGTCTTCAAGCTGACGCGTCATGGGTCCGCCTGGAGCTTTGCGCCGCTGTATGTCTTTCAGGGAAACAAGGACGCGAGTACTCCGCTGGCGGGAGTCACCATCGCTCCCAACGGCATCGTGTACGGCACGACCATGGCCGGAGGCGCCAGCGGCGACGGCACAGTTTACAGCCTCAGGCCTCCCGCGCATGCTTCCGCCAACGCGCTCGCGGGCTGGATAGAAACCGTAATCTATAGCTTCGCCGGTGGCGAGGACGGAATGTACCCCATGTACGGCAGCCTGGTCTTCGATCCCCAGGGGAATCTGTACGGCACAACCTCGGAGGGCGGCGTCCCGTGCTCAGGCTCCAACACTTGCGGGACCATGTTCGAGCTGTCGCTATCCGGCGGCAGCTGGACGAAGTCCTCCTCCTTCAACTTCACGGGAAACAACGATGGCGCAAATCCTGTAAGCGGACTGGTCCTCGACTCCTCGGGCAACCTCTACGGCACAACCCCCTTCGACAGCTTCAATGCCGTGGCCTATAAGCTGAGTCCTTCGCAACAGGGATGGATTGAAACCCCGCTTTATAACTTTGCCTACGGAGTATTTCCCTTCGGAAATCTGCTTCTGGATGGGACAGGAGTTATCTACGGGACTACTCTGGACAATGTTTACGAATTGTCGCTGTCCGGCGGCCAGTGGAACTACAGCACAATTTACGTGTTTACTGGCGCGCATGGTCCTTGGGCGGGTCTGGTTCAGGACGCGAGCGGCAACCTGTATGGCGCAACCTGCAACGATGGCAGCTTCGGAGTGGGCTCAGTGTACAAGCTGACCCCTTCGGGAAACGGCTGGATTGGTAGCACGCTGTACAGCTTCACTGGAGGCAGCGATGGTAGTTGTCCCAAGAGCGCTGTGACACTCGACGCGGACGGAAACCTGTTTGGAACAGCTACCGCCGGCGGATTAAGCGGCGGCTGCGGCGGAGCCGGATGCGGCACGGTGTGGGAGCTCATACCCTGAGCAGATTTTTGATGCTGAGCGGAGAGGAAATGCGCGGATCACCCAGTTATCCTTAGAGACTTGGATCGCCGTGCAAGGTGCGGACAGCGTAGTCAAAGCCCTCGGGCTGTACTCTCACGGGCCCCTGATAGGGCCGGTCGATGTCGGCGATGGCGACCAGCACAAGTGATATCAGGAAGCTAAGTACCAGTACCTGTAGCATGTGAAAACGGAAGTTGGGGACGCCGAAAAAGCAGGAAGCGGCCACCGTTATAACGCCGCCCGCGATCAGTACCGCCCACAGAATGCCGGGCAAAGCTTCACGGTTCTGCATCGCCCGGAGGCGGCGGTATTGTGTCAGTCCCCGCAACTCTTCCATGAGCTGATACGCCGCAATTGCGTCGGGCCGCGCCCGCGCCTGAGCTTGTCCGGCCAGCGTCCAAAGCTGATTGATCATCTTGTCGCCTTCCGGCGGCAACTGCTCATTCCGCATCGCCGGCCACTCGCGCCGCAACCCGTTCTCGGCATAGCGGACGCAGAGTTCCTGGATCGCCCTGGCACTCGGATCGTCTAACTGGCCGGCGATGCGGAAGACGTTTACCAGCGAGTTGGCTTCCTGTTGCTCGTTGGCCTGCGCCTGCTGGAACATAGTCCAAACGTCCGACAGGGTGAAGGCCAGGATCACGGCATAGGTGGTGCCAATCACAGCCACTACAGCGCCGGTGAAATCGTTGGACTCTTTGCGCGAGGGCGCCGTGGAGGCGCGCGTCACCAGAAACAGAAAGAGAAGCGCTGCTCCGACGCAGGCAACGATGATGAGGATGTTGTTCAGCACAACTTGCCCAGGTTTAGGAAAGCTTACACCGCCTGAGGCAGCCGGCAAAACAATCGACGCCCTTCTTCCCCCGCTGCGAACAGGGTCGTTCTTCGGTAAGTATGAGTGGAAGTGCAGTAATCGGCGACGCCGATTCCATATCTCACGCCCATGTGACCGCCCTCACAGCGCATCCCCGCGTGATATGAAACCATAAGTTGCGGGAGAAAAGCGTCCCCACCTCATGGGTCTAATGACGCTTTGGACGCACTATGAAAAAGGTGCTGATCCTGGGAGCCGCAGGGCGCGACTTCCATAACTTCAACGTAATTTTCCGAGACAATCCTGAGTTTCACGTTGTCGCTTTCACGGCCGCACAAATTCCCGACATCGACGGACGTCGGTATCCAGCCGAATTAGCGGGCGAGCTGTACGCTAACGGCATCCCCATCCTCGACGAGAACAAGATGGAGGAGATCATCCGCGAGCAGCAGGTGGACGTGGTGGTCTTTTCCTACAGCGACATCACGCATGCCGCAGTGATGCATCTGGCATCGCGAACGGTCGCAGCCGGGGCTGATTTCTGGCTGCTGGGCGTGGCACGCACGCAACTGCTAGCGAAGGCGCCGGTGATTTCGGTGTGCGCTGTCCGCACCGGTTGCGGGAAGAGTCCGGTCTCACGCCGCATCGCTAACGAACTGCGCAGTATGGGATGGAACCCCGTCGTGGTCCGCCACCCCATGCCGTATGGCGATCTGGCGGCGCAGCGCGCGCAGCGTTACGCTTCGCTCGCCGACCTCGACCGCTATCAGTGCACCATCGAGGAGCGCGAGGAATACGAGCCGCACATCATCGCGGGAACCACGGTGTACGCGGGCGTAGATTACGAAGAGATACTGCGTCAGGCAGAGCGGGAGGGCGACGTCATTCTGTGGGACGGCGGCAACAATGACACCTCCTTCTATCGGCCCGATCTCGACATTGTCGTGCTCGATCCGCACCGACCGGGACACGAACTGGCCTACTACCCTGGCGAAGTGAATTTCCGCACGGCGCATGTGCTCATCATCAACAAAGTGGACACCGCCGACCCGGACGGAGTGAAGACTGTGCGGCAGAACATTGCGCTGCACAATCCCAAGGCGAAGGTCATCGAGACGGCCAGCAAGGTCACGATTGCCGATCCCGAAGTAATCGGCGGCAAGAACGTTCTGGTGGTCGAGGACGGCCCGACGCTCACCCACGGCGAGATGCCTTACGGCGCCGGCGTGGTAGTTGCCAACCGGTATAACGCGGCGTCGCTGGTTGATCCGCGTCCGTACGCCGTCGGCTCCATCGAGAAGACGTTTGAGAAGTTCCCGCACCTGTGGAGGGTATTGCCGGCCATGGGATATAGCGATCGGCAGCGCCACGAACTGGAAGAGACCATCAAACGCGTTCCCTGCGATCTGGTGATTGTGGCAACCCCGATTGATTTGGCGAGGACCATCAAGCTGGACAAGCCCAGCGTGCGTGTCCGCTACGAGATACAGGAAATCGGCAAGCCCGCGATTACTCAGATGCTTGAGGAATTCACGCAAGCGCACAAACCCGCGCTGGCTGGCGCCGGGAGGTGAGCATGCAGCGGAAGGATTTCCTGACGATTCGTGATTTTTCGCCGCAGCAGATCAAGCGCTTCCTGGATGTAGCGTGCCAGATCAAGGCCAATCCCGGAGGCATACTCCGACGCGCTAAAGGGCAGGACGCTGGCCATGATCTTCGAGAAGCCGTCGTTGCGGACGCGCGTCACCTTCGACGTCGGCATGGAGGAACTTGGCGGTCATTCCGTGTATCTTTCGCCCGCCGAGATCAGCCTTGGCAAGCGCGAGTCAGTGTATGACGTGGCCCGCAACCTGGAGCGCATGGTGCACGGCATCATGATTCGCACCTTCGCCCACGAAATCGTAGTGGAGATGGCGCGGTGCGCAAGCATTCCGGTCATCAACGGGCTCACCGATTACAGCCATCCCTGCCAGGCGATGGCGGATTACCTGACGATGCTGGAAGTAAAGGGACACATCGCCGGGCTGAAGATTGCCTATATCGGCGACGGCAACAACGTAGCGCACTCCCTGATGTTCGCCGGCGCACAATTGGGCGCGCATGTGTGGATTGCAACCCCCCCAGGATATGAGCCGGACGCGAATGCCTTTACCTGGACGACGGAGCGCTGCGCTCGTGACCGGTGCCAGTTGCACCCTCACCCACGATCCGCAGGTTGCGGCCTACGGAGCGGATGTGGTTTACACCGATGTATGGACGAGCATGGGGCAGGAAGCCGAGGCGGAGAGGCGGCGCGGAATTTTCCAACCGTACCAGGTCAACGCCAAGCTCTTCGCCTGCGCCAAGCCCGACGCCATCTTCATGCATTGTTTGCCGGCGCATCGCGGCGATGAAGTCACCGCCGCGGTGATTGATTCGCCGCGGTCATTTGTCTTTCTGCAGGCGGAGAACCGCCTGCATGCGCAGAAAGCCATCATGCTGGAACTGATGGGTGCTGCAGAGGAAGAGCGCGAACGCGTGAGTGAGCCGGCGCTCGAGTTAGTGGAGTAGGCCGCAAGTTTGGCTGGTCAGACGGGAGGCAGCGTTTCCTCTGCCCTCCTTTCCGCCGCTTCCCGTCTGCCGGCCGCCGAGCGCTTTTCGCTCCTCGCTTTTCGCCTTTCGCCAGAAGGTCGAGACAGGCGATTGCTAAGGAAGAGCGAGAGCGAATGATGAAGAGCGAATGGAGATTCGAGCGCTAGTCGCGGTAGGCGGCAATTCACTCATCCGCGCGGGTGAGAAGGGGACCATTGCTGAACAATTGGCCAACACTCGCCGGACGGCCGAGGCCATCGTCGGACTAGTCCGTCTGGGATACGGGTTGGTCATTACCCACGGCAACGGCCCGCAAGTGGGCGCGCAGTTGCTCCGCTCGGAACGCGCCTCCGATGTGGTTTACGGCCAGACGCTCGACGTTTGCGGAGCCGCCAGCCAGGGCGAAATCGGATATCTGCTGGCTCAATCGCTGCGTAACCAACTGGCAGCAGCCGGGACTGGACGTGCCGGTGGCAAGCCTGGTGACGCAAGTCCTGGTATCGGCAGACGATCCTGCGATGCGAAACCCAACCAAGCCGATCGGGCCTTTCTATTCGCGGGCCGATGCGGAAGAGAAAAGGCGACGGCAGGGATGGCACATCGTGGAAGATGCGGCGCGTGGCTACAGGCGCGTCGTGCCATCGCCCAAGCCCGTGGAGATCCTCGAGTTGGACGTTATCCGCTCGTTGGTCAAACGTGGTGTGCTGGTGGTTTCGACTGGCGGCGGCGGCATTCCGGTGATGCTGGTGAAGGGCCGCCTGCAAGGCGTGGAAGCGGTCATAGACAAGGACCGCGCTTCCGCCCTGTTGGCCACCCAACTAGGCGCGGACGTATTCGCAATAACGACCGATACGGACTACGTTTACCTGAACTACAAGAAGGCCGGACATGTTCCCCTCACGCACGCGACCGTAGCGCAACTGGAAGAGTATTACCGCGCCGGCCAATTCCCCGCGGGAAATATGGGACCGAAGGTGGAGTCGGTGCTCAACTTCCTTCGCAGCGGCGGCATGGAAGCCATCATCACATCACACGAAAATCTGTTCGAGGCAGTTACAGGATCGGCGGGGACACACATCGTCGCTGGCGCCGTATCGGGCGTGACTGCGAGTTCGCAAGAACAGCTTGAGGAGCCCGTATGCCGATGAGCATTATGCCTATGACAGAGCAAAAAGGGCCGATTATTTCGCGCATGACACTGGAGCACGTGGTCGAGTCGCAACAGTTCACCGTTCCGCTGCTGATGGACCTGTTCGAACGTTCGCGGCTGATGGAGCGCATCGTGGCGCGGGGCGGGACGCTGGATTATCAGAACCGTATTCTCGCCAGCGTGTTCTATCAGCCCTCCACTCGGACCCGCTTCTCATTTGAAGCCGCCATGCACCGGCTCGGCGGGAGGGTGCTCTCCACCGAACACGCCCGCGCGTTCTCGTCAGAGATCGAAGCGGAGCAGGTGGAAGACTCCATCCGCATCATCGGAAGCTATTGCGACGTGATTGTCATCCGCCATCACGAAACCGGAGGCGCCGAGCGCGCGGCAAGAGTTTCCTCCGTGCCCGTCATCAATGCCGGTGACGGCGACGGCGGCCAGCACCCAACGCAAGCCTTGCTCGATCTGTACACCATCTACCGCGAACGGCCTCTTGACGGCCTGAGCGTTGCATTTATTGGAGAGCTGGATCGCGGCCGTACGGTTCGCTCACTGGCCTATCTGCTGGCCAAATTCGAGCGGGTCAAGGTCTTCTTCGTCAGCCCACCGGAGCTGCAGATAAAGCCCGACATCCTGCAATATCTCGATCGCTGCGGCGTCCGCTATGAGCTTGAGTCGGACATCGAACGGGTGGTTGGCGAAGTGGATGTGGTGTACCAGACGCGCATTCGGCCCGAGCGCATGCCGCGCGTTGCGGGCGCGATGCGTTATGCCATCAACTCCAGCGTGCTGCAGCGCATGAGACCGGACGCGATGATTCTTCACCCGCTGCCACGCACGGTTGAGCTGGACAAAACTGTGGACGATGATCCACGGGCGCTTTACTTCCGCCAGGCGACGAATGGGCTGTACGTGCGCATGGCGCTGCTGACGATGCTGTTGGAATAGCACGAGTAGAGCGGCGCTTCAGCGCCGCGTCCAGCAGCCACAAAGAAAAAAACTTTCCCCGCTGACGTCACAGACTCAGCGGGGAAAGCGAAACCAGGTGTAGATTGCGAACGCGGGTCTGAAGGCCCGCACTACTTGAAACAACGAACCATGCTCTAAAGCCTGAATACCGAGTCGGAGACCTTATGCCAGTCATGGAGCAGTCACGAACCACCGAATTCATCGAACTCGAAGAACTCTATGGAGCTCACAACTATCATCCTCTCGATGTGGTCATCGAACGCGCCGAGGGTGTCTGGGTATATGACGTCGAGGGAAACCGTTATCTCGACTGCCTTGCCTCCTATTCTGCCGTCAACCAGGGACACTGCCATCCGGCGATTCTGCAAGCGCTGCGGGAGCAGGCAAATAAAGTTACGCTCACATCTCGCGCCTTTCGCAACGATCAGCTTCCATTGCTTCTGCAGGACCTGCATGAACTGACCGGTTTTGAGATGGCGTTACCGATGAACTCCGGCGCCGAGGCGGTGGAAACCGCCATCAAGGCGGCGCGCAAGTGGGGCTACCAGGTAAAGGGCATACCCGATGGTAGTGCCGAAATTATCGTTTGCGCCAACAATTTTCACGGGCGCACCGTGACCATTGTC
The DNA here is from genome assembly GCA_963823635.1 of uncultured Acidobacteriaceae bacterium. GTDB lineage: Bacteria > Acidobacteriota > Terriglobia > Terriglobales > Acidobacteriaceae > Bog-257. The sequence continues at coordinate 17,471 of CAWGMV010000023.1, read as the reverse complement.
AGCTTCTCAACCGACGAACAATATCGCGAGGGCTTCGGACCGTTCACGCCCGGATTCAAGGTCATTCCCTTCGGCGATGCAGGTGCGCTGCGCGAGGCGATTACGCCCAACACTTGCGCTTTCTTGGTGGAGCCGATTCAGGGCGAGGCCGGCGTCATCATCCCGCCCGAAGGTTTCCTGAAGCAGGCGGCCGCGATCTGTCGCGAGAACAACGTGCTGTTGATCGCGGACGAGATCCAATCAGGCCTGGGGCGCACGGGCAAGCTCTTCGCGTTTATGCATGATGGTGTTCGGCCCGACGTCGTCATCATCGGCAAAGCGCTGTCCGGCGGCTTCTATCCGGTATCGGCGGTGCTGGCCTCGAAGGATGTCCTGGGCGTCTTTCATCCTGGAGATCATGGCAGCACGTTCGGTGGCAATCCTCTGGCGTGCGCCGTAGCCCGAGCAGCGCTTCGCGTCCTGGTAGAAGAAAAATTGATTCAGCGCTCGGCCGAACTGGGCAAGTACTTCCTCAACAAGCTGCGGACGCTCCGCAGCCCGCATCTTCGCGAAGTACGCGGCAAAGGCTTGTGGATCGGCATTGAACTCAATGTCTCCGCGCGTCCCTATTGCGAGGCGCTCAAGTGCGAGGGAGTTCTTTGCAAGGAGACTCACGAATACGTGATTCGCGTTGCTCCACCGCTGATCATTACGCGCGAGGAGATCGACTGGGCATTTGAGCGAATCAGAAAGGTCGTGGAAGAGTACAACTGAATGCTGAGTGCTGATTGCTGTTCAGTACTTCCGCATGTGAATTTCGGCGCCGTTGCGCTGGAACTTCACTTCATCCATGAGTTGGTTAATCAGGTAGATTCCCCGGCCGTGATTGGAGAAGACGTTCTCGCCATTGCAGGGGTCGGGAATGGCATTAGGATCGAAACCTGAGCCAGGGTCACGCACCACGATCAGCATGCCGCGCTCGTCTTCGCAGGCTACGCAGCACTCGATTTTCTTGGTTGGATCGTTCTTGCAGCCGTGAACGATAGCGTTGGCCAGGGCCTCGCGCAGCGCGGTTTCTATTTCAAATTCTTTGCCCGCCGCGCATTCCAGCGTGCGGGCCATCTCCATCACGTCGTGGACCACGGCGTTGATCGCGGAAGGATCAGCATTGAGCGTGACATCGAGTCGCGTCATTAGTTTATTGCGATCAAACTCGACTGCAGGTAAGCTGCTAGGCTCCATTACCAGCCTCCCACACCAACCCCGCTAAAATTACTCTTACAGAAAAGTGGGAGTTAGGTCAAGCTTGAAGTCACAAAACTTGTAAGTGGAATTAGCATTTTCGTGGGGTGCGAAGTTGAATTTGTCGAACCTGCATAACCGTGGTGCCACTGCTCTTGTTCAGGATGCCGCCGTCGGGCAGGGCCCAGAATCGCATAGAATCGACTACAATTAGCGAATTGTCCGACTCTTGTCCTGGACCATCTATTTGGTTGACATGCAAAGGTCCCGTTTCCAAGGCCTCGATTGAGCACCGCGACAGCAACGCCGGCTAGAACGGTCACCTGGCCGCTGACGCGCCTGGACGTCGCGGGCGCGTTCGGCGACATCGGTGTCCTATTTCCCATCGCAATCGCTTTGATCACGCTGAACCATCTCAATCCCACTGCGGTTTTCCTGGCTGCCGGGCTCACCTATGTCCTGGCCGGCTGGTACTTTCAAATACCCATTTCGGTGCAGCCACTGAAGGCAGTTGCCGCCATCGCCCTCGCCATGGGGTTATCGCCCTCCGCGATCGCCAGCGCTGGAGTGTTGATGGGAATTTTCCTGGCTATCATCGCAGTTACCAACACCGCGGCCCTGCTCGCAAAACTCTTTACGTTGCCAATCGTGCGAGGCATACAGCTTGGCTTAGGATTGCTGCTTGCCCGCGAAGGCCTGCGGTTAATCGTAGGTCGGCAATCGATCCTCGCAGTGTCGAATGAAGCTTCGGTAACAGGTTGGGAAGTCGCGTTGGGGGCCGCGATCCTCCTGCTGGGATTTCACAAATCCACCCGCTATCCGGCTGCACTGGTTCTGCTCGCGGCGGGTGTTGCCGCGGGTTTGCTGACACAGTGGGGAGAAATGCCGCAATTTGTTTGGGGGCCGCTGCCGCTCCAGTTGCTGCATCCGCGCGCAGATGAATTCTGGAGAGTTCTGCCGCTACTGGTGATTCCACAGTTCGCTCTGACATTTGGCAATTCCATCGTTGCAACCGAGAATACGGCGCAGATCCTGTACGGTCCACAGGCACGCCGCGTCACTGTGCGCGCGCTCAGCATGAGCATCGCGCTGGTCAACCTTGCGAGCGGGATGATTCAGGCCGCGCCAATGTGCCACGGTTCTGGAGGCATAACCGCCCACTACAGGTTCGGCGCACGAACCGCGAAATCGAGTTACATCATCGGTGGGCTGTGTATCCTGCTTGCCTTGTTCGGAAGAGCGGCCATTGGGGTCCTGCATCTTATTCCAATCGCTGTCTTGGGAGTGTTTCTGATTTACGTGGGCATCCTGCACGCAGCTTATTTACGTGACATCATGAAGAGAGCGCCGCTTCTGCTCATTGCAGTTTGCGTTGGGGTGGTTTCGCTGCTGACCACCAACTTGATGTGGGGGTTACTGACGGGATTTGTCCTGCAAGGCATCTTGCTGGTTTACGAAAGAATAAATGCTGCGCACAAGGCGTGAGCGCGCTGAAGTCTCCACTGACTGCTATCCCCTGACGTTCATGCCTCACATCGTCCAGTGACCGCGCTCACTGCGTCCCGGTACACAGAGTTCATACTGGAGATGTTAAGGCTGTTGTGAGTCCGGCGTGGGATCCGGCCCATGCCGCGAGCGAAATTCGCCGCCCTCACCGTCAAGACTGGCTTCGATTTCGCGCCTCCCAGCCCGTTCCCAAAGAGGTGACAAATGCCGACTATTACGGAACCCGAAGTTCAGCAGGAAGCAAAATCTCAACCCGTTACCCCTGCCAGCGCAGAACGCGAACTTTTCGCCGCCGAAATTGAGATGGAGGGGAAGTCTTCCAACTTCGTGCCGCTGATTTTCATTGTGGGATTGCTGATCGTAGTTGGCGGGGCCATCTTCTACTTTGTGAAGGGCACTCGCGATGTCTTGACCGTTCCCGTCGCGACCACCGCCGTCAATCAGATACTTCAGGCACAGGGCCCGTCCACCGTCCGCTTCACCACTGGCACTGTAGTATCGAACCTCAACGAAAAACCGATGGATCCGCACTATAAGCTGCTTGCCAAAGCCGGAATCATCACCACCAAGCCCAAAGGCTACAACTCGCTCATCGTCGCTCTCAATCCCGCGGGTGAGAAGCTTTTCAGCGAGATCGGGGGCGTGCAAAAGTCCACCAATCCCGACAAAACGGTCACATATCTGGTTCCGCTGGCCGAGCGGAAGCTGGTAGCGGTGAACAACGTCACCATGATCAAGCCGCACTTGGCGAAGGTTGAGTACACCTGGAAGTGGGTACCGAACCGGCTGGGCAAGGAATTCGATGCTTCGGGCGAGCTCGTGAAGAGCTTCAACACCTGGGACCGTGCGACGCTGATCAAGTCTTACGGCGCTGACTTCTACGGCGGCGACCTGACCAAGGCCACGATTGTTCTCATGGAAGGCAACGACGGGAACTGGAAGGCGTACACTGGCGACTAGCTCATGGGCCTCGCCACCGGCGGTTGGTTCGCGGAGCTCTGGGACTCGTGACTGATGGTTACGGATCGAGAATTACCCAGGGGGAGTTAGCTTCCCCCTGCGATTTCTTTTGGCAGTTCTTGCCGTTCGACTTCGGCACGTTGGCATGAAGGTCTTTCAGCGGAGGTCCCCTCGTATGGCTTCTCTTTCGGATTCTCTGGTCAGGCGGTTGTTGGACGACCGATACATCGCATCGCTCGCAACTCAGAACCCGGATGGCTCCGTCCACATGGTTGCCGTGTGGTATTTGTTCGATGGCGCACGCGTTTATGTAGCCACGTCGGCGCGCAGCCGCAAGGCTAGGAACCTCCAATCCAACTCAAATATTTCCGTAATGATCGACTCTCGCGATGTCGCCGCATCCTGTGGCATTAACATCACGGGTACCGCACAGATCGTGACCGGCGGCTCATCGCGGCAATGGAATGCGCAGCTTCATCGCAAGTATCTGAGCGACGCGGCACTCGCGGACCCGAGGGTAGGCCCGGTGTTCGCGGCGATGGATGATGTCACGATCCAGATCACACCGATATCTGTCATTTATTGGGATATGCGCCAAGCAGACCGGCAATTTTTTGGTGGCGCCATCGGGAATAATCCTACCTACCTGTTACCGCTGGAGCGTTGAGGAGCGTGATACTGGTGACTGAAATCATGCACCTGCGAGACTAGTAAGACCCAGATGGCTGGCGAAGAATCCCCCAGCCTCTTACTGCCCGGGTCAGTTCAAATAACGCCCCCTCGGAGTGTGTCGCCGCTACTTGCTAATTGCCAACCACAGTAACCCGATTGCCAGAGTAATTACCGTTACCGGCACGCCGATCTTCATGTACTCCCAAAAGCTGATGTGCGCCTCGCTGCGCGCCTTCTCCACCACGATGATGTTCGCCACCGATCCGGTGATGGTGAGATTGCCCGCCAGCGTGCTCGACATGGCCAGCAGCAGCCATGCTGAGTGCGCATCGTGAAATTGCGGGATGATGCCCTTCAGCAACATCACCGCCGGAACATTGCTGACGATGTTCGACAGCAGCGTCACCGCGGCCGCGAAGATGAGCGGATTGTGCAGGTTCATCCGCTCGGCAACGCCGACCAACTCCTGCGTGACCCCTGCCTGCTCCGCTCCGCCGATGACCAGAAACAGTCCGAGGAACAGCATCAGCAGTGACCAATCGATGTCGCCATAGATGGCCTTCGGTGAGCGATGCCGTTGCACCAGCAGCAACGCGCCTCCGGTGGCGGCCACGAGCGGCGGCGGGTAACCCGCCAGAAAACCGGCCAGAACGCCCAGAGTTACTGTTACCGCCCAGGCAGGATGAATTTGAGGTTCGCTGAGGGATTGCTGCGGCTGGATGGCCGCAGGCCGGTTCTCGCTCTCATGGCGCAGAAAAATCGAATGCAGCAGCGCCCAGTCCACAAAAAGACCGATCAACGCCACCGGTCCCAGATGCGCCAGGAAATCGCGATAACTAATTCCCGAGACTGAACCGATAAGAATATTCTGCGGATTGCCAGTAATCGTGGCCACGCTGCCGATGTTGGAGGCCGTCGCCAGCGCCAGCAGGTAAGGCAGCGGCCGCACGCCCATGCGCTTGCATACGCCCAGCACCAGCGGCGCCATCACCAGGCAGACGATGTCGTTCACCAGAAACGCCGAGAGAATGCCGCTGGTGAACACAACGCCCGGCAGCAGTTGGCGCGGGCTGAGATGCTCGATGACCAGATGACCTACGCCGTCGAAGAAACCAGACAGATGCAGGCTGGCGACAATCAGCATCATGGAGAAGAGCAGGACCAGGGTTGCGAAGTCGATGCTGGCCAGTGCCTGCTGCGGCGCCAGAACGCCGAAGACGAACATGAATGCCGCGCCGATTACGGCCATAGCTGGGCGATCAATCTCCGTGCCCGGCAGGTGTCCAATAGCGAAGACCAGATAGCTTGCCAGAAAGATGAGCCACGCCACCACAATGTGGAAGTGCGACAGGGTGTGACCGATGGTGTAAATCATGGGCGCCATTGCAGACCTTGGCGGAGTAAGTTAAGTATTGTATGCGGCAGAGGGTGCTTCAGTGGGATCCTCTGAAGACTGGCAAACACCGAGTCGCACAGCTTTTCCTCAGCTAAATGGCCGTTATGCGCCTACCCTGTGACTTTGCACTTGCGAAGTGCCTGTACCAGGCCCGATAATGGGTATTCGCTTTTTGTTCGCGCTCAACCGATGAGTAACAATGGACATCGCGCGTTCGCTCCCACTGACCAGCAGCGGCAGGCCATCGAACATGTGCACGGGCCTATGCTGGTAGTGGCCGGGGCCGGTACCGGCAAGACCACTGTGCTGGCGCGGCGCATCGCCCACCTCGTCACTATGGGCGCGGCCAAGCCGGACGAAATTCTCGCCGTCACCTACAGCCGCAATGGCGCTGCCCAGTTGGTCAGACGAGCCGGCAGCGTTCTCTACTCCGCGCTCGAGCCGCAGCGCGCGGCCGCCACGTTGCTCTCCAGTGGTTTGCAGGCCGATACCTTTCACGCTTATTGCTTTTCACTGCTGCAGAGTGCGGGCATCAAGTTTGCCCTGCTCGACGATCAGGACCTGTTTGTGTTGCTGCGCCGCCGCATCGGCGAGCTGCAGCTTGAGCGCTTCATCAAGGCCGCCGATCCCGGCAGGTTTCTGCGCGATCTGCTGGACTTCTTCCGCCGCTGTCATGACGAACTGCGCACGCCGGACGATTACGACGCTTACGTTGCCCGGCTGCAGCGCGGTGAGCTACCGCTGCCGCGGGTGGGCAAGTCGAAAGAGGCGAACGCGATGCCGCGCGAAGAGGTGCTCGGCCGCTGTCACGAGATCGCGCGCGCCTTCCGCTACGTCGAAACTCTGCTGAAGGAGGAACGCCTCGGCACCTTCGGGCACCTTATCACTCGCGCCGTCGAGCTGCTCACCCAGGAACAATCGGTGCTGCAAAGCGCACAGAGGCGCGCCCGCTTCATTCTGATCGACGAGTTTCAGGACTCCAACGTGGCGCAGATCCAGCTGGCGAGATTGCTGGCCGGAGAAGAAGCGAATGTCTTCGCCGTCGGCGATCCCGACCAGGCCATCTATCGCTTTCGCGGCGCCACCAGCGGCGCCTTCGACCAGTTCCTCAAGACTTTCGGCCCGGAGCGCGTCAAGCGCGTCACCATGTCCGACAACCGGCGCTCCACTCCGCCGATTTTGAACTGCGCCTATGAGGTCATCCGTTGCAATCCCGAGGTCGGCAGCAAGGAGCTGGCAGACGGAGCTTGGCCACGTCAGCGGCTCACCTGTGCCCGGTTGGAGCGCGAGAAGAACCTCGCTGCCAAGGCCCCGGCGGTGCACGCCGTCGTGCATAACAAGAACGAGGATGCTCAGTTCATCGCCGATTCCATCGAAGCTACGCGCCGGCGGCGGCCGGCGATTAAGTACCGCGACTTCACTGTGCTGTATCGCAATCACCACCATCGCATGGAAGTAGTTGACGAGCTTCGCCGTCGCGATATTCCGGTGCAGGTCAGGGGCGCTGATCTCTTCGACGCTCCCCAGGTGCGCGATGCTATGGCAGTGCTGCGTATCCTTGACGGCCCCGATCCCGTTGCCCTGTTTCGTGTCGCGACGTTACAGCAGTTCAATGTTGATCCCGAGCGCTTCCGTGCCGAGCTGGCGCTGGCGGGCAGGGACGCCTCCATCGAAAGGGTGCTGGAGAAGGTTCCCGGGGGATTCGAGGTGATGGAAGCCGCGCGGGAAGCTCGGCACGATCTTGCCAATGCCAACGGCATGATGCCGGCAGCTGTAAGAATCATGCGGACAGCGTTTCAGATCCCTGATTCCTTACCGCTGCAACGCCTGCAGGAATTTGCCGCTGACTGGAGCAGCAAGCCCAAGCCAATCAGCCGCGATCAAACGTTGCGCGAGTTTCTTGATTATGTCGCGCTGTTTCAGGAAGCGGGGGGATCTTTGTCGGAAGACAGCTCCGATGATGATCCAGTGGCCGGGCTGGCTCCGCGAGACGTCACCGGCGAGCCGCGCGATGCCGTGCAACTAATGACCGTCCATGCCGCTAAGGGGCTGGAGTTCCCTTGCGTTTTTGTTCTGCGCGTCAGTTCAGGATCACTTCCCAACTACTACAAAGAGGTGCTGTTCGAATTTCCGCAGGAGCTCCGCAGCAAAGACACCGCTTCCGAGGACGACTCCAAGGCCCTGCACGACGAGGAAGAGCGGCGGTTGTTCTATGTCGCTACCACGCGCGCGATGGACGAGTTGTATATCTGCGGGCAATTTGGAACTGGCAAGAAAGATCCAACGCCGCCGGGCTACATGCGTGAGCTGCTGGACAAGGAGCGCACCGTGCTCCGCGGCGCCATCCAGCCTACCTATCTGCCCCAACGCGCTCTGATCGACACCATACATGCCGCAGCCGAGCCCCTGCCGCTGGTCTCGCAGTGGGTGCAATTGCCGCCGCGCGACGATGCGCGGCTGACGGAGTTGAGCGCCAGCGCCATCGATCGATACGAGCGCTGTCCGCTGGCTTACAAGCTGGGTCGCGACTGGTTGATCCCGGAAGAGCCGGTAGCGGCCATGCAGTTCGGTGCGGCCATGCACCTCGCAGTCAGAGCGTACTTCGAGGGAGTGCGCGCCGGGCGGCCGCCCGATGAAGAAACCGTCATTGCCTGCTTCCTCGACGAATTTTCCAAGGCAAAAGTCGAAGAAACGGTCCAGCGGCAACTCTACGAGAGACAGGGACGGCAGCAACTCACCTGCTTCCTGCGTTCTGAGCTGGCGAAGGCGCGAGGCGAAATCCTCCACACCGAGCGCAGCGTCCGATTCGCTATTGACGGAACCACGGTCAAAGCCAGGATGGACCGGCTCGATCAGTCCGGTAGCGGCGAAGTTGTGATCGTGGATTACAAAACCGGCAAACCCAGGACGCAGGAGGAGGCCGACGTTTCCCTACAGCTTTCAATTTACGCCCTGGCCGCCCGCCACATGGGTTTAACGGCAGCCTGGTTGGTATTTGTCAATCTGGAGAACTGCACAGCGGTACACGCCTCGCGTTCGGCAAAGCAGCTTGCCTGCGCTGAGGAAAAGGTGATCGAAGTGGCCCGCAAAATTGCGGCTGGTGACTTCGAGCCAAGGCCCGGGATGGTGTGCAATGGCTGCTCTTACCACGGCATCTGTCCGGCACACGAGGTTGAGGCGTTTTGCGGGCGTGAGCGGAGCGAGTGAGCCGGCGGGGTCGGACAGGCGCAAGCTGCGCCACGTCCAGACAAAAAGCGAAGGGGACGCTTGCGCGTCCCCCCGTTTACGCGAATCGCTGCTATCTCTTCTTCTTGGCAGCTTTCTTCGCCTTCTTCTTGGTTGCCATGGTTTCTATTCTCCCTTCCATTTGTCATGGAACATTGCGACATCAATTCATCGCAATTTGATAGTTGTATAGAGTGATTAAAAAAAATAGTCAAGAGAAAAACGCATGTTGAAATGTGTACTCGCTCGCGGCCCGCGACCTCATGCAACGTCTTTCGCACCGCCGCCGTGCACATCGCCCACACGGTGAGCGTGTTGTCAAGTTTTACGCAAGCGTGAAAGCCGCATGAACACTGCCCATTTGACGATTCGTGAACCGGAGACGTTTGAGGATCGCTTTGCGCGCGCGGCGTCGCGTTCAAGGCGAGATCTACCGGCTCACCAAAACGATGGTCAAAAAAATTTTTCATTTTCGTCAAGTGTGCGATGCAAATTGAGCGTTTTACCATCTGCGAAGCCTCGCGTGCGTTCGCCCATTAGCATGGAGGCGGGAGGTATTGATGAAGCGAGTGCTGGTGGCCACGTCGAATCCCGGCAAAATCCGTGACCTGATCGGAGCAGCCGCCGCCCACAACGTGAGTGTCGAGCCGCTGCCGAATTTCGTGGTACTCCCTGCGATAATCGAGGACGGCGCCACCTTCGAGGCCAATGCGCGCAAGAAGGCGGAGCACTACAGCAAGTTCGTGGAAGGCGAGCTAGTCATTGCCGACGATTCAGGCTTGGAAGTTGACGCACTGGGTGGCGCGCCCGGTGTCCGCTCGGCGCGCTACGCCGCCGATGAGCGCGGCCACGCTTTCGCTGCTGGAGACGCCGAAGCTCCGCAAGACGCAAACTCCGCTGATCAGGCCAACAATGCCCGCCTGCTGCGCGAGCTGCATGATGTTCCTGACGAATACCGCACCGCCCGCTTTGTTTGCGTCATCGCCGCGGCCCGCAACGGACACACTTTGGCTACCTTTCACGGCCGCGCCGAAGGCGTCGTTTTGCGCGCTCCTCGCGGCTCCAATGGCTTCGGCTACGATCCGCTCTTCTACTTTGAGGAAATCGGGAAGACTTTCGCCGAACTCACGGCCGAAGAGAAGGCCCAGTATAGCCACCGCGGCGCCGCGTTCCGCCAATTTCTGCAATGGGAGGACGATAGCGCAGAGCGCCATCCGCACGCGGCTAATTAGGACCTGCCTAGCTCACATTGCAGAGAAGCCACTTGAAGGATTGCTGGGCGCGACCGCCAACGGCCGCGCCCGGTCGATCAATCATTTGCCAGTTTAAGGTTTTCGTGAAGCCAGGCTTGCGCTTCGTATTCGCACTTCCTGGAGCAGAACGTTTGCCCATCGCGTGCGCGGCTGGTGCTTTTCAGATACTGAGAGCAACACCAGGGACAAACGGCCGTGGAAGTGGCTGCATCATATTGGTTTGGTTGCATGGCCTCTCCAATGGCTAGTCACAATAGGCCATGTCGCCGCCAAACGCAACAAGCAAAATCGTGGGCCCGGTACGAGTAAGATTCCTGCAACTGAAGTGGGGTGGTTCAGATGCGCTCAGGTGCCAGAAGATCGTCAATTGACTCCCGCCTGCGTATCAGCCGAACGCGACTGCCATCGACCAAAATCTCCGCGGGGCGCGGACGCGTGTTGTAGTTCGAGGCCAGCGTCATTCCGTACGCTCCGGCATCCAGGATGGCCAGCAGGTCACCTTCATCAAGCTGCTGAACCTCGCGGTCGCGCGCGAAGAAGTCTCCCGTCTCGCAGATCGGCCCCACGATGTCAACAATCTCAGTTGTTCGAGTGTCGTTCCGCAGTACGACCGGAACGATCTGATGGTAAGCGCCGTAGAGCGAAGGCCGCAGCAAATCGTTCATGGCTGCGTCCACGACGACGAACTGCTTGCCGTCATTGCCTTTGCGATAGACGAGGCGAGTCAGAAGTATTCCAGCCGGCCCGATGATGGCGCGTCCGGGCTCCAGCAGGAGATGGCTGCCGACGCTCTTCAGCGGCTGCAGCAAAGCCTTCGCATACTGCCTGGCCGCCGCAGAGAAATTGCGGGGATTTCGCTCATAGGAGATGCCGAGTCCGCCACCTGCATCGATAAAGCGAATGTCGTGTCGCTCCCCGCGGAGTACACGAACCAGCGAAACGACACGCTGCATGGCTTCGCGGAACGGAGTCACGTCGGTGATCTGCGAACCAATGTGAACGCTGACCCCCGCAGCGCGGAGCCGCGGACATTCGGAACCTCGACGGTAAAGCGCGGGAGCATCGCCCCACGGAACTCCGAACTTGTGCTCGTGCAAGCCGGTGGAAATGTATGGATGGGTGTCAGCGGTGACGTCAGGATTCACGCGCAAGGCGAATTGCGCCGTCTTGCGCAAGTGCATCGCGCGCGCCGCCAGCAACTCCAATTCGCTGGCGCTTTCCACATTGAACAGCAGAATGCCGGTTCGCAACGCGAGGTCGATCTCCCCCTCTTGCTTGCCGACGCCGGAAAAAACCACCTTGCGCTCGGCCTTCCGGTCGGCCTTGCTCACGCGTTGCAGTTCGCCGCCCGATACGATGTCGAACCCAGCGCCGAGCTTGGCCAACAGCCGCAGGATCGCGAGATTGGAATTCGCCTTTACCGAATAGCAGACGGTGTGCTCAACGCCATCGAAAGCCTCATCGAACTGCCGGTAACGCTCGCGTATGGTCGAGCCGGAATACACGTAGAGCGGCGTGCCGAACTTTGTGGCCAGCTTGCTGAGCGGAACAGCGTCGGCGTGCATCGCCGCGCCTGAGTTGCGCGGATATTGCTTCTCACGCCGGTAGGCAAATGCTGGTGGTCGTTGCGCAGGAAGTTCGGCTTTCACTTTTTGGCTGAGCTTCCTTTCACCTTGAGGGCGACAATGGTCTGGTCGTCGAAGGCCTCGACCCCTTCCGCGTGGGCTGAAACAGCGGTAAAGATCGTGTCCACCAACTCTTCGGCGCTGCGCTGGGCGTGATCGCGGACAATCGTCTCCAGCCGGTGTCGGCCAAACAAGTCGCCGGATGCGCTGGTGGCGTCGAGAATTCCGTCGCTGAAAAAGAGAAACACATCGCCTGTGCGTCCATGCAGGCTCAGCTCATCATAGGTCGCGTGACTGAACAATCCGATCGGCAGGCCGGTCGCCTGGATGACCTCGACCTTTCCATCGTGAACATGAATCGGACGCGGCAGTCCGGAATTTGCCAGCCGCAGCAGCCGCTGGTTGTCGTCCCAAATGGCATAGATCATCGAGACATATTGCCCATCGATTGGCCGTTCCGCGAGCGACAGGTTGATCGCCTCCAGCATGCCCGCCGCGCTCGGCTCTTCGTTGGCATGCGAGCGCGCGATGCCACTCACCAGGGCCGCGTAGATGGCGGCAGGCGCGCCTTTGCCGGCCACGTCGCCGATGGCAATGCCGCAGACGCCTCGCCCGGCGTACTTCAGGAAGTCATAGAGATCGCCACCAACCTGGCGCGCGGGAGCAAAGCGCGAGGCCACTTCGGCGTTGCGAAACACCGGCACTTTGGGTGGCAACAAGCGGAACTGCAACTCGCGCGCCAGCGCCAGGTCCTGCTCCAACCGCTGTTCCTGGCGCGCAATCTGCTCGTACAGAGTGGCGTTCTCGATGGCGATCGCTACTTGTGCCGCGAGCGTGGTCATGATGCGCACGTGGTCTTCCGTGAAGTAGCCGCGGCGCGTGTGCTCGATGTCGAGCACGCCGATCACCTTGTCTTTGTAGATGAGCGGAATGCACAGCTCCGAGCGCGTTTCCGGGTTCGCCTTGATGTAACGCGGGTCCTTGCTGACGTCGGGGACAAGCACCGCCTGCGCGTGCTGCGCAGCGTAGCCCACCAGTCCAACCCCCAAAGGAACTTCGTGCTTGAGTTGCACGCTCTCCTTGAAGCGCAGCGAAAACCGGTGCTGCAGCACAGTCCCGGTTTTGTCGAGCAACAGGATGGAAAACATCTGGTAGTCGATTATGCGAGTGACCAGGTCGGCAATGCGCTTCAGCAGTTCGTCAACATTCAGGATGGAGGTCAACTCGCGGCTGATTTCCGTCAACAGCGTGAGCTGGCGTGCCTGGCGTGATACCCGTGTATAGAGCCGCGCGTTCTCAATGCCCGCCGCAATGCGTGAAGCGAATAGTGTCAAAAGGCGCTTGTGCTCTTCGGTGAAGGCCGCGGGCTGCGCCGCTTCAACATCGATTACGCCGATAACCTTGTTCTTCGCGATGAGCGGCACCGCCAACTCGGAACGCACGCCGGGCGTGCTGTTGACGACGTTTTCTTCGGCGGCCAGGTCGTTGACCAGCACAGGTTGGCGTGTCTGCACGGCGCGTCCGGTGACGCCCTGCCCTACCTTGATGCGTATGCGCTCCGCGACCTCTGGCGGATGTCCGACCTGAAATCGCACCCGCAGCTCCTGCGCCTTCTCATTCAGTAGCAGAATGGCAAAGATTTCGTAGTCGATGAAGCGCTTCAGCATCTCGGCTACGCGCTGCAGCAAAGTGTTCAGGTCGAGGGTCGTATTGACCGCATCGGCTACTTCCAGAAGGTAGCTGTCGAAGCTGGAAGACACCAGGGGCTGCTGTAAAGGAGACGTCATCAGGCTAGGATTCTTGTTCACCATCATAGCAGCCGGTATTTCGTGTAACTACAGTCCGGCGCAGCGTCCTAAACGGGCAAACCGCGCTTTCCGCCCGCCGGAATGCGATCAACCGAATCAGGGCAGCATGGTACCACCGCGCGCGTTTTTCTGAATGGCTGTATGCCAGTTTGGAAGTTGCGGAGCCACTCTACAGCCACTAGAATTCTCTCCGGCAACAGGAGCGATACATGCCATTACCTGAGTTCAAGCAGTTGGTGGACGAGGCAAAATCCCAGATCCGCCAGATTGGGCCGGACGAACTGCGGCGCCTGCAGCAATCGGACGAGGATTTCACACTCATTGACGTGCGGGAGCGCGACGAGCAGGCGAAAGGCACAATCTCTGGCGCCGTGAAGCTGCCGCGCGGCATTCTGGAAGTGAATATCGACCAGGTTACGACCGACAAGGACCGCAAGCTGGTCCTGTATTGCGGCGGCGGCAGCCGCTCCGCGCTGGCCGCGCTCAATCTCAAGAAGATGGGCTTCCGTAATGTCTTTTCACTCGCCGGTGGGTATCGCGAGTGGCGGGAGGGAGACACGCTCTAAGTCCTCGCTCATTCTTCTATTCCTGCGAATTCGGAGGGACCATGAACCTGCAAGGCAACCGCATTACATGGCTCGGCCACGCGACCTTTCGCATCGAAACCAAAGATGGCGCAACTGTGATTGTCGATCCCTGGGTCATGGGCAACCCGATGTGCCCGGAAAGCGAGAAGCAGGTAAAGAAGGCCGATGTCCTCATTTGCACACACGGCCACTTCGACCACGTTGGCGATGCGGTTGCGATTGCGAAGCAGCACAATCCCATCGTGGTCGGCATCTTCGAGCTTTGTGCGTGGATGGAAAAGAAAGGCGCTAAGCAGATCGCTCCCATGAACAAGGGCGGCACGCAAACCGTGGCCGGAATCAAGATCACGATGACGCAAGCAGTTCACTCGTGCGGAATTATGGACGACGATGGCAGCATCGTTTACGGAGGGGAAGCCTGTGGCTATGTGCTCGAGCTGCCCGGCGGTGTCAAGCTTTATCATGCCGGCGACACGGCGGTGTTCGGCGACATGCAGATCATTCGCGAACTTTACTCACCTGAGATCGCGATGTTGCCCATCGGCGACCATTTCACCATGAGTCCGCGCGAAGCCGCCTACGCCTGCAAGCTGCTCCAGCCCAAAACCGTGGTCCCGATGCACTTCGGCACATTTCCGGTGCTCACTGGCCGGCCGGCTGATCTGCGGAAGTTAGTGGGCGCCGGCGGACCGGAGGTGCTGGACTTAAAGCCGGGACAGACACTGAACTGAGGAGAGATTCATACGAAGCCGTTTACCGACGAACGCGTTGAAAACTACCTCTACGCCATGCTGCCGGAGCGCGAGCCCGTCCTGCAGGAGATGGAGCGGCAGGCGAAGGAGCGCGACATCCCAATCGTTGGTCCGGCAGTCGGACGGCTCTTCTACCAATACGCGCGCCTGTTCAACGCGAAAACGGTCTTCGAGATGGGCTCGGCGATTGGCTACTCCACCATCTGGTGGGCGAAGGCGGTTGGCGCGGACGGCACGGTGCACTACACCGATGGCAGCCGTGAGAACGCGAATGAAGCGCGCCGCTACTTTCAGCAGGCGGGTGTCGCGGACCGCATCGCAGTTCATGTCGGGGATGCGCTGGAGATTCTCTCCGAACGCAAAGAGCAGTTCGACATCCTCTTTAACGACGTTGACAAGCACGATTACCCGCGGGCCTTCAGCATGGCCGCCGCGCGCGTGCGCAAAGGCGGGCTGTTCATCACCGACAACGCACTGTGGTCCGGCAGGGTGGCGTTCGACGCCGGCAATCCCGGACTGGCGAAGGACCCTGACGGGTTGGCCCAGACGGAAGGAGTGGTGGAGTTGAACCGCTTGCTCTATTCCTCACCGGACTGGTATACGACCATTGTTCCCCTGCGCGACGGCGTGGCCGTGGCACTGCGACTGTGAGCGCGTTGCCTGATTCCTGCGACATTCTGGCCATCGCGGCGCACCGCGATGACGTGGAGCAGGCCTGCGGCGGCACGCTGCTCAAGTCGGCCGAGCGCGGACGCCGCACCGCCATCCTCGACCTCACGCAGGGCGAGATGGGCACGCGAGGCACCGTTGAGGATCGCGCGCGCGAAGCCGCCGAAGCAGCCCGTCTGCTGAAAGTCAGTTGGCGGCGCGCGCTCGACATCCCCGACGGCCGCGTCGAGAACACCTACGAGAACCGTCTCAAGGTCGCGCGTGTCATCCGCGAACTGCGGCCGCGGGTGCTGATCCTGCCTTACTGGCAGGCGCGTCATCCCGACCACGCGACTGCCTCGGTGCTAGGCTCTGAAGCGGCGTTTCTCGCGGGTCTGGCCAAGCTCGACCTCGGCGCCGAATCACCCCAATCCGCGCCCTTCGACTCGGCTCAGGGCAGGCTCCAGAGGCGCGGCTTGGGGACCCCGATAGCGCCGCATCGACCGTACAAGATCATCTACGCCAGCCTCTACGCCGACGTGCGACCGACATTTGTGGTGGACATCTCAGAGCAATTCGAGCAGCGCTTTGCCGCGCTCATGGCTTACCGCTCGCAGTATCAAGACCAGGAGCAGGGAAGTGGGCTCTTTCCGCGTGAGGCGGAAATTCGCGAGCGCATTGCTGCCATGGCCGGCTTCTACGGCCTGCTCGCCGGAGTGCGCTACGCCGAGCCCTTCGTGCAGAAGGAAGTCGGGCTGGTTGACGATCTGCTCGCCGTTCCCGTTCAGTCCATCTGACAGCTGCGACGGTCGGCAATCATTCCGTTGGTAGTGGGTCAGTTTGAATCTTGGCCCTGCTTGGCGGTCTTCGTCTTTAACGTAGCCTTACTATCGGAGGGCCCGACTAGAACCCATGTCGTGTTGCGGTTGCAGGAACCGCACCGGGGAAATCGCTGACCATCGAGTATTGTTCGTCTTTTCGGGTGGCAGTGCGATTCGTAGATTCCCGTGACTTGATTAACGTCGCCGGTTCTATTTGACATAGCGGTTGCAGGTTATATCAAAGCGGGAGACTTGTATATGATTCTGCTCACACAGGTCTGAGGCTTAAGTGCCCGTGTGTGGTTCCAACCCCGTAAAAACTTCAAACTGGCCCAGTACCGTTCCGTTGGATTTCTTGACAACCGTGGCCTGACCACTTACAGTCCGTTCCGCAAGTTTCGTCACCCAATTTCGCATCCTGACAGATCTTAAGGAGGCACCATGTCAGCCCATTCCGTTGCGAAGTTCCTGCTTGTCCTTGCTTTCGTGTGGTGCGCGGCGAGCGCGTTGGCGCAGCAGCCGCCGATCGCCAACTCTAATCTCACCCCTTATGGCCCGCCGGTGAGTCTGGAAACCGCGAAGAAAGCGGCTGCGGCAGCCGTTGCTGAAACCCGCAAGAACAACTGGAACATGGCGGTCGCCGTCGTCGATCCGGGCGGAAACCTCGTCTATTACGAGAAGATGGACAACACGCAACTCGGCAGCGCCAAGGTCGCAGTGAACAAGGCCCGCTCGGCGGCGCTGTTCAAGCGTCCTACCAAAGCTTTTCAGGATGCATTGGCCGGAGGTGGCGTCGGTCTCCGCGTCCTGGCGATTGAAGGAGCAGTGCCGGTCGAAGGTGGCTTCCCGCTGATCGTGGACGGCAAGGTCATTGGCGCCATCGGTCTCTCCGGAGATACCAGCGAGCACGACGCCCAATGTGCCAAGGCCGGCGCCGACGCCATAAAGATGCCGTGATCACGAGCAAAGGGAAGGACAAGTGGCTCGGAACAGCAGT
>CAWGMV010000022.1:0-431332 GCA_963823635.1 uncultured Acidobacteriaceae bacterium | reverse complement strand
CGGTGCCCTGCCGCGAGGTCGGCGGCGACTTCTTCGACATCGTCGAAGACGAGGAGAGTCTCTCAATGTCATTGTTGCCGACATCTCCGGCAAGGGAATCTCCGCCGCTATTCTCGGCGCCACCCTCCAGGGGCTCATCTATTCGCTGCTCGTGGCCCGCCAGCCGCTGGCCACCCTCGCCGACATCGTCAATCGCTACATCTGCAGCAAGAATGTCGAGAAGTACGCCACCATGGCCATCCTGCGCATCTCGCCCCAGGGCCATATGGAGTACATCAACTGCGGCCAGGAAGGTCTAAACCCAAGTGAACACTGGCATTGGAAGGTAAGGTATTTTTTGGCAATTGCTAAGGTTCAGAAGTGTATGTACTATTGCGAACACTGCGCCTCTTCAGCATACTTTCTAGGCAGACGGGCGCCATAGGGGTCCCCCAATGCCCGAGAGACTTACCACCTTCACCTGCTGGATCTGCGGGAAGACAATACCGCTGAAGGAATGTGACACAACCGACGCCATCGGACATCCCGTGCACAAGGACTGCTACGCCAGATTGATGAGGCAAGAAAAGACAAAGAGCAAAGCGGCAGATGGGTCTTGAATTGTTTGGCGGCGGGAACCGTATCCCTTCTCTCTTTTACCGTTCATCCCGCGACAATCCCTACGGGTGAGCATCGAATCCGTTGTGCCCGGTAACCGCACAGCGGAGTTGATCCTCAGTTGGTCGCGTAGCTTCCGTGCGGACGAACTGAGCGTCGAAGACATTCAGGAGCACTTCGCCGCGCTCGAGGTGAGCGGGACTGACTTACCACCCGCCTCGCAGGAACGCATCCGGGAAGCCCAGCGGGAGCTGGATGCGATTCGGTGGGGATTGTGCGAAACCGGCCAGCGCGCGGAGATTCAGCGCATCTTCGCCGAACTCGAACCGTGGTTAACCGGCCGCCTGGCGATGTGAGGAGCGGAGCCGCTTCCGGCGACGCCCGCCAATGCAGCCGGCAGCCAGGAACCCTGATATTAAAGACCTGTAGACAGTACAACCCTCGCCGGACCTTCTGGCATCAGTCGTGCCAAGGGGAGGGTCGTCTATGGCGGGGCGGCGCTTTGTTCCGGACTTAATCGAACTATTACAAGAAACCCTTGAGCGGTTGGAGACAACGCAGGACCTCAAGGCGGACGATCCGGTTCTGCTTGAAGTTAAGAATTCCATCGCGCGCACGATTGCCGAACTGTCGGTCGCAAAGTTTCGCAAGTCGCAGGCCGCTAACGGCGCCTGAACACCAGACAGAGGCGTCAAAGCGCCTGCAGCGAAGCTGCGCCCTCCAAACGGCGGAACTGCAGGCGGGCAGCTTTTTCTAAAGGTGCCGCAAATCCGGACAACCGGCTCCGGTCTAACAGCATCTATCCCGAACGAACTGAGGAGCCTAAATGGTTGCGCGCTTCGCTCGTAGCTTGGTCGAGCTACTGCAGGAAACGCTTGAGCGGCTGGAATCAACGGAAGCCCTTAGAGCCAATGATCCGAACCTTCTCGAACTCAAGAAACATCTCACGCGCACCATTGCCGAACTGCAAGTGGCAAAGTCTCGCAATTCGCATGCCGCCTGATGGCGGTGAGAACCAACGCCTTTAGGGTCAGTTGATCGGGGTTGTTTGCCGAGGTGACGAAGGCCGAACAACCGGAATTGAAGGCTGTGCGATAGATTTAGTTGACCCCGCGAGACGTTCGATACGCTAGGCGCAAGCCGTGCAGCGCAAGCGAGACGCGGGGTCCCGCGCATGGCGCGGAAACCAGGCCGAGGCCCGGCCGGTTCCAGTAACAGAAATAACTCGATGGGCATCCGGAGGCAAGCGCCATCTTGCGCCATCTCGCGCCGAAGGCGGTCGCGTAATGACAATCTCCAGAGCTACCCCTGCCCCGCCGCTGCCCGGTCGGCCAACAGCAACGCCTGGGCCTGCGCAATCCGTCCCGCTGGAATCGTACTGTCTCCATTGCAAAGCCGGGGGAAGACCGGCGCTTTATCGGCTCCGGTTACCAGCCACAGAATTTTTCGCGAACGGTTCAGCACGGGGTAGGTCAAAGTCATGCGCCGCCGTCCCTGGTACTCCCCGGTCAATGCCACGTCAGCATCGGTGACCTCGAGCACCGGGTCGCCCGGCAAAAGCGACGCCGTATGTCCATCCGGGCCCAGGCCGAGATGCGCCAGGTCCAGCACCGGAGGTGTACCTGCTACCGACTCCAATGTCGTGGCGTACAGCCTGGCTGCCACTGCCAGGTCGGCCATTTCCACCGGCATAGCGTGAATTTGCTCCGGCGGAAGCGGCGCGTGCTCCAAGAGGCTCGCCTTCAGGTGTGTCAAGTTACGGTCAGGATCGCCGGCGGGAGCAATGCGCTCATCAACCTGGAAGACGTGAACCTGCTTCCAGGGGACGTCAAGCTTTGCCAACTCGCGCAGCATGGCCCACGGGGTGTGTCCTCCGCTGACCGCCATGAGGAAGCGTCCGCGGGCGGCGGCCGCCTGGCGGGCATCTTCCGCGATGGTGGCAGCGGCGGCGGCAGCTACGGCGTCAGGATTGTTCAGGATTTCGATTTTCATGTGCGCCTCCGTTTTTCGGCGCCTTTCCATAGGTCGTTGGAGGTCAGACTTGTATGAGACACCAAACTTCAGCAATCCGACTGCTCTGCCGCCGGTGAACGCTGTGGCCCGGTCGCCTTTTCAGCGCCGTCCTGGCCTGGCAAAGCTGCCCAAACGCTGGTTTGTATCAGGGCACGGCTTTAGCCGGGCCGCAGCGGCTCGGAAAAATCAGCGGGCTTTAGCCCCTGCGGCCTTTTGCTTTGCCAAATAAGTAAAACAATAAGGAAATTCGTTTTGCGAATCGCACAGTCCCGCCTCGACCGGGTTCTTGGCGATATATTTGCAATGTCGAGCAAAGCTTGGCTTATCGTCGACCCGGACCTCGGAATAACCGCGCTGCCAGACCTCGCCCAAATATCCAAATTCTTTCTTCAGGCGGTACGAGAATCCGCCCTTGATGAATTGCACGGCCCGTTCAATAGTCATGTCCTGCTCGACAGTGAGCAGCAAATGCACATGGTCGGGCATAACCACGAAGTCATGTACCTTGAATTTTCGTGCTCCTCGCATACGAACGCAGCACGTCAACGAACAGCGTTGCGTTGCATTCTGATTGCAACAATCTCCGGCCCATGCTGGTCTTCGTGGTGACAAAAAACGTGCGCGAAGTACTTAAGACAGCGCGCGCGGCGGCGTTGCGGAACGGTTTTGCCATACGCAGGGGCTAAAGCCCCGATTTTACTTTTGCAACTTTACGGCCCGACTGAAGTCGTGCCCTGATACAAAGCGCCAGTTGATCTGGCGTGGCACGACTCCAGCACCATTTTAATTTTTCGAAGGGCCGCGCGGCCGAAGTCTTGCGCCTTCCCCGCAGAACCTGGGGGCCCCGATTCTCTTATCACCGCACATTGCACCGCCGAAGCGCACACTACCCTTCTCTACTTTCCTGCCGCTTTCTCCAGGTGTCCGCCGAACTCGTAGCGCATCGCCGACAGCAGCTTGTTGGCGAAATCAGCGTCGCCGCGCGAGCTGAAGCGTTCGTACAGCGCCGTGGTCAGCACCGATGCCGGTACGGCTTCGTCGATAGCGGCCTTGATGGTCCAGCGCCCTTCGCCGGAGTCGGAGACCCTGCCCTCGAACTTCGCCAGTTGCGGATCGCCGGTCAGCGCCGCGGCCGTCAAGTCCAACAGCCAGGACGCAATGACGCTGCCGCGCCGCCAGACCTCGGCAACGTCTGTCAAGTTAAAGTCGTACTGGTAGTGCTCCGGGATCGCGCAGCGGCGTCGTCTCCGCGTCGATGGCGTGCTTTTCCTTGCCGACGTTGGCGTTGCGCAGGATGTTCAGCCCCTCGGCGTAAGCCGCCATCACGCCGTACTCGATGCCGTTGTGCACCATCTTGACGAAGTGCCCGCCGCCGTTGGGGCCGCAGTGGAGATAGCCGTCCTCGGCGGTGCCGCCGAGCTTGTCTCTGCCGGGTGTGCGGTCGATGTTGCCCTTGCCCGGCGCCAGCGTTTTGAAGATGGGATCGAGATGCTGTACTGTCTCTTTCTCGCCGCCGATCATCATGCAGTAGCCGCGCTCCAGGCCCCAGACGCCGCCGCTGGTGCCGACGTCAACGTAGTGAATTCCCTTCGGCGCGAGCTGTTTGGCGCGACGAATGTCGTCAATGTAGTAGGAGTTGCCGCCGTCAATGAGGATGTCGCCGGCCTCCAGAAAGGGCACAACGCCGGCGATGGTTTCATCAACCGATGCCGCCGGCACCATAAGCCAGACGGCACGGGGCTTTGTCAACTTACTCGCCATGTCCTGCAGCGACGAGCTGCCGGTCGCCTTCTCCTTCGCCAGTTCCTCCACGCTCTTGGGGAAGACGTCGAAGACCACGCAGCTATGTCCGCCCTTCATCAGACGCCGCACCATGTTGGCGCCCATCCTGCCTAACCCCACCATTCCCAGTTGCATATGAGTTCTCCTCGCCGAACAGGATATATCGTTGGACGGAGTTGGAACCAGCAGGGAGGAAGAAAACGCGGCACGATGGCGGACGTTACAAGAAGATTAACGAGAACTGCACCGTCTAGCCAGCTTTGCGCCCAGGTTGAGCTTGTCCTGCCTTATTCGGGGCGGCAGGTAATTTGGCATCCTGCACGCAGCGGAAGCCGAGATGGTTGGTGCCAGTGCTAGACCTCGCCCTTGCCGCGCGTCCCGACGATGTAACGCGAGCAGTACTGGTCGGTGCACAAGAACGACCCGCCGCGATGGACTTTCTTCGGCTCCGTCGGCTCGTCGGGATCGTAAGACGACGTCGGCCCTTGCGGATTACGCGCCACGCCGCCGGCGGCTACCAGTTGCTGGTAGTAGTCCGGCCGATACCAGTCGCTGGTCCACTGCCACACGTTTCCCGCCATGTCGTACAAGCCATATCCGTTGGGCGGATACTGCGCCACCGGGGCGATGCCGATGTGTCCGTCTGCGCCCGTGTCGTGGTCGGGGAAATGGCCCTGGTGGGTGTTGGCCATCCATTTACCGTTGGGCCGAAACTCGCTGCCCCAGACGAATGGCTTGCCGGCCAGACCACCGCGCGCGGCGAACTCCCATTCCGCCTCGGTGGGCAAGCGCTTGCCTGCCCATTTCGCATAAGCCACCGCATCTTCGTAGGCGACTTGGACGACTGGATAATTGTCCTTGCCGATGATGTTGCTTTTCGGCCCCAGCGGGTGGCGCCAGTTGGCTCCGTGTACATAGCTCCACCATTGGTAATGATTGTCGAGCGGCACGGGATGATTGGGCGGGGTGAACACCACCGACCCGGCGACGAGATTTTCCGGCGGCGCGTTGGGGTAGTCCTCGGCGCGTGGCTTGCGCTCCGCGACGGTCACGTAGCCAGTTGCCTTCACGAACCTGGCGAACTGCGCATTGGTGACGTCGGTCTTGTCCATGAAGAATCCGTCCACGTAAACCCGGTGGATGGGCCGCGCGTCCTTGGTCGCCTGCATGCCGACGTTGTCCATGTCGGGCGGATCATTGGCGCCCATGGAGAACTCGCCACCGGGAATCCAGACCATGCCAGCCGGCGCCGGCTTGGGCGGAGTGGCAGGATTGGAGACAGTCGGACCAAACGAAGCGCCCGTGGACGAAGAGTTGGCGTGCGCCGAAACCGCTGTGCGCTGCGCGCCCCAGCAAGCGACGGCCAATACCGCAGCGACCACGGCAAGCCTCAGGATGCTGTTCCGTTGTTGCCCGCGATTGTGGGCACAGTGATCGGTTGCAAGGATTTGTTGTCCACGCCCATGTTTGTTTGCTCCGGAGCTCAGTGTCCAACTCTTGGGGGACAACCGACGCATCACCGACGAGGATAGCCGTGAGCAGATTTCATTGTATCTGTTCTGCGCCGGAGGGGTTGAGCACTCCGCGGCTACTGCTTCGACGAGGCCGCTACTACTCCTTCTTCTTGGGTTTCCAGTCGATGATGTTGATCAGGTTCCAGGGATTCTGCAAGAGGTTGATGGACAACTGCCCATTGTCATCGATGCCGAACTGGGCTGCCGGGTACAGCACGCCGCTGCTCTTACTCTTGTCCTGATCGTTCATATCAATCTCGCCTGCCGTCAGGTTGTAGGCAGTCGAGCGGGTGTCTCTGGCGACCTCGCCAAATTTGAGCAGTCGGTTGGTCACGAAGCGGATTCTGCGGCCGGTCGGCGTGGGAGTGGACGAGACGTAGGCGAGACCTTGGCCCACGGTGCCTGTTATAGAGATTTGGCCGTCACTGCTCATCTTCTGCAGCGCCTCCACCAGCCCCTGGTTCGATCCCTTCTTGAAGGCATCTATCAAAATCGCTCTCTCTTCCGGTGTGGAGTACTGCTTAACGATGATCTTGACGTTGACCATTCGCCCCTGCTGGGTACCGGTGCCGCGGGCGGTGGCATCGATGGTCTCGACCTGGGCGACGGCCAGCGCGGCCATCAGCAAAAGCGCGGCCAGAATAACGTAACGGGCGGGCCTGAATAGCTTGACATGTCGGTTCATTCTTGTCTCCTGCTGAGTTGTTATACAGCAAGTCAGTAGGCAGTAGCCAGTAGCTCAGTGGCCAGTAGTCAGTAGCCAGTTGCTGCCTTCCGCCGGGCGAACCATTCGTCGCTGGCCGACGCTTGGCCGAAGTGGCTGCGTTCTGCACGGCCTCGTGAGTCCCTCGGAAGAGGCAACTGGGTACCGGCTACTGGCTAGTGACAACTGCTTCACAAAAAAGGGCGCGCTACGAGAGCGCGCCCAGCGAAGGATGCAAGATATCCGGCTTACGGTAGTGACTGTAGCGAACTTGCCAGCATGTAGCCGATGGGGCTGCCGATGCCGGTCACGTAGTCATAGCCGACACCGGCCACGCAGATTCCGCCGCTGCTGCCCATGGTTATGTCGTGGAAGTCAGCGCCGTAGCTGCCGGACTTATAAATCGAGTACAGGTCAGGCAGGGGCTGCGTCATAACGCCCCCACCGTTAGCAATGCGGAGGGAGTTCTCCAGCGTCAACAGGGAGGCAAAAAGCGGCGTCGCCACGCTGGTTCCGCCGACCTTCACCCAATCATCACCGTCGAAGCTGTCATAGACGGGAACGCCAGTTTGTGGCGCGGCATCCATGGCCACGTCGGGAACGGTGCGGAAGCCGGTGTTCTGGACCCCCTGTTGATAGGCAGGTTCAGCCTCCTGCGAGCTGATGCCGCCGCCACTGCCATTCCACGCGGTTTCACTGCCGTAGTTGTTGCCCAGGGGAGTGGGAGGCGGAGTCGAGGTGAGCAGAGACAGAATGGTGCCACCCACCGCGATCACGTCGGGCGAAGTTGAGGGATAGATGGTGCCACAGCCGCCATCGCCGGTGGCCGCGGCATAGGTGACGCCGGGGGTGGAGAAATACATGCTGTCGTACTCCTGCTCGCCAGAAAATTCGCCTCCGCCCCAGCTCATGCTGACCACGCTGGCGCCAGCGCCGACAGCCTGGAGCACCGCCTGGAACAGAGTGTCGCTAGTATCCAGGGACTGGACCAGCACGATCTTGGCTCCCGGAGCCATAGCGTGCGCCCATTCCACGTCCAGCGACTGCTCCAGCGCCCAGTTCCCCGAATGGCCACTGCAGATGGAGCCGGACTGGGTAATCAGAGTGAAGCAGCCATTCTGCGTGGTGCAGGCTGGCAGATGGAACTGCTGCGAAAAGACGCCGAGGTCGTTCTCAATGCTGGTGTCACTGCAGGCGTCGACGATGCCGATGACCGCGTCGTTCCCCTGGTTGGGGATGCGGTTGTACAGGTACGCTGCTTTCATTTGCGCGGGGGTGTAGCCCGAAGGCGAACTCGCATTGCCGCGTGGCTCTGCGATCTGAATCGGTGTGCGGAACACGTGAGTACCCGTGTCCGGCTGTTGGGCAATCAGCGGAAGCGCTGCGGCGAGAACTAGCATAATGCCGAGCGAGAGGAAAACACACTTCTTCATAGCTCTCCCTTTCGATGTTACGGGTCAGGGCGAGGGCCGCTGCAGAGGCCAGCCCTCGAAGCCGGGGGATGATGGGAATGCCGGACGGCGCCGATTACTCTTCCTCCGCGATGTCCAGAAAGCCTCTGCCATCTCTCTGGCGCCGTTGTCAGCGAAACCCCCTACGGAATCAAGCACGCACAGGTCATAGCCTGGTCACAATCTCACGCCCGGAGGGGCCAGTCACGCGCTCACACTTGTGTACCCAAACAGAGTTGGTGGCGGATAACGGTCTGAAGCACGTCGGCGGACGTAGTTGGGACTATAAGGCGGGAGCTATTTTACTACCGGACTCGTACCTCGGTGTCGAGATTTGACAATTTGTTGACAATTGGCCTGGCGGCAGTAGCCAGTACCCAGTACCCAGTAGTCAGCTGTCAGGTGGCTCTTTCGAGGGAGCTTATGAGGCCGTTCAGAACCCTGCCCACCTCGGCTGAGCGTTCAAGAATTCGGTTATCCGATTCTGGGCTGACGTAATGTAACCGCTCCGCAATCATCACCTGTGTCTCCAGTTCCATGAGTGAGCCGCTTGCTGGCCGTAGGAAATGCTTGAACTCGGGCCGACCATGACGACCTTGACCTTCCGCAATTGCTCGGAACAGAGACGGCCGCCTGCGAAGCTGCGAGGTCAGTCAGGCAGCAGTCGGTGACCAGCCAAATCAAATACTTATGAGAACACCGCTGCCTAGCGGACTCAACTGCCTACTGATCACTGCCTACTGGCTACTGGCTACTGTTGTTCCCATCCGCCGCCCAGCGCCTGGTAGAGTTGCACGTAGTTCTGCAGTTCGGTGTACCAGGCCTGCGAGAGGTTCAACGCCGAGGTGAAGTATTCCTGCTCGTAATACTGCACTTCGAGGAAGCTGGTGACGCCGCCCTGGAATCGGACGTTGGCCAGGCGCGCCATCTCGTGGTAGGTCCTGGTCTGCTCGTCAATCTTCATGCGGTATTGCCGCGATTGCGAGTAGCCAACCAGGCTGTTGGAGACATCGCCGAAGGCCTGCAGCACGGTTTGCTTGTAGGTGAGCTCGGCTTCGTCGCGTTGCGCCCAGGCGAGGCGGTAGTTGGAGGTGATGCGGCCTCCCTGAAAGATGGGCTGGACGACCTGCCCGCCCAGCGACCAAATCGTCGCGGGGCCTTGCAGGAAGCTGGTGATGGCAGTGCTTTGCGCCCCGAAGATGCCGGTGAGCGAAATCTGCGGGAAGAAGGCGGCCTTGGCGACGCCAACGTTGGCGTTGGCCGCGACCAGATTTTCCTCCGCGCGGCGCACGTCGGGACGGCGTTGCAGCAGGGCGGATGGCAGGCCCGCGGGGCACTTCGGGCAAGTGCGGCTGATCCACCAGATTCAGCCCGCGCGCGAATCGGACCGGGGTTGCGGCCCAGCAGGATGCTGAGGTTGTTCTCCGTCTGCGCGATTACCTGTTGCAAGGTAATGACCTCAGCTTCCGACTGTTCCAGCAGCGTCTGCGCCTGATACACGTCGGTGATGGCGCTTTCGCCGCCTTTGAACTTGATGTTGTTCAGGTTCAGGATCTCTTTGTCGGTCTCGACCGTCTGCGTGGCGTAATTGAGTTGGGCATCGTACTGGCGCAGCAGAAAGTAGTCGCTGGCCACCGATGAGATCAGTGTGACCTGCACAACCTCCTGCCCGTATTTGGTCGCCAGCAGGCTGGCGCGCGCCGATTCCGTGGCGCGGCGATACTGCCCCCAGAAGTCCACTATGTAGGAGAGCGACAGGGATGCGATGTCGAAGGTGGGCGATTTCTTTCCGTAAAACTCAAAGTTGTGCTCGTTGGTGATGCCGAATGAACCATTGGCCTGCGGAAACTGGTTGGCACGCACGATGCCCAGGTTGGCGTTGGCTTCCAGGACGCGAGCGGCCGCGATGCGCATGTCGTAGTTGTTGGCCAGCGCTTCCTTGATGAGCGCCTGCAGGGTCTCATCCTGGAAGACGGTCCACCATTTCATTTGCGCGAATTGGTCGCCGCTGGGCTCGGGTGACGGCGCGCTGCGATATTGGTCGGGAACGTTCAACGCAGGACGCTTGTAGTTGGGCCCGACCTTGCAGGAGCAGAGGGCCAACAGGGAAAACGCGACGAGCAATGTTCGCTTGTTAGTCATCGCCCGCTCCTTCCGGAACTGGCTCCGTTCCTGTTTTCGGCGGCTCTTTCTTGCCGCCGGAGATCCACAGTCCAAAGCGCTCCACCACGTCGAAGCTGACCGGAATAAAGAAGACGGCGAGTAGGGTAGCGGCCATCATGCCGCCAATCACACAGGTGCCCAATACTTGCCGCGAGATGGCGCCGGCGCCGGAAGCTCTCCACAGCGGCACGCAACCAAGAATGAAGGCGAAGGCAGTCATCAGGATGGGGCGCAGTCTCAGCCTCGCACCGGTAAGAGCGGCGTCGACGAGTGGCTTGCCCTTGTCGTATTCCAACTTCGCGAATTCGACGATCAGAATGGCGTTCTTGGCCGACAGGCCGATCAGCATGACCAGTCCGATCTGCGCGTACACGTTGTTGTCGAGATGGCGGTAGAAGAGGGTAATGAACGCGCCGAAGACGGCGATCGGGACGCCCAGCAGTACGCTGAAGGGCAGCGTCCAGCTTTCGTACTGCGCCGCCATGATGAGGAAGACGATAAAGAAGGCCAGCCCAAAGATGGTGGCGGGCGAAACGCCTTGCGCCGCTTTTTGTTCCTGGTACGACATGCCGCTGTAGTCGAAGCCCATCTGCGGAGGCATGGTCTTGTGGAAGACGTCTTCCAGCGCCGCCATGGCCTGGCCGGAGCTGTAACCCGGCGCGGCGGTGGTATTGATCTGCACGCAGTTGAACAGGTTGTAACGCATGACGAACTCGGCGCCGGCGCGCGGATAGGTGCTGGTCAAGGTACTCAGCGGGACCATCTCATTGGTCGCATTCCTGACGTAAAACTTTCCCAGGTTTTCCGCTTTCGTGCGGAAGTCGCCGTCGGCCTGCACGTACACCTGCCACTGCAGACCGAAGCGATTGAAGAAATTAATCAGCGAGCCGCCCATGAACGTCTGGACCGTTTCGTACAGGCCGCTGAGTTGAATCTGCTGGGTCATGGCCTTGGCGTTGTCCACGTTCACGCCGACCTGCGGAACGCCGAACAAAGCAGTCGTCATTGTGCCTTGCAGTTCCGGACGTTTGCGGGCCTCGGCCATGAAGATCTGGGTGTTCTTGGCCAGAAAATCAATGCCGCTGCCGGACCGGTCTTCCAGAATGAAGGTCGCGCCGCCGGAAGTTCCCACGCCCGGGATTGCAGGCGGAGGAAATGAGAACGCAATGCCTGACGGAACCTTGGACAGCGCCTGTTGGAGGTGGGCTTTGATGCCATCGTAGCTCGTCTCAGGAGTCTTGCGTTCCTCCCAGGGCTTCAAGGAGATAAAGAAGAAGGAACTATAGGTCGCGTTGACGCCGCTCAACATGCTGTAGCCCATGACCGAGCTCACGTATTGCACGCCCGGGGTGTCCATGATGATCTTTTCGACCTCGCGGGCAGCCTCGGAAGAGCGCTGCAGCGAGGACGCGTCGGGCAGTTGCAGGCCGGCATAAACGTAGCCCTGATCCTCGTCGGGGAGAAAGCTTTTCGGCAAGCGCTTGCCGTAATAACCGGCAGCGACGGTCACCAAGCCAAGCAGCAGAAAAGCGATGCCCGCTTTGCGGATCAAATGATGACAAGCGCCGACATATCCGTCGGTGGCCTTGCCGAAGACGTTATTGAACCCGCGGAAGAAAGCGCCCAGCGGTCCGCGGGTCGGCTTCTTGGGACGCAGCAGCATGGCCGAGAGGGCGGGGCTGAGCGTAAGCGCGTTGAACGCCGAGAAGAGAACCGAAATCGCGATGGTGACCGCGAACTGCTTGTAAAGCTGGCCGGTGATGCCGGGAATGAACGCCGTGGGAACAAACACCGCCGCCAGGATGAGACCGATGGCGATCACCGGGCCGGAGACTTCCTCCATCGCCTTGATAGTGGCGTCGTGAGGCGACAGCCCATGCTCGATATGGTGCTCCACCGCCTCCACCACGACGATGGCATCGTCCACCACCAAACCAATGGCCAGCACCAGTCCCAACAGCGAAAGCGTGTTGATGGAAAAGCCAAGCAGGGGAAAGACCATGAAGGTCGCGATCAGCGAGACCGGAACCGCGAGCAGCGGAATCAGCGTGGCTCTCCACCCCTGCAGGAAGATGTAAACCACGAGAATGACCAGAAGCATCGCTTCGCCAAGCGTCTTATAAATTTCGTGGATGCCGGCGCTGACCGCGAGCGTGGTGTCGAGCGCGGTGATGTAGTCGCAGGCCTTGCGGAAACCTTCCTTTCGCCTCGTCCATCATCTTGAGGACGTTGGCGCGGGTTGTCAGCGCATTGCTTCCGGGAGTGAGGTAGAGCGCAATGAGCGCTGCCGGCTGCGAGGGCTTAGCCGGCTTGCCTTCCTCTGGCGCAGTTCCCAGCCGCGCGCTATAGGAGTAGTATTGCGATCCCATTTCCACTCGCGCCACATCTTTCAGGCGCAGGATGGAACCGTCCGGCTGGGCGCGAACAACAATCTCCTCGAACTCCTCGGCTGTGGGCAGGCGCCCCGGAGCGCGCACGTTATAGGTGAATTGCTGTCCGTGCGGGAACCGGTTCGCCGCCGACCTGGCCCGCGGGATTGACCTTGTTCTGCGCCTTGACCGCATTCGGTGATGTCGGAAACCGTGACGCCCAGGCTGGCCAGCCGGTCAGGATTCACCCAGATGCGCATGGCGTAGGGTCCAGCGCCGAATATCTGCACTTGTCCGACGCCGGAGATACGGGTGAGCGCGTACTGCAGATTGATGGTGGCGTAGTTGGCCAGGAAGATGTTGTCGTATGCGCCGCTGGGCGAGTAGAGATCGAGCAGCATGAAGGGCGCCGTCGTGCCCGGCTGCACGATCACTCCCTGCTGCGTCACCTCAGAGGGCAATTGCGAATTGGCCTGCCCCTGCCGCATTTGCGCCAGAATCTGGTCGGTGTTGATGTCGGTGCCGAGCGCGAAGTCCACATACAGCGTCATGCCGCCGCCGGAGCTGGCGCTCAGCGAGTACATGTAGTTCATGCCGCTGACGCCGGACATCTGCTGCTCAATCGGCGTGGCTACCGATTCGGCAATGGTCTGCGCGTCCGCGCCGGGGTAAGTGGCCTTCACCTGGATCATCGGGTCGGCGATGTTGGGAAACTGCGCGGTAGGCAGCTCGAGCATGGCGACCACGCCGGCCAAGACCATCAGAATGGCGATGACGATGGCGACGATGGGCCGGTTAATGAAGAACTTCGACATGGTCAGTTGCTCCCTGCCGCCTGCGCCGGTTCGGCCGGCGGCACGTACGGCTTGGGAACGACGGGAACACCTTCCTTGGCCATCTCGGGCGCTGCGGCCGCAAATTGCTGGACCTTCTGGATGCCTTCCACCACCACCTTCTCGCCTGGCTTCAGGCCCTCGGAGATGATCCAGTTCGTACCCACGCGGTCTCCCACCTTGACCGGGCGGAAGGTGGCTTTGTTCTCGCCGTTCAGCACAATGACCTGATACTGCCCCTGAATCTCGATGACGGCAGGCTGCGGTACCAGCAGGGCGCCCTTGTTCTCGCCGGTCGCGATCTTTACCCGTCCGAAACCGCCGGGACGAAGCACGGCACCCGTGTTTGGGAACTCCGCTATCATCTGGATGGTGCCCGTCGAGGTACCCACCTGGCGATTGACGGAGATGATGATGCCCGGCTGGGGATAGGCCTCGTCGTTGGACTGGATGAACGTAACCGGTGTCTTCTTCATCGTCTCCCGACTGACTCTGCCGCTGATGATTCCGGTGACTTGGGAGGCGAAGGCGAGATAGTTGCCTTCGCTAACGTTGAAGTACGCCCAGATGGGATTGACCTGCGAGACCGTGGCCATTTTGGTCGTAGTTCCCACCAGATCGCCAATTTGCGAGTTTGAGACGCCGGCGATACCGTCAATGGGGGAATAGACCTTGGTCCATGCCAGGTTCAATTGCGCATTCGCCAATTCGGCTTTGTTAGCCTCCACCTGTGCCTTGGCGGCCGCCTGATTGGCGAGGTCGGTATCAAGCTGCTTTTGCGGTATCGCGTTTTGGGCTGCCAACGGAGTATCGCGCTGCACATCAGCCGTGTACTTACCGAATTCGGCCTGTGCTACTGCCACCTTCGCCTTGGCCTGATCGACCGCCGCCTCGTACTGCCGCGGGTCGAGTTCGAACAGGAGCTGGCCCTTCTTTACGAGGTAGCCGTTCTGGTAATCCTGCCGCAGCAGGTAGCCCTGGACCTTGGGGGTGATGTCCGCGTTCACAGAACCGTTCAGTTGCGCTACCCAGTCGACGGTGGTGGGCACGTTCTGCTGGATAACCTCGGCGACCAGCACCTCCGGCGGACCGGCTTTGGGCTGTTCCTCTTTCTTCTCGCAGGCGGTAAGCAGCAGCAGGAAGAGGCCGAGCAAGGACAGTATGGTGACAGTTCGATTGCGTTGGCGCCTCAATAGTGCCGACGGCTTATTTGGGCTGGCGTACTCTCGGTCTGGCCCACAGCCTTGCAGCTCAGGTCTGGTTCGCATCAACATTCTCCTGACAATCCACTTGTAAGGTCCCGCGATTGCTAAATTTTCGGTTGCAGGGATTCTACCTTTTTTAGTCCACAAGGGGGAGCGTTGTCACCTAGCAGAATTCCTAGGTCTGGCAAGCCGCTCCGTGGAGGGGTTTCTGCAGGCGGACACTCCACTGATGAGGGGGAAATCAGATAATATCGAATCTCAACCTCATGGCCCTCTATCTGGTAACTGGTATTGCAGGTTTCATCGGATCCTCGATTGCCCGCGAACTGCTCCGCCGTGGCGAAGCGGTGCGTGGCCTCGACAACTTTGTCACCGGCAAGCGGGAGAATCTCGCTGACTTCCGCGAGCGCATTGACTTCCGCGAGCTCGATCTGCTCGACCTGGCCGGCGTCGCCGACGCCTGCCGCGGCGTGGACTATGTTCTGCACCAGGCGGCGATACCATCGGTGCCGCGTTCAGTGGCCAATCCCATCGAGAGCAATCGCGCGAATGTGGATGGCACGCTCAATCTGCTGGTGGCCGCGCGCGATGCGCGCGTGAAGCGCGTGGTGTATGCGTCTTCATCATCGCTGTATGGCGACACGCCGACGCTGCCGAAGCGTGAAGACATGATGCCCAATCCGATTTCGCCCTACGCCGTCTCCAAGCTGACGGGCGAGTACTACATGACTTCGATTTATCGCGTGTACGGACTGGAGACAGTTTCGCTGCGCTACTTCAACGTGTTTGGCCCGTATCAGGATCCGAGTTCGATGTACTCCGGCGTGTTGGCCATCTTCATCTCCAGAATGC
This sequence comes from uncultured Acidobacteriaceae bacterium, assembly GCA_963823635.1. Taxonomy (GTDB): domain Bacteria; phylum Acidobacteriota; class Terriglobia; order Terriglobales; family Acidobacteriaceae; genus Bog-257. The sequence continues at coordinate 415,850 of CAWGMV010000022.1, read as the reverse complement.
TGGCAGGGGAGCAGCCAACCATCTATGGCGACGGCGAGCAGAGCCGCGACTTCACCTTCATTGACAACGTGGTCAACGGAAATCTTCTGGCGTGCCAGGCACCTGCGGAAGACGTGGCGGGGAAGTCCTTCAACGTGGCGTGCAATCGCCGCGTGACGTTAAACGAGACTTACTCCTTGCTGCAAACTCTGACCGATTACCGGGGGGTGGCAAAATACGGCCCCGAGCGCGCTGGCGACATCAAGCACTCACTCGCCGACATCGCGCTGGCACAGAAACATCTGGGCTACACTCCGACGGTTGACTTCGAAGAAGGCCTGAGGCGCACCGTCGCGTGGTATCGGGAACGGACGGCGGCGAAGACAGTCACCGCATAGTTGGTCCCCATTCCCATACACTGTGGACCTCTCCGGTAACTAAGCGGCAAAGTAACCTAGTTTCAAGGTTACCAAAGTTAGAAATCGCCTTGTACCACCCTGTAGTAAGACGGCTCATTGATGTAGGTTAGTTTAAAGGCAAGACTCGCTAAGGCCGCGTCACTCGGTTTTTGGGGGAGGGGCGGCCTTTTAATTTTGGTGCGCAGCGAGCGTCCCATTGGCGCCCCATAAGCTATCCTTGTTGGCAGCACTAGCGAGCCATTCGGCAATCTCAAAGAAAATTCAACAAAATTCGCGAGGCTGACTCTGTGGGTTTGTGATACTATCTTTTCCCACCAGTCGGCAGCAACCACCGCATTAACGCAACATCAAGAAGCCTTCGCACGGCCGTAAGGTAGCCGTAGCGCGGGAGGAAACAGGAGCGCCCTATGCTTTCCCTTTCAACCCTCCCCCACGAATACAGACGGATTATCAATTTTCTACATCCCCTTTCGCACGAAACCTTAGGCGGCGAGTTTATTCCGGAGCTACGTCGATTATCCGTGCTGGCCGCAAGCATTCTCCTGAGTTGCACATTCAGTTTGGTTTTGCTGATGTTCTGCACCGTCCGCGTCCAGGCGCAGGGCACGTGTTCCCAGAGCTATCTGGATGGTCTTCCCCAACCTGTGCCGATACCGCCCGCCGTCAAAGTAGTGCAGTTGGTGAATTGCTCCGACCAGGTGCTACTGGGCGCCGCCAACGCAGCCCATCAGGCCAATCAGCCGGGTTTTCCGGTTTACCCACGAGAGGGAACCTGGGAAATGCAAGCCTTACCCCAGGATCCGAACGATCACTCGAATATCCTGACCATAGACATACCGCCAGAATGGCAGAGCACGAAGTGCGCGAACGGTGTAATGAACTGTCCGGCCTTGGGGCCGAACTTCTGGGCCAGAACTGGCTGCCGTTACGATGCCACTACCAACCGGGCCCAGTGCGAAACCGGCGGCTGCGCCGGTCAGTACGATTGCAGCTCCGGAGCCTGGGGATCGCCCGGGTTCACCTCGATCGTAGAGTGGACATTTGTGGATCAATTCTCCAACAACTTTGATTATCCCGATATCAGCGCCGTAAACGGAGCGAGCATAAACGTCGACGTCGAGCCAGTCGGTGGTTCGCCGTCTAACCCAAAAGATATCTACGATCAGCACTGGTTAGCATATAACTATCCCCTGACCGTGCACGGCGCGGATTTGCGAGCCGCAGCTAGCTGTCCCAGCCCCAATGGCACCGATAGGTTCCTTCTCAAACGCTCAGATATTGATAAGTCGGGTATCTTCGGTTATGTCATCGTGGATCAAAATGGCGATCCCACGATGCCACCGGGAGACAATCCGCTGGCTTGCTTCAGTAATTGCGGGAAGTTCAAGTACCCCGAGGAGCCCTCGATGAGCTGCGATCCCACGACGGATCCCATCTGCTATGCCTGGAAGGTATTTTGCGCACCTACTGGAGCTCTATACGGGAAGCAGTGTAAGGACGACAGCGACTGCATAAAGGCCAACAACGGTTTGGACATCCATGCTTCTTGCTGGAAAAGGACCAATCCAAATCAGGCGCTCGGAACCTGCGAGCTCCGAGCTTTCTACCGGAACAACTCCAGCCTGTGTCCCGACAACCCGGGCTCCCCGGCTTCGAAGATACCTTGCACCTTTGCCTACGGCTCCGATAACCCCAAAGATCCAATACACCCGGATTACGCTGATCAGCCTCCAACGGCTATGCCTCCATCCGACGCAGGTCTGTGCTCGGGCGTCATCGGGCCGGACGGAAAGGCGGTAGCTTGCATTGGCGACGATACCATTCACCAGGTATTTCACGGTGCCTATAGCTGGCCCAACGATCCTGAAGTCTTCGGTGGAGACGCGACGCTCTATCGAATGGTCTTCGCACCGGGAGGCACAACTATCCCGATTACCCAGGCCCAGAACAGCATCCCCCTTTGCTCTGAGCTTCCGCCTAATTACAACTATACTAAGAACTACGGAGCGGGAGGCATATTTCCGTGCAGTGCCCCGGTGGACTATGAAGGCGCCGTTTTTGCCGTTGCCAATGCTAAGCCGTTCAGTAACCAGAATGCGTGGGCTTGCAATCTCGACCAGAGGGGAGCCGGTAATGAAGGCGTCATCTGTCGCTGGCATCCCGCTCCTCCTACCAATTGCGAGCCTCCGATTACCGACAAGTACGTCAGACAGAGCGCGTGCGGTGCGATCAACTCCGGTACCTCGCTGGTGTCAAGCTCTATCACCCCTGCCAGCGGCGACCCGATGTTTGTCGAGGTAACCATCCCGGCGGTGCTGAACAACGTAAGCCTTCCTGCCGCCATCAGCGGGTGTGCGTCATCGTGGTCACTTGTCCCGGGAGGGTCGCAGTTCATCAACACGAACCAGGGCCTTGCGGCCTGGTACCAGGGCGTGGCCAATACCGGTTCGGCGTGCCAGGTGACAGTGACGCTGGCCAATGGGAATCCAGCCGCGCTCAAGGTTTACGATGTGCCGAAATTCAACGGCACGATTGAGACTACAAGCGTCGCTAGTGGGAATTTCGTCTTTCCGGGCACGGGTCAGTTCCCTGCGGTGAGTGCAGGTACGGTTACAACGAATTTTGCGCGCGATTTGATGCTGGGCAATTTGCTTCAGGTGAACCAGCAGCCTACCCCGATAACTTATTGGGTAAACTGGCTGACAAACAGTTTGAATGCCCCACCCAACAATGTGGACTGCCAATCCAACGGCATGAACGGTTACCTTTATTGCCCGACCGATGACGGTACCGATTACCTGCCGGGGCATGGCCCTAAATCCAGCAACGCCGATACCGGCCACCAATTTCTGGGGCCCGGGCAGCACGCGCTGCAACGCGGCGCCCAGAATTTAGCCAGCTTTGGCTGGGGAGGAGTGGCAATTTACATTGAGCTTAATCCCTAGCGAGGGATAAGAACTCGCTTAGGATGACGGGTAGATTCGGACCGGCGTGATCGCGCCGCCGGTCTCGGTTAGAGCTAGGCGCCCGAGTATGATTATGTCATTTATGGCGTAGCTCCCGCCCCACCCTGGCCCTCGAACAGCTTCAGATTTTCCGCCTTCCACTGCATCGCTCTATGGATACGGTTGTAGCCGCTGGGATGGTCGAAGAAAATAAACTCCTCGATCGGCCCAGGCCTCATCTTGCGATATTCGCCTAAATGGATAGCCCCCTGCGCAGCCCCATCAGGCTGGCGGCTGGCATTGAGGCCGTACATGTCGGCCTCGCGCTCCTCAGCCCGGGTGTAGCTGTTCAAGACGGGCGTCATGACAAAGCCGAAGATTGACAACACCAGGATTACCAGGGGAATTATCGCGGTATCGCCAATGCCTCGAATCTGCCACTTGTCGCCCCAGCGTTTCAGACACCAAGCCAGCGACCACTTCAGCCAGGCGAATCCTGCAAGTATGACTATGGGGAAAAATAGCAGCAGGTCTTTGTAGATGTGATTGAGGACATAGTGGCCCATTTCATGCCCCATGACCTCCTGAATTTCTTCTGGTGAACCACGACGCAGAAGGTTGTCATTCAAGGTGATTCGCATAGTCTTGCCAAAGCCACTCACATTGGCGCTCATGCGTGTTGTCTGCTTTGAGGCATCAATCTGATAGACATCTTTGGCGTCGATTGAGTTAGCCCGGGCCATGCTTAGGATAGGCTGGGTAACCTTGGGGTCATCAAGACGAGTAATCTTGTTGAAAAGAGGTTGAAGATAGACAGGGCCGATCAAAACAGTGAAGATGAGGAACAACATAGTTACGGCTGCTCCCCATAACCACCACGTGCGATGCAGGCGGCGTACGATCCCAAACAGAGCCATCACCAGCAGGCCGCCAAGCACGATGCCAATCAGCAAATTCTTAGTCTGGTCCCATGCCCACGGGCCAAAGGTCTGGGTCGCCAGTCCATACTGGCGTTCACGGATGTAGCCTTCGTAAATCGCCAGGGGCGCGCCGAGAATAAAAGTGATAACGGAATACTCCGCCCAGTAAATCCAAGTCTGCAAAGGCTTGAAGCGCGTGATGCGCTCGGCCAGGTTGCGCATGGCGGCCGACCAGCGCATGTTCAGCAGCAGAAGAGCAATCACCGCACCGTAAAGGAAGTCCCACAGGATAAGCCAGTAGCCGCCCTCAAAGTAGGCGTCGGAGCGAGTGCGGGCGCTGGCGGGAATCTGCGCCATGTAAGCCTCGGTGGCGGCGTCCACGTTGAAGTTGGGCGAAGGTCGGGCCGCATCCGGAACGGTGGTTACCGACGGCATCTCATTGGCAGCGTTGCTGCCGGCCGGCGCGCTCTGCGCCGAAGCGCTGCACACTGCAAAACACAGCAGAAGAATGGCAACGGTCGAAGCCACCCACAGGCGTGAAATCATGATCATCCTTTCAGGAAAAGCGCATGGAGATATACGGGCTTCGGGGTGATAAGGTTTCATTCTTATAATGGACGGTCCCGCATGGCAAAGGATAACGTAGCCAAACTTGCCTTCCGCTTTGTCCTGGTTATCGGCATTGTCAACTTCTTCGCCGACATGACCTACGAGGGCGGCCGCGCCATCATCGGGCCTTTTCTAGGCTCTCTGGGAGCAACTGCGGCCATCATCGGTTTCGTCGCCGGATTCGGCGAGCTGGCGGGCTATGGGCTGCGCTCCGTCACCGGATACCTGGCTGACAAGACCCGCCAATACTGGGCGGTTGCCTTCCTCGGCTATGCCATCAATATGATGGCGGTCCCGGCCCTGGCGCTGGCGGGAAACTGGCCGATAGCGGCGGCGTTGATCGTGGCAGAACGAACAGGGCGCGCCATCCGCCGGCCTGCTGTGGAGTCAATGCTCTCCGAAGCCGGCCAAACTATAGGACACGGCTGGGTGTTTGGTCTCAACGAAGCTCTGGATCAGACCGGCGCGACCCTGGGGCCGCTGATTACGGCGTGGGTTTTGTTCCGCCATGGAGGGTATCGTCACGCTTTTGCCGTGCTGTTGATCTCCGCCTTGCTGTGCCTGGCAGTGCTGGTTGTGGCTCGGCTAGTGCATCGGCCGTTTGGCGAAACCCAGAAAAAGTCGGCGCGATCGCCGCTTGCCAAAGGTTTCTCCCGGGCTTACTGGCTCTATCTGGTAGCGGGAGCCCTCATTGCGGCGGGATTTGCTGACTTCTCGCTGATTGCTTTTCACTTCCGGCAAAATGGCACTGTTCCGCCGGGCCTGGTTCCGGTTTTCTATGCCGTGGCCATGGCGACGGGCGCGGTCGCCTCGCTGGTACTGGGCAAGCTGTTAGACAAATTCGAATTGCCGGTCCTTCTTTTCGGCTTTGGAGTGGCCGCGTTTTTTGCTCCCCTGGTCTTTCTGAGCGGGCGCGAACTGGAGCTACTGGGAATGATTCTGTGGGGACTCGGTATGGGGGCCCAGGACTCCTGTCTGAAAGCCGTTCTGTCGCGCGTGGTTCGGTCAGGAAAGCGCAGCACCGCATTCGGTGTTTTTGATACCGGTTTTGGTATCGCCTGGTTCGCAGGTAGCGCCATCATGGGCTTGCTGTACGAAAAATCAATTCCTGCGGTGGTTGTGTTTTCGATGGTTTTGCAATTCTTGGCCCTGCCTGTCTTTGTAATGGCAAGAAATCGGAACTTCAACGCAGCAAAATAAAGCCGAAAAGGTATGTCACCTCAATCGAGCGGAATTCATAGCGAAGGTTTGAGAATGACCTTGACGTAGCCATCCTGACGGGCATCGAACTTCGCGAATGCGGCAGGAGCATCATCGAGCGGAAGGCGGTGGCTTACGATCTTGCTCGGTTTCGCTGCGCCGGTAAGAATCATGTCGCGGAGTTTTGTGTTCCAGCGTTTGTCATCGTCACGTCCCATCGTGATGCGAATGTTCTGGTTGAAAAGTTTGGACCAGGGGACCATTAGTTTTCCTACTTTGAGCGATGGCTCGACGCCATTCGGGTCTTTTGGCGGCCACACGCCGGTAATCGAGATGCGACCGGCGGGATTGATCAGATCGGCGATGGCTTCGGTCACCCAGAGCGGGTCTTCTTCACGGTAATCCTGCCGGGAACGCGCCTGGAACCCGACGGCATCAATAGCGCACGCGACGCCACCGAGCGGTTTCTCCTTACGGAATGCGGGACCGCTGCGCCACTTCGATTGTTGCGCTCGGATTTGCTCGACCGGATCGCCCGCAAGAAAGTTGATCGGGACTGCGCCGAGCTCGCCCGCTTTTTCCAAGCGCTCTGGGATCGCATCCACGGAATACACACGAGCGGCCCCACGCAGGAGTGACGAATAGGCGGCAAACAGGCCCACCGCGCCCGCACCGAAGACAGCGACCGTGTCGCCCGGGCCGATGTCAGCGGTCGCGGCCGCGTGGTATCCGGTTGTGAAAGCGTCCGCGATCAGAACGAAATCGTCCTCCCAGTCATCCCCCGGCTCACCCGGAAGCTTCAGGCAGTTGGCGTCAGCGAATGGAACGCGGAGCAACTCGGCTTGTGCGCCCTGATACCCGCCTTTGTGGGGATAGCCGTACGCAGCTCCGGCGAATCCTGGATTGGTCGTGAGACACGCGGAAGAATAACCCTGCGAACACATCGCGCAAAAACCACAGCAGATGTGGGTGGGAACGACAACGCGATCGCCTTTCTTGACGTTTTGCACGCTCGAGCCTAATTCTTCCACGATACCCAGGGGTTCGTGGCCGATCACTCCGCCCTCGATGCCGCGCATTCGCCCCTCATAGAAATGGAGGTCCGTGCCGCAGATTGCTGTCGAAGTGATGCGAAGCAGAACATCGGTAGTCTCCCGCATCTCCGAATCCGGAACTTCGCGAACGACTACTTGACGTGCTTCCTCAAGGACCACAGCTTTCATGAGCAGCCCCCAGCAAACGTATAGGTGTTACCACACAGCGGAGGATTCTTTATATTGTCTGCTAACGATCCGGGGGCGGGGAGTCGCGCTGGACAGTACGATTGCGCGCATCAGCCGACTCGCGCCGGCTGAGACATTTCACGACTCTGCTTCGTATCCCCATGTGCAGGAGGAATCGCGATGAAGCCCTCTCTGACTTGGCTTGTACTTGGCCTGCTATTGCTGCTCATTCTGGCGGGATGCGCGCCGGGCGCCAATCCGGCTCAAGGAAAGCTCACTGTGGAAGGCCGAGGTGCAGGCTTCTGGCTCGGCCTTTGGCAAGGCTTTATTGCGCCCTTCGTGTTTGTGGTCTCGCTTTTCAAGAGCGGCCTCAACATTTACGAGGTCCACAACAACGGAGCCTGGTACAACTTCGGCTACCTCTTTGGCCTGGCCTGCTTCTTCGGCGGCAGCGGCAACCGGGCGCGGCGGCGCCGAGGTCCTCACAAAACTCCCACAGGCCTGGATCGGCTTCCCGACTCAGCTTAGGGAGAAAGGATAATCCGGCTTCTTGGCGCCAGGAGTTTGAGTGCTCGAGCCGGAAACCTAGGACGCCGCGTTGCCGCGGGTTGCCGTTTTGGCAAACGCCTCCAAGGCGCTGGCTTCGTCGGGCTTAACGTCGATCAGGGTGTCCACCCTGGTCACTTGCAGAAGTTTCTGCACTACCATACTGGGGTTCACAATTCTCAAGTCGCCACCGTGGTTGCGCAGAGTGGTGGCGGAGCCGACCAGGTCACCGATTCCCGAGCTGTCAATGTAGGCAACTTCGTGCAAATTGAGCACGATGTTCTTCTGCCCGCGGCCAGCAAATTCGCGAATCACCTGTTGCAGCGGGTGTCCGGCGCCCTCGCCGAAAGCCAGTGGCACGCCAATGTCGATTCGCCCGCTTACGTCAAGGATGGTGACGTCTCCCACCTGCCGCGCTTCGTAGTTCATGCCCATGGAGCTGATACAACCTCACTTCTTGAGTTGAAGAACGGCAAGATTGTACACCCGATGCCCGTATTGGCGGCTGCTCCCCTCTGCAGCGACGTGACGGCTGATCGCGGCGGGGCTATCCCCCGGCCGCCGCCGGCCGTCTAATATGCTGGAGGGAAGCACTATGTCACATCGACGAGTTGCGGCGCATTTGCTCGCGCTCCTGGTGCTGCTCAGCCTTTGCGCGGTGCTGATGCTTGGCCAGGATAGCCCGCAGAACAGCCAGACAGGCCCCAGTCACACAGTCCGCACGCCGTTGCAGATCAACATCACCGGCTGCCTGAAGAAGGATGCCGAAACCGGCGGATACTATGTCTCCGACGAGAACGGCCGCAAGTGGGAGCTCAGCAGCAAGAAGGTGGACCTGGCGAAGCAGATGTTCCACGTGGTCAGCGTCTCAGGCCACCCTCTGCCTGCGTCGAACATGCAGGAAGGGAAGAGCGAGACGGGTCAGAAGCCGGAAACCGGCCAGCAGATATTCAGGCTGGATGTGGTCGAATTGACGATGATCAGCAACAGTTGCACGCGGTAGCGTTCGTTTTCGAACATTCAATTCGGCGGCCGAACACCCGGCCAGACTTTCCTGTAAGCAAGTTATTGAATTACCGAGTCCCGACGGTGGCTGGCCGCCTGCACTACGAGCCTCAGCGATGCACACCTTTCTTAACGATCTTCGCTATGCCATGCGGCAGTTGCGCAAGTCTCCCGGCTTCGCGCTGACGGCGATACTGACGCTGGCGCTGGGCATCGGCGCGAACACCGCGGTGTTCAGTGTGATGAACGCGGTGCTGTTGCGGTCGTTGCCTGTGCCAGAGCCAAACCGGATCTATAACCTCCGTGTCGCCGGACGGCCATACAACACCAGCAACACGGGCGACGATGCAACGTCGTTTTCGAACCCGATATTTGAGCAACTGCGCCGGCGGCAAGATGTGTTCTCCGATCTCATCGCCTCCGCACCACTGGCGATCGGCAAGGTAAGTATTCGCTACGGAACCGAGCCAGAGCTGGCGGCCGGCGAGCTGGTCAGCGGAAACTTCTTCTCCGGATTGGGCGTGCAGATAGCACGTGGCCGCGGTTTCACACCCGAGGATGAAACCACTCATGCGCCTGTGGCCGTCCTCAGCTACGACTTCTGGACCCGCCGCTTCTCGCGCGACCCCGGCGTCATCGGCCAGACGATGTACGTGAAAGGAGTGCCGATCACCATTATCGGCGTATCCGCCCAGGGTTTCACGGGATTGGAGAGAGGAACGGGCGACAGCGATTTCTGGATTCCCCTGCAAGACCGGATCGACCTTAACGCGTGGGGCGACACCGGAGACGACGGTAAGACCTTCTACGCGGTGCCAAGCCGGTGGTGCCTGCTTCTAACCGGGAGGCTTGCCGCAGGAGTGAGCCCGCAACAGGCGGCCTCGCGGCTGCAACCCCAATTTCAAAACGCGGCTTATATCGGCGTGGAACATCCGAAACCGGGCGAAGAGAAACCGCGGCTTTCGTTAACTCCAGCACGAGGGCTCGATGCCATCACCGACGATTATCAGCGGCCACTGCGCCTGCTCATGAGCCTGGTCGGATTGGTGCTACTGATTGCCTGTGCCAATGTTGCGTTGCTGCTCATTGCGCGCAACCAGGGACGGCAGCGGGAGTTCAGCTTGCGGCTGGCTATTGGCGCCAGCCGCTGGCATCTGTTTCGCCAATTGCTCACCGAGAGCCTGCTGCTGGTCATTGCAGGTGGACTCCTGGCCTGGACTTTAGCCATCCCCGCTACCAGGGCGCTGGCGGCCTGGTCGCAACTGGAGACCAGCCTGCAACCCGATCGCTCCGTCCTGCTGTTTACCCTCGCGGTCGTGGTGCTCGCCGCCTTGATTTTTGGACTGGCTCCGCTGGGCAGCGCGTTGTCGGTGCCCGCCGGAATGGCCTTGAAGAGCTCGGGAGCTGCTGCCGCACAGGACAACCGAAGGTCGCGCCTGGGACGCATGGTGGTGGCAGCGCAGATGGCGATGTGTGTTGTACTGCTGGTGGCTGCCGGCCTGCTGTTGCGCACTCTCCGCAACCTGGAACATGTACCTCTGGGCATGCGGACGCAAGGCTTGCTGGTTTTCGGAATTTATCCCCAGGGTTTTCACTCTAACCAGGAGGCAATCCATTTCTACCAGACCTTGCTGACACGCCTGCGCGTTCTGCCCGGAGTTGAGTCGGTCAGCCTCGTGGATAATCGCCCGGGCGCGGGGTGGAGTAACAACAACGAGGCAGTTGTGGACGGCGTCAGTCCTCACATTACATCCGGAAAATTTGCGCCCCTGCGCGGCAACGACGTTGGACCCGACTTTTTCCACGTGATGGGAATTCCGCTGCTGATGGGCCGCGACATCAGCGAGGCGGATACAACGACGTCGCCGAGAGTCGCCGTCATTAATCAGACTTTTGCCGAACGCTATCTAGTCGGCCAGAACCCTCTGGGACACCACGTCGGCAGTAAAGAGAACGAAAGAACGATTGTCGGCGTCGCCGGCAACAACAAGTACACCGGCCTGGATGAGAAAGATCTTCCCATGATGTGGACACCCTACACCCAGACCGGCGGCGTAGGGCAGATGAATGTCGAAATGCATGTTGAGGGCGAACCGTTGTCGCTGCTGCCTACAGTGGCGCGCGCAGTGCATGATATCGATCCCAATTTGCCGTTGCAAAAACCGATGGCACAGCAGGAGCAATTCGAGGAATCCATCTCGCGGCAACGGCTGTTCTCCAAACTGGCCGTCTTCTTCGGATTGCTTGCCGGGTTGTTGGTAGCGACAGGCCTTTATGGAACTCTGGCGTACCGTGTCAGTCATCGCACGGTGGAAATCGGGGTTCGCCTGGCTGTAGGAGCGCAACGCGAACAGGTGCTGTGGATGATCCTGCGCGAAAGTCTGCTCATCGCGGCGTTTGGTGTTGGGGTTGGAGTGCCGTTGGCTGCGATGACTTCGCGCCTGCTACGCTCCATGCTCTTCGGGGTGGGTTCGAATGACCCGCTGGTATTTGCGGCAACGCTGGTAGCTGTAACCTTGGTGGCTCTTGCCGCAAGCCTGATTCCTGCATGCCGGGCCGCGAGCATCGATCCCATGACGGCGTTGCGGGCGGAGTAGCTCTCAGCATGCCATGGAAGTTGCCTGCTTCACAGCTTTCCCAACCAGCAGTTCACGCTATTTGCGGATTAGCCGCTGCACACCGTAGCTACACATAGAATTCGCCTGTGCTTATACAACCCTCCCACGCCCTTGTGAATCTGTGCGGGTGAAAGGAGCACTACCGTGTCGCATCAAATGAGATCTGTGCTTTGGCTGACGATGTTCGCGGTCCTCTGCTGGTGCCCGTTCCTGGTGGCGCAAGGTGGCGCAATGCAGAGCGATCAATCGAAGATGGGCAACGCGCCGTTGACGGTCACCGGTTGCCTGCAGAAGGGAAGTGAACCGAACGGATACTACCTGAAAACGAGTGACGGCAAGGTATATGAACTGAGCGGCAACGAAGACTTTGCCAAGCATGTGGGCCACACCGTTACCGCGGCCGGCCACGAAACAATGATGTCGAGTGCGGAAGAATCCAAGATGGCGGAGCACGAAAAGATGGAGGCGGAGGGCAAGCCCTACGCCGACCTGCGTGTCACCCACATGAAACATGTGAGCGAGACCTGCTCGCAGTAGATCGGGCGGGCAGCAGCTTTTCGAGACAGGCGCCGGAGATGTGAGCGGGATCCCGAACTGATCTAATCGGATTCCGGCTATCTGTGGTGCTGGAAACAGGCCAGCGGAAGCCAGCAATGGAGAACCCCGGCAGGTCGCCGGGGCTCAGAACCAACTTTGCGCGGCACCAGCCTATTTGGCTGCTTCCGAGCTGTGGCTGGCAACCAGTTTCCAAGTGCCGTCCTGCATGACAAAGGTGTCAGTCGACAGGATCGTCCGGGCGCGGTGCTCGCCCTTGTACGTCATGTCATACGTGCTCTTATAGGTTGCCACGGCCGTAGAGCCGTAAACGCGCACGTTGAGCTCAGAGATTTGTTCGCTGTTCGTCTTGGTTTTGCCGTCGTTCAAGTCGGCCAGGATGGATTGCTTGCTTTCCCAGTTACCCCAGCTCGTGCCGCCGGTAAAATTGCTGGCGTAGTTCTTCGAGACAAACGATGAGTCTCCCGCCAGATCAGCTTTTACGTTGTCATTCTCCATCTGTGTAATCGCGGCCACGGGGTCGGCAGCTGCCGTTCCGCTGTTGTTCTTGCCGAGTGCCATTGTGTTTAAGGCCATAATGGCCAGAACCGCCGCAAAGAGCAAAAGTGTGGACTTTATTAGACGCACGTCAACCTCCTAGGTTGTGGCTGCACTAAGGGGAGAAGACTTCAGAAATGCTGACTTAGTTCAGGAGGTCTGAAAGAGGGACAGGAACTAGCTCGCTCAATCCCCAAGCGTATGCCAAAGGCACTCGTTAGTCAAACGATTAGGATTGGGGTTGCGGTTCTTACTCTGCTTTCTTCCGTCCCGATTGCCTCCCCCTTCCGCTCTATGGTAACGTCCGCTCGACGCCTGTTGCGCGTTGGAGGGGAGCGAATGATTGGTCTCATTATTTCCATTGCAATTCTGGCCGTGATCGCCTTTGCGCTTATCGGCATTTACAACAGCCTGGTGCAGCTTCGGGTGCGTGCCGACAACGCCTGGGCTGACATTGATGTGCAACTGAAACGGCGCTACGACCTGATTCCCAACCTGGTCGAAACCGTGAAGGGCTACGCCGCGCACGAGAAGGGCACCTTCGAGAACGTGGCCAAGTTTCGTAGCGCCGCCATGGCGGCGCAGACTCCGGCGGAGAAGAGCGAGGCCGAAGGTCAGCTCACCTACGCCCTGCGCGGGCTGCTGGCGGTGGCCGAGGCCTATCCGCAGTTGCGCGCCTCCGAGCAGTTTCAGTCGCTGCAAGGCTCGCTGACCGGGCTGGAGGACGCCATACAGAACGCGCGCCGCTATTACAACGCCGTGGTGCGCGACTTCAATACCAAGATCCAGAGTTTCCCCAGCAATATCATTGCGGGAATGTTCAACTTCAAGCAACGGCAGTTCTTCGACGTCACCGAGCCGGCGCAGCGCGAACCGGTCGCAGTGAAGTTTTGAAGGCAGCATCCCGATGCTAACTGCTAAATGCCGCACGCTGACGTCCGTCCTCCTCGTCCTCGTCGCGGCCCTCGCACTTCCCGCTTCCGCCCGCGAGTGGCACATCGCTCGCTTTGACACGCAGATGTCGGTGGCGCAGGATGGAAGGTCAGCCGTCACCGAGCGTCTCGACGTAGTCTTCGAGGGCTCGTTCCGCGGCATCTACCGCGACATTCCCATCCAGTATCCCGGTCCGCACGGGTCCAATTACACGCTCTTCCTAAAAGTTACTGGCGTGACTGACGGTGAGGGCAACAAGCTGAAGTATGAGTCGAGCACGCAGAACGGCAGCCGTCACCTCAAGATCTACATTCCGGACGCGGTCAATACAACACGTACGGTCGAGATCCATTACACCATAACCAATGCGGTGCGCTGGTTTGACGACTACGACGAGCTCTACTGGAACGTTACCGGCAATGACTGGCCGGTGCCGATTGAGAGCGCCTCAGCCACCATCAGCTTTCCGCCGAACGCCGCCGGCAATCTGCGTGCGCAAGCGTTCACCGGCGTGTATGGGTCAAACGAGCAGAACGCCACAGTGCGGGTGAACGGCAGCACGGTTTCCGTACAGACCAACGACCAGCTCTCCATGCGCGAAGGCCTGACCGCCGACGTCTACATCCCCAAAGGCGTGCTTACGCAGCCCAGCAAACTGACGGAAGCGATGTGGTTCCTGCGCAGCAACCTGATCGTGCTGTTGCCGCTGTGGGCGTTCATCGTCATGTTCTTCTTCTGGTGGACCAAGGGCCGCGATCCAAAACCTGACGTCTCGGTTGCGCCCATGTACGAGCCGCCGAAGGGCATGACTCCCGCTGAGGTTGGCTCGCTGATGGATGACGCGGTCAAGCCACGTGACATCACTTCCACGCTGGTGGACCTGGCAGTGAAGGGCTACCTGAAGATCGAAGAGAAGGAACAAAAGACACTGATGTTTTCGCATCGCGATTACCTCTTCCACCTGCTGAAGCCGCCGAGCGAGTGGGGGTCGCTGGAGTCGCACGAGCGCGTCATGCTGAACCACATATTTGCCGACGGCGCGACCGAGGTGCATCTCTCTGACCTGAAGAACCAATTCTACGTCGCCATTCCCACGATGAAAAGCAACATCCTGACGGAACTCAAGACTAAAGGGATGTACTCGGTTGATCCCGAGTCGGCGCACGCCTATGTGCTGGCTGGAGTGGTATTCACGGTGGCGCCATTTGTGCTGGCCCAGGTCTTCGGCGCCGCGTCATTGCTGGAATCGGGCGGGCTGCTGGTGGCTTCGGGACTCATCGCGGTGCTCATCATCTTCCTCTTCGCGCGCATCATGACGGCTAAGTCGCGCAAGGGAGTGGACACCAAGGTCGAGATCCTCGGCTTCCAGGAATTCGTTAACCGCGTGGACGCCGATCGCCTGAAGCGCATGCCGCCGGACACCTTCGAGAAGTTTCTGCCGTACGCCATGGCGCTGGGCATCGAGAACCGCTGGGCCAAGGCGTTCCAGGGAATCGTGCAGAACCCGCCCAACTGGTACGTTGGCCCGACACCATATGTGGGATTCAATCCCATCTTCTTCGCCGGCTCCATGCACGCCATGGCGATGGACGCGCATCAGGCGTTCGTGGCTGCGCCGCGCGCCAGCAGCACTGGCTCAGGCTGGGGCGGCGGCGGCTTTGGCGGTGGCGGTTTCAGCGGCGGCGGCTTTGGCGGCGGCGGCGGTGGCGCGTTCTGAGGCTTTCGTGCCAAGAAATCAGAGGAACACGAAGCTTGGCAGTGTGATGCGGTTTTGAGCTCCAGCGGTGCGAGAGGTCTGTGGGAACGATGTCATAGCTTGCTGCGCCATTACCGTAGCATAAGTGCTTATTTTAAAGATCTTACGCTGGAGCCAATAATCTCTTGGAAGTAGTACAACTCAAGCCAGACATGTGTGACGAAACTTCTGGAACTATGTTGCAAGCTCTTGCAGTGGGCCATCGACGAATCCCTCATATTTTCAGTAGCTTATAGCGGAACTACAATTGCATACTACCTTGGTGCCACTGGAAACAGAGTGCCGTAGGTTTTCGCGGCGAGAGTCGAAGTGTTTTCAGCGGTGTGCCCAGTGATTTTGCGCCGTTCTTTTTGTCCTTAGCTCTGCGGCGCTAGGGTTCTACTCATTTGAGCTGAGGCGAAAACAGCGGGTTAGCTTGAAGGCAACCTACCCGGCACCAAGCGTTTGCTTGAATTGAACCTAAAAGGAGGGTTCGATCCTTGAAACTGCGTATCGCTTTGCTAGCAACTCTGTGCCTGGCGCTGGCCTCAGTTCCAGCCTGGGCGCAAAATTGGTCGTATGACAACGGTCCAATCAACGGCACCACCGATGCCTGGACCATCAACTTCGGCTACATCGTCAGTGACAGCTACATCGCCAGCGGCAGCAGTGTCACCAATTTCAGCTTCGGCGTGTGGGAGTTCCCGGGCGATACTATGAGCTCGGTGGATTGGTCGATCACCGGCGGTGAGAATAGCGGAACGATGTTTGGCTCGGGCACGGCCAGCGGGGCCAACCTGACCGACACGTTCATCTCCACCAACCAGTTCGGCTACGACATCGACAAGATCTCGGTGACCGGGCTGAATGTGCCCGAACTCAGCGGCGTAACGTACTGGCTCAACCTGCAGAACGCGGCCGTCCCCAGCGGCGACCCGGTCTTCTGGGATGAGAACAGCGGCGTTGGCTGCGGCGGCACCGGCTGCCCCTCGTCCGCCTCCGAGAGTGCCGTAGGCACGATCGCTTCGGAAGCTTTCACCATTGGTGGTGGCAGCGGTGGCACCACGCCTGAGCCCAGCAGCATCATGCTGTTTGGTTCTGGAATCCTCGGCTTGGCTGGCGTACTGCGCCGCAAGCTGTTCTAAACCAGTATCGGCCGAACCCACAGGTCGCGAACAATACCCGAAAGCCGGAGCCTCAGGCTCCGGCTTTTACCTTCTCTGCGGCAAGACCAGAAACTGCTTTGATCTACTTTTTCACCAGCATCATGATCCAGGGTCCTCCTGGGTTCAGGCGAAAGCGGCCCGCCGCTCCCACAGGAAGCTGTTCGAACACCCGAACGTAGCTCTCGAAGTGAAAATCGGCCAGCGGCGGGTATCGCCAATTGGTAAGGAGCGAAAAGGCCATCACGCAGGTCAGGATTCCCGCCAGCAACCGGACTGGCACCGGGCGCCTCTGCGCGAGCAACCAGACGAGTGTCGCCATCAAAGCCAGCTTGGGGAGATACCAATAGCGCAGGCCTTGTCTGGGCACCAGGAAAACATCCCACTGATCCGGAACGGGCTCAATGGTCGGATAAGGCCAGCGCGGCTGTGGCCGCGAGCAGAGCAAAAAGAATGAAGCACCGCAACTCGACGCTGCCCTCTGACAGCGCATAGGCCGAGCGCCAGCAGAGCGCCGGCCGTCAGGAAGGAAGCCACCAGCGTGACCGTCGTAGCGCCCCCCGAGATGCGGTCGAGGCGATTGTTTCCCAAGAAAATGGGCAGTACGAGCTGTCTTGCCACAATGCGGACGAACTTGTCGGCGCTGGCGCCGAGAATTGTGTTGAGACGAGCGCCGGCGGCGGTGAGCACTGTCAGGCCCTGCGCGAGTCCGCCCCGCCGCCAGCAGGACGATTTGGAGCCAGCGCCAGCGGTTTTCGGGTGCCGACAGCCTCGCGCGCGCTGCCAGTTCCATGAGGATCGGTGGCTGCGAAGGTTTTACGTCATTCGCTCAATCGTGGCAACTCCACTTACACCGTGGGCGTGTGCTCAAAAGGCAGCTTGGTGTAACGCGCCTTGTCAACCTTAATGAAGAGCACGACCCGGCCTTCGGGATCGCGAAACGGAAACGGCTTGCCGGTGTACTTTATCGAGATGGGGTCCATTATCTTGAGATCGGGATCAGGGCGGCGCTCGACGACTCGTCCTCGAATCTGGACCTCGGCGTAGGGATCACGAAAGTCCACCATAGAAAGGGCGACCCGTGGGTCGCGTTGCGTGTTCCGCGCCTTCAGCGAGTTTTCACCGGTGCAGATGATGATGCGATCACCGTCGCGGCCCACCAAGACCGGCACGCTTTGCGGCGAACCATCCGGCATCAGAGTTGCCAGGTGAGCAAAGTTCGCGCTGTCGAGAAGCTGCTTGATTTCGTCCGAGAGGGACATCTGTACCTCGCTGCAGTTAGCCTACGCAAGCAGTCTTGCCGCTTCCTTGGCGAAATAGGTTAGTACCACCGACGCGCCGGCGCGCTGAAT
The DNA here is from genome assembly GCA_963823635.1 of uncultured Acidobacteriaceae bacterium. GTDB lineage: Bacteria > Acidobacteriota > Terriglobia > Terriglobales > Acidobacteriaceae > Bog-257. Next base: position 398,111 of record CAWGMV010000022.1, on the reverse strand, counting down.
GCACAGCAGCGACTCCATCATGACGCGCTCGTAGTCAATCCAACCGTTGAGTGCTGCGGCCTTGATCATGGCGTATTCGCCGCTGACCTGGTAGGCGGCGAGCGGCACGTCGAAGCGCAGTCGCGCCTCGTGCAGCACGTCAAGATACGGCATGGCCGGCTTGACCATGATCATATCGGCGCCTTCCTCAAGGTCGAGCTCGATTTCGCGCATCGCCTCGCGCAGGTTGGCCGGGTCCATCTGGTAGGAGCGCCGGTCGCCGAAGTGCGGCGCCGAGTCGGCCGCTTCGCGGAACGGTCCGTAGAATCCGCTGGCAAACTTCGCGGCATAGGAAAGGATGGGCGTGTTCTGGAAGCCGGCGTCGTCAAGCGCTGTGCGGATGGCATCCACGCGGCCGTCCATCATGTCGGAGGGCGCGATGATGTCCATGCCGGCGCGCGCCTGCGAGACGGCGGTCTTCGCCAGCAGCTCGAGCGTGGGATCGTTCAGGATCTCGTAGTTCTCCGCCGCCATGGCAGCGACCACGGCAGCGGTGGCGACGGCAGTCGCGGATGTCGCACCGCCCGACTTCGGCGAGGGAATCGCAATGGGTCTCTTGCCTTGCGCTTCCAGATCGTGGATGAACTCGGCCACTTCCTTGCTCATGTCCGTTTCCTGGCCGGCGACGATGCCGCAGTGTCCGTGCGACATGTACTCGCACAGGCAGACGTCGCCCATCAGCAGCAGCCCAGGCACTTCGCGCTTGATGGCGTGCGCCGCCTGCTGCACGATGCCGTTGTCGGCCCACGCGCCAGTGGCGACTTCGTCTTTCGACTCCGGCAGGCCGAAGAGGATGACGCTGGGAATGCCCAGCGACTTGACCTCGGCGCACTCTTTTACCGCTTCGTCAACCGAGACGTTGAAGACGCCTGGCATGGAGCGCACTTCTTTGCGCACGCCTTCGCCGGGACAGACGAACAGCGGATAGACGAAGCCGTCGGGGCTTAGGCGGGTTTCGCGGACGAACGAACGCAGCGCGTCGGTGCGGCGCAGGCGGCGAGGACGATCGGTTGGGAATGCCATAACAGCAGATTCTAGCACTGGCGAAGTAGCGGACATGGCCCGCGCGACCGAAGGCAGCGCTGAGTCTGCAACGGCGACCTTGGAATTACCGATGAAGCCCAAGGCTTGGAACCGTTCGCTGTAAGACCCCTGCGAAATTCTGCACAAAACCAGCAACCCAGACTAGATTCCTGTGTAAGTAATAGATTCAAAATCATTTATTATAATTTCTAGCAATATAAGCTTGATTATCTTGATTATCAAGTATGTGATATGCAAGATAAGCAAGATAAGCAACCCAAATTAGGGCTAACTGCGCTTCCGCGCCTGCGGCGCTCTGCCGTTCGCGAAACTACACTGATTACCCTCTGAGACATCGCGGCGGCCAATTCCAATCCAAACTCCTGCGACGTTTGTGGACGGTGGGCCACCCGGCCTGGTTAACCACCGATTTGACAAGTCCTGGCTCATCGCCGATATTTGTCCCGCTCAGGGAGCGTAAAGGGGGGCAGGGAACGATGGAAGCGGCGGTTGCAGCAAGTATTGTCTCCGGCGGTGTCGCGGCATTCGCCGCTGTTCTCTCATTAACCGGCCAATATCGGATGAAGCGGATGGAAGCGGACCTAGCCCTGCAAAAGGCGGAGGCTGACCGGCGGGCGGAGACCGCACGGACGGCTCGAAAGTATGGCGAACCACTGGGGCGTGCCGCCTACGATTTGCAAAGCCGAATCTACAACATCATTAAGAGCGATTTCCTGAATGCCTATCTTAAGAATGGCGACCGACGCACCCGCTTGTATGCCGTCAGGAACACGCTGTTCGTCATTGCCCAGTATTTTGCCTGGACAGAACTGGTGCGCCGGGAGATCCAGTTCATCGATTTAGGCGCCGACGAGCAAACGCGCAAGCTCACTGAACTGCAAGATAGCATCTACTCGATTTGGCAGACCAACGCTTATGGCGACCCGTTGTTTTGTATTTTCGCGGGGGAACAGCGTGCCATTGGCGAACGTCTCATTCGCGAAGGCCCGCGCGGGCTGGAATGCATGGGCTATGCTTCTTTTTTGGACTTTTACAAGCAGCACCCGGACCCGCTGCTTTGCGCCGTGGAAACCGATGTCGCTGCCCTGGGCGCTCACCTGCGGCAAGCGCTTCCGCGGTTAATTGCGCTGCAGCACGCACTGGTGGACCTGCTGGCGTTTCTCGATCCATCGTTCGTACGCTTTCCGCAGAAGAACCGGACCAAGCTCGAGATCTAAGGTGACGGCCTAACGTCTGCAATCCAGCTCGCCCACACACATCGTAGGCCCGCATTCTGAGCATAAGCGACGCCATGCCGACGCCACCGACGAAAGGACACTAATGAAAATCACGTGCTTCATTCGCTACCAGATTGATCCGTTCCAGAAGGAAGAGTTCAGGAAATATGCCGAGAATTGGGGACGCATCATTCCCCGCTGCGGCGGCCACCTGATCGGATATTTTCTTCCTCACGAGGGCACCAACGACGTCGCCTGGGGTTTGATTGCCTTCGACAGCCTGGCCGCTTACGAGAAATACAAGGCGTGCCTAAAGGCAGACCAGGAAGCGCGAGAGAATTTTGCCATGGCGCAAAGCAAGCGCTTTATTCTGCGCGAAGAGAGAAACTTCGTGGAAATAGTCGAGGGAACGTTCGGCATACCGCCGGCCCTTGCTTAATCGCCTAGTTTGACGCACTTATTCAAAAGGCGTGAATGAGTGGGTACCCAGTCTTCCTCGGCTTGCACGAATTTCGTGCAGCACATAAAATGGTGCTGAGGACTCGGGATGAAAACCAATGTTACGCTCAAGCTCGATGCCGACCTGCTGCGGGAGGCGAGGATTATGGCTGCCGAACAACGCAGCTCGATCAGTGCTTTACTGGCGGCGCAGCTCGAGAAAGTGGTGCAGGAGCGAAGGGACTACGCTCAGGCCAAGCGGAAGGCGCTGGCCTTGCTCCGAACGGGATTTGATCTGCGTTACAAACCCCCAGCTTCACGCGACGAACTGCATGAGCGATAAATGTTTCGTAGATACCAATGTGCTCGTCTATGCATACGACACGTCTGCGGGTAGTAAGCACCAGGCCGCGCAATCGCTCCTGGAGCAGTTGTGGGCGTCCGATAGCGCCGTTTTGAGCACCCAAGTCTTGCAGGAGTTCTGTGTTGCGGTGCGCCGCAGAGCGGGCCGACCGTTATCGGCAGAGCAGACCAAAAAGATCGTTGAGGGCTACCTGAGCTGGAAGATCGCGGTTAATTCGCCCGCGTCAGTGGTGCAGGCTCTGGCCATGGAGTCCCGCTACCAGATTTCTTTTTGGGACGCTCTCATCCTGCAGGCGGCAGAACATGCCGGGGCCGCGGTTCTCTATTCGGAGGATTTGGCGAGCGGGCAGAAGTACGGCTCGATTCGGGTTGTCAACCCGTTCGCCACATCGGCTCGCTGAACGGTTCCAGGGTCGGCGCCCGGCGCGCGAAGCTTGGCAATCGGTTACGCAATCATCGAGAAGCGCCGGCGAGTGGCCGCCTTTTCAACAACAACGTTCCTGGCTTTGGAAGTCACGCCCGCGTTCCTGCGAATTCTTTGTTCGCTAGCCGAATTCCACAGATACATGGCCGCGTAGGCTCGCCAGGGCCGCCAAGGCTCGGCGCGACGCTCAAGCTCACGAGGATTCGCCAAATCCAGGGCGCGCAAAAGACCGAGGTCGCCGCATGGCAACGCATCGGGTTCTCCCAACGCACGCATGGCCACATACTGCGCTGTCCATCGTCCAATGCCTGGGATTTCAGATAGCCGGGTCAGGAAAGCATCTGATTCAGTAATCCCTTCAAACCTGATCCACCCGTCGCAAACCGCACGGGCAAGAGTCCGAATCGTCTCGGCGCGAGCTGTCGTCAACCCGACGCTGGTAAGCCTGGCGCCGGCCAGCACCTCGGGTATGGGGAACAGATGGGTAAGACCGCCTGTGGCGGAGAACGGTCTCCCAAAGGTGTTTACGATCCGGCCTGCAAGTGCGGTCCCACCCTTGACGGTGATCTGCTGGCCAAGAATCGCTCTGGTGGCGAGTTCGAAACCATTCCAGCAGCCCGGCACGCGCAGGCCCGGAGCGGCCTCGACCCGTGCAATCAGCGCCGGATCGGTTATCAGACGGGCCGCAATGGCTTGCCAATCCGCATTCAGATCGAACATGCGACGAATCCGCTCGATAATCAGGAACAGGGCCTGCGAATCGTCAAACTGAATATGCACTGAAAGCCCATTACGACCCTCGTCGAGCGAAACCTCGAAATAGCCATCATTGCCATTCAACGAAATGGACCGACGGTAACGGCCCATCTCCACTGCTTCGACGCCCGGTGTAGCGCGAGCGGCCAAGAACGCCAACATTTTTTCCCATTGGTACGGTGGGCGAAAGGGCAGGCGGAACAGGTACTGATTCTCCGGAAGTGTGGTCTTCCGGTGTGCCAGATGGCGAATCTGGGTTGGAGTGCGATGATAAACTTTACGGATGGCGGCGTTGAAGCGGCGGACGCAGCCGAATCCCGAGGCCTCGGCAACATGGCTCATCGGCAAGCTAGTTTCGTCGATGAGCTTTTTTGCAAAATGCAGGCGGCGCGTGCGAGCCACAGCACTAGGCGTCGCCCCCAGATGCTGGAGGAACAAGCGACGAAGATGGCGCGAGCCAACCCCCAGGTGTTCCGCCAGGACCTCCACTCCGCCGTCGTCCAAACCGCTGTCGCCGATCAGTCGCAAAGCTCGCGAGACGGTGTTGGAGGTTCCCAACCAGGCCGGCGTTCCGGGTGAACATTCCGGGCGACAACGAAGACAAGGGCGAAAACCTGCCTCTGCAGCCGCAGCAGCGCTGGGAAAGTAACGACAATTTTTTTCTTTGGCGGTGGGCGCTGGACAAACCGGTCGGCAATAAACTCCACTGCCTAGCACACCGATATAGAACTTGCCGTCGAAGCGAGCATCGCGCGAAAGTCTTGCCCGCGAACACACCTGCCAATCCAGATTCATAACCTTCACCAGCCCAGGTTAATCGATTTTGCGTTGCAGAGTGGACGTTTGCGGACCGCGTTCAAGCTCAAAATTCAAGCACGGCAATGAGCCCTGGTAGTGACGTCCGCAAACGTCCAATTTGCGCGAGAGCGGCGTCCGCTAATGTCCAACCTTGACCTGCCACTCGACCTATCTTGATTGCAACGGAGCGCCGCAATCAACGGAACAGTTTCCTCTTCATCGGGGGAAACGTCGCGGCGATTAAACAGGGGCGGGCCAACAACCTGGGGCGGCGCGCGAGGCCGGCAATGGTCCTGCGCTTGGATAGACAGACAAAAAGGGAGATGACATGAAATCTAAAATTTTGACATGCATGACAGCGCTGGCTTCATTGGCTGCGCTGACAGCACCGCTTCGCCTCGCCGCGCAAGGCCAGCCCGAAAATCGTGGACAACCTCGTTACAGTGTAGTCAGCCTCGGGGTGCCCCTGGGCGGAACGACGAGCGGCGCCTCTGCTATCAACAATCCCGGCTGGGTTGCCGGCGTGTCCAACCTGACGGGCGACGCGACCCAACACGCTGAACTCTGGGTATACGGACACTCGATCGACCTCGGCACGCTGGGAGGCCCCAACAGTGCCGTACTTTGGCCAGGACTGAACCTTTGGGGAGAGGCCGTGGGCATATCCGACACTGGCGATCCCGACCCCTTAAATGAGGGTTGGAGTTGCGGGGCTTTTTTCCCCGCCTCACATGCCGGTCACATTTGTCTCGGATTTGTGTGGCAGTGGGGCGTAGGAATGACCAAACTGCCTACGCTGGGTGGCAATAACGGCTTTGCCACCAGCGTCAACGACTTTGGCCAGGTGGTCGGTTGGGCAGAGAATACTGTCCACGACCCAACCTGTGTCTATCCCCAGGTGCTTCAGTTTGAGGCGGTCGTCTGGGGTCCAGGCCGTGGCCAAATCAAACAACTCCCAAACTATCCCGGCGATCCCGATGGTGCTGCGACAGGGATCAATGACAAAGGCCAGATCGTTGGCATCTCGGGTATTTGCCAGAATGCAGTTGGCAACCAGAGCGCCGAGCACGCATTGCTCTGGCAGCACGGCACGGTGACTAACTTGGGAAACCTGGGAGGCACGGCGTGGAACACTCCCATGGCAATCAATAATGAAGGTCAAGTCGCTGGCTTTTCCGATCTGAAAGGCGACCAGGGTGGCGCAAACCCGAACTTCCACGCATTCCTCTGGACCAAGGAGCACGGTATCCAAGACCTCGGTACGCTTCCGGGGGACGCGGTCAGCGAAGCGCTTGGCATTAATGACCAAGGCCAAGTCGTAGGCGTGTCATACGGCGCTGGTTTTACCAACCCTCGCGCTTTCATCTGGCAAAACGGCGTGATGACGGACCTCAACACTCTCATTCCGTCGGGCTCCCCCCTGTATCTGCAGGTTGGCCAGGAAATTAATGATCAGGGAGAGATTGCCGGTTACGCGACAGACCAAAGCAGCGGCACGAATCCGGCTTTTCTGCTGGTTCCGAGAGACTGAATCGGACAGCACTACTGGATAGCGAGGGCAGGGTAAAATCCCTACCCTCTTTTTCTCGACAGTCGCCGAAAGGAGGGATGCAGATGAATCTGATTCTTGGATGGCTCAAGATCGGCGTGGCCCTGTTTGCTTTACTCTTCTCGCCGATTGAAGGTGGGACCCCGGCGCTTGTCTCTTCTGCAGACTCCTCGCCAACCCAGCCCTGCGCGGCTCCCGAGTACCGGCAGTTTGATTTCTGGGTTGGTGACTGGGACGCGTTTGATTTCGACAAGCCGACCACGAAGGTCGCACGGACCCAAGTCGGTCGCATCCTCGATGGCTGCGTGTTACGTGAAAACTATGAAGGTGCCGACGGGCATCACGGTGAAAGTTTCACCATCTATGATGCCTCGAGAAAGATTTGGCACCAGACTTGGGTGACCAATCGAGGCGAGCTTCTCGTCATCGAGGGCCAATTCCAGGATGGTGAAATGGTTTTAAGCGGCGTGGATCATGCCAAGCACTCTTTGGTTCGCGGCGCATGGAAGCCCCTGAACGGAGGCGTTCGTGAGACCGCGGTAACCTCGACCGATGCTGGAAAAACATGGAAGCCGTGGTTCGATCTTATGTTTCGTCCGGCAACGGCACGGAAAAGCATCGGCACGTCTCCTGTCGGAGGGCGAATCATCACTGTGCTGGAGGTTGAATACCGGAGCGCCAGTAAGAAAAACGAAAACTGATTCCCTCCCAAGTTCCGGCGTTTGACCCCGCTCTTCAGCGCCTGATACCTTCAACCCTGTTTGTCCCACCTGCAATCTTCCACCAGCGAGAGATGGCATGGCGATCAAGTTCAAGGGCGTGGATTTCATCGAGTTTGACACGCTGCTCAGCGACGACGAGCGGCTGGTACGCGACAATACGCGCAAGTTCATCGAAGACAACCTAATTCCCATCATTGAGCTGTGCAACCGCGAAGGGCGCTTTCCCAGGGAGCTGATCAAGCCCATGGGCGAGCTGGGCTTCTACGGCGCAAGCCTCCAGGGCTACGGCTGCGCGGGCATGTCGGCGGTGGAATATGGCCTGATGACGCAGGAACTGGAGCGTGGTGACAGCGGCGTGCGCTCGTTCGTCAGCGTGCAGTCGGCGCTGTGCATGTATCCCATCCATGCCTTCGGCAGCGAGGAGCAAAAGCAGAAGTATCTGCCGAAGATGGCGCAGGGCGAGGTGCTCGGCTGCTTCGGGCTGACCGAGCCGGATGCGGGCTCCAACCCTGGCGCGATGCGCACCCGTGCACGCAAGGACGGCGACGGCTACGTGCTGAATGGCGAGAAGATGTGGATAACGTCCGGTTCCATCGCCGACATCGCCATCATCTGGGCGAAGGTGGAGAACGAAGACAACCTGATTCGCGGCTTCATCGTTGAGACCGATCGGCCCGGATTCAAGGCCGCCGACGTCCACGGCAAGTGGTCGTTGCGGGCGTCGGTGACATCGAGCTTGTCGCTGCAGGATGTGCGGATTCCTGCAGGAAACCTGCTGCCGCACTCGGGCGGGCTGAAGTCGCCTCTGAGCTGCCTGAACCAGGCGCGGTATGGCATCGCGTGGGGCGCAATCGGCGCGGCGATGGCGTGCTATGACTGCGCGCTGCAGTACGCTCAATTCCGCAAGCAGTTTCACGATCAGCCCATCGCCTCGCACCAGCTTGTGCAGGAGAAGCTGGTGTGGATGATCAGCGAAATCACCAAGGCGCAACTGCTGGCGCTGCAGGTCGGGCGGCTGAAGGACGTGGAGAAGGTAAAGCCGTGGCACATCTCCATGGCCAAGCGCAACAACGTCTGGATGGCGCTGGAGTGCGCGCGCATGGGGCGTGACATTCTAGGCGCCAACGGCATCGCCGACGAGTATCCTATCTTCCGCCACATGGCCAACCTGGAGTCGGTGAAGACCTACGAGGGCACGCACGATATCCACACGCTGATCATTGGGGAGCACATCACGGGGCACGCGGGGTTCTGAAGACAGTGGCCAGTGGATAGTAAAGACCCGCTGTTCTTCTAATTTGTGGATGACCATCAGTTTAGTGACGAATGTCCTCCCACACTTTCCCCAACAGGTGTATGCTGTGCGTTTGTGCTGGGAGGAACGCATCGTTATTAATATCGGCGTCGCAAAGCCCAGCACGGTGACCGGCTTGCTCAATGCGCAGTCGTAATTCATAGCTCTTATCGCAGGCCGCACATCTTCAGAGGCCACATGGCAACCAAAGCCCAAGAACAACCCGTCATCAAACATGATCCAACAGCTAATTTGGAAACTGATTTAGCGCTGGAGTTTCTGCGTGTGGTGGAAGAAGCGGCCATAGCTTCCGCCAAAACTATGGGCCAGGGCGACCGCAAGCTGGCCGACCACGTCGCAACCGAAGCCATGCGCGGGGTAATGGACACGGTGCCGATGGACGGCACCATCGTCATTGGCGAGGGCGAGCGCGACGAAGCGCCTATGTTGTACATCGGGGAGAAGGTAGGCAGGCGCGATGGCGGCGACTATACGGCAGTGGACATCGCGGTCGATCCGCTGGAGGGCACGAACCTATGTGCCACCGGGTCGCCAGGCGCTATCACCGTGCTGGCGGCCTCGGAAAAGGGTGGACTGCTGCACGCGCCCGACTGCTACATGGAGAAAATCGTCGTCGGTCCGTCGTGCAAGGGGCTGATTGAAATCGATGCTCCGGTCGCTCACAATCTGGCGGTAATCGCGAAGGTCCTGGGCCGCCGTGTCGAAGACCTGGTCATCATTATCCTAGACCGCCCACGTCACGAGAAACTGATCAATGACATTCGCAAAGCGGGGGCGCGAATTCGGCTCATCACCGATGGGGACCTTTCGCCGGGTGTCGCAGCGGCCATGCTGGGCTCTGGCGTGCATGCGGTCATGGGCAGCGGCGGGGCTCCTGAGGGGGTGCTCACCGCATCCGCCATCCGCTGTCTTAACGGGTACATGGTTGGGCGGCTGACCGGCTACACGCCGGAGCAGGCCGAGCGTATGCAGGACATGGGCATCACCGATCCCAAGCGTGTCTACACCGCCGATGACCTGGCGCCTGGCAAGAACATCATCTTTGCGGCTACGGGAGTCACCGACGGGCCGCTGCTCAAGGGCGTGCGCTTCTTCGGTGATGGCGTGCGCACCACCTCCCTGGTGATGAAGCTCTACAAAGGCAAGGTGCGGTTTATTGAGACCATACATGTGGATAAGCGCCCGGATGTGAAGGTGAGAATTCCGGAGAGGTAGGGATTCGGCGGGCGACTGGCAAAGGTGCTATTGCCTGATTTCGTGGCTGTTTTCGGGCATCTTTTTCCCGTCCGCCTCTTTACAAGAGGAGTAAGATTATATGTAGAAGAAAGGTAGCTGCGGATGGAATCCTCCATCCGGAGAGGCTTGGGCATGAACGTCCACATCAGCTACAAGATTTCCAAAACTTCCGATCTCGAAAAACTAATCAATCAACAGGTGGAAAAGCTGGGCCGGTACCTGCAGGTATTCCGTCCGGAGCTGGTGCACCTCAAAGGCATAGTCGAGGAAAGCTCGACGCGCGAAGGGGCCGTGGTATCGCTGAACCTGCGCCTGCCCTCCGGACAGATGGCTGCGCAGGAGAGTAGCGTGACGGCCACGGCCGCGGTCAAGGCTGCGTTTGACGACGTCACCGAGCAGCTCAAGAAACACAAGGAGCTGCTGCGCAGTCAGCACAAATGGCGTCGCCGTCGTGGGCCCGGAGAGGCGGAGGCTGGGACGGTCCCGTTTGAACAGACGGTGGCCGCAGTCAGGCCTCAGACCATTTCTTCCGGCGACATCGCAAGCTATGTTGATGTTAACCTGCCACGGCTAAAGCGCTTCATCCGGCGCGAACTTGATTACCGTGAAGGGGAGGGACAGATTCCACCACCCGGCCAGATCGCGACCGATGATGTGCTAAGTGAGGCCATTGCCGACGCTCTCGGCGAGCAGCGTGACCGGCCGGAACGTATGAAAGTGGAGCCCTGGTTGTACCGGCTGGCCAAGCGTGCCATCGACCGGCTCAGCTCCGAGGACCGGGAACAGCGGCCCATCGTCGAGGAAAATGTGATTCCTGATCCCACGGCGGATTCCCCCGAGGATCTGGCGGCGCGACGGGAGCTGATTCGGCTGGTGGAGACGAGTTTGCGCGATGCCGGGCGCAACGAGCGTGAGGCCTTCATTCTGTACACCATCGAGGGGTTCACGCCGGAAGAGATCGCCGACATCGCCAACTGCAGTGTGGAAGAGGTGCGCGCGTCCATTGGCAAGGCCCGCGAGTACCTGCAACGCGCCTTGCCCATCGAGGACCCTCTGAAGGAAAAGCTGGTGGAGTATTCAAAGACCGCCTGATCGAAGGCGCCGTTTCATGTCACTCAGAAAGCCAAATCGAAACGAGGAGGAAGCTGAATGATCACACGTGATGACATTCGAGAGCTGGCGAATTTTCACTCGCCGGAGGCTTGCGCCGTGACCTTTTATTACCAACCCGCGACGCCACTCAACAAGTCGCATCGCGAAGAATCAATCCTGCTGAAGGACCTGGTGCGCAATGCGCTGCGCGAAGCGGAAAAGAAGGGAAGAAATGGAGGGCCGCGAGCCGACCTCGATCGCATCAATAGCATGGTAGAGACGCTGCATGGTAATGGCGGCAACGCCAAGGCCATCTTTGCCTGCAGCAAGCAGCAATTCTGGCGCGAGTTCGACGTCCCCGCGCAGCTACCCAAGACGAACCTTCTGCTGAACCAGCGCTTTCACCTGAAGCCGCTGGCCGCCGTAGTTGATAGCGCGCACACGGTGTGCGTGGTGCTGGTGGATCGAGCCAAGGCACGAGTTTTCGAGATTGTCGACGACAAGGTGATGGAGAAGCTGGACTTCGTCAACGAACTAACGCGGCGCGGCAAGAGTGCCGGTTGGGGCGGCTATGATGGCGGACATGCCGAGCGCCGGCAGATGAACGAGGCCATGCAGCACTTTAAGGTGGTCGCCGACTACATCGAGGGCTATTTCGAACGTGGGCAATGCGATCGGCTGGTCGTCGGCTGCCATCATGACATCTGGGGCGAGTTTCATCCCCAACTGCGGTCCAGTGCCCGGCAGCGTCTGGCGGGGAATTTCCGCATTGATCCCAAGGCTGCCACGCCGGAGCAGGTGAAGCAATTGGCCCTGCAGCAAATTGCGCAACAGGAAGCCGGGCTAAAGCGCGAGCTCATCCAGGAGGTGATTGGCGAAGCGCACGGCAACGGGCGCGGCGCTATCGGCCTGAGGCGGGTGCTGCGCTCGCTGGAAGTCGGCGAAGTGCAGACGCTGCTTCTGGGCTCGCACTTCTTCGCGCCGGGAGTGAAGTGTTACAACTGCGGCCATATGGACATGCACTCCGCTCCGACTTGTGCGGTATGCGGCAAAGAGAACACGCAACTGGAGGACATCGGCGACGGCATCGTAGGACATGCTCTTCGCAACGGTATCGAAATTGTCTACATCGGCGACGACGAGGAGTTCGACCGCATTGGCCGGATTGCCGCCCTGCTGCGCTTCCGCGCCGACCAGAATACGGGGGTGAAGGTCGCCAGCTAACGTCATATAGCAAGCGAAACCAAAAAGGCACAGCCAACGCGCTGTGCCTTTTTTCATTACCGCGTCAGGCAGATTAACGCCGTGCTATTCTGCTTGACCGTTACTTGATTCAGCGGAGAATTTGCATGAAATTTACCCGCCGCGACTTCCTTGCCACCACCGCCGCCGGTTCTGCTGCTCTAGCCCTCGATGTGCAGGCGCAAAACAAGCCTGAGAAGGGCACCGCCTCGCCGGGCGCCTTGCCTAAGAAGCCGGTCATCATCTGCGCCCACAACGGCTACAACTATCTCGATCGCGGCTACGCCGTTCTCACCAACGGCGGGGACACACTGGATGCCATCATGCAGGTCATCACCGGGCCGGAGGATGACCCTAACGACGACAGCGTTGGACTGGGCGGGCTGCCGAACGAGGATTGCGTCGTTCAGCTTGATGCGTGCTGCATGCATGGGCCGACTCGCATGGCCGGTTCGGTGGCAGCAGTTGAGGAGATCAAGAACGTTTCGCTTTTGTCGAAGGCCGTGATGGAGCACACTGGCCACGTGATGCTGGTGGGCGAGGGCGCGCAAAAGTTCGGCTTCAAGATGGGCTTCCCGGGCGAGAACCTACTCACCGAGCGCTCGCGCAAGACCTGGCAACTGTGGAAGGAAACCATGTCCACGGACGACTGGTGGGGGCCGGGGCTGGCCAGCCCGAGCTTCAAGTTCCCGAAGAACATCGGCAATGATCAGTCGGAGATTTACGACCTGCGCCTGCGTAAGATGGAGGAGCTGGCGGCGAAGATCGGCATCGAGCCCGTGTTTCGCATGGCCGCCATCGAGCACGTGCTGAGGCCGCCGACGGGGACGATCCACTGCTCATCGGTCAACGAGAAGGGCGAGATGTCAGGGGCGACGACAACCAGCGGCCTGGCGTGGAAGATTTCCGGGCGGGCCGGCGATTCGCCCATCATCGGCGCTGGATGCTACACCGATCAGGACGTTGGTTCGGCAGGCGCGACGGGCAGTGGCGAGGAAAACATCAAAGTTGTGGGTGCGCACACCATCGTCGAGAATATGCGGCGTGGCATGTCGCCGCAGGAAGCCGGCACGGACGCTCTCAAGCGCATCGTGCGCAATTACAACGGCGATATGGAGAAGCTGCAATACGTTGACATGAGTTATTACGTTCTGCGCAAAGATGGCGCCTATGCAGGAGTCTCGTTGTGGAGCGGCTCAGCCGAGCATCCGCGGCGGTTTGCCGTGCACGACGGTGACGGCAAGCGATACGAAAACACGGTTGCCTTGTTCCAGGAACAATCGCTGGGCTGGCCGCCGATGCCGGGAAGGAAGCGGCCGGTGCCTGAGCAGAAGAAGTAACAGGGACTCGAAGGCCTGCTCTACCCAAACCTGCCTTACACCAATTCGTAACTGCCTTGGGCCTGACTGGACGCAACGCTGAAGCGCCGCTCTACCCACAATTTACTTCGCCTTCTTCGCCAGTTCGAAGGTTTGCGTCCGGACGATGCCTTTGCCCTCTTCCACCACGATCAACTGATTGACTTTGACATCCTTCAGCGTGTCCACCTGTCCGCTGGGCCAGCGAATTTCCAGCAGGTCAATCTTGTCGGCTTTGCCGACACCGAAGTGCACTCGCAGATCGTTTTGCGAGATGTAGCTGCCGCCGCTCCGTACCTCGTCAATTTGCGGGTGCGGTTTCGATTCGCCCGGCACCTGCGTCACGCATTTCAGGCGGGCGCCAATGCCGCTGCGGTTCGACTTGGTGCCGATGCATTTCACCTTAATCCAGTTGTTGTCGAGCCTGGAATCGCAACGCAGCAGTTGCGGATAGCCGTTGACGGTGTTGACCACGACATCGATGTCGCCGTCGTTGTCGTAATCGCCAAAAGCCGCGCCGCGTGAGGCGTTGGGGACGTTGATGCCAGGTCCGGCGTCCGCCACTTCCTCGAATTTGCCGTTGCGTAGGTTCTTGTAAAGAATCTTGCGCTGCGGATATCCCGCCTCGGTCTTCAACTGCTCGACCTCGGGATACACGTGGCCATTGCATAGCAGAATGTCGGGCCAACCGTTGTTATCGTAGTCCAGGAAGCCGCAGCCCCACCCTAAGTACTGGGTATGCGCACCCAGGCCCGCTTGGAATGTCGTGTCCTCAAAGTTCCATTTACCAAGATTGTGATAGAGCGAGGGCGTGTCGCCGGCGAAGTTGGTCTTCACGATGTCGAGATTGCCGTCGAGGTCGTAGTCAGCGGCGGAGACGCCCATTCCGGCCTGCGGCTTGCCGTCGGCGGAGAGCACACAGCCAGCCTCCATGCCAACGTCAACAAACTTGCCATCGTGGAGATTCCTGTACAACGCACTGGCGGTGGAGTCGTCAGCTACGTAAATGTCTGGCCACCCGTCGTTATCGAAGTCGGCCGTGAGCACACCAAGACCGTAAGCGCCGTTGGCCTTGCGTACGCCCGACTTTTCGCTGACGTCGGTGAAGGTGCCGTCACCGTTGTTGTGGTACAGGATGTTGGTATCGCCGTTGAGGCCGGGTGGGCCGCAAGCAACCATCACCCCTTTGTAGAGACAAGGTCCGCTCTCGGGAACAGGCGCGGTGGCGAGGTCCATGTCAATGTAGTTGGCGACGAAAAGATCGAGATTGCCGTCGCGGTCGTAGTCAACAAACGCGCAGCCCGTACCCCACCGCGTTTTCTTGCCATTTACGCCAGCCTTCTCGCTGACGTCAGTAAAGGTCCCATCGCCGTTGTTGTGGTAGAGCACATTCTTGCCGTAGTAGGTGACGAACAGGTCATCCCAACCATCGTTGTCATAGTCGCCAATGCAGACGCCCTGTCCCCAGCCACTGCGCTTCAGCCCGGCCTTCAGGGTAACGTCGGTAAAGGTGCTATCGCGGTTGTTCTTGAACAGGTGCGAATAAGGTTCCTCGCCTTTAGCAAAGCCCTCCAGTCGCCAGCCGTTCACCAGAAAAATGTCGAGCCAGCCGTCATTGTCGTAGTCGTAAAAGGCGACACCGCAGCCGGTTGTTTCCAGCAGGTATTTATTCTTGTGCTCACCGCCGAAGATGGTCTTCGCATTCAGGCCGGATTCGTGGGCCACGTCAACGAAGCTGACACGGACGTCGGGTCCCGACTTCGCGGGGTTATCAGCTTCCGATTTCAGCCGTCGGCCGAGAATCGGCAACGGCCGGGCGAGGGAGAGCACGTCGGAGAAGCTGAGCACCAAGGCGGAGCGGCATAGAGATCGCAGGAATTTTCGGCGTGACTGTGACAAAGGGTATCCGGTTGCTCTCGCCCGCGCAGGGAGTGAAAGTTATTTTCCGGCAGCGCGAAGCGGTTTGGCAAGGGAGGGAGGCGAAATGGGAGTCCGGAGACAAAGTCACACAATGTCCCAATTAGACACATGCGCTAAAAATTCGCTCTCCGCTGGCTCGATGCGCAACGGGCAACAAAGAACTTCCGGTGCCAGGCGCAGATGCATTCCCAGGTTCGCGGCACAGTGCTGACCCTCCCCGATAGTGTGGTTACTAGCGGGGAAAAGTGCGGAATAGTGGTTACTTGCGGTTACTAAAGTGCTCTTTTTGTGGTTGACATCGCCTATTCCCACCACATAGCATCAATCGGCCATGAGGGTTTGCGAGTCCTGCCTCCAGCCTACATTCCTACAGCGTAAACGGTTCTCGGCCATCCACTTCCTGGTTTTGGTCGTGACATTCCTTGCGTCCCTTTGCGGATTAGCCCAGCCGTTTCAGCAGGGATTCGACTTCCGCAACACCTCAACCTTTGTCACGGACCCTCCCGGCGATACCTACGTACTGTCGACGACTGCCTATCCTACGAAAGGTAACGGGGTAACGTTTGGCTGGGTAAACACCTTGTTAGTGCAAGGCCGTGATCGGAGTACATCGGTTGATCCACGGCTTGCAGGAGTTAATTATGCGAACAACGGCTCGCCAGCTACGTTTTACGTGGATCTGCCGTCCGCAGGTACGTACAACTTGTCCCTCGCCCTAGGGGACGACGGTTACCAGGCGTGTTGGGTGCAGTGCCAGGTGCAGTTTCTGGATGGCAGCACGGTAATCGCAACCGTAACCGGCGGCGCAATCAACCAAGGCTACTTCTACGATGCGACAGGGACGTCTTGGTCAGCCGCGGCTTGGCCTACCAGCAATCTCAGCCAGCAGGTGACGCTGACTGGTACGCGATTGACGGTGGTAGTAGGCACAAACAATGCAACAGGAGATTCCACGCCCATTGCCTTCCTCGGCGTGAGTCAATTCTCGCCGAACTTCACGATTTCGGCCTCGCCGGCATCGCTGAGCATTCAGCAGGGCAACCAGGGCACCTCGACGATCACCACTACCGTCAGCAACGGCTTCGACAGCCCCATCAGCTTGTCAGCCTCGGGAGCGCCATCAGGAACCACGGTGAGTTTCAATCCCAACCCGATACCAGCGCCGGGTTCGGGAAGCTCAACGATGACTATTACGGTGAGCGCGAGCACACCAATCGGAACGTACCCCATCACGGCCACAGGCACTGGTGGTGGCGTCCAGCAGAACACGACTGTGACGCTCACGGTGACGGCCCCGAGTTCCTGGCAACAGGGGTTTGACTTCCGTGATACCTCAACCTTTGTCACCGACCCCCCTGGCGATACATACGTGCTTCCTACGACGGGGTATCCGACGAAAGGTAGTGGAGTGACGTACGGCTGGATGAACACTGCCCTGGTGTATGGCCGGGATCGCAATGCGACGCTGGACCCGCGGCTGGCGGGAGTTAACTTTGCGAGCAACGGTTCTCCGGCGACATTTTATGTGGATCTGCCGTCGCCAGGCACTTACTACCTGTCGCTGGCGTTGGGGGATGCCGGTTTTCAGTCATGTTGGGTGCAGTGCCAGATCCAGTTCCTGGATGGCAGCACGGTTCTGGCAACTGTGGCGGGCGGATCCATCAACCTTGCCAACTTCTACGACGCCACGGGGAAGATCTGGCCGGCCGCGCAGTGGCCAACGAATAATCTCAGCCGGCAGGTGACACTGACGGGTAGCCGACTGACGGTGGTAGTGGGCACAAGCAACGCCAGCGGAGACGATACGCCGATCGCCTTTCTCGGCGTGACGGAATTATCCGGAGGTTCGCCGAATTACACGATTTCAGCTTCACCGGCCTCGCTGAGTGTGCAGCAAGGCAATCAGGGAACGTCCACCATCACGACGACCGTCAGCGGTGGCTTCAACAACGCCATCAGCTTGTCGGCTTCCGGTGTGCCGTCGGGGACGACGGTAAGTTTCAATCCCAATCCGATACCGGCGCCGGGCTCGGGCAACTCGACCATGACCGTCACGGTTGGCGGCAGCACGGCACCCGGAACCTACCCCATCACGGTGACGGGCAACGGCGGCGGCATCCAGCAGAACACGACGGTCACGTTGACGGTAACGACCGCGGCGAACTTCACCATTTCTGCTTCGCCTGCGTCGCTCAGCGTGCAGCAAGGCAACCAGGGAACGTCCACGATCACCACGGCTATTAGCGGGGGCTTCAACAGCGCCATCAGCTTGTCGGCTGCAGGCATGCCGTCGGGAACGACGGTGAGTTTCAATCCCAACCCGATACCGGCGCCGGGCTCGGGCAGCTCGACCATGACCGTCACGGTGGGAGCGAGCACCGCTCCCGGAACCTATCCGATCACGGTTACGGGCAACGGCGGCGGCATCCAGCAGAACACGACGGTCACGCTGACGGTAACGGCCGGGCCTAACTTCACCCTTTCAGCCTCACCGTCATCGCTCAACATTCAGCAGGGCAACCAGGGAACGTCCACGATTACAACGACGATCAGCGGTGGCTTCAACAGTGCTGTCACGTTATCCGCTTCGGGGGCGCCATCGGGAGCGACAGTTAGTTTCAACCCCAACCCGATACCGGCGCCAGGTTCGGGCAGCTCGACAATGACAATCACGGTAGGCGCCAGTACACCGGTAGGAACCTACCCGATGACCGTGACGGGCAACGGCGGTGGCATCCAGCAGAACACGACGGTTACTTTAACAGTGATTGCATCGTCGGCATGGGCCATAGGATTTGATTTCCGTGACACTTTAAACTATGTAACGGATCCTCCCGGCGATACGTATGTCCTGCCCACGACGGCCTATCCAACGAATTTTAATGGCGTGAATTTTGGTTGGACAAACGTGACCCTCATCCAGGCCCGGGATCGCAACAATCAGATTGATCCCAGGCTGGCGGGCATGAACTTCGCCAGCAACGGCAGCCCTGGGACGTTCTACGTCGATCTGCCAGCGTCGGGTACCTACAACGTGTCGTTAGCTCTCGGTGATGCCGGTTACCAGTCGTGCACGATCGGATGTCAGATTCAATTCCTGGATGGCAGCACGGTTCTGAGGACGATTGCGAAAGGATCCAATAACTCCGGGTACTTCTACGATGCACAAGGGAACAACTGGTCGGCAGCGAAGTGGCCAACCAATAACGTCAGCCTTGAGGTTGCCATAGCCGGCTCACGACTGACCATGGTCGTAGGATCGAGTCAAGGAAACGGGGACTACACTCCGGTTGCATTTCTCGGCGTTACCGCGGTAACGTTGGCACCGAACTTCCTGCTTTCAGCCTCGCCTGCCTCACTGAGCGTTCAACAAGGTAATAAGGGAACATCGACCATCGCCACAAGCATCAGCGGCGGATTTAACAGCCCCATTACTCTATCGGCGTCAGGCGTGCCGTCAGGCACCACGGTTAGTTTCAATCCGAATCCAATTCCGGCACCGGGCGCAGGCACATCGACCATGACCGTCACTGTGGGGTCGGGCACACCCACGGGAACTTACCCCATTACTGTTACAGGCAAAGGAGAAGGCGTTCAGCAGAACACCACCGTCATGCTGCAAGTGACGCCCACTGACTTCATTCTGACGGCCGATCCGCCAAGCCTGACGGTGCAGCAAGGGACAGCGGGGAATACGACCGTGAGAACAACGCTGCTAGGCACCTTCAACAGCGCGATCACTTTGTCGGCTGCAGGAATGCCCTCGGGCACCACAGTCAGTTTCAATCCAAACCCAATCCCTGCGCCGGGGGGAGGAACGTCGGCGATGACGATCATGGTGGGAGCGAACACCGCACTGGGTACCTATCCGATAACGGTGACCGGCAACGGCGGCGGACTGCAGCACAATTTCACCGTGACCCTGATGGTGGTTTCGTCAGTGTGGCAGCAGGGTTTTGACTTCCGGGGTTCGTTGAACTTCGTCACCGACCCGCCAGGGGCGGAGGGCGTGGTACCAACCACAATCTTCCCGACGGTGGGTGGGCTCACAACTTACGGATGGCTCTACACAGCAACCGTCACAGCGTTGAATCGCAACAGCTCCATTGACCCCCGGCTGGCCGGCATCAATTATGCGACCAACGGCGACCCCGCTCCGTTCTATGTGAACCTTCCGGCGCCGGGGACGTACAGCATATCTCTGGCGATGGGAGATGACGGCTATCCCGCATGTGGGGTAGAGTGTTTTGTCCAGTTCCTGGATGGCAACACAGTGCTTGCAACGGTGACTGGGGGGCCAATCAACCAGGGTTATTTCTATGATGCGCAGGGAAATATCTGGTCGGCGGCGCAATGGCCGGCGAACAATGTCAGCCGGCAAGTGACGCTGGCAGGAACGCAGTTGACCATCCAGGTAGGAAACACTCAATACACTGGGGACTACACCTCGGTCGCGTATGTGGGCGTAACTAAGGTGTCAGCAGGACCGACGTTCGCGCTGCATGTACCGACATCGGTGAGCGTGGGGCAAGGCCAGTATTCAACCGCAGATGCGTTCACGATTCTCATTGGCGGGTTCAACGGTGCGATCAGCTTGTCGGCGGCGGGTGGGCCGGCGGGTACGAGCGTGACCTTCAACCCGAGCACCATCCCCGCTCCAGGCGCAGGCAGTTCAATCATGACCGTCAGCGTTCCGAAGAGCGCAGCCTTAGGGAACTATGCTGTAACCGTCACCGCCAAAGGTGGCGGAATCATCCAGAACGTTACTGTAATGCTTATTGTTACCGTAGCTGATCCTCCGTCCTTCGCTCTGACCGCACCGGCCAGCGTGAGCGCGAAGGCGGGCGGCCAAGCGAGCACAACTCTCCAGACTATTATTACTGACGGATTCAATAGCAGTGTCGGCTTGTCAGCTAGCGGCGGACCCAGCGGAACGACCGTCAGCTTCAACCCGAGCACCATTCCGGCTCCCGGTTCCGGCAGCTCAACGATGACTATCACCGTTCCCGCTGGCGCCGGCTACGGAAGTTATCCCATTACTGTGACAGCGAGCAGCAGCCAGGGCAACCAGACGGCAATAGCGACACTTACGATTTCAGCGTCTGGAAACACAAACCTGCCTTCTGGCACAGGGTGGGTGTCACTTGGCAGTGGACTAAGCTTCTGCGATGTCAACCCGGGATTTACGTATTACAACCCTGACGTGGGCGAGGTGGATGTCTTTGATTTCCTGGGCAACTGCGAAGGCGGTCAGATGGTAGCGTATGGCGGAGGTGCCGCTGATACGACCAACGAGCGGTATTTCCTCTGGACGTCAGGTCACAATAATTACCAGGGGAACGAAATGTACGTTCTGAATTTGCAGGGAGCGAGTCCTTCCGTTGCCCGGGTCACCAATCCTGGTTGGTCAGTGGATAACACCGATGTACCTGATGACTGCGCGTGCAAAGGCACTACGAACTGTGGGCAGGGACTTTGGCATGACGGCGCGGGTAACCCGGTGAGCGCGCCATACTCTGAGTCGGGTTACAGTGGCCCGACGTTCGAATCCATACCTGCTCCAGATGGCAGCTATGGCCAGCCTTCGTGCGGTTACGGGGCGAGATTCACTCCTAATGCGCGTGAGAATTATGCGGGGATGGCTTACCACGCGACTACTAATAAACTATTCACCTGGGGTGGAGCTCCTGCTGCGGATCCCACCGGCTTTATGTTCAGCAATTGGACTTTGAATTTGAACCAGAATCCGGCGGTGTGGACACGGCTGAAGGACTCTTCGTACGCCTGGATTACGGCTGCAACTTATGATTACACCAGTGGTCATTCCACCAGCGGCTCCGACCTGGTGTTTGATGAGAACCAGACGCTCTATGCCTACAATCCTGCGACGGATACCTATACTGTTTTGTCGAATAAAGTTCCGTACATCAGCTATAACGTCAACATGGACCTCGATCCGGTCCATCACTATCTCGTTCTGGAGAATGGTGATAATACCGGTAAAGGTCAATATCATCTGAGAATCCTGAACATTGACAGCTGCAACGGCACGACCTGCACTGAGGTCAATCTGGACAGCACTGCGTCCTGCGCAGGTGCTCTTGGGTACTGGGCTGGAATGACTTGGGACTCCAAACGCGACGTGATGACCATCTTCCCGTCGTCGCCCAACTGCAATGGAGCGGGATGCACTGGGCCCTTCAACACTGTGTATCTATTAAATCCGGATCCGAATAATCCGGTCACGATCACCTATCAGGGCAAGCACCAGACCATCCAGCCGCAACAGTGTTTTGCGGCCAGTTATGGGCCAACCCCGCCCACGTCTTTTGGACCTGGAGTCTATAGCCGCTTCAAGTACTATCCCGACGAGGACGTTTACCTGTATATTCCGAACCCGACGAGCCTGTGGATACTGCGGCTTGAACAGTAGTGGGACACGCGTTTGTCATCAGGAAGACAGCGCGCCAGAAGATCTCTTGCGGCGTCGCTCTCCTGTGGTCCTATGTGAAATCACAGTTAAGTGGGCAAGTTTGCCCTCTGCGGTGAACCCCTTTACCATGGACCTGACGCCAAGTCCGAAAAACAATCCGGAACATCCAAGCCTTTGCTGCCGACAACATCAGCGTTTACCAAGCAAAGGTTATTTATGTCGTTGAGCAGGTAGCAACGGCAAGAGGATTGCTCATGGGGAGCCTGACTGAACAGATGTCCCGCATGAATGTTGGCACACTTGCTGAGTGCCCAGTCCTGATACTCGCCGGTGGGTTGGGGACGCGCTTGCGTCCAACTTACGCAGACGGCGCCAAGGTGCTAGCGCCGGTGCGTGGGAAGCCGTTTCTTCTATATCTGTTGCAGCAACTTGCGACCGCCGGTTTTCGACAGATCATCCTGTGCGTCGGGTATCGTGCTGAAGAGGTGGAACAATGGTTGGGAGATGGAAGTACACTTGGGCTGGTGGTTAACTATTCACGGGAAGACGAGCCGATGGGGACGGCGGGTGCCCTCCGGTTGGCTTACGGGCGTTTCATGGCGGGTCAACGGGTTTTCGCGATGAACGGCGACTCGATTTTGCAGGTGCCCTTCCGTTCCATGTACGAGGCACACCTGAAGCACGGACCGGCGGGAACCATTGCCCTTGCAGAGGTAGCAGACACCTCGCGCTACGGCACTGTCGATGTGGACGAAAACGGGTTCGTCAGTCGTTTTCGTGAGAAAAGCGGCGAAGATCGACAGGGTGTCATCAATGGAGGCGTTTACTTATTCGAGCGCTCAATCATGGACCTTGTGCCGGCAGGACGACCTGTGTCTCTGGAACGTGAAATTCTTCCGATTGCAGTGTCCCTCAATCTATTGGCATTTAAGTCTTGTGGCTATTTCATAGATATTGGAGTGCCTGCGGATCTTGTGCGGGCACAAGCCGAGCTTCCAGAATGGGTTCGGTCATGAAAATTCGTGCTAAGGCGCCATTGCGAGTCAGTTTCGCCGGCGGCGGGACCGATGTTCCTCCGTACCCCCAACTCTATGGCGGTTGCGTTCTCAACGCCACGATCGACAACTTTGCGTGGGGCAGCTTGCATCCCCGCACCGATGGAATAACCAGGATTGCCTCAGCCGACCTCGGAATCGAGGTGGAGTTCAATGCGGACGAGGGAGTTTGCCTTGACGGGAAAATGGACCTCGCGAAGGCGGTGATCAGGCGTCTTGATGGTCTGAACCGCGAGGGGTGCGAGATCTTCCTGCATAGCGAAGCGCCCCCGGGTTCCGGTTTAGGCTCCTCGTCGGCTTTGGTTGTGACACTTGTTGGTCTGGTCCGGGAGTATAAGAGATTGCCGTTGGGAAATTATGAACTGGCAGACACTGCCTATGTTATCGAACGCGAGGATCTTAAGATTAGTGGGGGACTGCAGGATCAATACGCTGCTGCATTCGGCGGTTTCAACTATATCGAGTTTCAAAAGGATCGAGTCATTGTCAATCCACTTCGCATCCATCGCTCTACCATAAACGAGCTTGAGCACAACCTTTTACTTTGCTTCACGGGCAATACAAGACATTCCAACAATATCATCGACGACCAGACATCGCGCCTGTTGGCGAACGAGAAGGCTACTCTGCTTGGCTTGAGCGATCAAAAGGCTCTGGCGGTCGAAATGAAGAATGCGCTGCTGACTGGCAAGCTGGTGCACTTTGGCGAGTTGCTGGATTGTGCATGGAATGCGAAGAAGAAAATGTCAGATCGCATCAGCACTCCGCAGATTGACGAGCTTTATGAGGAAGCGCGAAAAAAAGGCGCGATCGGCGGCAAGGTCACGGGCGCCGGGGGCGGCGGCTACATGATGTTCTATTGCGAGTTCGAAAAGAAGCACAGGGTAGCCGAACAACTGCGCAAGATGGGTGCCTTAGCGACCGAGTTTGCCTTCGACTTCAAGGGCTTACAGACCTGGAGAACGGATGAAGCGAGCGCAGGCTAAGACCGACATACTCAAGAGCATCGAGAACAGCATCGCGGTAAAACAACGGCTTTTGCGGGACAGGGATTTCCTGGCTATGTTGAACACCGTCGGGATGTCCATGGTCGATGCTCTCCAGCAAGGTCACAAGTTCTTTTTCATGGGAAACGGAGGAAGCGCGGCTGACGCTCAACACCTCGCGGCAGAGTTTGTAGGCCGTTATCTTCGAGAGCGTATGGCTCTTCCCGCGATGGCGCTTAGCGTCAACACTTCGTCCTTAACCGCAATCGCCAATGACTATTCCTACGAAATGGTGTTTGCACGGCAACTGCAGGCCCTGGGGGCAGAGGGCGATGTTGCTATCGGACTAAGCACCAGCGGTAATTCCAAAAATGTACTGTATGCGATGGAAGCTGCCAAGGCGAAGCGTATGGTTACGGTTGGCCTGAGCGGTGAATCCGGAGGAGCGCTGCGCGACCGCGTTGACTACTGCTTCTGTGCGCCTTCGCGGGACACGCCACGAATACAGGAAGCCCACATCCTGATCGGCCACCTACTCTGCGAAATCGTAGAAGATGAACTATTCGGCTAGAGCTGTTTTTCTGGATCGTGACGGAGTGATAAACCGTAAAGCTCCTGCAGGCTCCTATATTGGCAGCCTGAGCGAGTTCGAAGTGCTTCCAGGTTCACTCGAAGCAATTGCCAGGCTCTGCGGAAATGGCTGGCAGATATTTCTGGTGACGAATCAACGGGGGATTGCGCGAGGGATAGTATCTGTGGATGCCGTAGAGCAAATTCACCGATGGCTTTTGGATCGAGTAAGAAATACCGGTGGCCGGATTACGCAGGTCTATGTTTGCCCACACGATTACAGCGACGTGTGCGATTGCCGGAAACCGAATCCCGGAATGCTGTTGCGCGCGGCGCTTGAGTATTCTGTTGATTTACTCCATTCATGGATGGTCGGCGACAGCATTCAGGACATCCAGGCGGGCCGGGCGGTGGGTTGCAAAACCGCCTATGTTGGGGAGGGGGAATGCGGCATAGCCGATATCAAAGTGCCCTCTCTCCGGGCTTTTGTGGAACAGTTGCAGCAGCAAAATCCACTGTTCAAGCCTGAATGATGTCCAGAACCAGTACCCCAAGTATCATTTGTTTGCTAATTGCTCTTGGGGCCGCCGAGCTTTGGTTCGCGGAAGAGTCGGCCAGTCAAGTTTTCACGCCGGATTTCTTCTGCACGCCTGAACCCTAATGACGATGTTTTCCTGACCCGCAATCCTCAAGATGTGCCGGCATCGTAATCCTTTCTGTAGCCGCCCTAACGAACTGGCCTGTTCTTCCCGAAGGATTGAGTGAAGGCGGCCGCTTCACCTCTCCCACTTTAGTTGTAGAAGTATACTAAAGTAGTATTACTAAGGTAATACAATTATAGCCAAATTTTGCGTTACTAAGGTAATTGATAGGTCAATAAAAACTGTTGTGGCGACGTTATCTGCCGATTACTGTCGATGTATGACCACGACAATACTTCCCAGCATTAGCCGTCCCCGCATTGTTAACTTTCCTGCTGGCAAGATTTTGGTTGCCGCCATAATTTTCATCATCTTAGGCGCAATCGATGGTACGGCCCAGAGTGGGTACGGCTGGCACCAGTTGGCCAACAGCAATATGTCGTCGGTTTGTCTCGGTAATGTGCCGACTGGCCAATATACCGATAACACCATGACCACCACGGAGAATTACCTGTTCAATTGCAACCAGATCATTCCGTGGTCTTCCGGAGTCGGCGATACCGTAGGCAATCGCATGATTGTATGGGGTGGCGGTCACACCGACTACGCCGGCGACGAGGTTCAGACACTAGGCCTTACAAGCAATCCTCCCGCCTGGACGGAGTTCCGCCCTCCTACCTACCCGGTCCCCTGGACAGGCGACGGTAAAAACTGGGAAGGATTGAATCCTTACTTCGTAAGGGCTGCTGATGGCGGGATTTTGCAACAGGGTGCAACTCCTGCTTCGCGACACACTTATGCGGGAGTTGTTTTCGTGCCTACCGCGGGTACAGCGGGGCGGATGTACTCCTTTGGCGGCTCACTAGCCAACAGCGGAAATTATTCGGCGGAAATCTGGTATCTCGATATGGCTTCAGGTAGTTGGGCCCTCACCCAGCCATACAGTCAACTTTCAGCTACAACGCACTATACGACTGCCTACAATCCAACAACTGGACATGTCGTTGTTTATGACACCGGAACGAATTTATACGACTACAATCCTTCAGCCGGTACGCTTACGCTCGTCAACGGTGGCTTCCCAGGGGCGGGAATAACCTTGTCACCGTCTGTTTACGGTGAAGGAGATGGAGCAACGTCAGAGGTAGACCCTGTGAACAATCAGCTGGTTGTGGTTTGGGCCACGGACTGCTCTACCTCTGACCCAAGCTCATGCGTGCCGAACAATCCTGGCTATCCAACCGTCCCGTATCACACGGATATCACTCTTACTTCCCTGACCACTTACACGACAGTGGACATTACCTCTACTGCGGGCTGTGATCTGGTTTATCGTAATGGAGGAATCACGTGGGACTCAAAACTAGGTCTGATGGTGGGATATCCGGGAGGCGGTAACCAGGTTTATCTTCTCAATACTGGAGCGCAGAACGTAGTTACCCCGTTTGGCACGGTAGCTCCCCATCAGTGCCTCGATGTGCCGATCAGCTTGAACCCCTCGCCGGTAAAAGGTGTTGATTATCCGCAGGATCCCGAAGGTACGTCTAATAATACCAATCTCGGCATTTATGGGAGGTTCGCGTACCTACCGTCGCTCGACTCGTTCGGGATGGTGAATGATGGAACGAAGAATGCCTGGACCGTGCAACTGACGGGAGGCAGTCCGGCTCCAAGTTATGCGGCTTCGATCTCCCCGGGGACAGTATCGGTTCCTGAAGGATCACAGGGAACGTCTGTGGTAACGACGACCGTTTCCGGTGGTTTTAGCAATTCAATTACGCCAACGGCTGTGGCCCTGCCCCAGGGTGTCACCGCCAGTTTTAGCCCCGCTACGATTGCAGCGCCGGGCGCGGGCAGTTCGACTCTGACCATCACGGTGCCAGCCAGCACTCCCGCCGGCACCTATCCGTTCATAATAAGCACCTTTGGTGGTGGAGACACAATTAACCAGGCTGCCACTCTGATCGTGACGTCAAACGGTCCGCCGAGCTTCGCGCTTACCGCCTCACCAGCTTCCGTCACCGTCGGCCAGGGGAATCAGGGCACGTCAACGATTACCGCGAGCATCGCCGGCACCTTTAACAGCGCGATCGCTTTGTCAGCTTCGGGAATGCCCTCCGGCACCACGGTGAGCTTTAGTCCGCAAACCATTCCTGCGCCTGGCGCCGGCACATCGACGATGACGATCACCGTGGGCGCCAGCACGCCTACCGGAACCTATCCCATCACAGTCACCGGCAATGGCGGGGGAATTCAGCAGAACACGATTGTCACGTTGACCGTAGGCGTGCAACAACCCACGTTTACGATATCGGCCACACCATCCTCCCTAACGATTGTGCAGGGGAACGGGGGAGCGTCGGGAATTGCGACGATTGCCAGTGGCGGTTTCAACAGTGCAATCTCGCTTTCAGCTTCCGGTGTGCCGTCAGGCACTACGGTGACCTTTACCCCGCAGACAATTTCGGCCCCCGGGACCGGCGCGTCGGGAATGTATATCGCCGTGGGCAGCAGCACGCCTGTAGGAACTTACCCGATTACGGTGACGGGCAATGGCGGCGGCATCCAGCAGAGCACGACAGTTACGTTGACGGTATTGTCTTCGCAACAGCCCAGCTTCGCCATCTCGGCATCCCCGGCGTCACTCAGCATCCCGCAAGGCAACCAGGGAACCTCCACTATAACGACGAGTGTGAGTGGCGGCTTTAGCAGCGCTATCACTCTGTCGGCAGCGGGAGCGCCCTCGGGAACGACAGTCAGCTTCAATCCAAACCCGATACCCGCCCCCGGTTCCGGCACGTCGACGATGACTGTCACCGTAGGCGCTAGCACAGCGACGGGAACGTATCCCGTTACGGTGACGGGCAACGGCGGCGGCATTCAGCAGAACACCACAGTTACGCTGACCGTGACCAGCGCGGGCGGCGGCGGCGGCGGTTGGCAGCAAGGATTCGACTTCCGCAACACTCCGACCTTTGTCACCGATCCTTCGGGCGATACCTACGTGCTTTCCACTACGGCCTATCCTACGAAGGGGAATGGAGCGACGTATGGCTGGGTGAAGACTTCTCCGGTGTCGGCTCGAGACCGGAGTACGTCAGTTGATCCCCGTCTCGCAGGAATCAATTATGTGAACAATGCCTCCCCGGCGACATTCCAAGTGCAGCTGCCATCATCGGGCACCTACAACCTGTCTCTAGCAATGGGTGACGACGGCTACACACAGTGCACGACACAGTGTCAGGTGCAGTTTCTGGACGGCAGCACGGTTCTGGCTACGGTGACTGGAGGATCGACGAACGCGGGGTACTTCTACGATGCCAAGGGGAAAAACTGGTCAGCGGCGGCATGGCCCGGCAGCAATCTCAGCCAGCAGGTGACGCTGGCGGGTTCGCTTTTAACCGTAGTGGTCGGAACCGGCAAAGCTACCGGTGATAACACGCCAGTGGCCTTTCTGGGGGTGGCGCAAGTCTCCGGTTCGCCGAACTATGCCATCTCGGCTTCGCCCTCTTCCCTCACCGTTCAGCAAGGAAAGCAAGGTACTTCGACGATCACAACCACCATCAGCGGGGGCTTCAACAGCGCTATCAGCCTGTCGGCTTCTGGTGTGCCGTCTGGAACTACTGTCAGCTTTAATCCGCAAACCATTCCTGCCCCAGGCTCGGGCAGTTCGACGATGAGTATCACGGTGGGCGCCAGCACGCCAACGGGAACCTATCCCATCACGGTGACGGGTAACGGCGGCGGCATCCAGCAGACCGCGACGGTAACTCTGACGGTGACGGCTACCCCCAACTTCACGATCTCCGCTTCGCCGGCATCGCTAACCGTGGTTCAAGGCAACAACGGGACATCCACGATCACAACCGCTGTCAGCGGAGGATTTAATAGCTCCATCAGCTTGTCGGCTTCTAGTGTGCCGTCGGGAACGACGGTGAGTTTCAACCCCAACCCGATTCCGGCCCCGGGCTCCGGCACCTCGACGATGACAATCACGGTGGGCGCCAGCACGGCGACCGGAACCTATCCCATCACAGTAACGGGCAACGGCGGTGGCGTCCAGCAGAACACGACGGTCACGCTGACTGTGACCGCTGCAGGCGCCTGGCAGCAGGGATTCGACTTCCGCAACACCGCAAGCTACGTGACCGATCCTGCTGGCGATACCTACGTGCTTTCCACCACGGCCTATCCGACGAAAGGTAGCGGGGTGACGTATGGCTGGGTGAAAACCTCACTGGTAAATGCCCGGGATCGCAATGCCAAGCTGGATCCCCGGCTGGCAGGAGTCAACTATGTGACCAACGGCTCACCGGCGACGTTTGAGGTAGGACTACCATCTGCTGGCACCTACAACTTGTCGCTAGCGCTTGGCGATGCCGGTTACCAGGCCTGTTGGGTGCAGTGCCAGATTCAGTTTCTGGACGGCAGCACGGTGCTGGACACCGTGACTGTCGGATCCGAGCAGCTGGGGTATTTCTACGATACGCAGGGGAAGAACTGGTCAGCGGCGCAATGGCCGAAGAGCAACCTCAGCCAGCAGGTTACGCTGACCGGCAGTGTGCTGACGATGGTGGTAGGCACAAGCAAAGCCACCGGAGACAATACGCCGCTCGCCTTCCTGGGCGTGACGCAAGTCTCCGGCGGCGGTTCCCCAAACTACACAATTTCAGCCTCGCCGGCTACACTCAGCGTTCAGCAAGGCAACCAGGGGAGTTCGACGATTACCACGAGCGTCAGCGGCGGCTTTAACAGCGCCATCGGCTTGTCGGCTTCCGG
Source organism: uncultured Acidobacteriaceae bacterium (assembly GCA_963823635.1). Lineage (GTDB taxonomy): Bacteria > Acidobacteriota > Terriglobia > Terriglobales > Acidobacteriaceae > Bog-257. Next base: position 368,134 of record CAWGMV010000022.1, on the reverse strand, counting down.
CGTGCCGTCGGGAACCACGGTGAGTTTTAATCCTCAAAGCATTCCTGCGCCGGGCTCGGGCAGTTCAACAATGACCATCAGCGTGGGCGCCGGCACGGCAGTGGGAACCTACCCAATTACCGTGACCGGCAGCGGCGGCGGCATCCAGCAGAACACCACGGTCACGCTTACCGTTACAAGCGACCCCAACTTTACTATCTCGGCTTCACCTTCCTCGCTCAGTATTCAGCAAGGGAATCAGGGGGCGTCCACGATCACGACTGCCATCATTGGCACCTTCAACAGTGCCATCAGCCTATCGTCTTCGGGGGCGCCGTCCGGCACCACGGTGAGCTTCAATCCCAACCCGATACCTGCGCCGGGCTCGGGTAATTCAACCATGACCATCACCGTAGGCGCCAGCACGGCGGCCGGAACCTATCCGATCACGGTGACGGGCAGCGGCGGCGGCGCACAGCAGTACGTCACTGTCACTCTGACAGTGACATCTTCGGGTGGTGGTGGCGGCGGCGGAAACGGCATAGTCGTCTATTCCACCTCGGGATCACCACAGACGAATCGCCCCGTCTCGATAGGACGGTTCTTCAAGGACGGGGATATTCCGAACTTCGCGCAGGCGGTGGTGGGGGGAAACCCGATCCTGACGCAATGCGACGTGAAGAATCGCTGGCCTGATGGCTCGCTCAAGTTCGCGATTGTCAGCTTCGTCCTTCCGAGCGTGCCGACTGCCGGCATAAGTGTCGCCTTCGAAAACCAGGCCACGGGCAACAATAGTGGCTTTCTCCAAAAAGCCGACATGCTGGCCGCGGGCTACAACTTTGAGGCCGCAATGGCGCTGTCAGGCAGCGGAGCGAGCCCTACCATTTCGGCGCGTAACATGCTCTCCAACGGCTCATTTACTTACTGGCTGCAAGGGCCAGTTGTGACCGCGGTCATTATCGAAGACCGCGCCAATCGCAGTTACGATGTCAACGCGGATGGCGCTGCAGGCAATCCGCTGCATCCGATTTACGAGGCATGGTTCTATCCCGAAAACAATAGCGTTCAGGTCGGTTTCACCCTGGAAAACACCTGGTCGTCCCACATCGCTCAGAATGGGGCGCGCGATCAAACGTTCGCGCTTACGTTAAGCACGGGAGAATCGAACCCCGTCACGCAACTTAGCCAGCCGGCGTTCACGCAGTATGGATTTACTCGCTGGCGCAGAGCATATTTCATCAATCCACCTGTAGCGGGATGCACGGATGTGCTGTGCGATCTGGGGATTGATTATGGCTGGAATTACCTGTCCACAACCGGCGCGTATCCAAACTTTGATCCCACGTATGCCGGCAACAAGACGGTGCAAAGCTGTGGGCCAATCGGCGGAAGCGGCACGGCCATTGGTTGCATGGATGCGCTGTATGCCTCCGATATCGGAGGTGCCAATGCGGGCAGGCTGACTATCCCGGGCATCGACAATCCGAGTGGCAATGGAGGCGTTGCTGATTACAACGAAGCAGTCAATACTGCGGGATATAGTCCATGGATTGGACTATATCCGCAGTGGGATGTCGTAAGGCTGGTCAATGGTGACGTCGACCCAACGCTCACCCAGATGAGCACGAACAATGCTGACCTATCCGGCAGGTTCCCGATCTTCTTCCGCGAGGCCGACAGCTCGATTGGAGTAAATTCCTACTACGATTGCACTGCGGTGAATAGCGGCACAGGAAATTGCACGAGCGGCACAATTGCGCCGCAGGGCTACAATGTCAGCGTCAATGCTCGCCAGCAGGCTACCCTGAATCTATATAACTGGGCAAGCTGCCCGGGGGCAGGCACGGAGTCTATCGCTTACCATCCACCGACCGACGGGAGTCAGTGGTATCAGGAGCCTCAGGATACGAGTCATGTTTGGGATTTAGCCTATGTGCCCTACACGCTGACGGGCAAGTATTACTACCTTGAGCATGAGCAACTGCTGGCAGGGTTTGATATTGGTAACGTCAATGGTTGCTATTCGGCGGCGTCTAGCGCCCTTCGACAAGGCCATTACGGACTCGTTTACGGGGTTTCGCGGGCCTACGCCTGGGCCATCCGTACGCTGGCTTATGCTGCTTTCATTAGCGTTGATGGACAGCCGCAAGGTCCCTACTTTCTTGAAAAACTCCAGAACAACATCGCCATGACCGAAGGCGAGCACAACATGTCGCTCGATGTGAGCAACATCGATACGACGTGGGCCTGGACTTGGGGGCAGAGTCCGTACATATTCTCCCAAGCAAACAACGTCTCGCAGGACCCAATGCAACTCTGGCGTTTCGGCGATTGCGCCGATGGAACATTTACCTGCTACGTGGCTGGTGGCGGAGGGGCAGCAAATAACCTCAATTCCAGCATAGTGCTTGGTGCGCAGAGTTGGTTTATGACGCACTTCGTGAATCTGTCACTGGGTATGGTTAACCAGCTTGGATTGGTCAACACCACCGCGATGTTGACACGCAACGCGCACCTGCCGATTCACGTCGCGCTTGACCCGAGCGTGAACCATTACCTGCAAGACCAGTACGTCTACCCCACAGTTGCCGTCGGCGGAGGCTGTACGGGCAACCTTCCCCTCGGCAACAACTGCTCGTGGTTCGCCAACTACACGACCTGGCAAACTGGTTTTCTGACACAGCCATCGAATTATTCAACAAGTGCGGAAGGGTCGGATTATGGGGCGCAAGCGTTGGGCGAGTTGTCCTTCATGACCAATATCACGGTGGACGGCTACAGCGGCTTGAATGCCTACAACGTTTATAAGGCCGCGAATAACTACTTGCCGGGCCTGTGCTACGGTGAGCCACAATGGTGCATTCTCCCATGAGCTTTGTGACAAACCTCACGGCAAATGGCTACAACCGGCCGAGCATCTCACCTAGGCAGTGAGAGGATTCGACTGCGATCTATGAAAACCTGAACGCAACTCCCCGTGCTCCATTCAGGCGGGCATAGGGGGTTGCTTTCTCTCAGGCTGCAGCCCACTTCTGCATCGGAGGTGACGGCCGGATATAATCGAACGGCCCACTGCCCAACTTTCCCGAAAGCAGCTTCGGCTTAAGATTGCCTGGCGATCGCAAGCCGTTCTTGAATGTGACAAGAAGGGGAAGTATTCGCGCTCGATGGAGCAGGCGACGACACTATGCGATTGTGGATTTCGATTTGCCTCTGTCTTGCGGCTGCGACTGGTTGCGTCGTTAACGCCGCCCTGCACGCAACGGCTTCCGTCCCAAGGGCCGCAGAGAAGCCCGTCCCCGCCAACCACGCACTCGAGGGGGCAGCCAACACTGCCGGCGAGGCGCTTCCTCAAGAAACTGCTAATTCTCCGGCGCCTGGCGCAGTCACTTCCAGCGCGATAAATAACGGAGTAACAATCTCCGGAGCTTCACAAGAAAATCGCTTTGTCTCGGCGCCACGCTTCTTCAGGCAGGGAGACATTCCGAACTTTGCGCAAGCAGTGGCGAATGGAACGCCGCTCTTGACTCAATGCGATGCAAAGAATCGTTGGCCTGACGGATCGCTCAAATTCGCAATTATGAGTTTCATCATGCCCAAGATAACTTCGCACGGCTCTGAGGTCAGATTTCAGAACCAGCGTAGTGGCAATAATGAAGGCTACCTTGAGCAGAAGGACATGCTCAACGACGCCTATGACTTCGACGGAACGATTCAGGTTGACGGCAAGGTAAGTCACTCAATCAGCGCACGCTCTACGCTGCAGGCGGGACATTTCCGGTACTGGCTTCGCGGTCCTATCGTCACGGCGGTCATCATTGAAGACCGCGGCGGGCGCAGTGAGGACGTAAACACGGATGGTGGAACGGGAAATCCGCTGCATCCGATCTTCGAAGCCTGGTTCTACCCCGCATCGCATAAGGTGGAGATCGGCTTTACCCTGGAGAACTCGTGGGCCTCATCAACTCTCGCCAAGAGTGCCCGAAACCAGGACCTGGAGTTAACCCTTTCCACTGGCCATGCCGCGCCGGCGGTTCGCCTAAAGCAATCGAGGTTCACGCAGTTTGTGTTCACCCGATGGCGCCGGGCATTCTGGATTGGGCCGGACCCGTCGGCACTACGCATTTACTGGAACCCGAAATACCTGTTGCAGACGGGTGCATATCCGAACTGGGACACCGACGCTTTGCCGAATGCAAGCGCGCTTGCGGGCGAAGCCGCCGTCAACTCCAGACTGAATCCGGCGCGCTTCACCATACCTGGATACGATGATTATGCTGCAACCAAGGGTAAAGGTTCCGGCGGAATTGGACGATACGATCAGGCGCTGAACGCGGGCGGTCAAGCCGACTGGATTGGGCCTGCCACTACGTGGGACATCATGTACTTGCTGACCGGCAATCCGGTTATGGGACAGATGATGGTCACCAATGCGGATCTTGCCGGCCGGTTTCCGATCTGGTATCGAGAAGCAGACCACAATGCTGGGTCGGGCCGTTACTTTGATCGTCCCAACTCTGGGACTGTTGACACCTACGGTAGGGTCATCTCCGTCAATGCCCGTCAGCAAGTAACGTTGAATCTCAACAATTGGCGGCCGGGGTGTCCGGGAGAGGACCGCGATGCCATTAATTTTCCGGGCCTCCCGGACCTCGGCGGTTGGGGAGCTTCGCAGGACACAAGCCATGCTCCCGATTACGGCTATATTCCGTACACCTTAACCGGCAAGTACTATTACCTGGAACAACTGCAGATGGATGCCGCCTGGTCGATTGGCGCTTATGTGGGATGTTTCAGTCCCAATCCTGAGCCCGAGAGTTATTATCGCCAGGGTCACCTTGGAGTAATCCCCAATGTCAGCCGGATAGCAGCTTGGGCGATCCGAACCATGGCGTATGCAGCGCTTATTTCTCCAGATGGCGAGCCTGAGGGTCCCTACTTTGCTGATAAAGTGCGCAACAATGTGGCTATGTTGGAAGGTGAACACGGAGTCGCGCTATCCGTCAAGGACTCGCCAGATCGTACGGCGGCCTATAACTATGGGAAAGTGGACGTGTTCACACAAGCCTCGAATCCTTCACCTTCGGGAGCTTGGCGGGCTGACGATTGCGCGGGGCCTACACCATGGAACCAAGTCGGTTGCTATGCTTCAGCTGCCAACAATATGACCCCGGCTGCGTATGGAGCCGAGGCTACGTTTATGGAAGGCTTTGTCCTGTTCACCTTAGGTATGGTGAACCAACTGGGCATTGCAGACACAACACCGTTACTGCAGTTCACTGCCAAGCGCTACTTTCCTGTTTTGGCGGATCCGAAAATCAACCATTACCTGATCGAGCAATATGTCTATCCGACACGAACCGCCTCCGGATGGGTGAAGGACTGGGACACATATCAAAAGCTATATGGGCATTTGCCGGGTGGTTGGCACGGATATGATTCGCGAGAGGGCACCGACAACGCATACGGTTTGATAGCCATGACGGCCCTGAGCTACATGGCGGGGCTGAACGTGGATGGATACAGCGGGCGTGACGCATGGCAATGGTACTACTTGAACCGCCCGCATCTGGCAGCGTGTTCAACCTACAGTCCGAAATTCTGCATCAGGCCCTTGAAGCGAGATTGAGCAAAATTAGTACTCGAATAGCCTAATAGTGGTGCACGGGTGCATTTGAGGTGTGAAAGGGTTTTCTACGGCATGTGGAAATAAATTTCCCAAAAAGCCTTAGCACTTTCCCCCAATCGGCGGTATACTCGCTTCGCCCGGTGGATGTTGGAGATTGGCAGCCTGCTTGCCTCTCGTAATGGATAAGGTATAGTTGCGCCCGGAGGCGACATGAGGGTTTGGTTTGGCGGCGGTATTCTGACCGTGGTGCTGGTAACCGTAGGAGGTTTGGTGTGCGGGATTTCAGCTCAAGGCCAGGCGCCAGCAGCAGGCAATGCGACGGGGTCGAGCCAAGCGTATTCGACCAGTAATAAGTCGGCTGCGAAGGGAGCGTCCTCGGGCGATGCGGCAGTGGCCGCGAAGACGGCGATGCCTGCGCCCGATCCACCTGCCGGCGGCGGCAATGTTCCGCAAGATTCAAAGAGCGCCACAGCTCCGAAAGCAAAGACCGATGATTCTTACCTAGTTGGAGTCGCGGACAGTTTGCTTATCTCGGTATGGAAGGAGCCAGATTTTTCAGGCCCCGTGGTAGTACGCCCGGACGGAGTAATCACGGTGCCAGTCGTTGGTGATATTCACGTTGCGGGCCTTACAACTACACAAGTGCAGGAAATCATAACCGAGAAGCTGAAGGGTGTTGTGACGGAGCCGCAGGTAACCGTCATTGTGCGCGATATCAAGAGCCGTAAGGTTTACTTGATGGGGAAAGTAGGGAAGGTCGGCGCAGTTCCTCTGCTGGGCCATGAGACGGTTTTGCAGTTACTCGCCGAATCTGGCGGGACAGAGAAGTTCGCCAAGACAAAAAAGATATATATTCTCCGTACCGAGGGAGATCATCAGAAGCGTATCGAATTTCCCTATAAGAAAGTATTGGCCGGCACTGAGCCGGACATGGAACTTGAGGTTGGTGATGTAATTGTCGTTCCGTGATCGCGCGTTAGGAGGCAGTTATGCGGAAGAGTCTCGTATGGCGTGCATTCGGTGTGGGAACGCTGGTTGTTCTGTTCGGCGCTTTTGCGGCTTGGGGACAGGAACAGGACCGGCCGCCTTCTGACGCCCCTGCAGACACTCCTGCAGCCGCGGAAAGCGATTCGTCCTCCTCATCTGACGCGGTCGCTTCTCCCAGTACGGACGACACGTCGAACGCCATCAATGGGGACCTCTACAATGCTTCGAATCCCTACACGGGCCTGCCGGCACTGGGAACGCCTGCACTTGCACAGCCGTCGAGTTCGAGCGTACATCTGGGTCCCTTCTACCTGAGCGGACTCTCGGATTCCTTTTATTACTCCAGCATCGACGCGCAGGGCGGCAATCACACCACTTATTGGGGGGACAATCTCTTCGCGGCGGTGACGCTTTCAGAAAAAGTGGGGGAGAAGGGACAACTTACCTTTCATGCGTTGCCACAGGTGCTGATGTCAAGTAGCCAGACTTGGTTCAATGTGCTATCTGGCCTGTCGTTCACTGATCAATTGACGGATCGCTGGACCTTGAACGCCAGCTCGACATTGGCGTATTTCCAGAATTCAATCCTCACTAACCCGCAATATGCTCTCGTTAACACGAGCGCTGGGTATGTTCTGCAAACGATTTACCAGCAAACCACCCAGCCTGCGTTTTATGAGTATGCCAACTTCTCCCTGATTTACCAGATGGGCGAGAAGACGACATTCTCGTTCAGTCCTGTGGTGGGCCAGTCGTTTACAAATTCGTCCGGACCCCTGACTTCTGCCTATCAGTATGGAGGTACGGTTACGGTCTCCCACCAATACAGTGCCAAAGGGAGCGTGTCAGCCTTCTACGGTTTGATCCATTCGACAATTCCAACGACCAACACCATCGGCCCCAATGGTTGGAACAGTAACAGCTTTGGCGTGGGTGTTTCACAGGGACTAGGGGGAGAGTCCTGGTCGCTGGCATTCAATATTGCCTCGAACACCCAGAGCACTCCGGATTTGATCTGGTCGGTGATTGGCAATGCGGCTTTGATCAAGAAGTTTGGCGACGGCTCTTCAAGTCTCAGCGCTACTTATTCTCGCTCCCAGGCCGCCCTGCTTACCCAGCTGCCTGGTTATTTTGATCAGGGCAACATTAACTACAATCGCAGGTTTGGAGAGAAGACAAACTTGAACGTTGGGGTAGGGGCCTATCGCAGTAACCAGAATGTGCAAACTCAAAACATCGGTAGTGCGCACGGGGTACGGGTAAGCGGCTCAGTTTTTTACCAGTTATTGCCCAGTCTCAGCGCGAACGCGGGGTTCTTCGTGGGACAGCAATATGGCGGTGGCGGCGACCAACTGTACCTGTTTAACGGCCGTTCGAACACTTTCAGTATCGGCTTGACGTGGACGCCCGGGCGCGAAGCTACTACTGTAAACAATCCCTCCGGTGTGGGCAGCAGCGTTCCCATTTACTAAGGGAAGTGTCAGGTTTTCAGCCAGTTCAACCCGATGCCCTGGGCTCTCGTTGATTTAATGGTGACCCATCGGTGTTTGGTTTGGAATCAAATCTGCTCTCAACCTAAGGGGCGGATGATGCGTTGTTTGAGGGGGTAAGTTGCAAAAAGGGAACATGAGTAACGCACAGACGGCCGCAGGTGCTCAAGGGTTTGGTGAGATGGGCCTCCAGGATTATCTGGCCCTGCTCAAGCGACGGAAGTACTGGATTATCTTCCCGGCATTCGCGGTTACAATTGCGGCCGCTGTCATGGCTTGGAAACTGCCTAACGTCTACCGTTCCGAGGCCGTAATCCTGGTTCAACCGCAAAAGGTCCCGTCAAGTTATTTCCCAACGACTGTGACAAGCGCTATGGCGGATCGAGTTGCCATGGTCTACCAGGAAGTTGTGTCTCCTGCCCGGCTGAAGCGCATTATCGACAGTTTGGGACTGTATCCCGACATCAGAGCGCGGGAGGGAGAACAAGAGGCCGTTCTAACGATGACCAAGGCAATCTCCGTCGAACAGGTCACCGCAATGGGTAACAATGCTCCCGCATACCGCATCGGTTTCAAGGGCAGGAATCCCTCTCAGACCGCTCAGGTGACGAACCAGATTACCGCGATGTTTATCGAAGAAAACCTCCGGCTGCGCGAAGAGCAGTCGTACGGCACCTCCGATTTTCTCGAGAGTGAAGTTCAGAAGACCGCGCAGCAGCTTGAGGAGAAAGGAAGGGAGTTGGCCGAGGTCAAGGCGAAATATGGTGGCGCTCTGCCCGAATCCATGCAGTTTCGTCTGCAAGAGATGGCAGCCCTTCAGCAACAACTGCACAGCACAGAACAGCAGATAGCTCAGGACCAGCAGCAGGAGACGGATTTGCAGTCCCTTGAAGCGACGACTACGCCCACCGTCGACCTCGACCTCGGCGCCGGCCTGTCATCCGGTCAATCGGCAACCGCGGAGTTGCAGTCAAAACTGAGCACCCTTCAAAAGCGCTACGGACCAAATCATCCCGACGTACGCAAGCTGCAAGCCGAGTTAAATGAGGCGAAGGCGAAGGAAGCGGAAAACCCTGCTCCGAAGAGCGCTACGCCGGCGGCGCGGAAGATCCACAACCCGGTGATCGAAGCCCAGTTGGAACAATTAGATCAAGACATCGAAAAACGCAAGAACCAGGCGGCACAACTGCACGCTTCACTTGCGTCCATGCAGGCGACACTGCAAACAAATCCCGATTATGAGCAGAGGATAGGGTTTGTCCAGCGTGACTTCGACGCTCTGCAAGCCGCTTACAATTCATTACTAAACAAGAAAATGGCAGCCCAAACAGCGACAGAGCTGGAAAGCCGTGAAAAGAGCGAACGCTTCGTGATTCTCGATTCTGCCCAGATACCGGAGAGACCCTATTCCCCGAATCGCCCGATGTTCGTGGCCGGTGGATTAGTCTTGGGCATGCTGATTGGATTTGGCGTCGCATTGGGTAGAGAAGCACTCGACGACTCCGTCAGGAACGCGCGTGAGGCCGAACGAATCCTGGGCGCACCTGTGCTGAGCGGAGTACCGGAGATACTGACTGTTCAGCAGTTGTGGCACAGTATTTTGAGGCTGGGCGCGGTAGCGACTGCGACAATGGTAGTTGCAATCGCGGTCGGGATTGGACTCGCGCAATTCACTACACGGTTTCTCTAATATGTACCTTACCTTCTATCGCCTGAAAGAAGAACCTTTCCGGCTGACGCCCGATCCAAAGTTTCTGCAACTTCCCGAGCCCCACCGGGACGCGCTGACGAGGCTGGCCCATGGTGTCATCGGCCGCAAGGGCCTGATGCTGTTGAGCGGTCCCATCGGCACGGGGAAGACCACGATACTCAATGGACTACTGAGCGTGATGGCGCGGCGTTATCCCGCCAAACAGCTGCCCACAGCCCTGATTGTGAACCCTCGGCTTACCAGCGATGAGCTGCTGGAGGCCCTGCTGTTCGAGTTTGAAGTGCCTTGCGGAGCGACCTCCCGTCCCTCACGGCTTGCGGCCTTGCAGGGACTGCTGTTCAGTGCCTTGAGGAATGGCGGAACCTGTTTGCTGATCGTTGATGAGGCCCATCTTTTGTCCACCGATGTGTTGGAGGAGATTCGGCTCATCATGAACACGGACACGTATCGGGAGAAGCTGCTGCAAGTAGTGCTGTGCGGCCAGCCCGAGCTCACTCAACTGGTGAACGATCCAGCCGTAAGGGCCTTGCGACAGCGGATTGCCGAGAGAACAGCTTTGCGGGCGCTGAGCCAGGGCGAAATGCGAATGTACGTCTGTGAACGCCTTCGTATTGCTGGATTGCAACAGGCTATTCCGTTCACTTCGTCTTCGCTGGAGAAGATTTATGAGTGCACGGCTGGTGTTCCTCGGCTCATCAACATTGTCTGTGACACCTGTCTCAGCATAGGCTGCGAAACCAACCGCACGGAAATAGGCGATGACATTGTGGAGGAAGCCGCGACGCGTCACGAACTGGTAACCGAGGTGGCATGTATCGGGACTGATTTGAAGTTGAAGAAGAATGCCGAGCTCAACGTTGTGCGACTTTTTGGCGATTCCTTACAGACAGCTAAGGCTACCGGCCGAGGAGAACTGTGAGCAAACTGTTCCATGACATGCAGGATGCGGCAAGGCGCTCCGCCGAACGTCCAGTGAACAGCCCGGCGCTGACGGAACTGCTGGAGTCGGTAGGCGCGGGCGCCGAGACTGCGCGCGAGGTAACCTTTGCGCCTCTCCAGGGATGTCGCCAGCTTCATCTGCTTGCGTTAAAACGTCCAATTCTGTTGCCGGATGACGAAACCGCAACTACCCACAGCGCGTTTGAAGCTTACCGCGCTCTTCGAACTAAACTGGTTCGGTTTCAATCGTCGGAAGGAATCCGATCCGTAGTTGTAACTAGCGCAGAGGCGGGCGCGGGCAAGACGGTGTCTGCGCTGAATCTGGCATTGTCGTTGGCGCAACTTCCCAGTCAGCGGGTGCTGCTCATCGATGCCGACCTGCGTACCTCGGGGCTTAGTGCCTTAACAGGCGCAGTGGAGACTCCCGGCCTCGCGGAAGTGCTGACTGGGGAGGCGGCGTTTGAAGCCGCGCCGGTGTCGACCAACGTGAGGAACCTCTACATTGTTGGAGCGGGTGAGGCCGAAAGCCCGGCGGCTGACCTGTTCGCCGGACCGAAATTCCAGGACTTCATTGGCTGGTGCAACGAAGTGTTCAGTATGGTTCTTGTTGATTGCACGCCGATGATTGGTCTGGCTGACTTCGACATTGCCAGTGCCGCTTGTGATGCGGTGCTGATCGTCGTGCGAGCACAGAAAACAAAGCGCGAGGTTTTGACGACCCTTGAACCAAAATTGCAAGGAAAGAAGTTGCTTGGGGTACTCCTGAATGGGCAGGAACGCCAACGCCACAGGGCTCACTATGGCTATTATTACTCCAAAGTTGGCCGGAAGCGATAGCTGTGGTCGCGAATGGATTCGCTCCGTAAGGTGAGGATAAGTAACCATGTATCCAAATCTCAAGCTGCAGATCTTTAAGTCAGGTATCCGACAGAACCAGATTGCCAAGGATTTGAAGTTCTGCGAGAGCCAGCTCAGCAAGATCATCCACGGCTACCGCGAACCTTCTGCAGACGAAAGGCACTTGCTGGCACGGTATTTGAATGTGGATGAGTCGTGGCTCTTTGAGCGGTACGAAAGCGTTCCCACGCCTCAGTCGGCTATGTTTGCGGGCATACGCGGGGATAGAAATGGCAGCGGTTAAGAGTGCGGCTATAGCCCCGGAACGCGAAACCGTGGCGGTTGCGATCAAGGGGTTTAGTTCTGAAGTCGCAGACCAATGGGACCATTTCATTGCCTCGAATCCGCAAGGCACTCCTTTTCATTCGACCGCTTGGATTCGAGCCCTTCAGCAGAGCTTTGGATACGAGAACAAGTCCTTGTTTTGCCTTCGTGACCAAAAAATCACCGGGGTGCTCCCTCTATTCCTTGTTTCCAACTGGATCGTTGGACGATGCCTCATCTCTACTCCCTTCGCGGACTATGGAGGTATTTGCGCGGAGGATGACGAATCGTCTGACGCTTTGGTTGCGCACGCCGTAGATCTTGGTGTCGCGGAGAAGATTGATTTTTTGGAACTGCGCTATAGAACTGGTAAGTCTCGTCCGCAATTCTACGTCAAAGATCTTTATGTTTCCTTTGCAACGGAACTGGCTGCCGACCCGGAAGTTCAGTTAAAGAGATTTCCTAAAGATACGCGCTATATGATTCGCAAAGGACAGAAGGCCGGTTTGGAAATCCGGTCGGGTCTGGAACAATTGCCGGAGTTTTACGAGTTGTTTACGCTGAATTGGCGCCGATTTGGTACACCTGTCTTCTCGCAGGAGTGGTTGAAAACCCTGGTTCGCGAATTCAAGGATGATGCCAGGCTGATGATGGCGCGGCTAAACGGGAAAGCGGTGGCCGGGGTCTTTTCGTTCGTGTTCGGCAACAGGCTGTTTCCGCATTATTCCGGTGCATCAGCGGCCGCAAATGCGCTGGCGGCAAATAACCTTATTTATTGGGAGCTGATGAAGAGCGCTATCGACCAAGGGCTGCGGGGATTTGACTTCGGCAGGAGCAAGAAGAACACTGGAGCTTACCAATTTAAGTCTGGCTGGAACATGCAGATCACCCCGCTTGACTATCAGATATCCATGATCCGGCGGCGAACCCCCCCCAATTTTACCCCTGCGAATCCCAAGTTTGCTTTGGCCGCAAGCTTGTGGAGCCGCATGCCGCTTAGGGCGACCACTTGGCTGGGCCCCCACGTTGTACGCTGGTTTCCTTAATATTTGCAGCTCTCATGCGCTGGTCATGCAGATCCTCTTCCTAACGCACCGGCTCCCATATCCTCCCGACAAAGGAGAGAGGATTCGTGCGTTTCACGAACTACGCTATCTGGGGGCGCGGCATGACATCGACCTTTTTTGTTTTGCTGACTCGGTCGAGTGCGCCGAACACCAGCAGTATCTCCGCGGCATTTGCCGAAGCGTTTACGTGGAAGTCCTCCAAAGGCCTGTGCGCTTTCTCCAAGCTGTCGGGAACTTTCTTGTCGGACGACCCCTATCGTTCGGGTACTTCCATTCCCGAAAATTTGACAACAAGGTGCAAGAGGCGCTGCGCCGCCGCAACTATGATGTGATTTTCATTTATTGCTCATCGATGGCGAGTTCCGTCCCCCAACCTGCGCCAGCGCCCATTGTTGTTGACTTCGTAGATGCCGATTCGCAGAAGTTCAAGCAGTACGCTTCCAGGTCCGGCTGGTTAAGCCGATGGCTGTATATTCGCGAGGCTCATGCTGTAGCCGTTGCCGAGCAGTCTCTTGGACAAAGAGCCGCCCTAGCGTTTGCTACGACCCAACACGACGCGCGAGAGCTCGGGGGGAGCGGCCTAACATCCTTCCCTGTTGCAGTAGTGGCTAATGGCGTGCAAGTGCCAGATGTTCCTCATGCGCAAGAGAAAAGCGAATTTCCGGAACTAAAGCCATACGCACTATTTCTCGGTACCATGAACTATACGCCGAATTCCGACGCAGCCGCGTACTTCGCGCGAGACATTTTTCCACTCGTTCGCAAAACCCATCCCCAGCTGAAGTTTGTAATCATAGGACGGGATCCTGACCGTCAGGTGCGACAGTTGGCTGGCATTCCTGGTGTCCTGGTTACGGGAGCCGTACCGGACGCTTCTCAGTACTTTCGCAATGCCGAAGTAACAGTAGCTCCTTTCAGAATTTCGCAAGGGTTTCACAACAAGATCGCGGAATCATTGGCGGTGGGAACTCCCGTTGTTACTACCAGCCGGGCGATGGTAGGAATTGGTCTTTCGGAACGCGAGGGGCTCTTTGTTGCGGACACGCCCAAGGACTTTGCGGCCAGGGTGAGTCAGGTGCTAAACGACCCATGCTTGCGGCAGGAACTTCGTGAGGGAGCATCTTGCGTCCGGCAGCGGCTGAGCTGGGACGGCCCTTTGTCCAGAATGGAGCAGCTGATCGTCCAGGTGGTCGCTGCTAGATCGGCCCAGCCGACAAGTGAGGTCGCCGCAGCGCACTAAAGTGATGACAAGATCATCCATGTCAGTCCGCAGCACAGATCTTACGTGCCGAAGCTATGTTTCATCGCCTGCTGAAAAGGATAGTGGAAGCGCGCCGGATGCTTTGCCGCGGCCATTACGCATCATGCATGTCCTGGATCGGTTGGATCTGGGTGGTACTGAGAAAGCGGTGATGAAGCTGGTCAGAGGTCTCGAGGCAGAAACGTTCGAGCACTACATTTGTGCGCTGCGTGGGGCAGCCGCTTTACCCGGCGAATGGGCGTCGGGCGTCACTGTTCTGCATGCTGGACGAGAGGGAGCGGCATTTCAGTTTAATGTTCCACGTCTGGTGCGGGTGATGAGAACGATTCGTCCTGCAATCGTACATTCCCGCAATTGGGGTGGGATCGAGGCTATAGTCGCTGCTCGGCTGGCTCGCGTTCCCATTGTCATCCACAGCGAACATGGCTACGAGTTGGAGATGGCGACAGGTTTGCCGCTTCGTCAGCGCCTGTTAAGGCATGTTGTGTACCGGGCCGCGAGTGCAGTGGCGGTGGTGACGGGCGATTTGCGCCATTATCACGCCGCACAGGCCTGGTGGAAACCTGATGCAATTGAAATTCTATACAACGGAGTTGACGGGGAGGAATTCCGACCGCAGCCGCAGGTGCGCGAAGCCGTGCGGCAGCAGCATGGCATTCCCGGGGACGCCGTGGTGCTCGGCTCCGTGGGACGAATGACACCTCTGAAGGATTTTTCAACTCTGTTGAAGGCGGCCGAGATACTGGTGCAGGAGGCGCCGAATCTTCATGTCCTCCTGGTGGGCTCAGGTCCGGCACTATCCGGCCTTCAGAGTTATGCCGCCAACTCGTATCGATTGGCCGGACGAGTTGTCTTCGCTGGGAAGGTTGACGGTGTCGCCGATCTCCTTAACGCTATGGACATCTTTGTTCTGCCCACGCTGATGGAAGGTATGTCCAACACGCTTCTGGAAGCACTAGCGGTCGGTCTCCCTGCGGTAGCAACTCGCGTCGGAGGAAACCCGGAAATTATAGCGGAGGGAAGCTGCGGATACCTCTTTGCTCCGCAGGATGTGTCGGAACTTGTCAGCCAACTCAGAACATTGTTGCGGGATCCACTGCTACGAGCGGATTTTGGCAGAGCAGCGCGAGACCGCGTACTGCAGCACTTTAGCCTTGAACAAATGCTGCAGCGTTATCGCGATCTTTACCTCGGTTTAGCCGTCCGCCGACCAGCGACGATGGCGGCTACAGAGTATGTGCGGAATTAGCGGAATTTTCGAATTCGATCAGGCCCGGGTGGTGGAACGGGAAGCGGTGCATCGCATGAACGAGTCCTTGCGTCATCGCGGTCCCGATGATGAGGGCATTTTCATTGGTCCCGGGATTGGGCTGGGTCATCGGCGGTTAAGCATCATCGACGTTGCAGGGGGCCATCAGCCAATCAGCAACGAGGATGGCACGGTCTGGGTCATGTTCAACGGCGAAATTTATAACTACGCTGAACTTCGCCACGAACTTCTTTCCAAGGGGCACACATTTACCACCCGGTCGGATACCGAAGCTATCGTTCACCTGTACGAAGAATGCGGAGAGGAATGTTTCGCTAGATTGCGAGGTATGTTCGCGATTGTTATTTGGGACAGCAAACAACGTCGCGTTTTGCTGGCCCGTGACCGGGTCGGAAAGAAACCCCTCTACTACTACGCAGATCGGAATCGCATCATTTTTGGCTCCGAACTAAAGGCGATCTTAGCTGCAGATACCATACCCCGTGCCATCGATCCTCTGGCGGTCTGTGACTATTTTTCGCTGTCGTATATTCCTACTCCGCGAACAATTTACAAGAGCGTGCGCAAGCTCCAGCCTGCCCACTATCTGGTGGTGAGCGCTGCTGGCATGCGGGAAGCACCTTACTGGCGGCTTTCGTTTTCCAATGCGAAGAACCATTCCGAAGAGGAGTGGTGCGAAATCATTCGCGAGCAACTTTGCGAAGCCACGCGGGTGCGTCTGATGAGCGAGGTACCGCTGGGCGCATTCCTGAGTGGAGGCGTGGATTCGTCCTCCATCGTGGCCATGATGAGCCGGTTGATGGACCGCCCGGTCACGACCTGTTCGATTGGCTTTAGTGCCCAGGAGTACGACGAATCCCGTTTCGCACGTCAGGTTGCAGCGCAATTTAAATCCGATCATCACGAAGACGTTGTCGAAGTCGAGGCCCTCGACGTTGTGGACAAACTCGCATGGCACTACGATGAGCCATTCGCTGACTCCAGCGCTGTGCCTACCTACTATGTTTCCAAGATCGCTCGCCGCCGGGTTACAGTTGCCCTGGGAGGTGACGGCGGAGACGAGAACTTTGCCGGGTACCGTCGCTATATCTTTGACCGGATGGAGAACCGGATGCGTGACCTGGTGCCAGCACCTTTACGGCGAACTGTTTTTGGACCGTTGGGCCGTTGGTATCCAGGGCTGGCATGGGCGCCGCGTCCGCTGCGCGCGAAGGCAACGCTGCAGTCCCTTTCGCGATCGCCGCTGGAGGGCTATTTCAACTCCATCTCGGTATTTAGACCCGACGAAAAAGCGCATTTATTCACGCGTGACTTCCAACGGCAGCTTGCTGACTACGATTCTCTCGATGTGCTTAGGAAGCACTACGACGAGGCGGACACGATGGATCCGTTGTCGCGCATCCAGTACGTTGATATCAAGACTTATCTGCCGGACGACATTTTGACCAAAGTGGATCGGGCGAGCATGGCAGTATCGCTCGAGCTGCGTGCGCCGATACTCGACCACCAGTTTATGGAGGTTGTTGCCTCAATTCCTTCCGGCATGAAGCTGCGTGGACGAACCGGAAAGTACATATTCAAGAGAGCAATGGAACCGCTATTGCCGCGGGACATCCTATACCGCCCCAAGCAGGGATTTGCAATTCCTCTCGACCGCTGGTTCCGACGCGAGTTAAAGGATTTAGTTCAGGACTTAGTCATGGCCAGGAACGACGATGGTATCCTTGACGGCAATTACCTATCCATGATCTGGAAGCAGCATCAAGCGGGGCGGTTTGACCGCTCGGCATACTTATGGACCGTCCTGATGTTTCGCAAGTGGCAGCAAGTATTTAAGGCCTAGAAAATACTTATGAGCGGCATTTACGGCATCTGCGAACCTGGCGTTCAACTCGCTCCTCACGATGTGGATCTCATGGCCGCGGCTACGCGACTCGGGGAGGATCGGGTAGAGCCTCCCATCGGAGGAAAGGATGCACTCCTGGGCGTAGCCCATCGCTGGAATATGCCTCCGGTCAGCGCGGAGCACGGGTTATTTATCGCGGTAGATGCTGATTTGTGCAATTACAACCTTCTGCTCGCCCAGCATGCGGATTTTAACATAAGTTCAGTTGGCAATCTGGTTGCGCTGTTATATGTCCGATATGGTACGAATTTCGTTGAAAAACTCGAGGGCGCTTTTTCGCTGGCCCTCTGGGACTCTCAAAATCGGCGACTCGTACTTGCCGTGGATCGATTTGGCTTTAAGACGCTGTATTGGTCGTCCGAACATGGAAGATTTTTTTTTTCGTCTCGGGTGAGCGCCATCGCGCAGATTAAACGGGACACGGATGTTGATCCCGTTGCCGTGCTGCAGTTCTTGGTTCACACTGTCGTGCCTGCTCCGCTCACGATCTATAAGGACGTTGAGCGCCTGGAACCCGGCACGCTGTTAGTGTACGAACGCCAGAAGATTCGCAAGACCCGGTATTGGGACTTGAACTATGAGGAGTCGCGAAACCCCGACGTTAGCAAGTGGTCACGCGAGGTGCGGGAATGCATACGCGAGGCGGTGCACTCGCATTTGGTTGGCTGCGAACCTGGGCAAACTGGGGCCTATCTGAGCGGCGGGACCGATAGTAGCAGCGTCGCAGCTTTCGCCAGCGAAGTACACTCACCTTTCAACACATTTTCAATTTACTTCGAAAATCCACGCTACGACGAAGCGGGGTTTTCGCGCTTGGCGGCGAGGCACTTTCGTACTCGTCATCATGAGAAGTGCCTGAGGGCAAGTGACGCCGCAGAAGCTATACCCCAAATTGCCGAATACTATGATGAGCCCTTTGCAAACTCCTCAGCGATTGGAGCCTACTATTGCGCCCGCTTGGCTCGCGAGAACGGCGTTGATGTGCTGCTGGCTGGAGACGGGGGCGACGAGCTGTTCGCGGGCAATGAGCGTTACGCAGCCGACAAGAAGTTTTCGCTTTACCACTCGCTTCCGGGCGTTCTGCGTGATTCGGTAATCAAGCCTGCTACCAGATTGTTGCCCACGAGTGGACCACTTTCTTATGCTGGCCGCTACATTCGTCGGGCAGATGTCCCCAATCCGCGACGGATGCTATCCTATGCTTTCTTTCTCACTCAGGATGGCGAAGCGGCATTCGAGCAAGACTTTTTCGACCAGGCATCGCCCGAGAAGGCGTGTGACATCGCACAGGCACACTTTGACTCGGCGCCGCATGCCAGCTCAGAGTTAAACCGACTCTTGTATCTCGATGTCAAGATGACGCTGGCTGACAACGATATAAGGAAGGTTGCGGGAACTGCTGAGCTAGCGGGTGTCCGGGTCCGGTATCCGTTGTTGGACCGCCGTTTGGCGGAGCTTTCCGGCCGGATTCCAGCAAGACTGAAGCTCAAAGGATTTGAGAAACGCTACATCTTTAAGCAGGCCATGAAACATACCCTGCCGGACCGCATTCTCTACAAGAAAAAGCATGGATTTGGCGTTCCTGTCGGCTATTGGTTGATTCATGACGAGAGCATGAAGTCTTTGGCTGCTGTTTTGAACGAACCGCAAACCCGCCAGCGTGGCTATTTCCGGCCGGAGTTTCTCTCTCGTATCACGGAGCTAAACCAGATTCATCCCGCCTACTATGGCGAGGTGCTATGGGTAGCTCTCATGTTGGAATTGTGGCATCGTCGGCATCGAGATTGCCTCGCTGGGGAAGCCGCAATCTCCGGAGTTGGAACGGCAAATGCAAGATGAGGATCAGAAGCGACTCGAAACCGCTGATTGGCGCCACATAGCTGCTGCCGGCCTGTACCAAACAGGGCTGTTGCGGGCTTTTCAGGCGGTTTCACATCATTACGAGTATGCTTCGGACAATGGCGGCGGTGAACATTTGCGCCGGGTGCGCAAAGCAAAATACGTGGTGCTGGGGTACCACAGCGTTGGAACACATGGCTTTCCTTTCTATTGTAGGCTACCGAGGCAAGTTTTTGCCGCGCAAATGCATTTCATCAGGCGTCACTACCGCGTGCTTTCGCTGCAGCAGATGATAGGAGAGCTTCAAAATTCGAGCGTACGGGGACAAGCTGTGGTGGTCACATTCGACGACGGTTATTTAGGAACCTACACCGAAGCCTTCCCGATATTGAAAGAATGTGGAATTCCGGCGACGGTTTATTTAACTACAGGCTCCGTCGAGAGTGGTGAGGTTCCGTGGTATGACCAGATTTTCTTGCGATTTCAGCTGGCCTCTTCGGATCTGACTGTCACACTAGACACGGAGAGGAGATTTAGACTGACGGATTTTGCCAGTCGGGTGGATGCCGCTACTACGGCTGTCTTGTACTTACGGACCCTACCTGACGAGGAACGTCGGCGGTGGTGTGAATCGTTCGAGAAAGCGATACCCCTGCCGAGTGCTGAGTTGCGCGGCTCGATGATGAATTGGGATCAGGTTCGTGAGATGCGAGATGCCGGCATTTGCGTCGGCTGTCACACCATGACCCATCCGGTCCTCAGCCGCCTTGGGCCCGATGCTGTGCGGCGAGAAGTGGCTGAATCGAAGAGTTTGATTGAGAATCGCCTGGACTCCAGTGTGGAGGATTTTGCATTTCCTTTTGGCAAGCCTCGGGATTGTGGAACTATCGGCGCCAAATTGTTGTCAGACCTTGGACTTCACACTGCAATGACTACAATTCTGGGGATCAACGAATCGGGGACGGATAAGTTCCGGCTGCGACGGATGGTTCAGGGCGATGAGCCTTCCATCGCGATGTTTGCATATCGTTTGCAGCGCTTATTCTTTTACCCATCGGACGAGGAGTTGGCGGCAGTTTCAAGCACCGCGGGAGCTTAGCGTACGCTAGGTTTTTATTCATGGCACTTCGAGATATTGTTGTAATTCTCATAATTCTGTTAGCAGCGCCGGTGGCGCTCTTCAACGCCTACTTTGGCGTTCTGATGTGGTACTGGATCGCTTATTTCAACCCGCACCGCTACGCGTGGGGGATCGCCCGATACGGATTTTTCCAGCCTGCACTGATTATTGCGGTTCCTACCTTGATCGGCGCCATATTTGCGCCCAAAAACAGCCGGCTTCTGATGCGGGAGACGGTTCTTCTTGCTTCGTTGTGGGCATGGTTCACATTCACCACCATCTATATTTCCACTGTCTTCGAATTTGCCGGGCACGTGCAAGATGCCAATCTGCACTTGCTGGAAGTGAGCAAGATATTGCTGATGACTTTTATCACCATCCTGCTGGTCACTTCCAAACAGAAACTTAGGATCTTGGTCCTTGTCATCCTGGCAAGTTTCGGACTTAAAGCATTATTCGCAGCCGTGTTTTATCTTAAGACCGGGGGCGAATTCCAGATTTGGGGTCCAGAAGGGTCATTCATATACGACAACAATGATTTCGCTCTGGCAATGAACATGGCCATCCCGATGTTCTTTTACATGGCTCGCGAGCAGTCGAGCTTCTGGGTGAAGATTGGACTTCGGACGCTGATGGTTTGCGCGGTGGTCTGTGTAATCGGGACTTACTCCCGCGGCGGACTGGTGGCGCTCACAGCCATAACGTTGGGTCTTGTCGCGAAATCGCGGCACAAGGCTATCAGCTTCATTTTAGTTTCAATCGCTGTTGTGGCTGTTCTAATGTTCACGACGGCGAAATGGCACGATCGAATGAGTGAATTTCTGCAAGGTAACCTGGACCAATCGGCTAACTCACGGCTGGTGGCCTGGGGTGGCGGCTGGAACCTGGCCTTGGAATATCCCATAACTGGAGGCGGTTTCGATGTGTACACCGACAAAGGGATATTCCCCACGTTTGTTCCCCCGAGGCTAAGAAATAAATTATATGGTCTGTCTGGTGGTTTGCATAGCTCTCATAGTGTCTATTTCGAGCTGTTGGGCGAACAGGGCTTTGTAGGACTTGGACTATTCGTCCTCCTCATTGTCTCCTGCTTCCAGAGTTTGCGAAAACTTCGCAAACAATCGAGAATGTACAGTGAATTGAGCTGGGTGGAACCTTACACGCACATGTTCGAACTCACCATACTGGCTTATCTGGTGAATGGTATAACGCTGGGCAGGGCGTATTTCGACTTCTTATATCAAGTTGTTGCCTTGGTCGTTGTGGTGAAAATATTGGCCGAGCAGGACCTTAAGGCGGCATTGTCCGAATCGGAGCCGGTAGAGGACCTGGAACCAGTAGCAGCGTAGTGGCAATTAGTGAAGTACCGGGGGCGCTGTAAAATGTCGAGTCTTTTTCATGCAATGTACATAAAGATTTTCCAGGTAATCGAAGGTCGGTCATGCGCTTTTGCGGCCTGCGAGTGGGGTCTAACTATAATGCTGCTGTGCGGTTCAGTCTCCGCTCAAGTGTGGAACTGGACGAGTGACAAGGTTGCCAGAGGAACGACTAGCTCAATTGCGGTGGATGCGGGTCAGAATCTGCACGTCACCTATTTAACCAGGGATGCCAAGGTGTACTACTCTCTCCGGCCAGTTGGTGCTTCACGGTGGTTTACCCTCGAAGTATTGGACTCCACCCACGCGAACACGAACATATGGCCGCGGGTAGTAGCCGATAAACATGGTATACCTCATTTGTGCGTTTCATTCGGACGACTGTTGTACATCACCCTTACCAATCAACGTTGGGTGAAGCAGCAAATTGACCCGGGCTCTGGAACCCTTTCTTATCACTGTTCCATCGCCGTCACTCCTGATGGCGCACCGCACGTTGGTTGGTATCATGAATTTCTGCCGAGCGGAGCACAGTACAGTCACTTCAGGCACGCCGATCTTGAAAATGGCGTATGGATGGTACGCTCAGTGGACGGTGGCATCTCCGGCAAGTGGAACTCAATGGCGGTTGATTCAAAAGGCTTTCCCCATGCTACCTATAGCCAATTTGCTCATGGAGGCGACTTGGACTATGCGGTATGGGATGGCAATACTTGGAACCTGACTACCGTCGATTCGAACCAGAATTCGAAGTCATACAGAGGCTTTGATAATAGCCTGGCTTTAGACGCGGATGATTTGCCCCATATCAGCTACATGGATGGGAAGATAGTGAAGTATGCCCATCAGGACCCGAGTGGGCGATGGACGATAGAAAAGGTTGACCTAGTCTCTTCCGGTTTCGATTACTATGGGGGTAGCACGACGATCGTTCTGGACGGCGCAGGCAGGCCTCACATTGTGTACGGTGACTTCGGCGCAATTAAACATGCTTTTTGGGACGGGAAGAAGTGGCGGATCGAGACTATTGTCTCCGGTGCCATACAGCAATATGACAATGTTGACGCTGCCTTTGGAGCTAACGACACGTTATACGTAAGTTATCCCGACCCCGATGATGGATTCGTCAAGATTGCGATAGGACGACCTACGCCGACCGCCCAGGTAACCAACAAGGAACCTAAGGACTGAACCGTTTCGCGCACGAGGAGGTGACTTGACTGCATCGGCTTTTGCTGCGACGTCAGGTGGCAGTGTACTCCACGTCCTGGACCACTCATGGCCAATTTTGAGCGGTTACAGTGTACGCAGCCGCAGCCTGATTGCGTCCCAAAGTGACCTGGGTCAAGCGATACTAGTGGTCACTGGACCGCTGCATCAACTGGATGATCCTGCCGCTTCCGACGCTCTGGTTGACGGAGTTCCTTACAGGCGCACACAGGTCACTAGCGCCTTCGCAAATGGCGCTCTGCGGCGGCGATGGCCCTTCTTGCGTGAATGGACGGTTGTGCGCTGCCTGCGCAATCGAATACTGGAGCTCATCGACAGCTACCCAGTGTCTATAGTCTACGCTCACTCCCCTGCCTTGTGCGGACTGGCCGGCATGCAGGCGGCGCGAAAACGCGGCCTGCCTTTCGTGTACGAAGTTCGTGGTTTCTGGGAAGATGCGGCGGTTGATCAGAATCGCACCAGCGTGACTGAGTTGCGATATCGATTAGCGCGTGGCCTAGAGAGCTATGTCGCTAAACATGCCGATGCGGTGTCAGCGATCTCGCAGCATATGTTGGACGATCTTCGACAGCGCGGCCTGCCCGCTGAAAAACTGTTTCACGTGCCGAACGGAGTCGATGCTGATCGTTTTATCCCGGTGGCCCGCGACGAGCAATTAGCCAGAGACCTGGGTCTGCAAGGCGGACCTGTCTTCGGCTTCTTCGGATCACTTTACCGTTACGAAGGAGTTACCTGGTTGATTCGTGCAGCGGCTGAGCTATACTCCCGAGGAAACCGCTTCGAGCTGCTGATTATAGGCAGCGGCGAGGAGGAAAAGGCGATCGGCAATGCCGTTCGCGACTATGGCGCGGCAGGGTATGTGCACATCATTGAGCGCGTCCCGCACGAAGAGATAACGCGGTACTACGCAGTCGTGGATGTCATGGTATTCCCGCGACTGAGTGTTCGATTGACTGAGATGGTGACGCCGCTAAAGCCGCTGGAGGCAATGTCCCTCAAGAAAGCAGTTCTTGCAAGTAACGTGGGTGGCCATCGTGAACTCGTGGAAGATCGTGACACCGGTTTGTTATTCCGGGCGGAGGACGTTGCTGATTTCTGTTCGCAGGCAGAACGTCTGATTGACGACCCTCATCTCCGGCAGCAGCTTGGCGATCGCGGCCGTGAGATGATTTTGCGCGAGAAGGACTGGAAAGTGCTTGCGCGTCGGTACCAGGAAATTTACCAATTTGTTTCCAAGCAGCGGGGAAACGAGGCGAAGTTCGTTCCGGGATCGGTGGCCGGGCCTTGCAATGGTTAGCGGGAGGCGAAATCTGGATTCTCGAACCTCCAGGTACGGTGTTCTAAGCAGACTGTACGATTGGCTTGCTGTGTCGGATGAATGTGAGAAGTGCGACGTCATTTTTGTGCTTGCCGGGAGAGAATGCCGCAAGCATTTCGCGCTCCGCTTGTTCCAGCAACGCTGGGCCGCAACCCTGCTGCTCAGTGTCGGGAGGTTCGAGATTCGACGTTTCTCCGAGCTGGAGCTTCCGGCGTCCTTGGATCTGCTGGCTGTCGCCGCCACCACGGAGCCTCGGCACCGGCACTATTTTGTGGCGATCGGCTCCGAAACCGCAGAAGCACAGAGAATTGCTTCAGGTCGGTTCGGGACTTTCAGGGAGATTCTGGCATTCTGCGAGTGGCTTAAAGAGCATAGCTCTATCCACTCGGCGATGGTTGTGAGCAGCGATTTTCACCTCAAGCGCGTGCGCATGTGCTGCCAGCACCTTGTGCCTCAAGGCAGGCGATTGCACTTCGTCGCCGCTCCTGAGAGCCGTTACTTGCCAGGCCATTGGTGGCGAGACACAACTGTGCGCAAACTTGTGTTCTCCGAGGTAGCGAAGATCGCAGTCTACAAGTTGCTATGCGGCGCTGTGATGGTTGGATTGCACAAAGGCCCTAGAGTCGAGACCCAGCGCCTGTCGCCCACGAGGTCGTAATTGCCGATGTTCACTTCGTCTGCGAATGTCTGCACGGCCGAACCTGCCCTGGACGAGTTGCGCCAGGTCAGGGAGTACTGGGTCCGGCCCCTGCTCGCCCTCGGGTTGGCAGGGCTTGTCACACTGTTCCTGCTGCGCGCCACTGCCGTTTCCATGCTGAAGATCTGGTACGGCAGCAGTACTTATTCCTACGGATTTGTTGTGCTTCCGATCTTTGCCTTCCTGGTTTGGCGGCGCAGAAAGCAATTGACGAGCCTGCATCCGACCACTTCGCTCCTTGGGCTGGCGTTCTTGTTGTTGTTTACGTTGCTCTGGGCGGTCGGGAATATTGCCGATGTTCAGGTGATTCAACAGTTCGCCTTCATCGGATTACTTGACGCACTGGTGTGGACATTCCTCGGAAGTTCTGCGATCCGGGTCTTGAGCTTTCCACTTCTATTTTTGTTTTTCGCGGTTCCTGCTGGGCAGGGACTGGTCGGCCCGTTACAAAGGTTGACAGCCGCCTTTGCGGTAAACGCCGTTCGATTCTCCGGAATTCCCGCGGTACAAAACGGATTCATTATTTCAACTCCTTCCGGAGACTGGAGAATCGCCGAGGCATGTAGCGGAATTAGATACTTGACATCGACACTGCTCATTGGGGTGTTGTTTGCCGGTATTGCCTTTCGCAGTTGGAAGAGGCGTGTCGTGTTCATCGCGCTTTCAGCCTTGGTGCCCATTCTTGCCAATGCGCTGCGGGCCTACCTGATCATTCTCCTGGCCTATTTCAGCAACAATCGCATAGCCAGTGGCGTGGATCACGTATTGTACGGCTGGGTTTTCTTTTCGCTGGTAACAGCAATAATGATTGGTCTGGCGCTGGGATGGCGCGAGCCGCCGCTGTCGTATGACGAATTTATCGCCCACTCAGATCCACAACCTAGGTCCGCACCAGGTGGCGCACGCTTGTCGTGGTTTGTGGGAATGGCCGTCTTTATCGTTCTAGCAGCAAGCTCGACGGCTGACTATCTCTGGTCCCGCACTCCGCCAAACCAGCCAATCGACAAGCTATGGTCGCCGCCCGCGGGCTGGTTTGCTTCGGCGGAGCCCGATCACGATTGGGCGCCCCACTTAGAGAATGTCGAATCAGAAACATCACAGACCTTCACCGACGGCAGGCGCGAGGTCTCGGTTTATGTACTCTCCTATCCCATGAAGCGAGGAGGAGTCGAGCTCGTCAATAGCGCCAACGCGGTGGCGGCTTCGGGGGAGTGGGAAGTGCTGGACGATGATTACCGACAAGTTACTATCGCTGGCAAGCCGGCCATGGTCGCTGAGTACTTGCTTGCAGATGGCAGACAGCGCCGGGCAATGTGGATGTGGTATTTGGCGGGCGGTGAAGTTACAGCCAAACCTTACAGAATCAAAGCAATACAGGCGCAAGTCAGGCTTGCTGGCCACCCCCAAGATGTAACTCTATTCACGGTTTCGGCAACCTTCGGCTCCAAGTCAGCAGAGGCGGTCGAAAGTCTCGGCACTTTCGTGCTGGGTATATCGTTTCCGCCGCTGAACAAAGAGGCGCGCTGATATGCACCATCAGCGATGCATTGCACTGAAATGCCAGTTTGGGCTTTGGCAATTCTGTTCCCTTTTTGTGTGTAGGACTTTGCGCACAGGGCAATTTCGGCTTTTTTCTCGGCTCTTTGTTCCTTTGTTTTCAATCGTATAGGTGCCTGTAGTTTGGCACCAGACCTGCACATAGTAGTATCGCACACGCGGGTGTAGTCCGGCGGCCACTTCTGTACGGCTATGATGTGCTAGACGTCTAAACCAACTCAGCAGTAAGGTTCTGGGGAGGATCCAATGGCTGTCCGCAGACTGATCTTGTTCGCTGCTCTGGCCGCGTCTTTGACGCTGGCAGCTCCGGCATGGGCCGGCACACTTCAGTTCCACGGCAATGATTTCATGGGGCAGGGCGATCTAAGCTTCACGCCTGGCTTAGGCAACGCCCTTACGATTGGTGCGGGCGGCGGCGGAAACGGTGCACTGATCACCGATTTCTTCAACAGCACCGGTTTTTGCGGTGGTGACTGCTCCATCGTCGGCGGCTACATGACGCTAACCACCGGGGCCGAGACCTCCGGTATGTCTGGGGGCGGTTCATTTAACTACCAATTTGGCAACGGGGGAATGATAAAGGTCACCGGGGAGATTCCTGTTCTGGGCATCAATACTCCGACTGTCCTGTTCACGGCGAACTTCCTCATGGGCTCGTTTACGGGTGGCGGATCGATCGGCTCAGTCACAGTGGGAATTAACCTGGCGAGCATTATGCTGAACCCCGCGCTTGGGATCTACCACTACACTGGCGGTAACACCAATGATATTAGCTTCAACGTGAGTCCGTCCTGCTCGACTGGCGGCATATGCACGGGAACGATCATTCAGTCGGATACGACCTTGCAAACCATCCCTGAGCCGGCGACGCTCTCGGTTCTTGGTGTGGGGTTGTTCGCTTTTGGAACCGGACTGCGCCGCAGAATGGCTGCGAACAAGACGGCTTAAGTCCAGGCAAATCTTAGAGTCTGCGGAATTAAGGATCCTCACAAGGAAGGGCGGTAACAGCGCCCTTCCTTTGCTTTTTGGGTTGGGAGACCTGACGCCGGAACCTTTCTCATATCCAACATTAGATCGATCAGCTTATCCCTCGATTTTAACCCCCACCTACGTAGCATGGACTTTTCGAAACTGAGGTGCTAACTTTGTCGAAGCACTTGAGTGTAGTTAGGCCGCGCCCGATGTATAGCCATTTAGTGCTAGAAGTAGACTCGCTGTCCACAAACGGGGAGAAATCCTATGGCTATTCGCGGAGTTATTCTATTCTGTGCGCTTGTAAGTTCTTTGTTGCTGGTGGATCTGGCATGGGCCGGGACACTTGAATTTCACGGCAACGATCCTGCTGGCCAGGGCGAGCTGAGCTTCACGCCGGGCCTCGGAAATTCACTCATCATCGGCCCCGGGAGCGGCGGCAACGGGGCTTTGGTCACCGATTTCTTCAACAGTACTGGTTTTTGCGGTGGTGACTGCGGAATCGTAGGCGGATACCTCACGCTTACAACTGGGGGCGAAACTGGTGGCTCCTCCGGTGGCGGCAGCTTCAACTACAATTTTGCAGGCGGCGGGAACATAAAGATCATGGGCGAGATTCCCACCCTGGGGATCAACACTCCGACCACCCTGTTCACTGCCTCTTTACTCCCCGGTTCTTTTACAGGTACGGGCGGCGTAGGTTCGTACACTGCTGGCATCAATCTGGCTGGCATTATGTTGGTCTCCCAGCTTGGGGTGTACAACTTCAGCGGCGGCGACAACGATGACATAATCTTCAATATAAGTCCGTCCTGCTCTCCCGGCGCCGTATGCTCCGGATCGATCATTGAATCGGATACCCCCTTGCAGACCAGTCCCATTCCTGAGCCGGCCACACTTTCCGTGTTGGGCGCAGGGTTGTTCACTTTTGGGACCCGAATGTGCCGGAGAATGGCTGCCAACAAGGCGGCTTAAGATTGTTTGGCCAACGGACAAACCGGGAATCCGCTCCAGCTTAACCTTCGAAGGAGGGCATTTTGCCTTCCTCCCTTGCTTTAGCGCGAATTTGGGCGTAAGCGCGTTGTTCTGCGGATTCCAAACTCCGCAGGCTGCATCCGTGTGCCGGTGCCTGTGCGAACTGACGTCATGTCTCCGGGCAACCGAAGAGCATCAATTTTCCGAGGTACGCTCGAACCCACCATGTCGACGATCGGATCTCTCGTTGGCAGGATAATTGCTTCTATTCCATGGGGTCGCTTTCCGTGCACGTCTGTGGAAAGAAACCAGTTATTCCCCACGATGAAGGCTTTCATCCCGATATAATGGGTCCTTATGCTGTTTGATTCTCCCGTCTTTGTGGTGTTTCTCATACTGGTTGTCCTGCTCTACTGGAGGCTGAGCTGGCGGGCCCAGAATGTCTTCCTGCTGGGCGCGAGTTATTTTTTTTACGGTTGGTGGGACTGGCGCTTCCTGCTTCTGATGGCCGCCTCCACCTCCATTGACTACGTCATTGCAAAGAAGCTGGTCACCCTGCAGAATCCGTGGCAGCGGCGCGCACTGCTGATTTTTTCCCTGGTGATTAACTTCAGCTTCCTGGGGTTCTTCAAGTATTTCAACTTCTTCACTGGATCATTCGCCACGCTCCTGTCGTCCCTGGGCTTTCATAACGTGCCCACCAATCTGATACGCATCCTGCTTCCGCCGGGCATCTCGTTCTATACCTTCCAGGAAGTCGCATACATCGTGGACGTGTACAAAGGCAAGCTGGAACCGGCGGACTCCATCGTTGACTATGCCTTATTCATCAGCCTCTTTCCCCACCTGATCGCAGGACCAATCCAGCGCCCCAACCATTTGCTTCCGCAAGTGCAACGGGAACGCACCATGAACTGGGACAAGTTCTTCGATGGCTTGATGTTGGTCCTCTTTGGCTTCTTCCAGAAGTGCGTGATTGCCGACAACTGCGCCTACATTGCAAATTCCGCATTCAATGGGAATTTCGGTGCGACTACGTTGCCGGTTGTGCTGCTGGGCACCTATGCATTTGCCTGGCAGATTTACGGCGATTTTGCGGGTTACAGTAACATTGCGCGCGGTGCCGCCCAGCTTATGGGGTTCCACTTCATGGTGAACTTCAGGCAGCCATACCTGGCTACCACCCTGCAGGACTTCTGGCGGCGCTGGCACATCAGTTTGAGTTCGTGGCTGCGGGACTACTTATACATTCCTCTCGGCGGAAACCGGAAAGGCGAGAGCAGAACCTACGGAAACCTTCTCACTACCATGCTGCTTGGCGGCTTATGGCACGGGGCAAACTGGACATTTGTGATCTGGGGCGGCATTCATGGAGGAGGCTTGGCTCTTGAGCGCCTCTTCGGACTGCCGAGCGAAGACGAGGTAAAATCCGGCGCAGTGGTTACCTGGGTTAAGCGAATTCTCCTGTTCCATTTTGTTTGCCTGTCGTGGATATTCTTCCGGGCCACAACAATTCATGGCGCATTCGCTTTTCTAGGCGGGTTGACTAGTCTGGAATGGCGACCAGAGTATCTCACGGCCTGCAAGTTTCTGGTGCTGTTTTCGGTGCCAATGTTCCTCATGGATCTGCGAATGGAGAAACATCAGGAAGAGTATATTTTTCAGAAAGCTTCGCCCTTGTTGCGGACTGGGTTAGCAATTTCTGCGCTGGCGGGCATTGCATTCTTTGCCGCCAACCAGCCTAATACCTTCATCTACTTTCAGTTTTGAGAGGCATTCATTGCGTCGCTATAGCCTGATTCTGCTGACACTGTGCGCACTGTTCGGCGCCGGACTGGAATTCGGTGTGCGATATTTCCTGCCGCGAGTTGGATCAATTCATCCGCGTCTGGACAGGGAGCATTCCCAAGCTGACAAGATCAGGCCCGTGCCCGGGGAGCCTGTTCCGGTCCTCACTGTGGGCAATTCGCTGATGCAGAAGGGTATCAATTTTAGGCTGCTGAATGAGAAGCTGCTTCCGGAGTACAAGGTGACCCGTTTTGTGGTGGAGGACACCAATTATCTGGACTGGTACTACGGGCTGCGTCGATTGTTCGGCGAAGGTGCCCGGCCGAAGGTGGTAATCCTGGTGCTTAATGCCCGGCAACTGCTGGCCCCGAACGTTCAGGACGACGCTTTCGCCGAGCTGCTGATGGATAGCCGCGACCTGCTCAGTGTCAAACGGACCCTCGCCTCTGATAACACGGTCACCAGCAATTTGCTTGCTGCGAACTTGAGCCACTTCTATGGAGCACGCACGGACCTTCATAAATGGATCCTGGTGCACTTGATGCCGGACTTCCCTGTCCTAGCTTCCAGGCTGCGCCCTTCAAACCCGCCGTTAGCTGCCGATGAAGAGATCGAGAAACAGGCGACCGAGCGTCTCCGGCAAATCTCAACTCTATGCGCACAATATGGGGCGCAATTTGTCTTCGTTATGCCGCCCAGCAATGCAGCGCGCGACGGCTCTGCCGCCATTCGCCTGGCGGGCAGCCAAGTCGGAGTGCCGGTCTTGGTGCCCATCCAGCCTCAGGAATTACCGTCGAATTTGTACTCTGATGGGTTCCATCTGAACTATAAGGGGGCCGTAGTCTTTACGCAGGCGTTAAGTTCCAGTCTGCGGCAGATGCTCAGGAAGGACAGTTTTGTGCAGTCCGCCGAGTCGACGCAGGCAATCGGCGGTCCGGCGATTCCAGTTTCTGCTGGCCAGCCGTCGCAATAGTAGCGCCAAGGCGGCGATCTGGAAACGCCGTTTGGTGGCAAATAGGGGGTACGACCGCAACTTCGGTCGTAAAGCACGGGAACAATAGTGGCTGCCATTAATGGCACATTAGTTGCTCCTACTAGATTTTGAGGAATAGACTAGCGTTTCAGCTTATTTGGCATATCATATGCAGTACTTTGATTGAATAGCAGTCAGTTTTCCCCCGAAGCTGCCCTAGCTCCCGACGCGATCTGGAGAGTTTAGAATGCCCCACTCGTCTAATGGCCCGTCGTCGACTTCGAGATGGAGAGACATGGTGTGTCTTCTGCTCCTCGCGGTCGCAGTTTTTGTTCTCTTTAAGACCTCTCCGAAGCAAGGTGACTTCTGGTGGAGCGACGCGCCGAGGCATGCAATGGATGGTGCGTTCTATTACGACATGGCTCGTGCCATGCCAATTGGTCACCTAAAACAGTGGGCCATTAATTACTACCTCCAATATCCTGCAGTTACTGTTCTTACCTATCCGCCGCTGTTCGCATTGGTAGAAGCCGTATTCTTTGCTATTTTTGGCGTAACGCACTATGCCGCGCAATTGACGGTGAGCGTCTTTTTCCTGGCCGCTGCGTGGGGAGCGTACTTCCTGGCTCGCCGTTGGGTCGGTCGCCTCACTGCGCTTTCGGCCGCGTTGTTGTTTATCGGCACTCCAGTCATGGTACTTTGGGGACGGCAGGTGATGTTGGAAATTCCGACGTTCGCCTTCCTTCTATGGAGTGCTTACTTCTTCTTTCGCTACCTGGATTCCACTAGCCCCCGCGACTTATACCTTACCGTTGTTTTGGTTCTAGGAGCGGCATATACCAAGCAGCCGGCCGTCTTCATCCTATTGGCTTACCTGTTAACGCTATATGCTGTGTACAAGAATGCGTTGTTTCGCCGCGCGGAATTCTGGTGGTCCGGTGTAGTTTTTGTTCTCGGAATTGTGCCTTTGGGGCTCTTTACCTTGCTATGGGGTCGCGCTAATGTGCAGCAGGCAGTAGGAGGAGGATGGGTACAGCATTCGCGGTTGAGCCCGGCCACCTGGTCTTATGTGGGCTCTTACGAGTGGCCGCGACAAGTGGGATGGATAGTGTTGCTCCTCGCTGCCATATACTGCATCGGATGTATCTTCCGGAAAGAATGGCGACTGCCAAAGCCGGGATTATTCTTTCTGTTGGCATGGGTAGTCGCCGGCTACGCGTTCTTCACCGTCATTGCGGTGAGTTCCCAGCGATATACCATATTCCTTATCTTTCCTCTTGCCTTCTTTTCGACACTTGCCATCGTCCGCTTGCTGCCGATAAAGATTGCGCCGTATGTCGCTTTGTTGTTCGCAGTGGCGAGCTTTAGCTATTTTCTAGTTAAGCGTCCTGTTCCTCATATATCCGGCTACCGCGAGGCTGCGCAGTATGTCTGTTCCGTGGCCCCGCCTAACAGCGTGGTAGTGTTTTCCGGCTGGCGGGACGGCTCTTTCGTTTTCAACGTCAGGAGCTTGCCGGAGTGCAAGAACCTGACTGTGATCCGGGCTGACAAACTCTTGCTGAGAGTTGCAATACACCGCGATCTGTTCGGGGTTCGGGAGCTTGGCGTCGCCGAGACCAAGCTTAAGGGCATGTTCGGGCACTTTGGAGTGCATTACATTGTGGTCGAACCCAACTTCTGGAACGATCTGGAATCAATGCAGATGCTGCAACGGGTTTTGCATGAAGACCAGTTCAAGCTGCTGAGCAAAATCTCCGCGGTCAACAATCGGGAGCACAATGATTCGCAGCTTGAGATTTATGAAAACCTGGCTCCGGTTGCGCAAGGCAAGAATACTCTGCGAGTTGAGTTGCCGGTTTCCGGCATTTCCATCGAGGGCACGGTCGGTGAGCCCATTGTGAACAAGTGATGGAGCTATGATACCGTGCTCCGCTGTGGGCGGCGTCTTTGCAATTGTTCCATCCAATGGGGCTAATGCGGAAGCTGAAAATCTGTTCCTACGCGCAACCCGCGCGCTCCGTGGCGGCCATTCCATCGCGACCTCCATCGTTTCCAATGCGTGGTCGCTGGCGGCTTCTTACCCTCGCCTGAACGGATCAGGGGATGCCATCGCCCTAGACCCGCCAACGGGTAGTTGGCTGGCCGTGGCGGGCACATGCTTTCATCAGTCCGGCAACAATCACCCCGAACATCTACTTAAACAATTCCTGGCTGCAGGCGCTCAAAGACTCGTCGGCGAGCTGGACGGTTTCTTTGTGATTATTGCGGGAAATGCGGGCTCGCGCGAGGTCGTTGTCATAACCGATATTGTGGGGAGTCTACACTTCTACTACCGCCAATTGGGCGCAGGTGTCGCCCTTTCTACCTCTTCTCTACTGCTCGCGCAAGTCGGTGCTGTGTCGCTGGATGTTGTCGGGTGCCAGGAATTCCTCGGGACCGGTGTGATCTATGAAGATCGCACCTTCTACAACGAAATAAGAAAACTACCACCGGCAACCATAACGACGTTCCTTGATGGTCGAAAAATAAAGCAAGAGCAATATTGGAATATATCCAGTTTGACGCCTGAAGCGCTCACCGCAAGCGAGGCGATCGACGTACTCTGGGAAAATCTGACGTCTGCCGTTGCCCGCATCAACCAACAGTTCGACCGCGTCGTTTGCGATCTGACGGGCGGTTACGATTCACGAGCGATAGCGGCGGCATTTCTAGAGGGCTCAAAGAAGTTCGCTACAGTCGTATCCGGCCCGTCAGATAGTGGCGATGTCGTCGTTTCCCGCGGTCTGGCAGCCATGTTCGGGCTCGAACATATCCATTATCCCCCTGTTGCAGACCCTATCACGTCCGAAAATCTGGAGACTGCTCTGCAGCTGACGGATGGAGAATGTGACATCGTGGAATACAGTCGGGTGGCTCGCATCCACCGTGATCTAAGTCAGCGGTTTCGGATAAGCATCAATGGCTCCTTCGGAGAAGTTGCGCGAGGCTACTGGTGGGAGTTACTTTTCCCCCACACCGGAGCGCGTTCCAAGCTTGATTCTCACAAGCTTGCGGTCCGGCGCTATGCATTGAGCTCCTGCAACTTTCTCTTCCGGCCACAGAATCGCATCAATCTTGTCGAGCACATTCAAGGCGTAGCTGACCGGACTATCGTGGGGCTAGAGGCCCACCCTAATACTTTCCAAATGGATGTAGCTTATCTCCGTATGCGAATGCAACGTTGGCAGGGCCGAATTGCGAGTAGCACCAACCGCATCTGGCCGTGCCTGTCGCCATTTATGTCCCGTATGGTACTGGAGACGATGCTGCAGACCCGCTTCGCCGCTCGTGAGCGCAGCCGGCTGATCCGCCTGATGTTGGCAAACTATAAGCCGCGTCTTGCGGCTTACCCTCTGGAGCACGGAAATCCGGCCTTGCCGGCGACATGGAAGACCATCCCAAAGTTTTGGCCCCTGATTCCCTACTATGCCGGCAAGGTCGCCGAGAGGATTGAGCGCAAGGTACTTCGCAAGCGCCTGACGGAAGTCCATGGCCCACGATTACAGCTCTGGGAGATGGATCAAGTCAGAACATTGCTTCAACCTGCTGCGATGAAGTCTATGGCTGTCCTGGACCCCGCTGAGGTGGTGGCGTTCCTGGAAAGTTCACGAAAGCCAGGATTCTCGCAGGACAGCGAGTGGCGCAGGTTGCTTACTCTGGAGCTGGCATTATCTGGCATCACCGTTAGTAGCTCCGTATAAATGCTAAGCCAACAAAAAAGCCTCGTCTCACGAGGACGAGGCCATAAACCAAGCTCAACCGATAGGGCCTTACCTACCGCCTCCGGTAAATAGCCATCAACCACGGTTCATATCGAACTTTAGGCAGGTTTGAATTCACCAGATCACAAAATTGCGCAAGCTTGGGATACCTCGGCGCTGCTGGGCGGAAGGAATGGCAGTTCGGACAAGGACTCCGATCATCTACGAACCATGCCTTCGCCATATCAGTCCTAACCCACAGCAGGGGCCGGTTGTATTTCGGCAGGGTGTCGCCGAAGGAGACGATGGAGACAGGCACAAAGTCAGGGAATAGAGAACGGAGGTCAGCCGGCGTGAATCGACGTTGATGTCCCCAAATGTGAAACTGCGTGCCACAATCCGCGCAAACTCCCAGGTGTTCGCGCATCAGCTCGCGATTAGGAACGGTAATCAGAATTGCCTTGCGGGCGACACGATTGAATTCCCGCAAGGCTCCCCGATAGGTAGCTTCATCCAGGTGCTCCAGCATTTCGGTGGAAAGAACCAGATCATAGGAGCGATCCTCAACCCCGGCCAGGTTATCCGCCGATCGGCACAAGGTCGGCACGGATGCTTTAGCCAGAGCTACTTCGCTGAAGTCGACGGCCGTGACGGACTTGCCCTTCTGCGCGACCGCCAGCGAGAGCATGCCATTGCCGGCGCCCACGTCGAGCACCGACTGGCAATCGTTCGGAACCGCATCTGCCGTCACCGACACCCGATTCCGCTCGCGGTCGGTAACGCCTGCCTCGGTGTTCCAGCGCAGATCGTAAAACGCCTGTTCATCCACAGGATTCAAATTCGTCACCCGCAAAGAAACTGTCTATGCCTCGCCGCCTCGCACCAGCTTATAAAGATCTCGCATACGCTGCCGCTCTGCAACAAGCAGGACCGCGCCATAGGCAAGCGCTCCCGTAAGCACTGAGATAGCAAACCGTACTATAGGCGACCAGTTTACTGGAGTAGCCGTGCGCACGCCCACAACCATAATTATCATAACAACGGACGCCTTGAGCGCAGGTAACATGGTGCGAAGGTAGGTGCCCAGGGGCAGCTCGGTCGCCATAAAGATGCGCCAGACATACGGAGCCGTGATGACTGGATACAACAGAATCCAGGTCACCGCAATGCCCGTGGTTCCCCAGCGGCTGCTGAAGTAAAACGCAGCCGGAAAGACCACGGCGGAAACCACGCTCATCCACATCACGAAGCGCGAGTGGCGCATGGCGAACAACATGTTGGGGAAGACCGTGGTGATGGAACGCAGCGCAGCATATACCGCCAGCAACCGCAGCGGCATAATGGCAGGCGCCCACTTCGGCCCCAGCACGACCAAAACGAACTGATCGGCAACCAGCGCCAAACCGAGACTCGCCGGGAAGGTCAGCAATGACAGCCCGGTAGTGATCCCCAGCAGGTAGCGGCGGAGGTGCGGCTTGTCGTCCTGAACCGCGGAGAAGAAAGCCGGCGTGACCCGCGTGATGATATTGGTGATTTTCTCCACCGGCGTGGAAGCGATGGTCCATGCCAGGGTGTATGCGCCCAAAGGCGCCTGTCCCAATACACGCCCGGCGACCAGAAAGTCGGAGTTGGAGTAGGCATACCACGCCACGCGCGAGCCCAGGACATCGCCGCTGAAGCGTAAGGCATGTTTAACCTCCTCCCATTTCGGCCATGCCAGCGAGTGAGGCCGTGCAATCAGCGGCATTGCTGCCGCTATTACAGACGCAGCCAGCGGCCCCAGCGCCAGGCTCCAGTAGCCGAACCCGAGCACAGCCAGCGCCACCGTCGTCAGGGCCTGCACCAGCGCGCGCGCGGTGTCAAAAGACGCCAGCAGCTTGAAGCGGAGATCGGCCTGCAGCAGGGCGTCGGGCACAACTTGGGCCCCGGAGATCAGGAAGCTGAGGCTCATAACTATAACGACCTGAGGGAGTTTCGGACTGTGAAAAAATTTTCCCAATGGTCCTGCCGCCACGCAGGAGATGCCAAACAGCACCCCGCCTGATGCGATCGACAGCGAGTTAAGCTGGGCCACCTGCCTGCCTGACATTTCCCGCATGGTAATCACAGCCTGGCCGAGGCCAAATTCGCTGATCAGTGCCACCAGCCCGAGGTAAATGGTAGCCATGCCGATGAGTCCGTAGTCGGAAGGCGCAAGGATGCGCGCCACTACGATCGTCGTGACCCAGGTCAGAAGCTGAGTAACCCATCGGCCCGCACCCGTCCACGCAAACGCGCGGACAATGGTATGGTCAGTGGGCTTTGCCTTCTCCAGCGGCAAGACCGGAGCCGCGTCGGCTACGGCGTCGGTTGCATTGTTAAGCTGGGGGTCCAAGCAGGGATTAACCTCGGGGGTTCGTCCTTAGTCTCACAAATCGGAGTGACAACGGGAGCAGAGTTGTCATCACGAGGCGGCTTTCAGCCGTCGAAGGATCTGCTTCCGGGCGACTGGTAAGAAGCAGATTCGTCGCGCCAAAGCCCGGCCCCGGTAATGACAATTCAAGAGCGACGCCTAGACCGTCTTCGCAGAACTGACCTGTACTGCCTCGTTCACCGCTTTACCAATGCCCTGATACTCGAACCCCATCGCCACCATCTCCTCACCGTCGAGGAGATTACGCCCGTCCAGAATCAACGGCCGCAACATGGAATCCTTGATACGCT
The DNA here is from genome assembly GCA_963823635.1 of uncultured Acidobacteriaceae bacterium. GTDB lineage: Bacteria > Acidobacteriota > Terriglobia > Terriglobales > Acidobacteriaceae > Bog-257. Next base: position 330,446 of record CAWGMV010000022.1, on the reverse strand, counting down.
GCCAGTCCAGGGTCTTATACACCGGCCATTCCGTCACGATCATGAGTGCATCAGCATCCTCGGCGACCTCATGCGGGTCATCGCAGTAGCGAATGGAAGGAAACAGCGCCTTGGTCCTTTCCATGGCCTGCGGATCGTGCGCCTGGACATGGGCGCGCTCCTGGAGCAGCCGGTCAATCAAGTCCGTCGCCGGCGCGAAGCGGATGTCGTCGGTGCCGGGTTTGAAGGCAAGTCCCAGGATGCCGATCCGCTTCTCCTTCAGCACCCACAGCGCGTGTTTCGCCTTGGCCAGGAACTTGTCAATCCGTTTCTTGTTAATGTTCTCGGCATCCTTCAACAGCGATACGTCGGCGCCGGCCCTCTCACCCAGGCGAATGAATGCTTGGACGTCTTTCGGCAGGCAAAACCCACCGAAGCCCAACCCGGGCCGCAGGAACTGCGGGCCGATGCGCGAATCCAAGCCAATGGCCTCCACCACCTCGTCCACATCCGCGCCCATGTTCTCGCAAATGTCGGCAATCAGGTTGGCGTAGGAAATCTTCATCGCCAGGAAGCAGTTCGAAGCATGCTTAATCAGCTCCGCGCTGTTAATGCTGGTCACCAGCAGCCGCGGCGGCGCCTTGGGCGGGCAATTTCCCTTGTGCACGGGACAGGCAATCGTCTGCTCCACCAATGGGCGATAGATTTCCCGAAGCTGGGCTTCGCTCTGTTCGTCCCCCACGCCGATGACGATGCGATCGGGATGCAGGAAATCCTCCACCGCCGTGCCTTCGCGGAGAAACTCCGGATTCGAGGCGACGGAAAAGCTGATGCCCGAGTTGCGCGCGTAAATCGCCAGGGCGCGCTTCAGCTTCTGCCCGGTTTGCATGGGCACGGTGCTCTTCTCCACCACCAGCTTGGGGCCGCGCGCCTGGGCGGCGATCAGCCGCGCCGCGCTGTCAATCGAGCTTAGATCGGCGTCGCCATCCTGCATGGGCGGCGTGCCTACGCAGATAAAAATGGCTTCGCCGATGCGCACCGCCTCGCCCAGGTCAGCGGTGAACAGGAGCCGGCCGAGACGCCGGTTGCGCGCCACGATTTCATCCAGATCCAGCTCATAAATGGGCAGCTCACCGCGATTGAGCGTCTCAATCTTGCTGGCATCGTTGTCCGTACACACCACGTCGTGGCCCATTTCGGCCAGACACGCCCCTGTAACCAGACCCACATAACCACAACCGAGAATCGAGATTCGCAAGGAAGTCCTCCCGTCTCACCCTGTATGCATGATAACCGCCAAAGCGCTAAGGCGCTACGGCGCGAAGTAGCTGGAGATGTCCAGGATCAGTTGTGTCAGGCTCGTAGCGAAGGCGTCAATTGAACCATCACTGTTGGGCACGATTGCCATGTTCGAAGTGACGGCTCCATCCAAAGCGTTCAACGTGGAGACTCCCGGCTGCGAACTGCCGTCTGGCCACAACGTAAGGAAGCCGAGTGGTCCGGACGGCACCACCGTCGCGTTGAACACATAGCCCTGCGCTGTGCTCGGCGGCGCACACGCACTGCCTTGCACGTTCGCGATCAGCTCATGAACAAACAGGCCGCTGCCCTTGCGCGTGTCCAGCGCCCGGCACGGCACCACCGGATACAGCGACAGACCGTTCGCCCCACCCGGCGTCGCGAAGTAGCCGTTAACATCAATCACCAGATTGGTTGCGTTAGTGGCGAACACGGCGATCTCACCGTCGGGTTGGCCGGCCGGAACAATGGCCGCGTTGGCCACGACCGTCCCCGTCGAGTCATTCAAGGTGGAGACCGCAGGCCGCGACTGCCCGGTAGGCCACACCGTCAAATATCCCAGCGGCTGTCCTCCCACCGGCACCGCGGTGAAGTTAAACGAATAAGCTTGCGCCGTGGAGGGTATCACGCAATTCGGGTTACCTTGCACCGGAAAGTCCCGCTCCACCCCTGCCTGTAGCGCAGGCCCGGCCAACGGCCCGTTGGGATTGCGCGTGTCGGCCACCCGGCACGGAGGCAGCGCATAGAAGGCCAGCGTGGAGCTGCTCGGGGTCGCGAAGTAGCCGTCGATGTCTATCACCACGTCGGTGGTGTTGCTGGCGAATACGCTGATCGCCTGGCTCGCGCCCGCCGGAATGATCGCGGCGTTGGCCTTGACGCGGCCATCCACGGAGTTCAAAGTCGAAACATTGGGTTGACTTCTGCCTGCGGGCCACACGGTCAGGTATCCCAGCGGACCTTGCGGTACCACGGTGACATTCAGCGAATAGGCAGCGGCCGAAGAAAGATCCAGCGTCGGGCAGTTCTTGCCCTGCGTCGCCGCCTGCGGGAGATTGAAGAACTCAAATGTTCCTCCCGCAATCGGCCCGCTGCCGCCGGATACCTTTCGCGTGTCCACGAGGCGGCACGGCATCACAGGGACAAACTGCACCGGGTTTGGAGCCAGCCCGACCGAGAACCTGAAGACGGTGCCATCATCATGGGCTCCGCCCTCATAGGGTTGTTCCGTAGAAGCTCCCGTCAGTGGCTTGCACTAGCGCACCTTCGGGATCGCTGCCGTCGGCGCAGTTCGTTTGCGAGCAAAAGCTGTATAGCGTGGTCAGCGTGCCACTGGGGGTGATTCTGAACAACGTGCCACCGCTTCGAACCCCACCCCCGCCCCACCAAGTCGTTCCGTAGAAGTTCCCGTCGGTGGCTTGCACCAGCCCGGCTTGAGGGTACTGGCCGTCGGCACACCCAGGTTGAGTACAAAAGCTGTATAGGGAAGTCAGAGTGCCGGTCGGGGTGATCTTGAAGACCGTGCCACAGCCATAGCCGCATTGGGTATTGTTAGCGCCTCCGTGCCAGGTTGTCCCGTAAAAGCTCCCGTCGGTGGCCTGGACCAGTGCGCTCACCGGGCCCGTGCCGTCAGCGCAGTTCGGTTGACTGCAAAAGCTGTACAGCGTGGTCAGAGTGCCACTCGGGGTGATTTTGAACACCGTGCCTTCGCCGCCGGCACCTCCATAGTTCGTCGTCCCATATAGATTCCCGTCGGTCCCCTGCACCAGCCCGGATTGAGGGAAGTAGCCGTCAGTACACTCGGTTTGACTGCAAAAGCTGTACAGCGTTGTCAGAGTGCCGCCCGGGGTAATTTTGAAGACTGTGCCACTGCCAAAAGGGTAATTGTTAGCCCCACCCTGCCACGTTGCCCCGTAGAAGTTGCCGTCGGCGCCTTGCACCAGCCCGGCTTCCGGTTCATCGCCATCAGCGCAGTTCGGTTGACTGCAAAAGCTGTACAGCGTTGTCAGAGTGCCGCTCGGGGTGATTTTGAAGACCGTGCCAGCCCCGTTGCTCCCGCCCCTCCAAGTCGTTCCATATAAGTTGCCGTCGGCGCCTTGCACCAGCCCGGCTTCCGGTTCATAGCCATCAGCGCAGTTCGGTTGAGTGCAAAAGCTGTACAGCGTGGTCAGCGTGCCGCTCGGGGTGATTTTGAAGACCGTTCCAGCGCCGTAAAGCCCGCTCCCATCATTGCTGGTTGTCCCGTAAAAGCTGCCGTCGGCGCCTTGCACCAGTCCGGCTTCCGGTTCAACGCCATCAGCGCAGCTCGGTTGACTGCAGAAGCTGTACAGCGTCGTTAAAGTCCCGATGTTGTCGACAAACCCGGCCAACAGCATGACGTTCTGGTTCATCGTCACAGTGCACGGACCGGTCCCGCTACAGGTTCCCCAATTCCCACTCCAACCCGCAAAGCTCCACCCCTGCGCTGGAGTGGCGTTAAGTGTCACCTGCGAACCGCTGAGGTAGTTGTGGCTGCAGGTTCCGGGACATTTTATGAAACCGTCGGTGCTGGTGACCGTTCCGCTCCCGTGTATGGTGACGCTCAAGGTGGTGTAGATGGTGTTCAGGGAAAAAGTGGCCGTTACCGTGCGGCTGCTGTACATGGTTACCGTGCAAACGTTGCCGATGACCGAGTCGCAGCCGCTCCAGCCCGTGAACACGGAACCTGGCTGCGACGGTGTTGCCGTCAGCGTGACCTGGGTATTGCCGTTGTAGGTGGCGGAGCAGACTGGGCCGCAGTTGATCAAGCCATCACTGCTGGTAACCGTTCCGGTGCCCTCTCCCGCCTTTGACACGAACAGGGTGTAGGTGGCGGGAGAGCAATTAGGGAACTTGAAGTTTACGATACGCGTGTTCCAGTTGAAGGTACCGCTGGACTGGATGTATTCCTGCGTGTACCAGAACGTGCAGTCATCCACGGGATCAATCATCATGCCGCTGTAGTCGCCCCAACGGTACAGCGTTCCCGTCTGAGAACCGGCGCCAGCAACCACCCCGGTCTCCGCTTCCAGCGTGCCGGCCGGATCCGTGGGCACGCGCCCGGCAAATGCTATTGATGGATAAACCGAGCTGCTGGACTTGCTGTATCCAAGGGCAAGATCGCCCGCGCTGTCCATGGCAGCGCTGCCCATCCAGCGGAAGGTTGAATCGGGCGCGTAGGTTCCTTGCTGGGCAAGCACCGGTGTGCCGCCGGGGTTCTGGACCTCATACCATCGCACCCCTCCGCTTCCGCTTACCGCAACTGAGTGGTTTACTACCAGAGACTCATGCGAGCCAAAATTGCGATAGGCGAGGCGGTACATAAGGCGGTCAGCCAGCGAGTCCAACTGATTGCTTGTGCCAGGTTGTGGAACACACGTTCCTCCGCCGCATAGTGGAGTGAAATGCAGCCACATGAATGACCGTCGGCCCGGTAAACGTAGAATTAGCCGGGTCGTTGAAATCGACATGAAACTGGAACAGATTCAGGTCATTGGCGCCGAAGAACACCATGTAGTTCGGCGAGCCTGCGGGAGGAGGGGTTGTGCCATCTACATCCGCGGGCAGCAATCCCCCAACCGACGGGCCCTGCTGGAAACAAATCTGCGTGGCCGCCTGGCCGCTAAGCATGGCTGTACGGTCGTAGGCGCAGGCGTCGGCACCCACAAACTGATTTCCGTTGAACATATTGAATGTTTGGTAGTATGCGTCGGGCCAGACACCCATCTTCGGATAATCGTCAGCATTGGTGTATTGAAATGCGTAGCGGTTCCACGTACCCATTGCATCGGATGTGGTAGAGACCGCAACACACTGCAGGTAGGGCTGGGTTGAGATAGAGAGCTGGCTCATTACCCAGCGATTCGCCAGCTTGTCATACTGTGCAATCACATCGCCGTCATTATTGCTCTCGCAACCGCCACCGAAGAATGACCAAAGGATGCTTCCTGGCATCGGAGGCGCGAGCAGGGCGCCGGTCGCTTTGTCGAAGATGGCAAACGATGTGTTGACCCACTGTACGTACTGAAGGGCGCCTACCGCACCGTTTGTGTCTGGGGGCGCAAAGGTGACACCGAAGCCATACTCCCCCTGGCCGAGCCCTTCAAAGCTCAAGCCGACGATCGCCGTTGACGGCAGGACAGTGCGTTGCCGTATTGGATCCTCTGGAAGTTCTGACAACCCGGGAGGTAGCGGAATGCGGCGCACTGGCTCGGCCTCCTGCTCTTGCAGCACAGGTGGCGGGGCGTTCTTAATCAGTTCGCGCAGCGGCGGAGAAACGTCATGATGAACATCCTGCCGCACCGTGGTCGGACCACGTTGCACCGTCTGGGCTGCGAGAGAGGCGCTCAATCCCACAACGAGCGCCAGCGCGAGCACTATCGAATTGACAAAACGCGCTCGAAGGCAAGCTCTGGCAGGTATCGCAGACTGGTTTCCCCTAACGAATGGAAAATGTCGGCGGATCTCGCGTGAAGACAGCATGACCCTCCTCCAGACGGCACAGGAGACACGACCTATAGCATCCATGATTTTTGCGAACGTTGCTGTGACGGGCGTCACCCTACGCCGTTTGGGCGATATCGCGAAGCCTGCATCGGAAACAGTGGGATGCGCCGGGCGCCCCGGCTACGGCTTCAACTGCTGGATCAGCTGCTGGTACAAAGCTGTATTGGCCTGGGTGACGCCGTCGGTGAAGTCGCCGTAGTTGGCGGCCTCGCCGCCGCAGGCATAGCCCCACGGATCGATGCTGGGGGCCGTAGTGGCGCACACTCCGTCATAGACGTTATCGCTGAGCGAGATGAAGCCCCAGTTGCGCTCTTCGCTGCTGCTGTCGGTCATCGCCCAGAGCGCGACGCCCAGATTGTAGTAATCGGTGTTGCTCCCCTGCTCGCCGTAAATGGCCTGGGTGTCGATGCCGTAGTGCTGGCCGCGAATCTGCTGCGTGGGATAGTCGGCCCCATCCGCCCCGTTGTTGGGGTAGGCGCTCATGTCCGAGTCGGCTTGCGCCGTGCTGCCCTGGTAGATCGTGCTGGGCACGCCGGAGATGTCGTACACCTGCTGATTATTGGCGATCGACTGCTGGATCTTGTTCGAGCCCCAGGTCAACACCAGCACCTGACAGCCGGCGTCATGCAGAGCCTGCGACACGTTCGGCCGCACCCCGCCATCTTCGTCGCCGCCATAGAAGCCGCACTGCATCAGGTGGTTGGTGTCATAGGTCTTCAGCACGCTGATCTGCGGGATATAGAGCTGCAGGGCCATGACGTACATGTATTGGTTGAGATCGGCGAGCAGGTTGGAGTTCATGCCCGTCTGACTGTAATAGTCGCTGCCAAACCAGGCGGTGTGGCGTCCATCTTCGTCCAGCACGCCGGTGCCACTGCCGAAACCGCCGGCATCGCAGAACGAAGTGTAGTTACTTCCCCACGAGGCGTTCAGCGCAGCGATGTTGCCGTACTTCTTCTCCAGATAGGACTGCCCTGGCGGGAAGTGCTGCGAGTCGTTGGCTATTGCATTACATGTCCAGGCTGCTTTGGAATATAGGATGGGGCGCTGCCAATTGCCGTTGATGGGCGGCTGATTGAAATTGAAAGCACTGGTAGCTACTACCTGAGCAGGATGGGCGTATCCGTCCGGGCCGACGCCTTTAAAGAGCACAAACTCATCGGCGTCGCCCAGGGAAAGAGCTACAACCCACGGCGAATTGTTGAACCCATTCAGGAAGCCATCCTCTGCCGGATTGAGCTGCAGCGCCAGCTCGCCCTGGTTGGCTACCGTCCAATTGGGATCCATGACATCGATGTTGTAGATGCTCCACTGAATGTGGTAGCCATTCTGATCCTGGCCGCCGATTATGTTCTTGAGCGCCTCGGGCAATCCTATCGCTCCCGGGTTGAAGACCGCGTCCTGGTCGGAGCCAAAGAACAGAATGAAAGGCAATTGGGGCGTGGCCCCGTTGCCGTTGCCGCCTTTCGGGATGGGCAGCACGTAATCGTTGTAGAAGATGTCATTCGCGTTATAGCCATAGGCGATTTCCCTGTTTAGTTCGTGCGTCGCCCACTTATTGGAATCATTGCCGTAGTGGCTCTGCAGGATGCTGCCGTAAATAAAGTAGGAAGTAGAGTCATAGACGGACAAGGAGTAGAAGGCATTGCACAGCGGGTCGGCATACAGCCAGCGCGCGGGATTGCTGCCGACCTTTACCTTCTGCAACTGGAAGTATCCGGTGGGCGAGCATCCCGGTACCGGAGCGGCGGTCAGGCCGCCGTATTCGTCCATGCCGATGACGACGTTCAGGGTATAGCTGCTGCTCTGCTTTTGCGCGGGCTGCGAGGAATCGGTCGCCAACACCTGGAAGTTGAACTTGCCCAATACCGTAGCTGTCCCCGAGATGGCGCCGGAGCTGTTCATGTTCAGCCCGGAGGGCAAAGAGCCGGAGGTGATCTGGTAGCTGTAAGGAGGTGTGCCGAACGACGACTGCAGGGTGTACGAGTACAACTCCAGGTAGTGTGCGCTGCTGGGCGGCGGGCCCCCGCTGACGGTCAAGGTCACTGTGGTACTTTGCTGCACTCCGCCGCCGTTGCCCGTCACCATGATTGGGTAGATCCCGGTTGCCGTGCTTTTGCCCACCGTCACCGTCAGTATGGATTTGCCGGAACCGGGCGCGGAGATGGTAGTGGGGTTCAAATTCAGGCTGGTTCCCGCGGGCGCGCCCGAAGCTGAGAGATTGATGGAATTGTTGAATCCGTAGAACGGGAATGTAGTGATGGTCGAGAAGCTCGAATTGCCGGGCGCGATCGTCATCGACGACGGCGAAGCTCCGATAGCGAAGGTGGGTCCGCTCCCCACGTACAGCATGACCGTAGTCTGGCGCTGCAAGCCGCCACCGTTGCCCATCACTATTATGTTGTAATCGCCCTGGGGTGTCGCGGAGGAGACCGCAATCGTCATGGTCGAATTGCCCGAGCCCGGCGCGGGAATAGTCTGCGGGTTGAAGCTTACCGTGGTGCCCGACGGCACGCTGGACGCCGACAGACTGACCGCGCTGTCGAAGCCGCCGCTAATCGTGCTGGTGATGGTCGTGTTTCCCTGATTCCCCTGCTGAATGGTGACCGACGGCGGCGAAGCCGACAGCAGGAAGTTCGGGGAAGCCGTCACCGTAATCGTGACAACAGTGCTCTGCTTGATGCCTCCGCCGTTGCCGGTGACGGTGATGGGATAGGTCCCCAGTTTTGTCGTCAGAAATACGCTGATGCTCATGGTGGAGCTGCCCGCGCCCGGCGCCGGTATCGGGTCGGGATTAAAGCCCACGGTCATGCCCAGAGGCATTCCCGTGGCCGTCAGGCTGATGGCGCTGTTGAAGCCGCCGCTGATGGTCGTCGTAATGGTCGTAGTACCTTGCGTGCCCAGCCCAATGTTCAAGGAGCCGGGAGAGGCCGAAATGCTAAAGTTCGGTCCCCCGCCGGACGTTACCGTCACCGTCACCGTGGTCTGCTGCTGAATGCCGCCGCCGTTGCCCGTCACCGTAATCGGGTAACTTCCGGTGGGCGTGTTCGACCCCACCGTGACCGTCATCGTCGAACTGCCGTCTCCAGGCGCGGGTATCGTCGCAGGGCTGAAGGACACCGTTGTTCCCGAAGGTACCCCAGACGCCGACAAACTGATCGACCCGTTGAAGCCGCCTCCAATCGTGGTGTAGATAGTCGAGGATCCATGACCTCCCTGGGCGATGGTGAGGGAAGCGGGTATGGCCGCTATCGTGAAGTTGGGCTGCGACTCTGCAGCTACCGTCAAGGTAACCGTCGTCGTCTGCTTAACCCCGCCGCCATTGCCGGTCAGGGTGATGGTGTAGTTTCCCGGCAGGGTCAGCCGTATCACCTTCAGGGTCATGGTGGAGGTGCCCGCACCGGGAGCGCCGATGATGGGGGGCAAAAAGTTCGCGTTCACGCCGGGAGGCATGCCTGAAGCCGACAATGCGATGGAGCTATCGAAGCCGCCGCTGACGGTGGTGGTAACCGTGACCGTCCCCTGACCATTCTGGCCGACGGTCAGCGAAGACGGCGTCGCCGAGATGGTGAAGCTGCCCTGTGCCGCCGCCGGCATGGCGAACAGCAGAAGGGTCAAAAGCGAAAGGACGACAACTGCACTCTTGCCTTGAATTATGCGGCCCAAGTCGTTACTCCGCGAAGAAAAGCAATGTAGGCGTTTACCGAGTGGTTGGAAAGGATATCGAATTCCCCGCTACTGCCTCATGCAGTGCAGAGGGATGCCCTGCATTCTAAGAGCTACCGCCACAATTTGCACTACATTTCTCAGCCTTGCCAAACCAAGGTAATCAGCACTGCGGTTACCGGAAGCCAAACGGGTGCGGGTGTCCCAGAGCCTGCCCTGAGCTTGTCGAAGGGTTAGCGCCTTGGCTTTGGAGCGCTAACCTGGGAAAGATGCACCGGCAATTTCTACCGTCCACTAGCGCGCCGCGATTGGTAAACCTGCGAAACGACCTGCGTTATCAACTTGTGACCTGACTGGCTGGGATGGATGTCGCACGTCGGCGGGCTGGTGAACGGGTTGCTGGCGTTCAGCAAGCCCGCGACGCAGGTGTTTCCCCCCGCGAAGCGGTTCGACGCCGCGGCCTGGAATGCCGAAAATACGTCCGCGACCACGGCACCGTAAGCCGGCGCTGGTGCCGTCATCGCCTGGTTCAATCCTGCAATCAGCTCGGTGTCAAACTGGTTCGAATAATCGGGCGAGTAATAGTTCACGAGAATGATTGGACCGGTGTATCCGGTGGCCCGAAGTGCGGCCAGGATCGTCTGCATATTGGCCTCGACCGTGGCGAACACTTGAGGTGCGCCATTCTCGATGCAGGTCGGGTCATCGTTGCACTGCTCCTGCAGCAGAAGCAGATCGTCGCCGCCGACGGCGATCGTTACCAGTTGCGTGTTGCTGGAACGCTGCAGGAAACCGGTTGCGAAGGCAAGTTGAGTGCCCTTGATCGAACCGTAAACCACGTGCAGGGGAAATAGCGAGCGATAGAGCCGGCATCCGTCATCGGGTGCGGCGTTGGAAAGAAAGCTGCCGCTAGTCTCGCCCGGACACGCAGCATTCGCCGGCGTCAAGCTCAAGCTCAGGCTAGTCCAATCTACATACCCTACAAAGTTTATAGGATAGTAGTATTCGTACCCTGCCTCGTCGATAAAGCCGAACGCCACGCTGTCACCAAGTGCAAGATAATTTGGAGAGCTGCCGGCGGGACCTGCTGCCCAGGTGAATCCGGGGGCGAAGAGGGCAATCATCAAACAGACGCTGAGAACCACGGGTAACTTCATCGCTGCCTCCATTGGAGTGTAAAGTTTTTTCGGAAAAGAATAGCAAGAATAACAGAAATCTTAGTCGAGATTGCTTGTCCGCTGTCCCACTTAGGACACCAAGCTGCCAATAGTGAACACTAGCGATGTTGTGTGGCCATTTGGGTTCCAACTCGAGAATCATCCTAAGTACAGCGTTGCCGAGGACATATGAAAAACACAACCCCAACCTGCAAGAACGGCGAGGCGATTGCACGATAGCGAGTGGTCACCGGTCCTGAATACGAACGATACCTCGTCTCCAGGCGGTGTGAACCCAGAAAAACTAAGGAGAAACAAAATGAAGTACGTGGCAATCGTGACCCTCTTGCTCTTGGCTCCCGTCGCGCTATTAGCCGCTCCGAAGGACTCAGCAAGCGTAATGTTTACTCAAACTGTCACCATCAATGGCGTCCAGGTCCCCCCAGGCGACTATCACGTTCAATGGCAAGGCACCGGTTCAGCAGTAGAGGCCAGCATCCTTAAGGGGAAACAAGTGCTTGTCAGTGCGCCGGCCACGCTAGTAAACGGAAAAAACAAGTACGACGGTATCGTTGAGACAAGTGACGGACAAAACAACTCGAAAATTCTCAAGGCTATTGACTGGAGTAACCAGTCCTTGCGGTTTGATCAGGGAAATACCAGTTCAGCCAGCAATGCCTCAACAGGCCCATCAAACTAAATTGAATGCGAAGGGGCGCGCGACTAAAATCCGCGCCTCCTGCTTCGCCGGTGCCCCACCCTACCTTCTTTATGCTTGGCCGCAAGATCAACTCCGCCGATCTTGAACCGATCACTTCCAGGCAAGATCCGGACGATCTTCCTGTCCGCCTCCGAACACCACTTTCCGCCACAGGACAATCGCGCCTGGTCACATTCTTGTTGCCTCAAACTATCCCAAAGCAGTCAATGAGTTACAAGTCCTCACTTTGGCAACCGAAGTGACACACCCAAGTGGGCTTTGTCACGCCGGGAGGCAGTTCGATGCACAGCATTTCGCAAGACCTTCGGTTCGCTCTGCGGCAACTCCGCAAGAGTCCGGGCTTCACCATAACTGCCATCGTGTCGCTCGCGCTGGGCATCGCCGCAACCACTGCCGTGTTCAGCGTGGTGCGGGCCGTGCTCCTGGACCCATATCCCTACGCCAACTCCGACCGCATGGTGCATCTGGTGCTCAAGTCTAAGAACGGCAGCGGCATGGACAGCGGCCGCACTTACATCAATCTGACCGGTCCGCAGCTTAAGCAGCTAGGGCAAGTCAAGGCGATCGAGAGTTGGGCCGCGATGGATGAGTGGAATCTGAGCACCACCGGCACCGAACTTCCTGAAGACGTCGCCGGCGTGTACCTCACCGCGAACGCTTTTAACCACTTTGGCGTGCCCTCTTTACTGGGACGGGAGCTCATTCCCGCCGATGCACCCGAAGGGCAGGACCCGCAACCGGTGGTGGTTTTGGGCTACCTCTTCTGGCAGCGGCACTACAACGGTGACCCCGGCGTCATCGGCCGGACGCTGCAACTGGTACGCAAGAACTACACCATCGTAGGCGTGACCCCGCCACGCTTTACCTGGGGTGACGGTGACGTTTATCTTCCCCTGAAACTCAGCAATGACCCCGGCCGCACTTACTGGCCGATGGTCAAGCTCAAACCCGGCGTTTCCCACGCCGCCGCCAACGCCGAGCTTCAGCCGCTAATGGAAGCTTTCGCGAAGGAGACGCCCACCCATTTTCCTGCAGACAGCTTCCGGATGAACATCGAGGGGCTGAACGACCAGTTCGTCGAGCGCATCGGCGGCTCACTCTACCTGCTCTTCGCCGCGGTCGCGTTGTTGCTGATCATCGGTTGCGGCAACGTCTCCATCCTGCTGCTGGCCCGAGGAGCGGCCCGTGAGCACGAGATTGCTGTGCGCTCTGCGGTGGGGGCTAGCCATTTCCGCATTCTGCGGCAACTGCTGACCGAATCGCTGCTGTTATCGCTGGCCGGGGCCATCCTGGGCGTGTTACTGGCTTATCGCATTCTGGCAGTCATTGTCGCCTGGCTGCCGGAGTTCTCCTTCCCCCACGAAGCCGCAATTCAAATCAATATGCCGGTGCTGCTGTTCAGCGTCGGGCTGGCTTTGCTCACGGGAATTCTGTTTGGCCTGTCGCCATCGCTGCAACTCAGCCGGCCGGACGTTTCTACCATCATGCAGGCCAGCTCAAAGCGCACGGGCGGCGTACGCGGAAAGCGCCTTCATAGCGCACTCATCGCCGGCCAGATCGCGCTCACGCTGGTATTGCTGGCTGCAGCCGGCGCGGCTATCGACGGCTTTCTGCGTCTCATGCGCACCAACCTGGGCTATGACCCGCACAATACGATGTCGGTCGGCATCCCGGTACACGACAACACCTACACCACCTGGGAAGTACGCAAGCAGTATTTCGACAACCTCCTGCACAAGGTGGGCGAGCTGCCCTCTGTGGCTTCCATCGCCGTCTCCACCAACGCCACCCCGCCCAGCAGCGGCTGGGACCAGAAGTTTGAGGTGATGGGCACGCCATCGCTGCAGGACCAGCGGGCGCGGCTGCAGTTAGTCAGCCCGGAATACTTTTCCGTGCTGCAAGTCGCGTTGCTGCAAGGCAGGATCTGGGACCGGACCGAGAACCAGCGGGCTGCGCACGTGGCGGTCATTAACCAGGCCCTCGCCCGGCAGTATTTTCCCAACGGTGATGCCGTCGGCCACCAGATCAAGCTGCCTGACGTGAAGGCCGAGCCCCCCATGACGCTGGCGCCGCCGGGTGGCAGCAACGGCTGGTTGCAGGTGGTGGGGGTGATCGCTGATGTCCGCGACGATGGCTTGCGCAAGCCGGTGAAGCCGGCCATTTACGTTCCCTACACTCTCGTCTTGGTGCCTTGGACCCAGCTTCTGGTTCACACTCACGCGCCGCCGCTCTCCATCCTGCGTGAAGTGCGTGCCCAGGTTCGTACCGTGGATCCGGACCAGCAGGTCGAAGTTCACGTGCGCGATCTGGACCAGTGGATCACCCACCAACAGGAGTGGGCACAGGAACACATGATCGCCATGCTATTTGGTGGCTTCGCGATTCTGGCGCTGTTGCTGGCGGCGGTCGGCCTTTACAGCGTGGTCTCTTACAGCGTACTGCAACGGACCAACGAGTTCGGCATTCGCCTGGCGCTGGGCGCCCGGCGTTTCGACGTCCTCCGGCTAGTCTTGCTCTCGACTGCCTTCAGCGTGGGCGGGGGCCTGCTGGCCGGTGTGGTCTTGAGCCTGGCGCTGAACCGCGTGCTGGCTAAATGGTCCGAGAGCAGCGTCCGCGATCCCCTTATACTGTTCGCCGTCATGTTGCTGATGGCGGTAGTGTCCGCCACAGCGTGCTTGCTGCCCGCACGCCGCGCCTCCTCGGTGGACCCGACTACCGCGCTGCGTTACGAGTGAGGGGTGGCGTGCCCCACCCTTCGACTGCGCTTACAGCGCGGTGCCCCACCCAAGCCGGGTTTGCTTGGGTGGGAAAGCTTCGTATCAGGGCACGGCTTCAGCCGTGCCGAAAAGTCCCTTTAATTGGTCGCAAGAGCGCGAGGGAGCAACGCGACTGAGCGCAACTGAGGATCGATATTGAACTTGTCGAAGGCCCCTACTTTCCACAGTTAGCGTCCAAACCCGGGGCGCGAACCTGAGGCACCCGACGGGAATGGTGGAGGCGAGAAACGGATCGGGAATTGACCGGAACCAATCCCCACTCCGCGGGACTCGTATGCTAATGACTCTTACATTTTGGGACTGCGGCCAGAACCTGCCGACTGCTGCAGGCACAGCCCGGAGGGCGGCACATGATAGCCCAGCGTGGAGCGAAGCGGAACGCTGGGTAAGCGTTGATTTGAGATGATGAGCCCCTTCAGGGGCGGCACACGTGCTTCCTGCTAGCTTCCGCCCAGGCATCCGGCACCGGGCCGAGGGGAAAGTGTTGACATCCCCTTTTATAGAATCCAGCCCCCGTGCCCAACGACAGCTTTGGGGGCAGGGCATCGGAGAGATGCCCGCCCCCAACCTCAAGCTACTGCGCTTTCACAAACGTTACAATGCCCGCCGGCAAGGGGTTAATTACTGTATGGGTGCCGGGTACGCGGGGCGCGGATAAGAGACCCTGTAGGTCGATGACCCCAACATAGGCCGGTGTGCCGTAGTCGTAGCAAGGGGTCGCCCCGTAATCCGTCACCAGACCGATTGCCTTGCCGGTGCTGGGGCTGACGTACGCCGTCGTCGTGTGAGGATCACACCCCATCGAAAAGGGGTTTCCGTCCGGATCGTTGGGCAGATTTGCGACCGCGTAGTCCACAAGAGAGGGAGCGCCGCTGACCGGGGGAGCCGGAAGCTGAATCGCAATGATCGCGTTGCCGGCGCTGGGCGGATCCGGGAACTCCCCTGTTACTATGCCCAGGTGCGAGCCCGGCGCGATGGCAATACCGTCAGTACCAGCTTCTGTGCCATCATAAGGGTTGAATTCAGGAAGGTTCTGGAACATTGAGGGAGCAGACCAGCTGCCCGGGGAACCCGGAATGAACGTGGCCTCATTTAAATTTGCGAAGAACAGATTGCTGGTAAACTCATCCGTGGACAGGGCGATGCCGGTTGAGCAATCCTCGCCAGCGGAATCCAATTCGCCGCCGACGTAGTAGCCGAATTCCGCTGGTGGCGTCTTTGAGGTATCGAACAGGTCGTAAACACCATCCTCATTGGGCGAGAGGATGAGGTTGCGGCCCGCGTCCCACACAATGTCTTCCGAAACCTCATAGGCCGTCGGGATCGGGGCGGCAAAAGTATTGGTTGCGAGGTTGAGGAACTGAAGTCCGCTGCTAGAGGGAGAGGGACTAAGTCCCATCGTGATTACAGCCGTGTTACTTACGGCATTCATACCGACGCCACAGTTCATGCAGTAGCCACCCGAGAAACCGGCGTAGCTGTTGGAGCCGCTGTGTAGCGTGGTATTCAAGGTCGTTCCTGTGATGAGATAGACGTCGGTATCGTTCGCTGCGCAAACCGTCTCGCCAGTGACCCAGTTCGCTGCGCAAGAATTCACGACGCCCGGAGTCGGAATCGGAGTGGCTGCCCCAGTCGGCTCGATAGGCACAACCTGGATGCCCGTCTGGTCGCTGTCCCAATTGCCATTCGGGACGTAGGCGGTCACTTTGGCGCCCTGAATTAATACAGTGAGCGAGTTGGTGGGTAGGCAGGTATGTGGCGCCGATGCTATAACGTTCACTTCCGAGCAGTTGCTACTGGCCCAAGGGTTTCCAGTCGAGGTGGTTCCACTGGCGGAAACGTAGTAGGTTCCAGCAATGGCCAGAGTTCCAGGTATCTGAAACTCAATTCGGTAGGAAGAGCCTAATACATGCGTCACTAGAAGGGCTGTCGCAGGCGTTGGGGCACCCCCGCAAGTAAGGGACAGCGAGATGGAAGAAACATCTGCAGGCGTAATTACGCCGCCAGGAAAGCCGGAACCGGTAATGTTGACGTTGTTGGAGCCGGCTTGCCCCGTGCTGGGAGAGGACCACGCGTTGAGTTTGACCTGAGTCGGCGCAATTGCTGCGGATGCCGATTGAACCAGCATCGCTGCGCAGCATAGGACAACCAAGAGACCCAATAGACCACGGCGCGCCGGCTTAGCCGACGCGACGCGAGCGCTGGTCTTGCGCTTTCTGCGCCACAGGAAAACAAAGCTACCCAAGCCGCTGCCCAGTACCGCCAGCGTGGCGGGTTCGGGGACAGGGCTCGAATAGGAGCCATAAAGGATCGCGAAATCCCCGTCCTGCAGCGTTCCCGAGGGGTCCGACAGGAATAACGTGAAGTCAGGGTCGATGGTGAGATGCGACCCGTTATTGAGCGTCAGGTTGGTCGCACCAAACGTCCCGGTTAACGTTGCACTCACCATGGCATTGAGGGTGGACAGGGGTGTGCCGTCCAGCGATAAACCATCCGGGTTCAACGTGAAGTAACCCGGCCCGAAGGTCTGTGGTGGCCCACTCTGGAAATTTACGACTAGGCTAGTAACTAAAAGCGGAACCGGAGTCGTAACCGGCCAAGTCATATCGGGGAAAGTGGACGACGTGTGCGCAATATGCGGGCATCCGTCCTCCTTTTACAGGGTCGTGAGGTTTACTTAATTGACCGAGGAATGAAACCGGGGGCCCAGAACTTCCCTTGGTGCCGTAGTGGCACTATAATCATCGATGCCGTAGTTGCACTAGCATCCTAAATGCCAAAAAACCTGAGTCTTATTTCTAGTCACTTACGGAGCGCCTAATTGCTGGCGCGCAATGATTTCCTCAGAAAATAGGAGAAACTTTTCCCATTTTCTGGGGTAACATACCTCCACTCCGTTCCACCAGCACGGTCACGTTCGTCATCATAGTGCAATGCCAAATCTCCACCTTTGTGGCCAGGGCGGGTGGCCTCTTCGCTAAGATTTCGGCTTCGTCCAACCTCAACTTGGGGATGCTGACGCTCTTGGCCGTGTACCCCAAGCTTCTTTTGGTTGGGTGAGTGATTTCCGATCTTTCATCGCAGATACACCACTTGCAGTGGCTTGGAATATCGCACCTCGACCTGAACTCCAGCCTGCTTCAGGGCCTCCAGAGCTTCCGGCGTCGGATCGATGAGCGCTGTTTCCGCTGCGTGCTTCTTCAGATCGTCAAGCGTCCAGAATTGCATAGGAGAATATTGCCCCAAATTCTGCTGGACGCGGGCGGTGGGTAGCTCGTCTTTTCCTCCGGGATAAACCAGCAGAATCACTTCCTCCGGATGGCGCGAATAGTGTTTCGCTTCCAGATGCAGCATGGGATTGTTCAACACAAGGTAGCGCTTGCCGTCTTTTTCGAGCAAAGGTTCCAGGCCAAGATACTGCCGGGTTGCGGTCTGCTGATTAAATGGGTCTATAGTCTCAGGATGACGGACGGTAAGCCACTGGTTGGCTACGCCCCACCCTACGACAAGCACGATGATTCCTGCGGAAACGCGTAGAGTGCCGCGGAAGTGGCGCCAGGTCCAGCAGGCAAAGGCGACGGCAATTCCGGGCAGCGCGCCGATGAAGTAGCGCGCCAGAAAAGCATTCGTCTTTAGTTCGGCGACAACGAAGCCGGCGATGGGGATACAGAGACAAAGCCAGCCCACTGCCTCTGCCGGCGACATCTCCTCGACGGCGTCTACTTTCTCCGACGGCCGCAGCATCACGATCCAGATCACCATCAGCGCCAGCAGGAAGAGTCCCTGGGGGAACATCTCGGGGAACACTGTCCTCAACTCGTAAAACGAGGGATGCGCCCAGAAGTTGGAGGAGAATTGCCGCGAGTACGCCGTCGCCAGCGGCCACATGATCACCATGGGGACGGCGACTCCTACGACACCGGCGATCAGCTTAGGAGAAGGCCGTTGCCAAGGCTTCCAGTTGGAGAACTCCCAGATAGCGTAAGGGACGATGTTCAGCACAGCGCAGTAGTGCATGGTGACGGCAATGCCAAGGACAACGCCAAAGAGAACGGCGGCGCCTTTGCTGTCGTCGGTAGTGCAGGCCCAGATCCAGAAGGCGATAGCCGACAGCATGAAGTAGAAGGCATAGGGCCGGGCCTCGTAGCCATAGTAAGGAAGCAGGGAAGTCGTCAGCAGCGATAACGCTATCAGCCCATAGACGCCGTTGGTGAGGCGACGAGCACAGTCAAAGGTAATGAGTAGGCCAACGACCATGGCTATCGCTGAAGGCAACCGGGTAGCAAGTTCGCTGTAGCCAAATAGATGACACCATGCCCTCATCATCAGGTGATAGCCAGGGGGCATAGTATCGCCAGCAGAGGCAAGGGTTCTCCACATTGTGGCGATGCTGGGAAGCTTGGCGATGCGAACGATGAAGATCTCGTCGAACCAGTAGAGACGGTGAGCTGAGATGTAGATACTGGTGACAAGGTAGAAGACAGCCAAGGCAGCCGCGACAAGCAGGCTCCAAGCAACCGAGACCCGGACGGGGTTGCGATCCGAGTTCAAGTCGGGCAATGTCTCTATGGCCAAGGGCGTCATGGTTTATGCAAGTCTATAGGACTAAGCAGTTTACATGCATCTTGTCAAACGTGGCGGGGGTTTCCGCTCCCAGCAGCGGAACTGCTGCTCGGAGTTTCCCGAATCGGGAAACCGACAGGAAGAGGCCTAGCGTGCGTTTCTAGCGACTTTCGCTTGCGGAAGGATGTTTGTATTGTCGCAGCATACGAAAATCGATTGTAGAGCATCTGTACGCAATCTAGAGGCATTTTGCGTGACGGCTGCAACGGCGGAATCGTGGTTGGCCTGACTGAATCTATAGTGGTTGGTTTAATACCACATGAGTGCTATATTTCAGGGCTGCAACGGTCACGGAGTAAACTTGAAGACGACACCGCAGCCTTCGTTCCCGCACGCCGGGCCGGTGTCGCCGCCGCTGCTTGTCGTGCCATAGAGATTGCCGTTGGCATCGCGCGCCAGTCCGCCCAAAGGCCCATATCCGTCGATACAGCTGGGTTGGCTGCAAAATGTATACAGAGTGCTGTATACGTACGCCCCACTCGACGGAGCCAACTTGAAGATAGTGCCGCTATTCTCGCCTCCATTTTCGCCTCCATCTAAGCTGGTGACGCCGTAGAGATCGCCGGTGGGATCCATCACCAGCTTGCCGTGCGGGCCGGGCCATGGGGCATATCCGGAGTAGTCGAAGGCGTAGAGCAAGTTGAACGTCCAGCCGCCACCGGAAGGGCTGAGCTCGAATACCGTTCCGCCATTATTCGGACCCTGGGCGGATGCGCTGCCGTATAGGTTGCCGGCGTCGTCAACAATCAGCGGAGCGTAAATCGCGCTCCCGTCCGATTGTCCATGGAAGTAGTAGATGACACTCTCCGTCCAGCTATCGCCGGAGGGCGTCAACCGGTACACCGTGCCGCAGCCGTATTTGTATGTGCAGGTTAAATTGCCACCTTCGCGGGTGGTTCCATAGAGGTTGCCGGCTTTGTCGAAGACCAATCCGCTCCAAGGACCGCTGCCATCAATTCCGTTGCCGAAATCGTGCAGCACCGTCTTGGTCCAGCCGCCGCCGGTAGGGGTGAGCTTGAACACGGTGCCCCCGCCGTACTGGCCTCCGCCGTAACTGGTGCCATAGATATTCCCGGCCGCGTCGAAAACGAGATCACCCTCCATGTAAACGCCGTCGCCACTGCCCGCGTACTGATAGAGCTCCGTGTAGGACCAGGAGCACGAGACGCTCCCGCAGAAAGTGGGTGGAGGCGCAACCCGGTAAATCACTCCCTTGCCGAATGACCCCTCGGTTCCTCCGTAGAGAGCACCATCAGGACCGAATGTCACTCCACCGAACGGATAGCTGGCATAGCCGCCCGGAAACGCCAACAGCTCGGAGAAAGTCCAGCCGGAACCGTGGAACGCCACTCTCCAGACGGTCCCCCAGTTATAACCCTTGACGTAGTTATAGGTGGTTCCGTAGACGTTGCCGCCCTTGTCCATGGTTGGGGTGGCGTACGGAAGCGCGCCGTCCGTAGCTCTGAAGGCGTGGAGTACGGTGTACGTCTGCGCCTGTGCCGACGGCGTAATGCATACGGATAGACAAAGCAAGAGCGCCCGCATTCCCGCCCCTGAAAGTCCACGGGGCAGGTGAATACTGCGAATCTCTCGAGATTTGATGTCAAGAATGGGAGGTGCGATCTCTGGTTGACCCGCCATGATGATTCTCCGTCGAGCGGTTTGGCGCGGAATGAATATTACATCTTTCCGGTATCATTCTTGGCTAGCACTCAGGTCTCGAGAAGCGCGAGACCTGGGGCACCCAGGAACGACGCGAATGAATGAGCACCCGCCCTTTATTTCTTTTGTGAGGAGAAGAATGCAAAAACGCAAACTTGGAAAAAGCAATCTGGAAGTATCGGCCATCGGACTCGGCTGTATGGGACTGAGCTTTGGCTTCGGCCCGCCCGTGGACAAGCAGGAGGGGATCTCGCTGATTCGGGCAGCGGTCGAACGTGGCGTCACATTCTTCGACACCGCTGAGGCGTACGGCCCATACGCCAACGAAGAACTCGTCGGCGAAGCCCTCGCTCCATTCCGTAGCCAGGTAGCGATCGCCACCAAGTTCGGGTTCAAGTTTGATCCGAACACTGGCAAGCAGGTTGGGCTCGACAGTCGGCCGGAACACATCAAGGAAGTCGCCGGGGCCTCACTCAAGCGGCTCAAGACCGATGTCATCGATCTGTTCTATCAGCACCGGGTTGATCTGGACGTTCCCATCGAAGACGTCGCCGGAGCCGTGAAAGACTTGATTCAGCAGGGTAAAGTGAAGCACTTCGGACTTTCCGAAGCAGGCGTGCAGACCATTCGTCGTGCGCACGCCGTTCAGCCAGTCACCGCACTCCAGAGCGAGTACTCGCTATGGTGGAGAGAGCCTGAGGCTGAGGTAATCCCCACCCTTGAGGAACTCGGGATCGGGTTCGTTCCATTCAGTCCTCTGGGCAAAGGTTTCCTCACGGGCAAGATCAGCGAAGATACGAAGTTTGACAAGGGCGACTTCCGCAACATTGTCCCTCGCTTTACCCCAGAGAACCGGAAAGCAAATCAGGGGTTGGTGGATCTGGTGGGGAAATTCGCACGACAGAAAAAGGCGACACCTGCTCAGATCGCCCTTGCCTGGCTGCTGGCGCAGAAACCTTGGATCGTTCCTATCCCGGGCACGACCAAACTTCATCGGCTGGAGGAAAACATTGGTGCCGTTAAGGTCGAACTTACGCCTGAAGATCTCCGCGAACTGGGGATCGCGGCCTCCAAGATTCCGGCAATAGGTGCTCGATACCCCGAAGAGCTGCAGAAACTAGTGGGGCGCTGAGCAGCAGAAGTTTGCCCGGCCGCAGGAGTTTTGGGGCGATTTGCCAGAGACAATTCTGCTGCGAGAGTTGATCTTTTATCAGTGGTCCAAGGCGCTGGAAATGGCTGTTGGCGGCGCTAGATCGCGACCCCAAAGGGTGACAATACCCAGAAATCGGACGGTAGCGATCGCGTGTTCAGAAACCGGTATCCACATGCCGTTCACCGCGGCGAATTGGAGGGTGATGTGGATGTCCTTGATCCAGAAAGAGGAACTCTTGACCGGAACTCCGATAATCTGCCGGATGTGGTAGGTCTTGGCGTCCACCCAGATGTCGCCGAGAAACAGTCCCTTTTCCTCACGTTTTGGAATGATATGCAGAACGTACTCTGGAGCCGCTCCAAAAGCTTGCTCGCCCAGAAATACGAAGTCATAATTGGATCGGCTGATGTCGTCTGGATGTCCCGCCTTGGCATAAGTTACTTCTTGCTGCAAAATGGCATCTACGATCTTTATGCCCTCCCGGCTACCCTGCTTTTCGGTTATCTTGAATGTTTTAGTATCAGGGGGAGTGAAGCTGATTTGAGCGGTTACTTCCGAGTAAGGCTTTGGATCGACTCCCCGGAATACCTTATACTGCCGCACCACTTTGTAGGGCCGCGATAGGGCAGGGTTCTGCTGCTCGCTTTTCTCCAAAGAATTCACAATTAAGGCCGGATCCGGCGGGTTTCCCGTTAATTCCTGTGCATTTAATGAACGCGAGAGTATCCATATGATTCCTATTAAAGAAAGAAGAACAACGAAACGGCATCCCTTCGCTCTCTTCCAAGCAATTACGCCCTCTCGCTCCCGGGTTCTACCCCAGAGCGTAGATAAGATATTAACAGGAATCTCCTTTTTGACCTCCCAGAGTTCATCCAACTCGCGCACCAAAAGCAAACCACCGTCGGAAGTCACGCGAAAACCTTGGAAATCAACTTTCAAAGAGGGACTAAAGGAAAGCTGAAAGTATTGATTTTGTGTCTCACCCATTGGGTCGAGGCCTCCGCAGAGTTCGTGTTGCCCTCAAAGCCGCATGAATACTCGCGTTGGCGCGATCATACAACCACTTACTCAGAGTTCAAAAAGAAAACGTGGGTAGCATAGTCCGACGAAAGGCCTAGGTACCTTCGAACTTGTAGCCACAGAATCGGCAGATCTTTGCCCTGGCTTTGACGGTTTCCGCGCACATGGGGCATTCCTTCTCGTCCGGGCCGGCTGGCGCCTTTTGTTCGCTCGGCGGTGGCGCGCTCGCCGTACTCTGCCGCGCCTGATCCAAGGCAACCTGCAACTGCTCGGCAATCTGCGCCGGCTTCGCGGCCAGCAAGAACACGGGGAAGATAATGTGGTACCCGAAATTCTTCGCGTTGTATTCCATTAGGTCGATTTCCCGCAGGGTTTCGGGCAAGGCCGAGAAACCAAGGACGCTAAAGATGAGGCCCATAGTTTGCTTCAGCAACGGTATCTTCGCCATGGTGAACAACACGCGGGCGGCAAAGCTCACGAGCTCCACGTCGCGGATCGAGTTCTGATCCTGCAATAACTTCCGGCTCGCCAGGTACTTTTCGGCATTCTCAAGCTTGATTCCAAGATACGGTACGCCCAGGACCTTCACTGCTGCTACTTGCGCCAGATTGCCCCAATCCGCCATGCCGACGGTGAAATAACACTGAATGAAAAGGCCCTCGGGTCCTACCTCGATTCGGCCCGGCCGTCGGGAAAGGATCCGGAGAATCATGAGGCCACCGCCCCCGAAAAAGATAATGGTCAGCGCAGCCTGGCCAAGGTCGCGGACATCCTTAGCTGTAAACAGGATCCCGAATCCTGCCAGGGCGAATAGCAGGCAGACGACAGTGTTGGCAACGTAGATTTTCCTCCACGTCGGCGTGACGGCCAGCGGGATGTATAGCGGAGTTTCCGTTTTAGCTCCCGATGGTTCCACGCTATACTCCACCGTAGCTCTCCGCCAGCCTTTGGCTTTTAATCAACTTCGCGCTTCCACCGCATCGGTTGTCGCGTCGGAAGGATGGTCGGCGATCCGCCGGCGCAGACCACATCTCGAATGACGACTTCCGCGGAGTGTCTTTCTGGTTTCACCCGAAACGTGTAAGATTACGCTTCCGATTTGAAAGCTGGGCACGACTTCTGCTCCACAGAGAGGGTGACGGTCGATGGGGAACGTCCTGAAAAAGCTGGCTTTAGTTGTATTTGCTCTGCTGGTGGTGGGGCTGCTGCTGGAGCTCTTTCTGCGGGTGGCCTTTTACCACAGCAAGGACTTCTCCATGGAGATGTGGAAGTACGCCGTGGCCATGAAGCGCGCCGTCCCCGATCCCAATCTCAGCTTCGTGCACGAGCCCAATACCCACGCCTTCCTTATGGGGCAGGATGTCAAGATCAACCCCCAGGGACTGCGTGACTACGAATACCCTTTCGACAAGTCTCCCGGTGTTTACCGCATTCTGGTTCTCGGCGACTCCACTACATTCGGCTGGGGAGTTTCCATGAACGACACGGCGTCGAAGATTCTGGAGCGGGAGCTGAACGCGCAGCACGTTCCTGGATATGAGCGTTTCGAGGTCATCAACGCCGGCGTTGGAAACTACGATACCGTGCAGGAGGTTACCTACTACAAGACGCGGGGAGTGGAGTTCCATCCTGACATGGTCATTCTGGTGTACTTCATCAATGACCCCGAGCCGGTGCCGCGGCAGAGAAGTATCTGGCTCATCGATCGCTCGTACCTCGTAGCTTTCCTCACCAACCGCCTGGACGGCGTGCTGCGAAAGACGGGATCGCGCCCGGGCTGGAAGGCGTATTACGCGTCGCTTTACAACGAGAGCCTTCCCGGCTATCAGGCATGCAAAGCGGCTTTGCTGGACCTGGCGGCGACCACACGCGAAAACAAGACCAAGCTGATTGTGGCCCTGTTACCTGAGCTGCACGAAATCAATCAAGAGTATCCGTTCACGGCCGAGCATCAGAAGATTAAAGACGTGGTGGCGCCTACAGGTACGCCCGTGCTGGACTTGATTGAGGGCTTGCGAGGCCATGGTCCGGAAGAGACGCTCTGGGTGACGCCGCTGGACGATCATCCAAGTGCGAAGGCCAATACCTTGATCGCCGGACAACTGCGGGACGCAATCCTGGCTGAGCTGGCCGCCAGCAATGCGGCTGCGGATAGGGCGGGGCATTAAAGATAACTTTGGAAAGTTACCCTCAGCAGCCTCGATTGCAGAAAAGAAGCTTCTAAGTTCCCGCGGCACTCTTGAGGACAGGCTCCTGGGTTTGGCTATCCTGTATCGTGAAACGGTCTTTCAAGGCGAGGATCGGCGATTCAAAAAACCGCCACGAGAGGCTGGCCACCGCAAAGCTGGGAACGAACATAACCAGAATAGAGCCGGTGGAGTGGGCCGGAACCTGAATTCCTGCCACCGATTCAAGCAACTTGCGCGTAACGAAATGCGCAGGTCCGTGCAGAAGATAAAGACCGTAAGAGATTTGCCCCGTGTAAACCAGTGGACGCAATCTTAGTAGTCTAATCAGACTGGTTGAGGGGCCCAAAACCACCGAAGCAAGTATGGCTGCGAAGGTGAAATCAATTAGGGACCACCCAACTGAGGTCATCAGCAGATATCTGAAGCTTCCAACCTCGGCCGCCCGCGAGAAGACATAAACTGCTATAGCGAGGGCACCCCCGATCATTACACTTAACCGCAACTGCGCGTGGGAGGGATGCCGTTCAACCGGCAAACGCGCCAACATCGCCACAAGCCCTCCCAGGGCCAGCGCATCCATGCGGCAAGGCGTGAGGACAATGCACGCCGGAGTGTTCTCCGGAGCGTACAACGAGAGGGCTAAGCGCAGCAGCGGCGCTGTTACTACACAGCCGACCAGAAAACGACGCAGGGTTTGACGGGAAAGCAGAAAGATAACCAGCGGATACAACAGATAGAACTGCTCTTCCACTTGCAGCGACCATAGCGGAACAAACGAGTATAGCGGTGGAAATTGTCCGGTCCAGGCTACCCGTACATTACCCAAGTAGACAAAAAACCATGCGACGCCGCCCCACTCCCGCATCTCCGCCCAAAGCCCCGTTCTGCTTAACAGGGTTGCTGCGGTGAGTAAAACCAGACACAAATAATAGAGCGGGAAAATGCGGAGAGTTCGGCGGGTAATAAAAGTTCGGTAGTAGTGGGGCCGATGAACCGTGTCCAGAAGAATGCCGGTAATCAAGTAACCGCTTAGGACAAAGAATAGATCAACCCCCATCCACCCTGCTTCGCCAGCGAATCGACTCCAACTTAACCAGCCCTCACCGGGATAGCAGTGGAAGAGGATAACGCCGAGAATAGCGAATGCGCGCAGCCCATCCAGTTCCGGAACCCGTTTTGGACGAATCGCCATAAAGTTTTGTTAGTCAATAGCTGACTTGAGAAACTCCTCGGTTCCCGCGCACTGCGGGAGGGCCTTGTCGCTCAAGATGACAAAATGGGAACTCAACGGCCGCCACTAAGATTTGGGGCCTGAGGATCTGTTTTTCCACCTGCTTCCGGCACATAGTACAGCCGGATCGAGTGTCCAACCAGAGCTACGGGCTGGTACGCCTCGAGCCAGGAGAAACTGTCATCAGGAAGGCCGAGCCCTCCTACTTTAAGTTGCCAAAGACTTATCGCAACCCAACCAGTTACCGGTTGATAGGGTTGAAGTTCACGGAAGGGCGGCAGGCCAAATTTGCTTAGGTCTATTTTTGCACTGCCAAAGTAGCCAATCGATACCTGGTCAATGTGTCTTTGCTGCAAGGCTGGGCCCAGACGCAGCAAATCCTGTCCCCAGTCCAGATCACTGTCGAGCAGGATCTTCTCCGGATGCTGTCCCGCAAATTCGTTGAAGTAGGCCAGATAGTCCGGGTGTGCGCGGATGGATGAGACAAGCTGCCAAGCCAGGAGAGCAAGGATTATGGGGGGTCCGACATATTTTGGCTTTACGCTCTCCCAAAACCGGCAGGCGCCGATTCCTCCGACGATGGCTAGTAGAGGGAACATGGGAAGAATATGGCGCACGCCGATATTGATCTGGCTGGGCAAGACGACTAGAAAGATGGTCAGGGCCGCTACCAAAGGTGCGAGCGTAATCCAAGTCTCGCGCCCCACCCAAGCCGACCTGACAAGGTAAAAGGCCCCTATTAGTGCCAGAATCAGGAAGGGAATTGTGGACTTAACCGCCAACGCGACCGGGAAGAAATACCACCAGCCAGTCTGCCGCACTTGACCGAGCAGATAGCTTTTATGCCCGGTGCCTTCCTTAAAGTGGATCTTGGCCATTCCCTGGAAGAAGGCGGGCGCAGGGATAAATGGATATTCGGCTGCAGCATAAGCCAAATTGTGGAGTGTCCCACTTTTGCCGACTAATTCGTCAATTGTGTAGTGCGGCCGCTCTGAGGGAGGGGTTGCAGAACTTACCGAGAAGCGGTACCCAGCCCACACCACCAGGAACATGACGAAGGCACCGAGTGCAATCGCTCGAAGCCAAAATGACGGGCGGGCCGCCACAGCATTTTCCTTCTTGTGGCATCCCATCAGCAATTTTGTGACCAACAACGTGAAGCCACAGGTCGGCAAGAAAACCAGGGCGCTAAATTTCGAAATTATAGAGAGTGCCGCAGCGGCAGCAAAGACAGCCGCTCTAGCATAGCTTGGCTTTTCCAGCAACTTGATGTAGGCGAAAAATGCGGCTGTCAAAAGAGCAGTGACAGGTATGTCGGTAGTCGCTACTCCCGCATGACCCAGAACAACCGGAGAAGTTGTAAATAGGAAAGTGGCCACCAGGGCGGGGCCATCTCCGTATCGCACACGAGCCCAGTGCCAGACCATGAAGGTGGCGAGAAGAAAAAATGGGAGGATGGCAACTCGCGCCAAAGCAAGATTATGCAGGTACTGGCCGCGAGCGAGGAGAAGTTCGTTACCTTCAATCCAGAAATTCCGGTGGTCGATCAGCCGCAGTCCAGACAGGTAGGGACCCAACGCTACGGCAACGCGCGCCAGTGGCGGATGGAGCGGCTCAAAGGTATAGGTTCCCCACTGAAGCCATTCCATACCTGGGGCCACATGGTCGGGCTCGTCCGTCGTCTGGCTAAACACATGATAGGTTGAAACGATTCGCGCTACAGCGACCGCGACAAGCAAGAACATGGCAATTGCTACAAGCAAACCACGCCAGGAATCGGGGACAGGTATGGCTCTGTGCTTTGATTGCGACTGAGGCGGTTGTTGGACTTCGCTCGACATCATTGCGGTCTCTAAAAGCCATTCGGAACGTAAAGGCTGGCTTGTACACCCGGGGCCTCAACGGTCCGAACAGGGTGATAGTTCGACAGGGCCTGGACCATGGAATCGGGCAGCCCTGACTCGTAGTTGTAAAACTGTAACGCCCATATCCTCGCGTGTGGGTGGTCGCGGCTAGCCACGTCATAGCTACGGCCGACGATCTGGTTCCAGTCGGGGGACGTGTAATAGAGCAGTGGAGTAGAAAAGAATTCAGGAGTAAGAAAAACCAGGTCAGTGCTTCGGACCTGAGGAAGCAGCACGGCGGCAAATGCCTTGTAGTCCGCTCTGCCCGCCGATACGTGGCTGTAGGCCTGCAGTCCGGAGTAATGCGCGATGCCGACAGCGAGGACGACCACAGCGGCGAGTATGGGGTAGCGCGCCAGACGGGCGATTCCGGCGGCCAATACCAGCAGAAGGTAGGGGATTACCAGAATCAGGCCGCGGGCGTTGAAGATGGGCTTGAACAGCGAGATGACCGCGAGTGCGACGAAGGGAATTACCGCGAGGGCTAAGACGAGCGCTTGGCCGCTGGCAGAGAAATCCTTAGCGGGCGAGGAAGAAAACCGCAGGTCCCTCCGCTCCGGCTGAAGCCCTCGGTCGGGATGACAATTTGAGATTTCATCACCCGAGTTTACTAGCGCCCTACTGGGTCGCCGCGCCACGAACGAACTCCAACTTCTCTGGACAACAACCGCCGCGAGAACAAACAGAAACGGCAGGATGACCATCTTCTCACTCGTGCGCAGGGTTGGATTGGGTGGGGCGGCATAGGTTTTAGCCACGAAAACGAAGAACAGAATCGCCAGCGCTGCCAATACGGCCGCGAGCAACCATCCCTTTAGGGATGGGCCGGAGGTATTGGTCAGAAGCTTTGCGTTATAGGGGGCCCTCGACTCGTCGCTTCGCTCCTCGCTCGGGATGACACTTAATTGTTTCACTGATGAATAATGGGCTTGAGTTCCGCAAATCGAAAATGCCCCCAGGAAAAACAAAACTAAACAGAGCAGAAAGAACAGCCAGCGCAGCAGCGAAAGATGAGGGTCGTTGGTCAGAGGTATCGGGTCGTGGTCGGGGAAGACTCCCGAGGAATATCCCATCAGGGGGAAGACGAACCCGAACTGCAAGTATTCGCGGGCATAGACGAGGACATTGCTACTGAGAGCAGCGAGCGTGTTGCCGTTCTGGTAGGCGGACGAGGCGAGCAGCGGGCTGCCTAGAATCAAGACGAGAAACTGCAGCTTCGCCGCCGCGGGCAGCGGTAGCTTTTCACTCCATGCGGCCGCCAGCGTCCAGAAGATATGCGCGGCCAGAATCAGCCAGAAAAAAATGTGGGCGCAGAGTCCCAGCAGCGTGATGGCTGCATAACTGATCTGCAGGGTCGGTGAGGCATGGCTCTGCCTGGTGATCTTCAACAGCAAAATCGTCGCCAGCAAGCCGAGGCAGCAGGCGAGAGTAAACATACGGGCGATCTGGCTCCAGAAGACGAGATGGCCGTTCACGGCCACGAGGGCGGCAGCGAGCCAGCCAGCGGCTTGCTGGCGGGTAAGCATTCCCATCCAGAAGACCAGCGGAATGCAGGCCGTGCCAAGCAGGGCCGAGGGCAGGCGCATGGCCCAGGTGCTGGTGCCGAAGAGCTTCGTCCAGAACCACATCAGCACGTAGAAGGCCGGCGGGTGGGTGTCGGAGTTCAGGGTGCTGGTCAGGACCTTGACCAGCGTCAGGCGCTCTTCCGGGTAGGAGATGCCGTGCGGCAGGCGAATGCCGGGGACGTACATTTCGACGTGGGTGACCGTTCGATCGCCGAGATGGTAGAGGCGGAGAAATCCGCCGAGGAGCACGAGTAAGGTCAATCCAGCAGCAGTAAGCCAATAGGAGTTGCTTGTTTTGATCGCCATCAAGGGTGGGGCGTTACCGCACGATCTTCAACTCCGGATGCGAGGGCGCTGGCGGCGGGGCGTTGGCGAACACGGCCATACGTTCGGCGTCGTCGAGGACTTCTGCTTTGGTCCAGGCGCGCGAGCCGAGCAGCGCTTTGGCCAGGTGCACCGGCTGATAGTTGATGCTCGGCCAGAGGAAGACTTCGTTGGTGCACCAGCACTCCTTGGCGCTGACACTGCGGCGAAGAGCTTCGGCCTGGGGCGAGTGCCAAATCTCGCGAAAGCTCTTCTGGCGCACATTGCCGATGGGAGGATGCATCTCGCAGAAGCTGACATCGCCGTTGGCGTAAACCACGCCGCTCATGATGCCGGCGCGACAGGGAATGACCTGCGTCTCCTGCTGCGCGGTTTTGACTTTGGCCCATTGCAGCATGGGCTCGACCAGCGACCCGTAGCGCTTTTCCTCACGCGGCGCCCACAGCCGCCGGGCGTATTGGTACAGCTCGTCGTAGGCCTTCAGGTCGGGGAGCACCAGCGACTTGTTCTTGCGCTCGCCGCGAATGAGCGCCAGGTTGTGGTGGTCCATGGCGGGGCAGCGTTCGTAAAGGTACGTGGTCAGGCGCTTGATCTCGTCGAGATTTTCCGACGTGACCGTGGAGATGGAATGGATGCGCAGGCGCGGTTCGGTGACCTGCATCTCGGCTAGGGCTTCGTAGGTCTCCAGCAGCTTGGCAAAGGACTTGGAGTTGCCGCGGAAGCGGTCGTGATACTCCGGCATGCCGTCGATGGAGAGCTCGCAGACGAACAGCTCGAGGGATTTTTCCTCGAAGATGCTGTCGAGCGCCTTGATTGTGCGCTCGGTGAAGTATCCGTTGGTGGGCACATAAATCTGCTCGACACCGTTGTTTTGGATGAAGAAGCGGCAGATTTCGGCAAATTCGGGGCGCAGGAACGGCTCGCCGCCGGAGAGGTTCAGGTTCTCGATGCGGCCGAGGTCGCGCGCCAGGGCAAAAATCTCTTCGACTTTGAGGTCGTCGCGCTGATTGAGGTTTCGCCAGTAGAAACAGTGCTCGCAGGTCAGGTTGCAGATGGAGTTGATGAACAGAATCAGGAAGGGCGGCGTGCCGACGCTTGGAAAAGCGAGGTTCTTCCAAGTAAGCTTACCGTGCCTGACGATCCGTTCAATCGTGTTCATCGGCTCTCGTGGCGACTCACAAATTGGCGCTAGGGTTGCGAATACTATAGCACTTGCAGTGTTGGCGGAGTGTGAAAGTTATTGTAGAGCGGGCCTTCAGGCCCGTGTCCACCGGCAAGAAAGAAAACCTCTTCCGCTGCTGAGGTCGCGGACCTCAGCGGCGGAAGGAAGACAATATCGACGATCCTGAACGCGGGCCTGAAGGCCCGCTCTACCCGAGCATGGCTACCGTGATCGATTCTCAAGCGCAGCCGACCGCGAAGGCCAATCCATTCCGCAACATTCTTCGTCTGGCGACCGGCGACCTGATTTCCAAGGCGACCAGCTTCTTCGCCTTCGTGTATCTGGCGCGAATCCTGGGCGTCAGCAACTTCGGCGTGCTGGAGTTCGCCGGTTCGGTGCTGGCCTACCTGCTGCTCATCGCCGACTGCGGCTTCGAAATGTGGGGAACGCGCGAGGCCGCCAACAGCAGCGACATTCCGGCACTGGCCGCGCGCGTGTTGCCGATTCGTCTGCTGTTGGCCTCCCTCAGCTTCGTGCTCCTGCTGGCGGTCCTGCCGCTGTTCCCCCGCTATCCGAGCCTGCGCGCGGTGCTGGTCATCTACGGGCTGACTGTCTTTGCCCAGGCGGCGAGCCTGAAGTGGGTGTTCATGGGAAAGCAGCAGATGTCGGGCGTGGCGCGCGGGCTGGTGATCGGGCAGGTAGTTTTCGCGGTGCTGGTGGTGGGGTTTATCCATAGTCCAGTTGGGCTGCTCTGGGCGCCTGCGTTCAAGCTGCTGGGCGACTCGGTTACGGCTTTCTACTTCGCGCGCTGGTTTGTGCGTAGCTATGGTCGCTTGGCGCTCAACCTGACGCTGCGCGGCGCGAGCGCCATCATGAAGCCGGCCTTCACCATCGGATTCTCGCTGGCTATGGGCCTGCTGAACTACAACTTCGACGCCGTGCTACTGGGCTTCCTGAAAGGGCCGACCGTCGTAGGCTGGTATAACGCCGCATATAAGCTGTTGCTGGTCGGACTAAGTGGCGCGCTGGCGTATTTTGCCGGACTCTTCCCCGCGTTGTCGCGCCTGTACGTGGAAAATCGCGAGGAGTTTGGACGGCTCGTCCGGCATACCGCCGAGCTGTGGCTGGTGTTCGTGGTGCCGCTGGTGGTAGCGGGAACGTTCCTTGCCGGGCCGGTCATTCGCCTGCTGTATGGCGCCGCGTACGCCAATTCGGCAGCGCCGTTGCGGATTCTTTTGTGGTCGGCGGCGCTGGTGATGCTGCGCTGGGTGTACATGGATTCGCTGCGCGCCACCGGCCATCAGGCGCTCGATGTGCGTTGCGCCATCACTTCGGCCACCCTGAATGTCGTGCTCAACATTCTGCTGATTCCTCGTTACGGGATGATCGGCGCGGCCTCCGCCACGGTGACGGCGGATGTCGTGTGGTTCGTCATGTCCTGCTACTATTTCCGCCGCGCGAAGCTGGCGAGTGATGCATTTCCTCCCGTGTGGGGACCGCTGCTCGGCGGCGGCGCCATGTGCGCCGTGCTGTGGTTCACGGCTTCTCTGGATTGGCCGTGGCGGCTGGTGTTCAGTCTGGGCGTGTATGTAGCTGTGCAGATGCCGTTTGGGAGCTTGCAACGGGTCACAGGCGTTGTGCGCGGGGGATGAATCGAATTTGATCAGCAATTCATAGGAAGGGTCGGTCCTCACGCCCTGCCACCAGAAGCGTGCGACGAGGGTGGGGCACCCGTGCTTCACGCTCGATCAGGCCAACGAAGCACTGGCCGCCTCGACTATGGAAGCCTCAGTGCGCGTCCTCGCCCTCACCCTTGCCCTCGCTGGAGAAGAAATCAGCCATGGGTACCCCATTGGCAGCCCAGCCAAGATTGGACGTGGGCAGGCCGAGTCCCTGCGCCATCAGGCGTAGGATGTCCGCCGCATCGTAACTGTTGTTGTAGTTCCGGCTGTCGCCGCCGGGCGACTGGTATCCCCTCTTGCTGTAGGGGCTGATCACGACCAGTTCAACCTGCCCGCCGCAACCCAGTCCTTCGGTCGTGGTCTCGCAATCCGGGGATCCGTCGTCGTTGTTCTCGTCAAAGACGATGATAAGCAAACCCGTGCCCCCGGGCTTAAAGTAGGGGCTCAAAACCAAAGGTCCGATTGCCTGGTGCAGCCAGGAGTCGAAGGTCTGGATGGAGCAGTCGTGCGCATCATCGCACCCGTTGGGTACAACCCATGAGAGCGTGGGCAGTCTGTGAAAAAGCACATCCTTGGCGAGCTGATTGAAGCACACAAAGTTGCTTCTCTCCTGGTTGATGGTCGTCATGTATTCGAGCGGATCGTGGCGGACATAGTAAGCTCCCGGATGCAGCCCGGGGCAGGCGTTGGCGCCAGGTAGGTTCTCCACATAATCCTTCCACGTTCCGCCCGCGTTCTGCACCTCGAGGGCGATGTTATTCAGCGAGACAGGAAAGCTCTGCGGGGTCTGGCTGTCGTCGTCGGTGAGAATATACCCGGTGGTTAGGTTGAAGTAGTTGCCGATCGAAGGATGCGTGTCCGAGTAGTAGTTCACTCCGAGGCCATACGTATTGGCGAGGGAAGTCAAATAGGGCATGTTCGCAGAGTTGTAGGTCGTACTGAAATCCTTGTTCTCGCCCACCACGATCACTACGTTTCCGAATCTCGGCAGACCTTGGCCTAAAGCCGAGGGGATGAGGACCGACGTGGCCAGCAACAGCGCCAGACATAGCCCAGCCTTCTTACCTAACCTCTTCATCTGGATTCTCCTTATCTGATTTCGAAACTGGAATTTCCTTCGTTGCCGTCGTCTGGGATTTCCATTTTCCGCCCTATCGGTACACATCATCTCACACCGTGTCCGTGATCTCAGTCACGATTCGTTGGTGCATCCCGGGTCCCAGGAATATCACTCAAGCGTATCCCATGGGACCTGGAGTGCAAATGGCCTGGACCTGGGCCTACTTCTTCGGCGGTGACTGCTGCGCCTGCTCACTGCTCGGCGGCACGATGCCCTTAATTCGCATGTAGGTCACGAGGTTGCCGTAGTGTTCCATGTCGTGCATGTTGTTGATCTCCAGCACGCCGAGCTTCGGCATGTCGCGGTCGAAGAACTTCATCATCTGAGCGCCAGCCGCATCGGTCATACCGTCATAGGCCTTGTCGCAGTAGGCGAAGGCATCCTTGAGAGCGGCGACGAGATCGGCCTTCGAGGTTTTGGTCTGTTCGATTTTAAGACCGGGATTCTTCTCGCCGAGTGCGGCGGAGCAAAACATGTATTGGGCATCAGCCACGTGGCCAACAATCTGGCCATAGCTGCGGACCGTGTCAACGGGCTTGAAACTGTAGTTTTCCTCCGGCATCTTTTCGGCGGAACGAAGCAGAATGTCCTTCATGTGCCCAAAGGCGATCTTGTTGAATGTGCTGAACGGATTGTCGGACGCAGCGGCCGGCGGGTTCTGGGCCAGGGTGATGGCGGCGGTCGCAAGCAGGCAGAGCAGCAGGGTTAGTGTTCGCATAGTTCTCCTCCTTCGCAAACATTACGTAATATAGGCCGAAAAGTTTCAACAAAATCAGCGGTAAAATCATACCTCCGCGCAGCATGCTGCGTGCTTAGGAGGCAGAGGTGTCCATCTGGCGAACGCTTCTGGGGTTGCTGCTCATCGTTTCACCGGCCCTCACCGCACAGGAAGAGCATAGTCATAGCGTCGCACCCGAGAAGCTGGGAATCGTGTCGTTCCCAATCTCGTGTGCACCGGCGGTCCAGCAACAGTTCGACCGGGGTGTCGCGTTGCTTCACTCGTTTGCTTATGCGCCGGCAGAACAAGCGTTTCGGGCAGTGGCAGAACAGGACCCAAAATGCGCCATGGCGCATTGGGGCGTAGCGATGACCAAGTTTCACCAGCTTTGGGACCCGCCGCTGCCGCCTGCGACGCTGGCAGTCGGCCGTCAGGAGATCGAGCTGGCACAACGGATTGGGACAACTTCGAAACGCGGGCGCGGGTTCATCGATGCGCTGAGCTTGATCTATGGGGATATGACGGTTCCGTATCCCACGCGGGCAGCCAGCTATGAGCACGCTATGCAACAACTGGCCGCAGAAAACGAAAAGGACACGGAAGCACAGGTATTTTATGCCCTCGCGCTTCTGGCGAACGCATCTCCGACGGACAAGACACACGCCAAACAGAAACAGGCAGCAGACCTACTTGAACAGCTCTTTCGCGCGCACCCGCAGCATCCGGGAATTCCGCACTACCTGATCCATGCCTGCGACAATGCCGAAATGGCGTCCCGAGGCTTGCCTGCGGCCAGGGACTACGCCAGCATCGCCCCTTCGGCCCCGCACGCATTGCACATGCCATCGCATATCTTCACCCGGCTTGGGTTGTGGCAGGACTCGATCGCCAGCAATCTGGCGTCAAAGGAAGCGGCGCATCAGCAGGGCGATACAGGCGAGGAACTGCACGCGATGGATTATCTGGTATATGCCTATCTGCAGAATGGACAGGTTGCAGAAGCGGCCGGGGTGGTTGCGCAGCTTAACGAAATGTCGAAGTTGAAAGGGAGCGACTTCAAGGCGGGCTATGCCTCGACGGCCATGCCGATTCGCCTGGCCGTTGAACAGGGTCAATGGAGCGTGGCTGCCGCCACCGTTCCGCCTACGGGAGCGCCGCCGCAGGTGGTTGCAATCGCGGTCTGGGCCAGGGGGCTAGGGTTGGCGCGCAGTGGGCATCCTGCGGAGGCTGGTCACGAAGTTGACACGTTGCGGCAGATCGAGGGGCAGCTCCGTACGTCAGGCAATGATTATTGGGCCACCCAGACCGGAATTCTGGCGCGCGAAGTATCGGCATGGTCGGCTCAGGCCGACGGTAAACCGGACCAGGCTGTTGCCTTGCTGCGGGAGGCAGCCGAAACCGAAGATGGGATCGAAAAACTTCCGGTGACGCCCGGGCCGATTATCCCAGCCCGCGAGCAACTTGGTTATCTGCTCTTGGAGCAGAAACAACCGAACCTGGCATCAAGAGAATTTGCGACTGCTATCACCAATGCACCAGGGAGGCGCGGAGCGCTCGAGGGTGCTGCGCAAGCGGCCCAGCTGACCAGCGAGAGATGATCGTGTCGGACCCTGCGGGGGCGCTCCTCGAAGCGACCATATCTCCTTTGCGGGCATCGAAAGAGGCAAGCGAAAGGCGGCTCATTATGCCAAAGACGTTGATGCTTGGCCTGTTGCTATTCATCTTCGTGGGTTGGATGCAGGCGCAGGAGGGAGATCCAGGCCGCGATGTCTGGATTCCTGCCAATACATACCCACCTACTGTCGCGGGCTGCTTAAGAAGCGCCAACACGCATTACACAGTCACGGCTGAGGACGGCACGGTGTACAACCTTACCGGCGATACCGCTAAACTGAGCCGTTACGTCGGGCACGAAGTCGAAGTCACCGGCAAGCCTACTGTAAAGTCTCTCGACACTACTATGAAAGAGGCGGCCTCGACGGTAGAAGAGTTGCCCGCCCTCGACGTAAAAAGCGCAAAGGAACTGTCCAAAACGTGTAGCCCGCCGAAGCCGGGAACTGGGCACTTCGGCAACTAAAGGTGAGCAGTCGCGAACACGGGCCTGAAGGGCCGCTCTACCCAGATACGCAAAAAACCGAAACCGGTTAAAACGGGCAGTAGTATACTGCCACTCCATCGGGAGGAAGTTACGGAAGCGCCCGCTCAGAACCGGGAAGCTGCGCTCTCGCCGCTGCTAGCGACGAATGCTGATCTCATGCTCTGCCCGGTCTGCGGCGGCGGGCTTGACTTGTCGGGCGAGCGCATCGACTGCCTCTCCTGCCGGCACGAGTTTCGCAGCGAGGAAGGCATTCCGCAGTTGTTCTGGCGCAACGACTGGCCGGCGGGCAAGCCTGACGTGACCGAGATCATCCAGGGGTTCTATGAGGAAGTACCATTCCCCAACTACGACGAAGTGGATTCCGCCACGACGCTGCGGGAGAAAGCGCAACGCGGTGTCTTCGCCCGGCTATTGGACGAGCAAATTCCTTTCGGGGCGAAGATACTTGAGTGCGGTTGCGGCACCGGACAGTTGAGTAATTTTCTGGGGTTGACCTGGGGGCGGACGGTCATCGCGACGGACGCGTGCATGAACTCCCTGAAGCTCGCGGAGCGGTTTCGCCGGGAGAATCAGATCAAGAGCGTTGCTTTTCTCCAGATGAATCTGTTCCGCCCGGCATTCAAGCCGGAGAGCTTCGATTTCGTTATCAGCAACGGCGTCCTGCACCACACCAGCGATCCGCTGCTCGGCTTTCAGACCATCGCCAAGCTGGTGAGGCCCGGCGGCGTGATTCTGGTCGGTCTGTACAACAAATACAGTCGGCTGGTTACGGATTTCGTGCGGATGGCGCTGCGGGTATCAGGCGATCGCGTGACGTTTCTCGATCCGCGCTTGCGCGACAAGAAGGCTGACAAGGTCCGGCAACACACCTGGTTCATGGATCGGTTCAAGAACCCGCACGAATCCAAGCACAGCATAGGCGAGGTGCAGGGCTGGTTCGAGCAGGCCGGATTCGAGTTTCTGAACAGTATTCCCAAGGCGACGGGGGAGAAGTTTGCGGCGGACGAAAAGTTGTTCGAGCCCCATCCCAAGGGCACGAAGTTAGACCAGTTCTTTGTTCAGACGGGCGAGCTTCTAGCGGGGGGGCGGGACGGCGGCCTGTTCGTCATGATCGGGCGTAAGGTGCCGTAGCGTTTTGCTGCTGTCATCCTGAGCGCAGTGAGGCCGCGCAGACGGCCGAACGCAGTCGAAGGGCCCCTATATTTGGAAGAAAATGTCGCCAGCCCTCCCGACGTCTAGGCGCACAGCTCCTTCCACTATAGAGGTCCTTCGCTTGCACGAGTCCTGCCTTGCAGGACTCGTACGCTCAGGATGACAGACGAGAGGACGAGGGCCAGCCTAGAACATCGAGTAAATGAACGGAGCGATGGCGGAGCTCTCGGAGAGAATCAGCAGCACCGCAAAGAGGAACAGACTTACCAGTATTGGCGCCAGCCAGCCGCGCTTGTTGCGAAACAAGAACGTAAACAGCTCTCCCGCAATACCGAAACGGCGGCCTGTTGTTTTGAGGACACCCATAAAAACATCCTCTTCCCGAGGGATTTGCTGGTGTGAACGAAGGCGCGGTGCGCCTTCTCAAATACCGTGGCCGCCATTGTAGCCTTTAAGGCTACGGGGAACAATGAGAATCGCTCGAGCAGGCCGTTTGCAGGCTATCTAGGGCTTTTCGACGATGAAGTTGCCCATGACCAGCGCGTCCATTTCGCTTTTGGAGAAGGTGTTGAAGGCGTTGGCTGGGGTGTTCACAATCGGCTCGCCCTTGAGATTGAAGGAGGTATTCAGCAGTGCCGGCATTCCGGTTGCCTGTCCAAATTTTTCGATCAACTGATAGTAGCGAGGGCTTGCATCGCGAAATACGGTCTGCAAGCGGCCGGTGCCGTCCACGTGCGTGATGGCGGGCAGGGAACTCTGCCGGCTGGGGCGCACGGGCACGACGTATAGCATGTAGCGCGCCGGATAATGGTGCATGGCATTGGGCAACTCAAAATAGGTTTCCGCGCACTCGGCGAGAACAGATGGAGCGAAGGGACGGTAGGGTTCGCGGAACTTGATTTTGGTGTTGACGATGTCCTTCATCGCCGGATTTCGGGGGTCGGCAAGAATGCTGCGGCTGCCTAAAGCTCGCGGGCCCCATTCAAAGCGTCCCTGAAACCAGCCAATGACCTTGCCCTGCTGCAGGCGCTCCACGACCAGGTCGAGCAGGCGGTCATCGTTTTCGATTTCCTGGTAAGAGATCTTCTTGCCATCCAGAAATTCCCGGACTTCGGCCGGGCCATATTCTTTCCCCCAGTAGGCGTGGTCCATGCAAAATCGCCTGGGATTTCCCAGCAGCATGCTGTCCGCCCACAGCGCTGCTCCCAATGCGCCGCCACCATCTCCGGCCGACGGCTGTATGAACAGCTCCTCGAATGGCGTCTCCCGCAGGATACGTTGATTGGCAACACTGTTAAGGCCCACGCCGCCGGCAATGCACAACCGCTTCATGCCGGTCTCTTTGTAAACACCTCGTGCCAGGCCCAGCAGAACTTCCTCGGTGACCTGCTGGATGCTCGAGGCGATATCAGCGTAGTGCTGGTTGAGTTTGCAGAGCTCGTTGTAGTTCGAAGGCGGCGCGCCAAAATACGTGGGAAAACCCGACGCCGCCGTGAAGAACAACATCTTGGGCGGACGCGGATCGCCAAATAATTCCACAAAGCGCTTGTTGAATGTCTGGTCGGTGGAGTGATGGAAGCAGAAATAATCCATGTCGAGCGAGAAGGAGCCGTCGGACTCCTGCCGAATGAGCTTCCATACTTTGTCCACATACCGAGGCTGGCCGTAGGGCGCCATTCCCATGACCTTATACTCACCCTCATTAACTTCGAAGCCCAGGAAGGCAGTAAACGCGCTATAGAGCAAGCCGATGGAATGGGGGAAAAACATCTGCTTACGGATTTCAATCTGACTGCCCCGCCCTACGCCCCAGGTACCGGTTACCCACTCGCCTACACCATCAACGGTGAGGATTGCCGCCTCATCAAAGGGAGAACACAGAAAAGCGGCCGCGGCATGAGACAGGTGATGTTCGCAATACAGAATCCTCTCCTTGGGAATTCCCAGGTCGGCCGAAATCTTTGCCCCCACCCAAAGCTTGTCCACCATCCAGGTAATCATTGCTTCGCGGAATACCTTGTAGGAAAGCGGATAGGTTTGCAGGACGGTCATTAGGATACGGTCGAACTTGCGGAAGGGCTTCTCAAAGAAGGCGACGTAATCAACGTCAGGACCCTTAAGCCCGCCGGCTTCGAGGCAGTACTTTATCGCGTTCTGCGGATAGTCGAAGTCGTGCTTGATGCGGCTGAAGCGCTCTTCTTCAGCAGCGGCGACCAATTGGCCGTCTTGCAGCAGAGCGGCTGCCGCATCATGGTAATAGCAGGAAATTCCCAGAATATTCACGTCGCAATCCCCTGAGACAAATACATTTATTCAGTGTGATTCATTTGTATGCTGTCTTTAGCTGGCGCAGGCTGAACCAGACCTTTTGCGACCAGAAACTTTGCTATCTCTTCCGCTGCCATCCTATGCATCTCGGCAGTCCAGTGGAAGCGGCTCTCCAGCTTGGTGCCCTTTCTGGCCGCCTGCACAAACCGGGGCCGAAGGAACAGACACGCCAAATTTTGCGCGCGGCAATAGTCGTAAAGATATTGCTCCTGGTCGGACATGGAGTCGCTGAGGTCGTCGACTTCCTCGTAAGCCGGTAGGTAAACAAAGACAGGAGTCGCTCCGATGCTGCGCGTAGTGGCGACAATTTGGTCAAGGATGGGGCGCGCCAGCTCGCGCGCTTCGCGTTCGGTGATGCCCAGGGCCCAGCAGATCTTTTGGGTCAGGATAACCGTGGTGTCAACCGCCTTGGAGCGATAGGGCTCTTCGGCGAGCACCTGCTCCGGCGTCGGCACCGGCACGTTAGTCAGTTTCAGGCCGTTGGGGGTCAGGTCGAACTTTGGCTTGGCATAGGCAAAGAACTTCCACAGGTTGCGGTGGATGTCCATGTGCGCGAAGCCGAGGATGACTACGTCAGGGTGGTACTTGACTCCCTCTTCCTGTAGATACAGGAGCATCTGGTCCTGACCATAGCCTTGAATGCCGAGGTTCAGGACTTCGGTGTTGGGGAGATCAGTTTCCAGATAGTGCGAATAGGTTTCGTCGTCGGAGACGTCGGTCCCAAAGGTGAAGGAGTCGCCTATAACCAGGATTCTCTCTTTGCCGGGGGTGCGAGCATATTCGTACTCCGTTGTACCGCGCAGCCCTTTGGAATTGGTGTTCACAACCTTCCCCGGACCGAAGGGGGTCATGTTCTTCACATCCGGTATCATTGCCCAGCCGCGCGTCGGATGATAGGTCGAGTACTTTCCTGTCCACTCTTCGTGGCGCTTGTGTAAAACCACCCAGAGCAGCCGCCAGGAGGAATTGTCGCCGCCCAGGACTGCCTTGCGGACGCTGTCATGCAGCACTAATCTGGTGCTCAGAAATAGTCGCGGAGCAATCTCCAGAAGCAGCGCCAACCACAGCAGCGAAATGAGAACCTTAATGGGCCATGCTATGTGCTTCGGCTTGGCCGTGCCCGTCTCAGACGGCTTGTTTGTAAGCGGTTCGGTTGAGGGCATCAGGAAAAGATCTGCATCACAGCGGAAGAGATAGTTTCTCGGACGGTATGGCATGCACATCCGAAGGTTGTCTTTCCATCACCGAGCGGATGACGAACAACGGACGGCGCTTCACTTCGTCGTAAATGCGGCCGATATATTCGCCCAAAATGCCGGTACAGATAATTTGAATGCTGCCCATCAGAAGCAGTGCGCACATCAGGCTGGTGTAGCCCATCACGACGTTGTCGCGGAAAATACCCAGATGGAAGAGCCGCATCACCACCAGCGTAAGTCCCGCCAGACTGGCGAAAGCCGCCAGGATGAGGCCAAAGGCAAGTCCCATCCGTAGCGGTTTGTAGCTGAAGCTCAGAATGGCGTCGACCGCGTACTTGAACAGGTGCAGAAGAGTTTGCTTGGGTTTGCCACCCGCCCGGTCCGGTCGATCAAAGTCGACAAAAACTGTCCGAAATCCCACCCAGGAGCGCAGGCCGGGCAGGAAACGGTTGGTCTCCTGGAGACTGGTAAGTGTGATGCACACCTTTCGGTCCATCAAGCCGAAGACGCCCACACCTAAGGGGATCGGATAGTCCGAGATGTAGCCCAGAATGCGGTAGAACAGGGGAAAAAGTAAGCGCCTCACGCCGTGCTCGCCGCGGCTGGTGCGTCGCGCGATGACCACTTCGGCCCCGCGCTTCCATGCCGCCACCATTTCCGGCAGCAAACTTGGCGGATCCTGGAAATCGCCGTCCATGATGACAACAGCATCTCCCTGGGCCAGCGAAAGTCCGGCGCTAATGGCCTGCTGGTGCCCCCAGTTGCGGGACAGGTCCGCCACCACCACCGTGCCGGGACAGGCATCATGAACCTGAGTGAGGAGAGTCAGAGACTGGTCGTCGCTACCATCATTGACGTAGATTACCTCCCACGGCTCCCGGAGGCTGTTCATGATGCCGTGGATTTCCGTATTCAGGCGCTCCAGGAGGAGTTCCTCGTTGTAAATCGGGATGACAATGGAAATAATGCGGAACTCTCCCTGGATTGCTAAACCTTTTGCAACGCGATCCTTCGTCCCACAGCAACGATATTGGGGGCAGCTTTGGCCAGTATGTTATCAAGTCTCTCCACTGCCTTCAAAACAACCGGCGGCAAAGGGATGTACGCCGTCTTGGCGGTGACGCCGCCGGAGTTGAGAAACAGAAGGCATTCGCAGGGCTCATCCCGCAGGATTCGCCAGCCGGGCTGGGCGCGGAGAAAGGCATCGTGGTCGTCGAACAGGAGCCGCGGGATGGCGTTGTTTCCTGCCCAGGGATCCTCAGGGTCGGCACACATGCAGCTTTCGTCGAAGACGTTCACATCA
This sequence comes from uncultured Acidobacteriaceae bacterium, assembly GCA_963823635.1. Lineage (GTDB taxonomy): Bacteria > Acidobacteriota > Terriglobia > Terriglobales > Acidobacteriaceae > Bog-257. Next base: position 287,890 of record CAWGMV010000022.1, on the reverse strand, counting down.
AACGCATAGCCTTCATGCCGCATGGCCCGCAGCACAGCGCAGAACACGCGGCTGGCCTGCACCTCGTGCATCAGCAGAAATCCGCCGCTATGCACCACCCGCCTGGCTTCGTTGAGGAAGCGACCGGGGTAGGGCAGATGGTGGACCATGTTGCTCTCGATGATGAAATCCATGGAGTCGCAGGCGAACGGGAGTTGCTGGGCGTCCACTCCGCCGATGTCCAAGTGATCATAGCTTGCGATATCGGTGAGCAGCAGTCTCCGGCAACGAATGAACTCGCGGCTGAATCCCGGGCCGCAACCGATGTCCACTCCTGAAGAATCAGGGACGATGTACTGGTTCATCCATTCGAATCGGCTGCGCAACAGCCAGCGCAGGTTGGCGCTCTTGCGCTGCCCGTAAATAGCGCGCGCACGGAGGACGTCACCCGCTCCCCACATTCTGTTGTCCGCATGCGCGGCCTTGTAAGACCTGGTTTTCACGAACGAAAATCCTGGGGTTAGATGCCCGTTGTCTGCATCGAATTCTGGCTTCGCCGTGGTGCTCACATGGTTTCCCGGCACAGGAATTGTGCTCAGCTCTTTCCGCCTCAAGGGGCGGGCGCCAGCTTCGGAATCGGGACCTGCCGCCGCAGCACGGCCGAGAGCAGATAGAAGGCCAGTCCGATGATGAGCAGATAATTGAAGCCAATCATCAGCGACAGATTTTCCGCCAGGCCGCCCAGGATCGCCCCCGCAATGTTGGAACCGAAATCAACATCGGGTTGACGACTGTCCCGGAAGGAAGTGCCGAAGACAATACCTGCAAAGAATATAGGAACAAAAATCACCGCGCAGGAGATCGCCACTTTGCCCCACCCTGGAAGCGCCAGGAATTTGCTCATCGGCACCAGGATGTTGAACAACAGAGCAGCCGACAATAGGGCATAGTACGGCCAGAGTTTTTGCGGCTTTACCAGCAGTACAAAGACATTGCTGGCGAGGATCATGACCAGAATGGCAAAAAATACAACCGAGTTGACGAGCCATGTGGACCCGAATAACAGGGCCATATGGACAACACCCTTGGTTTCGAGGAGCATGAATCCAGCCCCCAGGAAGAACATCTGCCAATTCGGCTGAACCCTGCGGACAGGCGCAACCACATACAGAATTACCAAGGAAAGCCCGGCGATCAACGCGATACTGCGCAGATTCAGCGCAGGTATTCTTGCTTCACGCAAGTATAGGAATGGCCAATCGTCGCTGGGCAGTCGCGTAATGCCGGAGGTGTCGACGGTGGCCGGAGCTATGCGGTGCCAGTCTGCAGCGGGAGATGCAGGCTGCGAGGGCGGTTGTGGACCGAAACCATTCAGCGATTGGTTCAGGGCTGGTTTCTGATTGATCCAGAACGATTGTTGCTGCGCGAACTCGCTTCTGATGGCCTCCATAGTGGCGGCGTTGCGGCTGGCGAGAAGAAACGTGTTGGTAGTTTGAGGGTCAGTGGGACGGATGGTCTCGACATAGGGAAGCGAAATCACCAGAGGCCTGGTCCCAAAAGTCTGCTCTGCCATCTTGTCAATCCGGCCGACGATCCATCCCTGGCGGAAAAAATTGTAGGCAGCAAAGACGCCATTCGGCTTGAGCCTTGCGGCAATATCGTCGAACGCCTGCTGCGTGAACAAAAAGCTCTCCAGTCGAAGGCTCGAATATCCCGAGTGCAGCACCAGCGAGTCCACCAGAGCATAAACCACCAGGTCGTATTTCTTTGAGGTCTTGCGAAGAAAGCTGCGTCCATCGTCGATGTAAACCGTCACCCGCGGGTCAGCATAGGGATGATTGGGGTGGTCAGCTTTACCAATAGCCAGGATCCCGGGATCGATCTCGACGGCATCGATATGTTTTACTCCGTTTTCCAGGGCGGCCTCAACGTCATTACCCGACCCTGCCCCGATAATCAAAACATCCTCGAAGGGCTTGCCGCCGGCGTCGCGGTTGAGGAGATGCAGCAGGTCATAGGCCGGGCCGGCGTCGGCAACCGGCACCATGGTCTGGTAGCCGATGTTGTTGGTCACGATGAGGCGGGACCGCGGCATATAGGTAATCTTGTAATACGGCGACCATGTCAGGATGTTCGATGACATTGCCTGGAGCGGCGCCGAGAGGGACACGAAGTAGCTGGCAAAGCCAATGATTACGAGTATCGCGACGAGGGCAGATGCCTGTATGGCGGTTCGCCGCTTCAGGAAGTACCACCACAGTAGAAGAACAATGGCAAACCATACAACGGGTCGCGTTGCGAAGTAGGAAGCCAGGGCAAACGCCGCGATGCCAACCAAACTCCCACCAATGTTAGCGATATAGGCGAGCAAACGGTCCGGTGCATCGTCGAAGGCGCGGCCCATTACCTGACCCAGGCCCACAAACACCAGTGCGATCAAGGTGAAGAAGAGACCGGCCAGAAGCTCAATCGGCACGAAAAATTGCGACAGGTTCTTGCCGGTGTATTCCGTACCGAAATATACCTGCTGAGGCGATCCTTGTCCGCCAACGTTAATCTGATAAGGGACCACATGCGTGAATAGATACCAGACTCCACAGGCCATCACGACCGACAGCAGCAACAGGGGCAGGACTGCCCCGGACCAATCGCGGCGGCCTGCTGCCGCCAGGCAGCCAACTGACATCCCCAGAAAGGTGGCCAGCAAGACAATGTTGGTAAAAAATGTAAGGTAAACAACGGTGCCGCCGAACCAGCGTATGCACGCCAGTTCAAAAAACAAAATAAGGAAACTGATCAAGAACAGGTCTCGATAGACATGCGCTTGACCGGTTTCGGACGGGCTCAAGTTTTGCACAGTTGTCGCAGTGGTCATGCAACCTCGTGGATTAGCGAATTTTTAGGGGGTAGCGCTAGTGCCTGGATCTATGGGTCTCGCGCTAAGCCCGAAGTCTGTTCTTGGAGAACACAGAATAAACCCATCCAGGTCGTGGCACTTTCCATCACCGCCAGGGCTATTTGCGATTTGAGCAGCGATGGCAGGGGTGACAACATAAGCACTGTCTGGTGAGAGGGGGCTCGCCGAATCCGCATCGGGACGATCGCAGTGATATTCCAGGGACTTCCCGGTATATCGGGCCGTGTAGTAGCTGTTGATTCGCATGTTCTGATCAGCCGCCAGGAAGCCAAAGTAACGGTATCCATAGGCACCACCCGGGGAGGAGTATGGGCCACATTGCCACGGTGGAAGCACAACCAGGTTCTGGTAAACAGAGCCCAAATGGCGCCAGATGGGTGATTTCAAAGGCTGCGGATAGGTCTGATGCACGGCGGCATACACAAACCTGCGAAGCGGAGCCGTATCCGCAAACTGCAACACCAGCAGGCAGGCCAGCAGGGCGTTCGCCCGCGTACGGCGCATAAACAAGCAAGGAGCGGCCAGCAACCCTGTCAGGATCGTGTAGTAAGGAAGCCAAAACAGGCGTCCACTCGAGCGCAGGGGCGCAAGAAACCGGGAAAACATCTGCTGGGGATCGATATCCACCAGCGTCTTTCCCCCGACCACGACTTTGGTGGTCAAAGCCATCAGCGTAAGACACACGCAGCACAAAAGCAGAGGAACCAGCCAACGCCGGTCGAGGACGGCCTTCAGCTTGGCCGGACGCAGAAGTGCGTATAACAGGACGATGACGGCCAGCACAATCACGCCCGCCCCGAGATAGGCATAACCCTCATATTGTCCCTTCTCAAGATGGGGAACAATGGCTGGGAAGATGATTGAGCCGAACCAACCGGGATTCAATGGCGCGAGCAGGTTCATGGAATAGACACGATATCCATGACCGCCATATCCCTTGCCCCCTGCAATGATGAAGCCGAGCACTAAGGATACGGCCAACACAGAGCAGGCCCATAGCAGCCATGAGCCCGGCAGCTCGCGGCAGCGACAGCTTGGCCTTCCACCACAAGCTAAGCACGGCAGCCGCCAGCACGGCCACGACCTGAAAAGCGATGTAGGGATTCGTTGCAATCGCGACGCCCGTCAGAACGAGTGCCGAAATTACGAACCTTCGTACCGCATTCGGTACTTCCTGCTGTGCCTGGAAAAATACGATCAGCGCCGCCAGCAGCAGCCAGTGGTTCGACAAACAGTAGTGAAACTTGAGACGGAAGGTAAGCGGCGGCGCAATCAGAAAAAATAGCGAGCCGATCCATATCCCGAGCAAGTTTGTGCCCAGGAAAAGCCGCAGCAGCCTCAGTGCGAAAAAAAACTGCAAGGCATAACATATGACGGCTTCGATGCCGAAATACTGAAAAGGCTCAGGCAGCAGTGGCGAGAACATCTTGCCCGGCAGTGCCAACCAGGGATTAACGTCCACCAGCGCTACCGACTCCCCGACCGGATAGCCTAGACGTTGGCTATACATCAGCGGCCAACGCCAGTGCCGATCCTGCCGCAGCATCTCCCAACCTATGTAGTGATGAGCGGCGTCTTCGCAGAGCCAGTCCGTATTCCTTGGGTTCAGCGACTCGGGGCCCATCACCAGCAACATGTACAGAAGCCCAAACACAGCGGAGACGGCCAACTGCAGCCAGATGGAATCGAACCAACTACAGACGCGCTTCGTGGATGAATCGGCGGAACCGGTTGCAGGCGCAGAAATTGCCGCATTCTCCGGCAGATCAGATATCTGCAAGGAAGCTGAAGTTGGGTTCATGGCGAGAGCGGCTATTCTACGAAAACGCGCCTTTCATTGCAAAGACAGTACCTTGAGTGGTTGAGAGAATCGGACCTCAACGTCAAGTCCAGCCTGTTTTGCAGACTCCAAGACATCCGACGTGGGCTTGATCAGAGCTGTTTGCGGGGCATGTTCCCGTAGTTGTTCGGTCTGCCAGAACTGCAACGGATAGTACTGCGACAAGATTAGCTCAACTCGCTGGTGCATATAGGGATCAGGAGACGAACGGCCCGCCGGGGCTTCCTGCTCAAAATCCCGAGGCAGTAGCAGAATGCATTCGCTGGGATACTTTGAATAGTACTGGGCCTCCAGGAACAGAAAAGGATCAGAAAACACGAAGAACCGCTTACCCTCCGCGTGCAGAGTGCCTTCTAAGCTGAGATAATCCCTGGTTCCCGGGCTCTCGACTAAGCTCGGCCGGCGTACCACCTGCAACTGCTTCGCGACTCCCCAGGTTGCAAGCAGCAGGAATATTCCCAGCGAGACGCGGCGGACGTTGTGGAAGTTCCGCCATGTCCAACAGGCGAATGCCACGGCGACTCCCGGTACCAGTACGAGAAAATAGCGGACAGCAAAGGCATTCGTCTTCAACTCCGCTGCAACGAAACCGGCCAGCGGTAGGCAGAGAAATAGCCAGCCAATGGCTTCGCCGGACTGCATCGGCTGCAAAACGACAATCTTGTTCGTTCTGTTTCCTAAAACAATCCAAATCACGATCAAGGCAAGAATGAATAACCCGCCTACAAATATGTGAGAGTAGATCTCCGTGAGTTCGCGCAACGAAGGGCGGCTCCAAAAGCCAGGCGAAAAGTTGCGGGCGAAGGACAGGATGAAATGCGATAGCAGAGCAGCAGGGACAACGACGCCAATAACTCCGGCAGTCAACTTTGGCGAGGGAGGCTGCCACGGTTTCCAGCGGGAAACCTCCCACAACGCGTATGGCACCAACAACAGTACAGCGTAGTAGTGAAAGTTGACGCCCAGGAATAACACCGCTCCGAACAGGAGCGCCGAAGCTCTGGGTGAAAGTCCGGTCGTATGTCCAGACCCACAAGGCCAGCGCAGCAAACATGACATAAATAGCGTACGAGCGGGCTTCAAAGCCTTCGCCCGCGAGCGGGCCAGCGGCGATGGCGAGCGCAATCAATCCGTGGAGGTTGTCGGTGAGACGGCGTGCACAATCGAAGGTAATGAGGAGGGTCGCCACCATCGCCAGAGTGGACGGCAGCCTTATTGCGACTTCACCATGTCCGAATAGCTGGTCAAACATTCGGACAACGAGGTAGTACAAAGGCGGCAACGAGTCTGCGCCGTGGCTGAGCGCAGTGAGAATGGTTCGCCAATCGGGCAGCCGCGCAATGTGTACGGTAATGACTTCGTCAAACCATAGTAGCCGATGCGATGAGATATACAGGCTGCTGACAAGATAGAAAACGGCGAGCAGCCCGGCGACCGCGAGGCCCCAGACGTTTGCATGCGTCCTCGTCAGCTTTACATTCGACAGGGTCGGGACAGACAAACTCTCCTGACTCGCGCTCTGCACGTTTGCTTCAATCATCTGCCGGGTATCTTCAGTCTAGTGAACCTTCGCGATCGTGGAATCATGCCCGGAGATTTGGGGCCGCTTGACTGGGGGCATCTCCTCCAGGTCCTTAATGATCACGTTGGCGGCCACAGCGTTCCCAGCGGCGTTGTAATGAATGTCTCCGAAGACGAAGTAGTTCAGATACCAGCAACCGGGACGGCCAGCCGGACATTGTTCCTTTAGAGCCAGGAAGGCGGGGAACAGCGAAATGAAGCGCTTGCATTTGCCGTCGCACCACTCGCGCCACATGCGAACTTGCCGGGAATCGACCGTGTCGTGCAACACCTGGGCGGGGTGCGGATACACAACTACGGTGAGCGGTATATTGCGGTCGGCCAGTTCCTGCCAGAGACGCGTCATTTTCTCTTTTTCCCTGGCGATGCCACCCTCCACGCCGAGCGGCGCGTAGCCGTCGTAGTAAGGAGCTTTTTCATTTACCTTCCGATAGGTCCATGCCCCGCGTTCCATGTCAAAAGCATCACCCAGCGGCCCTGTGTTCAGATGATAAAAGCCGTGCCCCACCAGAAACCGCTCACAAGACTCCAGCACGTGATTGGTAAGGAACAGTCGCCCGGCGATAAACATGCGAGTTCTTGCCCACCAGGAAATGGGGTAATACTCGGAGGGCGGCCCATTGACGGCTCCGGACGCGTCTTTGTCGCGGTAGAAGGTCGCCTCATCCTGGACATCGGATATGTCAATAAAGACCATGACCTCGTCGATCTCGTACCCGCGGGCAAGCACAGCGTGTGCCACGTTGAAATAATTCGAGGGAGAATAACTGCGTGCTGCTCCGTTGAGAAAGTCATATTGGGGAAAGTGGGCGGCGATCCGTCCGACATAGCTGTCGCGCCATGGAAGCATGCCCTCGGTCATCGAATCACCCAGGATGAGAATTCGCGGACGGTCATCGGAGAGCGGCACCTCCCTGACCTTCTCGTCGCGAAAGGCAAGACTGTTGGTGGCAAAGTCATACCAAGTCCCGCCCCAGGGATAGACGGCAGTGCAGTTTGGCTTGAAGGCGTGATGGCGCACGGGATCCCGGACTCCGCAATTTTTCATCTTTGCACTCGGATGCGAAGACCGTCTCACCGCTGCGCTGTGGACCCAGTCGAGAATAAGAAACGGCGCCAGGAGCAGACAGAGTTGAAACAGGCGCCATAGGATCTTGGCCAGGCGCCGGCGAGCAGGACTGGTCGCAACCGGCGCCTCGGCTTCTGCGTTTGTCTTCAGTGGAAGGGTCGCGTCTTCCTTCATTAAATCGTCCGCGTTAGCCGGGACCAGTGGTGTTGACCGGAAACAGCATTTCTGTAGGCGAGATATACTGCGCCTGCCGGAGAAAGAGCGGCGGCGGTCAGTTCTGGTTTATTCAGGTTCGGAATGGCTACCACAAGCACAGTCAACGAGAGCAAAGCCGAATCGCAAGGGGTGCCGGGCGCTGGACCGCGAACCCTGCTGTTAGTTGGAGCCGTGTTCATCATCGTTGTTACCGCGGTGCGCACCTGGATTTGGTGGCGGAACGACGCCGGCATCAGTTTTGCTTCGGGCGTCATGATTACCATGGCCACGGACCTGAAACAAGGCGTCTTCTACCGTCCGCTCTACGATATGCGGGGATACGGCGGAACGCGGTATTTCCCATTATATTTTTGTCTGCACGCGTTGCTTTTGAAGCTTGGCTTACCGGTACTGGCAAGCGCGTATCTGCTTTCGACCGCGGCCATTGTTCTCTTGGTGTTGGGGGTCTTCCGCCTGCTGCGGGAACTCGGCGTGGAGGTGTGGCTGGCGACGTGTGCGGCGATCGTGCTGTTGGCCGCCAACTCTGCGCAGTTGTCTTTGTCCACTCCACAGGCGGATGGCTTGGCAGCCGCGATGAATGTCTGGGGATTAGCGGCAATCGCGCGCCTGCCGCGCAGCCGTCGGAGCGTCATCCTGGCTGCGCTGTTCTTTACGCTCGCATGGTCAGCAAAGCTTACGACGGTGTTCGGCTTGGCCGCGGCTGTCATTTGGCTGGTTGCGACAGGTTACAAGCGTATCGCGTGGCTGCTGTGCGCGGAAACCGTCGGCGGCTATCTGCTGGTCGCAGGAGCGATGATTGTTGCCAGCCATGGCCGCGTCGTGGTGATATTCAGGGCCTGCGCTTCTGGGGGCGCCGACTGGAAATTCATCGCCAGTGGCTTTTCGCGAATGGAGTCCATGGCCGTTTATACCGATCCCGCACTGGTTTTATTCGCTGGTCTGGCGTTTCTGTTGCTTGCGTTTCTTACAGGTTGCGGGAAACTGCTGCAAAACTTGCCGGCATTGTTCTTCATCATCACAATGGCGGTCACGATAGTGATTTTCGGTTCTCCCGGGACCGCGGGTAACCACCTGCTCGATGTGCAAGTTGCTTCCGTGATTTTGCTGGCTGCGTTCGTCACGAATGCCGCCTCTCCGCTGCAAAGGCGGCTCGGTGTTTATGCTCTCGGCCTGTTGACCCTTATTGCCGTCCTGCCTCTATTGCGGCATGTCAGAGCCTGGAGCGCGTGGTACCACCCACATCAATTCCAGCGAGTGATCGAGGCGATCGGGCCCACGGATAAGCCGATTCTGTCTGAGAATCCTGTCATCCCGGCCCTTGCGGGGCAGCATCCCTACGTACTGGATCCCTGGATGGTGCAGCTTTTGCGGAGGCGCATTCCGGGGTTTGAGGAGCCGCTTTTGGAAAGATTGCGGAATCGCGACTTCAGCGCGGTGGTGCTCAGCGGAGATCCTGCTCAGGAGGTCGTGCGCCAATGGTACGACACGGTGTCGTTCGGACCCGGTTTCGTCTCAGCGCTCAGGCAGAACTACAAGCTGGCACAAGTGATCGATAACGATTGGATACTTCTCCCGTTACATGAAACGTCGCAAGCTAAACTGGGTACCAGGTGATGCAAATAACGAGCGCGAAACCTCAATTGATTAGCGCTGCGGAACCATTCTTGTTGGCGCGGCCTGGGACCATCGCCACTGCAGTCGGCCTGGTTGCGGTCATCTGGTTCATGCTGTTGTCTGGATGGCTAGAATCTGTTCCCGGCTCGGTCGTGGTGAAACGGCAAAATGTTCTTTTCAACTCCGACAGCAGCATCTGGCTTGACAGAATCGTCGGCAACGCAGTCTCGCCGGAAAAGGCGGTCCATCCCCTGGAAATCGCTTTCTGGCGTCCGCCGGTCCGTGCGCTCGAGCATCTGCTGGAAATCTTCATGCCCGCCGACTATGCCGGGATTCTTGCAGCACGGCTTGTCGTCTCCTTCATGCATGGACTGGGCGTAGGATTTCTGGCGTTTCTCGCCTTGCGCCTCGGGGTCAAGCTTCCGCAATGCATTCTGCTTTTTATTATTTACCTGCTGTTCACGTCCAATGCCACCGGTGCGCTGCCGGAACACTTCGGCATATCCAACGGCCTGCTCTCGATAACCTTTGTCGTTCCAATCTTCCTTGCCAGCAGCGCAGCGACAACTGGCTTTCTTCTGGCCATGGTGGTTCTCTGCGGCGGCACAACCATCACCAACGCCTTGTATCCCGTTGCTGCTCTCTGGCAATACTTCTTCAAGTCCATGCGGGCACGCCTTATCGTGCTTGCGATTGTGGCCCCGCTGGGAGTGGCCGCGGCCCTCTTCCTCTACATGAAGAGCTACGTCCTACACCACTTCGTGAACGATTATTCGACCTTTCGCTTGCTGCACGATCCGCTGCGGGCCGGCGTTTACGCCGTATATACATTTCTGAGTCCAGCGGTCGGACCTACCCCTCTCATCATGCGAGTGCCCGGCTGGGACATGGTGAGCTACGAACCGGCGCATCATGTCTTGCGTTTCAGTTATTACTTTGGACTGCAGGCCATCGGCGCCATTGCGTGGTTTGCTTCTGCTTTTCCGTGTTTGGCTCGAGCGCTTCGCGATGAAACTACGCGGGTATATGTTTGGCTGCCCCTCGGATGGATCCTCTTCAGCGCGGTCTTTCACAATATTTGGGGAGATGAGCTGCTGCTGTTCTCGCCTCACTGGTCGTGGGCGCTCATTGCGCTGGTAATCCTGGGAGCGCGTGAACTTTCCCTGAAGTTCGTGACAGCCGTTTTTGTCCCCATTGTGGTCAGCCAAATTTACACTTTTCTCAAAATTAAGAGCGCGCTGGAGACGATTTACAGGTGAGCCAAGTTTTCATTACGAGCGGGCTCCAGCCCGCGAGGAATCAGCTTTTCGGACTTCTTCAGCCACAGAGGTATTGACCACTACTGCCACTGGTTCCGCCTCTGTCAGCGACGGAATCTGAGGGATCTGCTTGAAGCGATAGCGCACGATCATCACGATCATCCGCACTCCCAGCTTGAATGCTTTCCACGTGCTGCCTGTAATTTTCGAGGTCCCGGTGCGCGGCTGGTAGTGGACGGGAATCTCAACGCAGTTCAACTTGGTGCGAATGGCCAGTATCATCAACTCCGGCGAGAAATGACTTTTGCCGACGGTGAACATCGGAACCAGGTGTTTCAGAGCTTCCCGCCTCAGCAACTTGTAAGTGCAGCCGACATCGGTCAGGCATGGGCCATTGTGCAGATACTCAAGCAGCTTGGCGACAGCAACGTTGCCGTAGCGCAGGAAGGGCCCCATGTTCGAGCCTTCCCAGATGCATGACTTCGCAGTGCGTGTGCCGAAGACGACATCAAACTCGCCGGCGTAGGCCAGAAACTTGCGCACATCCTCAGCCCGGAAGGTGCAGTCGGATTCCACAATGATGACGTAATCCGAGTTCGCGGCCCGGAGAGCAGCCTGCGAAGCGTAGCCATAGCCCTTGCGCGACTCGTGCACCACGGAGGCACCCGCGGCTGCCGCCAGCTCCGCGGTGTTATCGCTGCTATTGTTGTCGGCGACGATCACGTGGTCAACTTCCGCAATGCTGAGGAATCCCCGCACCACAGCGGCGATGCCATGCGCCTCGTTGTAGGCTGGCATGACCACGCTCACCGTCCTGCCGTTGTACACAGCTCCCTCCATGACGGCGGCAACTCCCGCTCAACCTCGACTTTGTCGAAAGGCTTGCCGCGCCGCGCTCCCACTTGTTTCACCCAGTCGGCCATTCTCTGCAGTCCTTCCGCCAGGGTGATGCTTGCGCCCGTTCCGAAGACCTCGCGGGCTTTGCTGTGGTCGCTGAAGGCCTGCAAGACCTCATTCCGCGCCGGAAGATGCAGAATCCCAGTATCGCTGCCCATCGCAACCTGCACTTGGCGCGCCAGTTCATTCACCGAGTAAGGCATGTCGGCGCCGACGTTGAAAATCTGGTTATAGGCCGCGGGATAGTTGACCGACTGAGCAATCACCGGAGCCACGTCGGCGATATGGGTAAACGCTCGGGTCTGGGTGCCGTCGCCAAAAATGGGGCACGGCAAGTCTTGCAGAATCTGGTTCATGAAGATGCCGATGACATTCCGGTAGGGATCACCGATATTCTGCCGCTCGCCGTAAACGTTGTGTGGCCGGAAGACGATGTAATCCAGGCCGAACATGTGCTTGGCCGCGGCCAGGTCAAGTTCGACAGCATACTTTGAAATGCCGTAAGGGTCTTCCGGCTGCGGCGCCATCGATTCCAGCATCGGCGTCTGCCCAGCCCCATAAACCGCAATGCTGGATGTGAAAACGAAACACCGGCAGCGCGAGCGCACCGCGTTGTTGATCACATTCATGCTGCCGATGAGGTTGTTCGTGTAGTTGTAGTTGCGGATGAAGTGGCTCAGCCCTTCGGCCGCGTAAGCGGCAACGTGATAGACGTAGTCGATCTTATGTGTGGCAAACAGCTTGTCCACCAGCTCGGCGTCAGTGACCGAGCCCTCAACCAGCGTCGCGCCCGGATTGACATTCTCGCGAAACCCGCCGGAAAGGTCGTCGAGCACCAGGACTTCGTGCCCCATGCCCAGCAGCGAGTCCACGACATGGCTGCCGATGAAGCCGGCGCCACCGGTCACCAGCGAGGTGTTGTTCGGCGACGATGCTGGTCGATTTGATGTTTTTTCCCGTGTCATGGAAGAAATAGCCTGACGCTGCGCTGGGAGCTCACGATTTCCCTGAAAAGCCGCCTGCTGCGGATGCTTTCGTCCCGTCCCGTACAGCACCGTCACCATTCTGCCCGGTGCGAGCGGCCGTTGGTATCAACGGAGGTTCTGCATACGCTGGACGCTTGGGCTCTTCGTGAGCCACCGTGCTGGGTTTTTCCTGTTTTTCCTCATGATATTCGGCCTCGGTGTTGATGGCCCACAGATCGTGATTGGCGCCCAGGATGTTGCGCGCCGCGCACATGGCGGTCATCATCGAGTGGTCCTGATTGTTGTATTTGTGCATGCCGTTGCGGCCCACTAACTGCAAATTAGGCAACGCGATTTCCAGGTAGCGGCGGATGGTGGCCACTTGCCGCGCCCAGTCGTTTGAATACATCGGGTACGCCTTGGGCATGCGCACCACGGCACCGTCCTCAATCTCCTCCCGCTTTGCCAGACCCAGCTCGGCAATCTCCTGTTTGGCCATCTCAATCAGCTTTTCATCGGGACTCGACCACAGATCATCGTTTTCGAAAACAAAGTACTCCATGCCGAGGCAGGTTTTGTTGGCGTCGGGTACCATGTGCGGTGACCAATTCTTAAAGTTCTGGATTCGTCCCACGCGCACACCAGGCTCGTGAATGTAGATCCAGTTGTCAGGAATTACATCCTTGCGGTTCAGGATGAGGCTGACAATCAGGAAGTCGCGATAGCGCAGCCGATTCGCCGCCTTGCTGACCTCTGCGGGGGGTGGAGGATCAATGGCATTGATCAGCTCCCGTATGGGCATGGAGCTGATGAAATCCGTGCCATCAAAGCGCTCGACTCCACTTGGGCCACGCGTTTCCAGGCAGGTCACACCTTTGCCGTTGTGCAAGATTCTGGATACCTGGCGTTGTAGCAAAACCGGATATCCCTGCTGCTGCAGATGATCGGTCATCATCTCCCACATTTGTCCTGGACCGCGCTCCGGGTAATGGAAGCTGTTGATGAGCGTTTTGACCGAGGTCGTCTGCTGCTTGAACAGCGCATTGCGGATGGCCGTGGTCAGCGACAAGCCCTGGATTCGCTGCGCCGCCCATTCCGCGCGAATCTGAGTGCAGGGAACGCCCCACACCTTTTCCGTGTAGGTCTTGAAGAAAATCTCGTACAGGCGTTTCCCAAAGCGGTTGCTGACCCACTGCTCCAGGTTCTGCTCGTTGTGATAATAGACAAGTCGCGATCGCAGATAGCTGAAGACGATGCGAACGGTTTCAATTGGCCCCAGGCCGAAGAGCGCGTTCTTGGCCCGCAGAGGGTAATAGAAGAACTTCTTGCGGTAGAAAATCCGCGAAAGCCGCGGCCGGGCGAGGAACTTGTCGGCCAGAATCTCATTCCACACCTGGTTGACCTCGTCCCACTTGGTGAAGAAGCGATGGCCCCCGATGTCGAAGAGATATCCCTTGTAGTTCACCGTCCGCGAGATGCCGCCCACGGTGTTGTCGGCCTCCAGGACCACCGCCGGGACGCCGTGCTTCGACAGCTCATAGGCCGCGGTCAGCCCGGCGGGACCGGCACCGATGATTACAACCTTACGTTGCTCCGGAGCGACGAGTGGCATCAAACCGTCCTGCAGGGGGGACAAGTCTGGTTAAGCCGAAATGCAAGCTGGCTGGTTGATGATAACAGCCACCATGCGGCGCGGGGAACCGCTAAGGGGCTTAAATTCTGGCGTAAACCCCTTCCGGCTGCTTCCGCAATCGCCGGATAAAACGCCTGCCGGCCACATAGGTCAAGAAGCGGTTGGTAAACAGCGTTCTAAACCATGCGGGACGGCGCAGATAGTGCGCATCCACGCGAGGAAGGGCGAAGGGATCGGCGTCAGGCTGAACCACCCCCGCTCCGGTTGAGCACGCGCCACGGTAGTGTTCCTGCACGATGGCGCGCACCGCCGGATTCCATCGCCCAAATGGATAAGCGAAAAAATCAACCGGCTGGCCCGTGCGTTGCTGCAGTTCGGTCTTGCTGTCGATAATCTCGCGTTTCGCTTCTTCCATCGGCAGGTCAGGCAGCACGGGATGACTGACACTGTGCGCGCCGAACTGGAAGCCCTGCTCGGCCAGCTCTGCCACCTGCTGCCAATCGAGCAAAGCCGCAGCACCCTTGCCGCTCCACGTGCTGGTTCTGCAGCAGAACCCGGTGGGCACGAAGAGCGTGGCCGGCAGGTTGAATCTTCGCAGCACCGGGGCGGCCGAGGAGTAAAAGTCGGCAAGACCGTCATCGAAGGTAAGCACCACAGTTCGCTCTGGCAGCGATCTGTGATCGACTAAAGCCCTGACCACCCCGTCCAGCGGCGCCGCACGCACGTTGTCATGAAGCCATTGCATCTGCTCGGCAAAAAGGCTCGGAGCAATTTGCAGCGGGGAATGTCCTTCCGAGATCGAGTGATAGGTCAGGATCACCGGAAACTGTGCGGCGTGCATGGGTTGAATCGCTTAGCTCCGCGGGGGTAACCAGTGCTATAACGCTGGATCAGTCATTGCAGGAGCAATCCTCTGGCGGCTAGCGGAAAGCGAAAGACGAATAGCGAACCGGTCACGCTTTCGCGATCTTGTTATAGACCGCGCCCAGCACTACGCCCACGATCAAGCCGACGACGAACATGTAGAAGAAACCGATGATGCTGCCAAAGAAAGTAACTCGATAACCCGGGAAGAAGTTGGAGAGTAGGCCGAGATGCCTTCCTACGTGCCGGCCGCCCTTCAGCACCAGGAAATTGGTTATCAGGAACAGCCCCGTTCCGAAGAGAATACCCAAAACAACCCCGAGCAGCTTTTCATTCAGCAGTATGACTGCGTGTTCGATCTGCTCTTCTTCTGCTTCCATGAAATCTCCCTACAAATGGTCCAAAAGATCGGAGTACTGGTCCATTTCAGCCCGCGACCGGATCACCGTCAGCCACAGCCACACTGTCGCATTCCGGACGAATGCGAATCCGTATCCGAGCACGAAACCAACGCCGAATCCCCACAGCAACACGACGAAAACGCCACGCCAGGAGACCGAATAGCCCCAGAAGAATTGCGCCAGCAAGCCGAAACTGAGGAAGTCATTTCCTTTGATGACGGGAACCGTTGTCGCCACAGCCAGCAGTCCGCCGAGCACCACACCACAGGCAACACCCATGGCGGTGCGGTGCAGCGGGGCGAAGGCCCGCAGCAGGGGAATCTCAGCCGGAGTGTTATCGGCAGATTGCAAATTGCTTCTTGCCAAGATGGTCTGCCCCGCTAGCTTCATTGTGCTCTCTTCGGCCGCGTCGGAAAAGCGTCACTGAGCGTCATACCGCATGGGTAACCGGGAACTGCAGCGCGCTCCGCGCCGGTTGTTCCCAGGGAACAAATGACAGTTTACGCCGCGCCGTCTCTTCGAGCACGCGGAAATAGGCCTCCAGGTGAACGTCTTCCGTCCACTTTCTGCCATAGGCCTGATAGCCACGCTCTCCCATTTGCCCGCGTAGCTGAGCGTCACCGCGCAAGCGCTCCATCGCTGTCAGCAACTCTTCCGGTGTTCGATACAGCAGCCCGCCCTGACTCTGTTCGACCACTTCTGTAAGCGCTCCCAGGTCATGGGCGATTACCGGCGTGCGTTGCAGATGTGCCTCCAGCACGATGAGTCCTAATACCTCGTATCCAGAAGAAGGTACTAGGACTGCAATAGCATGGCGATAAAGATCACGCAGCTGTTTCTGTGGCACTGCACCAAGGAAGTACACATTGGACATTCCTTCCGCCTGCCGCTGCAGTTCCTTCTCCAACGTTCCCGTTCCTGCAATCAGCAAGTCAGCATGGTCGTAGCCGCGGAATGCCGGCAGCAGAGTCTCCACGCCCTTAATCTTTTCCAGCCGTCCCACATAAAGGAAATACGGACGCGGATGCGGGGAAGAATTGGCAGGTGCGATTTGATTATCCTGCGGTACAAAGTGCGGAATTACCGTCATGGGGAATTTGAATCCGCGTTCGTGGTGCATTCGTTGCGTGAAAAGACTCGGCGCGATGAAAGTGTCCACCGAGGCCTCGCACCTCTCGAGCAGTTTGCTGTATCTCCACAGTTGCGGCGGCCGCCGGAATTTCAACGTGCAGCGCAGACATTCTGGCTTGTCGCAGACCCGCTCGTTGTTCTTCCACAGTACATGCATCGGGCAAACCAGCCAATGTTCGTGGGTGGTGTAAAGCTTGATGTAGTCACCATAGTCGGGCTGCAGTTGCAGAACCCGGGGCCCGAACAGCGAGATATTGTGGTAATGGATTACGTCAAATTTCTTGCTGTAGAAGACTTTGAGGATGGCGTCGGTCTTCGGCCAGGTCATTCCCGTCTGCTGGGCCACGAGCGGCGACAGCCGCCCGATTCGGCTGCGCAAACTGTGCACGGTCACGTTGGGATGATGCGCAAATGTTTCTTGCGGTTCCTTAGCCGCTAGGGTCCGGTAGCTGTCCACGCAATGAATGACGTCCACTTCATGGCCGTGGCGGGCCAGCGCATTGGCCAGCCGGGAAACGAATATAGCGTCGCCGCCGAAGCTGTAAGGCGGATAGAAAATAGAGAGAAAGCAGAATCTAAGCGGACGCGCCATTCCGCTGTACCTCATCGAAAATCGAAAGTAGCTGTTGCGCCGAGTCCTTCCAGGATACGCGACTGGCCGCAGCCAGCGCCTCTTCGCTCATATGACGGCGCAAGCAGGCATCCGTAAGAACGCGCCCCGTCGCCTGCACCCAACCCTCGCGGTCACTCGGGCTGATTGCCAGCGCACCTTCACCCAACAGTTCCGGAATCGGACTTTCCGTGGTAGCCAAAACCGGTGTTCCACAAGCCGCTGCCTCAACTGCGGGGAGGCCGAAGCCTTCGCCGAAGGAAGGCAGCAGCAGAGCGTCTGAGCGGTGCAGCAGCAAAACTAAATCTTCGTCTTCGAGGCGTCCGGTGAACAGCACATTTTCCGCCAGTCCCCGCTCGCGCACCTGTTCGGCCAATTGGTGATAACAGGAATAGAAGGAATCGCCGGTGTAGTCGCCCACCAGAACGAGGCGCAAATCACGAAACACATCGCGGCTCGTGAGTTCCTGCGCGATGTCGAGAAGCATAAACAGGTTTTTGTGCGGACTGAATCCGCCGACGTAGATCAAGCACTGCGTCTCCGGCGGAATGCCCCACCGTTCGCAGGCCTCAATGGCGGAGCTGGATTCCGCCGGCCGGAATATGGGATCGGCGGCCTCGCTGACTACACGCAAACGCTCAGGCGAGATTCCCAGCTTCTCCACCAATTGGCGGCGCGAAAACTCGGAGACCGTGATCAGCAATCGAGCCTGATGTATCCCGCTCCGCACCTTTGCGCGATAGAAAAACTTGGCGCGCGCAGTCGGAAACACCAGCTTGGGAAACATTTCCGCGATGGCATCGTGGATGGTCACCAGCCGTGGTGCGCCAATGAAGAACGGGACATAGGTGTAATCCGTGGGAAAGTACACCACGTCGACTTTTGCCCGCCGCATCGCGGTGGCAACCGCCCACATATCGGCCAGCGAGCGCCGGCTGTCCGCCGATGCCGCCTTGACCGCGGGCGCGCTGGTGGATACCCGGCAGACCTGCACGCCTGACGGCAGCGGGAAATCGCCGTCGTTTTCAAAATCGACGAAAAATATGTACTGGTTGCGCTGGTCAAGTTCGAGAACTGCGTGCATCAGGGCGCGGGTATAACGGCCATAGCCTCGCCGGTTCGACCATGAGGTTGCATCAACACCAATCCTCATACTCAGGCGCTCCGCGCGTTCGCCTTGCGGGTGGACGACTGAGGCAGATGAAGAACATGCATCGCCAGACAGACGATGAAGGTAATTCCGCTGTACAGATAGTAAGCCCAGTGGGCCAGCACGGCGCGCACGGCAAACCACCAACCACGCTTGAGCACAAAAAAGCGATACACATCGCGGTTGAGGAAGGCGAGCATCAGCGCAATCAACACCATCACCGCAAGCAAAGGCGCAGCCCGCAGGCGCACCAGGGCGCCGAGGCTGAAAGGCAACAGCAGGCAGCCGATGGCCAGCATCCCGACCAGCAGGGAACTGGCCCGTGAAGCATACGTAAGGTTCAAGTCTCGTGGAAGTTGGCGCGAATTTAGGATCAACTGTGTCCACGGGATCGCGCGGTAGAGGATGTCAGCCCGCAAGAGGTTTTGCACCGTCCAACGTTTCAGGTGCTTGACTTCAATGCGCTTGTCAAGCTTTATCCTGCGCCCGCTTTGCGTGAGTTTCAGGCCCAGCGCTATGTCTTCGATGGACGGCGTGAAATACGTTTCTGCATCAAATCCTTGGAACTCCTCGAAAACCGCCTTGCGCATCGCGCCGCAGCCGGCCCAGAAGGTAGTCGCCAGCTCGCTGGAAGTCTGGTGGACATAGTGATGCATCAGGTTCTTGTACTGCGAGATGAAGCTTTGCCACGCCGGCTGATCATCGTACGAACCGAACACGGCCGCCAGTTCAGGGTCGCGAACAAAATCCTCGGCGACTAAGCGCAATGTTCCCGGCGGTACAACCACGTCGGCATCGACGAACAGCAGTATCTCGCCTCCGGCTGCCTGTGCGCCGAGGTTCCTGGCTCCCGCCGGCCCCATCCGTTGCGGCGTGCGCAGGCAGCGCGCCCCGTATCGTTCGCCAATGCTGGCGGTGTCGTCGGTGGAGCAGTCATCAACCACGATGACCTCGAACTGCTAGGTACTCAGAGCGCGCCAGCGCATCCAGGCATCGAGGAAGGTGCAGACGTGCTGTTGCACGCCGGCACAATGACCGAGATGCGAGCGGTCAATTGACGCGGCACCTCGGGCGCGCGAACGTCGATTGCGACTTGTGGCTGCGAAGCCAATATGTCCACTTGATCGGATCGAAGGCTTGCGTCGCTTCAGGCGCGTCCGGTCACGTATCCCACAAATTCTCCCCACGACCACGCCGTATCGAGCAGGGCGGTCAAGGGAGAAGACTTAAGAAACGCAGCCTCGTTCCGCTTCGTGCGAACGACATTTCCCAGCTGGCGAAAGAAAAGCACGAAAGGCAGCACCGGGCAGAGCACTGCCAGGACAACCCGCCGCGCCGCCGGCATTCCCTGCACCCGGACCGCAGCATACGAGCGTCCCCAGACATAGCGCTCCACCAGCGCCGGCATGAGCCGCAAATTCAGCCGGTGCTGATAGACGATGACATCCGGCGAAAGCGCCAACCCCTCACCGCGGCTTGCCAGCGCCCCGTGCACGCGGGCTTCGTTGTAAGAGTCCGGCCAGGCGTCGGCCACGCGCTCCAGGGCGGCGCGCTTATAGCATACGTTGGCATCGCTCACGTAAGGGCTCGGACCCCGTGGGACCGGATTCTGGTAGCGGCCGAAGTCCCCAAAATAAAGCGCCCAGTTCAATGGCCGGTTGATGCCGTTTTCCATAGCGCCCCCGACCGCAGCGTAGCTCTGGGTATGTTCCTTCACCAGCGCCGCCACCCAATTTCGATCAGGCCTTCCGACATCTTCAATCAAGGCAATCAGAGGAGCCCGCGCCTTACGAATCCCGATGCCCCGCAGCTCGTCGTGATGCTCCCGGCTCGGCCCCGAGCGCGCCGTCTGAAGTTTTTCCACCGCAATAAAGCGGACCTCCGGAAATCTCTGCTCGATTTCCTTGATCCCTGGCAATCGCGCATCGCAGGTCACCAGCACCTCCATTAGCGGCGCGTTCACCTGCCGCCGCAAGGATTCCAGGCATCCCTCCAGATGCGAGGTATCCGACTGCTCCGAGGTGTCGCTCACCACGGTAACCACGACGCTAAGCGCCGGATCCAGGGCCATCGGCTACTCCACTTCCATAAGAGCGTCGCCGGGCCCGAATGCATAGCCCATCCACTCTCCACACACGTAGCTCGTCATCGCCGGGATAAGCAGTGGCAGGCTCATAAGGAACTTATCAGGATGACACTTCTTGGCGAAAACCCGGGAAGCGATGCGGGCCAGCAGGACGAACGGAATAGCAGGCGCCGCCAGCAGGTAAACCGCGCGCTTCGCCCCCGAAAGAGTCCCACGCCGGGCCCCGGCAAAGGCCCGGCTGAAAAGATAGCGCTGCCGCACATAATAGAAATAATCGAATGGACCGCGATGATAAACGATCATTCCGGGAACGCCGCGAAACCGCGCGCCGTCGGCGAACAGCTTGGGATGCAGCACAGCCTCCCAATACCCATCACTCAGAACCGCCAGATTGGCATCCAGTATTTCCTTGCGGTAGGCCGCGTTGGCGCTTCCTACATTGTAGGAGTCGCCATCCGTCCAGGGCGGAAGATAAGAGTTGTACTCGATGAAATACGTGATCCAGTCACGCAGTCGGCCATCCGTGCGAAAATCCACCGGACCTCCGACCGCCGCATAGCCGGGTGAGAAGGCGGAGGCCAAAGTTGCCAGCCAGTCTTCGTCGGCCAGGCAGTGCTCTTCGATGACTGCGACGATTCCGCCCCGCGCGTTGTCCACTCCGATGCGACGAAGCTGGGGCACCGTTTCGCGATGATCCAGCTCCACGAAGCGCACGCCGGGGAAACGTCGCCGAAGGCGTGCCACGTTCTCCGGCCCGCGACAATCCACCACTATGACTTCAAACGGAGGCGCGTTTCTCTGCGCCAACACGGAAGCCAGGCAGTCGTCGATGAACGGCGGCCCAACAATGGAAGCTATGACGACGGAAACCGCAGGCGGCGTAGTCATTTTTCGCGCGGTCTATCTCCCATTGGCAAATACACCCGCTGATCGTCGAAAATTGCTGCCAGACGATAGTTCTGAGTCAGGGCAGACGCGAACCCCGGGCCGAACTGGCCTGTCTCATACCACCATTGCCCAAACTTGGTCCGGGGATCTCCCATGCAGAGCACCACCGCCCCGAAGGCCTGCTCGCGCAATCCCACGAGAAGCGGTTCCCCGAAATTGGGAATACGGCTTCGCAGCAGGCGCAACATCCAGGGATCTAACACGTAGGGCTGCTGCCCGGCGAGCACCGGGATGACCGGATTTTCTGACAGGATTGGCTTATGAGTGTCACCTACCACCGCGAGAACCTTCTGGAAACGATCCGGGTGGAACCTCCGGTCTCCGTTCTTGAATTTCCGCAGCAGCGGCACTGCTGCCAGCAGAATGACCAGCGCCAGTGCGCAAATTCCCAACTGTTTGCGCAGCGGAACTGTCGCATTGGCCAGCCAGGAAGCAATGAGAACCAGTGCGGCCACCTGTAAATCCAGGAGGAGGTTCTCATTGACTCCGGGCGAGCCGAAAATCACCGCCGTCACCACCAGCACTGCGACAAAAAACAAGGCCGGCAGATTCTGCAAGAACTTCGCGGTCAAGAACACCTGCACCAGGACCAGCAATGCCAGGAAAACAAACAGAAGCACGGCTGGATCAAGGCGAGCAGCTTGCACCACCATATTCCATGGGCCGGCGGCAAAGCCTGCCAGACCCGTGCCGCCGGAGATGCAGGCCTTGAATATCTCTACCACGCGGCCTTGACTGCCAACCACCATGGCAACGCCGACCACCACGTACCCGATACAGGCTTCGCCCGCCATTTCCCAGGCTGCTGCCCGGAATCCTGTACTCAGCAGCCAAACGAAGGCTGCGGCAAAGCCGAAGACGGTGGTGATCTTGGCGGACCATGCCAGGGTGAACAGAACAGCGGCCAGAAGGATCCTACGGTGAGTGAGTTTCGCCCGGACAGTTATCGCCAGTCCCCAAACATTGAGAGCGCTTGCCAATCCGTCGGCGTGCGGGCTCACCAGAGAATACTGTGCACAACCCGCAGCCAGGACTGCCCCGGCCGAGCAAGCCGCCAGCCATGGCTCGGCCCCCAATCTCCTTAGCAGACAGAAGACCCCGGCCAGCAGCGCCACCATCGCCGACGCAGAAAGTAGAAATGCGCCGGGCAGAATGGGAACGCCCAGCTTCATTAGCAGGGCATGCAGCACAAAGTACAAAGGGAAGTAACGGGTGCCTCCGTACCCTTCAGGGCCATAGAGCGGACGATAGAATACGCCATCCTTCAAATCCGCGGCCATCGCAATGAGAACGCCGGCGGGATGGTTCACCCAGGCGTCGGTGGCCCAGCAATAAGGTGCACGAACCGCCGCTATAAGCAGGATGAGCCCGACGCTCGCTATCAGCAGGATGCGAGGGCCATTCGCAGCGGCAGCGCTAATGGACGCCGGCGCCGCGATGCTCTGCGTTGGGGTGCTCATAGATGGAAATTGCCCTGCTGTTATTGTTCTTTCCTCGAATACAACGCCACGCGTACACCGAAGTAGTGCTGTTCGTCGATCTTCTGATACGTCGCCTGCAAAACGGTGTTCTTTGCTTCGTGTTTCAGCAGCCAGCGAAAATCATCGCGTGGCGCCCAGGAAACTTCCCAAACCCTGCTGCATCCCGGCAATTCCGCAGCCACGCCGTCTTTAGGAAGCACGCGAAACGAAGGCCGGCCCGCCTGGGTAACCGGCCACTGCGGCGGAATCTCAAAATCGGGAAGAAAGACGCCGCAGTCTCCCGCCTGCCGGTTCTGTTGCACGTAGGCGAAAGCGTCATCCCAATACTCTTTCCAGCGCATGAGATAGTTGGCCCGCAGCGAATTGACGCTGTATATCAGGATGAGCGCTACCAGGCCCCAGCGCAGGGCACTGATTGGCAGCTCCAGAATTGCGCGGGCAACAAGAAGGTAGTAAAAAGCGGCGGAAAACGAAACGTAGCGCACGTTGTACGGAACATGCAGAGCCCTGCCCGCCCCGAGCGTCAGAAGCAAAGGCAGCAACCAGAGGATGCCGGTTATCGCAATGGCCTTTCGGTCAGGCTGTTCGTCCACTTCGCGGCCTGTTATTGCCTTCCACAGCAACCATAGCAATGGTGCGCTGAACAGAAGCCCTCCGACAATGTACGTCCACCAGGGCGAGTCTGCTCGCAGTCCCGTCGGTTTGCCATTGTTAAAGAAATTGAGAGCCGAGAAGAAGGTCTGCCAGCGAACCGCACCCCACGGCGACGTTCCCATGAAAGTCTTCTCAGAGTTGGTTGCCGCATGCAGGATGCCGCTCGTGATCCAGGGAAGATACAGAGCTACTGTCAACACGCCGCCGGTCAGCACCCACCACAGGCGAAGCCTGCTGTTCTTCCGGTAAATCGCCGCTACCACAAGCAGCGCAACAATCAGGTACACGCTGAAGTAATCGGTGTAAAGCATCAGGATGGCCGAAGCCACAAAGCTCCACCAGTAGCCCGAACGTCCTTCCCGCATGGCCCGCAAAAACAAATAGGAAGATATCAGCGCCAGGAAGTGAAACTGCGCGTACGGGCGGACTTCCTGCGAATACATGATCGCCAGTTGCGATACCGACATCAGCACGGCAGAAAGCAGCGCAGTGCGGCGATCAAAAAGGTACTCGGCCAGCAAATAGAGAGACACAACCGCCAGGGTGCCGAAAATTACCGACAAAAGGCGCGCTTGAAACAACCCGAATCCGAATAGCTTGAACCAACCGCGCAGCACAAAGTAGTGCAGCGGAGGATGAACAAAATCCTGCACTAGCGCGGCCAGCATTTGCTTCAACGGCAACTGGCTCACACTCATCGAGAATGCCTCGTCCCCGCTGACGCTCTCGTGGTTGAGATAAAGCATCCGCAGCACGAAGGCGAACAAGAACATGAGCCCAGGAAGAGCTGCACGCGAAGCCGGCCATCCCTTCTTGGGAGCAATTTCCGCGCGAGCTGCTGGCCGGGCCAACATCGGACCTTCAGTTTGAGTTAGTTCGGGCACAAGCGCCGCTCTACCCGTGCTCCGCACATGCAATAATTCTGGAATCTTGCTAACCGCCGAGCCATTGCAGGAATTTGTTGCGGAAGCGCCATAGGAAGTATTCATTCACCGGGCGGTCATCCTTTATGGCAGGAGCATTGGGTGCCTGCTCCATGACCTGGTCCATCGTCATCTCATGTTTGAGCAGTTCCGCAATCCGGCTCTCCGGGTCGGGCTCAGGTCCCCACTCCATCATGTCGGTAACCGCCGGGCGCCGGCATCCTCGCCAGCAACTGCGCGGCCGTGAGGTTCGGTATGGGGCGGTCGCTGGCCAGAAAGTGAATTCCCCATGCCGTCCTCGACTGAAACGCCCGCACATACGGGAACGAGTCCTGCAGGGCGCGGGCAGCCGAGGTGCGAACGTACGGATCCGATCCCGCTGGCAGCCACTGCTGCAGAATTCCCCCGGGCCGCAGCCGCTGCTTCACAATGCCGTAGAGCTCTTCGGAATACAGCAGGCTTGAGCCTGCCGCGGAAATCGGCGGCGGCGGGTCGATGGCGATTACATCGTATTGCCGCGGGATGCGTTCCAGATAACGCCGTCCATCGTCGACGACAACGGTGGACAATGGCGACTGCAGCAGCGACGGCCCGTCAGCGTGAAAATACCAGAACAGGCGTGGGACGCCGGGCACCAGCTCGACCGCTGTCACCGGTATGCCCCAGGAAAGCATGGAACGGTAGGTTGTTCCCATGCCGAAGCAGATCACCAAAGCGTCCTGCGGCGGATGATCGAGAAAGACTAAAGGCAGGTGCGCCATCATCTTGGTCGCTGGCGACAACTTGGTAATGCCGATGCCATTGATCAGCAGCAGCTTGTCCATGCCCCTGCCGGTGGCGATGCTGGTGGCCGTGTTGTCGCGCCGGATGCCGGCGCGGTCGAACTGGTCTTCAAACGAACGGTTGGTGAAAACCATAATGAGCGCGAGGACCACAATGCCGTACGAACTCAGGCGCTGCCACATCGGCACTGCGCTCGTAACTTCGGCGGTCGACGACCATCCCGGCCACAAGCCTATGGCCAGCCAGGGCAGGGCCAGCACGAACAGCACCCAGCGCTCGCTGATGAGAGGCAGCAAAACGAATCCCGACAGCAGCGGACCCAGGATGCAGCCGACTATGTTGACGGCATAAGCGCGCCCGGCACGGTCCGGATCACCTCCCGACCAGCGGTCCACCAGCATGGGAGTCACAAATCCCAGAAGGAACGAAAACGGAACAATCCCGATTGCCAGGCGCGACAGCTTGAAGAGATGGAAGTCCGGGTTCGCCGCCAGCATAGGCAGGAACGCCGATACTGCCAGCAGCGCCCAGACCAGGATCGCTTCCTGCTCATACTTGCGGCTCCACAGCCGGTAGATTCGCGAGCCCACGAAGGTTGCCGCCAGGTAGCAGGCCAGGATGGCCGCGAAAGCATAGACCATTGTGCCCAGATACGGGGTAAACTGCCGGATCCAGACCACCTCCATGCCCATGCTGGTGAATCCGGTGGCAAACAATAGCAGCAATGGCTTCCTGTTGCGCGATACCCAGTGCGGCAATGGAGCGCTACTCGCCTCCTCAAACGATCGGACAGGAGCTGGAGCGGCCGCTCGCCGCAGGGTCAGCGCCGTTGCCGATACCGCGATCAGGACATTCAGCGCCGCGCCAATCTTCAGCGTACCGCGGAAGCCCAGCAGCTCGATGAAAAGCAACGGCATGGTGGCGCCGGCTACCGCGCCCAGCACGTTAGACAGGTAAAGAAAACTGAAGGAGCGCGGCGATTCCTGCCGCAGGTCGTTCTTAATCGCCAGCATGCCCACCGGGATGGTGGCGCCCATGAAAGCGCACCACGGAATAAGCGCGAGCGCGACGCAGGTTCCCGACACCAGGTAGTAGGCCCCTGAAGATGACAGGCCGGTATGCTGCAGCAAAGTCCGTCCCCACTGCAGCTCGTAGGGAACGATAATCGCCGAGCAGGCAATTGCGAGTTCCGTCAGCGCATAGATCCGCAGCGCCGGAACCTTCAGCGTATCGCCATACTTCCGGATCAGCCGGCCGCTCCCCCACGAACCGAGCCCCAGGCCTGCCATGAACATGGAAAGCACAATCGAGACCAGCGCACTGGTGACCCCAAACTGCGCCATCGCCAGCCTCAGCCAGATGACCTCATAGAGAAGGCTGCAAAATCCCGAGATGAAAAAGAAGGCGAAGAACCAGCCCAGGCCCAGGTTTTTCCCCCTTGCCGGCGCCACGCCGGAGTCAACCATCTGCCGAGGTTGTTCCAGATTCTCCGACAACACCGGCGTCTTGGCAGACATTTCCATTTTTGTGCCTGACGTATGATTCATGGTTTACCTAATCTACCCAAAAGCATCGGTAAGATCACAACCCCTCGGCGAACTAAAGCGACTTCGCCAGCCGAAGGATGGAGCCACCCGGCGGCGTGAACAGCACATTTAACACCAGGATAGCCGCCAGCCACTTTCTCGATTTGACTTGGTCGCGCCACAAGAAATGTAGTGCTATCAGAAGCGCTACGAATGTGTAGCCCACACTTCGCTGAAAATCCAGAACGAGGAAAGCGGGAGCCAGAGCCACCCCAAAGGCTGCAAGCAATGTTACTGCAGAGACCCAGTTGCGTTTTGACCACAGCATGAGCAGCGCCAGCGGAACCAGGATCCACGAAGCCTTGAAAACGTCCAGCAACGGCCGCAGCCCCGTGCGCAGGTTGGTGGCAAGAATGCTCAGCGACCCCAAGCCGGTCGTCCCTGTGGAGAGCCCGAAGGTCCTGGCCAGCCACCACCGCAGCAGAAACCACACCACCACTCCGCCGACGATAGCCAGCAACAAACCATTTCGTTGTTCCTTCTGGTCATCCTGCTGGTATCGCACCACCAGATAGAAGAGCAGGAGCGGCACCGCGACCACGGCAGCGCTCATCGCAGAACGCAGCCGCCACAAAAGTTGCGCCGGCCAGCACCGGCTGACGGCAAGCGATGGAGAGTAGCATGAAGAACCAGGCAATCCCATCCCCAAAGCCCGGATCGTGAAAAAACCATGCGCCGTAAAACGTCGCCCCTAGCCCCATGACAAACAGTGCGCTGCCGACCGTGTCCGCCAGTGCCTCAAAGGCCAGCGAGGCCAGCAGATAAAACGTTCCTACGCCGGCCAGGTGGTTCCACACCATCACCGTCCACGGGCCGGTGCCGCTCAACCATCCCAGGATGGGCCACGTCAGCCGCAGTTCCAGCTTATTGACGTGGCTGGCCGTTCCCGGCTGCACGGCACCGTAGGACGGGTCTTTCAGTTTCGCCGGAAACGGAGTGAGCGGATGTTGCACCTTCCACCTTATCGCCTGCATGGCCCCCGCCCCACCCTGGATCAACCGGACATTCGCGGGATATGGCGGAAGGGAAACCAGCAGCGACAGCAGGATGGCTGCCGCCGTCGCCTTGAGGCGAAAATGCTTACCGCCCAGCCAACGTTCCGTTGCCCGCGCAATGGCCGAGAGAAAACGTGCAAAAATGTTCGACGCCCCGCGTCCAGCGGGCGAAGGGGCCACATCGCGGATTGAGCTCTCGAGCTTCATCAACTATCCGGCGGACTCGCGAAATGATACAGCCGGATCGAACTTCCCACCCGCTCATAGGGATACGGCAATAGCCACCCATAATCCCCAGGATACTTCCGCAGCTTAGCTTCGCTGATCGCAACCCAGCCCGCCGGCCGGTCGTTGGCTGTCAACAAATATGGAGTGGCGCTTAGCCGCTTGCTCAAATCAGCAGCGCCGAAGTAGGCAATCCACACGCTTTGCGCCTGCACCTGATTAAGTCTTGCATTAAGCCGTCTTAAGTCCTGACCCCAGTCGAGATCGCTTTCCACCAGAATTCTGCTCGCATAAGGCGCCGCGGGCTCATTGAAGTAGGCAATAAAATCAGGGGCAGCGCGCAAGCAGCTAAAGACATTCCAGACGAGCAGTACGACAACCATAGCTCTCGCTGTATACAAGAGGGATAGTCTCGATCTTACTTGCCATAGATTAATTACTCCAATTGCAGCCAGCATCGCCATAAATGGATAGATTGGCAGAACATGCCGCAAACCTATATTCATAGTTCCGGCCATGCCGACCAGCAGTGGCCCGACGAGACCCGCGAGCAGAAATACATACCTGCTGCCCCGCCCTATCTCTCCCGAAAGTAGCACCCACACCGTTCCTGCCAGGAAGAACAACAGCATTGGAATCTGCGTCTTTACCAGAATTGCAGTTGGAAAGAAATACCAGCGCGCGCCGTCATACACCTGTCCCATCAGATACGAGGCCCGTCGCCCATAGTTACCCTGAAAGGATGCGTCCTTAAGTCCGCGGAAGAATTCATCGGCCGGAATATACGGGGAAAGCAAAATCGCCTTTTTCCAGGCAGGCTCGGCACTGAATTTCGCCAGCTGATCGGCCGGCATTCGGCTCTCGACCACGACCGGCCCGTGGGAGAACCGGTAGCCTGCCCAGATCGTTACTCCGAAAAATACCACGCTCAGCAGTACCGGCCTCCAGCCGACTGGAAACTGTTTCTTAGTCAGCCAGTAATACAAAACCAAAATGCCGCCGGAGCAGGCCAGAAACGGAATCTCGGTGAACTTCGTCAGGCTGGCCAGCGCCATGACCACTCCGGCGACTATAGCGGTAGACCATTTCGGATTTTCCAGCAGCGCCCGCAGCGCCAGCAGCGACCACAGAAACATGGCCATCAGCGGCCCATCGGTGGCCGCCACCGACGAATGCGCCAGCACCACCGGACAAAATGCCACCAAAAGCACCGCAATCGCCGCGTGCCAGTTGCTGAAGGCCCTCCCCATAAAGCGCCATACCAGAAAGCAGGTCAGCCAGAAGAAGGGCAGCATTCCCAGCCGCGCCAGCGTCAAGGTCTTCCGGTACTGGCCATTGTGCTCCAGGATGGCATTGCCTTCCACCCAAAGGTTGAAAAAACCCTGGCCGCGCGCGCCGCTGAGATAAGGAAGGACGGCGGCCGCCACCCGCGCCAGCGGAGGATGCAGCGGCTCCAGCAGGTAAGTGTGATGGTCCAGCCACTCCATGCCGCACGCCAGGTGCGCTCCCTCATCGTAGGTCTGGTCGAACACCGCATACGTTCCGATGATCAAACCCGTCGCCACCATGACAGAAACCAGCGCAACGACCAGAGGCAGGAAGCGCAGTCCTCGCCCCGAAGCTTGACGTTCCTCGCTTTCGACGGCCACCTCCGGCAACGCTGGAGACTGTCCGCTGCGCGTAGCGCTGGCGATTGTGTAAAGCATGTTCCTTACCGTGGAGCGTGGACCATAGGCCACACCGTGGCCAACCCTAGCACGGCCAGCGCAAGCAAGGAAATCATTTCCGGCGTAACTACAAACTGATTTCTGCAGCACGCGCCCGAACCCGGCTTTCGCGCTCAAACGGCTTCATGGCCTGCAAAAGTGCTGCACTGGCATAAACAAGGGCTGCAATAAGTAGCAGGGCCTTCATTCCCACGATGAAGGAGAGGTTCTGGGCCAAGCCCCCTGCCACCGCTCCGAGCATGTTGGAGCCGAACACATCACTGCGGCCGCCGCAGCGGCGGAAGCTCTCAGTGAATATGATTCCCGCGAAAAAGACCGGTACGCAATAGGCGAAGCAGAGGACCACGCCCACCGTTGTCGCCGAACCCGATATCCGGCTCCAGGGCACCAGATAATCCACTACCAGCGCCGCGCAGAGAAAGGCGTAATAGATGTTCAGGTTCTCGGGCCGCTGAAACTTCACATAGACATTGGAGAAAAGCAGGACCGTAAGAATGCCAGTCAGCGCGATGGAATTCACCAGCCACGTTGTCCCGAAATACAGGCCGAGGCGGCTGACTAGTTGGGTTTCCATCAGCAGGAATCCTGCCCCCAGCAGAAAGAACTGCCACGTGCTACTTTCGCGCGGGGTGAAGAACGGCCAAAGCATGCCCAGCGCCATAATCAGGATGATGGCCGACACCGCAAAATAGGCCCGGGGAACGGAATGGCCGAAGTGATAAACGTAGGGCCAGTCATCGGTTGTCGGCGGCGGGGCAGTGTCAGTCGCGAGTGCGAACACCGGCGGGCGAGCGCCCAGGAATGCTAATGCCTGCGGCTCGCCGCTCCTTTCCCACAGCGCAGGGTCATCCGATTCGATGAAAACCGTAGCGGGCGCCATAGTGCCGGCGCCGGCGGCGTAATAGGTGATCGGAGCTCGGGAAAAGATGCCGCCCAACATGGCATAGAACCGCTGTCCGATCCAGGTCCAGGGCCGTCTCACTTCGAACTTCAGCACCAGGATCCCGTCCGGGTTCAGCAACCGCCGGGCGTCACGAAACGACTGTTCGGTGTACACATAGTTGTCCACCCGCATGTTGCTGTAGCCGGAAAACTCGGTGTGCGAGTCGAGCAGCCCGAAGATGATGACGTCATACTTGTCGCGCGACTGCCGCATGAAGTTCCTGGCGTCGTTCACGATCACATGGACCTTGGGCGAGGTGTAAGGATGCTCGGGATGAAGGCGCGTGCCCAGGGAATAGATCAAAGGATCAATCTCCACAGCATCGACCCGGGCAGCCCCATGTCGCAACGCAGCAGCAACATCGTTGCCCGCCCCTGCCCCAACCACTAACACCCGATCGGCCCTCTTGGCGAACTGGAAAGGGCTGTCATAGGAACTAGTGCTGTAAATACCAGACAGGTCTGGATGCTCGGCCAGGAACTCGGGGGTGGCGTTGCTGATGGTCATGTACCCCTCGTTGTTCACGTTGATCCCGTACTGTTGATTACCGTAGTTCTTGACGGCGAGCTTCTGGTAAGGCGACCAGTACTCAGAAGTGCCACCCGCCGGTTTCAAAGCCAGCAGCGTGATGAACAGCAGCGCGGCTGCAGCAAGTGCCGAGCGCCATGAAAATGGTTGTGCAACAACGGCGAAAGCGAACGCGACCGCGAACCAATAGGACGGAGGGAGCCAGAGGAAGGCGAGGATGGCAAGAAACCAGATGCCTATCAGGCTGCCAAGCAAGTTTATCGAGTATGCCGCCACCGTGTTGGATGCTGCTTCGAGGTAATGCCCCACCCAACGGCCCAGCGGGATCATGGCTATGGTCAGCAGCAATAAGAACACGGCGACCACAAACAAGGAAGCTACAAAGCTTCGGTAGTATGAAAAGAGAGAGAGACGGCTTTGGATCTGGCCCCAGAGCGCGGCATCGGGTGAATAGGAAAGAATCGAGGATACGGATTGCAGGAAGTGGTGCCAGCGCTTAAATGGCAGGTTGACAATGACTACCAGGGCCGTTGTGGCCGCCAACGAGGGTAGTAAGCTGCCGCGCCGCTTGGAAGTGAAACAGCCAATACCAAACCCCAGAAAGCACGTGATTAGCGACAGGTTCTGAAAGAAGGCGAAGATTTTCACTTCGGTGCCGAGCCACCGAATCAGAACGATTTCCAGATAAAGAGCGGCCGAACTGATCAATAGTAGCCGCCACATTGATGACGTTGGCGTTGTTTTGCGAGCGGTTTCCTCAGCTTTCGGGGATGTTCCTAGCGGCACAGTAGTCCTTTCTTGACCGATCTTGGTAGCCGAAGGCCAACACTAGGTAGTCAATTGCGTTTCGCTTCCTAGATTTACTGGTCTTTTCGCTACAGCAGATATGGACAGCCTATTTCAAAAAGACAACCTGGATTGGGTTGTATAATCGCACCTCAACCTGAGAGCCGGCTTGCTTTAGCTCTGGGTGCTAAGCTGTGGCAGAGCCCGGCGCTGGAGATTCAGCAGGCCGGATGCATCGTGCGGCGGTGTCGGAGAAGTCCGGCGGGAACCGAAAATAAGGCGCCCTAATCAATGTCAATGCACAACACCCATCTGCTGTTGATTGTAGCTGCATCCGGAATAGCTTTTTTGTCGATGCGGGCATTCCTGCCCGACATCCTCGACCAGTTCCTCAAGGTTATACAAACAAGATTGATCTGGGTCCCACTCTGTGGGTTGCTGCTTGTGGCTTACGTCATCCTTGTGATTTACAGCACGACCTATGTTGGCTATCTCGATCATGTTGAGGCGAACGTTGCTTCTGTTTCCGCTATTCTGCTTAGAGGGTTGCCACTGTACCCCGATCCTGCATCGGCTGTCAGGTACACGACCATTTACGGTCCCATGACATTCCTGCCGTACTCGCTGGCTCTTCGGCTCTTTGGTGCGCATGTTTTGTCGGTTAAGCTCGTGGTATTGCTGGCAAATTTATGCCTGTTGTGGATGCTCTGGCGATGCTATCGCAAATTGCTCGATCGGCCAGCCGCATTGTTCGTAGTCGCCCTGGTGATGATGTTTTTGCTGGACAGGTATGGTTACGTTTTTCAGGTGCGGGGAGACATTCTCCTGATTTTGTCGGTGACTCTGGGGTTGTATGCAGTGCTCTGTACCTCCCCTTGGATATCAGCGCTTTTGCTTGCGTTAGCTTTTAGTTTTTCACTTGATATCAAGATCACCGCCCCACTCTACTTTCTTCCCCACTATGTCTTATTCATTCGCCGGCATGGCCTGCGATCTGCTGTGTGGGCTTCCGTCGGGGCAGCTGCTCTTGCAGTGGTTCCTTTCCTATTTCCACAAATCTCGGTTTCGCAATATTCGAGATGGCTGCATATGGCGTCCCGGCTCCCGCACACTAGTCGCGAAGCACTAGAGGAGCTTGATGTGTTGCTGGTAGTGTGCGCACCCATTTGTCTGCTGCTTTGGCAATTGTTGCAGGCAAGCAGGACTGCTCTGAGCGCTTATCTAAAGAAGAACTGGATCTTTCTTGCATCGCTAATTGGAGCTATCGCTGTTACGGCAGCTATGGCATCTGTCATCGGTGGAGGATCCCATCATTTTCTGCCTTTTTTCCCGCTACTTGGTTATCTCTGCGCCGATCTATACCGTGAAATCGCGCATACAGAGATTGCGAAGCCTCGCGTCCGTCGTGTGAGTTTTATCCCTTTGCTTTGGTTCTGGCTTGCGCTTGTGATCGTTGTGCGATTTCACTCTGAAATTTCTCCGCTCGTCTGGACATTGCTGGGCTCGAGGTCCCATGCGATCGCGGTGGCCGGCGATCTGCAAACAGTGATGAAAAACCATCCGGACGAGACAATAGAAATGGGATACGGAAATACGGTTGGGTGGTGGAACCCGGCATACCGGCTGACGTTTTTCCGTCCCGTCCTCGTATTCGCAGGGAACCCGCTCACCATCGAAGCCAATGCGATGGGTCTAATGCAAATCTACGGCCTTGACATTCCACCCAGCACGCTCGCGTATATGCAAGCGTGCAAGACCCAGATCTGGCTAATTCCTAAAGGGCAGATTCCTTTCGGAGTGGTGAACTTTATTGAGCTGCTGGATGTCCCGCCCCGTAGCAGTGCCCTTGTTTAGCGATCAATTTCGGGAACACTTTCTGCAGCATTATCGGAAGCAAGAGTCAAGCAGATACTTCGACATCTGGGAATGCAAACAGGACTGAGCTTCTCGCAGCTTCCTACGCTCGACAGAGGCTTCCACTCTGCGAGCCTGCCCTATTCTTACCTCCGATAAACGACTTCTAGTGGTTCAGAGAATCGAACTTCAAGGTTAAAACCAGCTTTCTTCAAGGTATCCAAAACTTCTCGGCTCGGCTGAATCAAAGCTGTTTCGTGGGCATGCTCCCCCAGCTCAAAGGGCGGCGCAAACTGCATGGGATAATAGTTTGACAAGCTTTCCACCCCACGAAGGGATACATGACGAACTGCGGTGGAACTCGAAGGCATTAGCAGAATGCATTGGTTCTTTGAATAGTATTTGGCGGTGAGAAATATGACTGGCTCAGAAAACACCGAGAAGCGTTTGCCATCGGAGTGCAGAGCGCCTTCCAGCCTCAGATAGTTAATGGCCTTCTGCTGAAACCGTTCGCCAGTTGGATCGATCGACTCAGGATGTCGAACTGCGTTCCCCTGGTGCGCGGTTCCCCAGGTTACCAGGAGCAGAAATATCCCCGCTGAAATGCGGTAGGTGTTGTGGAAGTGACGCCACGACCAACAGGAAAATGCGACCGCGACACCCGGCAGGACCCCAATAAAATAGCGGGGTACAAAGGCATTGGTTTTCAGCTCCGCCACCACCCAGCCGGCCAGTGGAATACACAAGAACAACCAACCGAGCGATTCGGCTGGCTGCATTTCCTCGACGGTGGTTTTTGTGCCGGCATGCCTGGTCAGGCTGACCCAAATTACTATGAGCACAAGTAGGAACAGGCTATCCGGGAACAATTCGGAGAAGACTGCCCGCATCCCGTAAACCGAAGGAAAAGCCCAAAAGCCGCCAGAAAGCCGCCGTGCGGCAGCGGTTGCCAGCGGCGATAAAAGTGCGGCGGGGAGCGCCACTCCCACCAGTCCGGCAATCAACTTGGGGGAGGGACGCCATCGCGGTCTCCAGGCGGAAATCTCCCACACGGCGTACGGTACCACGTTCAAAACGGCGTAATAGTGCATCATGACGGCCAGGCAGAGCGCGGCCCCAAAAAAGACCGCCGACCATTTCCTGCCGTTCTGGGTGCACCAAATCCAAAACGCCAGCGCCGAGAACATGAAGGAAAGCGCATAGGGCCGTGCCTCGTAGCCGTAGTATGGAAGGAAAGAACAGCTAAGCACAGCGAGAGCAAGCAATCCATGGAGACCGTCCGTGAGACGCCGTGAACAATCGAAGGTTAGTAGCAGACCGCCGGCCATCGCCAAGGCGGACGGCAGCCTTGCGCCGACCTCACTGTGTCCGAACAACCGGACGACCATGTAGTAGAAGGGAGGCTGAGCGTCAACTGCATGAGCCAGAGCCGTCCAAATTGTTGTCCAATGCGGCAGCCAGGCGATGCGGACGGTGAAGATCTCGTCGAACCAAAACAGACGATGCGCGGCGATGTACAGGCTTGTAGCCAAATAGAACGTGGCCAGCGCCAGCGCCGCCACGAAGCTCCATGCGCCGGTGCGCCTCAGCACCTGCTTCGTCTCAATTAAGCCTGTGTCTTGCAGGACGTGCATAGCCTCTAGCAATTCGAGCGTGCTTGGCTTAGCGTGCAGAACGGAAAACGGGCCACACAATGGCGCCCATGAGCAGCGCCAGCGAGAGCAACGAAATTATTCTGCCTGCACGCTCTGCCCCACCCAATGGAAGCTCGACGATGACGTCGTAAGATCCACGCGGAGCTTGCATCTGCATAAGACCTTCCGGCGAAGGGCTTACGGCGAGATTGGTTCCAGCCCCGTCAATACGGGCCCGCCATCCGGCGTAATAGAAGTGATTGAGAGTCAGCTCTGACGCTTGCGGCGCTTCGACCCTGAGCACCACCCGGCGAGGTTGCCAGCTCTCCACCGATGCAGTACCGGCGGCTTGGCCCGGGACGAGCGCCTCCAGTTGCGCGGTTTGCGGCGGATGGGCTGCCACCAGCCGGTCGAACGCCGAAACATCGTTGAGTGCGTTCAGATTGCCGGGCCTGGGCCATGTCGTGGGGTAGTCAATTTGCGTCCGAGCCGACTGCCGCACCCGTTCCGTGCGGTTTGGCGCAACCGCGTACCACGCGGAGTAACTCTGTGCGGCAGAGTGAGCGTCAACCCATAACCACCCCACCACAACCAGCGAGAGGAATGTCGCGATCGGCCACGCTCGCCGCTGCAGCAGATAAGGAACGGCCAGCGCCGCCAGCGCCGCAAGCGAAACAACCAGCATGATGTTGAGCCGGTATGGATATTGTAGAAGCTTGACGAACGGGGCCTTCTCCCAGACCAGCGAACTCAGTTTGTTCATGAAAAGAAAACTGAGAATCGCGACGGCCAGGTAAAACAGTGCGATACGCCGTGGGCGCTCCGTTTTTTCCCATCGGCGAACCAGCAGATACAAAGCCAGAATGGCCACCAGCGTCGCCAGCGTGGCCTCCAGGACCCGCAGCCGGAAGGTGATCCGCGGAGCATGGTTCGCTTTCCCTGTCAGGGCTGCCTGCGCATACTGGCTTATCGCGCTGATATCTCCAGCCCGCAGTACCCAGTGGTAGTGGAAGTCATGCACCCCCACGGTCTGCGATGTGGCGTACGCCTTAGGCTGATCCAGCATCGCCGGCAATAGATATTCGGCGTTGAGCCCGACGCCGAGCAGCAGGGCTGCCGCTATTATCGCTGTCGCCTTCAGCCGATCTTTCGCCGCGCTGAAGAAGAACACATAGGCTGCCGGAACCGGCGCAAAACAGGCCGAAACCGTGGGATGAGAGAGCACCGCCAGCGCGTAACTCACTGTCGCCACGGGGAAGGCCCAGCGATGGCGCCGGAGTAGCCCCTCGGCCGACAGCAGCACCAAGGGAAACCACACGAACACCCACAGCTCCGGCGCTGCTCCGCGTTGATACAGATCAGTAGCGACATGATACGGAGCGATAAGGTAAACGACGGCTCCCAGCAATGCCGACGCTGGCCTGGTGAGCGAGCGCAGCCACAGATACGCCGTAATCCCCGACAATATCTGCGCCAGAGCCATGGAATATCCGGCCACCCGCCAGCCTTGGGGATCCCGTGCCGCCATCAACGGCCAGAAGACGCTGGAGACGTAACTCGTCAGCGGGGGGAAGAAGAACCCCGTCGGTCCGCCGAAGCCGCCGTTCTCATTGGTAAACCAGCGCGGATAGAGGTCCCCATGCCAAAACTGAGTTGCAAAATCCTTAGCCCAGCGGGCATAGTCAACGGCGTTGTGGGAGAGATCGGGAGCGCCATGGATCAATAAAGGCCAAGAGAACAGCAGGCCTAACCCCAACAGCAACAATATATGCATCGCCATTTGCCGACCGTCAGAGACAGAGGCAGCAATGGCGTGGCCGTGGCGATTGGCTCCGGCCGGCGCAGGTTCGGCCGAAATGGAGATTTCAGATTTCACTTTTTTCAAAACGGGAAACTATCGGATTTCGCGTTTAGAACGTCACTGCTGGGCTTTGTCGCTTCGGACGATGTTTGGGTCGTCCCACTCTATAAATCGCTCGCCTGGAGCTTCCTAGCGCATTCTAGAGGCATTCTACGCGATGGTCGAAGCAGTAAATTAGTGGTTTGCAAATTTAGCGCGATGGTGTCGGTTACTATCCTGAATATATAGAACTTACGTGCTATATATTCAGGAGAAAGCCTTTCCTTACTTCAATGTCCATGGTTAGCCTCAGCCGTTCCTTGGGGCCCCTGATTGGTTCGCGCGCGGACAGGCGGCATGGCAAGCAGGTACTGCCGTAAGTTCTCCGCGACCATTCGAGCACCACTTTCGTTGAAATGGACGTCGTCGTAAAAAGCCGAGGTATCCTTGGGAACATGGCCAGCCAAGTCGTAACATTCCATCCCGTTCTGCTGACAGACATTGAGAAGGGTGTGGTTGTAGGCGTCCATGGCTCGCGCCAGGTCCGCCGGCGAAGCATAGCCGAGCGGGTGTTCCCATCGGCCGACCCGGCCGTTCCACAGAAGCTGCTGCTCGGCGGGATTCAGGTCGCCACGCCACAGAGAAGGCTGAGTAAGAAAGAGGCATCGTAGCCCCAGGGTTTTACATATGCCCTGTAGAGCAAGTATCCGGTGGCTGTACTCTTCGAGTCCTACGCGCAGGTCAGGAATGGGAACCGTCGGCCCCAAGGCACGCTGCTGGCGATAAGGGACGACATCCAAATCAGACGGGAGTGCCGGCGCGGGCAATTGGTCGCTACGATTGTCGCGGCTGGAACGGCCAAAGCGCTGCTGCAGAATTCCTGTAACATTTTGAAACAACTGGAAGATCTCAAGGCGCCGATAAAATGGGTGTAGGAACCTGAACCTGGTTCCAGCAGGCAAATCCCCCTGGTATCCATCAGACTTCTCGAGGATGGCTTGGGTGGGGGCTCCCTGGAAGGCCAGAGTGGCGTACAGGTCGTTGACACCCACAAGAAAAACCGCCATGTCGACATCCACGGCGCCGAGAATCCACTGCATTAGCACCAGGTGGCTGACGGTGGTTCTGCCGCTTACCCCCGCATTCCCTACCCAAATTGGCAGGTTGGTCCCGGCGGCGTTCGTCTTCTCCATCAGCAGCTGTGTCCACGCCTCGGAGTCATCAAGGTAAGTGCAAATTGTAGTGCTGCCGCCGACTGCCAGAATCCGGTAGCCTGGCTTGCCCTTTGGGGGAAGCGGACCACGAAGGCCCAAACGATTGATCGTAAAGTTTTTAGTTCCTTGTACCCCGGGAAAAACCGATGGATCCATG
This sequence comes from uncultured Acidobacteriaceae bacterium, assembly GCA_963823635.1. Classification (GTDB taxonomy): domain Bacteria; phylum Acidobacteriota; class Terriglobia; order Terriglobales; family Acidobacteriaceae; genus Bog-257. Next base: position 249,400 of record CAWGMV010000022.1, on the reverse strand, counting down.
GGACCAAATCGCGTGTGACCCGGCCGGAGCTGGCCGCGGACCGGAGGTAGTGGGAACGCGGTGCGAGCGAAGACCTCGGCCAGCAACAGAGTGGCATAGACAACATAAATGCTGATGAGAGGTCCTCGGGCCCAGGGGACAAAACCTGGCCGACCCCGGGTAAGGAGCAGCGCCCCGAGAGCGGAAACCAGCCACAATGCCGAAAGTCCAGCGATCCATGTGTCGACCGACGCTGGCCAAAGCACCACCTGCCGGTGACGCCAGGCAAGCAGGACATCCACCAGAACGAAGGCCGGCAGCGCCAGATGCAGCAAGTAGGCGGTGACAAACCCGGTCCATTTCCGCTGCGCCGCAGGGTGCTTCCCGGTTTCTGATGCTACGACCGAATCCGGCCGGTCAGCCGCCGTGGAAGACATCACAACTCCTTCGCCGTCATGTCTCAAAGGCATGTTAGGTGAAATCAGAAAGCAGGCAGGGCCTGCTGCAACCAGTGCAGGATGGCATCCGCAACCCGCCGGTTACCCGCGTCGTTAAGATGGCCGTCGGGAAGATAACTGGGGGGTCCGAGAGCGAATTCTCCCTGAGACAGGTCCACGAAATTTGCCTGATTGCGGAGCATGTAAGCCGCCAGCGACGGAAACGCTCCCCACCCGCTGGTAGGTATGTACACAAACAACACCGGCACTCCGGCCTGGCGACAATCATCCCGAATCGCATCCAGGATAGCGGCATTCAGATCCCACCATTCCCCATGCGGGTAGCGATGGGCCAGGGTGCGATCGGCAAGCTGCACGACGCGCCATAAGCTGGAGTGGTGCTGTAGGAACCCAACCACGAAACCTGGGCGGTCCTCGGACGTCTGGGGAACCAGCCGGCCCTCGGCAAGTTTGAAAACAGGTCTGACACCAAAACCAGGATTGTAGGCTTCTTCGCTAAAGGTAAAGTCTTCGCTTATGAAAGTGACGACGACCAGTCGAGGACGAAGAGGAAGCGCCTGTGTACGAACGGTCAGCCACGTCTGGTCGAGCCCAAAGCCGGGAACGCCCATGTTATACGCGCAACTGCCTGGAACGCCGGCCTGAATCAAGGAAGCAAATGTTTCTTGGTATCCGACCTCCACCCCGTAGGTGAAGGAACCGCCGGCAAAAGCAATCCCTTTGCAGTCCTGGTTTGGAGGAAAATCAAAGGGTGCTCGAAATCCCTGGGCATTGATTAGAGGCGCATTCGGACGCATTCTCCAGCCTAACAATGGATCAGGAACAAACCCACGGTGTCTTGGCCGACTGTTGTCGTATTCTCCAACGTAGGTGCGCGGATGCGGACGGAGGAGCGGGAAGAAACGCAATACGCCCTCCGCCAGCAAGAGCATGAAAATCAGCGATCCGACGAGCAACGCGAGTTTTTTCGAGATTCCCGTTCCTTCCCTCCCCGCTATGTGGCGCAGGCAAATAACTAACGTCTATGGCCATCTGCCGCCCGACCGTCGGCTCTTTCGTGAGGCCGTTAAGACCGCGTCGGCGACGAGAGCATTGCCACTGGCGTTGTAATGAAAGTCGCCGAAAACGAAGCTGTGCAGGTATCGCTGCATCGCTCCTTTACGGATGAGATGTCCGATTGCGCTCCGGCCCCGCGGGCTACCCGTCTAGCGGAATCTCTTGTTCCTGGATTCCGGCATAGGGATAGACCACGACCCGCGGCTGGCCGCTGTACTTCGCCCGCAGCATCTGGATGACGTCGTCCCATTTGCTGGCGAATTGGGTTGCGGGAGGATAGCTGTCGATTATGTTGCGGCTGAGGTATTGGGAGTAAACGATTAGCCCCTTATTTCGCGAAAGATGCAAGCGCGACTGCTTGGCCTCGAGGTCGAAGAAGGTGGTGCCGTTACGTCCGTCCATCCTGGCGTTGAGCCAGTGCACCGCCTCCAGTCCCAGCGGATTCTGCAGGATAAGCACGCCGGTGCCGCCTTCGCGCAGGGAAGGGTCGATCCAGGCGCGCGCCCGGAAAGCCTGTAGCGTGGCGGGATAAGCATTGGCAACCACGATGTCGGCGCCCTTTGCCTCTGGCGTGGCGTAGTTCTCGACCGCCAGGCGCGCCGCGGCCTGGTGCGCCCCTACAATGTCACCGGAGAACACGCCCACCGGCATGCGCTTCTGGTTCATGACGATCTGGACGCTGAAGTTGGTCTTGGCCATGCGCGCTGCTTCAATCATGTCCAGCCGCATCTCGTTCTTGAAGACCTTGAACGTGCCGGTGGTCTTGTTGCGCGGCTGGATCACATAGTGGTTGTACTGGATGGTGTCGATGCCGCCGAGGCCCGGCATGACCGCCTTGGCTCCGCCGCTGAGTCCGGCCTCCTCATGTCCTTTGACGCCGCTGATGCACATCTTGAAGTCGGCTGCCAGGAATGTCTGGTTGAGCTTGATGCGGTTCTTGAAGCTGGTAGTGCCCACGTCTTTCACGTTGTCAAAGACGTTGTGGTTCTGCCAGGCAAAGCGGCGTGCCGGCTCGGCGCCCAGCTTGTTCTGTACTTCGGGCAACATCATGGCGCGATGCGAGCCGAAAGCCCCCAGCATCAGCACGTTTTCATCGCGCACTCCGGCCGCTTTCAGCTCTGTCATCACCCAGGGCATCACGGTGTAGGTTGGGGTGGGACGCGTCAGGTCGTCGAAGGTGATCACCACCCGCTGCTTACCGGCAACAATGTCCCGTAGCTGTTGCGATCCGGTGGGACGCTCCAGTTGTTTGGCGATTTGCTGCGAGGTCAGCGCCGGCGACTTCGCGCCTTTCATATCCAGCACCTCGATCTCCCAGTCGGCGGGAAAATCCAGGCGCTCGTCGATGTCGGCCCATTCGTGGGTCGGTATGATGACGGACTTGGCCGAACCCTTGGCGGACGGGGCATGGGTCGGCTGGCTCAGCGCTGCCACCGTCGAAGTGCCGATCAGTGGGACAAACCCCGCGGCACCGACCAGCTTCAGGAACACCCTGCGGTCATACACTTTCGACATTAGCGGCTTTTCCTGTCAGGGATTCCGAGGACGATTCCTAATTATTGCACGGGTCGAGTGACGACGTAATGGCAGCGGTCTATCACCGTCGTTGCGCCGCAATGTGGCGGGGCTTGAGCTGCTGTTCGAGTTCGAGTCTTTGCCGCTCCCACGCCTGCCACACCTGCTCGGCTTCGTCGGGCGAAATGTAACGCACGTCGCGCAGGTCAACCGCGGCAAAGGGCAGCAGCCCAGCGACCAGGGTTTCTGACTTTTGCGGGATGTCGAAGGGGACGTGGTACTCCAAGTAGGCGTTGTCGTCGGTATTCAAGCTTTGGTTGGATGTACTGGCCAGGTAACGGGCGATTTCGTCCGGCCCCATCAGCATAAGCGCCAGCAGCCCGGGGGCAGAATGGATGCCGATGGAGTCGAGATCGGCTCTTACCACAGGATCCTGCATGCGCTCTGTCAAGTTACGATAGTCAATCTGAAAGGGCTCGACGGTGGCCACGAACAGAGCGTTGGTCCCGGAAAGCCAGAGAGACGCATTGGGAAAGACAGCGACAAAGCTGCGCAGCGCCACGTCGAAAGACTGCTTCGACATCTCGTACATCGGCATCCACTGGCACACCACTCCCTGCGGCCGCAGGCGGCGCTTGATCGACTCGTAGTATTCCACGGTGTACAGGTAGCCGACGCCGGTGTTGCGGGGATGGACCGGATCAGCGGTAATCATGTCGAAGCTGCGATCGGACATGGCCATGAAGTTGCGCCCGTCGTCAATGCGAACGTGGACCTTGGGACTATGCAGCACCCCGCCGGAGACGTCTTCCAGATAGCTCTGCGCTTTGACCATCTCCCGCGTGAGCTCAATCACCTCAATGTTCTGCACATTGGGATTGCGGTTGGTTGCGCTCAGGGTGATGCCCAGGCCGAGTCCGACCACCGCGACGTCTTTGGGATCAGGATGGAGCAACAACGGCAAATGCGCCTTGAGAATGAACTGGCGCCGCGCGGGATAACTGGTGTCGGCTTCGCCTCCGCCGTTGATGGTCATGGTGGTGATGCCGCCGATGCGGAAGATGTCCACATTGTGGGCGACTCCCTCGCCGTGGTAGATGACCTGGGGATGCGTCCACGTAATGTAGTTATACAGATTGGTCACGATAGGCTGGGGCATTGATAGGCCGACAGCAACACTAATCAGGAATAGCAGCAATAATGCGGTCGCGAGAGGCTGCCGCAAGCCTCCCCATCCGGCGGCTTGCCGAAATAAAAGTAAAATTCCGGCACAGACGAAAATAGCGGCAATGACCAGCAGGCTCCTGCGGGTGCCGAAGATTGGAATGAAGACCATGCCTCCCAAGAGCGCACCTATAATTGCCCCCACCGTATTCGCTGCATAAATCCCGGCAACGCCCCGCCCTACGGCTTGTATGGTGGGGGTGTAAATCCTCACGGCTACGGGAAATGTTGCGCCCATGAGTAGAGTGGGGACAAAAATGAGGCAGCCAGAGACTATAAATTGTGCGGCCACGTAGGCGAAGGCAAAGTGGCCGGAGATACCGATCCAGCGGAAGAGTACCCGGGCGAACAGGGCAGGCACGAAATAAGTAAGCGTCGCCAGCGAAGCTACTGAGACTCCCAAGCCGAGTTCCAGAAGACCGAAAAGGCGGGGCAGGGAACTTTGCCGATCCACCCGTTTGGAAATCCATTTACTTCCATAGAAGATGCCAAACAGGAAGCAGGACAGCATAATGGCGAAGGCATATACGGTCGCGCAAAATACCTGGACCAGGATCCGCATCCAAACAACTTCCAGCGCCAATGCCGCCATGCCGGATAGAGCGATGGCCAGCAATGCGACCTTGCGCAGTGCGGGATCATGGCCGCCCTGGCTGATCGCTGACGGCTGATGGCCGGCGGCCGGCGCCGGGTGTTCGCGCGTGCTCACTCCCGCCAGAATTGCGGCCAAGCCTATGAGCAGGTTGATGGCGCAGGCCGTCAAGGTGGTGCGGGAGACGCCGAGAATCGGCATCAGAACGAAGCCGGCAAGCAGCACTCCGGTGAGCGCGCCGAGGGTGTTGATGGCATAGAAAAAGCCGCTGTAGCGGCCAACTTTGCCTGCTTCGCCGAAGCGCTTCACGATCAGAGGCAGGGTCGCGCCCATCAGGGTGGTCGGAATCAATAGCGTGATGCTGGCCACCAGAGTGCGGAATCCGTTGTATCGCCACGGCGCGGTCTCGAAGAAGGTCTGGTAAATGTGGCGATACTCGCCGGAGAACATATTAAGGAAACTGGGGAAGAGCACCGCATAGATGCCGATGGAAATCTCCAGCAGCCCATAGCAGACGAGGAGATTGCGCAGCCGGTCCACATAGCGGGCGGCCAGCAGGCTGCCCAGGGTCAGCCCGCCCATGAAGGCGCTGAGCGTGAGGGCGGCGGAATAGATATCGCTGCCGAAGAAGAGCGCCAGGCGCCGCATCCAGACAACCTCGTAGATGAGCGAGGAGAGTCCGGAAAAGAAAAACACCGTCGCCATGACGGCAACCAGCGTGGAGCCGGCGCGTAGCGGCAGAGTTTCGCTGACCGGTTCGATTGCCTGGCTTGCGCTGGATGATGCCATCGTTGTTGCAGCTTTCAAGTGCAGTTCGTAATTAACAGCGGGTCCCTCGACTCGCGCCCGCCCAACCCCGCAACGCGCGGCCGGGTAAGAAATGCGGGCGCTCGACCACCTCATCACGCGAAAAACGGCGCGTGCTGGGGACCCCGGCGCTCGGGATGACGATTCTAATTTTCGTTCTTGTGCAGCTTGGGCTCTGCTGCGATCGCCTGTAGCTTGACGGCCGGCGTTTTCGTCAAGTTCTTCACCACCACGTCCGCCACCAGCGCGTTGCCGGCTGAGTTGTAGTGCATGTCTCCGAAGATGAAGTAGTTCAGGTACCAGCAGCCCGGGCGGCTGCGCGGGCATTGCTCTTTCAGGGCAAAGAAGGCGGGGAAAAGATTGACGAAGCGTTTGCATTTGCCCTCGCACCACGCACGCCACAATTCGACCTGGCGCGAATCCACCTTGTCGTGGACGAGCTGCGAAGGATAGGGATAGACGACGACACTCAGCGGAATGTTGCGCTGTTCCAGCTCCTGCCACAGCAGGTCCATCTTGGTCATTTCTTTGGCGATGCCGCGATTCACGCCCAGCGGCGCATAGCCGCTGGGATGCGGGTCGGTCTCGTTGACCGGGCGATAGGTCCACGCCACCATCTCCATGTCAAATTCGTCGCCCCACTGGTCGGTGGCGAGGTGATAGAGGCCATGCCCCACGAGGAACCGCTCGACGGCGTCAACCAGGTGGTTGGTCAGCATGAAGTTGCGAGCCACGAAGAAGCGCGATTTGGCGTAGCGGGAGATGTTGTAGCGCTTGTGCTCCGGTCCGGCCACCGCGCCGCTGGCGTCAAGGTCGCGGTAAAACGCGGCCTCGTTGAAGACATCGAAGGCGCCGCTGAAGAGGATGACCTCGTCGAATTGAACGCCCTGGGCCAGCAGTTTGCGCACGATGTTGAGGTCAACCGAAGGAGCGTAGCTGGCGCCCCCTCCATTGAGGAAGTCGTATTGCGGCAGGGCGGCGGCGATTTTACCCACATAGCTGTCCGGCCACGCGCTCTCGCCCTCGGTGAAAGAGTTGCCCAGGATCAGGATGCGAGGGCGGTCGTCGGTGAGCGGAACCTCTCTGACTTGGGCATCGCGAAAGCCGAGGCTATTGGTGAAATAGTTATAGCTGTCCCGGCCCCAGCGCTCGACGAAAGCGCAGTTGGGCTTGAGAGCATGATGCAGCACCGGGTCGCTGATGCGGCAGGAACCCTGTTTTTCGGCTGCTTTGTAGCGGCGCATAATGGCGGCGCTGCGAAAGTAGTCGAGGGCGAGAAATGCGGCCACGCTGAACAGGATGGAGAACAGCAGCAGGGCCAGCTTCAGCATCCGCTGCCGGGCGGGCAAAGCTGGAGCCTCAGCGCTCGGGTCCATCAGTTGAGTTTCGGCTGGCAGCATTGCAAGTGGTCAGACAGTCAATCAGTCGCGACAGAGTCGATCCGCCATTCCGCTCCTTCGAGAGACACACGTGAAGTTCGTTGTGGCACGACCGATTCGTCTCCTGATCCCAGGAGTGTCTCCGTGAGTGCTCGCAACTGGTTCGAGCTTGCCGGCGGATCCTGCGTTAAGCTTTGGATCACCGCGTCGGCTACCAGCGCGTTGCCGGCGGGGCCGAAATGGATGTCGCCGAAGACGAAGAGTTCAGGTACCAGCAGCCCGGCTCGCTGGGCGGGCATTGCTCCTTCGCCGCATAGAAAGCCGGAAGCACCGACGACAAAGCGCTTGCACTTGCCCTCGCACCACTGGCGAAGAATTTGCACCTGCCGGTTCTCCGCGGTGTCGTGAACCAGTTGCCCCAGATGGGGGTAGATGACAACGCTGAGGGGAATGTTGCGCCTTTCGAGCTCCTGCCACAGAAGGTCCAGCTTGGCCTGTTGCTTGGCCAGGCCGCCGGCCACCCCCAGCGGCGCATAGCCGGCGGGAAACAGGTCGGTTTCATTCACTTTGCGATAGGTCCAGGCTGACATTTCGTAGTCAAAGGGGTCGCCCAGTTCCTGCCGCCGGCAAGTGATAGTAGCCATGACGGACAAGCGTCGGCTGCAGGCGGTCAAAGAGCCGGAAGATACGAGATGTCAGGAAGAAGTGGCTGGTAACCCAGCGGCGAAATTTGGTGTAGGCGGAGGTTGCCGGATGTTGCTGCTCGCGCGGGATGGCGGTCACAGCGCCGGAGTCGTTAATGTCGTGGTAGAAGGCAGCCTCGTGCTGCACCGCCGAGTTGTCAAGGAAGAGGATGACCTCATCAACCTGATAACCTTTGTCCAGCACCATCTGCGTCGTGGTCAGGTAGTTGGAGGGCGAGTAGCCAGCCAGGCCGGAGTTGAGAAAGTCGTATTGCGGAAAGTGGTCGGCAATACGGCCGACGAAGCTCTTGCTCCAGGCCACCTTGCCCTCGGCGAAGGAGTCGCCCAGAATCAGAATGCGAGGACGGGGGTCGGTGAGCGGAACGTCCCGGACTTGCTTATCGCGAAAGCCGAGACTGTTGGTGGTTAGCTGATACGAATCTGTTCCCCAGTAGTCCGTCTGGGTGCAGTTGGGCTTGAGGGCGTGGTAGCGGACCGGGTCATGGATGCGGCAGGGATCCACGGGACCGTTGGAGGAGTGCCCCGCGCGCTGCATTTGCGCGGTGTGAATTCCGTCGAGGATAAGGAACAACACCAGGCTGAAGGCGAGGGAGATCAGCAGCAGCAACAGCTTGCTCGGGGCCTGCTGCGGTTCGGGAGCCACCGTCGGCGGCTCTTCCTTCAGGTTGGCGAGGTTGGTGCTCACTGTGACAATGCCTGCGGATCGTAGCGGCTCAGGCGGGGCGGAGAAGTATCGGGCTCAGCCAGCCAGACGTCGCGTCCATGGAAATATTGGAGCAGCGGCTGCAGGCTGACGCCGGGAATCTCGCGCGCCCACACGATTTTGGAATGGTCGATGTCCGCTCCGTTGTAGACCCATTCGCGATAAGGAACGTGCCGCGCCGAATACTGCACAATCACCAGGTGCTGGCCCGGCGTGGCGTCAAGTTGATGGGCGAACTGCACGCGAAATTTAATTGGGTCCCAGGGCTCACGATCCAAGCTGAAGGGCGCCAGCACCGCGACAAACAGCACAATGACACGCGTGATGCCAATTCCCACTGGACGGCCCCAGGCGTTCCAGTGCCGAATGTGCCTCATCCCTTGTGTCGCCAGGGCAAAGATGGTGGCGACCAGCGGGGCCACGTAATGCAGGTTGAAAAAGGCACGAACCAGCAGAAATGAGGCAAACACCAGCACCGCCTGCACGACGAGCAGACGTACTCGGCGATCACGGAATATCCGCAACAGGGTGAGCAACGTGACGCTGAGTTGCGGCCAGAGAAAGAAAAACATGGAAAGGGCCAGAATGTAAGCGACCTTCTCCAGGCCTTTCGACGGGCTGGTCACGCCGCCCAGCGACCAAGCTCGCCGCATGGCGCCGTTGTAAAACTGCTCGAATTGTGGGTTGGCGTAGTGAAGTGGAGGACGCTCTTTCTGCCAGGAAAACGTGGGCGTGCTCATGTAAGTCTTCTCGTTGACGGCGTAAGGGAAGAGCGTGGCCCTTCCGGTGCCGCGCCAGTTGTAGTACGCCACGAACGCTCCGCCGAGTATGCCCACGATGCAAAGCGGAGCGACGACGTGTGTCAGCTTAATTCGCCACGCGGGAGTGCCGCGACGGAGAAGGCGGAAGAGAAGAACAACGAAAACCGGCAGGCAAAGGAACATCCCTTCGAACGGACGGCTGTTAGCCAGGATGACCACACCTATGCCCAGGATGACCGCGTCCCACCACCGCCAGTGATGAACAATCCGGGGCAGGGCGCCGACCGCGAGAGCACCTCCGATCGCGGCCACGAATCCTCCAAGGTAGGTGTTCATCCAGTAGCTGAAGATCGCGACCTTGAACATGGCGAGGACTGCCCCCACCAGGGCCCATCTTGGTGGAAGCCATCCCTGCAGCATCCACAGCACGGCGCCGCACATTGCGCCGCCGGTCAGCAGCACTCCAATCCAGGGATTGCCCAGAAGCTGCCCGACGGCGAGCGCCATCCCCTGCCCAGGCGGGTACTTCGACATGTACGTGGGGTGCTGGTTGACATGGAAGGTGTCGAGGAAAAGCGACATCGGATGCGGAGGATTCGTCAGCCGGCCGTGAAGAAACGTGTCAGCGGCCAGGAGGTAACTGAACTCATCGTGCACCTGAGGATATGGCACGGGCGCCAGCCACAGAATGCTCAGCCGGATCACGATGGTGGCAATCGCGATCACCCAGATCGCCAGCAGTTTGCTTTCTGCGAGGCGCGAGCCGAAGTCTTCGATCGAGGTGAAGGTGCGGTCAGCAAATCGCGGCAGGATGCACGCAAAGACCAGGGCAGCTAGAAAAATCAAGTCGCGGAGAATCTCTCCGCGAGTGAAAAAGAAGCGCAGGAGCCAATGCATGGGTCAGGAAGTGTAGCGGGACACAATCACTGCGAGCTGCCTGGGGCCGGTAAAGCCGTGCGTGGCAGAAGGCCGGCGAAGGTCAGGTAGTCGAGCAGCGTCCGGGCCACCACTTGATGACCATACTCGTTGAAGTGAATGTCATGGGGAATGTAGGCCGGATGGACGCGGTTGGCTAGCTTCATGACGTCCATCAGGTCGAGCGTGTCGATGCCCTTGGTGTCGGCCAGATCGTACATCACCCGTTGAATGATCCACGGCTCATACTGCGCCTGGAAGGGAAAATAAACCAGCACAAATGCCGCTCCGTGCTGCTGGCATAAGTCGGCAGCCCCGGCAAAGAGCTGCTTGAAAACCGCCAATCTGGTCTTAGCATCCAGCACGAGGTGCCGCCGCCGGAACCTCCGGTCATAAGCGCTCCAGATCCTGGCCAGTTCGAGGTCAGCCATTCCCAGCAGATAGCTGTGCTGCGCCAGCCGGTAAAACATGGAAAATTCCGGCGGGTGAAAAACCAGTTGGTCTCCGTTGAGGGAGAAATATCCCTTAGGACGTCCATTGGACGGGTTAATGGTGGAAAAGCTCTCGTGGAAATCGTTGTAAAACGCGCACAGAAGCACCAGGTCCGGGTGATACTTCAAGCCTTCGGTTGCCAGGTACGAGTATTCCTGGTCGGTGCCGTAGGCGGGCACGCCCATGTTAATCACTTCGACATTGCGGGTGGACGCCTGCAGAATATCGGTAAAACGCTGGGCTGGCTCCACGCCGCCGGCGCCAAAGACGAAGGAATCTCCAATCACCACGATGCGGAAAATTCCCGGCAGGCTTGTCGTAGCTGTGCTCTACGTCGCGCAGTCCCTTGGAGTTGGTCACGATGAAATACGGCTGCGATTCCTTGCGGTACCACCGATGAACATTGGGCGCCAGTGTCCAGCCGACGACATCATCAATCCTGATGAGCCGTTCCTGCGAGGTGACGCGAGCGTAAATTCGTGCTCCTATCTCGAGCACGGCAAATACCAGCAGCAGCGCGCAGATGGCGAGAGCGATCTTGGCCGGCCAGCCAGGCGGGTTGCTGGAGACATCAGCAGCGGGAGACCCTGGTATTGACGAAGGGCTTGCCACAGCCGGAGAGTTCGCGGGACTGGCGGCTGCCGCTTTCGATGTGGACGAACTATTGCCCAGGTTGGCCATGCACTATTTCTCGCGGCGCTTGCAGGTAATGGCTGATGGCCTTGGCGGCCGCTTGGTGTCCCGTGGGATTCCAATGTTCGTCGTCACGGTAGTAAGGGAAGCCTTCGGTCTTGGCAGCGTCTACCAGATAGGGAGTCAGGTCGAGATATCCGATGTCGGGCGAGATGGAATACAGCGCTTTTTGCAGTTGTTCCGACAGGGGTGGAAGAGTCCAATTGCGACAGTCCGAGTCGGCGGAGAATTGGCATAGGTCATGCAGCACCCGGAACTTGGTCGGCACAAAAACGAAGATGAAGCGCGCGCCCTGCGCGGCGCTGAGTTCATAAGCGGTCGCGATTGTGCGCTCGGTTTCGCCCAGGGCGCGCAATTCCTCGGGGGAACTGAGCTTGGGACGGTAGCCGAAGTACGCGGTGAGCTGCGTTCCACCCGGCGCCTGGCACAGGCCCGCGCGCTTCGTTCCGGGAGGCTTGACCGGAGGTTCAAACAGGCGCTTGACGGCCAGGCTTGCGCTGCGGGTAAAGGAGCGCGCCCAGAAGGCGTGGAGGAAGTCCGGCGGGTGCTGCACGGCGTGCTGGTAGGCGATCACATCCTGCAGATCGTTGCCTTCGAAAAACAACCAGACAACCGCTCGTGGGCGCAACGGCAACGCATAACGTTTCAGGATGACAAGCTCTTGCAGCGGGCCGTAAGTCGATTGTCCGAGATTGGCGACGGTCACTCCCTGGAGCACCGCGAGATGCGAGGTCACCAACTCGGCATCGGTGACGGTCAATCCTTCGACAAAGGAGTCGCCGATGACGACAATGTCCGCGTCGCTCCAGATCGCGTTGGTTGCGAAAGCCATTGCGATCGTAGGTGACGTCCCATTGGAACTGTGACAGGTCAGACGGCGGAACCTGATAGCTGGACGCAATATCGCCTCCCACCGCTGAACCGGATTGGTGGGCATGCGGCCGATGAACCGAAAGCAACTCTGGATCGGTGACATTGGGTGCCCACCACATGTGATAAGGACCGATGACGGTTCGATAATCGAAGACTCCGATTAACGCCGGCAGCTCGATGCAGAACAGAACGAAAAGGACCGAGGCGACGACAAGTAAGAAACGCAGGAGATTTCGAGATTGCAGGACATTCACGGGTGTGCGGGATCAGCTATTGCGCGCCTGCGAAGCCACCACATCAAAGGCACGCAGGTGATGAGGGTCAGCAGAGAGATCACGTTCCCTACAGTCCGGTCCCAGGTCCTTGCGAAGTAAATCTCGACTCGGCTTGAGCCCGCCGGCACGGCCACCAGCATCTGCCCGAGCTCGAGCATCGGTCTGGAGAGGAATAATGTTTCCGTTCAGCTTGGCCTGCCAGGCAGGATAGCTCAACAAGTGCAGCTTAAGCAGAAGCGGCTGCGCCGATTCCACGGAAAAGATTTTACGCTGCCCTTGCCACTGTTCGACTTGGAGCTGGGCGGCCTGCCCCGGATCGGCGACGGCAACCGGAGGGGCCGCTTTGTCAAGCTTCTCCCGCTGGCTACCGAGTGGATTGCTCCAGTCACCGAAACGAATCGGATATCCCGCCGGCGAATGAGCGTCGGCGATCAGGCCTTCCAGATAGTGGGCATGGTCCCAGGTGACGGTGTGCACAATGACCGCACCGACGCTGACGACGGCCATGGCAGTTATTGCCCACGGAATCCACTTGCGACGAAACTGCGAAATGGCGACTGCAACAAAGAACGCGGTGACCACCGATAGCACAGAGAGCCACCGCCAGGGGAACTCGACGTAGCGCATCTCGGGCAGTCTCTCATACAAGAGCAGGCTGGGACGAAACATCATGAACGTGGACACGGCTGCGAGGATCGTAAGCGAACGCCACACGTTGGTCTCGTCCTGCCGGAATCTGCGCGCCGCAAGGGCCGCAGCGGCCGTGACCAGGATCAGAAACACGGCGATGAACGACAGCGCCCGGTTGAAAATGACGTACAGCGGCATATTGTTGTGGGTGAAAAGAAAATTGTGCGCGGGGTCCCATTCCAGGCGCACGGCCTCGGCGATGCTCACCCACTTTCGCTCCCAGGCCGCCGGAAAGAGGAAAAAGGCGATGCTCCCGAACGCCGACGCCATGGCCAGCGCGCCGAAGAGCAGCGGCCGCAGCGAACGGTAGAAGATGGCGTTGAGGACTAGCAATCCGGCCAGTGCGTAACTGGCAATCACGCCCGCAGGCAGGTCGGAGAGCCAGATTGCGGCGAAGGCCGCGGACAGGGGAAGCGCTGTCCTGGCCGGAGCATAGCCCATGCGCAGGCCGCCCCACACGATCAGGGGGAACAAGGCGCCGGCCAACAGATCGGCGTAGTTGCCGCGCTTGTAAGCGCAGATGAGAAGGTAGGGATTGACGGCGAAAAGCAGGCTGGCTACGAGTGCATCTGCCGGCGCTAGCCATTCCCGCGCGCAGATCCACATGGCCGCGCCGGCCAATACAAGCATCAGCCAGATGTAAACTCCGGAGACGATTTTCCAAGGCAAAAAGAGGCCAAGCGCCACACCGACCAGGCGGGAAAGTGGCGGATAGAAAATGAAGAACGGCTCGCCGAATCCCTGATTGGCGCCGGCTGCCCATCGCGGGAAAAAGTTCCCTTGGTGAAATTGGCGCTCCGCATCCATCCAACTGCGGAGATGGAGATTGACATCGTGTCCCCAGGGGTTGCCGTGGATAGCGATGGGAATTACCGCAACCGTGGCGACGACTACAATCAAGAAATAAGCACGGCGGGCGAAGGTGTCCCTGCAGAGCATTACCTGCGGGTTCGCTGGCGATGATGTAATCTCCCATCTCCTCTTAAGTCAAGTACCGCAACCAATCAAACAAGGGGCATTCGACTACCTCTTCGAGGGTCGTACTTTTTCTGTAGTTCAACATAGCCCACGATCTTCATGTCACGCAGGTCTAGACCCAACATCACCAGAGGAACCGGTTTCAGATCACGGTTCATAAGGTCCGCGAGCGAATGGAACGGCGCCGTCTTAATCCCGTAACATATAATCATTCTGAAGTCTTGGGTGGGGATCGCGGCGAGATTGGTGTTAACCGAATAAGCGGAAGTTGCTTTTCCTGTCCAGTCCTCCTTCGGACGTGTCTCAGCAAAGCGATCGCGCAAGAAATGCTGTCCATTCATCCGACCCAACACATAAATCAGAAAATGGTTGCTTCCTTCCGTGCGAGCCTGCTGCATTAAGGCCTGAACTCGTGGATCGGCCAGAGTACTATTCATGATGGGCTGGACGTTGGCCCGGTCAACTCCTTGCAAATCCAAGACAGCTACGTCTCCCTTTTGCTCGTAGGGAACGAGGCTGGCGGTCCGCAACTGGAAACCATAGGCCACACCCAGAATGCACAACATAAAAAGTACATAAAGCGCCGCAAAAAACACTACTTGCCGACCGCGCGACTGTAATCCGCTTCCCATCCATCTCCGTAGTGGTCCAAATACGTATTTATCTCCCGGTACGAACATCGAGGTCTTGTCGCGGTAATCCTCGTACGACTTTCCGTACCGGCTCACGCAGAGGCTTTCTTCATGGAGAGCCAAGCACAGATAGAAGTAGGCCATGGTTGCGAAGCTAACGAGCAGCAGATAGCGAGGCCAGGTTAGAACAAAAGGGATCCCAATAATGATGAATGCAATATATTGGGGGTGCCTTATATACCGATAGAGTCCTGAGGTAACCGCTCCTTGGCGGATGACCTTAGCGTGATAAATCTGGAGGGCACCGATAAAGAAAATAGCAAACCCCGCGAACCAGAAGTAGTTACGCACTCCGTATGTGTTTATCCGGAAGGGGTTGAACGGCAGGGTTTGAGTCGTGGCCGACACGCTGTTGACGCTGCCGCCTGGAGGCGACCACTCCACAAAATGAGACAGGAAGAAGCCCGTAAGCCACCGCGTTGTGGGCGATGCCTCTAGAAAGCCCTGTGCCGGTCCGAAAATAGAGTACAAATAGATACCAAAGGCGCTGACCATCCACAGCCCCTCGAGCATGATCAGGACGTAGAAAACGGCTATAGCGGGCTTCCACACCTTCTCAAGAAGACCTTTGAGATTTGTGCTCATTGTGCCGCCCCAATTGGCTCAAAGTAAAGAGCTAGCTTGTAATCGCTGCCTCTGCCGTAAGGATCTTCTATTCTGATCTTCGCTGTGTAGTCGTTCTCCTTTGCCGGCTGTTGAGAGATTGTGACGAACCCTCTTCCCGACGTACGCTCTACGAATACGCGGTAGTCTGTCTCTGGTAAGGGCCCCAGAAACTGCTGGTTGGTTCGGCGGGGCCGTCCCCCCTCCACTTCTTCCAGTACGATATGGTTTTTCCTAACGGTCAGCGTTGCCGCTTGGCCAAAATCCTCTGATTGCCAAGCGAAGTACTTGACTGCGTCTTGGGGAATTGGCTCGACACCCTGAACAAACAGAGGATTTATACGATCTAGACGACCGAAAGCCCCTCCCAGATGATATAGCTGGTTTACGCTCCACGTGGCTACATATGCGAGCAAGCAGCCCAGAACAAGATAGGCGAGTTGCCTAGGGAACTGGCCTTTAGTTTTTTCTTGCATATTTGTTCGAAGTTCTTGCAAGCAAGTCAGTTGTTTTCTAAATACGCGGCTGATCCGCTCTATGTAAGACTACCTTCAAAAAGCAATGCACAGGTGCATTGTGAAAGACAAAGCTGGCTGACACATACTTCGATGGTATCTTTGACCAACGAATACTCTAAGAAACGCCAGTGAGCGTCCCACTAACCTTAATGGCCTTTAGCGTGTCAGGGCGTAATCTCCCAGACGACCCCGGCGTTATCAGAGCCGCCATAGTATGTTGTGCCGTAAAGATTACCGTTCGTGTCAAATGTCACGCCGCTGATCGGCCAAGACCCGTCGCTGCCGCCCGTAAAGTCGTGCAG
This sequence comes from uncultured Acidobacteriaceae bacterium, assembly GCA_963823635.1. Classification (GTDB taxonomy): domain Bacteria; phylum Acidobacteriota; class Terriglobia; order Terriglobales; family Acidobacteriaceae; genus Bog-257. The sequence goes on along the minus strand of CAWGMV010000022.1, from coordinate 233,191 downwards.
CGAGGTGTAGGTCCAACCGCTGCCTGTGTTCGTCAATTTGAAAACGGCGCCCGCGTTATATGCCCCACCACCCTGCGTGGTGTCGTAAAGATTGCCCGCTGCGTCCATCACGAGGGCCCACGCCGGGCCAGATGATTCACCTAATGCCCCGGTAAGGCTGTAAAGCACGGAATACGTCCAGCTGCCGCCCGAGGGTGAAAGCTCGAAGACAGTGCCGCCGTAGCCAGAGCCGGCGTCGGTCGTGGTGCCGTAGAGGTTGCCCGACTGGTCACTGATTAGACCGCTGTAGGGAAATCTTCCGTCGCTTCCGCCCTGGAAACTGTAGATGACTGTCTCTGTCCAGCCGGCCCCCGAGGGCATCAATTGGAAAGCCGAGCCGGCATTAAACGCGCCGCCATAGTAGGTAGTTCCGTAGAGATTGCCCGCGTTGTCGAAGACCATCACGCTTCTATACGGAGTAATACCGTCAACGCCATAGCCGAAAGAGTGAAGAAGGCTCTCTGTCCAGCCGCTCCCTGTAGGTGTCAGCTCGTAAACAGTACCACCGCCGTAGGTGCCGCCCGAGGAGGTAGTGCCATAGATATTACCCGCCTGGTCGAAAAGAAGGCCGATAGGTTTGCTTCCGTCAGTGCCTCCCTGGAAGTTATAAAGCGAGTTTTCTGACCACGGGCAAAGTGCGGTTTTGCAAGCTGTGGGGAATGGCCTCAGCTTGAAAACGTCGCCGTTGCTACCCCCGAACTCCGTCGTGCTGTAGAGGGCGCCGTCCGGGCCGAAGACGACCGGGGCGGTTGGTATGGCCCCGTCGCTGCCGCCGGTGAAGGTATAGAGGCTGCTAAACGTCCAACCGGATCCAATGTGCTTCATCTGGTAAACCGTGCCGCAACCATGCCCGCCGTTGCAGGAGAGCAGGCCCCCGGCAAAGGTCGTGCCATAAAGTTTGCCTGCTTGAATGGTCACCCCCGCGGAGGGGTTTCCCCCGTCGTTTCCGCCGGTGAAGGTGTGAAGTACGTTGAAGGTTTGCGCCTGCGCCGCCTGGCTTGCAAGGACTGCAAGCACGAACACAATTGCCAGTGCCAGCGTGACAGTTGGGCCGCCCACACTTAGGGCCGGTGTCCAGCTCCGAAGTTGTCTCAGGTCGTTCATCAGATCCTTTCTCCAAAGGCTAAGGGTTTGTTCCGAAATCCAGCCCGTGCAGCAGTGCCAGCCGAAGCACAATTACATTTCACAGCGAGTCCGGAGCCAACGACTAAGTGTGGAAATCCGAAGCTCGCACCTTTTGAAGTTTGCAGAGTGTCAATGGTCATGCGCGGGAATTGTGTATCTTACAGACGAGCCCGCCAAAAGGAATGTCGCTGCAGATGCTCCAGCAGTTTGCATGAGTCCGCGATAGCGGCCATGCATTTGTCGCGGTCTGCGGGTTTGTTGAAGTCCTCTTGCAAAGGAGTTTCGTCGGCTAGCGTTTCCAACTTTGTGTAAGCTGCCTCGGCTTCACGCAATGCGGACAGCGTGGACGGTTCTACAACGTCCGTAAGTTCGTAGAGTAATGACCGAAAACGCGTGTGCTTTTTTTCCGGGTAGATGGAGAAATCTACCACATTGTTATCCTTGTCCTTAAACCGGTTGTCCAGATAGAGGCCGGCTTCGGTGTACATTGCGCTGGCAAAATATGGCTCGTTGCTTACCGTCACTCTCTTCTGTTCGAGGCGCAATGCCACCAGGGCGTTCGCGATGCGGCTGCTAATCTCCGTGTTCAGGCGTTTTTGTGTACCCAGCCTCTGCGTGCGTTCACCTTGTATTCTCTGATGCCTGGTGTAAACAAACGTTAGGCCGGCGACAACTACGGACGATAGAAACCACAAGGCAAAGGACGAGTTGAGGATTGTCCATAGTCCATTTCCTCCAGCGTCGTTCGCACCGGCGACGAAACCGGATAGGGATCCCGCCCAAGCTGGTAACGCAACCAGGACGGGCGAGGAAAAGACGAACATTGCAGCGCACGTTTTCATCTACGCCTCGGGGGCTACACTAGGCCGGAGCTACCTTAGCTTGCGACCGTTGGCAGTTGCAACTGGCGGTCAACAATCTCGTTCACAATCTTCGTCAAGTCATATTCAAGCTGCCACTGGGGGAAGTGGGCGTGCAGCTTGGATAGGTCAGAGATGTAACAGATGTGGTCGCCGATGCGGTTGGTGGGATTGTAGTCATACTTCAGTTTGAATCCCATGGTAGCCAGCAGGTCGATGGTTTCCAGAATCGAGATGCTGTTCCGCCTTCCGCCGCCCAGGTTGTAAACCTCGCCGCAGCGCGGATGGTTGTAGAATTCCAGAAACAGCCGGGCCACATCGTGGCAGTGAATCTGGTCGCGGACCTGTTTACCTTTGTAGCCGCGGATGATGTATGGCCTGCCGGTGACGGCGCAAACGATGATGTAGGTGAGGTAGCCGTGCAGTTCGACGGCGGCATGCTGCGGTCCGGTCAGGCAGCCCCCGCGAAATATCCCGATGGGCATCTGGAAGTAGCGCCCGAACTCCTGGCACATGACGTCGGCTGCGACCTTCGACGCGCCGAACACCGAGTGCAGGCAAGTATCGATGGACATGGTTTCATCGATGCCGTCCAGGCCATTGGCATAGTCATAGCGCTTTTCGTACTCCACCAGCGGCAATGTATTGGGACGGTCGCCATAGACCTTGTTGGTGCTGGTGAAGCAGAACGGCGACTCGCGGCAGAAATCCCGCGCCGCCACCAGAAGGTTCATGGTGCCGCCGGCGTTCACGTCGAAATCGTCATAAGGTATGGACGCAGCTTTGTCATGCGAGGGCTGCGCCGCTGCATGGATGATGAAGTCAGGCCGCTCGGCTTGCAGCAGATCGCGCATCGCTTGCCGGTCGCGGATGTCCAGGTCGAAATGGCGATAGCGCGCAGAGATGGACGCGCAGCGTCTGCACCACGGGCAGGGTGCTGCCTTGCTCGCCAAAGAACTAGCGGCGCATGTCATTGTCCACGCCGACGACATCCCAGCCGTCGTCATGCAGCAGACGGACACACTCCGAGCCGATGAGCCCGCCGGAACCGGTAACGATTGCCTTCTTAGAGGGCATTCAGCCTCTCGAGGCGCCTAATTCTTGGAAACGAGCTCATCCAATTCATCCTCGCGACCGGCGTCAGCAAACTCAGAAGTGGGTTCCTCATCCTGGCCTTCGCCTAATGGGGCCGAAGGAATTTTTTCCTGCACGCTCAGCGCCTCCTCGTGAATATGTTCGAACAGGTTGCGGACGAAGCTTGCCGACAAATGCCGCCGCACACTGGATTGCACGCGGTTATGAAGAACCTGTCCCCAGCGTTCCAGTTGGAACAGTGAGACGTTGTGGTCGCGTTTCCAGATTCCGATCTGCTCGACACAGTCCATTCGCCGCGCCAGCAGGGCAATAAGGTCGTCGTCGATGGCGTCAATCTCTTTCCGCAGTACCTGCACCAGCGGGGAAAGAAGAGTTGAATCAGCGCCGGAAGGATAGCGCAGCCGGCTCAGCAGCCTGCCATATTGCTTCGGCGAGAGTTGTTGACTGGCATCGCTGAGGGCGGTGTCCGGCGCGCAATGGACTTCAATCATCAGTCCGTCGAACAGGAAGTCCAGTGCCTCCTGCGCTACGGTCGGAATGCGTTTGCGAGTGCCGCAAATGTGGCTGGGATCGCAGATCAGCGGCAGGTGGGGCATCCTGCGGCGAAGTTCAATGGGGATCCTCCAGATGGGCGGATTGCGATAGGAAGTGTGCCCGTAGGTGGAAAAGCCCCGATGTATGGCAATGATCCTGGTGATTCCAACCCTGCTGACGCGCTCGATGGCGCCGATCCATAGCTCCAGATCGGCGTTCATCGGATTCTTGATCATGACGGGGACGTCAACACCCCGTAGCGCTTCCGCAATTTCCTGCACTGCGAACGGGTTGGTAGTGGTGCGGGCCCCGATCCACAGAACATCGATTCCCGCCTTGAGGCATTGCTCCACATGATGCGCCGTGGCGGCTTCCGCGGTGACGGGAAGCCCGGCGGCTACGCCCGCGTTCTTGAGCCAGGGCAGCCCTTTGGCGCCCACGCCTTCAAAGGAACCGGGATGAGTGCGCGGCTTCCAGATGCCGCCACGCAGCACCGTCACATCACGGGAGGAAAGCTGCAGGGCGGTTTGCAGGATTTGCTCTTTTGATTCCACGCTGCATGGACCGGCAACGAAGAATTTCTTCCTCAGAGGCACGTTCCATTGGCTAAGCGGCGCAATCGCGAGCGTTGCTTTCATGATGGTCTCTTTACTTATATCGGCAGAATTGTTTGCTAACCCATTAATTTGCGCCATGCGCCGACGCAGATCTTCAGCATCCGCATGCCGTTGGAAAACACTTTGGTCATCTTCGTGACCCCATAGATGCGTTCCTGATAGTGCACCGGGACTTCCTGAATCTGCAGTTGCAGCTTACCGGCTCCGAAGAGAAGCTCGTAATCGCCCCAAAGATCTTTTATGCCCCAATTTCCCAGGTTGGGCTCGATGCGCAGCCAATCTTTGCGCCAGAGTACCTTGGTGCCGCAGAGCGTGTCTTTGATCCTCTGGTCTAACAGATAAGAAAACGTCATGCCAAACAGCTTGTTGCCGACCATGTTGGAGAACTTCATGGCCTGCTTCGGTATGGGATAGACGAGGCGGCTGCCGTTGATAAATTCGCCTTCGCCGGCTACGAGCGTCTGGAGAAAATAGGGCAGCTCTTCCGGCATGACGGTGAGATCGCCATCCAGAATCATCAGAACGTCACCCTTGGCGGCGCGAAATCCGGTCCAAACATTTTCCGCTTTGCAGATGCCGGGACCGGGGATGAGCCGGATGTCGCGATGAGGATATTTGCGAATCATCCGTTCCACTTCGTCGCCGGTGCCGTCGGTGGATTTGTCATCGCAGAAGAGTATTTCGGTGTGGTTGCCCATCTCGGGCATGCGCTCGACTGCAGGCTCGACATTGTCGCGCTCATTGCGGCAGGGAATGATGACCGATACCGAAACATCTTCTTCGTTCTGCGGCTGGGGCTTGGGTCGCGCCACGATGAGTTGCATGAGACACAGCCGTCGGATTCCCGGCAGCCGCGCCAACACCTCGTTGCAGAAGGCCGACAGCAGCGGAACATATTTCGGAAAGAGCAGAAACCGGTACTTGCGAACGACGCAGAAATCGGCGAGGTCGAGGAAGCCGGTCACGTCGCGTTCCGACATCCAGTTGGGTTCCTCGAAGGGCGCGCGCAGGCGGAGTCGGCTGGCCAAATCGAGAAACGGCTGCCACAACGGATTGTAGTTGCACACAATCAGCCGCGTGTCGCGATGGCAGGCGCGCCGCGCGCTTTGCAGCGCGGCCAGCACGTCCACCGTGTCGAAGATGTGGCTGAAGATGACGTAGTCGAAGGTCTCGTCCAGGTGCAGGTCTTCCGGGTCGGAGGTCAGGAAGTGCAGTTGCGGATAATTCTCTTGTGCGACCTGGACCAGCCGCTCGCCGATTTCGACTCCTACTCCGTAGGATGGCTCGACCGAGGCCAGCAAGTGTCCGGTCTGGCAGCGAATTTCCAGTACCCGTTTGCCGGGCTCGATGATGAAGCGCAGCAGGCGCTTGAAGCGGTCGTAGAAATAACGGTTTGAACGCACCCAGCGGTCGCGGTTGGCGGCATGTTCATCCTGCCGCCGCCGCCGCGCTTCACGGCTGGCACGGAGAGCCTCAGGGCCCCATGGCTGCGTCGCGGTAGTCGCCTTGCGCTCTTCCGTGGCGTGCTCCATGGTGCCTGGATTGTTGGAGGGAGTCATCTAGTCTTCTACGACGTGCGTCTCGAAGATCGCGCGGTAGTGGGTCCACAGGTCATGATCGAGGCTGCCGTCGGGGCGCAGGCACTCGGCCGCGGCTTTGGCCATGTACAAGGCATGGTGGGTGTTGTCGTGAACGAATAGTCCTTGACGGCCAAAGGTGAGCAGCCCTTCGATTTTCCCCAGCCACTGATCGGCAACCGCTAAATTATTTTCGTAGCCGCGGACGTAAACCGGATAGGCCTGGCGCAGCCGGCGCGTGGTCACTCGCCGGACTTTGGCCTCAACCGGCAGACTTGCCTGCCCGAGCCACTCGCACAGCAAGTCGCCCAATTGCTCGTCCGTCATCTCCCATTCCCGAGAACCCGGATCTGAAGGCAATTCCGCGCACAACACCGTCGTGCCGCGCGGCTCGCTCGAGGCGTGGTAGTTCTTGGGCTCCGAGAGTCGCGAGATGGGAATCGACTCCTCGGGAAAATAGTGCGCGTCGTATTCGCTGAAGCGGTCCTGCTCCAGGGTGAGATAGATCAGGATCATGCCGCGAAAGGAAATCCCGGTGGCGGCGGCAAGAACATCGCGCGGCGCTTCCGGACTCATGCTGCGAACCAGCAGGCTGATGGGCAATGTGGACCAGACGTTGCGGGTTGGTATGCGGCGGCTCTGGCCGTCCGCTTCGTAGACAACGGCTGCGATGCTCTCGCCCTCCCGCTCCAACGCCGTGACCCGCGCTTGCATGATGAACTGCGCACCTGCTGACTGGGCGGCTTCGCAGAGGTGCTGGCTGATCTGGCCGTAGCCGCGACGGGGATAGAAGAACCGCCCAGCGCCGGGACGCTTCAGGCCGGGGAGCGCATTCGCAACCTTGCGCAGGATCTTGCCGACGGAGTTGCCGGAAACTCGCCGCCGAGCCTGGGTAGCGGCTAATTCCTCCGGCGGCAATCCCCAGAGCTTGCGCGCATAAGGAAAGTAGAAGCCATGGCAGATGGTGCTGCCGAGGCTGTGCTCCAGCACGGACGCGAAGGAATCGGGGCCACCGTTCATCGCAGACGACTTGCGCACCATGTCGAGCGCCACGCCGAAGGCAAATTTCTTTGGCATGCGCAGCAGCAGGTCGCCTGGCTTCAATGGAAAATGGATCCACCGGTTCTCGATACGGATGCGGCCATGCCGCGGGCGATCGAGCAGATCGTCCCCCATGATCTCGCGCAGGTTGCTCAGAATCGCGGGATCGCAGGCGGGGTGCAGACGGTGACTGCCGTAGTCAACCCAGACTCCATCTAACTGGAAGCTGCCGGCGTTGCCGCCCACGGCGTCCCGCTGTTCCAGCACGGTCACGCGTGCGCGGCCGGCACGGGTCAGCTCGTAGGCGGCGCCCACCCCGGCAGGCCCCGCGCCGAGGACTACGACGTGGGGCAGGGAAGCGTCCTGTGGAGTTGCGGTCATTCTAACCGACGGGCGTCAGCTCTTCCGGGGTGCGCAGCCGGTCAACTTTCAGAACAGCGCGGGCAAAGCTGCCCCCGCCAATCACGAACGATATCAATCCCGCGGTCAGGCCTCCGCAGATGATGATCGATTCCCACGCTAATCCCGTTGCGACCGAAAGAGTAGCGGGAACATGGAATGGGGCAAGCAGGGCAACTAGTCCGGCCTCGCGAATGCCCAGGCCGCCCAACGTCAGAGGAACTAAAGCTAGCAGCTTCGCCAAGGGCCATACCAGCAGCCAGACGCGGAAAGATACATGCAGACCGCAGGCGCCGGCGATGGCGGCGGAAAGAAAGAGCAGGCCCGTCTGAATAATGATGCCCAGCAGCAGTGACACCAAAACGTACTGCGGTTGCGACGCCATGGAACGCCAGGCTCGCCTGACTTTCACGAACAGCCTGCGAATCTTAAAGGGAAGGCGCTGCCAGGGAGTAATCCTCAGCAGCGCAAGCAGTCCCGCGAAGGTTAGTGCGAAGACGATGCCGAGCATGATAAATGCCCGCCGGTGGCGTTCATCCAAAGCGCCGGGGAGAAGTAAAACGCCGACTCCAGCGACCACGGCCAGCGCGATGGTGTCGAGCAGCCGGTCGACCAGGCTGCCCAGCAGCACGCCGCCGCGGTTGCTTTGGATGCGAAATGCCAAGCCCATGCGTACGACGTCGCCTCCGACCACCGAGGGTAGAAACACGGTGCCGAACAATCCGGCGAAGTAACAGCGGACAGCCTGGGCGAAGGCAAGCTGCGCGTTGCTGATGTGAAGCGTCAGCCGCCACTTGACTACGCCGATCACGTGGGTGGCGAGAAAACCTGCAAGCACCCACAACCAGAGAGTTAGCCGAATACCGCGCAGGGCAGCAGCAAGCTTGTGCACCGGCAAGAAAGCGAGCAGGATGCCGAGGAACAGGAGGCTCCCGGCAATGCGGACCCCTGGATGGCGAAGAGTGGCGCTGATTCTTCCTGTCATTTGGATCTGGAGATCACGGCAATTCTGGAGATCTGGTCGGAGAGCAGGCCGACGGCCCAGATGATCAGAGCGGCCACAATCAGCAATGGCCCGTTGGGCGAGAACCTCCAGCGCCAGACATCGTAGCCCAGCTTGGCCAGTCCGCCGACAAAAAACACCGCCCCCAGCGGGAGGAAGAAGCGCAGCGGATTGAAATAAATTGCGGTGCGCAGAATCACCAGCAGGAAATCATAAACGTGCAGCGCCCGTACCTTGGAGAGCCCGACCCGCTTGTGGTAGTCGATGGGCACATACAGGACGCGATAGTCGTTGAGCAGCATCGACATCGTAATCGTGGAAGTGAAGGAAAAACCGGAGGGCAAAAGATGCTGAAAGTGCTCGGCTAGAGATTTCCTGAACACCCGCAGCCCGGAGTTGAGGTCGGGAATCGTCTGGCCGGCAAGGTAATTCGCCAGCCGCCCCAACACCCACTTCATGGGCCGACGTATCAGCGGGATGTGAACGCACTTACCGGTGCGCGCAGCCACCACCATGTCGTATTCCGGGAGCGCCTGCAGCAGTTCGGGGATGCTTTCCGAGGGATAGGTTCCGTCGGCGTCGATAATGAGAATCCATTCGTACCTGGCGGCGGCGATGCCGGTCTTCAGCGCCGCACCATAGCCCCGGTTGTACCTCTTCGAGATCAACACCACGTCATGCTGACGCACAACTTCGGCGGTCGCATCGGTTGAACCATCGTCCACCACGATCAATTCATAAGGACAATTCGTGCGGTCCATGACCTCACGGACCTTTTCAATCTGCGGGCCCACCATGCCGGCTTCGTTGTAGGCGGGCATGACGACCGACACTCCGGAAAAGCCGGCGCCGGGATCTGCGATGGTAACGGTTGTTGCGAGCGGCGTTTCACGCATGGAAATTTTCTCGCGAACTCATTTGCCGTTGCTCTTACTTACGTAGATGGTGCCGCCTCCCAGCGTTCCGGGAAAGGCACGAATCACGGTGAACTTGCTCTCGATCACATCCCACACCTCAGGCTGGCTGGAGCGGATAGAGTTTGGCATTGCGTAAACCAGCCAGGTAGCGTGGTCGCCGAGCAAGGCCGTGTCCAGCTGCGAGCTCGTCAGCGCAATCGTCCATGGACGCCCATAGTAGCGCTGGTAAGGCGTTGTCACGGCACCGGCGGTAAATATGAGCTCGCCTTCCTGCTGTTGTTCGTCGAGAAATTTTATCGCACCCAGGTAGTCCTGTTTGGGATACAAATACTCGGCCCGCAACGGAACCACCGAGGCGAGCAGCATCAACAGCACAAGGGCAACGCCCGCTTGAGGTCCGAACTTCTGCGAGACGCTGAATATTCGGGACGCGAAATCGCCCAGGACCATCGCGCCGCGTACCAGCAGCAACATCGCGAAGCCGATCTCAAAGAAAAAAAAGCGCGGCCAGAAGTTGTGGCTGGTCGCCAGGACTGCAGCCACAGTCGCCAGTCCGGGCAGGATCATCAGGCCCAGGGTGAACCGGTTTTCTCGCCAGTAACTGAACAATCCGCTCAGCAGAATGACCCCACCGATCGCGACGGCGAGCAAACCTCCGGCTGTGCCAGCGCGTAAACCGCGGAGCACTTCTGCCACAGCCCACAGCGGATTTGCCCACTCGTAGTGTACGGGGTCGCGCGCCACGCCGAAAGTATGAGCCAAGACACCCGGAATCAGCGGCGCATACAAAAGCAGGGACAGGACGCCGCACAGGACGAAGCCATACAGCAGATACAGAAAGCTGCGAGGCACGGAACCAGCCGATCTTCTTCGGGAGGCTAGCATCCAGAGATAGACGACCACATGCCCAGCGACAACGCAAGCCATCATCAGGTGCGTGTAAATACCCAGAGCCGATGTAAAGCCGTACCATGCCCAATCGCGCGTGTTCCCGCGACTCGCGCATCGCACGAAAAACATGCTGGCCAGCAGCGTCCAAAAGAGCATGCCGGTGTAGCCGCGGGCGTCCTGCGAAAACCAGACGTGCTGGTAGTTGACGGTCATGAGAGCGGAGGCGAATAGGGCCTCACGATTGGTTGTCACCAGACGTCCGAAAAAATACAGAGCCGGACGGAAGCTACGCCGAAGAAGACCGCCGGCAGGCGTAGCGCCCATGGCTGCTCGCCCAGCAGGCCTATGGAACCGTGCGCCAATAACGGAATAGAGCATGTGCTGGTTTTGCCCGCCATAGTGAGTGATGATTTGCCACGATTGGCTGGCGTGCTGAATCGAGCAGGGTGACGATTTCGTCGAACCACAACTGCTGGTTCAGCGCCAGAACACGTAGCACGGTAGCAACCATCACCAACAGCGAAATCCACCGCCACGCGACCGGCTCAGCCGAGGTTGCGAGCCGAGGCCACAGCGGAGCTTCCCGCGCATCCAGCAGGTTCTCTCCAGGCGCTTTTCGTCTTTCAGCAACTACTGGCATTCTCGATGTTTGGGAAACGGAAAAGGGAAACAACCGCGTTCGGCCAGCGATTCTTCAGACCCGGTAGCCCCTAAGGAAGCTATTTTCATTGAAGAGACTCATCGGACAGAATTGCACGTTCGCGAATCCAGCATTTTCCAACCAGCCCCTGGTTTCCGCAACGGAATGATTGCTTCCGGCCGAGGTGATACAGAGCTCCAGCAGATCGAGGAAAATTGGCCCCGTGTCTCCCCGTCGGTCGTCCCTTAAGAAGCGCGCCTGAATGACAAGAGAACCTCCCTGGCTGACGGAGCCGTAAAGCCGCTTGATCAACGCCAAACTCCCCTCGGGTCCCAACTGATGCAAAGTATTCGAGACCAGGATGAGGTCATACTGCCCGGAGATATCATCTTGCAATGCATCGGCAGCGATATAGTGAATCGCGTTCTTAAGCGGATATTTCTCCTGGACCTCTTTGGCAACTTCCAACACTCCGGGAAAATCCAGCAGATAGAGTGTCCAATTCCGGGTTTTTCATCCCAAGACAAAACGCGTAGGTCCCCGGGCCACACCCCAGATCCAACAGGCTGGAGCATGCCCCGGTGTCAAGGTAGTGTGCCAACTCGATGCCATAGATGGCTGCGTAGTTGTGCATGGCCAGGGTAAACTCTCGTGTCAGCTGCGGATCAGTCCCCAGGTGGGTATGAGGATCGACAACCGGTCCGGCCTTCAGCACCGCCTGGTCCAGATCAGACATGGCCACATTGAAATACGCCAGGTTGCGAATCCAATTGCCCAGGTAGGCGTCGCCCCCGGAGGGCAGTAGCACGGACCGGCCAAGGGGACCGACCCGGTATGTAGCACCGTTAATGCTTTCGAGGAGGTTTAATGCTATTCCGGCGTTCAGCAGGCGTGCTAGGGTTTCCGGTTTGGCGCCCACTTCGCCTGCAAGCTCAGCCAATGTCTTCTCCTCATCGCCGACGATTTCGAAAATTCTTAGCTTTGCGAGCGCAAAGAGAACACTTGATTGGAAAAAACTGTCGGCCAAACGTATGACAGTTACCCGGTCACGTATGGCTTGGAGATCGATTCGTTCAGCCTCGGGATTCATTAAGAGGCGCCCACTCTAGCAGCTCTTCCGCTGACATTTTCCGCGGAATGAGCGTACATGGCGGGAAAGTGTTCCGTGATGACCATTACGGGCCGGGCCGCGGAGAACACGCGATACGTCCGAACCAGTAACGGCGTGGCTTCATCACATTCAAAGTACCGGGAGAGATCATTAGCGCTCTCAGAACCAACTTCCTGCAGTTCCTTGAATGTCTCCAACTTATGCTCGAGCCACAACCGTCCCAGAGGAGTGTCGGATTCGAGCAACTCGTCACGAAAGGATCGAGAGAGCCGGTCAACCGCGATTAGCGATTCCGCATAGGCGTAGTTCCTGTGAGACTTCGCTCCCTGGAGAAGGATTTTTCTTTCGATCAGTGCCTCTCCCGGAACGGGATCGAAGAGCGTGTGAGAAGTTGTGGCAGAAAGGATCCGCTGGGAGACCTTAACCAGCCGGACTCGTTCAAAAAAACTGGCTTCCAGTATCTCGGTCAAGGTGCCATCCGTGACCAGGAGCACTCGCTGCAGAGGTTCTAACGAAGTTATGTCAAGCCCTTTGAGGCTGGCAAGGATATCGATTGCGGACATGTAAGTTTTACCGTTTCCGAAGACTTACGCTAATCAAGACAGCAAGTTTTTTCGCAGGATTTTGCCCGCTGAATTTCGCGGAATTTCATCTACGAATTCCACAAGACGCGGGATTTTGAAGTCAGCGAGCCTCTCCTGGCAAAAGGCGACGACCTCCTGCTCGCTGCACGCTTCACGAGGCACGATGACGGCCTTAACCACTTGCTCGCCCAGATAGCCGGGAACGCCAACCACGACTACCTCGTGCACCTTGGGGAAACCAGCGATTACAGATTCGACCTCCAGGGGGTCGATCTTCCGTCCCGCGCTGGAAACCAGCCACGCCGCCCGTCCCTGGATGTAAAGAAAACCTCGCTCGTCCTTCCGGCCCAGGTCGCCAGGCCAAAAATATCCATACTTAAATCTTTGCTTTGTCATTTCCGGCTGGCGGAAGTAGCCGTCGGGCGCAGCACCGCTCTGAATCGCCACCTCGCCGACCTCGCCCGGCGGTACAGTGCTTCCGTCCTCTTGCAGTATCTCAATGCGGACATTCTTCATCGGCAAGCCGACGGAATCCAGAGAAGCTTGCAGGTTGAGATCGAGGTTGATGGCGGCGGAGCCGACTTCGGTGGTTCCGTAGAGCTGGCGGACGTAAACTCCGAAGGCTTCGCGAAACTCGCGCCCCACGGCGGAAGCCAGCGGCGCCCCGGCCGAAAAAACCAGGCGCAGCGAATTTCCGGGACGGGACTGGCCCATCACCCGCCGTGACAGCAAGTCAAAAATCAACGGGACAGCGGGGAAGACAGTGATGCGTTCCCGAGCTAGCAGTTCGACCACGGCCGCGCGGTTGAACTCTTCCAGCAGGACCACAGTCGCGCCGGCGTAAATCGCAGCCAGAAAGCCATTGACAAGTCCGTGCGCGTGGTAAAGCGGAATCGTGCATAGCACATGGTCGTCGGCAGCGACTCCGGTGGTAGCGTTGAAGTTCGCCATCTCGCAAGCCAGATTGCGATGAGAGCGTGCGGTGCATTTCGGTATGCCCGTGGTGCCTGATGTGTATTGCACGATGGCGATTTCATCGTCATAAACGCGAGACGACGGCGGCTCGCTGCCATGGCGCAACAAGTCTTCAAAGTCGTCTCCGCGCGTATAGATGGAAAAGCGCTGTCCAGTTTCCTCCCGGATTTGCGCGATGGATGACAACTGCTCCGGTTCACAAACCACCACTGCGATATGGTTTTCAGTCAGCACCCTCTTCAGTTCGCTGGCCTTGGAGCCGGTGTCCACCAGGAATGCCGGAACCCCGAGCCGGGAGGCCGCAAAAAAGGTGAAGACGAACTCCGGGTTCGGCTTCAGGACCAGGACTACGCCTGTCTCGGCCGTGGCTCCGGATCGTTTCAAGCCTGCCGCGCAGCGGGCGATTTGCTCTTCGAGTTGAAGGTAGCTCCAGCGCTCGTTACCGAACACGAGAGCCGTGCGCGTCCCTCCTGTACGGCAAGTTTCCTGGACGATGCGATTCAACATTCCAGACCTACCCTACCTCTGCGCAGCTTGCTTTACAATCCCAGCACTCGTCTGGCATTTTCCCCCAGGATCTTCTCGATGGACTCAGGCCGAAGCGGAAGCCGCTCGATGGTTTCGATGAGCGTACGAAGCGGCTTTGGCTGGGCCGGAAAATCAGTGCCGAACAGGACGCGGTCTGCGTTGGATTCGAGCTTGGGGAAATAAGTCATCAAGTGTTGCGGAGGAACTCCGGCCAGGTCCATGTAGAGGTTCTCATGGAGCCTGGATAAATAGAACGCTTTGTCGTACCAAAACGGCCGGCCGCTGTGAGCCATGACGACCTTAAGCTGAGGGAAATCCACAGCGATCTCCTCAATGTAAATCGGGTCGCCGTACAAAGTTTTGGCGCCGGGAAAATTAGACGTACCGGTGTGGAACATTACTACCTTGCCGGCACTCTGCAGAAATTCATAGAACGGATAGAGTTGGCGGTCGTTGGGATAGAAATACTGATATGTCGGGAAAAACTTGAAACCTCCGATGCGATGGCGCTGGACATAAGGCACCATGACTTCAGTGATATCGGGGTCGTGAGGATTGACGGAGCAGAAGGGAATCAATTCGTCATGACCTTCGCAAAAGTCGAGGACGAATTGATTCGGTACACAGCCCGTTACTGCGGAATTGTCGGCAATGCAGACGGCATGATCAATACCTTGGCCCTTAAAAAATTCAATGAGTTTCTCGGGAGTCATGAGAGTTTCCATCGACTCCACGAAGGACGGGCTCAGCCGGGTAAACTCCTCGACGATTTTCGGGTTCCAGAACCGCCGGTGACCCACGTGAGTATGAAAATCGACGATCAATATGCCATCACCTGGAACTGTTCGTAGTGAATTTCAATTTCACGCCTTGGCCGCCTGCTTTCTCTGTACGAAGGCGGCAATATCGTTAATGCGATCGAAGTTCTCGATGCCGGCGTCGTAAGCCGACACTTCAATGCCGAATTTTTCTTCGACCATACCGACCAGTTGCAACAGAGCGGTCGAATCCAGGATGCCGCTGCTACGCAACGGAGTATCGTCGCCCACGGTTACCATTTTTCCGTCGGGGATAAGTTGAGAAACGAACTGCCGGATATCTGCTTTGATTTCGTCCATTATGTGTTTTCCGCCTCAGGGATTCTTATTGTCACCGGCGGTCCCCAATAGGCTCGCGCAGGATTTGGGGTCCTGCCGGAGGGCCTCATAGAGACTTTCAAAAATGATTTCGTGGCCGCGCTGGTTAGGATGAACGTCTACGCCGTATTCAACCTGCAGGTTGGCCAGAGGTTTTGACCTGAATGTGTCGCGTAGATCGATAACAGGAACGCCGATGCTGTCCACCGTTGGAAGAATATCGTCGAAAGCCTCGGCCTCGATTTCGGGGTTAATCGGAGCGGGAACCAGAATGATGACCATCCGAGCTCCCTCCGCGGCCGCATGGTCCCTTATCTGCTCCAAGGCCCACTTCGTCATCTGAAAGTGAAACGGTGCCAGCTTTCTCATCAAGGTGTTCATGTGGTCGCTGGGCTGCACGCCTGCTTGGGTAGCGACCTGCTTAAGGTAGCCGTACTTCAGGTCGACGCCCTCCAACTCCAATCTTGCCAGATGAAGGGCCGTGGATGCCTTCTTCCCACCTGCCTGGATGTGTGTCAGCGCTACCAAATAAACATCTGGATGAAATTTTGGAGCGACATAGAGCGCCACGTCCATCATCTGGAGAACGTTGTAGCCGTACACAGAGAAATTTAGAACCTCGAATCGTTGGGTCTGAGGCGTCAGATTGGTTTGGTTCAGACGTTGCTCCAGCAGAGCCGCGTAGTCATGTCCGAAGGGCCCGACCGAAAGTGAATCGCCAAGCAGGGCAATGCGCCGGGTATGCGGGGGCTTCTCGTAACCGTATTCGGGATTCGGCATTCCCAGGCTGTTGGTGACCCTCATCCCGGCGGGATACTGTCTTTTCACATTCGGCCTGAATTCGTAACGCAGGAAATCGTCACGAAAACTGACATCGTCCCTCTCCGTCGGCATCCCGAGGTGGCCGGCATTCTTCTGCAGCCCTTCATAATAGCCGGCCGTCAGCGCGTCAAAATCCTCGCGGTTCAAATCGCCGTTTTTTAGTTCTCCAAGCACCTTCTGCAAGCGCAGACGGTTCTGGACGCTCCCCATCAAAGCGGGCAGCAGGTTGAAGCCCAGCAAAAGCAGCAGGAGTATCGATGTGACGAGGAAATTCCGCGTGAAGCCGCCTTGCATCGCAATCCAACCCTTGCTCCGCCACCCGCCAGCCGGTTCCATGAACCGCGCATCCATCAGATATTTCCGCTCCGCAGGAAGTGGAACCATTCTTCCAGGCTGTCGGCATTCCACATCGACCAGAGCAGGGCCATGAACGCGAACGTGGCAGCAATTTGTGCGGCGTTTTGCAGCCCGGCGGCCCATCCGGACCGGGGTGGGCGCTTCCGGTTCTTGAACTCAATCCAGACGTTCACCAGCATCGCACTTCCCAGGATGCCCCAAAAAAGGCCGTCATTCAGCGACAGCCGGAACTTTCCCTTGATCCAGAAAAACTGATAGGCGTGCAAAACATAGGTCGTGACAACCACCAGCACGGTAGACAGAAGCTCTGCCCGGAGCACCCCTCCCCGTCGCAGCTTGAAATAAGCCGGGAAGTAAACGATTTTCACCATGAAGTCTTTCCAGTAGATGTTCATCCTTCGCCACATGTCGTTGATGCTGTGCGCCAGCAGGTAACGGTGATTGGTTTCCGGCATGTCATAGCCAAACAGGCACAGCATTCCGGCGATGATGTGAAACTGGCCGGAGATTCGCAGGTACAGAAGGTAGCCAAAAATTACCTTGACGATCACCGCGGTAGCTACCGGGACGTTGGGCGGCGTGAACCTGCCTTGCAGCTGGTAGATGAGCCGATAGAGTAGAAGGTGGGTGGTGCCGCGAAAGATCCACCAGACCCCCTGCTGGGCAACGGCGTGAATATCCCGCTGGAAATAGCCTCTGCGAAAAGCCTGAAAATCGACTACCGGAAAGAGCAGGAAATAGTAGTTAGGCAGGAGAAAAAAGTAACTCAGGTAGTCTTTCAAGCTGGCGGGCCCAGCCTGGTGCTTCACGTCGTAGAGGTAAATGATCATCCGGAACATGAATATTGCGCCCAGCACCGGCCAGAAGTCTCCCGGAAGGTGAAAGCGCCCTGTGGCTCGGCCATAAAGGAAGGCGCACAGGAGTGCCACCAGTAGCGCGACTCGCCAGCGGAATTCGAGGCCGCTGCGCACGATGCCAAACATCAGCAATCCAACCACTATGAGGAGGCTGGCAACCAGGGGGCTTAGCAGGAGATAGGCCCCGGCGAGCGAGAGCGCAATCACGACCGGCTCTTTGTAGCGGAATGGCAGCCAATAAGAAACGGCGAAGCCCGCGAAGACGATACAGGACAGAGTGAAGAAAGCGGGCTGCTCAATGCTGTACACCTTGAAGGTGAGCAGCAAGAGCGCCAAGGGAATGACCAACATCGTGAAGCGACGCGCATCCGTTTTGGCGCGCTCCGAGGCGCGGGTCGATGGGCTCTACCTGTAAGGCAGGTACGATTGCTGCTACGCTTGACATGGGACGATATGACTCATCGCCGCCGTTGAGCCAGGCTTCACTTCCGACCTAGGCATTCAAATCCAGCCCTTGTATTTGTAAAGCAGCAAGGCGGCATATTCGTAGGTGGCATGGTAGAACGCCCTCCAGCCTGAGTGATAGAACAAGCTCCCACTGGGCGGTGCAACTTCGGGAACCTGCTGAAAGGAGAGGTTTGTGTATCCAAGCTTGCGAAAGACGCCGCGAATTCTAGGGACATCAAGTTCTGAAGTCACGATCACCGCACTTTGCCATCCATTTGTCTTAAGTATCTTTGCGACTTCAAGCGCCGACTGGTAAGTTCTGGAAGAGCGTCTTTCGACGATGATTGCCTGACCCGGCACACCGGCCAGCATCAGCCACTTTGCCTGCAAGCTGGCCTGATCCAGGCCGCCGTGACTGCTGCCGGAGCTGATGATGACCGGCGCGAAACCGGACCTGTACAACTGCAGGGCCGCCCACGTTCGCTGCGCCCCTTCCGGTGTAAGCCACTGCTCATCCACTTGCCCGTGCGACAGAAGAACAATCACGTTGCTTGGCTTGGGCTGACTCGCGTTCTCGCAGCGGGTTGCCATAGTAGTAAGCCAGGGGCGTGAGCGTGAGCAGGCCGAGGAAGATAATCGTCCAGGCGATGAGCTGGCCGACAACCAAAACAAGACGTCGAGAACGACGTGGTGTGGATTGTTCTTGTTGCGACCTCAAGTTCGTCGCACCTCTGGGCACCAATAATAAATAGCTGCCAGTGGGAATCTGGTTCGGACTGGTTCGGAACCGATTCGGTTTGAGTTGGGACTCCAGGTTTTAGAGAAGTTTGGCTCGAAGGTTTGATGGCCTCCTGCAATCGCCAGCCAGGATTTGTGCCGGCACCGGCGTATGCGCCGCGAAACAGCACGGCTTCCTTGGCCTTGGTTTTCAGCGTGCCGTTAAAGTCGCGATTGTAGTCAGTTTGCGTCTTAAATGACCGCAAGTCCATTGCCTTACCCTGGCATTGACCCGCACGAGGATAAAAATCCATGGCGCCGAGTTCGAAAGAGGGCGAGTTTACATAGGTGCGCGCGCTTGCTAGCGGGCCGACGACGTTGTCCGACGACCGTAAAATGGAGCCTGAAATCGGATCCGATCCGAAGACCAGATTGCCTACGACCGCATCCGCCTCCAGCGCCGGCGTTCCGAAATGAATGCCCTGTGCGCTAGTGTACACAGTGTTGTTGTAAACGTACGCGACTCGCAAGGGGAAGTTATGGCGCCTCAAGACCACCGCTGCATAGTCTGGTGGTCCGTCAACAAAGATGTTGTCGTGCAAGGAAATGCGGCCGGAGCCCTGAAAAAGAGCTTCGCGATGATTGTGAAAGAAGAAGTTGCCATAGATTTCGTACAGATTGTGTGAGCCTGTACCGCTGCTGGGAAACGCGCCCACCAGCAGGTTGGGCCGGTCTCCATCCGGGCTAGGCTGATCGTCCTTGATGAAAACGTTGTTGCAAATGATCGTGGAAGTAGATTCGGTGGGCATACCTGGAACTTCCGGGATGGAGATCTGGTCCTTAATCTCCATGTTGTAGCCGATGGTGTCCTCGATCAAATTGTTTTCGATTACGCCATTAACAAAGGGCTGAGTTCCATCGGAGTTACCCAAATAAATGCCGGTCCCGGCTCCAATAATCTGGTTGTTACGAATGATCCATCCCCAGGTAGGGGTTTTGGTGGAGATGCCGACGCTTTGCTGCTCCGCATTCTGGCCCACCAGGGTATTGCCTTCGATGCGAATGTGATGGGTCAGGTTCCCGGCGCCACCTTTGGCGCTGATTCCGAAGGCGCCCTCAATTCCCAGGCTGTTGATACGCAGATTTTCAATCGCGACAAAACTGCTGTTCTTGATTTCAACCGTGTTGTAACCGGACTCGCCTGTAATTAAAGCGGGTGGTCCCGAGGCTGGGCCTTTGATGGTGATCCATGCATCCGGATTCCCGTTCAGGCCGGCAACGTCGAGCCGGGAATATCTTCCTGGCGCTAGGTTGAGGGTGTCGCCGGGTTTTAGAGAAGTCAAACGTTGACGATAGTTAGAGGGGTCTGAATCTATCTCGGCAGCCGTCGCCGGACGGAGCAAAGTTGGCAGCGCAAATACGCAGAGAATATTGGCCAAAACCCTTATCTTCAAGCTGTTCGCTGCCACAAGCGATGGCTTCAGCAGAACTATTTGATTGCCTGCTGTTCAGGCGTAACCAATAGAGCGAGGTCAACCGTGAAAGGTGGAACCAGCAATTTAGCCAGACCTGGCGGAATCTCTACTCGTGAAATTACCATACCACTCGCCGGGTCAATCCATTCACCGGTCAACGGCCGGTTGCCAAGTGGGGAGAGGTCGAAGCTGAGCTCAACGTTCTCAACACGTGCATTGTGACTGGTCGCGTGCTGAAGATAAATTCCGGCCGCGCGTTTAGAAACCAGTCCGTAACCACGAACCGGGGTGAGAAAGTTGAACGAGACTGGCGCCATGCGAACACCGCTGTCAAGATGAGATGCGAAATCCTGCAGCACACGAATGTACCCACGCTCTTCCGGCCCGAGGTAGATGTTTGCGCCGGAACCGGGAGTGTAATGGCCGCCGAACATAGCTGCCTTCGACTCGCTGGTGTTCCAGAACACGATGCTGATTTCCTGGAAAAGCGCTGTCCAGGTTCGAATTCGCATGCGTACTGCGGAGCGGGGATCCCAGTTCATTCCCGCATTGCCCTCTTCGCCGACGATGACGGGCTTTCCCGGTCGCTTCCATCGGTTGGCCAGTTGGGCCCAGCGCAGGTCTGAGCTCAATTCGTTCTCGCTTTCATACCAATGCGGAGCGTTGATGTCGATAGCCGGCAGGTCAGGTCTTTCCCAGCTTGTGCTGATGGGCTTTTGGGCTGGGTCCACAGAGTGTACATAGTCAGCCATCAAAGTAATCCACTGGTCCGAAGCCTTGCGCTCGTTTAACAGCTCCCAGAAGTCGGCATAAACTCCCCAGCGGGCAACACAGTAGGCGACAAAGCGTCTTTCTTTCTCGACCATGTCGCTGTTTTCCGGGGCTTCGAGGGCCTCTACTTTCCGTCCGAGGACGTTATTCACGGCGCGCTCCACAATGTTCACGGCGCGGATGTCGCTCTGTTGTTTCCCATAAAATCCGAAGAAACCAAACATGATTCGAAAGCCTTGCTGGCGTGCCGCTGAAAGAAGATTATCGGTGGCGATGCTTTCGGCTTCACGATAGTGGTCCAGGTCGTCCATCAGCGAATAAGAGCAGTTCTTCTGGGAAAAGCGGAGTAAGTTGAATCCCGCCGCGCCGTAGATGGAGAAATATTCGTCCACCGATACTTTGCGCCCGGGATGACTTCGATCTTCGCCATCAATCGGAATATCTTTGGGCCGTTCCCCGTTCAAGCGAATGCAGTCTTGCAGCCCGACGGGGAAAAATGGCTTGCCATCGGCGAAGATCCAGCGAAAGCGATTCTCAGGATTGCGCCGGACTGGGCCGTCTGCGTCACTCGGCGAACAAACGAAAGTACCGCTCCCTTGTCGGCGGAATCCTCCGGTGCTGCTGAACGTGTAGAAGTAGGTCCAAGTTCCTGCCTCATCGGGACGAAATCGAAGTTTCCATAAGTTGCCACCGTAATAAAATCCTCTGACTCGATGCTCCACACCGGAAGGCGATGTGAGGGTGGCCTCCAGGACGGCATCGAGGAAGTTGTTTGGGTAAGCAACATTGTGCCGGAATGAAAGTTCAATAACCTCGTAGCGGGGAACTTTGGCAATAACTTCCTGCTCTAGAAGGTAAGGTTCAGTGGCGTTCTGCGCGCGTTTGTGACAGCCGCTGAACATTAGCGCGCTGAGCGCCAGTATCGCCAGGCGAAGAATCGAAACCGCCCTCAATCGGTGTCTACCCGCCAGATGTTGGCATGGCAGCCTTCCTGGCCCGTCTTAGATGGCTTCGACTTGGTAATCGCCGATTCGAACTGATAAGGATCGCTGTATGGGTTCCACCGAGATAACAAGGGTGCGATCTCCGCTGCGTGCGATGAGGATCCCCTCGACTCCGTCCAGCGCGCCTCCTCGAACTCTAACTCGTTGACCTATTTCGAGAAAAGGACAAATGTGATAGGACAAGCCACTCGAGAGAAGAGTCCGGACAGCATAAACCTGGCTGTCTGGGATGGGTATGCCCTGACCGCGTACGCCGACAAAGCGTATGACTCCGGTTACTCCCATCACCTTCGCCCACGACTCCGGCACGAGGCGCAGGTGAAGGAAGGCATAACATGTAAATAGCGGCAAATGAACGACTTTGAGGCGGTCACTCCAGCGGTGCATTTCGCTGACGAGTGGCAGAAAGGTGGTGATTCCCTGTCTTTGCAAGTGTGCGACGACCGCCTTCTCGTGCTGGGGACGAGTATGGACGGCATACCACTGCGCGCCTGGGCCGCTGAACAGCCCGTGCTGAATTGGAACAATTGGTTCGCACAAAGTGGCCTGTGAAGTCACACCAATATCCTCTGAGTCACATTTTGCAGTAAACCCAGTGTTTGTAAAGCTGGTTACATGGGTGGGAGCACGAACATGGCCAGAGTAATCGGAAGCGCGCGATAGTCGGATTATGTATAGCACACAAGTGGTGAAGATGTTTGCTGCGCGAACTCACGGTGCGCCGGAATCCTCGTACCACGCCACCTGTGCGGTCGAGATGTGTGGCGGACGCCCCGCTTGTCCGCAGTCCGACAGCCCAATAGACCCGACTGGCCACCTGCTGAGCAGAGCGTCCGCAGGCTGAATGCAGGAGGAAAGTTCCGAAGGCGTGGGAAAAAGATTTCACTATGAATGACGCAAAGTTTTCGGCTTAGGCTATCCCGCGACAAGACGGCGAAATTGTCGGGGAGGCCCTGCCCGACCCGACGGGATATTACACCGTAATTGCTGCTATTGCAATAGCATAAGCTTACCGGTAGTGGCCGGAAATCAAACGGCACCACACCAGCTTACCTTTGTCGTTAGCACATGATATGTCCGGTTGAGTTAGCACATGAAGTGTCCGCTCAGCGGGCGGCAGGAGTAGGACAGGATGGAGGACATGATCTCTTATATCGAGGCTGCCATGGAGCGGGCCATGAAAGTAACAGAAGCGATTTTGCGAGCGATTGCCAGGAAGGTCACCTGGTGGGAGGAAGCGGAAATCATCCCACGGATAGCGTGGTTGTCCCGTCGCGTTGGGATCATGGTTCCTGAACGTTGTCTAGTCGCCCGGCGAACCAGAGGCTTGCGCCACGCCCAGGAAGGCGATCGGCGTCACATCTCCCGTGGATTTGCTCGTTCCTACCACCACCGTCAGTCGCGTACTTGAAATGTTCACCGACTGGCTGAGGTTGCTGCTCGGCCATGCCGCTGCCGACCACTTGTTTCCCGTCGCATCATAGAAATAGCCCAGGGCGATCGATCCCTCGGTAACCGTGGCCAGCACCGTGTTGCCGTCCAGAAATTGAACTTGACATTGCACCCAGCACTGCTGGTACCCGGCATCACCCAGCGCCAGCGACAGGTTGTACGTTCCCGCCGAGGGCAAATCCACATAGAACGTGGCCGGCGAACCGTTGTTGGCATAGTTGATCCCCGCCAGCCGCGGATCCAGCGCGGCATTGCGATCCCGGGCTCCCACCAGCGAGGTTTTCACCCAGCCATACGTGACTCCGTTCCCCTTGCTCGGATAGGCTGTGCTGGAAAGCACATAGGCATCACCCGGAGGATCCGTTACAAAGGTGGCGGTGTTGCGGAAGTCGAACCCCTGTTGCCACGCACCCGCGACCGTTACCGTCAGGGTAACCGTAGCGTTTTGCTGGATGCCGCCGCCATTGCCGGTCACCGTGAGGGGATAGGTTCCCGTCGGCGTGCTGCCGCCGACCGTGATGGTCATGGTCGAGCTGCCCGAGCCCGGCGCCGGTATCGTCTGCGGATTAAAGCTCACCGTGGTGCCGCTGGGCAGCCCCGAAGCCGACAGACTGATGGCGCTGTTGAAGCCTCCGCTGATCGCCGCGGTGATAGTCGAGGTCCCTGGATTGCCCTGCTGGACGCTGAATGAAGCCGGCGAGGCCGCAAGCGTGAAGCTCGGCGCCGCGCTCACCGTCAGCGTCACGGTGGTGGTTTGCTGGAGGCCGCCGCCATTGCCGGTCACCGTGAGGGGATAGGTTCCCAGCGGCGTGCTGCCGCCGACCGTGATGGTCATGGTCGAGCTGCCCGAGCCCGGCGCCGGTATCGTCTGCGGATTAAAGCTCACCGTGGTGCCGCTGGGCAGCCCCGAAGCCGACAGACTGATGGCGCTGTTGAAGCCTCCGCTGATCGCCGTGGTGATGGTCGTGGTCCCTGGATTGCCCTGCTGGACGCTGAACGAAGCCGGTGAGGCCGCAAGCGTGAAGCTCGGCGCCGCGCTCACCGTCAGCGTCACGGTGGTGGTTTGCTGAATGCCGCCGCCGTTGCCGGTCACCGTGATGGGATAGGTTCCCGTCGGCGTGCTGCCGCCGACCGTGATGGTCATGGTCGAGCTGCCCGAGCCCGGCGCCGGTATCGTCTGCGGATTAAAGCTCACCGTGCTGCCGCTGGGCAGCCCCGAAGCCGACACACTGATGGCGCTGTTGAAGCCTCCGCTGATCGTCGTGGTGATCGTCGATGTTCCCTGATTCCCTTGCTGGACGCTGAACGAAGCCGGCGAGGCCGCCATCGTGAAGCTCGGCGTCTGCGTCACCTCCAGCGATGCGACAGGCGTAAGGTCGCCCGTAGCGCTGTTCGTTCCCACCACTACGGTCAGGAGGTTGCCCGCCAGCGTTACCTGCTGGCTGACATTACTGCTCGGCCACGCTGCGGCTGACCAGTTGTTCCCGGCGGCATCATAGAAGTAGCCCGCGTCGCTCGGTCCCCCGCTCACCGTAGCCACTACCGTGCTGCCATCGAAGAACTGTACCTGGCACTGCGTCCCGCATTGCGCCGCCCCGTCGTCACCCATCGCCAGCGACAGGTTGTACGTACCCGGCGAGGGCAAATTCACATAGAACGTAGCCGGCGAACCGTTCTGGGCAGAGTTGATGCCGGCCAGCCGCGGATCGACCAATGTACTGCGATCATCTCCCTGAACCAATCCCAGTGTCGTCCAGCCAAAGGTCACCCCATTCACCGTCGTGGGATAGGTCGTGCCCGGCAGCACATAGGTATAGTTCGCCGGATCGGTGACGAACCCAGCCGTGTTGCGGAAGTCGAAACCTTGTGCCCACGAGGTGACCGTCAAGTTCAGCGTTGCACTCTGCTGGATGCCGCCGCCATTGCCGGTCACCGTGATGGGATAGGTTCCCAGCGGCGTGCTGCCGCCGACCGTGATGGTCATGGTCGAGCTGCCCGAGCCCGGCGCCGGTATCGTCTGCGGATTAAAGCTCACCGTGGTGCCGCTGGGCAGCCCCGAAGCCGACAGACTGATGGCGCTGTTGAAGCCTCCGCTGATCGCCGTGGTGATGGTCGTGGTTCCTGGATTGCCCTGCTGGACGCTGAACGAAGCCGGCGAGGCCGCAAGCGTGAAGCTCGGCGCCGCGCTCACCGTCAGCGTCACGGTGGTGGTTTGCTGGAGGCCGCCACCGTTGCCGGTCACCGTGAGGGGATAGGTTCCCAGCGGCGTGCTGCCGCCGACCGTGATGGTCATGGTCGAGCTGCCCGAGCCCGGCGCCGGTATCGTCTGCGGATTAAAGCTCACCGTGGTGCCGCTGGGCAGCCCCGAAGCCGACAGACTGATGGCGCTGTTGAAGCCTCCGCTGATCGCCGTGGTGATGGTCGTGGTCCCTGGATTGCCCTGCTGGACGCTGAACGAGGCCGGCGAGGCCGCAAGCGTGAAGCTCGGCGCCGCGCTCACCGTCAGCGTCACGGTGGTGGTTTGCTGGAGGCCGCCACCGTTGCCGGTCACCGTGAGGGGATAGGTTCCCGTCGGCGTGCTGCCGCCGACCGTGATGGTCATGGTCGAGCTGCCCGAGCCCGGCGCCGGTATCGTCTGCGGATTAAAGCTCACCGTGGTGCCGCTGGGCAGCCCCGAAGCCGACAGACTGATGGCGCTGTTGAAGCCTCCGCTGATCGCCGTGGTGATGGTCGTGGTTCCCTGGTTCCCCTGCTGGACGCTGAACGAAGCCGGCGAGGCCGCAAGCGTGAAGCTCGGCGTCTGCGTCACCCCCAGCGATGCGACAGGCGTAAGGTCGCCGGTAGCGCTGTTCGTTCCCACCACTACGGTCAGGAGGTTGCCCGCCAGCGTCACCTGCTGGCTGACATTACTGCTCGGCCACGCTGCGGCTGACCAGTTGTTCCCGGCGGCATCATAGAAGTAGCCCGCGTTGCTCGGTCCCCCGCTCACCGTAGCCACTACCGTGCTGCCATCGAAGAACTGTACCTGGCACTGCGTCCCGCATTGCGCCGCCCCGTCGTCACCCATCGCCAGCGTCAGGTTGTACGTACCCGGCGAGGGCAAATTCACATAGAACGTAGCCGGCGAACCGTTCTGGGCAGAGTTGATGCCGGCCAGCCGCGGATCGACCAATGTACTGCGATCATCTCCCTGAACCAATCCCAGTGTCGTCCAGCCAAAGGTCACCCCATTCACCGTCGTGGGATAGGTCGTGCCCGGCAGCACATAGGTATAGTTCGCCGGATCGGTGACGAACCCAGCCGTGTTGCGGAAGTCGAAACCTTGTGCCCACGAGGTGACCGTCAAGTTCAGCGTTGCACTCTGCTGGATGCCGCCGCCATTGCCGGTCACCGTGATGGGATAGGTTCCCAGCGGCGTGCTGCCGCCGACCGTGATGGTCATGGTCGAGCTGCCCGAGCCCGGCGCCGGTATCGTCTGCGGATTAAAGCTCACCGTGGTGCCGCTGGGCAGCCCCGAAGCCGACAGACTGATGGCGCTGTTGAAGCCTCCGCTGATCGCCGTGGTGATAGTCGAGGTTCCCTGGTTGCCCTGCTGGACGCTGAACGAAGCCGGCGAGGCCGCAAGCGTGAAGCTCGGCGCCGCGCTCACCGTCAGCGTCACGGTGGTGGTTTGCTGGAGGCCGCCACCATTGCCGGTCACCGTGAGGGGATAGGTTCCCAGCGGCGTGCTGCCGCCGACCGTGATGGTCATGGTCGAGTTGCCATTGCCCGGCGCCGGTATCGTCTGCGGATTAAAGCTCACCGTGGTGCCGCTGGGCAGCCCCGAAGCCGACAGACTGATGGCGCTGTTGAAGCCTCCACTGATCGTCGTGGTGATCGTCGTGGTTCCCTGGTTGCCCTGCGGGACGCTGAACGAAGCCGGCGAGGCCGCAAGCGTAAAGTTCGGCTGGGCAGGCGCCAGCCCCATTTCCGCTACCCCCTCTATATTGGCCGCCTGGTTGCAGCCGTGCCCAGCGGGCCAGCCAACCGTTGTAAAGTTGGGCTGGGTCCCCATCAAACAATTAATTTCGCAAAAATCTTGATCGGCACCAGATCCGCAGGTGGTGCTTCCATCCGAATTACAAACACCGCCGGTTCCGACGCCGTCGCACATCCACGAGGCGACCGGCACATGAACCCCAAGGATCGACGACATATAGTATGGAGCCATCGTCGAAGAACAGCTCGTATAGCAGGAGTTAGGGTTCGCGTTGCATGTCATGGTCTCAATGTTGAAGCTAGCCGGGTTCCCGTTGTCGCAGCTTGGAACGCACCCGCAAAGCGAAGGCGGATAGACGCCGCCGAGAGTCCACAGCCGGCCCTTTAGCGTGTCTCTTGCATATACCGAAGGCGAATCTTGTGCGTCACTGAATCCAACATGCACCATGCCGTAAGGATTTGCTATTGCCCAATCGGTGTCGTTCCAAGGGGTATAGCCTTTACCGACGTCCGCGAGGTTGTTATCCAAGAATAAGCAAGTAGATCCATTGTTGCAGCCGCCTTGAAGCAACAGAAGGGCCCACATGCCTCCGGCCGACTGTCCCGTGTCAATAATTTGGTACGGATTCCCCGGCATGTTAGCGGCTCCCGCCACGCTGGCGCAGGTGCCGCTGTTGTAGCTTGTCCCGCCATAAGCGCAATGCGCGAGGAAAGACAAGAAGGAGGCGAGATCACGAAGGACCACAGGAGGCTGGACGTTCGTCAACCACTGATAGATGTGGTTCGTCGCGGAACCTGCGTGAGTCTCGGAGACTCCGTATGGATTGTCCACGGTCAGAGTCGTGCTCGTCGAAGAGACCACCATGTACGTGCCGTTATTGCAAATGTAGTTTGGGCAGAGGCTGCCCGTGATCACGAATCCCGAAGTCGTGATGACTGTTCCCGCGAGAGCGTTGCCGGCTCCGCCGGTGATCGTCCCCGTGTAAACTGTCTGCGTCCCATCGCCAAGAGGCTCAACGGATGTTAAGTTCCAGCTGCTGACGGTGTGAGTTTTTGTGGCGCAGCTTTGCAGTGTCCAGGTGGCCGCAGAGCAGGAACCGCTCATGTTGGTGACTACGAAAGATTCTTGATTTGGTCCCGAGTCAACCAAGATCGGGAAGGGCGTCCCTCCTGTCGGCCACCAATAAGTGCCGCAGGGGTAATGACTAGTGAGCGACATCGAGCAACTGCCTGCATTAAGCGTTGCCGTGAGAATTCCCAGCTCCGAAACCGTGTAGTTTGGAATGTAAAAGTTATTTGGCGTTCCCGCAGTCGGGTTCACATTCTCGTCTATAAAGGTGGGGTCAGGGTAGTCACCGGAATCGTGGGTCTTTCCGGCAAAGCCGCCGGCGTGGAGCTCCATTATTATCCGGTTCGTATTCGTGACCCCGAGAGCGGTAGGCCAGTAAACATCAAAACTCCGTATCTCGTTGCCCGTTGGGTTCGTGACTTGATTCGTGTCCCACTGGATGCCGCACGCGCAAGATATTACTCCAGAGTAGCCGGTTAAGCTGCCACTGACACACTGGCTGCTGCAGGCTTGACCCAAACTTTCGACCGCCGAGAGAAGTAAAACGAAAATGAGGAGTAGCCGTTTCACAGCGACGCGGATAATAGCACTACTCCCCCGAGAAAGACGCACATCATAACCGATTAGTGATAGTGATTATCACCAGTTTGATACCACTATGGAGCCTGTAGTATCATTTCTATGAGACCACCAATGTCTTGCCAAATTCTGCGATTCGCCACACGAACATGTCGCTAAAGTCGCTGGCAACCCGGACGCCATAAGGGAACTTTAGGTTAATGTGGGTTGGCCACCGGCCAGCCTGTATAGGACGTAGAGATTGCCGTAGGCTGCCCGCAAGAACAAAAGGTGGGTCACTCGCTAAGGAATTTCTTCCCGAGACGACATGAACAAAAAGGCGTAAAGCAGGTCAGGGCGGCAGCATCGGAGGTAGCCGTGCAGGAAAACTTGAAGCCCTCACTCCGCAATCTCAGTGACAAGAAACACCGGACAAAGGAGTGGAGCGGCGGTATTGAGGAAGGGGCAGATAAGGACGGTGTCGAGTACACCAACGCCAAAAATACATCTTTGAATCCATTGAAACTGTTCCCTGGTGTTTCTTTTGCCGTGATGTTTCGGTTTCTCTTGGTATCAAGGATTTGCCGCCGCCGTATAGCGCTGTTTTGCCGAAAGAACTATGGACTTGAGCCAAACCTTTTTCTCATCTTATTGGCAGCCAGTGAAGGTCACTTGCAACAAGGAATACTGGCCAGGAGCCTCGGCATCAACAAGAATGCGATGGTTTTTCTGGTTGACAAGCTTGAGCTACGCGGGCTTATCAAGCGCGTCGCGAACCCCGACAATCGACGTGAGAGACTTATTGAATGCACTCTCAAGGGTGGACAGATCGTTACGGAGGTAAAGACGAATTACCAAGAGATCGTCCGCTGGGGACTTTATCCCCTTACTGATCCTCAGATAGAGCAATTCAAGACATTTCTGGCGCAGATCATCGACAGCGCGGGCTCCCCCCCTTGCCCATCCGTCCATTCGAAAAAAGCGAGGCGCACCACCACGCCCAGTGTCTCGCTCTAGTATCGCGAGAACAGGGTGCCCTCTGGGACTGACTACCTTACGTCCGTAAACCGAACTGCGCCGACGGCTAGGTTCTGACTAGGGGAATATCTTCGGCGCCGCGGGCAGACCATCGGGACGACCACCACCTGCATTTATTGAACAGAAAAACAACGAAATCGCCACATTTGTGCTATTGACTTTTCCGAAACACTAGGAATATAGTTCGCCGACGTTGCCATCCTTTGTGCCACTCCTTCCAGCGGCAACGGTCTGGCTTTTCGAAAGCTTGGAAGAAGGCAGGGGTCCTCATGAAGACACTGTGGGTCTGCTTCCTCGTTCTGCCACTTTTGGCAATCAACGTCCTACGCAGGAGACATCAATCTTGGAACGGCAGAAAGTTTTGCCGTTCTGGGCGCCTCGACCGTGACCAATACCGGTCCAAGCGTGCTCAACGGAGACCTCGGTCTTTACCCCGGTAGTTCGATCACAGGCTTTCCTCCGGGCATCGTCAACGGAACGACCCACATAGATGATGGAGTCGCGATGGGCGCCCAGGCAGATGCGTTGACTGCGTACAACGTTCTCGCAGGTCTGTCGTCCACTGCGAACCTGACGGGGATGAATCTAGGCGGCCTCACACTTATCCCTGGGGTTTATACATTCAATTCGTCGGCTTTGTTGAATGGTGCGCTGACTATCAATTTTGAAGGGCTAAGTAATCAGAACGTCGTCTTCCAGATCGGCAGCACGTTAACCACGGGAAGCGCCTCGTCCGTCCTCGTGATTAATCCCGGCCACAATGACAACATCTATTGGCAAATTGGCAGTTCGGCGACCCTCGGTACAGCCAGCTCGTTTTATGGAACTATTATCGCGGACACGAGCGACACGCTAACTACCGGGGTCACCCTTAACTGTGGCAGAGTAATAGCCTTGAATGCCGCCGTCACCCTGGATACCAACACCATCAGCATCGACAATTGCGCCACTGGTACTCCCGTTCCCGAGCCGGCGACTATCGGTCTGCTTGCCCCAGGTCTGATGGGCGTGGGGGGTGTAGCCGTCATCGAGCCCTCGAGTTTCGCTGTCTTGGGATTGTGCGGTGCAATCGCCGCGTTCCGCAGAAAGCTGAAGGGGTAAGGGTTGGGAAGCTGAAATCTGTGAGCCGCTGTGACGCGGGTCCACACGGAAGTTATCGAGGCTAAGAGCTGCCCGCCACCCTCCCACTCTTTTGATTCGAACCCCGACTCCGTCTTCGCATCAGAGCTTGGCGAAGGGCCTTTTCCGCCAGCATGCGCCCATATGTGTCTAGCTGGTCAAAACCCGGAATCTGCGCCCCCAGGATTCGCGCACGGTCTTTCCTTGCCGGTAGCGAGAGATGGATCGCAACAGAATCTCCGGATGGTTACCGTCCAGGGGCCCCGGCCAGGAAGTCCGCACAGATCATCTCCAGGCAGTAGCCTCGAGACTTGTCCGACCCGAGCATCAAGTCGGCGGTCTCGATTGCCCGCTCGATGACCGGGATCTGACTCTTGTAGACCTTGAAATAGATCAGCTCCGAAGGTTCGCTGTCCTTGCCCGTTAGCTCCTTCTTCACTTCTCGCTGGAACTCCGCTTTGCGCATCTGCCGGGCTTTGTGCAGCCAGGTTGCACTTTCGAAGCGCTGACCCTGCCGCCGTGCCATTTCGGCTGGCGCAATCGCTTTGGCAAGCAAGTACCAGGGCTACCCACATTTTGGAGGTGGGAAGAGCGATGCGCGTCGGGCTACGAATTTATGAGGGCGATGGAGGCTGTCCTTCAGCAGTTTTCTCCCGACCGTGCTATCTCAGCCAAGAGCCTACTGGGATCACATCGGTTTAGCATCGAAGCCGCTGGACCGAGCCGCTTCCCTCAACCGCCGATCGGCAGTCAGAAAAACGCGGCCTTGTGGCGCGTCTTCGCACCACTCCAAGGCCGCGGCCAACTGAAAGGAGTCAGCCGCCCGTAAATCGTAGCGATCCACAAGTTGTGCTGACTTCGCTCGCAAAGCGTCCGACGGCTGAATCATCGACCATGAATCGGCAAGGGTTTTGGCCAGTTTACGGGCCCTCGTCCAGTCGCTGGGGTCGAGTTGCTTCATCCGCACCAGGCGGGCAAGGGCACTCGCCATCTCGACCGGCGTAGCCCACCAGACCACAGCGTCGTGGAGCTTATACAGGGCGATAGCCCGAGGCGTCATGCCCTGCCGCACGCAGAGAGGAACCAGAGCACTGGTATCCCAGAAAGCTGGGATTCGCATCACCGGCCTTCCCGTTCTTCCTGCCGCACCTGCTCCATAACTTCATCGGAAACATTCCCCGGTGGCATCGGCCACGAGACAGACGCAGGCCTTTTCTTCAAGGGTAGCGTGAGGACGCCACGAGCAACCAACCGCTGCTCCTGCTGGGAGCGACCGGTGAGACGGCAGGGCACAATCCGAGCAACAGGCTTGTTACGGTCGCAAACAAGTACCTCTTCGCCGTCTTTCACGAGCTGGATGTGAGCGCTGAGCTGCGCCTTTAGATCGCTGATATTCACAATTCTCATAGTCTAAGTATAGCCAATATGACCATGTTAGTCATCTTCTATTTATCGAACCCGGAACACAGATAAAACGCCATGCCAAAAGAATCAGTCACTGCAGCTAGGCCTGCTGCGTGAAGTTTTTCGATGCATGCGAGCGTGGCATTCAGCACACAAGCTGATCAGGTTCTGTTCCTCATCGCTACCGGCTCGGCTTCGGAGTTTGAGATGATGCACCTGCAGGTGCTGCATGCTACCGCACACCTGACATCGCCAGCCGTCGCGCTCCAGAACCTGGCGATGCAATTCGCGATACCCGGTTGCATCCAGTCTGAGCCGTGGGCTCTTGCATCGAATTGTTTTCATGAAGCCCCCTGATTTACCTCGGAGCGGAAGACCTCCTGCTGTGGGCTGGGCAGGAACTTGTAGTAGCGAGAGATGGATCGCAAACAGAATCTCCGGATGGTTACCGTCCAGACAGGCCCCGGCCAGGAAGTCCGCACAGATCATCTCCAGGCAGTAGCCCCGAGACTTGTCCGACCCAAGCATCAAAGCCGCGGTCTCGATCGCCTGTTCGATGACCGGTATCTGGCTCTTGTAGACCTTGAAATAGATCAGCTCCGAAGGCTCGCTGTCTTTGCCCGTCAGCTCCTTCTCCACTTCCCGCTGGAACTCCGCCTTGGGCATCTGCCTGGCTCTGTGCAGCCAGGTTGCACTTTCGAAACGCTGACCCTGCCGGCGCGCCAGCTTGGCCAACTCCAGCCCCTTCGTCCAGCCCACTTGTTTCAACTCTCTGCGCACCTGTGGTGGAAGATGTTCGTGAATCGACATTAGGTAGTACGCCTTCCTTCTTGACTCCGGAAATCGGCGCTCCAGAAACTCATCGAACGATTTCAGGTTCTCCAGCCGCCAGTACTGGCCGGCCCGCACCTCGCACAGATATTTGCCTAGCTCCACAAACTTGGTATCGCGCTCGTTCTCATGCCGTGCCTCCCAGGCCAGGATCTGGTCGATCCTGTTCAGAATCTCCAGGGCTCGGCGGCGATTCAGCTTGGGCGGCATAGGCGGACACCTAGTACGCAAGTTCGTCAAACAGACCAAGATCGACTCCCGGCTTGCGGATCAAGCCCGACTCCACCAGATCGCGCTGCTCTAGGCAAAGGCCAAGGAAAGGACAGGTGGTGCACGGATTCTGGGGGAAGCGGATGCCGCTGTGCGGCAGAAACAGCCCAGATTCAATTCTTCGGACAGTGTCTTCGACCAGGGTTTCGAACTCGTTTCGCTGGGCGTCGGTGAGTCGGAGCACATAGAAGCGTTTCTGGGTTTGCCAGCGGTGCTGAGCATTATCGACCTGAACGAGATAAACGCCGTCGGGACCTTTAGGTGCTAACACCTCTACTCTGAGCCGCTGCGCCCTATCGTCGGCCTGCGAAGCCGCGGACGGCCGCTGCGACGTGGCTTCCGAGTCGACTTCACCACGGTTGTCTTTGGTTGCTTGTGCACGTTTATCCGTGCGGCAGATGCTCTCCGATTTCGTTTCAGCACATAAGCGGTCTTCCCCGTCTCGTTCTTGAATTCCTTCACTTCACCCGCTTCCATCATGGAACGCAGGGTCATCGGGATCGTGCGGGCGCAACCGTCCCGGAATTCGCGCGCAAGTTCCATCAGTATCCAATCGGTGATTTCAGACACAGTCATGCCAGATTTGCTGGTATAAAGAGCCGAACGAATCGAGTCGAACATAGTGCGTGCTATTCTCCACTGGATCCTTTGAGATATTGCGATTGCAACATTTGGATCTTCAGCAGCACGCGTAAGATCTGCAATGATGCTGGCGATCTCTGTGATGTCTTCATCTGCCTGCCTGCGTGTTTTTTTTGCGCTCTCTAGCATTCCCAACAATGAACGCATGAGCGGATCCCGGTTTATGCGGTCCATATAAATATCTTCCTTGAGATAGCTTGCTTCCTCTATTTGTAGGGGCGCACGACGAAAGTTGGACACGTCCAGGTTTCGTGCTGCGCCAATTAGATTGCGTCGGGAGTGCGAGTCTACGACGCACCCGAAACCTGGGCAGTCTGCGCTTATTGCCCCCGTTTTCGCTTGCGTGCCTGCTGGAGTCGTTCTAGTTCGCTGACGCTGTAAGTAAGTTCCCGGTGGTTCGCCTTTTCGTATCGCAGGAGTCGGTCAAACTTCGCAAGTGAGAGGAGATCTTGGCGCTCGTTGAGTTCGGCTTCCTCGGGCCTGTACCAATGCGATTTCTCAAAAGCTGCCGGGACAAGATTCTCTTCGCATTCGTGTTCGCGATTCTGCCGCCACCAGCAGATTGCAATTCTCGCAACCCAGAGTTCCTCAAGTCCTCCTTGCGGTAGAAAGCTTTGCGTAAGAGCAGTTGCTAGTCTTCTGAACTTAGCCCTATCATCCGCACATCCTTCCGCGGATGTGAGAAGCGTGGAGGAGAGCATTCCATGTTTTAGAGAGTTGCGTCGTGACTGCGCCTTTCCTCGGGCAGTTTTAGGGCCCGTCGACATTCGCGCATTGCGACGATTCGCTTCAGACTTCTTTGTAGAGGGGGCATTGCGTCGTGTTCGGTCTTCCATTGTTGTTCTCCTGTTTGTAATTTCTTTTGGCCATATATTTTTCCCGCAGAAAAGGGAACGGCCCGCCCTGTAAGGGCGGGCCGGAACGCACGGTTTTAGCTATACAATCTCGACACGAAACTCGTGGACGCAGTTTCTTGTCGGTTTCTTCTGCGCAAATGTAAGAGCCCGATCCTCTTGATCGGGCCTAGAAATGGGACAAAAATCCCCTGCCCTTCATTCTAGCGCAAAGTGACAAAAAACAACAAAAGGCGCGCAGTTGTTAATTGGGGCGAATCAAATGCGAACCTCGGACCTGCGCGCCTCGAAAGAACTAACGATCCCCGCTATTTAAGCGGCTCAGCGCGAGTTGGCCGAACGGAAGAAGCTCCGCAAATCGGCTAATAACAAAAATTAAGGTGATGCGTAGTTAGAATCTATTCGGATTATTCGTTTTCTGCCCGATACGGGCAACAGCGCGGTCTACTGAGCCCGTCGGGGACGGCAGAGTTGGCCGGACATGCTTCATCCTTCCGGCAGCCGCTGACGACCTTGCTTGGCTTTTCGATGCGCCTGTTCGTGACATTGGGCGCACAGCGTGATCAGGTTGTGTTCCTCATCACCACCGGCTTGGCTTCGGAGTTTGAGATGGTGTACCTGGAGGTTCTGCATGCTACCGCACATCTGGCATCTCCAACCGTCGCGCTCCAGCACCTGGCGATGCAATTCGCGATACCCGGTTGCATCCAGTCTGAGCCGTGGGCTCTTGCATCGAATTGTTTTCATGAAGCCTTCTGATTTACCTCGGAGCGGAAGGCCTCTTGTTGCGGGCTGGGCAGGAACTTGTAGTAGCGAGAGATGGATCGCAACAGAATCTCTGGATGGTTACCGTCCAGGCAGGCTCCGGCAAGGAAATCCGCACAGATCATCTCGAGGCAGTAGCCTCGAGACTTGTCGGACCCGAGCATCAAGGCGGCGGTCTCGATCGCCTGCTCGATGACCGGGATCTGGCTCTTGTAGACCTTGAAATAGATCAGCTCCGAAGGCTCGCTGTCCTTTGCCTGTCAGCTCCTTCTCCACTTCCCGCTGGAACTCTGCTTTGGGCATCTGCCGGGCTTTGTGCAGCCAGGTTGCACTTTCGAAGCGCTGACCCTGCCGGCGTGCCAGTTTGGCCAACTCCAGCCCCTTGGTCCAACCGACCTCCTTCAGCTCTTTCCTCACCTGCGGTGGCAGATGTTCGTGAATCGACATCAGGTAGTACGCCTTCCTTCTTGACTCCGGAAATCGGCGCTCCAGAAACTCATCGAACGACTTCAGGTTCTCCAGCCGCCAGTACTGGCCGGCCCGCACTTCGCACAAGTACTTGCCCAGTTCCACGAACCGCGTATCGCGCTCGTTCTCATGCCGTGCCTCCCAGGCCAGGATCGCGTCGATCCTGTTCAGCACCTCCAGGGCCCGGCGGCGATTCAGCTTGGGCGGCATAGGCGGACACCTAGTACGCAAGTTCGTCAAACAGACCAAGATCGACTCCCGGCTTGCGGATCAGCGCAGCCTCCACCAGATCGCGCTGGTCGAGGCAGAGCCCAAGGAAAGGACAGGTGGTACACGGATTCTGGGGGAAGCGGATGCCGCTGTGCGGCAGGAACAGTCCAGACTCGATCCTGCGGACCGTGTCTTCGACCAGAGTTTCGAACTCGTTGCGCTGTGCGTCCGTGATCGTGGCCCGCAGGTACTGGACTTCCACCATGCGCTTACGGACGAAGACGACCTGGGCGACGTCATTGATCCCACTCATCCAGGAATAACAAACCAGCTGCGGATCCAGTGCCGCAATGCCGTCAGGCTCCTCGGGATAGCGGGCGGAGCTGGTCTTCCACTCCAGCACACAGGGCGTGGTGTCCAATTCGCCGATGGCATCGACGAAGGCGACAAAGCTGTTGCCGGAACTCAGCGTCCGCGTGAAGCGAACCTGCTGATGGGAGCGTGGCTGGCGAATCTGGACACGCCCGTCCTGGACAAAGCGCTCGAGCAACTGAATGCCCTGCCGAAACATATGGTCCCAGGTGTCGTTTCCCGAATAGACCAGCTTCAGGTCCTTACACGGCGCCCACTGCTCGAACAGGGCTGCCGCTGGATCTTCGCGACGGAATAGAGCCGCCACCGCCTGTTCGAAGCAGCGGCCGAAAAGCATGGCGGCCCGGGTGTCTTTTTCCTGCCAGCCATCGAGATAGCGATGGCGATAACGGCGAGGGCAGGTCAGATACTGTGAGATCTGCGTGTAGCTGTAGGTCATCATGATGCCCTCTCCTTCGGCGAGCCCTTACCGTTACTTGCCGCTGGAATGCGGATGGCGGTGGTCAGCTCTTCCCACTGGCTGGCGGGGGCGAATCCGTCAAAGTTGACCAGCGAGATGCCGTTGACCACGGTGTGGCTGATCTTCACGACTCCGGTGAGGCCGCGCAGGGCACGCTCGTCGACCTCGTCCTGGCTCAACAATTCAGGGTCATAGAGGAAATCTCGCAGGAACCAGCCCAGCTTCCACATCGCCTTTGGAGTGCAGTAGAGACGGCTGACGATCGAGCGCCCAGCGAATGGCTTAGGCTCGAGGACAGAGAGCCGCAACACATAGAAGCGCTTCTGGGCCCGCCAGCAATGCTGGACACCATCGACGCGGACGAGAAATAATCCGTCGGGAACCTCAGGGCGCGAATCACGAGCAGTGTCGGAGAGTCCGGGAACATGGCGTTTCATCCCGTCACCTCCTGGCTTGGGGACGCGTAGCTGTTGAGCTGACAGAGCAGGGCATCGCGGTCCTTCTTGGCGGCATCAGCAAGCTGCTGGACGAAGCTTTCGACCTGCTCGCGGGTGGCGTCTTTGAGGGCTTTGGTGCCGCAGAAGTCGACGGCGTAGGCTTTCACCAGCTCGGGATCGAGCTTGTGCTGGCGGATGATCTGGCAGAGCCGGTCGCGAACCTTGTGACCGGAACCGTTGCCGTTTCCGTTGCTACCGCTGGGCGGAGACTTATGTGAATCTGGGCGCCGCCATCGGACCAGGATTCGATCCGATCTCCTCGACCGAGCAGATTCCGATGCCGTACGCCTTGCGCAGGGCGCGATTGACGGCTCGGGTTTCCGCCATGCGCATCTCGGCGCCGCGGACCAGCAGAGATACGTTGGACGGGTCAGCGTCGCCGTAGCCGACGAAACCGGCGGAATCTTTAGACGGATACACCGTCGCCTTGAGGACGAAGCGATTGGCTGCGGAATCACACAGCGAATCGACAGCTTCGACGTGGATGCCGCGGCACCTCTTGCGACGCGCCAGGCGAAGAAGTCCGGTATGGGTTACGAACCAGCTATTGTCAAGCTGGATTACATCTCCACTCGCGAAAGAGAAGCTGAATTGTCGGGTTAGCTCTTTTAGCGCCTGGATTCGTGCTCGGTTGATGTTCGGGTAAAGCTTCTTGACTAGGGAAGCGTTGTGGCGTATTAGCTGGAGGTTGTTGTGATCGAGATTCTTGGAAGGCATAAATACCTCATTGATATCTATATGATATCACAGAGATATCGTATCAGCAACAGAAATTCTTGGTGATTTGCAAATGAATGAATGCCGAGTTCCCGTACTTATCCGAATACGAGCCAGCCTGAAAGCGAAAATCGAAGAACTGGCGAAACGGGAACACCGCTCGACGAATCAACAAATCGAATTCCTCCTCGAGCGCGCCTTGGCACAAGTCAGAGAGGATACCGATCGCCTGCGGGCACCAAGCGAAAAACCCAAACCAAAGAAGGAAGGGACTTAACAAGCGTCGTAGAGCACGATTGACGGCTCGGGTTTCGGCGATCCGCATCTCGGCGCCGCGGACCAGCAGAGAAACGTTGGAAGGGTCGGCATCACCGTAGCCAACGAAGCCGGCGGAATCCTTGGACGGATACACCGTTGCCTTGAGGACGAAACGATTGGCTGCGGAATCACACAGCGAATCGACGGCTTCGACGTGGATACCGCGGCACCTCGTGCGACGCGCCAGCCGAAGGAGACCGGTGTGCGTGACGTGCCAGCTACCGTCGAGTACTTGCAGCTCACCTGCTCCGATAGAAAATCCATAGTCTTGACCTAGCACCTTCAGGTGGGCGGTCATGCGCGGTCCGAGGACCAGGCCAGAGTTCGCTTAGCCGAGCAGAGGTTTTCCCGGAGAAGTTTCGCTTCGAGATTGGGTGGTTTCCGAGATCTGCTGGAGAATCGAGATTGATCTTTCGTCACACGGACTCCT
Source organism: uncultured Acidobacteriaceae bacterium (assembly GCA_963823635.1). Taxonomy (GTDB): domain Bacteria; phylum Acidobacteriota; class Terriglobia; order Terriglobales; family Acidobacteriaceae; genus Bog-257. The sequence continues at coordinate 194,217 of CAWGMV010000022.1, read as the reverse complement.
CTTGAAGCAATGGCGTTTCTCATCATTCTTGCCGCGGGACCTTCTGAGTCACTGCGTCAGCGGGTGTCCTCGGATGGAGTACAGTAAACCGACACCAGAGCTGATACACCATCAACGGCATATTCATAAATAGAATATTCCACTGATGAATATAAAGTCACCAGATTTGCATATCGCGATGGCAGGCAGAAGTCTAAGGTCGATTTGACGGCGATAGGTTCTCGGACAGGACAGCTACGTGGGGCCATGCTTCAAGAAGAACTAGCTGCTCGCCTTAACGGTCAGCCAAGGCCACCTTTCAAAGATTGAACGAGGAAGCATTGCGCCCATCTGGACGTGTCAGTCGCTTTCGGTAAGATTTCACTAAGAAACGCGGCCCTACCATGACGAAGAAGTTAACGCCGGACCAGCGTCGCGAGGTTTGCGAAGAAGGCAATCCAGCGTTCCGCGCTAAGGGCGGTCTCGTGATGCTTTCGGGTCAAACCCGAACGCAAGCGCGTTATTGAGCGGATAGCCGATGATGAGCAGCGGAACATCGAACATCTCTCAAATCTGCGAGTTGCTCCCACAAGAGGAGTCGAGGCCCGCAGAAGGACGGGTCCAAATTCATGCAGCGCCTGGTCGCCAAACAGAAGCTGAGGACGAAGTAAACCATCTTTCCTGCTAAGCCTCCGAATCTGGGCTCATCTGCTTACGAACAGCCGAGGGAGAAGCCCAGTGCCGAACTGATCTCCCTTAGGGCGCTGTCCCTCGTGCGAACGGGCCGATTGGTCGTTTTCGAATGTGCCTTCACCGGCGCAATACTTGCTGACCTGGACGGGTGTGGGTCAGACGGGCGGCGAAGAAATCCATTGTATCTCCACAAAAAAACAACAGACGACTCTGCTGGACGGAAAAGCCACGTACGGCTACTTCCTGGAACAAGGCATTGCATCAGTTGTTGTCACCGTTGCGAACGGAGGCACCGTCGAGGTTGGAGTCATTGGGATCGATGGGATCGTTGGGCTGCCCTATTCTGCTCGGCACTGAAGGGTCGCCGGGAAGGACATTCATTCAGATCGAGGGCTCGGGCTTCCGTATCAAGGCGGGGACGTTGAGAGAAGAATTCGAGCGTCCCGCACAGCTTGGCTGAGGTGTTTTCCACGCTGACTCTGATGCCTGGTGGTTTCGAACCATCAGTCAATGCCATTTTATCGGTTTCTTAGTGGGGCTACGAGGCACCTTGACCGAAAGAGGGTTCCGGGTGAAAATAAAGAAAGGTAGATAATGTTACAGAAGAATAGAGAGAGGGAGTGAGTCTCAACGTCAAAGATCCGGAAGCCCACCGTCTCGCTCAGGCCATTGCCAAGGCCACCGGCGAGACCATGACTCGTGCGGTCAAGGAAGCTCTGCGGGAACGCTACGAACGCCTCCAAGCCCGCCGTGGCAAGGCCTCCGTTGAAGAACTTCTTGCTATCGCCAAGCGCGCCTCCGCCCAGGTCAACCGTCCTTATCTCGATCACGCCGAATTCCTTTATGACGAGCGCGGTCTTCCCAAATGATTTTGGACACCTCCGCGCTCGCCGCCATCTTTTTTGGGGAACCCGAAGCCGCCCTCTACACGCAGCTTATCCACGACGCCGACCGCTGCCTGATGAGCGCCGCAAACTTTGTTGAACTTTCCATCGTCATTGAAGGCCAGATTGGGCCGGACGCCGACCGTCAAAGTGATGCTTTTTTCCGCAGAGCCCACATCATCATCGAACCTTTCACCGTCGAGCAGGCGCATCTCGCGCGCCAGGCCTTCCTCGACTTCGGCAAGGGCCGCCACGCGGCTGGGCTGAATTTCGGCGACTGCTTCGCCTATGCGCTCGCCAAGATCACCGGCGAACCTCTTCTCTTCAAGGGGGAGGATTTCAAAAAGACTGACCTGCTATCTGCCCTGTAATTAGAAGGCAGAGGACAAAAAGCTCAGCGGCAATGCCGCCCGTCCGATTACTGTTCAGATGTTCACACGCCAAGCAGCACAATTCGCAAAAACCGTTGCGCCTGCCCACTGCTCCTCGATTTACTGAGTTGATTCAAAGTTTTCATAAGTCGCTTTGTCTTGGCTGAAGGACAATTTATTTGCTAGGATTTTTTCGAGGTCGGGACAATCAGCTCTCTGACCGAAGCGGTCGCGATGTGATGCACACGGGCGGTCCCTGAAAAGCAATTCGCTGCGAACGTCCTGAATAAGACGAGCGACAGCTTCCGAACGGCGGACGATACGAAGACTGCGACGAGGTACACCCATGCTTGCTGAGCGACAGATAACAGGAACTCCAAGATGCCAAGCGAGAAGCAGGCGCGACAAGCCCTGTGGCGCTCCACCCGTGCGAGATGCAAAGTATTGCTCTTTTCACCTACATCCTGAGCGGGCTGTCGAGAACGGTAGACGAGGCGGAATGCAGAATCGACGTCCCGCACTTCCCGAGGGCGGCCCGGTCATGAGTGCTCCTAAGGGGGCCAAGGATATAAAGCTCTTGCTCGGAGAAGCCATTGCCCACGTTATGGCGGGTCGTATGGATCCAAAGGTGGGGACCTCGCTCAGTTACATGAGCATGGCATTTCTGAAAAGCCTGGAGGTTGCGGATCTAGAGCCTCGAATTAAAGCTTTGGAGGAGGAACTCACAAAACGCGAGGCCGTAGTCGAGACAGTCCGAGCACTTCCGAAGCAGCCAGAGCGCACCCCCGAGGAATGGGACCAATACGTCAAGGAAGAGTATGAGGGGCCTTCCAAGAGCAACTAGCTGTCCGTCAATTGCGAGGCAAGATGATGCAGCCACTGAAACAACTGGACAAGCGGCTCAAGAAACTGGAAAAAGAGTTGCCCGCGCAGGCCAAGCGCAAGCTCCAGCAGGCAGTAGCATACCGTGCCAAGATTGAACGACTGATGAAGCTGAGACCGTATGAGGTCGAGAGTGTGCGCAAACAATACGGTTTGGTCGATCCTCATTCCGATGCGATCGATCGCTATTTCCTAGGCAAGAGAAAAGAGTACGAGGAACGGCAGAGAATACTGCTGCAGAATAGGCCACATGCAACGGCGGGAGTGGCTGGCAGTCCCGAAACAGGGCGCGCGAGCAGCCAACCGGCGAAACCTGAGACCTTGAAACCAATTGCCGCCCCAGTTGATACCTCTTTCGAGGCGCCAATGCGATCGCAGGATGGGCCCAAGTTGCGACAGTTATCGCCTGGCCTTCAGGCCGACCTCCTTCGAGTCAAGAAACTGTTGGAGGAACAAGAAAGAATACTGCGGCAGAGCAAAAAGGACTCTAAGCCTGGGCAATTATGCCGTGGACCTCAGGCCATAATGGATCAAATTAGAAAAGCGCGCGAGGAACGGCAGAGAATACTGCTGCAGAATGGGCCACATGCAACGCCAGGAGTGGCTGGTAGTCCCGAAACAGGGAACGCGAGTAGCCAACCGGCGAAACCTGAGACCTTGAAGCCCATTGCGACACAAGCTGACACCGTGGGGACGATGTCACTGTCGTCACGAGAAATCCAGAAGGCGCTGCCCTTACACCCGGAGCTTCGTGAAGTGCTGGAACGGATGAGCGACAGCGAACTTGAGGCTGTGCTCAAGAAGGGGGTCTACGCACGATGATGAGCCTTGCGCAGCAGGTTCGAGATTACTCAGCAAAGCGGTCATTACCGCTGCGGCTTACGGCTTCGATGGGTCGCTTAGCGTCGGCCATTTGCCGCTTGCTGCCGCTGAAGCGGCAGGGGGACCTTCATCGTTTCGTGTGCCACCTCAGACACGATGTCGCCCAAGATTCTGCATACTGTCCTTCATGGAGACTCCATCCGCTTTGTCAAGCTTTCCCGCGAAAGCGGTATGACCTCGGCGACCCGCAACATCTGGCTTTTTGCCAAACGAAGCCAATAAGTTATTTGTTATGAACAAAACTGGCTCTCGTTGCCAACAATCTTGCGGGAATCCGCGCCCACGCTCGTTTGTAGCTGCTCCGAGTCCATCTATGGCGTAGCCGATCCGGCCGGTTGGTGAGGAGGATGCCTTTGTGTCGGCGCAGTGAAAGCTTGTTCGCGTTGGAAATCCAGACTTGCACCCCACGCTCCTGTCGTCCTTCAAGTATTGATAGAGGCGGATGTCGAGGTCTGGAGGGAATTCGGCTCTGCAAGAGAGAGCCACGAACTGTGACCTACGCATGCTAAGGTAATGACTTAAAAGTCCGGCCTCAGGACCGGAATTTTCGATATGCACATTGTCCATGTAGTCGGAGCGCGGCCGAACTTCATGAAAGCCGCGCCGGTCATTCAAGCCCTCGGTAAGCACGATCATGTGCGGCAGACGCTGGTTCACACCGGCCAGCATTACGACTTCAACATGTCCGATGTCTTCTTTCAGCAGCTCGCGATGCCGACTCCTGACATTAACCTGGAGGTCGGGTCGGGTACGCACGCGCAGCAGACCAGTCAGATCATCGCTCGATTCGAGCCCGTCGTTCTGGAAATCAGGCCCGATTGGGTGGTCGTCTATGGCGACGTAAACTCCACAGTCGCTGCTGCTATCGTGTGCGCCAAATTGCTGGTCCCGGTCGCCCACGTCGAAGCCGGCCTGCGCTCCTTCGACCGCACCATGCCGGAGGAAATCAACCGCCTGCTGACGGACCAGATCTCCGACCTCCTGTTCACACCTTCGGAGGATGGAAATCGCAATTTGGCAATGGAAGGTATTGCACCGGCGAAGGTGCACCTCGTCGGTAATGTCATGATCGACACCTTGGTTCGGCTTTTGCCGTTTGCACAGGAGCGAACGCCTAAGGCACTTCCTGTGCGGTACGTGTTGGTGACTCTGCACCGGCCATCCAATGTTGACGACGTCGACTGGCTCAGGTCGTTGATGGACATGTTTCGGGAGATCAGCCGGGAGGTTCCTATTCTTTTTCCGGTACACCCGCGGACTCGCGGCAGGATGGCAGAAGCCGGTATCGAATTGAACGACTGCGGGTCGAATCTTCAGATACTGGATCCAGCCCCGTACCTCGAATTTCTCGCTCTCCAGGGCAAGGCTGCGGCGGTGATCACGGACTCTGGGGGAATCCAGGAAGAGACCACCTTTCTTGAGATCCCGTGCTTGACAGTCCGAGAAAACACGGAACGGCCAATTACGCTGAGCATGGGAACCAACACGCTCGTTGGCCGTGACATTCCCCGCTTGCGCAAAGAGCTGGAAGCTGTGCTGGCCGGAAAGGCCAAACGCCGAACGGTCCCCCCTCTTTGGGACGGTCACGCCGCGGAACGAATCGCGCAAGTGATGATTCAGCCAGAAGCACAATTGGATGCCAAAGGAATAACAGCAAGCGCGGCCATCGGCCTGCTAGGCAAATAGTTAGTGCGCTCTACTTTCGGTTGATCCTGACAGCATCCACGCTCCCAATGCTGACACTCTCCGGGGAGATCGAAATCCAGTCGAATGGTTCGACCAGTAACATGAGGTTGGTTATAGGGCTGCCGGGCGGCGGTTCTGAGTAGTCGCTAGAGAAGTAATCGCCCATTAGTTTCGCGTCCCAGGGATAGATCCAGATTTCGGAATAATGATTTGGTTCGACGACAAAGCGGATCGACTTCGACGACCGATCTGCGAAAGAAATCAAGAGAGTGAGAGCCGACGGCTTTCTTATTTTCCACCAAAGCCCGTAGTTCACGCGAAACCGGAACTTCAGGAAATCGGCTCCAGCGGCCGGCCAATGAATCGGGCCGAGATCCAGCGAGGTCACGCGCTTTGTAACCTGAACCGTCTCCAACGCATCTGCTAGCCTCTCTTCCGTGAACGAGAGGCGTTGTTCGCGACCGTCGTCGCGAACCAAGCCCAGTACGCCCGGTGGGGCATGGCTGTCAGAACGGTAGTGGCGCAAAAGGTAGAACCATATTCGCGGGCTGCGCGTGAAGCTCGGCACACCATCCAAGCCGAAGCTGTAGACCCCGTCCGGCAAGTAAAGACCAAACTGGGGATTGGCTTTGCGTAACCCAGCCAAATCCAGCTCCGTGAGATAGTCACCGTTCACCAGATAACCTTGGAGAACGCCCCCGGCCACATTGCGACGCGCCATCACCCCGAAAGCGTTCTGATAGGGGAACACCACGATCGAATCGCCGGGGCTTGTATGCTGATCCACATAGTTAGAGAGCGCGGAAAATAGTTGAGCAATGGTCGCCGGAAAACACGCCCCGTCGAATTCATGTTTACCGTCGGGGCATGTTAGGTTCGGTCGGAAAAGTTCCTGCACTCCTTTCAGCGCGCTGCTGGCAAGAGGTTGTACGCCGGGAGTAAGAATAAATGGCGCTGTCACCACGAAACCTACCAGCAGTAGAGCTGAAAGCCACCGGGCCGCAGTCAGCTCTCCTATCAAAATGGCTCCGCTGAAAAAAACGATCGGATAGATACCATTCACTATGTGAATAGGATCCGACCGTACCAGAGCGCTCTGCATCATGAGGACAGCCAGACAGAATCCTGCCAGCAAGAACGCCGGCCGCAGCGTCCAATCGTTCCGCTCCGGCTCCCGCTTCCACCATGCAACCCCGAATACCCCAAGAGCTAAAGCCCACGTCCCCAGCATTCGCCAAGTGGAGGCTTCTGTTATGGCCTTAGGTTCAAACCAGCGATAGCTGGCGGCAAGCACCAAGCTCGACTCCCAATAGGAGAAGTTGAGAGCCGAACCCATGACGGCATTGGTAGCCATTACGAAAATTGCGAAGCACACCCAGCCTGCGGCGAGGAATGCGCACAATGTGGTTACCGCGCCGGGTACCCTTGCTTTGACAATGGCGGTGGCAGCCATGCATAGCAATACAGCCGCGCTGCAATAGATGCCCGCATCCGCCGAGACGAGAAATGCTGCAAGACAAATGATCGCCGCCGCAACCGCAGACAGCACAATTCCAGCTCTGCGCACAGCCACGGCGTCGGTCAGGCGGACGAATGTCACAAAGGCAAACAGGCAAATCGCGAGGCGTATACCAGGAGGCGACCAGAACATCACCGCGAGGAGCACGGCCCGCCTCCACGGTCTCACGTTCGGCAGCAGAAATCGCGTGCTCACGAAGATCGCCAAAACGCTAACCAGCGACGGCAGCACGTTCGAAGTGGCCTCGATGGTTCCGGTGGAAACGCCTACCCATCGCGAGGGAGCACTCGCCAGCCACTGATACAACGGTCCGTAGGTAAAGAGTACATCCCGGCCAAACCACACCCCGATCGATGCCTTGTAGGCGGTATCGAGCGTCCACGACCAATCAAGCAAGTTGAAGAAGTGGACAATGGTCAGCGACCGATGCCGTAGCAACACAGGTGGAATGCAACCGACAAGCAGGATTAGGAGTACCAGCCACTCGATGGATTGCGCAAACCATACTTTTGCACGCTGTAATGAAGGCTTGTTCATTCCGCGGAGAATCCCGCACGGAGAATCCACCTGAGCCGGGTCGTTGCGGCCGCGGTGCTTGCCACGAGGGATGAACTGCATGATACGCTCATAACCGCTATGCGCAAGCTAGTCTCGATTGTTTGCCCGGTTTACAACGAGGAACAGGCCATTCCCATTCTCTACGGGCGCCTCCAGAGGGCGATTGCCAACTATCGTGATCAGTTTGATTTTGAGTTGCTCTTCACCAACAATGCCAGCACGGATGCCAGCGCTGAGATCGTAGCCCGCATTAGGGAGGAAGACCCATCCGTTCAGCTGCTGACTCTGTCACGGAATTTTGGCTATCAGGCTTCGCTACAGGCGGGCCTTACTTACGCTGCCGGCGATGCCATTGTGGTCATTGATGTCGATTGCGAAGACCCGCCGGAGATGATTCCCGAGTTTCTGCGACGTTGGCAGGAGGGATACGATGTGGTTTATGGAATCCGCAAGGACCGGCCCGAGCCCTGGATTATCCGACAGCTGCGCACCCTCTTTTACTACGTCTTGAGCGCATCCGCCGACATGGACATCATTCTGTTCATGTCCGAGTTTTCATTGCTGACGGCAGAAGTGCAGCGCGCCATCCTTTCGAATCAAACCAGCTTTCCCTTCTTGCGATCCGAAATCGGTTACGCCGGGTTCGCACGCTTTGGAGTTCCCTACCGCCGGCAAAAGCGAATAGCCGGAGAAACCCATTACAACCTGGTAAGCATGACCATCTTCGCCGTTGCAGGAACTCTCACGGCTTCCACCTTCCTGCTGCGCATCCCTCTCTATGCTTTTCCCCTGCTTGTGCTGGGCAACGTGTGTCTGATCGCCTGGGACATTGTCCGGAGCAGTAGCGCGGGCTTCCGTCTATGCGTCGTCTTCGACTTGATTTACATCATCGCTCTGTTGGTTGTTCTTGGACTCTACCTCGCCCGGATTTACAAGAATGGGATGCGGCGACCGAATTTTATCGTCAACCGCAAAGCCAGCTTGCTGAACCGAGAATTTCCCACATTGCAAGCTAGCGCGGGTGAAGTGCGATTCGCACCGACCAGCGGAAGCCGCTGAGGAAGAGACGATGTCCGATACACCCGTTCCGTTGCCGTTGACCGCCGCACGAAGATATAGGAGCTTCGATGGTGGGACATCCGTCGAAACCCGCTGCTTTGCCCCAGACCGCTACAGGTTCTGGGATGCGAACGTTGGGAACGTCGCGATTTCTCGGGGTGCAGGGTTTTCGTATTCACCGGCGAGTTTCTCAAAATCAATTCCCAGCTTGGAGCACTGTCATTTCAATCGGATGTTGGATTTTGATAGCACCGCCAATATCTTGGAGGTCGAATCCGGTGTTACCTTGGGGCAAATTTACCGGTTTGCCACTCCCAGAGGACTCTTTATGCCTGTCCAACCAGGTCATCCGAAAATTACCGTCGGCGGCTGCATCGGTGCTGACGTTCACGGCAAGAACCAGTTCCGCGACGGTACTTTTCTGAACGTCGTCGAAAGTCTGCGGCTTTTTCACCCGAGTCACGGCGTTCTGGAACTCAGCCGATCGAGCAACCCCGAAATTTTCTTCTTGACCTGCGGCGGTTATGGATTGACGGGAAATGTTCTCGCAGCGCGTTTGCGGTTGGCGCCGATCCCTTCATCCAGCATAGTGCTAAAGACGATTCTAGTTACAAATATCTATGAATTCGCCGACGACCTGGCGCAGGCCGCGGCCCAGAATGACATTGTCTATTCCTGGCATGATTTCACGGTTCGTGGAAAAGCTTTTGGCCGGGGAGTGATAGTGGCTGGGCGCTTTGACCGGAAGGGGCCATCCACCGGCCCAGTTGTAGAGCGGGAAAGTGCGAGCGGCCTGGATTCCGCGACCCGCGGGCTATTGCCCTTTTCGTTGTTTAACCGCATGACCACTCCGCTCGTCAACCGCTCGTATTATGCCTCCTCCCGACTGCAACCACGGGAGAAGCCGATCTCTTTTCATGAATTTTTGTTTCCGGTGCGCAAGAAGGAGGTGTATTTTCACCTCTTCGGCAAGAGAGGGTTCCATGAGTGTCAGATCGTGGTAGAGACCGGAAAGTTCAACTCGTTCGTAGAGAAGATCCGGCAGCGCCTGGAGCGCCGTCCGGTCGCCGTTGCGCTCGCCTCGGCGAAGCTTTTCCGCGGACAGAGGGAACTGCTGCGGTTCACCGGAGACGGTGTTTGCCTGGCCTTGAATTTTCCTCGTAATCAGGCTGGTGCCGAGTTCGCTGCCTTCCTGGATGAATTGATGATCGAGCATGGAGGCTGGTCTAACCTCATCAAGGATTCCCGGCTTTCGGCCCGCGTGGTGGAAACCACCTACCCTGAGTGCGAGCAGTTCCGCACGAGACTACGGAGCTTCGACCCGCGCAGGCTCTACCGCTCCGAGTTATCCGAGAGGTTACGTCTGTGAATTTCCTCATCGTGGGGGCATCCGCGGGGCTGGGACGTTCCTTGTCCGAAGAAGCAGCCCGTCGTGGGCACAATCTCTTGCTGGTGTCCAGCGACAGCCGGGACCTCGCTGCGATGGCGGCCAGCTTGCGCCTGCAGTACGGTGTAAAAACGGATTATTTTGCCTGCCAATTCGGTCATGCTACAAACGAGGAGGATGGTGTCGTCTCGGCCGCGAAAAAGTTCGGTCCCATTGATGTCTTGATGTACCCTATCGGTTTTGCGCAAGAAAACGACACCGGCTTCATAGATGACCAGATGGCGCTTCGACTTGTACGCGTCAACTTCCTCAGCCAAGTTAGCCTTACAACCGCCTTGTGGCCCGTCCTACTGCAATGTGGACGAGCTGCAGTGGTAGGCTTTGGCTCGGTGGCGGCAGTTCGCGGCCGCAGGCGCAACGTGGTGTACGCTGCCGCCAAGCGGGCCTTGACTAGCTATTTCGAGAGCCTGCGCCACCTCGCTGTCGGGACGAACATCCGAGTACATTTCTACCAGCTTGGATATCTCGACACGCAGCAGGCCTTCGGCAGAGATCTGCATCTGCCGAGAGGGTCTCCGGAGCATCTCGCGCGTCTTGTGCTGGATCGCCTCGACGGGGACGGCGGGGCCATTTTCTACCCATGGTTCTGGGAACCAATCTCTTTAGGGTTGCGCTTTGTGCCATGGTTTATTTATGCCCGACTCCAATTTTGAGAACTCCAAGATTCCTTCGATCTGGGTATAGTGAACCAAAACTAAGCACAACCACGAAATTAATTCAGGATCGTCGGCAAAGGTAGTGGCACGATGAACTGATTCCTGTAACCCATTTTTTCTTTGAAGAAACGGATAATCTCATCCTTGAAGTTCCAGGCGCCGATCAAGATGTAGTCTGGCTCGCTTTTCATTAGCTCGTCCGGAGAGACGACAGGGATTCGGACGCCGGGGCAGAGCAAGCCTTGCTTTCTTGGATTGGCATCCCCTATCTGACTCAGAAGATCCGCCGTAATACCGCAGAAATTCAACATCGTCATTGATTTCGCAGCGGCTCCGTACCCGACCACCTTTTTACCTTTTTCCGCCAAATCGCGAAGCAAGCTTACGAGGAGCTCACGCTGGTTCGCTACAGCCTCTGCAAACTCTTTCCATCCTGCCGGTTTGTTCAGTTCGATGATCTCCTCGAAATCGAGCATGGTTCGATCTCCGCGCCCAACCGGCGAACTCTGATGCATGATCTCGAACAGAAAAGAACCACCGTTCATCGGCACGAATGTAATGTCTGTGAGTTTCATGTCGAAGCGTGCCATGAGGTTCGACACGGATCCTACGGTGAGATAGGAGAGGTGTTCGTGGAAAATTGTGTCGTACTGAGTCTCATTACGAAGAAAATAGGCGTACGGACTTTCGACGAGGCAGACACCATTTTCGGCGAGCAGATGCTTCATACCGGCTACGAGATCCTGTAATTGGTCAACATGCCCCAGGACGTTCCGCGCGACGATCACATCAGCTTGACCCCTCTCCTGAATGATACGTTCTGCGACCGCCATTCCGAAGAAATCGCGCACGGAAGGCAGGCCACGACAAGCAGCTTCTTCCGCCAGGTTAGAAGGGTCAACGCCCAGGATATGGAAACCGTCATCACGGTAGTGCTCTAAGAAAAACCCGTCATTGCTCGCAATCTCCACCAGAAAACGGCCGGCTGTTTTCTGATATCTCTCCTTGATCCGGGCCGAAAACCAGCGCGCATAGTCCTTCGTAGTTTGTGAAGTTGCGGTGACCCAAAGAAAAGAACTGAACAGCTTCTCGCGTGGTACTGCGTCACGAATCTGGATCAAATGACACGAATTGCACATTGCGAGCGTCAGGTTTTCCCTAAATAGATCGTCGTCATCACTTTGCCTCTTTACGAAAGCGTTTGCCAGGGGCAAACACCCCAAATCCAGCAGGACAGTGGTGTCTGTGCTGTCGCACGCCCTGCAGGCAAATACCTTTCTTGCTATCTTCGCTACGCTAGAATCAACTTTCTCCATTGATAAAGCCACGCTCCACTCCACTAATAGGAAAAGTCTAATTCAACTAAGGAACGCTCTCTTTTTTTCAAATTCCCATCACTCCCGCGCATGCCCAAGACAGGTTCAGTCTGCGAGCACACTCCGTGTATTCTTCGATTTGATGAACCGTGAAGGAATACATGTCCTCTCCGTTAGAGGTATAGAAACGCTTATACCATGACACAATCGCATCTAGCGTCTGGTCCATTGCCAATGTGGTGCGCCACTTCAAATGATGGGCTGCTTTGCTGCAATCCAGGCGCAGCAACAACGCCTCTGTCTGCGAGTCTCCCGGTTCAACGACCAATCGGCTTGCTGTGGACCACTTTTGAAGGATCGCAGTTACCACTTGTCTCACGGTCAAGACTTGCGTATCGCTAGGTCCGATGTTCCACGAGGTGCAGTACGAGCAATCCTTCGTAAGCAACATACCTAACCAAAGATAGGCGCTCAGCGGCTCCAGCACGTGCTGCCACGGACGCGTAGCATCGGGGTTACGAACAATGACATCCCTGCCGGCTGCAATAGCCCGGATTGTATCCGGTACAATACGATCTCCGGCCCAGTCACCGCCTCCAATCACATTGCCAGCGCGGGTCGACGCAATCGCCAAGTCGCTCACCGGATTTGCCACCTGTTGGAAGGTGCTGTGCTGGTAAACCGCAATGGCCAGTTCCGCGCAGGCCTTACTGGCGCTATACGCATCGTACCCACCAAGTGGGTCGGTCTCTCGATACCCCCATTCCCAGCCAACATTTCTATAACATTTGTCGCTAGTAATGGTCACTACAGCCTTTACCGAATCTGTTCTTCGGGCTGCTTCCAGCATGTTAACTGTGCCCATCACATTTACGTCGAATGTGTATTGAGCTTTCTCATAGGAAAGCCGGACAAGCGACTGGGCTGCGAGATGAAAGACAATTTCGGGCTGATAATGTTGGAATGTTTTCTCTAAGCAGCCGTAGTCTCGGACGTCGCCATAAACGTGAGTAATCCGTTGCTCGAGGCAAGAGGCAGTAAAATTCGAGGGTTTGCTGGGTGGTTCGAGAGCATAACCGATCACCGTAGCCCCCAGGTGATTTAGCCAGACAGCCAACCAGGATCCCTTGAAACCGGTATCGCCTGTGACCAGTACGGTCTTTCCACGATAGAAATCAGCGAAAGGTTGATTCATTTGTTATCTGTCAGCGCCGCTACGTTGGTATGGCGCCCCGCCGTTTTGCCGCCCGATTTTATCATCGCTGTCGTTGATAGAAACTCACAAGCACGTAGTGGAGTCAGGATAGCGGGAGAACGGCGACCCCGGTTAAACTGGTGATGGTGATCTCTCAACCGCGCTGATCGGCGGGCGCCTCGCCACATTAGTGTGTTTCGCGAAGAGGCATTATACTTCGCCTGCAGTGGCGTCCGCTTGAGTGAACGGTTGATAAGGGTTAGATTCGCCTTTGATGAAGCCGTGGCCTCCCAGAAAGGCATAGCATGCTTAACACAAGCTCTTGGAAGGGCGGCAAAGTCTTGATTACAGGGGCTACGGGGTTCATAGGGCGTCATTTAGTTGCCAGGGGAGCGGAAATAGGCGCTCTCGTGATCACGACCTCTCGTTCCAAAGCGACAAGCGGAGAGGCCCGGCATGTGACGATAGATCTTTGCGATCGGGCTCGCGTCCTCGACATGCTTCGAGAGGTGGCACCGGTCGGCATACTCCATGCTGCCTCGGCCGGTGCATCTGCGAAGGTTGGATTCGCTGAATTAATGCGAACCAATGTGGTGGGTACCGAGAACCTCCTTGCGGCCGCATTTGCTCTGCCACAACCGCCCGCTGTCGTGGTGGCGGGCTCTGGCTATGAGTATGCACCGCAATCTCGTGACTTGACGGAAGACGATCCTGTGCGCCCGGTAACGCCGTACGGCATCTCTAAGGCAGCAGCAGCATTCTGCGCCGGCGTTTATGCGACACGCATGCCGATCACAGTGCTCCGAATTTTTAATGTCTATGGCCCAGGCGAGCGGGAACCACGCTTGTTACCCTACGTTGCTGCCCGCGCTAAGGCCGGATGTGCTATTGAGCTTACTGACTGCGCACAAGTGCGGGATTTCGTCTTTGTCAAAGATGTCGCTGCGCTTTTCTGGCGTGCTTTAGAACGTTCGCCGGGAGATAGCCGGCTGCGAATTCTCAATTTGGGCTCGGGCTCACCCATTCCCCTTAAACAATTTGTCACAGTGCTGCTTGGCGTCCTACGCGGGAAGGGGTTTAACCCGCAAGTTAAGTTTGGTGTGCGTCCTTATCATATTGGAGAACCCACACATTACGCGGGTGATATCAGTCGTTTGCAGCGAACATTGGGTGAATTGCCCTGCACTACTCTTCAGGAGGGAATTCGGCAGACCCTGGATGCGATGTTATGAGCAACACTATGACAGATCTCGGAACCGCTCCTATCAGTTCTCCGATTAGCGCGTGCCGCTCGTGCGGCTCAACCCAATTGCACCTAGTGGCTGATCTCGGGTCAACCCCCTTGGCCAATGCATTGCTGACGAGGGAACAATTGAGCCAACAGGAGCTAACCTTTCCGCTAAGGCTAGTGTTCTGCCCTGATTGCACGCTAGCGCAGATCACCGAGACGGTGCGGCCTGATGTGTTGTTTGGCACTTACTTGTATGCCTCGTCGTATTCCGACACGATGTTGCGTCACGCCGAGGCAATTTGCGATGAGCTTTGCCGTGAACGGCGTCTGACGAACAGCAGTTTGGTGGTAGAGATCGCGAGCAATGACGGTTACCTCTTACAGTCTTTTGCCAAACGCGGAATTCCTGTCCTGGGGATCGAACCCGCGGCAAACATCGCCGCAATTGCGCAGCGCCGTGGAGTACATACCCGGGTGGCGTTCTTCAGCGATAGCCTGGCCGACCAGCTTGCACGGGAAGGTGTCTACGCAGACGTGATCCTTGCGAATAATGTTCTGGCGCATGTGCCAGACATTAATGGTTTCATCGCCGGCGTTAAGAAGATTCTGAAACCGGGCGCTATCGCCCGATTCGAGTTCTCCTACGTTGGCGCCTTAATTCGTAGCCTCGAGTTTGACTTTATTTATCATGAGCACATTTTTTATTTTTCTGGTCACTCGATTGAAGGCTTATTACGTCGTCACGGTCTTGTATTTACCGATGTTGCCTATTTGCCGGTTCACGGGGGCTCGTTAGCAGTCACGGCGGCATTGCAATCGAATCCATTTGGCCGCAGGCGAGTAGAACAACTCCTAGTCGAAGAGTCTGATCGCGGGCTGGACCAGCTACCGTTTTACACCGACTTCGGTGGTCGAATTCTTGCCAATATTCGCGAACTCAAGAGTTTGACTAGCCAGCTGCGTTCGGCTGGCAACCGCATTTGCGCTTATGGCGCTTCTGCCAAAGGCTCGACTCTACTGAACACTGCATGCCTCGAACCAGGCACAATCGAGTACGTTGTCGATCGCAGCCCGTTGAAGCAAGGGTTGTTTACCCCGGGCACTCGGCTACCCATCTTTCCGACGGAACGCCTGGCGGAGGACCGCCCGGACTATGTGCTCCTGCTGGCATGGAATCTCTTAGACGAGATCTTGGAGCAACAGAAGGCTTACCGGGATTTGGGCGGAAAGTTCATCGTTCCCATACCACGTCCAATGATCGTCTGAGTATGATGCCACGACCGTCTCCGCTGCTCCCGATCTCAATCCCGGTTTGCGAAATGGGGTCCCGTAGAACGATCATGGACATGTCAGGCACACGCATTGGCAGCAAGAGTGGGCTGGTACAATGACCGCAATGAAAGTCGTCATTCTAGCCGGAGGTCTGGGCGCTCGCTTGTCTGAGGAGACTGTGGTCAGGCCAAAGCCGATGGTTGAAATCGGGGAGCGGCCCATCCTCTGGCACATCATGAAAATCTACTCCGCCTTTGGGTTCAAGGATTTCATCATCTGTCTGGGCTACAAGGGATACATGATCAAGGAGTACTTCGCGAACTATGACTTGCACAATTCGGACGTGACTTTGGATTTCCGCCAGCACACGACGACCACTCACCGCAGAAATACCGAGGACTGGCGCATCACACTCGTTGATACCGGGAACGAAACTCAGACTGGTGGCCGGCTGAAACGAGTGCAGGAATATCTTGGCGCTGAGACCTTCTGCATGACCTATGGGGACGGTGTGGCCGACCTGAACATTGCCGATCTGGTGTCCTTTCATCGCTCTCACGGGCGCAAAGCGACTGTCACCGCGACCCAACCGAGTGGCAGGTTCGGAGCGCTCCGATTCGGAGAAGGTCCTCAAGTGATTGGATTCCAGGAGAAGCCGACGGGTGATGGGGGATGGATCAATGGCGGATTTTTTGTTTTAGAGCCGGAGGTCTGCAATCTCGTCGACAACGATATGACCATTTGGGAGAGAGAGCCGATGGAACGTCTGGCCGGCAGCGGCGAATTAATGGGCTACCAGTATTCAGGATTCTGGCAGCCTATGGACACGATTCGCGAAAAAAACTACCTGGAGTTCCTCTGGCGGCAGAACCGCGCCCCATGGAAGATCTGGCCGGAGTGAATTCGAGAAACTCCCGAAAGTAATCGAGTGCCGCGCGCTACATTCGGCCCACAGAGTAGGCAGGCTCCGTTCCGCTTCGCAAATGGGCTCCGGAGTTTGAGGTGGCGTCGGTTTTCGAAGTGATAATCATTGCCCGTTCTTGAAGTGATCCCCGAGATCAAGCCTAAGGCTCAAGCCGCAGGATCCACAGGTCCGACGGGTCCGGGATGTACAGGTATATGTCCTCGTTAGGATAGTACTTAAAGCGGCTATAGACACCAGGTCCAAAAGACATCGGCGGGGTTGGCCCATAGCTGGCCGCAAAACATTGTTGTGGCTGGATACTTAGCTGTTGGCCCCCGTACGTAATTGTGACCGGATTATTCGGGTCCGGATTTAAGAGATACACGGTATTAAACGGACCGGTGCACCCCGCCCCGCTGCAGTTTGTTGACGATGGGAAAAGGGCCATTACGCTGCGTTTGGAGTCCCAAGTGATACCGTCCCAGTAACCCAGCGCTCCTGCGCACGATGCTGTGCTGTCCAGGTTCGCCATCTTGCAAGTCGTTCCATTGCAGCTGTCAATGTTAATTATCCTCAGATGGTATCCTCCGCCAACGTTATCGCCATTCTCCATCACCAGATAGTGATCAATGGGATCAAGGTCCATATTGGCGTTATATCCGATATAAGGGAGGGCGTTCGCCAATGTTGTATAGGTATCTGTCGATGGGTTGTAGGAATAGAGTGTCTCGTTTTCGTCAAATACCAGATCGGATCCGCTGGTCGAATGACCGCTGGTGTAATCATAAACAGCGGCTGTAAACCACGGGTAGGAGGAATCCTTCAGCCGGGTCCATTTGGCGGGATCCTGGTTCAGATCCAGGGTCCAATTGCTATGCATCGGGCCCGATGGATCGGCAGCCGCGGCTCCGCCCCAGGTGAAGATTTTGTTCGTCGATGCGTGGTAGGCCATCCCGGCATAATTCTCGCGCGCATTAGGAGTGAATCTCGTCCCGTAACCGCACGAAGGCTGGCCCTCGCTTCCATCCGGAGCAGGCGTTGATTCAAACAATGGGCCGCTGTTACCCGACTCTGAAAATGGATTGTTTACGGGGTTGCCGGCGCCGTCATGCCAAAGCCCCTGGCCACAGTTCAGCGTGCCTTTGCAGGCGCAGTCCGGTGGTACATCGCTGTTGTCAACCGTCCAATCCGGATCCGTCACCCGCGCAAGGGAAGGACTCGCCCCTTGCAAGTTGAGAACGTACATCTCATTCCCCTGGTAGTTATTGTGACCTGATGTCCAGAGGAAATACCGCTCATTGGCTGTATCGGCCGCGCCACCACCGTAGGCCACCAACTGTCCGCTTTCGCAGAGGCTTAGGAAGTCGAATGCGTCCACGGCTCCTACGTCAGAGTTGTAATAGGCATATCCGGGACTGAAGTCACAGAAACTTAGCCCGACGCCAAGCGTTACCCACCCTGTACCTGAGGGGAGGTTGACGTTGCCGGACACTGAAACGGTAAGCGTAACGGTCGCTGTCTGGTTGCCTTGTCCGCTGGTCGCGCTCACCGTGATCGGGTAGCTGCCAAAGGCGGCGCCCGCCGGAACGTTGATAGTCATAGTTGAGCTGCCAGAACCGGGAGCGGGAATCGTACTTGGATTGAAGCCAACGGCGGTTCCGCTCGGTCCCCCCGCGGCTGACAAACTTACAGCGCTGTTAAATCCATCCGAAATGGTGGTCAATATAGTTTCGGTCAACTTCCCCCCGGACGCCGTGCCAACCGCACTCGGCACCGTCAAGGTGAACGACGGAGGATCGGCTACGGTAACAGTTAGTGCCACGGGCACGGTCTGGACAATTCCGCCGCCCTTGGCGGTAACAGTCAAAGCGTAGTTCCCCAAAGGCGCGTTGTTCGGAACACTTATCGTCATGACGGAGCTGCCTGTACCCGGGGCAGGGATCGTGCTCGGGTTGAAGGTCACAGCCGTTCCTGCCGGGCCGCCCGCCGCTGACAGATTGATGGCGCTGTTGAATCCCCCGATGAGGATCGTGAACACCCCTGCGGTTGAGTACTGGCCCTGGCCTACACTGAGCAAGTTCGGTCCGTGCAGCGCGAACGTCGGGCCGCTTGATACTTGCGCGACTCCAACGTAAGCGACCGAGGTACTGTCCCCAGTAGAGTTGGGACTTCCCACCACTACCGTCAACTGGGTTCCCACCAGAGTTACTTGCTGGCTGACATTGTTGGTCGGCCATTGCGCTGCTGACCACACATTCCCCTGAGCGTCATAGAAGTAGCCCTGGGGAATTGGCCCGCCGGTCACCGTTGCCAGCAGGTTGCTGCCGTCCAGGAACTGAACTTCGCACTCCACTGCGCAGGGCGGATAGCCGGCATCTCCCATCGCCAGCGACAAGCTGTACGTACCCGGTGACGGCAAGTCCACATAAAATTGGCCTGGCGTACCGTTAGTGACCTGGTTGACGCCGGCCAGCCGCGGATCAATTGAGTTGTTCCGGTTCAACGCCATAAAGGCTGCGGTGTAGAACCACCCATAGGTGGTCAAGCCACCTGCGGTCGGGAAAAGGGTGGTTGATATTACGTCGGTTGCGTTCGGCGGATCGTTTACGTAGTTCGACGTGCCCCGAAAATCAAAGCCCTGGTGCCACACCGACGAAATCACCATCAGCGTGATTGTGAAATTCTGCTGAACCCCTCCACCGGTGCCGCTCACAGTAATGGGATATGTCCCGGGAGGCGTGTTCGCACCCACTGTGATGGTCATCGTCGAAGTGCCTTCGCCCGGCGCAGGGATTGGATTCGGATTGAAACTGACTGTTGTACCCGGCGGCACTCTCGGCGCCGTCAGGCTAATCGCACCGTTAAAGCTCCCTACAAGTGTCGTCCTAACCGTCGTGTTTCCTGCCGACCCTTGTGCCACAGTCACCGTTGGAGGCGAGGCGGTCAATATGAAGTCTGATGGGGTCACCGTAAGGTTGACGATGACAGTTTGCTGGATGCCCTGGCCATTCGCGGTCACGGTAATGGGATAGGTTCCGGGAGGCGTGCTCGATCCCACGGTGATGGTCATGGTAGAGCTCCCTGCACCCGGCGACGGTATGGGGTTGGGATTGAAGCTCACGGTAGCACCCGACGGCATGCTCGAAGCCGACAGACTGATTGCGCTGTTGAAACCGCCGCTGATGGCCGTCGTGATCGTTGATGTTCCCTGAGTGCCTTGCTGAATACTGAGCGAAGTAGGCGCGGCTGAAATAAGGAAGTTCGGCGCTGAAGAGACTTCTACCAGCCCTAGAAAAGCGATCGGAGTATAGTCGCCTGTTGGCTGATTGGTTCCTAGAACCATGGTCAGTCGTGAGCCAGATATCGCAACTTCCAGGCTGACGTTCTTGGCTGGCCAGTTCGCTGCCGACCAGTTATTCCCTTGCGCATCGTAGAAATACCCTTCCCCTTCCGGCCCTCCTGCAACCGTAGCTACGACGGTGCTGCCATCCAGGAGCTGAATCCCGCACTGCACCGAGCATGCCGGGTAGCCCGCATCTCCCATGGCCAGGTTCACCATGTACGTGCCTGACGCCGGCAGATCTACGTAAAATGTCGCCGGGCTTCCATTATTGGCGAAGTTCATACCAGCAAGTCGGGGATCGATTTCATTGTTGCGGTCCCGTCCCTGGAGCAGGTTCACGTTTGTCCAGCCAAAATTCACCCCATTGAACATGTTGGGATAGGCCGTGCTCGGTAGAACGTAGGTGTCCCCCGGCGGATCCGTTACGTAGTTTGAGGAGGCACGGAAGTCAAAACCTATTGCCCATGCCGACGACGAGAACACGGTCAGCGTGACCGTGGTATTCTGCTGCACGCCGTTGCCGTTGCCCGTCACTGTGATTGGGTAGGTTCCCACCGGGGTGCTCGCGCCCACAGTGATGGTCATCGTCGAGTTGCCCGATCCCGGGGCGGGGATGGTGCTGGGATTGAAGCTCACTGTGGTCCCGGAGGGCATGCCAGAAGCCGACAGACTGATCGGGCTATTGAATCCGCCGCTAATGCTCGCTGTGATCGTCGAGGTTCCTTGATTGCCTTGCTGGATCGGCAGCGAAGGCGGTGAAGCCGAGAGCGTGAAGTTTGGCGAACCTGAGAACGGCATCAGCTCAAAGACGACGCCGCAGCCGTATCCCCCGCAAGCATTGGCTCCGCCGCCGAACGCGGTGCCATAGAGATTGCCGCTGGAGTCTATAACCACCGTGCCGACCGGATCACCTCCGTCGCTGCTATAGGTAAAGTCGTGCAGGTCAGTGTAGGTCCGACTGCCATTGGCAGGCGTCAGTTCGAAAATGTTGCCATCGCCATTGGCGCCGCCGTATTGCGTCGTTCCATAAAGGTTGCCGGCCGCATCCATCGTCAATCGGTCAGACAGGCCCCATTCCGTTCCGATGAAGCTGTAAAGCACGCTGAATGCCCACCCGCCGTTTGAGGGCGTTAGCTCGTAAACTGTGCCCCCGCCGCCCGAACCTCCGTCGTAGGTGCCCCCATACAGATTCCCGGATTGGTCAAAGATCAGACCTCCATAAGCTTGTGCACCATCGCCGGCTCCCTGGAAGCTGTAGATAACCTGCTCACTCCAACCCGACTCCGAAGGCGTCAATTCGTAAACTGTTCCGCATCCCGTCCCCCCGCATCCTGCACCGCCACCGTAGGACGTCGTACCGTAGAGATTGCCGGCTTTATCGAAGACGAGACCACTGTAGGGTGAGATTCCGTCATTGCTTCCGGTGAAGTTGTAAAGGATGGTCTCCGTCCAGCCGCTGCCCGAAGGCGACAGCTCAAAAACAGCACCGAAGCCGAAGGCGCCGCCGTTCGCAGTTGTGCCGTAGAGATTACCTGCCTGGTCGAAAATGAGATTGCCGAAGTTCGCATTAGCTCCGTCAGGCACTCCAGTGAAGGCGTAAAGCAAGTTCTCGAGCCACGGGGAAAGCGGGGTTGGCGGGCGCGTAGGCGTCGGTTTCAGATTGAAAACTGTGCCGCAGCCTGTGGACTGGTAGAAGCTGCACGTGCCCTGTCCTCCTCCTGCGGTCGTACCGTAGAGGGAGCCGTTAGAACCAATGGTCAGCGCCGCCACGGGAAATTCGCCGTCAGTGCCTCCGCGGAAGCTATAGAGCGGGGCGACGACCCAGCTGCCGTTCTTGCGTGTAAGCTTAAAGGCCGTGCCGCAACCTGAGGTGCCGTAGAACACGCACGATCCGTTGCCTCCGCCCTGTGCAACTCCGTAGAGATTGCCTCCTGCGTCGACGGTCAGGCCGGCCCACGGATTTGCCCCATCGATTCCGCCGGTGAAGTTGTGAAGGACCTGGTACGTCTGCGCCTTTGCCGCTGGTATTACGATCAAAACAAACAACATCACCACTATCGTCGCTGCGGCGCGGAGGTTTAGGTGGAAATTCGATTTGTCAGGCTGCCGGGACACGAGCGCTGCTGTTCCCGCGGGAAAGATTTTCACTGGTTTTCGGTTGAGATCCCCTCTTAAGATTACTTCCCAAGCTTCGAGTAAACGACATTCTAAACCCGATTACCGTTCTGTTGTTTCCCTTTTCCGAAACACGCCGGATCGAGGATCGGTATCGGCCCCGAGTTCCCGTCACTCTGTTCATGGGCCTATGCCGTAACTGCGTGACCCGCAGCTACTGGTAAGAGGATGATTCCCACGTTTTTGGGCGCTCACAGAAGACGCTGCTAGGGCGTCCGTGACGAAGTTGTGCAGACGAATGGCGTACGTGTCTTTCATCCCGCCCTTCTCAGTCAGAAGGACTTCGGACGGCACACTGTTGGATTCGGGGCGTGATTGTGGCCGCGATGCACTCCGGGCGGATCGCGTTCGTAGCTCACACTCACTACGGTTCGAGCCGGAGTATCCACAGGTTCGACGGGCTCGGAATGTAAAGGTAGACGTCCTCGTTGGGATAGTACTTGAAGCGACTATAGACTCCGGGTCCTAAGGATTGTGGCGGACTTGGACTATAGCTGGCCGCAAAACATTGCTGCGGCGGGATGATTTGTTGTTGCCCCTGATAAGTGATGGTGACCGGGTTATTCGGATCTGTATTTAACAGATACACAATATTGAACGGTGAATATGTCGAAGGATAAATGGTCATCACATTGCGTTTGGAGTCCCATGTGATACCAGACCAGTATCCGGGGAGCAGACGGCTGCACGATGCTACGTTGCTCAGATCAGTTGTCGTACAGCTCGAGCCATTGCAAGTATCAATGTCGATCACCCTCAAATGACTTGCCGGATCCTGCATCACCAGATAGTGATGCACTGGATCAAGTTCCATATTCGCGTTATATGCGAACGGCATGGTATTGGACAATACCTTATAGCTATCTGTTGAAGGATTGTAGGTGTAAAGTGTCTGGTTCTGATCAAAGATTAGATCGGATCCGCTGGTGGGATGACCGCTGGTGTAATCATAAATGGCGGTTGTAAACCATGCGTAGGTTGAGTCCTTGAGCCGAGTCCATTGGGCTGGATTTTGACTCAGATCTAAAGTCCAATTGCTATACATGAAACCGGCCGCACCGGCAGCAGGTGCACCGCCCCAGGTAAATAGTCTGGTTCGTAGTCGCGTGATAAACCATCCCAGCATAAATTTCGCGCGCATTGGGGGTAAATCTCGCACCGTAACCGCACGAAGGTTGGCCATAGCTCCCATCCGGGGCAGGAGTGGATTCAAATCTTGGGCCCTTGTAACCGGACTCCAGATATGGGTTGCTTACGGAGTTGTCGGCGCCGTCATGCCAAAGTCCCTGGCCACAGTTCAGCGTGCCTTTGCACGCGCAGTCCGGCGGTACATCGGTGTTGTCAACCGTCCAATCCGGATCCGTGACCCGCGCGACGGAGGGACTCGCCCCTTGCAAGTTCAGAACATACATCTCGTTCCCCTGGTAATTATTGTGACCTGATGTCCAGAGGAAGTATCGCTCATTCGTCGTATCAGCTGCACCACCGCCGTACGCCACCAGTTGTCCGTCTTCGCAGTTGCTCAGGAAGTCGAACGCATCCACGGCGCCCACCTGGGGGTTGTAGTACGTGTGTCCCGGGCTGACGTCGCAGAAGTTTGCTCCATTGCCGAGCGGTATCCAACCTGTACCTGCAGGGAGGTTGACATTGCCGGACACTGAAACGGTAAGCGTAACTGTTGCTGTCTGGTTGCCTTGGCTACTGGTGGCCGTCACTGTAATCGGGTAGCTGCCGAAAGCCGCCCCGGCTGGAACGTTGACAGTCATAATAGAGCTGCCGGAACCGGGGGCCGGAATCGTACTCGGATTGAAGCCCACGGTCGTTCCGCTCGGTCCTCCTGTGGCCGACAAACCGACGGCACTACTAAATCCGTCCGAAACCGCGGTCAATATCGTTCCGTTCGCCTGCCCTGCGGGCACCGTGCTCACCGCGCTCGGCCCTGTCAAGGTGAAGGATGGAGGATCGGCCGCGGTAACAGTAAGTGCCACGGGTTCGGTCTGGATAATTCCGCCACCCTTGGCGGTGACAGTCAAAGCATAATTCCCCAAGGGTGCGTTGCTAGGCACACTAATGGTCATGATGGAAGATCCCGCGCCCGGAGCGGGGATCGTGCTCGGGTTGAAGGTCACGGTTGTCCCAGTCGGTCCACCCGCCGCCGACAGATTGATGGCGCTGTTGAATCCCCCGATAAGAATCGTGAATACGTCGGCGGTCGAATACTGGCCCTGCCCGACACTGACCGAGTTCGGCGCTTGCAGCGCGAACGTCGGGCCTGCTGACACCTGGGTTACTCCCACGTACGCGATGGGCGTGTAGTCGCCGGTGTCTCGGTTGCTTCCCACCTGCACCGTCAACTGGGTCCCCACCAGCGTCACCTGCTGGCTGACATTGTTCGTCGGCCATTGCGCCGCCGACCATTTATTTCCCCGCGCATCGTAAAAGTAGCCGCTGTTGATTGGCCCCCCGGTCATGGTCGCCAGCACCGTGCTGCCATCCAGGAATTGCACCTGGCACTGCACCCAGCATGCCTGGTAGCCGTCATCTCCCATCGCCAGCGATAAGCTATACGTGCCCGGCGCCGGCAGGTCCACATAAAATTGGCCTGGCGTGCCATTATTGACATAGTTGATGCCGGCCAGCCGTGGGTCAATCGTACCGTTGCGATTTCTATCTCCGAAAGTTGCGGTGTACGACCACCCGTACGTCGTGAGGCCGCCCACAGTCGGGAAAATGGTGTCGAGTACAACGCCGGCTGCGCCCGGCGGGTCAGTGACGAAGTTTAGCGAAGCTCGGAAATCAAAGCCCTGCTGCCACACCGACGAAATCACCATTAGCGTCACGGTGAAATTGTGCTGTAGTCCGCCACCGTTACCGGTCACTGTGATGGGATAGGTCCCGAGCGGAGTGTTCGCTCCCACCATGATCGTCATCGTTGACGTTCCTCCGCCGGGCGCCGGGATCGGGTTGGGATTGAAACTCACCGTTGTGCCCGACGGCATTCCTGCAGCCGACAACGTGATAGCGCTGTTGAAGTTGCCAAGAAGTGTGGTTCTCGCGGTCGTATTCCCCGCCGAGCCTTGCGCCACGGTCACGGTTGAGGGCGAAGCGGTCAGTATGAAGTCGGCTGAGGTCACTGTCAGGGTGACCGTGGTAGTCTGCTGGACGCCGCCGCCGTTGCCCGTCACCGTGATGGGATAGGTTCCGGTCGCCGTGCCGGCGCCAACCGTGATGGTCATGGTCGAGCTGCCTGAGCCTGGCGCTGGTATCGGGTTGGGATTGAAACTTACCGTCGTTCCCGACGGCACGCCCGAAGCCGACAAGCTGATGGCGCTGTTGAAGCCCCCACTAATGGCCGTTGTGATAGTGGCCGTTCCCTGATTGCCTTGCTGCACGCTGAGCGAAGCCGGCGAGGCTGAGATCGTGAAGCTAGGCTGTTGCTGCGTCGTCACCGTCAGCGTGACCGTCGTGTTCTGCTGGATGCCGCCGCCGTTGCCTGTCACCGTGATGGGATAGGTTCCCGTCGCCGTGCTCGCGCCCACCGTGATGGTCATGGTCGAACTGCCCGAGCCCGGCGCCGGTATCGGGTTGGGATTGAAACTCACTGTCGTCCCCGATGGCACGCCCGAAGCGGATAGGCTGATGGCGCTATTGAAGCCACCGCTGATGGTCGTCGTGATGGTGGACGTTCCCTGATTGCCTTGCTGAACGCTGAGTGAGGCCGGTGAGGCCGAGATGGTGAAGTTCCCGGAACCTCCGGAAGCTTGTGTCACACCTAAGAAGGCGATCGTCGTAAAGTCTCCTGTGGCCTTGTTCGTGCCCACTACCACGGTCAACCGTGAACCCGTCAGCGTTACCTGCTGGCTGAGGTTGTTTGCTGGCCATTGTGCTGCTGACCACTTGTTCCCGTTGGCATCGTAGAAATAGCCCGCTTGAATGGTTTCCCCTGTCAGCGTGGCCAGTACTGTGTTGCCATCCAGGAACTGTATCTGGCACTGCACCCAACACTGCTCAAAACTGGCATCCCCCATGGCCAGCGAAATGTTGTAGGTGCCAGCCGACGGCAAATCGACATAAAACGTCGCCGGCGCACCGTTGTCGGCAAAGTTGATTCCCGCCAGTCGGGGATCCAGCGCGGCATTGCGGTCCCGGCCGGTCACCAGCGAGGTTTTCACCCAGCCAAAGGTGCCTTCATTATTTTTCGTGGGATAGGCCGTGGCGGGCCCTACGTATGTATCGCCGGAAGGATCGGTCACAAAGGTTGAGGTGTTGCGGAAGTCGAACCCCTGTTGCCATTGGGCAGCAGCGTCCAGACTTGTAAGCAGCAGCAAAATGATTGCTAATTTGCAGAAAGACGATGCCTGCTGGCGGGAGAGGCCGGAGTTCATACCTTGGCCTGCTTTCTAGCCAATTCCGGCGAATTGGGTCGTTTAAGGGTCACAAAAATCGCACCGGATGTACGGCACTATAAGCTCAACAATTGCTAATTTCTATGGCACTAAAATGACTTTGTCCAAACTATAGTAACCGGCGGCCTAAGTTACCATTCAGCGGATCCAAGTTTGGCCGGTTGGGGCAGCCGAATTTTCTCCCCGGAAAGCACCACCCCAAGGTGCTCCTCCCCGGCGGGTAAGACGTGTAACACTCATTTCCTGCATTTCCACTTCGGAGACTCGCCCCTGCGCGGAGAGGCGATGGAGCTGAGGTTCCAAGATGTGGGTCGCGGGTTGAATCTATTGGAAGAGACAAAGCCTTGCCCGATTCACGCCTATGTTCTGAGTTTTATTGTTGTAGACGGCGCGGGCCGGGAGCATCGTCATCCCGGGCAAAGCCCAGGCGACATTTGGATCCGCTTAGCGGTAACGCTAGCTGCCAGTTACTATAGTTTCTAATTCATCATTTTAGTGCTATAGCAATTACGAATTTCGTCACTTATAGTGCCATATCCCGTGCGATTTTTGTGCCCTTACACTTCGCCGGAATTCGCTAGAAAGCAGGCCAAGGCATGAACTCCGGCCTCTCCCGCAAGCAGGCATTGTCTCTGTGCAAGTTCGCAATCATTTTGCTGCTGTTTGCAAGTCTGGATGCTGCTGCCCAATGGCAGCAGGGGTTCGACTTCCGCAATACCTCAACCTTCGTAACCGATCCCTCCGGCGATGCTTACGTGCTCTCCACGACGGCTTATCCCACCAAAGGTAACGGGGTCACGTATGGCTGGCTGAAAACCTCGCTGGTGACTGGCCGGGACCGCAATGCCGCGCTGGATCCGCGGCTGGCGGGGATCAACTACGTCGACAATGGTGCGCCGGCGACGTTTTATGTCGATTTGCCGTCGGCTGGCACCTACAACATTTCGCTGGCCATGGGGGATGCCAGTTTTGAGCAGTGTTGGGTGCAGTGCCAGATACAGTTTCTGGATGGCAGTACCGTGCTGGCCACGCTGAACGAAGGAGAAACTAAGAAAGGCTATTTCTACGACGCAATGGGGAACAACTGGTCAGCTGCGGCTTGGCCGCCGAGCAACCTCAGCCAGCAGGTGACGCCTACAGGTACGCGGTTGACCGTGGTAGTGGGCACGAACAAGGCCACAGGAGACTTTACGACGATCGCCTTCTTAGGGGTAGCACAAGTCTCCGGAGGTTCGCCCAACTTCACCATCGCAGCCTCACCAGCTTCGCTCAGCGTGCAGCAAGGCAATCAAGGAACATCCACCATCACGACCGCCATCAGCGGTGGCTTCAACAGCGCCATCAGCTTATCCGCTTCGGGTGTGCCGTCGGGAACGACGGTGAGTTTCAATCCCAACCCGATACCGGCGCCAGGCTCGGGCAGCTCGACCATGACCATCACGGTGGGCGCGAGCACGGCGACGGGAACCTATCCCATCACGGTGACGGGCAACGGCGGCGGCATCCAGCAGAACACGACGGTCACGCTGACGGTGACGGCCGCGCCCAACTTCACCATCTCGGCCTCGCCGGCTTCGCTCAGCGTGCAGCAAGGCAATCAGGGAACGTCCACGATCACGACCACCATCAGCGGCGGCTTCAATAGCGCCATCAGCTTATCGGCTTCGGGTGCGCCGTCGGGAACGACGGTCAGTTTCAATCCCAACCCGATACCGGCGCCGGGCTCGGGCAGCTCGACCATGACCATCACGGTGGGCGCGAGCACGGCGACCGGAACGTACCCCATCACGGTGACGGGCAATGGCGGCGGCATCCAGCAGAACACGACAGTCACGCTGACGGTGACGGCCGCGCCCAACTTCACCATCTCAGCTTCACCAGCTTCGCTCAGCGTTCAGCAAGGCAATCAGGGAACGTCGACGATCACGACGACCATCAGCGGCGGCTTCAACAGCGCCATCAGCCTGTCGGCTTCGGGTGTGCCGTCGGGAACAACCGTAAGTTTCAATCCCAACCCGATACCGGCGCCAGGTTCGGGCAGCTCGACCATGACCATCACGGTGGGCGCGAGCACGGCGACCGGAACGTATCCCATCACGGTGACGGGCAATGGCGGCGGCATCCAGCAGAACGCGACAGTCACGCTGACGGTGACGGCCGCGCCCAACTTCACCATCTCGGCTTCACCAGCCTCGCTCAGCGTTCAGCAAGGCAATCAGGGAACGTCGACGATCACGACGACCATCAGCGGCGGCTTCAACAGCGCCATCAGCCTGTCGGCTTCGGGTGTGCCGTCGGGAACAACCGTAAGTTTCAACCCCAACCCGATACCGGCGCCAGGTTCGGGCAACTCGACCATGACCATCACGGTGGGCGCGAGCACGGCGACCGGAACCTATCCCATCACGGTGACGGGCAACGGCGGCGGCATCCAGCAGAACACGACAGTCACACTGACAGTGACGGCCGCGCCGAACTTCACCATCTCGGCCTCGCCTGCTTCGCTGAGCGTGCAGCAAGGCAATCAGGGAACATCCACCATCACGACCGCCATCAGCGGTGGCTTCAACAGCGACATCAGCTTGTCCGCTTCAGGAGTGCCGTCGGGGACAACGGTGAGTTTCAATCCCAACCCGATACCGGCGCCGGGTTCGGGCAGCTCAACGATGACGGTGACGGTAGGCGCCAGCACACCGGTAGGAACCTACCCAATAACGGTGGCCGGCAACGGCGGCGGCATCCAGCAGAACACCGCGGTCACGCTGACCATAACGGCGTCTTCGGTATGGGCGATAGGGCTTGACTTCCGCGCCTCGTCAACCTATGTAACGGATCCTCCGGGCGACACGTTCGTTCTGGCGAGCACTGCGTATCCGACGACATTCAACGGTGTGAACTATGGCTGGACAAACGTGAACCTCATCCAGTCACGCAATCGCAGCACATCGGTTGATTCGCGGCTGGCCGGCATGAACTACGCCAACAACGGAAGCCCGGCGACGTTTTATCTCGATCTGCCGGCCTCCGGTACCTACAGCCTCTCACTGGCCCTTGGAGATGATGGCTATCTGTCGTGCTCGCCCCTGTGCCAAGTTCAGTTCCTGGATGGCAGCACGGTTCTGGCTACGCTTACGCAAGGGTCCGAGGGGGCAGGGTATTTCTACGATGCACAAGGTCATAACTGGTCGGCAGCGAAGTGGCCAAGTGGCAATCTTAGCCTGGAAGTTGCGATAGCCGGCACACGACTTACGATGGTGGTGGGAGCTGGACCCGGCAACGGCAGCTATACCCCGGTTGCCTTTCTGGGGGTGACCGAGGTCACCCTCGCGCCGAACTTCCTGGTCTTCGCCTCGCCGACTTCAGCCAGCATTCAGCAAGGCAATCAGGGTGAATCGACGATCACGACGAACATTAGCGGAGGATTCGACAGTCCCATCACTCTTTCGGCTTCTGGAATGCCTTCAGGAACGACGGTTAGCTTCAATCCGAACCCGATATCTGCACCCGGTGCGGGCAGCTCGACCATGACCGTAAATGTAGGGTCGAGTACGCCCATAGGAACTTATCCCATCACCGTGACCGCTAATGGAGGCGGTGTCCAACAGAGTGCGACGGTCAACCTGACCGTAACCCCGAGCGACTTTATACTGACCGCTGATCCCCCCGCTGTGACCGTGGCGCAAGGATCGGCGGGGAATACGACAGTCAGAACCACGCTGCTAGGCGCCTTCAACAATGCGGTCACCTTGTCCGCATCGGGAATGCCGTCGGGAACAACGGTAAGTTTCAATCCCAACCCGATCCCGGCGCCTGGCGGCGATGTCTCGACGATGGCGTTCATGGTGGGGGCGAATACCCCGCTCGGGACCTATCCGATTACGGTGACGGGCAACGGTGGCGGACTACAGCACAACTTCACAGTGACCCTTATGGTGGTTTCGTCAGTGTGGCAGCAGGGATTTGATTTCAGGGGCTCACTAAACTTCGTCACCGACCCGCTTGACGCAACCGGCGTTGTACTCGACACAATTTTCCCGACCGTGGGCGGCCTCGCGACCTACGGCTGGTCGTACACCGCAACCTTTGAAGCGTTGAACCGGAACAACTCAATTGACCCGCGCCTAGCCGGCGCCAACCAGGTCAACAACGGTACGCCGGGGCAATTTTATGTGGACGTGCCGGCGCCGGGCACGTATAGCTTGTCGCTTGCTATGGGAGATGCTGGCTATGCGGCATGTGCGGTGGAGTGCTTGGTCCAGTTCCTGGATGGCAACACAGTGCTTGCGACAGTGACTGGCGGGCCAATCAACCAGGGCTTGTTCTACGATGCGCAGGGGAATGTGTGGTCGGCAGCGCAATGGCCGGCCAACAACGTCAGCCAGCAAGTGACGCTCGCCGGAACCCAGTTGACGGTGCAGGTGGGAAGCAACCAATACACCGGGAACAGTACCTCCATCGCTTACCTGGGCGTAACGCAAATGTCAAGCGGCCCGACGTTCGCGCTGCACGTCCCGACATCGGTCAGCGTTGGGCAAGGCCAGTATTCAACCGCAGATGCGTTCACGATTCTCATCGGCGGGTTCAACAGTGCGATCAGTTTGTCGGCGGCGGGCGGCCCGGCAGGCACGAGCGTGACCTTCAATCCGAGCACCATCCCCGCTCCGGGCGCGGGGTCTTCAATCATGACCATCAGTGTTCCCAGTAACGCACCTTTGGGGAACTATGCGCTGACCATAACTGCCAACGGTAGCGGAGTTGCGCAGAATGTGCCGGTTGCGCTGACCGTTACCGCAACTGATCCTCCATCCTTCACTTTAGCCGGGCCGGGCACCGTGAGTGCGGCGGCTGGTGGCCAGACGAACGCAACTCTACAGACAGCTGTCACGGATGGATTTAACAGCGCCGTGACTTTGTCGGCCACTGGCGGACCCAGCGGGACGACCGTCAGCTTCAACCCGAGTACGATTCCGGCCCCTGGTTCCGGCAGTTCCATTATGGCTGTCAACGTTCCTGCCGGGGCGGCTTTCGGCAGCTACCCCATTACAGTGACGGCCACCAGCAGTCAAGGCAACCAGACGGCGACAGTTACGCTTACAATTTCAGCTTCGGGCAACGTGAATCTTCCTTCCGGTACCGGGTGGGCATCACTCGGCGGCGCACTCAGTTTCTGCGATGTCAACCCGGGATATACCTATTACAACCCTGACGTCGGCGCCGTGGATGCCTTCGACTTCCTCAGTGACTGCGAAACCGGAGAGATGGTGACCTGGGGCGGCGGCGCAGCCGATACAACCAGCGAGCGGTATTTCCTCTGGACATCAGGTCACAACAATTACCAGGGGAACGAGATGTATGTTCTCAACCTGCAAGGGCCAAGTCCTTCGGTTGCGCGGGTGACGAATCCAACCTGGACGGTAGACAACACAGATGTGCCTCCTGACTGTGCCTGCAAGGGTACCAACAACTGTGGCCAGGGACTCTGGCATGATGGCGCGGGTCACCCGGTTAGCACCCCCTATTCCGAATCGGGCTATGGCGGGGCCCTGTTTGAATCCATCCCTGCGCCGGATGGAAGCGCTGGCCAGCCTTCGTGCGGTTACGGGTCGAGATTCACCCCTAATGCCCGTGAGATTTATGCGGGGATGGTTTATCACGCGACTACCAACCAGCTCTTCACCTGGGGCGGAGCTCCTGCTGCCGATCCCACCGGCTTTATGTTCAGCAATTGGACATTGAATCTGAACCAGAATCCGGCGGTGTGGACGCGGCTGAAGGACTCTTCGTACGCCTGGATTACGGCTGCAACTTATGATTACACCAGTGGTCATTCCACCAGCGGCTCCGACCTGGTGTTTGATGAGAACCAGACGCTCTATGCCTACAATCCTGCGACGGATACCTATACGGTGTTGGCGAATAAGCTTCCGTATATCAGCTATAACGCCAACCTGGACCTCGATCCGGTCCATCACTATCTCGTTCTGGAGAATGGTGATAATACCGGTAAAGGCCAATATCATCTGAGAATTCTGAACATTGACAGCTGCAACGGCACAACCTGCACCGAGGTCAATCTGGACAGCACTGCGTCCTGCGCAGGTGCTATTGGGTACTGGGTTGGAATGACTTGGGACTCCAAACGCGACGTGATGACCATCTTCCCGTCGTCGCCCAACTGCAATGGAGCGGGATGCACTGGGCCCTTCAACACTGTGTATCTATTAAATCCGGATCCGAATAATCCGGTCACGATCACCTATCAGGGGCAGCCGCAGACCATCCAGCCGCAACAATGTTTCGCGGCGAGTTACGGGTCGGCCCTGCCAATATCTTCGGGCCCCGGAGTCTATAGCCGCTTCAAGTACTATCCCGACGAGGACGTTTATCTATATATTCCGAACCCGACGAGCCTGTGGATACTGCGGCTCGAACAGTAGTAGGTGTGAGCTACAGAAGGTGTCAGGAACGAATTCGCAGATCTATCGCTCTGAGAACTGCGTCCACAGATGCAGCAACGTTCTCCCAGGTGTGACCTTTCGCATATGCGGAGATGGTTTGAGGATTCCACCGCTGCTCTAGCGTCTGCGACAACCCGGCGCAGATCGCATCCGGCGTGGGGTCAACAATGATCCCGAGCTCCGGATCAGCCAGAAGCTGCGGCGCCGCTCCCACTCGCGTCGCAACCACCGGAGTGCCGCAAGCCAGGGACTCGAGGATTACATTCGGCCATCCCTCCTCACGGCTGGCGAGGCAGCTCACATCGGCGGCGCTGAAGTAAGTCCGGAGCTGTTCGTTGGGAACCGGGCCGACGAACCGGCAGACGTCGGCGCAATCCAACTGCTTTGCCAGCCGCTGAAGTGTGTCAAGTTCCGGCCCGGCTCCTGCGAACAATACCTTACAATGCGCGAAATTCTGTTTCAGCAACGACGCAGCCCGTACGAGCAGATCGGGACCTTTCACAGGTTTCAGAGCAGCGACAGAAACTACGACCTTGTCCTGAGGATCGAGGCCCAGCTTGACCCTCGCCGCCAGCCGGTCCTCGCGGAAGAAACACCGGCCATCCACGCCATTGCCGATGACATGCACATCATGCAGCGCCGGCTCAAGCTCGCGCATCATCGTGGCCAGCGAATTGGAAACTGCAACCACGGCCGCAGCGTTCCGAAGTACCCATCTGATTTGCGGACGAATCGTTGCGAAGTCGCGAAAGGTGTGGATGTCGGAGCCGCGGGCCGTTACTACTACAGGAACGCCAAGCGATCTTCCGATCAGCACCGCCGCCAACCCGTCGGGAAATACGTAATGCGCATCAATGCAGTCGAAACGGTGTTGCTCATGAAGGCGCTTTACGCTAGCCATGCACCCGGCATACATTAGCAGCCCGTGTAACGGCATGGATACTTTGGGCACCAGCGGATAGCGCGGATGATGGACCCGCAGATCACCAATGACCTCGGTCGCGGGAATCGCAGCGACCGAGCCCCGGCCAGTCCTTCGCAGGAATTTCGGAGCATAGGGAACTGGAGCTACGACCTCTACCAAATTACCGTCCCGTTTCGCCAGATGCGAAGTTCTCTGGAAGATGAAGATCCCGAAATTCGAGTTCAATGTATTCGGGAAAAGGCTGGTAAAGGTCAGTATCCGCACGGTTAATAGCGACACACCGAGGTTTTATGGACAGCGTGACATAGATACATTATCGTGGGTATCAATTCTGGCTGCGTGGACTACCTCTGGTCAACAGGCTTGACTCAAAATCAATACCCACTCTTCGGGAGCAAAGGCCCATGCGGCGACGCAATCTCCAATTCATCCTTGTCCTATTCAGTGTTGCTGCCTCATGGCAGTCGTCAGTCGCTCAGGTTGTAGTCGCCAAGATAGCAGTAGGAACAAGCCCAGACGCGATAGCAGTTAATCCAGCGACTGACCGGATCTATGTGGTTAACAACTGCGGGAACGATCCCAATTGCGCCAGTTCAGGAACGGTAACCGTCATCGATGGAGCCACCAACAACACCACGACCGTAAACGTGGGGTACCAACCCGAGGCTATCGCAGTCAACTCGGTGACCAACAAGATTTACGTCACCAATTTGTGCGGCAATGATCCCAACTGCAGCAGCCCAGGTACCGTGACCGTCATCGATGGAGCGAGCAATAACACCACGGCGGTGAATGTGGGGTACGAGCCCAAGGGCGTCGCAGTCAACCCCGTGACCAATCAGATCTACGTAGCCAACAGGTGTGGCAGTGATTCCAGTTGCGATAACGGGACAGTAACCGCAATCGACGGAGCGACCAATAACACCGCGACAGTAAACGTCGGCGCCCATCCGGGAGCCATCGCGCTTAATGAGGTCACCAACCAAATCTACGTTGCCGACGGCGGGCAAACGGTGACCGTGATCGACGGCGCGACCAACAACACCCAAACGGTAACGGTCGGCTTTAGCCCCAAATCATTTGCCCTCAACCTGCTGACCAATAAGATTTACGTTGTCAATGTCTGCGGCTCTGACCCGTTGTGCAACTTCCCCGGAACTGTGACAGTCATTGACGGGGTGACCAATACGACGACCACTGTTTCTGTAGGGCGGGAGCCTGCATTCGCGGCGGTCAACCCAGTGACCAACCAGATCTACGTCACCAACGCCGGCCCCTCCTCGAGCGGCAACACCGTCACGGTCATCGACGGCATCACCCTTTCCACAAAAACCGTTAACACCGGGACCGGGCCTTCGGCGGTCGCAGTAAATTCCGCGACCAATAAGATCTACGTTGCGGACATCGGCAGCGGTGACATCACCATGATTGACGGCGCCACCGACTCTGTGGTGTACCTCGGGGTCGGCAATGTCCCAGTAGCGGAAGCTGTCAACACCACCACCAACAGAATTTATGTAGCCAACTCCCCCGACGACACCGTCGCTGTGGTCGCCGGCGCAAGTGCGGCTGCGCTGCAGTTCATTCCGGTCACGCCCTGCCGCTTGCTGGACACCCGCGGGAAGAATGGAGGTCCGATCCAGGCGGGGACCTCCCAGACATTTAATCTTCCCCAGTTGGCCCAGGCAGCAGGCTGTGCCGATCTTTCTACGGCCTCCGCCTATTCGTTGAATCCAACCGTAGTGCCGCACGGTCGGCTGGGCTATTTGACGGTATGGCCCACCGGAGAAGACCAACCCAACGTCTCCACCCTGAACTCGGATGGCCGGGTGAAAGCCAATGCCGCCATCGTGGCTGCGGGATATCAGGGCTCTATCAACGTCTTCGCCACCAACACCACCGATCTGGTGCTGGACATCGAAGGCTACTTCGCGCCGCCGGGCAACTCAACTCTCGCCTTCTACACGCTGCCGCCGTGCCGGGTGGCCGACACCCGCGAGAGCAGCTTCCCGTCAGGACTGGGCATGCCCCATCTCGCCGCTGGGGTAGCCCGTGACTTTCCTGTGCTGAACGCAACCATGTGCAACATTCCCGATACGGCCGTGGCGTACTCGTTGAACTTTACGGCGGTGCCCTATCCCAGCCCGGGCCATCCCCTGGGATATCTGGAGGTGTGGCCGACGGGGAACGAGCCGGCAAATCCGGTATCTACGTTGAACAACCCGACGGGGACGGTGGTGGCCAATGCTGCTATTGTGGCGGCGGGGTCGAGCGGCAAGGTTACGGTGCTGGCCAGCAATGACACCAACTTGGTGATGGATGTCGACGGCTACTTTGCCGCGCCAGGCGGACAGAACGCACTTTCTTTGTATCCTGCGGCGCCTTGCCGTGTGCTGGACACGCGCAGCGGTAATGGTGCTTTCGTTGGCGAACTTACTGTGAACGTGTCCGGCAGCGTGTGCTCGCCGCCCAGCAGCGCCCAAGCTTACGTGTTCAATGCTACGGTCGTGCCGTCAGCAACCCTGGGCTACCTCACCCTGTGGCCGGACGGCGGGCAACAGCCAGGTGTTTCCACGCTCAATGCGCTGGATGGCGCGGTCACCTCAAACATGGCGATCGTGCCCAGCAACATCAATCCGGGCTTCATCGATGCCTTCGCTACGAACTTGACGCAACTCATCCTCGACATCTCCAGTTATTTCGCGCCATAGAAGCTGACCGTCCGCTTGCGCCTATGAGAACCTCAGCAAAACGCGGTTGCTATGATAGCAACGGCGACGGAGGGTGATCTTAGATGCGGATTCTACTTACCGGAGGGGCGGGCTTTATCGGCTCGCATTTGGGCGAGCGCCTCCTGCGCGATGGTCATACCCTCACCATCGTGGACGACTTAAACGATTTCTACTCTCCCGCGATCAAGCGCGCCAATCTCGATGCGGTTCGACAGGCGGGTCCTGTGACTTTCTACCAGACAGATATCTGCGATGAGGAAAAGATGTTTGCCATTGGCCGGGAGCAGCGGCCTGATGCCATCATCCATCTGGCAGCGCGTGCCGGGGTGCGGCCATCGCTCGAAGATCCGCTGCTCTACGAACGCACCAACGTCCGCGGAACCATGGTGCTGCTGGAGATGGCCAGGCAGATCGGCATCCCCAAATTCGTCTTTGCCTCTTCGAGTTCTATCTACGGCGTTGCCGACCGGGTCCCTTTCAGCGAGGATGACGCTCTCAACCTGCCCATCTCTCCCTATGCCGCGACCAAGATCGCAGGCGAAAAGGTCTGCTTCACCTATTCCCATCTCTACGGCACTGCGACCGTTTGCCTCCGCCTGTTCACCGTGTACGGGCCGCGCCAGCGACCCGACCTCGCCATCCACAAGTTCACCCGGCTTATTTCCGCAGGCAAATCCATTCCGGTGTTCGGCGATGGTTCCAGTGGGCGCGATTACACCTTCTATTCGGACGTGGTGGACGGAATCGTCGCGGCGCTCCACTACGATGCCAATTTGATGTCTTCAACCTAGGTGATTCCCACCCTGTCTCGCTTAAAACGCTTATTTGTACTTTGGAAGACCACTTGGGGAGGAAGGCTAGCCATCGACCAGCTACCCAACCAGCCGGGCGATGTCCCAATTACCTATGCCGACATCTCGAAGGCGCAGCGACTGCTTGGCTATTCACCGCAAGTCCCTTTTGCAGAAGGCATTGCAGCTTTTGTTGCCTGGTTCCTGCGCTCCGCCCCTGATGCTAGTAGCACTTAGATGCCAACACTTGAGAGACCTACGTGCTGGAAGTGAAACCACCGATTTCTCATATTCGCAGACTTCATAGAATGCCTCTAGAACGCGACAGGAAGCCCGTACACGAACGATAGGTGCCTCGGAGGATGCTAAGGTCGTCCAAGCTGCTAAAGTGGCGTAAAACGAATGTCAACGGCACTAGCGTCGACTCTCCCGTTTTGGGACGGAATTTGAAGCGATCTTTGGCTACGGCCGAAGCTGGCAAATCGCCACAGGCACACTGTCTCCTCGGCCGCTCAAGAAGAACATCCCTACTGAGATTTGACCGCAAGGACGTCACCGCGACATAGCACTACATGGCCTCCGAGTGCGCTGCCCAAAATAGTCTTAAGTGCCGTATTTGTCAGGATGTTGCAGCGGTTTACCCAGGAATGTGGAACAATACTTCCGTCACATTCGCGGGATGTAGATGATGTGCTTCGCGACCCCCACCACTAAGTAACTGTAGTCAAGTTAGTTATGCTCTCAAACTTTTGCACTTGCGAGGGCCGATGAAAGTGGCCTAAAACATGCGGGAGTTATCTCGCCAGTCTTGGGTTGTAGTCTGCCCAACGATCAAGACCTCTGGCCGGGTTTTGTTGTCGCACTCCCAGTAGTTCCGCTTTCAAGCTGTTTGCCAAATGTTCCAAGTCGAACCACGCCTGGAACAACAAAGAGAGGCAAAGGTATGACCCTGTCGCGCGCGTCCCTCGTCGCCGCCGTATCCTTCCTGCTGATTTTCGGGTTTTATTCAATCACAGCTTTTGGCCAATGCACCTTGAGCGGCCCCGTCTCGAGTTGGAATGACGGTACCGGTAACTGGAGTGACGGTTCGGACTGGAACGGGGGAGTTCCCAACAGCTCGACCCAAAGTGTCTGTATTACCAACGGCACCATGAGCGCTCCTTCAGTTGTTAACCTGGACATCAGTGCGTCCATCAACAACCTGCAGCTTGGCACCTTCGACACCCTGAACTTCGATCCCGGTACGACGCTTGAGGTCTTCGGGACGCAGATCATCAACGCTGGCCAGATCAATATGAATAGCGGCGGCGGCCGGAACGCAGCTCCTTGAGCTCGCAAACAATGTCACGCTCTCCGGCAATGGCACGTTGACATTGGCCAATACGGGCGGCGGCGGCACCGCATTCATCTACCAGGCATCCGCCGACTTGACCCTGACCAACCAGAGCACCATTGCGGGCGCAGGAACCATCGGGTTTAACGGATTGTCGTTAATCAATCAGGGCACGGTTAATGCGAACGCATCGGGCCAGACCTTAGAGTTCGCCAGCATGACGAACGGTATCAACAACACCGGCGGCTTGTTGGAAGCCAGTAACGGTGGCATCCTGCTTTTTGACGGGATTGCGGTGGGCGGTGGTGGGACCCTCACGGCCAACGCCGGCAGCACAGTGCAGTTGATTGGCAACACCGACATCGTGGGCGGAACGTTGAACAACATCGGCGGAACGCTGGGGACGCCTAACGGAAACGCAGCCTTTTTGGACGGGAGCACAAGCGCCGGCTCGATCACAATTAACGGCACCTACACCAACGGTTTGGGCAGCACCACCTACATCCTGGGGACGATCAACAACAAGAACAACTTCCAGTTGAACGCTGGGGGTGGCGCTAATTCGGTCTTGATAATCGACAGCGCCAACGTGACGCTGCAAGGCGGGGGCACGGTGACCATGTCCAATTCGGGCGGCGGCGGTAGTGCCATCATCTACCAGGAAACCGCTGGCTCGACCCTGACCAACGTAAACAACACCATTCAGGGGACCGGCACCATCGGGTTCAATGGCTTGTCGGTGGTGAATGAGGCAACCATCAATGCCAACGTATCGGGCCAGACCTTGACCTTCGACAGCATGACGAATGGCCTCAACAATACTGGCGGCACGTTGGAAGCGAGTAACGGTGGCACCCTGTATTTCGACGGTGTCACGGTCAACAACACCGGAGCCAACATCACGGCCAACGCCGGCAGCACGGTGCAATTTGTTGGCAACACCACTATCCAGGGCGGAACGCTGACGAACAACGGCAGCTTCCTTGGGACCCCTAACGGGAACCAGGCCATTCTGGATGGAAGCACCGGCGCAGGCGCGATCAACATTAATGGCACCTACACCAACGGCGTGGGTAGCAACACCTACATCTTGGGGACGATCAACAACAACAACAATTTCCAGTTGAACGCGGGCGGTGGCGCTAACTCAGCCTTGCTGATCGACAGCTCCAACCTGATGCTGCAGGGTGGGGGCACGGTGACCATGTCCAATTCGGGCGGCGGCGGCGACGCCATCATCTACCAGGCAGCCGGCGGATTGACCCTGACCAATGTAAACAACACCATTGAGGGCGTGGGAATCATCGGGTACAACGGCTTGACGGTGGTGAATGAGGCGACCATCGATGCCAACGTATCGGGCCAGACCTTGACCCTGGACAGCATGACGGGCGGCCTGACCAACACGGGGATGTTGGAAGCGAGTAACGGTGGCACGCTATATATCGACGCTGTCACGGTCAACAACGCCGGAGGCGGCACTATCACGGCCAACGCCGGCAGCACGGTGCAGTTGGTTGGCAACACCACTATCCAGGGCGGCACGCTGACCAATAACGGCAGCTTCTTTGGGACTCCTGACGGGAACTCCGCCATTCTGGATGGGAGCACAGCCGCAGGCGCGATCACGATTAACGGCACATACACCAACGGTAATGGCAGCGACACCTACCTGCTGGGTACGATCAACAACAACAACAACTTCCTGGTGACGGCCACAGGCAACGGCAACAATTCAGAGCTGTTGATCGACAGCAAGAACGTGACCTTGCAGGGCGGAGGGACGGTGACACTATCCACCGCCAGCGGCGGCGGCGACGCCCTCCTCCTCCAAGCGGCCGGCGGCTTAACCCTGACCAACGTCAACAACACCATCCAAGGCGAAGGCATCATCGGTTTCAATGGCTTGACGCTGGTGAATGAGGCTGGCGGAACCATCAATGCCAACTCCATGGGTGGGTCGCTGATTAACACGCTGACCATTGAAAGCGCGACGATAACCAATCAGGGGTTGATGGAAGCGACCAACAGCGGCGTCTTGAATATTGACGCAGTCACGATCAACAACCAGGGAGGAACGATCGCTGCCAACGGCGGCGGGGCAACGGTGCAACTGTATGGTGACGCCGACATCCAGGGCGGGACGCTGACTAACAACGCCGGCGCTTTCTTCGGAACCCCTAACGGAAACGAGGCGACTCTGGATGGGAGCACCATTTCGGGCGCGGTCACGATTAATGGTACTTATACGAACGGTAACAACAGCACCACCTTGCTGCTAGGGACGATCAACAATCAGGGCAACATCCTGCTCAACGGGGGAAGCGGGAACAATTCCAATCTGGAAATCGACAGCGCTACCGTGACGCTAAAGGGCGGAGGGACGGTGACCATGTCCACTGCCAGCGGTGGCGGCAACGCCGTCATCTTGCAGGCGGCCGGCGGCTCGACCCTGGAAAACTTTAATAACACTATTCAGGGAGCGGGCATCATCGGGGATAACGGTCTGTCGTTGTTAAACGATGCCGGTGGAACGATCCTTGCCAACGCGTCGGGCCAGACTCTCACCATCAACGGTGGTGGAACGGTTACCAACAACGGAACATTCCAGGCCAATAGCGGCTCCGCTTTGGTCGTCGGCAATGTGACCTTTACCAACTTTGCCGCCCATACCCTCACCGGCGGTACCTACAACGTTTATGGGACTTTGGCCAATCCCGGAACACTGCAAATCAATCCGTTGGGCAACACCGGCGGCGAAATCGTGAACAACGCCGCAACGATTTTGCTGGATGGTCCCAACTCCAACTTCGTGGACGAGGCGAGTTTGAATGCCCTGTCGAACTTCTCCAACAACGAGGCCGCAGGCAGTTTCACCATCCAGGATGGCAGAAACTTTACCGGGCCAAATAACACTAACTTCAGCAACGCGGGCATCGTGAACATCGGAGTCGGCAGCACCTTCACAACCGGAGGGACCGGCGACTACAACCAGAGCGGGGGAAGCACGCAGCTGGCGGGAGGAACGTTGACGGCCGGCGGCGGGATGGCCAACTTCAATGGCGGCGTCCTGTTCGGCACCGGAGGCGCCATCAACGGCAACGTGACGATGGCAGGAACCATCGCTCCGGCTGCGACCATTAATGGCTCCAATATGCCACTCAGTGCTGGGGCCCTGAAAGTTATAGGCAACTACACCCAGACCGCGACCGGGATTTTCAACCTCGGCTTAGGCGGGCTGAGCGCCGGTACGCAGTTCGGCTTCCTGGCCGTCACCGGAAACGCCAATCTTGACGGCACGTTGAACGTTTCCCTGATCAACGGCTTCTTCCCCACCGCAGGCAACACATTCACGTTCCTGACCACCGGCGGCTCGGTCAGCAATGAATTCGCCACCGTCAACGGGTTGAACATTGGCGATGGTTTGGTGCTCGATGTCATCTACGGCTCGAATTTTGTGGAGATATCGACCATGGCCAGCACCAACATCGATAATTGGCTTGGCGGCACCGGTATTTGGAGCAACGGCAGCAAGTGGAGCATCGGCGTGCCCACGCCACCGGACGACGTCTTTATTTATTCCGGTGGTAACGACCTGGTGACGCTGAATGTGGGCAGTACCACCATCAACTCTCTAGCCGTGGGTGGTGCCACCAACGGATTCACCTCTGAGCTTACGGATGGCGGCGTTGCGCAAACCCTGAACATTACCAACGGGCTGACTATCGGTCAGCAGGGCGTTTTGGATTTCACCGGTAGCGGCAGCAGCATCACCGCGGCCACTGTAACGAATGATGGCAGCGTGACTATCGGCAAAGGCGCCACCCTCAATTTGACCGGTCAGCCGAATGGAGTGACCGACGTGGTGGCGGGCTCGAGCTGGACAATTGGCGGAAACTTTGAGGTGGGTGGTGTCGCCAACACCGGTTTTGCCGACCTTGCCAGCATAGAGGGCGCTTTGTATCTGCAGAACGGAGCGACCCAGACCATCGGCAACGCCCTGACCATCGCCGGCGGCGGCGCGCTGGACGTCAGCAATGGCACCACGCTCAACATCAACGGCGATGTGAGCAACGCCGGGACCGTGAGTACGGGACAGTTCGGTACTGGCAGCAATACGCTGACCATCACGGGCGCGCTGACCAACAGCGGAACATTCGAGCTGCTGGGTTCCAAGGACATGTCCACCCTCGGCAGCCTGACCAACAATGGCAATGCAAACAGCGGGGGATTTGTTGACGTGGAAGGCGGCAGCACGCTGAAGATTATCGGCGATGTCACCAATAACGCAAACCCCCCATCGGGTATGGGCCAAAACGGCATCTACACCAGCTTTAACGGCACCGGCGGCAACACCATCACCATCGGCGGCATGTTGACCAACAATGGGTACTTCGAACTTCTCGGCCCTGGCGATATGGGCAGCATCGGCAACGGCGTGTCCAATGCGGTACTGATTAATGTAGAGAACGGCAGCACCCTGAATATCACCGGGAACGTCCTCAACAACGGGGACCTGATCACTAGCGCTAATGGCTTGGGGATGGGCGGCAGCACGCTGAACATTACTGGTAACCTGACCAACAACCTGAGCTTTGGCTGGCTGGCCTCCGGCGATAAGGGGACTATCACCGGCAACGTAAGCAACAACGGCGCCGCCGCCCAATTCTTCGTTTTCAACGGCGCTATGGGCAATGTCGGCGGCACCTATACCAATTCCGGATTTGTTGACGTCGAGGGCGGCAGCACGCTGACCATCACCGGCGATGTGACCAACAACGCCGCTGGTCCGGTCGGCATCTACACCAGCTTTAACGGCACTGGCGGCAACACGCTGAGCATCGGTGGCACCTTGACCAACAATGGCATGGTCGGGATCGAGAGCACGGGCGACACCCTAACCGTCACCGGCGACGTGACGAACAACAGCGGCGCCCTGATCGCCTTCACCGGCGGCTCGATGGGCACCTTCAAAAGCGACCTGACGAACTCCGGGACGGTTGATCTGGAGAACGCCAGCACGCTGACGATCACGGGCAATGCCGACAACTCCGGAGACCCTGGGCACTAGCCTTTTCAACGGCACGGGCGGTAACAGTCTGACCATCGATGGCGCGTTGACCAACAGCGGAACCTTCGCGATCACCGGCCACCTCGATAGCGCTGCTGTGGGTAGCATCACCAACAACTCCGGCGGCCTGGTGGATCTGGAGCACGGCAGTTCGCTGAGCGT
Organism: uncultured Acidobacteriaceae bacterium; assembly: GCA_963823635.1. Lineage (GTDB taxonomy): Bacteria > Acidobacteriota > Terriglobia > Terriglobales > Acidobacteriaceae > Bog-257. The sequence continues at coordinate 150,287 of CAWGMV010000022.1, read as the reverse complement.
CACCGGCAATGTCACCAATTCCGGCGAATTCGACACCAGCGACCTGGGCCAGGGCGGCGGCAATGTGGTCATCGTCAACGGCAGCTTCACCAACAATTCCGGCGGATTGCTTCAGCTGCTCGCCTTGAACGATCAGGTGACCGTCGGCAGCCTGACCAACAACGCAGGCGGATTCGTTGACGTCGAGAACGGCGCCACGCTGACCGTCAACGGTGACGTAACCAACAACGCCGGCGGCGGCGGCAAGAACGGCATCTTCACCACCTATAACACCATTGCGGGCAACGGCGGCGCCGCCATCGACATCACTGGCAGCCTGACCAACAGTGGGACCTTCCAGCTCAACGGCCCCGGCGACATGGCCAGCATCGGCAATGGCGTGACGAACAATGCCACTGGAACGATTGATGTGGAGGGCGAAAGCACGCTGAATATCACCGGCGATGTCACCAACAATGGTAAGTTCGAAACGAACATGAATGGCAACGGTGGCGGCAACACGCTGAACATCAGCGGTATGCTGACCAACAGCGGGACCTTCCAGCTCAATGGCCCCGGCGACATGGCCAGCTTCGGCAATGGCGTGACCAATAATGGCGGCGGAACTATTAACGTGGCGGTGGCAGCACGCTGAACATCACCGGCGATGTCACCAACAACGGGACCATGGCCACGACCCTTTACTTTGCCGATGTCGGCGGCAACACCATGAGCATTACTGGTAACCTAACCAACAATTTTGACTTTGGGTTTTTGGGAGCCGGCGATAAGGGAAGCATCAGCGGTAACGTCGCGAACAACGGCCCCAGCGCCGAATTCATCGTGTACGGCGGTGCTACGGGGACGATTGGCGGTAACGTGACCAATTCCGGGTTGCTTGACCTCGAGCTTAACGCGACGCTGACGATCGACGGCACTGTCGACAACTCCGGACTCTTGGCCACCAACGATCTCGGCTTCGGTGGCAGGCAGCACCATGACCATTAAGGGCCTGCTGACCAACACGGCCACCGGAACAATCACCTTGAACGGCCCGGGCGACGTGCTCTCGGCGCTGGCTGGCCTGAACAACAGCGGCGTGATTAACGTGAACAACGGCTCGTCCATCCTTCCGCCGTTCTTCAACAATATCGGGACGCTCAACATCGACGGCACCTCGCGCTTTGTGGTGGGCACGCCGACTCCGATGGGAGGTCAGGGCTACATTCAAACCGCCAACGGAACGCTGGGTGAGATGATCAGCCTCCACCGCTTTCGGCGTGATCAACGTGAACGGCTCGGCATTGCTGAACGGCACGCTGGCCGTCCTGCTGCAAGGTGGCTTCAACCCAGTGGTGGGCTCGACCTATACGTTCCTGAACTTCACGCCGGGAGAACTTAGCGGCGTGTTCGCCAACATCGAGAACGACATCTTCAACGGCGGAACGGAAATGTGGGTGGTGGACTACAACAACGCCGGCGGCTTTGTTGAACTGGAGGCGGAACCGAATCAGCAGCCGGTTTCCGAGCCGGGCACCTTGCTGGTGCTCATCCCCGGGCTGCTCGGCATGGGTTACGGTCTGCGCCGCCGCCTGTTGAAGTAGCTTCTTGAAGTAGTATGATTCTTTCGGAACACGGACCTGGTTCGCCGCTACGGACCCGGGTTCGTGTTCTTATCTTTTGCGCTACAAAATCTCCGACATAAAGGACAGTGGTATAGCCATGATCTGTGCAACGACTGCAAGCAGAAAGCGAAACTGCGTCAAGTGGATGGTTCTGGGATGTCTGGCCGGCCTGATTTTGATGCTGAGCGCGGGATGTGCAGCCCCGGCTAAAACGGAAGCCCAGGCGGTCACCTTTTCGACTCCGTATCAGGCGGTGGTGCTCATCAACAACTCGGTTTACTACGGCAAACTTTCGGGCTGGGGCACGCCGACTCCGGTGCTGACCGACGTTTACTACATTCTGAGTAAGACCGATCCGGACACCAAGAAGGTTTCCAATGTTCTGATCAAGCGTGGCAAGGAGCTGCACGGCCCCGATCGCATGTATCTGAACCCGAGCCAGATTATTCTGGTCGAACCTGTGGGTCCCGATTCCAAAGTGGCCCAACTGATTAGCGAGGCCAGCAAGCAGCAGTAAGGGTAGAAAATCTTCGCGTGGCATTCCTCTGAGCGGACTTCCGTGACGCAGCTTGTACCCTGCTTGCGATATCTTGCTGGCAGTGGAGGCTGAATGCACGGGGGTGGAGTACACGCGGTCGAACTGGTCTTCCTTTCGTTGTTGGCGTTCGTGGTGTTGTTCGCCGCCGTCGCTCGCAAGCTCAACCGGCCGTATCCCATAGTGCTGGTGGTTGCCGGACTGCTGCTCAGTTTCCTGCCTCGGGTTCCCAAAGTTACCCTTAATCCCGACATCATCTTCCTGATCGTCCTGCCGCCGCTGCTTTATTCGGCCGCGTGGCTTACGTCCTGGCGTGAGTTCCGCTTCAACCTGTTCAGCATCTTCATGCTGGCCTTTGGACTGGTGGCCTTCACAGTATTCGGAGTAGCTTTTGCGGCGCCGCTTGTCTTTGTGGGCTTCACCTGGCAACTGGGATTCCTGTTGGGCGCAGTGGTGTCGCCCACCGACTCCATCGCGGCCACGTCCATCGCCCGAAGCCTGGCGCTGCCGCGGCGCGTCATCGACATCCTGGAAGGCGAGAGCCTGGTGAATGACGCCAGCGGCCTGGTCGCTCTGGAGTTTGGTCTGGCGATGATTCTGCGCTCGCAGACCCCGACCGCGGGTGAGGCGCTGGGGCGATTGTGCTATCTGACAGTGGCGGGAATCGTGATTGGGCTGGCGATTGGCAAGCTGGTGGCGGGATTCGAGCGGCATATTGATGATGGGCCGATTGAAATCGCGATCAGCATACTCGTCCCTTACGCAACCTATTTGGCGGCGGCGGCGGCGCATGCCTCGGGCGTGCTTGCGGTAATCGTCTGCGGGCTCTATCTCAGCCGGCAGAGCGCGCATTTCTTTTCCCCGAACGTGCGCTTGCAGGCGTGGGCGGTGTGGGAGTCACTGACCTTTGCGCTGAACGGTCTGGTCTTCGTGCTCATCGGTCTGCAACTGCCGTACGTGCTGGCGGGAATTCGCTCTTACAGCATGAAGCAGCTGCTGGTGTACGGCGCGACCTTCAGCGCGTTGCTGATTGTGTTGCGCTTGCTGTGGATGTTTCCCGGCGCCCGGTTCGGCTATTGGTTTCGCACCCGTTTTCTGCATCAGGACTATCCCCGCCCGTCGTCAGGTGGGATCTTTGTTCTAGGCTGGGCGGGAATGCGCGGAGTACTTGCGCTGGCCGCCGCCATGTCTCTGCCGGAGACGCTCTCCGACGGAAGCCCTTTTCCGCAGCGCAATCTCATCATCTTTCTCACCTTCAGCGTGATTCTGGTGACGCTGGTTCTGCAAGGGCTGACCTTGCCTTGGGTGATTCGCAGGTTGGGGCTGGCTGGTGCCAGCGGCCCAAATTGCGAGGAGCGCGAGGCACGCCGCATCGTGACGCGAGCGGCCTTGCAACGGCTGGACGAGGCGCGGGCACAGGATACTCCAGACCTCGCGCCAGTCTATGACGATTTGAAGCAGCACTATGAGCACCGGCTGCAGCGGCTGGAAGGGAACAGTGAGGGCCGCAACGAAAGCTTGCAACAGTATGGTCGCGTCCTCGAGGTCAACCGGGATCTATTGCGGGCGGAGCGCGAAGCAGCGCTATCGCTGCGTGCCGCTGGCCGCATCAGCGACGAGGTGCTGCGCCTGATCGAACGTGAGCTCGACTTACGCGAAAGCGAGCTGACGCTCGCTGCCGAATCCAGCGCGTAGCCAGGAACCGTTCCCTGCCGTCGGGCAGTAGCCGATTCCCCGAATCAACCGGTAGGCGGAAGTTAATGGAACGCCAGAAGTTAAGCCGGAATTCGCGAGACATTCGCTGTCAAATCGCTGCCGGGGAAGCGGACGATTCTCGTAAGTGATTGATTTTAAATGGCGGAGAGACAGGGATTCGAACCCTGGATACCCTTTCGAGTATACACGCTTTCCAAGCGTGCGCCTTCAGCCACTCGGCCATCTCTCCGTTGGGAAAGCGTCCCGCAGCAACGCCCGTTACGCTCCTAAGTCCCGCAAATCCGTGCGCAGCGGGGATTCGCGGCTTAGCGTGTCTCCATTGTAACGTACGCTTGGCGTCTCCTCAGGGCGTGTCCCAAAGTGGCGTTGCTAAGGAGAACGGAAGGCGGCGCGTCCGCGAGGCCGCGCACCAACGCGCTGTACTACTTGTCTTCTTTCAGCTGCTGCGCAAGGTAATTCGCGATTCCCATTTCACCAATGGCGTGCAGTTGCCCTTCCAGCCAGTCGATGTGATGTTCTTCGTCATCGAGGATTTTCTGCGCCAGATCGCGCGAGCCGTTGTCGCCCGCAGCTACGCACAGCTTGATGCCTTCGTTCAGGCGTTTTACGGCGTCATATTCGAGCTGAAGGTCATTCTTGAGTTGTGCCTCTACCGTGGCGCCCACGTTGATCTTGAAGTAGTCGGTCATGTTTGGAGTGCCGTCAAGATACAGGATACGTTCCATCAGCTTCTCGGCATGAGTCATTTCCTCGATGGATTCCTTCTTCACCAATTTGGCCAGCCGTTCATACCCCCAGTTTTCGCACATCTCAGCATGAAGAAAATACTGGTTGATCGCCGTCAACTCCGCCTTCAAGAGCTGGTTAAGAAACTGGATGACTTTCGGATCACCTTTCATATCGCCTCGTAAAAATCAGAAGTGAACACACTCCTGCACATGCACATCTGCCAAACTGTGCTTGAGCGGGTAAGTCCATTGTAACGTTCATCGCATTCAGCAGCAATCAGAAAGTTGCATTCCCGGCGGCCGCAGCTATCTCTCTGCGATCAGATACTGTTCCAGCTTTCCATCGGGCATTTCGTAGATGATGATCACCAGGTCCTTTGTCGGATACTTGACCTCATAGAGCCGCTCGGTCATGCCGCCGCGAAGCGAAGTGCTGGTTTGCATGAAGCTCTGAGGAATGCCCAAAGGGCCCAGGCTGCCGGCGTAGTCTTGCAGTGCCTGGCTGTTGAAGTAGGAGTTCGCATTGTCGGTGAACAGTGAACGGTCAATCTTTCCCTGCTGCAGCCCGTCGAACACCTTGCGGATCTTTTCGTCCTCTTTCTGGTCTGCGGGGTTCTCAGACTTCAGCAGCGCTGATCTTAGCTGGGTGGCGATCTGTGAAGCGGCTTCGGCCGCATCCTGATTGGTGAGTACGACAATCGCGATCTTGTCGTCGGGCAGCACGATGTTCTCTGCGGTGAATCCCGAAACTTCACCACCATGCTCGAGCACTCGATGGCCGCTCACCATGGCCACTCCAACTCCGAGGCCGTAGCGCGTGGGGGCGCCGTTCTTCAGCAGCACTACTGTTTCCATCTCCCGGTAGGACGCTGGTTTCAGCACCGTTTGGTTGATCATCGAGATGTCCCACTTCGCCAGGTCCTCGGCCGTCATGGCCAGTTCGCCGGCCGCAAACATCCAGCCTTTGCCTTCCTTGGGCGCGGGATGCAGCGGACCGAGCGCATAACGAAAATAGCCGCCCGGATCGGTTTGCGGGAGCGCGCTGTCATTTGTATCCGTAACGCTTTTCATTCCGAGCGGTGTAAATACTCGCTTTCCGAGGAGTGTCCACAGCGGCATTCCGCTGACCTTTTCGACGATGACTCCGGCAATTACATAATTGGTGTTGCTGTACTGCCACTTGGTTCCGGGATCGAAATCCAATGGAATATGGCCCCAGCGATCTAGAATCTCCTCGGCGGTAACCGGCTTGAGCATCATGGGCATCACGTAGTCCTGAGGCCAGTAATCTTGATATCCCGAAGTGTGGGACAACAACTCGCGAATCGTGACCTCACTGCCCCGCGTCAGGCCGGGAACATATTTCGACACGGGATCGTCAAGCGATAATTTCCCTTCTTCGACCAACATGAGGATTGCTGCCGCCGTGAATTGCTTGCTGATCGAGCCGATGCTGTACCTCATGGCCGGGCTGGCAGGCGTGCGCGGATCCAGACGCGCGTCGCCGTAGGCTTGCAGGTAGGCGATCTGACCGCCCCTGACCACAGCCAAGGACGCGCTCGGTACGCCGGTCGTCGCCAGTGCCTTGTGCACAATGTCGTCGACATTAGCGCGTAACGCAGGCGTAAGTTCACTCTGCGCTGCCGATGAGCACACCAGCGTCAGTACGAGGATGAAGACGAACGGCTGTGAGCGATTTCGGCGGGAAGTGCGATTCGAATAAGACATTGCGCCCTCGAGGTTACTCAGCGGACATACTACAGTGCGGCAACTGTCTGGCGGAAACAACAGATGGTAGCTGCGCCCAAAGCATCGCGCGCGGTTCGCCAACAGCGCAGTCAGCTTCCGGTGAAATCGTCGCCACCCTTCTCGGGCGCGGGGGAAGGGGGTTCCTCATGAGCAGCGTTTCCGTCCGAAGCTGTTACCGCCCGTCTTAGCTGAGTTCCCCTGGCACTTCCGGCTCGACCTGGCTCCGGAACGTAGCCTTCCAGCAAGCGATGATTCATGCTGTACAGGGCCAGTTCGAGCCGGTCGAGGACCTGAAGCTTGTCGTATATCTTCCGCAAGTAGTTTTTAACAACCTGCTCGGTGGTTCCGATTTCCCGTGCGATGTCCTTGTTCTTCAGGCCTTGGGTAACGCCACCGATGATGAGCATCTCTTTTTCGCTGAGCCGCAACTGTTGCCGGGGAGCCGTTCCCTGCAAGGCCTGGGTGCGATAGGCTTGGATGACCCAATTTACGCTTTGCTTGTCGAGCCAGGTTTCACCTGCGGCCACCTTGCGGACGCACCGCACCAGCAATTCCGGGGAAATGGCGCGATTCAGGATACCTTGCACCCCGCGACGCAGATAGTCCACGGTTTCCTCCTCGCCTGCTCGCTGCGTTACCAGTACGAGCTTGGCTTCGGGAAGGGCGCGCCGGGCGATTTCACTCACGGCCTCCGCGGGTGTTGGAGACAGACCGGTCTCAAACAGAATGACGTCGGCAGGCGTGGTGGCGGCCGCGTTTAGAGTCTGAACTAAGCTTTCTGTCTGTGCGACCACTTCCAGGTCGCTCTCGACGGCGAAGATCTTAGCCATTCCCACACGGAAGATTGCTTCAGAGTCGGCCAGTATGATTCGGATCGGCGCTGGTTGCGAGTCTTGGGAGTCGGTACGCGGCGCGGATGTGGCGGGTGAGTTCTGCTCGCCGGCCTTGCCGCGATTGGCGCCCTTAGCAGCCCAAGCCGGTTTCTTAGTGCCGCTCAAACTCGTATTCATCGATTGCCACCGCAACACTATTTCCCGCGGCTTGCGCTGTGCAGCGGACAACCCGTCCCTGGCAGTTCACCAGCACTGGCTGGCACGTTCCCAATCCTTCTCCCGGCATTTCAATCGTGAACATCAGCGGAGTGCCAACTTCGATGACCCTCTCGGTGTGAAAAAGAATCCCACCCGCCGAAACATCAGTGGTTTTAGCGCAGTACTCCCCCGTCGACGTCTTCAGCGTCACTTGCAGGTGAAGAGGAAAACGAAGCGAATTGCGCAAGTCGAACCTGTGGCCAGAAGTCATTCTGCTGCAGACAGGATACATCGGGTAATCTGCCAAACAGTTAGTTACTAAAGTACCACCAATTAGGGTTACTCAAACAGAAAATTGACGTTACTTTTGAACAGATTTCCTGATATGGGAATAGGCTAAGCAAGCCACTAGGAGGTCTTCATGCGGAGTCGGAGACGGTCTCTTCACGTCTTCCAATCGCGCTATCGTCGAGATAATGCTGTAAATTGAGCTACAGCGCCATGAAAACCATCATCCTCAAACAAGGCATGCCAAGCGTGGAGGAGGCGCGGGCGCGGCTGCAGACCGAGCTCCGCAGCGCACGGCGGATCGGCGTCAAGATTCTAAAACTGGTGCACGGCTACGGATCGAGCGGTGTGGGCGGAGACTTGCGTATTTCGCTCCAATCAACCTTGAGACAGATGACGGAACGGCACGAAATTAGCGACTGCATCTACGGCGAGAACTGGCGCACCAGCGACGAACGCTCCTGGAAACTGCTGAAACGCATGCCGGAGTTGAAAATTGACAGTGATCTCGGCAAGGGAAACAAGGGGGTAACCATTGTCATCTTGTGACCCGAAAACTTGAATGGGGCGCGAACCTCCTCGTCTTACTGCCGTATCCTCGGGTTGAACGCTGAGTACAAAATGTCAGTAAGGAAGTTCACCAGAACGTATGTCAGCCCGATCATCAAAATGCATCCCTGCACCAGATAATAGTCGCGGTTGGAAATTGCCTGTACCGTCAGCCTTCCGATGCCTGGCCACGAGAAGATCGTCTCCGTCACAATTGCGCCCGCCAGCAGTGCTCCGAACTGAAGGCCAACCACGGTGAGAATCGGGATCATAGCGTTACGCAGGGCGTGGCGATAGACGACAGTTCGCTCCGGAAGTCCTTTGGCGCGCGCGGTGCGAACGTAATCCTGTCCCAACTCTTCCAGCATGGAGGTACGAACCATGCGCGTCAGGATGGCGGCCAGCGCTCCGCCCATGGTTATCGCAGGAAGCACCAGATGCGCCAATGATCCGGATCCCGAAACCGGCAGCCACCCGAGCTCAATGGCAAAGACCAATATGAGGATTGGCCCCAGCGCGAAGTTTGGGAACGACAGTCCCAGCAGCGAGAGGAAGCTGAGCGCGCGATCGTCCCAGCGATTGCGGCGGAGCGCTGACCGCACGCCAGCGGGAATCGACAGAGCTAGAGCGACCACCAGGGCTGCAATTGTAAGCTGCAGCGTAGCAGGGTAAGCTTGCGCGATTACCTGTCCAACGTTCTGGTTCAGACGAAGCGAGCGTCCCATGTCGCCGTGCATGATGCCGCGCCAGTAATTCACATATTGCCGGCCGAGCGGAACGTCAAGTCCGTAAGCGTGGCGGGCTGCAACAATGTCCGTCGCCGCTGCGCCTTCGCCCAGCATCTGCTGAATGGGATCGCCGGGCACCAGATGAATCAGGAGAAAAACCACGGATACGACAAGCCACACGACCGGCAGCAGGAGAAAGAGGCGGGAGAGCAGGTAGCGCAGCATCAGTGGGCCATCGCAGTTGCCGGCGAGGATTGCGGCTGCGCAGCCTCAATTTTGACAGTCCCGACGCGAAGGCCATCCATAGCAATTACGGTGTAGCGCCGGCCTTGATACTCGAAGCTGTCGCCGGTGGCTGGGATCTTCTGCAGTTGCGTCAGCACGAAGCCGGCAAGGGTTTCAAAGCCCTCGTCGCGGGGCAAGGCGATATGGTATAGCGATTCCAGATCGCGAACGTTGACCGAGCCATCGAGCGTCATGAAAGCGGCGCCCGGCACAAACACCGGCTCGCTGACATCGAACTCGTCTTCGATCTCGCCTACCAACTGTTCCAGAACGTCCTCAACTGTTACAACGCCCGCGGTCGAGCCGAACTCATCCACCACGACCGCCAGGTGACGCTTGCGAAGCGTGAATTCCGCCAGCAGGTCGGGTAGCGGTTTGGTCTCAGGAACCACCAGCACCTCGCGCATGATGTGCCGCACCTGCAAGCCGCTGGGCCGGCTGACGGGACGGCCACTTGCCGTAACATTCAGCCGGTAACGCATCCAGCGCATCAAGTCCTTGGCGTAAAGCACGCCGATGATGTGCTCGGGCCCGCGCAGGGGATCGTAAACTGGCACTCGTGAGTGCTGCTCGTCCACCACGCGCTGCAGTGCTTCTTCCAGGAAGAGATCGCCAGGCAGTGAGAAGATGTCAGGACGCGGCACCATGATCTCGCGCACCGCGATGTTCTCCAGATCGAGGGCGCGATGGATCATATCTTCCTGCGCCTGCGCCACGATTCCCAGACGACGGCTGGCGGAGACAATCAGCTTCAACTCCTCCGGCGAGTGCACTCCGACTTCTCGCACCAGCTTGGTTCCGAACGCCTTCAGGACGACGCGCGTTGAGGCGGTCATGAACGCCAGGAAAGGCGACGCGATGGTCATGAAAACATCCATCGGGCCGGCGACCGCGAGCGCGACCTTTTCGGTCCGCTGCAAGGCGATGGACTTGGGAACAACCTCGCCCAGAATCACCACCAGATAAGTGATCAGGACGAAGGCAAGCACAATCGCGACGCCATGAGCGTAAAGGTGCGAATAGGGCAGCGGGCGGAACAACGGCTCCAGCACGCGAGCCATAGCGGCTTCGCCAATCCAGCCCAGCGCCAGACTGGCGACTGTGACTCCGAACTGCACCGCGTTGAGAACTTCTTCCAACTTCGAGTGCAGCTTCTGAACGGTGCGCGCGCCGATGCGATGCGCCGCAATCATCTGTTGCAGCCGCGTCTCGCGGACGCTTACCAGAGCGAATTCAGCCGCAACAAAGAACGCGTTGGCTGCGATCAGCAGAACCACCGCTACGATGCGCAGCAGGGCGAAAGTAGCCATTAAGCAGGAATCTTACCATCGGGGAACGGGCAATCAGCAGTCAGCACTCAGCAGTTTGGCGTCAGCAAATCAGCAATCAGCATTCAGCCTTCAGTGTGCTGGTTCTCGCGGTTCCCCGCTGAGAACCGGCAACTGACAACCGACAACTGAATTGTCATCCCGACCGAGGGCTTCAGCCCGAGTGGAGGGATCTGCGGTTCATCTTGCTCAAGATTGTTCACTTCACGAAGGGTGCGTGTTATGATGCGCTTGGCGGTGCCCAATGATGCCGCCGAAGCCGCACTCCGTAATTCAAATTTATGAGCGGCTTCCGCAGAGGAAGCAGATGACAATTGCGATTGGCATGTTAGCAACGGACGGAGCGGTGGTCGCCGCAGACACACAAGAAAGCACCGGCGATTATATGAAAGGCGCGAAGGGGAAAATGGCGTGCTTTTATGCCCATGATGGAGACTGGGCGGAGAGTTGCATTATTGCTGGCGCGGGAGACTCTGGATACGTTCAGGCCCTCATTGAAGAGCTAGGGCAAACATATCAAGCCGCAGACCCGAAGATGCCTATTTTTTCTATGGCAAAGAAGTCCCCTGCGTCTCTGCAATCCGAATTTCGTGGCTGTATAAAGCAGTTTTACAAGGAACACATTATTCCTTTTGCCGCTTACCCGGAACGGAAACGACCGGATGTGGAAATGCTAATTGCCTGCCAGCGCAAGACTTCGATGGGCATTTTTACGACCGAAAAAACCGTCGTCAACCACTCGTCACCATACAAGGCGATCGGATATGGCAGTACGTTCGCAGAGTTGTTCTTAGGAAAGCTGTGGAGCGGGATGGCTGTAGAAGAGGCGGAAATCCTGGCAGCTTATGTGGTATTTCTGGCTAAGGAGTCCGTGGAAACGTGCGGAAAATTCACCACGATTGCCACGGTTCGGGGCCCAAAGGTTGAGAATTCTCCGAAGGGAGGTCGTCTATTCCCGACAAAAGAAGCTATATTCGTCCATCCGACGAAGGTCGAAGAGTGGGAACACTCGTTTAGGAAGAAGTGGTGGAAAGCAGAGAGGGATAATATCTTTTCACTAATAGCGGGGGAAGTCATAAAAGACCTCAAGCCTGCGCCCTCACAGAAGGCGGCGGCGAAAGCCAGCGCAACGAAAATCGTTGGCGTAACGTAATCAGGGAAGTGATACTGGAGTTCAATTTTCGATTCGACACACAGGCCGATTCGACACCGAAATGGCGAGGTGATGACATGTCCGATTTTTCTGAGAATCTGGCTTCTCGTTTGCAGGCAAAGCGAGAAGAGGAAAAACTGAGGGCGCAAAAGGCAATACAGGATACTTCAATTTTGAATCGTGGTTTTACTACCCTCTGGGAGAGGGTGGGTGCAGCGATTCAAGCGCTGTGCGATGACATAAACAACACTCCCAGAGTGGGGGTGCGCTTGATCTGCACCCAGTCGGGTACCAGTATGGTAATCGCGCGTACCGATGCAAAGGAAACTCTGAAGCTGACCGCTGACTCTAAGGCGCGCATTGTTAGATTTACAGTGGTGGATGGCCCTTCTTACGACGAAAGTTATAGTCCTAAGCTCACAGGGTCGCAGACCGACTATTACCTTGTCGATAAGGGAAACGTCCCGACAACTGTTGAGCAGATGTGTATGCGAGCAGTTGAGGCATACCTGGGAGTGCCGCGCTAGGCGGCAGTTAGCTCCTCGAATGTTAGCGGGTCGGCAGTAACCATATGGCGCAAGGTGTCGAGAAACAAATCGGAACGGTTGCGGCGGTCAAAGCGGAAGGTCATTTCGTCCAAGTAGGCCTGCAGGTGTTTGGCGCTGATTTTATGCCAGCTTCCCATTATGCCGCGTTTGAGGAGCGAAAATGCCGATTCCGCCGAATTCGTCGTCAGCATCAAGTCGCCCTTATAGGTAACGTACTCTTTGCGCGAGTGATTGACGGTGTGGTGCTTATCAACGAGTTCTCCGGTAGCTTTAGGGTAAGCAGGCAATTCGTCGGTCACGATCACATCAACATCGGTGCTAATGTTATCTTGGATGTACTTCGCCAGTGTTCCGCTCTTGGCATCCTCAGCGTGGAAGAAGCGCAGAGCGCCGCCGCGTTGCCGAATACCGATGACCACTTGCTTAGTATGCCGCTCTCCTCGCCAGCCGCTTCCATAACCGCGCTGCTTGCCGCCAACATAGGTTTCATCCATTTCGACCGTACCGTCCAGCATGGGCTGCTGTACTTGTTTCATAGCGCGACGGATACGGTGACAGAGATACCATGCGGTTTTATAGGAGCCCTTGTGCAAGCCCCAGATAGTACGCTTGAGTTGGTGGGCACTCATGCCCTTCTTGGCTTCGCACAGCAGCAGAGTTGCAAGGAACCATATCGGCAGGGGAAGGTGCGAGTCGTGGAAGATCGTGCCGCTCGTCGCGGTGAACTGGTACTCGCAGCCAACGCACTCATATCGGGCGTAATCTTTCAGGCGAGACACTCGCGTGTCTTTACAGCGTGGGCACATAACGCCTTCCGGCCAACGCAGCCGCTCAAGCAACTGGCGGCAGCGGTCATCAGTGGAGTACATCAAATTCACTTCAGGGAGAGTCATGGCAGCACCCCGTAAATTGAAATCCCCATTGGAGCGGATACCGACCCGCAAGCTGGTCGCAGGAATAAAGCGAGACCTGCGAAAGATGCTGCGTTCCGGCCCGATTGAGCCGTCAAAACCAAAGAAAGGAAAGGTGTAACGAGCATCATGGATACAGAATACACAACCCGTTACCCTTTGTAAAGTGAATAATCTTGACAATCCATAAAGGTGGTCGCATTCGGCACGACTGAAGTCGTGCCCTGATACAGAACGCGTAGTGAACGCAGGCGAAGTGTGCCGTGCCTACGGCACTCCGATTCTTCAAACACACGCCTTCCCAGCGCTGAAGCGCTGGGCTGAGATTTGCCGTCCCTTCGGGACTCCGCCATCGGCAATCGCGCGCCTATGCCGATGAATGCAACGTCATGATGTTGCGCGTCCTGTTATCTTGGAAGCCGAGTCTCGAAACTTGAAATGGAAGTTGAAGCCTGAAACTTGAAGCTCGAAACCGTCCACTATCCACTGACCACTAGCCACTGACATGCCCTTCACCCTCCTCGACTGGTCGGCCATCGTCGGCTATCTTGCCATCACGCTGGTCATGGGTCTGTGGTTTCGGCGGCGCTCGGGGCGCAGCGTGGACGACTACTTTGTCTCCGGACGCAACGTGAACTGGTGGCTGGCCGGCACCTCGATGGTGGCGACAACGTTTGCCGCCGACACGCCGCTGGTCGTCACCGGGCTGGTGTACTCGCAGGGAATTTCCGGGAACTGGCTGTGGTGGGCCTTTCTGCTGTCGGGCATGATGACGGTCTTCCTGTTCGCGCGGCTGTGGCGGCGCTCGGGCCTGCTCACCGATGTGCAGTTCGCCGAGATCCGCTACTCCGGCAAGCCGGCGGCGTTTCTGCGCGGCTTTCGCGCGGTGTATCTCGGGCTGCTGATGAATTGCGTCATCCTTGGCTGGGTGACCAAGGCGATGACCAGCATCGTGGCGACGACGCTGGCGGGCACGCCGATGCTGACGGCATCAGCCGCTTCATGGCGCACTTCGGCGCAGTGTGGGGCGGCAACGACGGCGCGGCGCTGGCCATCTGCGTCTTTTTTCTGATTCCGTTTACCGGGCTGTACGTCGCGCTGGGCGGGCTTTGGGGCGTGCTGTGGACGGACCTGTTTCAGTTCGTGCTGAAGATGTCGATCGTGATCGCGGTGGCGTACTTTGCGGTGATGGCTTGCGGCGGAACCAGCGCCATGCTGTCGAGTTTGCGGCAGATACAGACAAGCGCAGGTGCGAATGCCGCCAATCCGCTGGGATTTTTCCCCGACTTGTCGCGCGGCGTGACGGCGGAGCCGCCGTGGATGGTCCCGGTGGCGAGCTTCTGCGTCTTCATCGGCTTGCAGTGGTGGGCGTTCTGGTATCCGGGGGCGGAGCCGGGCGGCGGCGGCTACATTGCGCAGCGCATCTTCAGCGCGCGCGACGAGAAGCAGGGGCTGCTGTCGGTGTTGTGGTTCAACATCGCGCATTATGCCATCCGTCCGTGGCCGTGGATCATCACCGGGCTGGCGGTCATCGTGCTGTATCCCGGTCTGCAGCATCCCGAGGCGGGATACATGATGGTGCTGAACGCGCACCTGCCGCACCAGTATCGCGGCATTGCCATTGCCGGATTCCTGGCGGCGTTCATGTCAACCATTGCCACGCAACTGAACTGGGGCGCGTCGTATCTGGTTGCGGATTTCTATCGCCGGTTTCTACGCAAGAGCGCTTCGGAGCGGCATTACGTGCTGGTTTCGCGGCTGTGCACGGTGCTGCTGGTGATTGTTTCGGCGTGGGTATCGGTCGAGCTGGGCTCCATTGCGTCGGGATGGCAGGTGGTGCTGCAGATCGGCGCGGGCACGGGCGCGGTGTACATCCTGCGCTGGTACTGGTGGCGCATCAACGCGTGGAGCGAGATTTCGGCGATGGCGTGCGCGCTGCTGGTGACGGTGGTGCTGAATCGCTGGCAGCCGTTTGTGGGCAACAGCTCGCTGGTGTTCGCCAAGGGCGCGTTGGCGACGACGGTGGTGACGACGATCGTGTGGCTGGCGGTTACGTTTCTGACCAAGCCCGAGCCCGATGAAGTTTTGCTGCGGTTCTATCGACATGTGCGGCCGGATGTGCGGGGATGGAAGCGGGTGGCAGCGCAGGCGCCGGAGCTGGCGCCGCATCGCGATCTGGAGGCAAATTTGCTTGCGTGGGCCATTGGGTGCGCGATGATTTATTTGTGTTTGTTTGGGACGGGGAAGTTGTTGTTGCATGAGTTCGCAGTTGGCTGGTGCTTATTGGTTGGATCGGCGGTTTGCGCGGTGCTGTTGTATCGGGGCGTGGTGCGGAACTTCGCCGTCGAACCGGAAGGCGCTGTAACCTCTAACTAGAATTAGGATAGGCAGCAGGCAGAAAAATGGGGAGCCGTCGGGCTCCCCGTAGAAGCGACAGAGGCGATAATGGCCTATAGGATTCGCTGAGCGGTCGGTTGGTTGCACATCATGCAGGAAATTGCGACAACACAGGGATTGAAAACGCTGCCCATGGTGCCTACAGCAGCCCGGATAGCGGGGGCCGAGCTGTGCAGTGTCACCATCGACGGCGTCACCTGGCGGTATTGGCATGCCGGGTCCGGGCCGCCGCTGCTGCTGATCCACGGCTTCATCGGATATTCGTTCTCCTGGCGGTTCAACGTCGAGCCGCTGTCACATCAGTTCTCGGTTTATGCCATGGACCTGCCGGGCTGCGGCTTCTCGCAGCAGTCGCAGAATTGCACCCTCGCCGGTGATGCCGAGGGAATGTTGCGCTTCATGGACCACTTCGGCATCGAAGAGGCGGACATTGTGGGCTCCTCGCGCGGCGGCGGGCTGGCCATCGTGCTGGGCGCGCTGCTGGCGAAGCAGAACATGTTGCGACGCATGCGTCGGCTGGTGCTCGTTTCGCCCATCAATCCCTGGTCAACTCACGGACTCACGCTCACTCGTATTCTGGGAAGCCCGATGGGCGGTGTGGTGGTGGTTCACGCGCTTCCCAGGATGCACTTCGCGCTGAAGCATTATTACCGGCGTCTGTACGGCGACCCGAAGCGCATTGCTCCCGGGAGTCTCGAGGGATACGAGGCCGGCCTGGAAGTGCCCGGCAGCTTTGAGCACCTGGAGTGCATCGTGCGGTCCTGGCATGCTGACCTGGCGCTTATCGGGCACTCGCTGCCGGCGATCCGTGACGTGCCCACGTTATTGCTGTGGGGCGCGCAGGACCGGGCGGTGTTGCCCGCGTCCATCCATCAACTACAGTCGCGGCTGAAGAACTCGGCGCTGACCCTGATGCTGGGGGTTGGGCACCTTCCCTACGAAGAGGTACCGGCCGAGTTTGACCGCATGGTCAGCGATTTCTTGCTGCACGACACCCCAAAGACGCCGCTGGAGATGACGGCTGGTTCGTCGATTGGCGTCGTGCGCTAAGGATTGTTCGATCGCGGCAACGAGAGCTGAGCGGTTTTCCAGAAGTGCGGGAACCCCGCCGGGATGGAATGGGGGACAGCGGTTGACATACAGTCAAGCTTTCCATCCCGCGCGGGGTCACAACAGGGAATAACGCTGGGCAAGATTGGGCTTGCTCAGGCAGACATCGGCGTGAATGTCTTCTACCTTTTCCAGGGGCGCGTAGCGATCGGTCTTGATCGTCTGAAAGCAGTAGGTGCAAACGCTTTCCTTGTCAGACATTCTGGTGAACTGGGAGTTGCTTTCGAGTTGCTGGCTGCTCATGATGACACCTCAGAAACCTGCAGGGATGGAATTAACGCGGTGAGCCTTGGTTCCCTGCGGCGCCCGCACTTCCAGAAACCAGTATTGCTGCGCCACAAAACCGCTGTCTGTGACCGCCGTCACGTGACCGAGCGGCAAATCACGCCGTCTGCAAGTTCGCCCCGGCGATATCCCTTTCATTCTCACGGAAGTGCGGAAATCAGGGACGCATGGCGCATTTTGGCGCTTGCCGCTTTCGCCGGCGACTGTTGTACTGCAAAAATGCGGTGCACTTTCTCACGTTCAGGATGACGCTTGAGCGGGAATGCACCAGAAGATGTGGGCCCACTTGATGACTGAGAGACTTACCACCTTCACCTGCTGGATATGCAACAAACCAATTCCGCTGGAGGACTGCGACTCTAGAGATGCGCTTGGCTATCCTGTGCATAGGGATTGCTACGCCAAGTTGATGCTGGAGGAGAAAAAGAAACGTAAAGCAGCGAGCCGGTAGTGATCTGCGTGAGAAACCCGCCGCCCTGACCACCCGAGCACGACACAGGAGAGCGACAACGAAATGCTCTGCCGTCCCGGGGGAACTTGGATTGTAATTACACGCTCACCCAGCGCCGAAGCGCCGGGCTGTGTTTCGCGCCCGCTGCGCTCTGGCTCCGCAAGTTCCGGCAATAAGATCTAGTCTCGCACCGTCATCCTTCCCCAATCTGAACTCCAGAACGGGAAAGTTCCCGCATTGGGCCCAGCTGCGGCGCCGCTCTGGTTTCGCTTTTTCTTCGTATGTCACTCGCTGGCCGTAACTTACATTCTGCGAGGATGCCTTTCCGCAACTGGTACAGCAATTGCCTTTTATGCCGATGTTGTTCGCGTTGCTACAAGGCGACGACAGAAAGCAGTGCGGTAGGCTTATGGTTACTCCGTCAGTTGTGGCGAAAGCGGTGGTTGGCTCAACGCCGGCATCCGGGCCGCTCATTCTTCTGGTAGAAGACGAATCGGTGGTGCGCGAGGTAACGCGTCAAGTACTGGAACATGCGGGCTATCAGGTGCTGGAATCGGACGGGCCTCGAGAGGCGATGAGCCTGGCTGAGGCGCACACCGGGCGCATAGCGCTGTTGCTCTCCGATGTGGTAATGCCGGGGATGAGCGGGATTGATCTGGCGCATCGGATACAGAAAGCCCAGCCCTGGCTGGCGACGGTGTTCATGTCAGGCTACGCGAACCCGGTTGTCATGCAGAAGGCCGAGCCGCTCAGCAGCTATATCCAGAAGCCCTTCACGGTGGAGGCGCTGCTGGCGGCGGTGGCCGAAGCGCTGGCGAAGTCAACAGCGGTCGCACCCGGCGGCGGGTGGAGCGCGCCCTCGAAGAGCGCACAGCAATGCTGCGATTAGAACAAGCCTTCAGCGGCCAAGAATCCGCTTTTCTTCCGCAGGCCGAAAAAGCAGGCCCCTGGACTCGCGCTTTAGTCGGTCTCGCTCGGCCAGACCTCGCCCCGCTCGCTCGGGATGACAAGCCACAAAGAGGACTGACTCTACCTGGTTCACATGACAAGCTGAAAAGCTCTAGCCGGGATTCCCGTTTGAGTTCTGCCGCGCTTCGCTTCGTCGGTCATCCCCAACCGGCTGCTTTGCGGGAGACACATCAGCACCCGGAGGGACTGCGGGCACTGGCTCGGCGGCGGCTTTGCCCGGCAGGGGAACGGTCAGAATGACAACATCCACCCGGCGGTTGAGCTGCCGCCCTTTGTAAGTGGCGTTGCTGGCGACGGGGTGGAACTCGGCGTAACCGGCGGCCGACAGCCGCTCGGCGGCGATGCCATATTGCTCAATCAGAATCTTGACAAGTTGGGTCGCCCGCGCCGTGGACAGCTCCCAGTTCGACGCGAAGTGCGCGGTGTGGATGGGGACCGGGTCGGTATGGCCTTCAATGCGCACGCCGTAGGGATGCTCTTGCAGGACCTGGGCGACGCGGCGGAATGCGTCCTCGGCCTGTACCTTCATGGTGGCCGATCCGCTATCGAAGAAACCGGCCTCGCGCAAGCTGATGACCAGACCGTCCGGTTCGAGGTGGAGAGCGACCTCATTGCGCCTAATCTCTCCCGCCAGGACTTTCCCCAATTCACCCTGGACTGCGCTGAGCTCCTGCTCCGCCGATTCGCCGCCGGGAGTGCGAGTGCCGGCGAGGGGAATCTTGTGGGGCGTCTTTCCCGTCTTGTGGCCTTCCGCTTGAAAGATGCCAAGCTGCTGGAAGGCCGACTCGATGGCGACGGATAGGCGGCCGGCTTTTCTCTGGTCCATCTGCGCCGAGGCGTACAGCACCACAAAGAAGGCAAACAACAAGGTGACAAAGTCGGCATAAGAGACCAGCCAGCGTTCGTGGCTGATGTGATCGGTCCAGCGGCGGCCGTGTTTCACAGCATGGCTCCGACTGCGGTAACCGCTTTCACTTTGGGCAGGTCTCTCAGGAACCCGACCAGCTTGGCCTCCAGCATTCTGGGGTTCATGCCTTCCAGGATGGAGACCACACCCTCCAGGGTCATCTCCCGCAGCACCTGCTCCTCGCGGATGCGGATGCGCAGCTTGCCGGAGGAGGGAAGAAAGAACAGGTTGGCAGCTCCCACGCCGTACACCGTGGCCACAAACGCCACCGCGATGCCCTTACCGACTTCGTCGATGTTGTCCAGGTGCTGCATGACCTGGATCAGGCCCAGCACCGCTCCGATGATGCCGATGGTGGGGGAGAATCCTCCGGCCGATTCGAAGACCTTGGGAATGTTGTCCTCGTGCTCGGCCTGGTTATCGATTTCCAGCTGCATCATCTTGCGCAGCTCCTGCGGCTCGGTGCCGTCCACGGCCAGCATCAGGGCCTTGCGCATGAATGGATCCTGAATAGCGGGCAGATCGGCATCGAGCGAGACGATGCCTTCTTTGCGGGCCTTGTTGGCGAATACAACAAGTTGCCGCACCACCTGCTGGGGATCAAGTTTGGGCTCAAAGAAGACATTGACAAGGCGGCGAAATGCGGTGCCCACCACCGGCAGTGGGAATTGCAGCATGACCGCGCCCAAAGTGCCGCCGAAGACGATCAGCGCAGCCGTGGGTTGCAGCACCTGCGAGATCTTGCCGCCTTCCAGCAACAGGCCGGCAAGCACACCACCGACCCCGACGGCCAGACCCGTGAAGCTGCTCTTATCCACGATCGGGCTCCGCTGCGCCGAGTGGCGCATTGGAGGAGCAAGCACGGTAAGTGTACGGTTCGCCGTTCGCAGATGAGTGGCAATCCCTGACGCCGCTCATGATGGCACGGCGAAACTCGAGCACTCGCTGGATGACCTGGTCGGTGGTCTCCCGTACCACCAGCTTCTCGCCATTCAGCAAGGTGATGACAGTGTCCGGCGCCTGCTCGACATATTTAATAAGGTCGGAGTTGAGCGCCAGGCGCGCGTTGTTCAGGCGGGTAAGCTGGATCATCGCAGGCCTCGGTGGGGGGAGAACGGCTCAGGCAGGACATCGGCAAAAGTTGCCGGGCGCTTGAGCGGATGTGGACAACGAAATGCAACGTCGTCTGTGATGGGTTCGTTCATGAGAGCTATCTCATGTCTTGCGATTGGCATGGAGGCTGGCAGAGGTGTCAGAGGCGCGGCAATTAAAGCCGGAATGGTAGCGGGCCGATAAGCACGGTGAACAAGTAGTCGGTTCCGCCGGTCTTAACCCCCGGCAGGGTACCTGCGGGCAACGAACTCACGTGGAGCTCGGGCGAGGTGGAACCATGAGAGAGGAGCTATCCCATGGCAATTAGCGTTTTGTATAACATTCCATCACTTGCTGCAGAGAACCAGTTAAACGTTACCAACATGGACCTGCAGAACACCCTATACCAACTATCAACCGGTTCGCGCATCAACAGCGGCGCCGATGACGCGGCCGGCCTGGCCATCGCCAACGGCCTGGGGGCGAACGTTACGGCGCTGACCCAGTCAGGGTTGAACGCAACTGAGGGCGCCGACAAGCTGCAGGTCGCCGATGGGGCCTTGTCGCAGGTCACCACCCTGTTGAATCGCGCTGTCACTCTGGCCACCGAGTCCGCCAACGGAACCATCAATGACGGCTCGCAGCGCCAGGCGCTGGACGCGGAATTCACCGCCATCAAGTCGGAGATCGACCGCATCGGCCAGGATACCACCTATAACGGCGCGGCCATCTTCTCCGGCGGCGGCACCAACTTCAACCAGATCGTTGGCGACAACGCTGGCGCGGCCGGCCTGGCCACGGCGGTAAGCGGAACGCTGGCCATCAAGAGCACCGGCGGAGCAACCATCTACACCACCAACGCTGCGGACGCTACCGTCGGCGATGTGATCAATGACATCAACGGCTCCGGTACCGGACTGGTGGCGACGCTCAACTCCAGCGGACAACTGGTGGTCACCGACGCGGAGAACCGCGGCACTTCGGCGGCCAACGAACTCACCGCGGACGCCGCGACGGGCTGCATTCGAGATTGGCGGCGCTGCCAGCGGGGCCTTCGACAACGCTGCCAACTCCAGTACGATGAACGTGTTCCTGAGCGATTCCACGCCCGTGGGCAGCAGTACGATCGGCGTCACGCTGTCGCAGTTCGACAGCAACAATATGAACGGCGTCAGCCTGGCCAATGACAACTTGCAGACGGCGGCGAGTGCGCAGACGGCGCTGACCGATATCAACAACGCCATCAGCCAGGTGCTCGGCGCTGCGCGGCAACATCGGCGCCAGCGTCAACCGGCTGCAGGCGGCCGGCAACGTTATCAGCGCCCAGATCCAGAACCTGACTTCGGCGCAAAGCGACATCACCTCGGCCGATATCCCGACCGAAGTCGCCAACCTGACCAAGTATTCCATCCTGAACCAGACCGGCATTTCGGCCCTGGCGCAGGCGAACCAGATGCAGCAGGCGGTGCTGAAGCTGCTCCAGTAGTCGAGGCGTCTTCTCCTGACGGCGACGCAACCGGCCGGGTGAACACTACGGGTTGCACGGGGGAGAAGGTGGGACCCTTAGGGTTCCCCTTCTTCCCTGCAGTTTGCCAGGATCAGTTAGGGTAGAGCGGGCCTTCAGACCCGCGTCCCGAGGGAAAAAGAAAATACCGCTCCCGCCGCTGAGGTCACCGACCTCAGCGGCGGGAGCAAAATGCCAAGGCGATGCCGAACGCGGGCCTAAAGGCCCGCTCTACCGGAGTACACAAGAGTCTTTTGGTCAAGGAGCCCGGCAGATCGTGAGTACCTCAGCCCCCAATCTCTCCAGCATTCTCTCCAGCATCAACGACGCGTTCAGCGGCAAGACCAGCGGCATCGACGTGCAGACCGTTGTCAGCGAGCTGATGGCCATTCAGGAGCAGCCCGAGACCCAGATGCAGGCGGAGCAGACCACCATCAGCAATCAAATCAGCCTGCTGGGAACCATCAGTAACGATCTGCAGGCGCTATACACCGCTGCCGACAGCCTGCAGGACGTTACGGGCGGTCTCGACGCCAGGACAGTCACTTCGAGCCAGAGCAGCATTGTGACCGCAACCGCGGACAGCACAGCCGCGATTGGAAATCACACCGTCACGGTGACCAATCTGGCGACCGTGTCTTCAAGCTACTCTGATTATGTGCCTTCCAGTACACAGCTTGGCGGTGACGAGATCGATGTGGCCTACGGCGATCCCAACAACCCCTCAAGCACCGACAAGATCGTAATTCCTTCAGGCGACAACACGCTGCAGCAGGCGGCCGACTACATCAACTCATCCGACTATGGAGTGACGGCGAACGTAGTGACCGATGCGCAGGGGTCGCGGCTGGTCCTGGTCAGCAAGACCTCGGGAGAGTCAGGCAACCTGACGGTGACTAGCTCGGCGCTGAACTTCACCCAGGGTACCGCCGGAGTGGACGCGCAACTTACTGTGGATGGCGTACCGATTGACAGCTCCAGCAATACAGTAACGACGGCGATACCGGGCGTGACGCTGGACCTGGCGAGTGCCGCGCCAAATACCCCGGTAACGATCGCGGTGGGTGCCGACACCAGCCAGGCGACAGACACGATCAACAACTTCGTTTCTGCCTACAACACTGTCGTCGGCGATATCAATACTCAGTTTACGGTCGATGCCAACGGCAACGAAGGAGCGCTGGCCGACCTTAGCCAGTTAAGCGAGCTGCAGAGCCAGTTGCTGAGCGCCGTTTCCTATTCTGTATCCGGAACGGGCCAATACGTTAACTTGCAATCGCTGGGCCTGGAGATGCAGGACGATGGCACGCTACAGGTCAACTCCACAGTCTTGAATGACGCACTGACCAATCACTACCAGGACTTCCAGAATTTCTTTCAGTCAACCTCGCCGCAGGGTTTCGGCAACTTCTTCGACAACCAGATGATGCAGATGACCGACGTGACTCAAGGTCCGGTCGCGCTGGCAGTCTCCGGCCTGCAGCAGGAGAACCAGTCGCTGACCAACGACATTAGCGACTTCGAGGCACGCATGACGGTCGAACAGCAGGAGCTGACCCAGCAGTACAGCGCCCTGAACGCAACCCTGGAGGAATATCCCTCCTTGATGCAGCAAATCTCCGAACAATTGAACAGCCTGCCCGGCAGCAGCACCAGCTCCACCAGTAGCAGCACAGTCGGATAACGGCGATGAAAAACTCACTGCAAGCCAAACTGGCCTATCGGGAAAACGCGGTGCGCAGCGCCACTCCAATCGAGCTGGTGGTCATCCTGTTTGATGCCGCCATCGACGACATGCGACGCGCCGCGGCCGCGGCCAAAGCCAGCGACATCGAGGAGCGCGCTACCGCCATCCGTCATGCCATGCTGGTGCTGCAACAACTGCAGGGCACGCTCGATTTCGAGAAGGGCGGGCAGGTCGCCCGTCAGTTCGAGCAGTTCTATAACCTGGTTCGCGCGAAGCTGCTAGAGTCGCAGGTAAGCAATTCGCCTGAGCTGATGCGACAGCAGATCCAGTTCATGTCGGAGGTCCGCGATTGCTGGGCGGAAGCCGAAAGACAACTGAATCCCAGGCCCTCAGCGACAGCTCTCGTAGCGGCGGCGCCCGCGCAAAGCGGTCTAGAAGAAGGTGGTCCGACATCGCAATGGAGCGCATGACTGACAGCGCGAGGCTTGAGTTGTTGCAGCGCGCGAACGCCTGCTTCGCCGGCTTCTTCCGGCGCTTCTCGGGGACGCCGGCAGTGGATCCCAGCGATGAGCTTCATGCTCTGCTGCGCTTGCACGAGACCCTGGAATCGGTGGGCGCTTTGCTGAATGGGCCGCTGCAAATCGCCGCCAGTAATGAAGTTTGCCAGGCGCTGGATTGCTATCGAGAGAACCTCGTACACCTGCGCAGCCAACTGGCCATCATGCAGCAATCCGCGATGGCCCAGCGGAAAACTTTGGATCACAGGCGGGATCATCTGCAAGGCGCCAAAGCCTGGCGCGCGGTTTCGCGCGCGATTATCTGAAACGTCCACTAGCGGACAATGGATATTGAATACGGACGCACGGTTGCTTGCCGCAGCTTGCTTGCCCAGCATAACTCTCGCAACAAGAATAGCTTGCATTGTGTTGTGTCTGGCCCGCGAATTGTAGCTACCACCATGCAACGTGGCATTAACCAGCGATAGCCATTGATCACAAACAATCCTAACCATCCGCTGGTTCGCCCGTCTGTAGTGCATGGGGAGGCAGTATGGAGCGCAGATACCTGGTGGCTGCCCTGGCGGTGATAGTAACCTTCGCGGGGCTCTCTCACGGCTTCCGATCGTTGCAACGGTTTTCGCAGCAACGTCGTCAACAAGGCCAAACCATGAGCGGCCCGCAGTGCAGCGCGCTGCCTTCCATCGTCTCCTGTGTACTCGCCAAAGTTAAGGCCGGCTTGCACCAGAGCGATCCGGAAGAAGCGCAGGTGCTGGCCGAGATGAATCTGCCAATGGCCGCGCTCCAAGCGAAAGCGGCGGAAGAGGCCGCGAAACAGAGTCAGGCTGCGGCTGAGGCGGCTCGCGCTACCGCAGTGCGCGAGGCGGAACGCGCTCACCATGAAGCGTTAAGAATGCGCGAAGAGATGGTGCGCCAGAATCACATGGCGACTATGGTTTCCATTCAGGTGCCGGACTATGCCGCTCTAAACCACAGGATCCAGGTCCAGACCGCTGCGATAGCACAACGCATGGCTGCCCAAAGCGCAAGAATCCAGATTGCCGCTGCCCGCTGGCAGGCGGCTTCCCTGCAGATCGACAATTCCGGGAAACGCCATTCGCCGTGCGGCACGCGATCGGCAGAGATGCGGTAAGGCGCTAGCGAGGCGAAGAAAAGCAGGTCCCTCGACTCTGCTTCGCTCCGCTCGGGATGACAATCAACTACTAATCTCTGTGTCTTCTCTGGGGTGAGCTATTTCTTGTTTCGCTTGCTGCGCACTGGCCGCTGCTCGACAACTGCAAACTGAACTCGCCGCTGCACGCGGTCAATGCGGTCCACCAGCACGCGAATGGGATCGCCCAGCGAGTAGGTCTTGCGGCTGCGCTGGCCGATAATCTGTCGCGTGTTTTCGTGGTAAACGTAGCGGTCGTCGGTGAGCGAAGCGAGCGGCACCAATCCCTCGATGAACATGTCGGTCAGCTCGACGAACATGCCGAACTTGGTGACGCTCACGATGAGGCCGTCGAACTCCTCGCCAATGCGCTCTTCCATAAACTTCGCTTTCTTCCACTCCATGAGCTCGCGTTCGGCATCGTCGGCGCGGCGTTCGGATTGACTCGATTCTTCGGCAATTTCGTGGAGGACGTCTTCAGGAATCGGCCCACCGAATACGCTTGGGTGGGGCCCCCGAGCATCCACGCGCTCTAGGGGTCCTTCGACTCGCCCGCGCTTTTGCGCAGGGTCGCTCAGGGGGACACGTTTCTCGGAACCCGGCAGCCTTTTCGACCACGGTGAAGGTGTCTCGCTGTGCGCAACCTTGCCGACACCAATCTGCACACCATGCTCTTCATTTTCAGCGGAATCGCGCAGCAGTTCCTTCAGAATGCGATGCACGATGAGGTCGGGATAGCGCCGAATTGGCGATGTGAAGTGGGTGTAGGCCGGGGCGGCCAGCGCGAAGTGGCCTTCATTCCTTTCGGAGTAACGCGCCTGCTTCAGGGAGCGCAGCATGAGGTAGGACAGGATACGCTCCTCTGGCTTGCCGGCAATCTTCTGTGTCAGTTTCTGGTACATGCGGGGCGTGATGTGGATGTCCTCGGGGACCTCGATGGTCTGCGGTTTGCGGCCGCTGCCGTAACGCTCGCGGCGCTCGGCGCGCATCTGGACGCCCTTGATCGGTAACGGGCCGACGCCGAGCGAGTAGCCGAACCGTGCGGCAATAGTCTCGAAGTCGTAAACCCGCTTGGGATCCGGCTTTTCGTGAATGCGGTAGAGCGATGGGACGCGCTTGCCCTCCAGATAGCTGGCGACGCACTCGTTGGCTGACAGCATGAATTCCTCGATGATGCGGTTGGCGATGTTGCGCTCCGAGCGCGTGATTCCCTTCATCAGCCCATGCTCGTCGAATTCGATGACCGGCTCAGGCAGGTCGAAGTCAATGGAGCCGCGCCGCTGGCGCTTGCGGTTGAGTACCATCGCCAGCTCGCGCATCAGCTCGAAGACATCCACCAGGTCGTGATAATGCTGGCGCTGGGCGTGGTCGCCTTCGAGGATGAGGTTGACGTTGGTGTAAGTCATGCGCTCGGCGGAGTGGATGACGCCCTCATTGAGCGTGTAGCCGAGGATTTCGCCCTGATGGTCAATCTCTATCACGCACGAAAGCACCAGCCGGTCCACCTGCGGGCGCAGGCTGCACAGGTCGGTCGAGAGTTCCATGGGCAGCATGGGGATGGCGCGATCGGGAAAATAGACCGAGGTGCCGCGCAGTCGGGCTTCCAGGTCGATGGCTGAGCTGTCGCGGACGTAATGTGCGACGTCTGCGATGTGTACCTGCAGCTCGAAGTTGCCGTTGGAGAGTCGGCGCACGGCGACCGCATCGTCGAAGTCGCGGGCGGTTTCGCCGTCGATGGTGACTATGGGCTGACCGCGATAGTCGCGGCGGTGGCCCAGTTCGCGCGATGGGATGAGCGGCTCAAACTGCTGCGCGTCTTCCAGCACTTCAACAGGGAACTTATGTGGCAGGTGATACTTGCGGATGACGATCTCGACATCTACACCGAAGTCGTCCTCATAGCCGAGGATTTCGACCACACGCCCGCGGGGATTTTGCGTTGGCGAAGGCCATTCGGTGATCTCGACCTCGACCACCAGGCCTTCGAGGTCCTCCCACTCGCGGCGGCGGGCTTCGGTGCCGAGGACGCGATTTGCCTCGGACCCTCTCGCCCGGCGAGAAGGAGCCTGCGCTGAGCTTGTCGAAGGGTGGGACGCCCGGCGATGGGATTTGGCCGTTGCTGTTTTCCCAGCAGCTTCCTGTTCGCCGCTTGGCCACTCCATGCCGCGCGGAATAACGACTTCCTGTGTGACCTTTTCGTCCATCGGACTGACGTAGTTGTGCCGCGAGCCGTAATGGAAGGTTCCGACTACGCTGGGATTACCGCGGCTGAGCACGCGCAAGATGCGGCCTTCGGCGCGGCCATCTTCCTTCTGGCGGCCAAGCTCCACCAGCACCTGGTCGCCGTGCATGGCTGAGCCAATGGCTGCAGGCGGGATGAAGATATCGCCACTGAGGGTGTTCCGTTGGGCGGCGTTGGGGATGACGAAGCCGTAGCCGTCGCGATGCATAGTCAGGCGTCCGGCGATCAGGTTCTGGCGAGCGGCGGCGTGCTCGGCCAGGGTGTAGCGATCTCGACCAGTCTCGATAAGGCGGCCGCCCTTCACCAGAGCCTGCAAGAGATCGGCTAGCTGTTGCCTCTCGGCGCCGCGCAGGCCCATCTCCCGAACAAGCTGCTTGAATCCGGCCGAGCGGTGGTGCTGGCGTTCCAGGTGGCGCAGGATGGACTGGTCGGTGATCATCAGCTTTGTTCATCCTCTTTTGAAGGGGCACGGCTTCAGCCGCGCCGATCGCGCATCTTGACCCCGGCTTGAGCCACTGAGGGAGCTTTGCAGACGTAGAATCGAGTTCCCTCGGTGGCTAAAGCCGACAGGTTCGCCGGTGTTACGGCGCGCCTGAAGGCGCGCCCCTTCAAAGCAGCATGTCTAACGGGGCCCGATCATCTCGAAAAGCGAGGGCGTAATCTTCATCAGCAACAGGTAAAAATTCGCTCAAGGGTATTCCCTGATTCACGATATCCCTGTATGGTAGCAATAATCACATCGCAACCACGGGCGCGTACCGGGCGGTCCACTAGCGGCCGTACCAAACCAACATCTGAAAGAAGAGCTGGAGTTGGGTTTGGCGAACAGTAGTGCCTCTCCAAGTGCGATTACTTCAGAAAGGACTCTGATTACTGACATGTGGAAACCGACCAACACTGCTTCCCCCGTCCCGACCTCCAGTCCCGAGCCGCAGCGCAGTTACGCGCCACCGGCTCCCGAACCGCAGAGCACGCCGCGTCCTTCCACCCCTGCCATCAACACCCAGGAGCAGGCAACGCTGGGCAAGTCGCTGGTCATCAAGGGCGAAGTGACTGGCTCTGAGTCGCTTTACATTGACGGCCGGGTCGAGGGCTCCATTAACCTGCCCGGCAACCGGGTCACGGTGGGCCGCAACGGCGTGGTCTCGGCCAACATCTCGGCACGCGAGGTCGTGGTGCTGGGCAAGGTGCGCGGCAACCTGACGGCCAGCGACCGGGTGGACATCCGGGGCGAAGGCTCGCTGACCGGCGACGTGGTTGCGCAGCGCATCAGCATCGAAGATGGGGCCTACTTCAAGGGCGGGATCGACATCCGCAAGCCCGGTCAGAAGGTCAATGGCGAATCCAAGGAGACAGGCACGACCTCGACTGGCGAGGCGGCAGCGGCCGCGGCAGCCCGGGCGTAAGTCGTTCCCGGACGGGACGGCTGGCGGAACGGTCCGCGCCGGTACAACAATTGTGGCAGCAGAGCCACCTTGTCCTTGACATTGGGCCGCTTTGGAGCGACCCTCACAGTGCGGGCGGTACCAGCACTGCCGCCCGTAACCTTCCCTCGGCATAAAAGGTGTACCACAATGTGGGATAAAGTCCTCCAGCTACTGGCCGTAAGTTGCCGGCATGGCCACCTCTCGCAACCCTTCCCTGCAGCTTCCACCCGGCGGAACGACGCACGTCATACGGAGTGGGAGGCCGTAACCAGCGACTCCCCGGGACACTACGTTGTCTGCCTCGACTGCGGCAAGCACTTCACCTATGACTGGTCGCAGATGCGGGTGATGAGGTAGCCGCCATTGCCCACTAGGGCATGGTGTTATATCCATAAATGCCTGCCTACGGCGTGCAAAACTTTGTATGGACCGAGCACGCGCTCTTCGAAGTGAAAAGGCGTGCTGTGAGTGAGGAGCTTGTTCGCACGATTTTACTTTCGCCAGAGCAGAGAGTTGAAGTTCGGGCTGGCCGTGTCGCACTTCAGTCTAAGATTGCGATGGGTGAACCAGCGAAGCAATATCTAGTGCGAGTGTTTGTGGATATTGACCGCGATCCTGCGGAAGTAGTGACCGTGTACCGGACGAGTAAAATAGAGAAGTATTGGAGCGTGGAACCGTGAAGGCCAGCTATGATCCTAGAACCGACACTCTAACCCTAGTCTTGAAGGAAGGCGCGACGGTGACCGAGAGCGACGAGGAGAAGCCTGGCGTTATCCTGGATTACGACGAGGGGGGTGATCTGGTGTCGATGGAGATACTGGATGCTTCCCAGCGCGTGACTGAGGCCACGAAAATGGAGTTCCAGGTCGCCTGATGATAGCTTGTTTCGCCTCGTCCGGCGGAACACTCACGGTTCCACCCCCCCTGTTGTTCTCTCTACCACCTGTTCGGGCGCGGTGATGTTCGGTGTCGCCGGGGCTTTCTTCCTGCGCAATTCGCGCGGCAAACTAGACTTGGTCAGCCACAGTCCCAAGGCCACTGCCGCAAGCCAGGCCACGCTGATTGCCGCCAGCGAAAGCAGGTCGGCCTCGCGTTTGCCATTGACGACTACCGTCCGCCCGACCGCGAAGCACACCGCTGCCGCCAATATGGCGGTTCCGAGCGCCTTCATCATTTCCAGCCACGGAACGCCGCTGAGCATGACTAACTTCCTGCGGTCCAGTAGCCAGGCCAGCACCACAGTGTGCATCAGGATGCCGATGTCGGAGGCGATCGCGAGTCCGGTCACGCCGAGGCGGTGGAAGAGCGACGAATAGATTGGCAATGAAGCAACCACGATGATGGTGCTGGCGATCATCGGGGTGAGCGTGTCACCCGCGGCATAGAAGGCGCGGGAGTAGAGTGCCTGCGCCGACCACAGCGCCAACGAGAGCGCAAACCAGAAAAAGTAAGCCGCGGTCTCCCGCGAATCCTGGAAGGTAAAGTGCCCGCGGCGATAGACGAGATCGATGAGCGGCAGAGCGGCCGGCATCATCCACGCAGTCGAGAGCAGCGATGCCGCCGAAATTCGGTACACCGACTGGTTCACCGTGTCAGCAAACTCGCGCCGCTTACCTTCGCCGAACAGTCGCGCGAAGAAAGGCATCGAGGCCTGACCAGCGGCTTGCCCCAGAATCGAAATGGGCACAGCGAACAGGCGCTTGGCGTAGTTCAGCCGCGTAATGTCTCCCACGCCCCCGGAAGCAAAGTAGCGAAGGATCCAGTCGTCGGCCGAAACCAGCGACACGCCGAGCATTAGGGGAATTGAGAGCCGCACCCATTCTCGGAACTCACGGTTGCCGAAATCAAAGTTCAGCCGATATGACAAGCCGTCCCGCGCAGCGCCAATGGCGTTGATAAGGAATGGTCCGACGATCGCGCCTACCAGAGCGCCATAGGCGAGCGACTCGATACCGAAGCGGCGCGCGCCGACAAGACCGCCGAGGATGATAAAGACGTTATAGAGAATCGGGCTAAGTGCCGGATAGAGAAACATTCGCCGCGAGTACAGCACCGCCGAGACGATGCCGCCCGCGTAGAAGAAAATCTGGCCAGGCAGAAGGATGCGGGTGAGATGAACGCACAACTGCAACTGCTCCGGGGAGAAATACGGAAAGATGAGCCGCTCGAGTTGCGGCGTAAAGATCTCCAGAATGACGGTGCCCAGGCACACCACCGCGGTCATGATGGTGATGGTGGAGTTGAAGGCCTCCTGGGCATCTTTTTTTCGCCCGCTTGAGGCGCAACGGGTGTAGATGGAGATGAATGTGATGGATGCCGTTCCACCCGCGAGAATGTAGTTGAGGTAATCGGGAAGGTTGAATGCGCCGACATAGGCGTCGGTATTGAGCCCGGCGCCGAACGCCCAGGCGATGTAAGCTTCGCGCAGGTAGCCGATGACGCGCGACAGCATGACCGCAACCATCAGCAACACAGTGGCGGACAACTCGGTGTGCTGATGGGAAGGACGCAGGTTGCGCAGTACCCGCGCGCGAAAGCTGCGGCCTTCTTCGCTTGGGTTGTGCCCGGCCGGAGTCGGCATGTGACTGGATTCTACACGGCGGAGCAGCGGTGATCAGGTGTGGATGTAGGTTCGGATTCGGTGTACTTTAGTGCGATTACATTCGAGCGAGTTCAATCTGCAACAACCCAGTTGGGAGCGCGCATGGGAGCCGGATTTGGAGCAATTGCGGGACTAAAGATCGGGCACGCGCAGGATGAGGCGGCGCTGACGGGCTGCACCGTCTTGCTATGCGAGCAGGGCGCGGTTGCGGCGTGCGACGTGCGCGGCGGTGCTGTCGGCGAGCGTGAGATAGAGCCGCTGCGTCCGGGACACATTGTCGAGCGCATTCATGCGCTGGTGTTTGCCGGCGGAAGTGCTTTTGGTCTGGATGCCGCAAGCGGTGTGATGCGGTGGTGCGAAGAGCGCGGCATCGGTTTTGATACTGGCGTGGTGAAGGTGCCGATTGTACCGGCAGTCATTCTGTTCGATCTCCGCATCGGAGATCCCTCACGCCGTCCCGACCCTGCGATGGGCTACTCGGCTACCGAGACGGCGGCGCGGTCTGACATCGACGCGCCGGTCGCGGAGGGCAATGTGGGCGCCGGCATGGGCGCGACAGTCGGAAAGCTCTTCGGCATCGAGCGAGCGATGAAGGCCGGAATCGGCTGCTGGACGGAAGAAGTATCGGTCGGCGATGGTTCCGGCAAAACCGCCCGCATCTCGGCGCTGGCTGCCGTCAATGCCTTCGGCGATATTCGCGATCCCGAGACGGGCGACATTATCGCCGGCGCAAGAGTTTCCGGGAGTCACGAGAGTTTGCAGATACCGCCGCTGCTTTGCGTCAAGGAGTGGCCCGCAGAGGATTCGAGGACCCGAACACAGTACTCGTGGCGGTCGCTACAAATGCGGCGTTGACGAAACAGGAAGCGCAGCGTCTGGCCATGATGGCGGCGAGTGGCATGCCGCGCGTGGTTTCGCCCGTGCACACGCGCTTTGACGGTGACATAGTCTTTGCGTTATCGGTTGGGAAGGTACAGGCGGACGTGAACGCGCTGGGCGCGGCGGCAGCTGATGCCGTGGCCCACGCCATCGCACGCGGCGTCACCCAGTCCGTTGGTGCGGGCGTTGTGCCCGGACTTCGTGACTGGCAACGGTAACCGCGATCGAATAGATGCTTCGGCGGCGACTATGTCATCGCACGGGAGCATCAGTCGGGTTCATTCCTGCGGCTTTCAAAACGTCTAGAATGCCGCTCACCCAGCCTGGTGCGACGCCTCTGGCTGCCCTGGCTTCCGAAATCACAGTGAGATTGTTCGCTGTGGTTTGCGATTCCCAGGGTTCCCGTTGACTGGCCAACGCGTTGCCCAGCAGCCGCGCCGCCGATTTTTCGTCATTGTCCAGGACGGCCAATTCGAGAAGCGTTGCGTAATCCCAATAATCAGGCTTGGAACGCCGCAGCCTCTGGTTGACTGCATAACGAACTACCGGCAGCATCTCAGCCTTCTTTTCCTCCGACGCCGCGTCGCCGCGCACGTCGAGCAAAGTTACGGCATTGATGCCGGGATAGGCATCGCGCCAGTCTGCCTCAAAGCCCAGCACATACCAGCGGATTGCTTGGTCCAAATAGCCCTGCGCGAGATACGGATTTCCAGCCGAGCGAGCCTCCATCCAACGGTCTTTGTGAATGCGGCCGATCAGGCCGCAAGTTTCCGAACTCGGGCCTTGTTCGTCCACAACGGCCTGCAGGACCTCCAAGGCTTCATCGCGTTGCTTCAGCCGGTTCAGCGCAAATCCGTATTGCTCTCGCATCATGATCGAACGCTTCAATGCAGCGGGAAGCCGCTGATACAAGTCCACCATCTTCTGCCAGGCGGAAAGGGCACGGTAGCTGAGAAGGAGATCAACCAGAACCCCAGACTCGACTGCATCGAAGCTCCCCAGCGACTTCTCGATTCGCTCGAGTGCAGCCACGTCGCGTTGCTGACGGGCGGCGGCCAGGCTCTTCTTGGTGTCTGACGAGTAGCGAACCTGATCGCGGAAGGTGTCGGTCTTGAGACGGGCGATATCGGGCGCGCCGTAGCCATTTAAGAGCTGGAAGATGGGACTGTCCACGGCTGGTTCGGTGCACGCCATTTCCCTCAGTTCGGTGAGCTTGCGGGAGATGCTGGCACGCAGGGCAGCGGCCTCATCCGGGCCGAAGCGGTTGTTGTCCGCCAGTTCGTAGGTCAGGCTTCGCAGATAATTCGTATCAAAGGGGAGCTTCTGACGAAGAGCGTAAATGGACACTGTAGTACAAGGGCGGACCGCATGGCGTACTCCTAGTTCGTAGAAGACGTTGGCGTTGGCGGTGGTCAGATCGGCGACGGCATAATCACACAACAGCAGTCTTTCGAACATCGCTTTGTGAATGATGCCTCCCGTCCGCTCTGAGTCCGCGCGGATGGCTTCCATGCCCGCGGCTTCAATGCCGGGGCGGATTGCCTGCTCATAGATGGGATCAAAATCGATGTCGGGACCGCCCCCTGGGTCCTTCTTAAGTCCGAAGGGCATCAGCACAAAACATAATGGCTTTTCCACCCAATGCTCCTTTCCGGGGCTCTCCCATTTGTTCCTGCCATTCTAATCGCGGCTGCAATCCGCCGGTACAACTCGCCTGCCCGAGTGCTGCCGGGCCTGAGACTTTTGCGATAAATTTGTCATCTCATTTTGGATACGCAGCGCTCTGGAGGTTCTGATGGACAAGATCAATCTCGCGCAAAAGTTTTCGTTGTTTACCGACCAGTACAGCCCAAAGATTGCGGGTGAGATAAATGACACGTACGTCAAGCTGGTCAAGTTCGAAGGCGACTTCATGTGGCATCACCACGATGATGAGGATGAATTGTTCTGGGTTGTCAAAGGCGCGATGCGCATGCGCGTGCGCGACAACGGCGCCGAGCGCGAGTTCATGGTGAATCCCGGCGAATTCATCATCATTCCGCGCGGCGTGGAGCACTTTCCCTCCGCGGCTGAAGAAACGCACGTCGTGTTGCTGGAACCGAAGACGACCCTGAACACCGGTAACGTCGAGAGCGAGCGCACCCTGCACGAGCTACAGCGGATCTGACGCTGCCGAATTGGCAATGACCGGCAGCCTTTACGGCAGCTTCGCAGCGGCAGGAACCTGCCGTTCGCCTTGGGGCACTCGTTTGCCCAACCTGCTGCGCCTCGTCACATTCAGCCCAACACATGACAAGCTGATACCCGCGACCGGCAGGGCTCATCTAAAATAGCGATAACCTTGGGTTGAGGAGTTTCATCATGCGGAAGATTGCCTTGTTTGCTATTGCCCTCCTTATATCTGCAGTTTCACTGCATGCTCAACAGCTCCGCGGCGATTACATTGAGTCGCGTTCGACTGACGTGTACGTGGCGCAATGTTTCGCCAATGGTGAGGTTGGCCTCACCGGTAACTACGCGCTGATGGCGTGGCATGTGCAGGAAGGCTCGTGGAACGGCGTCAAGCTCGATGGTCTGACAGTGGCCGCTGCAGTGCGCGCCCGGGCGACGCTTGGAGATCCGTACGGCGATCCCTATCCCGCCGAAGCCGTGCTGATGGTGAACAATGCG
The DNA here is from genome assembly GCA_963823635.1 of uncultured Acidobacteriaceae bacterium. GTDB lineage: Bacteria > Acidobacteriota > Terriglobia > Terriglobales > Acidobacteriaceae > Bog-257. Next base: position 115,244 of record CAWGMV010000022.1, on the reverse strand, counting down.
GCCAATGCAGCGCAGCGGGAGGCGCTAATCGCGCTGGCGCACCATGAGGGCGGCAGGCTGTTGGAGAACGTCGCGCGCGTTGACTACGTGCCTGTAGTGCTGGACGTTCCGCAGGACCCGCATGAAGGTCATGCCGTGCTGCGCGCCGGGCACCTTGCGACCATCATGACCCGGCCGCTGAACCATCATGACCACATCTGCGGCAACGAAACGAATTTCTATCCGCCGCTGACGAAAGTGGAACATGCAACCTCGGCTGTCGCATTGACCGACGAATTTCAAGGCGAAGGGTTGGGCTCGCAGTGGAGTTCACATGGCCGCCGCAGCGCTTACATCGCCAGCTTCAGCGAAGGGCACGACACGGTGGCGGCGAAGTTAGGCGAGCCGGCGATGCATTAAGACAGTCGTCCCTGGATAGAATTTGTGGACCTTGCCGACATTCAAACTCTGTACGCCTACAATCGTTGGGCGAATGAACGCCTGTTCGCCGCGCTGGACAAGCTGAGCGAGCAGCAGTTTGCGACGCAAATTCAGAGCAGCTTCCCATCGATTCGAGAGACCGTCTTCCACATTCTCTTCGCGGAATGGCTGTGGCTGAAGCGATGGCAGGGCACGTCGCCGCGCTCGACGTTGCCTGATCCGGATGGGTCCATTGCGACGTGGAACACCTTGTCGTCCGGCGGCATCCCAAGGGCAAAAGACTTGGCGACGCTGACGGTATTGAAGGCGTTCGCCGACACCATCGAACAGGAGCGGCAGGATTTTTTTCGTGGCCTAAACGAGGGTGTTCTTCAGGCTCCATTGCAGTTCAGCGATATGGCGGGGACGCCCTACGCTGAGCCGCTGGTGCATCTGATGCAGCACGTAGCGAATCTCAGCAGCTATCATCGAGGGCAAGTTACGACCCTGCTGCGGCAGCTCGGCGCGGAAACCGTCGCGCTGGATATGGTGTATTTCTTTCGGGAGGGCGGAGACAAAGCCGCGGGGAGGCGGACTAGAGGGAACCCGTGGCTAAAACTTCGTCTGCACCACAGCCTTCCCTCTCCAACATCTGCGGGACAGTGACGAACTCGTAGCCTTCGTCCCTATAACGCCCCAAAATCTGGTCGCTGGCTGCCACAGTGCGGCTGCGGTCGGCGCCCATGCGATGGTATCCGCCATCGTGCAGCAGGATGACATCTCCACCGCGAATCTGGCGCTGAGCATGACCGGCAATCTCCTCTGAAGAACGGGCTTTCCAGTCATAACAGGTGACATTCCACATGATGGGGAGCAGGCCAAACCCGCGCACCGTGCGCAGCGTCGCCGGACGGCGTCCCCCGAAGGGCGGCCGGAAAAGCTTCGTCTCAACACCCGTTACGTCGAAGATGACTCTTTGCGCCTGTTTAAGCTGGCGGCGCACCTGGGATGTAGAACAGAAGATCAGCTTGGGGTGGTCCCAGGTGTGATTGCCTACGACGTGGCCGGCCGCGACCAGCTCGCGCGCGATCTCCGGCTTCTGGCCCACGAACTGGCCGATGAGGAAAAACGTCGCCTTCACGCCATGGCGTTCCAGCACTTCCATTACGCGCCCGGTGTAGGGATCGTTGGGGCCGTCGTCGTAGGTGAGCGCCAGCAGGCGGGAGCCGCGAGGCAAACCAAGGAACGTCCGCCCGTAGAGCTGCGAAGTGGGCGACATGGTGTTGTAGCCCGCCACGGTGGCGAGTCCAGCGACACCCAGTCCGGCGAGCAAGGTTGCATTCATGTGCAAGCTCGATTGTAGCTGGGATGCTCACTCGCTCTTGAACACCTGCCCGTTGTGCATCACGAACTTCACGCGGCCCAGCTCCATGATGTCCTTCAGCGGATCGCCAGGCACGGCGATTACGTCAGCGTACGCGCCGGCAGCGATCACGCCAATCTGACCCGGCATGTCGAGCATTTCCGCTGGAGCGACCGTTGCCGAGCGGATCGCCTCCATCGGCGACATCCCAAACTTCACCATGTAGGGGAAATCCTGCGTGATCGGCTCCTCCCACGAGAAGCCGCCCACGTCAGTACCGTAGACAATCTTGACACCGGCCTGTAGCGCCTTCTTGAATGACTGCTCATGCTCGCTGGCACGGGCACGATCGCGGATGCCGGCTGGCGTGTTCTCTGGCGCCCACTCCTTGTAATAGATGGCAATGGTCGGACAATACCACGTCCCCTGGCGCTTCATCTGCGCGATGTTGGCGTCCGTAAGCCCCAATCCGTGTTCGATGGAGTCGCAACCGCCGTCCAGCGCTCGCTGCAGGCCTTCGCCGTTGTAGGCGTGGCAGGCGACCTTGCGTCCCCAGCCGTGCACTTCGTCGGTAATGGCCTTGATCTCCTCCAGCGTGAGCGTGGGCTGCGACACCAGCTTGCCGTTCTTGTCGCTCCACGAGCGGTGCGTCATGTACACCTTGATCCAGTCGGCGCCGTGGTCCATCTGCTCGCGTGCGGCCTTGCGGGCCTGCACGGGTCCGTCGATGATCTGCACGCCCTTGGGCACCTCGATCTCAGGCGCGTATCCTTCCAGCGGATAGCCGCCGGTGGTGGAGATCGCGCGCGTCGTGGTGAAAATGCGCGGTCCAGGAATGCGGCCCTCGTTCACCGCCATCTTGATTCCGACATCACCGTAGCCTGCCCCTTCGGTCTCCATGTCGCGGATGGTAGTGAAGCCCTGCTCTAACGCGCGTCGTGCCGAAACGGTCGCGCGTGCCGCACGGTAGGCCAGTGGAAACTTCAGCAACTGGATGTCGTAACCGCCGAGTGCAGGATCCTCGCCTTGGAGGAAGATGTGGGTGTGCGACTCAATCAGGCCGGGTAGCACGGTCGCATTTGACAGATCGATGATCTTTGCTCCCTCGGGAACCTTTGTCGAAGCGGCATCGCCGACGGCCTCGATTTTGTCGCCGCGAATGACGATGACCTGATTGTGCAAAGGCTCGTTGGCGCGAGGATCGATAAGCGTACCCGCGCGAATGACGGTGAGCTGGGACGGCTTGGAAACTTCAGCGGAGTGCGATTGGCCGATCGTCGTCACTGAGAGCAACAGAACAACGATGCTACAGATGAACGTCTTCATTGTGGTCCTCCATGCTAGTTGCTAATTGCCAGCTGCTAGTAGCTCACTTCATCTCCGACGCGATGATCGCGTCCACCTCGATTTCAACCAACATCTCCGGTGCGACGAGCGCCGTTACCCCTATCATCGAAGCTGCGGGACGGATGTCGCGAAAGATCTCGCCATGCGCCTTGGCCGCCTGCTCCCAGCGGTTGATGTCGGTGACAAACGTCCGTGTGCGCACTACATCACGAAAGCTGGCGCCCGCCTGCTCGAGAGCGCGGCCCACATTCTTCCACGTTTGCACAGCTTGCGCGTATATGTCGCCCTCGCCGACAATCTTGCCATTGGCGCCGGTCGCAACCGTTCCCGCCACCGACACGAACGGGCCGACCCTAACCGCTCGGGAAAAGCCGACAGTTGGCTCATAGGGAGAATTGCCGGCGATATTGTGGCGTTCCATCCTGCACCTCCTTCGACGGCGGCATTGTGCCATAAGACGCCGTCGAGCGCATCTCAAAGGGCTGACCGCACTTTAGCAGTCAAGGCGCAACTCTGCTGATAAGGCAATCGCGATGAGTAGTTACAGAAATCACCTTAGCAACCGAGCCCGCATAAACACTGTTCAAATCCGACATATGGTTCGCACGACGATGGCGTTGTCCAGATCGCGCGCCGGGAACGAACCTTCGAAGGCAACCGCTCGCGCGCGAGAAACGCTTGCTTTCGATGGAGAACTAGTTTAAGAAGTCGCATCAATATATCGGTGGGAGCAGTAGGGCCGAAGGAGAGAGCACAGGACCATGGTTCCGGAAACGCATCCATTGCAGGAGTTGTTCAGCGAACTGATCCACCATCACTTCGACCGCGAGATTGGTCTGCGCGATTCCGAAGTGCAGGATTACATCGCCAACATTCTTACGGAGTTCTGCGAATGTGAGCAGTTGTTCAAGATTCGCAATGCCAAGGACCGCCCAGTAAGCGATGTTGGCGAGATGCTGCTCGAAGCCGATCCCGTCTATGGCCCGGCACCCTCGTTCGACCGCGAGCGGCAGGTGCGCAAGCACATCGGCGACTACATTCTGTTTTTCTCGGGAATGTTTCCCGAGAGCATCAATCATTACCGCCTGCGCCGGCAACGCCTGGAGAACTTTGTGGACTTCATGAAGGCCGGCAAGGAGAGTTATTTCATCGTGTCGAAATTCGACCAATTCGAGTACGCGCGGCTGGCGCCGCTATTCGGCAAGCTGTCGCATGAGTTCGAATCCTGCGTGTACGGACTGAACCTGGTCAAGGGCGACCTCGACGAAATGCAGCACCCCATCACGCGCCAGGTGAAGCAGATCGTCATGTAAGACAACCCATCACGAGCTATTGACTACCGGGGGGTGATCAAGCAAGGAACGCAAAGGACAGATCTCGCAGAGGGCTTCACTTTTCCGGCAATAGTGTTTTCCCACCTGGACCAATAATCCATGCATCTCGTTGTAAACCTGAGCAAGCGGACTGCGTTGCGCAGTGCTCATCGCCGAAGGAGGATGGGCTTCCGGCAGGCCGGCTTGCTTTTCGCTATGGGCAGGAAAGTCGGGTGATTCGCGCTTCAGTGCGCGTTCCACGAGACTGCGAATCTCATCATATTTTGCTCCAGCGTCCAACACCTCGTGGCGCTCCAGGATCCGGCGCGTGTAGGCATCAACCACGAAGATGGCGTGACTGCCGGCATAGAGCAGGATAGAGTCAGCCGTTTCGGGGCCGACGCCATTGAGCGCCAGCAATTCAACCCGCAACGTCTCAGTCGCCGTAGCAAACATGCGCTCCAGCGAGCCGGCATAGCGGGCATCCAGGAACGCGACGAAATTCTTAAGCCGCTGCGCCTTCTGGCGGAAATATCCCGAAGAACGGATGAGCCGCTGCAGCTTCCGTAATGTAACTTCGCGCATGCCTTCGACGCTCAGTTTGTCCGCCGCGCGTAGGCTGGCGATAGCACGCTCCACGTTGGTCCAGGATGTGTTCTGCGTGAGGATGGCCCCGACGATGACCTCAAACGCAGTCTCCGCCGGCCACCAATGCTGGCGTCCCCAGGCGCGGGCGAGCTTGCGATACATCGCGCGCACCTTGGCTTCCGGCTTATTCGCGGTTGTGGACTTCAACGCACTCCCGGACGAGTTGTACAAAGCAGCGCTTTTGGAGGTCCCACTCCCTCGACTTCGCTCGGGACAGGCTCTTGTCCGCCTGGTTTTGGGAACAGGGTGGGCTACACTAACTTCAATTATGCGCTATATCCTGCGCTTTCTGTGGAACGCAACCCGCGGCCATCATCTCACGCCTTGGCGAAGCCCCTATCTCCGCTGGCGCATTGAAACCTATACCGGCATCAAGATGCACAGCATCGGCTTCCTGGAATTCTGGGGATTCAGCTGGCGCGAGCGCCGGGAACTGTTGCGCTTCTTGAAGTGGACGGCCGAAATGGAGCGCTACGCCAGGGTGAAGCCGAAAAATCCGTAAATTGAAGTTGTCAGTGGCCAGTTGTCAGTTATCAGTTGTTTCCCAATCCTCAATCGAGCTAGCCGGCCAGATGATGTCGCCCACGATCTTCGCCTTTCCAGCCAGGTAGCCGAAGAGGCTATCGTCCTTCATTTCAGCCGGTACGATCTTTACGACAGGTTTCCCATGTTTGGTGATGACAACGGGCTCACCTGTAGCTTGTACCTCGTTCACCACAGCGAGACAGCGAGTCTTGAACTTTCCTGCAGAAATCTGTTTCATCTCATTCTCTGAATCAAAACCGCAGTTACGCGCTATAGTTGCTTTTTGTCCAATTCTGCACCAAACTCGCTCACAACGCGGCTTGGATCAACAAAGAATATCCGGATGCCAAGCATTTTCAAGGAAGGCCATATTTGCTTGATCAGCAGGGAGTGTCCTTCGTCGCTGGGGAGTGCGATTCCAGCTCCATAACTTCCCTCGCTGATGACACGCGCCGCAGTCAAGAGCGCAACGGCGACATGAGAGCGCTTTTGATTGTAAGTGAACGGAGAGCCGTAGCGGCGCGTCCCGGGTGTCCCCGAGCCGCCGCCCTTTGCCTCGACGGCCAGCTTTTCTCCCTGGCGTTCTGCCAGAATATCGATACCGTGCTCCTTGGTTGTGCACATTTGGAGAATGTGCCAACCGGTATCTTGTAAGTAAGCTGCTACAGCCTCGACAACATCGTTTTCCGTCAGCATCTGGACGTCTACGCTCCCATCACTATCTCCACTTCCGTCCCCACTCCTGCCCCCAGCTTTTCGGCCGCCGACGCCTGTCGCGCTGCGAGCTCCAGGAATCCTGAGCTGCCGAAGATTGCGAACACCTCATTGTCGCCACCCTCTGCGTAGGAATGGCAGAGGTGGCTGATCGTTTGTCCGGCGATCATCAGTCTGAAGGGGGGAGACGGCGAAGCCAACAATGCCGGCACGTCGCGCTCGCTTATGTTGGTGATGAGGTTGCCGAACTTGTCCACCCTCAGCACCACGCCGCACACGCTATTCGTGCCAACGCGCTTCACCTCTGGCAGCGCGAGGCGCACGTAGTCGGAAATCTCTGGCCCGAATTCCGCAGGTGCGACGCCTTTGCTGAGCCATCCCCCCACCGGCGCGAAGATGTCGCGGCCATGGAAGGTCTGGCTCACCGGTTGCAGAAAATAGCGGTCGGCGGTAATGTGGCGAACGCTGAACTTCGGCTCGCGCGACTCCACCAGCGAGAGCACGCCGTTGTCGGGCGCCACGAAGATATAGTCGCGAGTCTCAGCGATGATGGGCCGCCGTTTGCTGCCGACACCGGGATCGACCACCACCACGTGCACCGTTCGCGGAGGAAAAAAAAGATAGGCCTGCGCAATAGTCCAGGCGCCATCGAGCACGTCGTAAGAAGACACCGCGTGCGAGATGTCAACAACGGCCGTCTCAGGATAGATGTTGAGCACGACCCCGTGCATGATGCCCACGAAGGGGTCGTTGAGGCCGAAGTCGGTGGTGAAGGTGACAATGCGGCGTTCGGACATGCATTGGCAAAGTAGCCGCCCGCGCGACGGTAGTCAAGCGCTCGCATCCCCTTCTCGCGAAGAGCGGAAAGCGAATGGCGAAGAGCGGTTTTCCTGTTACACTCGCGGCAATGCGCGTGCTGGGAATCGATTGCGGTGGCCAATTCACCGGCTACGGAGTAGTGGAGCAGAATGGCAGTGGCTCGCTGCATCACCTTTGCAGCGGCGCCATCCGGTTGTGGTCACAGGAACCCCTGGAGCTGCGGTTGAAGAAGATCGCGCAAGGTCTCACGGAGATTATCATTGCGTACTCTCCGGAAGAGGTGGCCATCGAGGATGTGTTCTACGCAGTGAACGTGAAATCGGCCCTGAAGCTGGGACATGTGCGCGGAGTGGCCATGCTGGTGGCTGCGCAAGCCGGGCTGAACGTGATCGCCTACTCGCCGCTGTCCATCAAGTCGGCCGTGGTGGGATATGGTAAGGCGGAGAAGTCGCAGGTGCAGATGATGGTGGCCCGCCTGCTGGATTTGGCGACGCCGCCCGAATCTGCCGACGCAGCCGACGCCCTGGCCATCGCAATCTGCCATCTGCATACCGCGGCGACCCTGCAGCGGCAACAGGCCGGGGCGCAGTAAACCACCCCTAAATCGATTAGAATTTTGCCACAATGAGAATCTGCTTGGCCGCGATAGCGCTCTTATTGCCCCTGTCGGTTCTGGCGCAAGAGGCTACGCCGATGGCCGATCAGGCATCGGTGCGGTTCAACTTTGAATGGAATCAGGGAATTCCATGGCAGAGTTATTCCATTGAGGTGCAGGCCAACGGCAAGACGCATTTCAAGGGAATCCTAAACTCTTCGCAGGGTGCGAACGCAGATCCGGTGGAGCAAGACTTTGTCATGTCGGACAGCAACCGGCAGGAGATTTTTGATTTAGCCCGAAAACTGAATTATTTTCAGGGCGACTTCGATTCGCGCCTCAAGCATATTGCGAAAACCGGCGCGAAGACGCTGGTTTACAAGTCGGCCGAGGTTCAGCGTTCCAGCACCTACAACTATTCTCAGAACCCCAACGTGGAGCGCCTGACCCAGTTTTTTCTTGGGCTGGCGACCACGCTTGATTATGGCCTCAAGCTCGCCTGGCAGTATCGATATGACAAGCTCGGCCTGGACCAGCAGTTGCGCGAACTGGAGGAACTGCAAGCCGGCCATCGGGTGGAGGAGTTGAACGTCATTGAACCCATTCTGCGGCAAATCGCCAACGATTCCAACATCATGCACATAAGCCGCCAGAGCGCCCAGCACCTGCTGAAGACCATTGGCGGATCCAGCCCAGCGCCTCAAACCGCGGTGCAGCCGTAACAGGCCAGCCGATCGGCGGGCTTGGCCCCGCAATTTTTACAACTTACGCCAGTGATTTCTCACAACTTAACGCCGCAATAGTGTTCTAATAGCTGTAAGCAGAGAAGGCCTCGACGAGGCTTTACCGAAAACCCGCCGATTCCATCTCTCAGGTTCAGACACACGGAGTTTCAAAATGCCAGGGCGCGTGGGGTTTCCGTTGTTAGCATGCGCTGCGGTCGCACTGATCGCCGCATCTGTGGGCGCGCAGGCCGAGTCGCACGCCCGTATTGTTCGTCTCAGCTTTGTCGATGGGCCGGTCCAGTTGGCCCACGCAGACCAGGGACTGGATCGCGCCATCCTGAACACACCCATCGTGGAGGGGACGCGCATTGTCACGAAAACCGACGGCTTGGCCGAAGTGGAGTTTGAAGATCAGAGCGCTCTCCGCCTGGGCGAAAATTCGGAAATAAAGTTCCGCCGTCTCTCGATGACGGACACGGGCGCGAAGGTGGACGAAATCGAAGTGGTGCGGGGCGTGGTCTTCTTCGATGTGCGCGCCAAGAGCGAAGATGCGTATCACGCGATCGCCGATGGTAATACCTTTCTCATTCGTCGTAACACCTTGGCGCGCATCAGTGCCGCGCCCGATCAATTGCAAGTTGCGGTACTGCGTGGCGACGTTCAGGTGGAGAACCAACCGCAGCTGCTGAGCGTCAAGAAGAATGAGACATTGACGCTGGATCCGAGTCAGCCATCAGATTACAAAGTGACCCATGGCACCGAGGCGTTGCCAGTGGACGCCTGGAACAAGGAACGCGAAGCTTATACGAACACGTACGCCAGCAATCAGGGCTACGGTGGTCCGCGCGGCGGCTATGGTGTGCAGGACCTCAACTACTACGGTGACTATTTCTACGCTCCCGGCTACGGATACGCCTGGCAACCTTACGGCTTTGCCGATTCCATGATCGGATGGAGTCCTTACAGCAACGGTGCGTGGGCCTTTGTTCCCGGCTTCGGTTATAGCTGGGCCTCGGCTTATCCGTGGGGATGGCTGCCGTTTCACTATGGCTCATGGGCGTTTGTGGGAGGCGGTGTCGGCTGGGCATGGCTGCCCGGCAGCTATCCTGGCCAGTGGTATGCGAACAATTTCCAGACCATGCCGGTGATTTCGAAGCCGCCGGCAGGTTGGCAGCCACTTAGTGCGCCGGCAGCACCAAGTGGCGGGGCTTCGGCGCCAACCATTCTGGTCGGGAAGGCCGCAGGATCTCCTGCTTATATTCCAGGCGGACGGATTCCACCTAACTTCGCGAGTGTGATACCGGGTCGAAACCTCAGTTCCGCTGGCGTCAGGAACGGGTTTGTCTCGCCGACTGCCAGGAACGAGCTGGCGGTTAGCCACTATGGGATTGCGCCTAATGCGGTCCGCGGCGCGAATAGCCACGTATTCGCCACTCCTCAATCTACATACGGGAGCACGGGCTTCGAGTCCGGGGCCGGTGCGAGGTCTGGCGGATATGGCGCTGGCTCTGCCGGTAGGGGAGGATTCGGCGCGTCGAGTGGTGGCCACTCTGGCGGCAGCAGTGGAGGCGGGGGCCACAGCGGTTCCGGCCACTAACTGACGCAGGATTTAAAAGAAGGGCGACCGCAAGGTCGCCCTTTCCAGTCCTCTAAGAAGAATTCAATACACCGCAACTCCAGCATAACCGACCACCATGTCGCGGTCTCCGGAAACATCACCGGAGGTTGCATAGCGAATCAGCTCAGCTTTTGTTGCGCCCAGTTTTCGGGCTGCGGTCAGCATAACCACCGCTGGCCCGTATCCGCACATGCTGATGTCGGCCTTGTGCACGATGTCGTAGAGCCCGCGGGGATCGAGCGCCAGCAGTTGGTCAATGGCGCGGCGGTCCTTGACGCGAGTAACGCTGTCGCTCTCATAATGGTTCATATCGCTGGAAGCGACGACCAGCACCGGTTGGCCCGCCTCCGCCGCGGCGCTGCCGATAACGGTTCCGAGCGCGGTCAGTACGTCGAAATTGCTGGTTCCCACGGTGATGGGCACAAACTGGAACCCCGGCGCGAGTACCTGAAGGAAGGGAAGCTGCACCTCAAGCGCATGTTCGTATCGGTGGGCAGCCTGATCTTCTGAGAGCAGCGGCAATTTCACCTTCAACAGCCCGGCCAGTTTTTCGTCTATCGATGCATCACCCAAAGGCGTGTGCCATGCGCCCTCGCTCATGACCGCCAGCGGCTCGCCCATGCCAGTGTGATTGGGGCAGAGAATGACGAAGCGTTCCGGTAACTCTAAGCGCCGATAGACGGCCCCTGCGACATGCCCGGAGTAGATGTATCCCGCGTGAGGCACAACGCAGCCGAAAGCGCGAATCTTGACCTGTGGCTCGGCTGAAGCACTGGCAGGCGCAGTTGTGTAGGTTTCCACTTCAGCACGCAGGCGCTGCGCATTGGCCGGATAAAAGCGCCCCGCGACAGCCGGCTGACGGACCGCGGTTGGCATGGCATCCGCTCCTCAGCTAAGTTTAACTCCGCTGTAAAGCCCGATGCACCGTAGCCATTTTCGCCAGCGGCACGGCCTCGGCGCGAACGTCGGCGCGCAGGCCTGCTGCCTTGAGCGCCGCGCGAACGGCCGCGTCGGAGTATTGTCCGCGAAGATTGTTCAGCAGCGTTTTGCGCTTCTGTGCGAAGGCAAGCTTCAGGAAAGCAATGAACGGCTGTTCCTCTACGCGCAACTCGCCAAGCTGCGGCGCCATGGTAAGCCGCAAGACTGTGGAATGCACCTGGGGCGGAGGCGAAAACGCTGCCGGCGGCAGCGTGAACAGCTTTTCGACGTGCGCAAATAACTGCGTCGTGGCCGAGAGCAAGCCGTAGTCGCGGCCTCCTGGCTCGGCTGCCATGCGATCAGCTACCTCGCGTTGCACCATGATGACCGCGCGCTCGATGTGCTGGTACAGCTCCAGAATCCGCAGCACGATGTCGGAGGTGATGTAGTACGGCAGATTGCCGACGACGTCCACCGTCTCCGGCTGCGTGGGCCGGAGGTCGTGCAGCGGTCCGGGCTTGCGGCCCACCATGGAGGCAAATTCGGCCGTCACAAAATCCGACTCGAGGATCTCGACGTTTGGCCTGGTCGCGTAACGCATGCGCAACTGAGCTGCCAACACGCGATCAAGCTCGATTCCGATCACCCGTTTGGCGCGCGGGATCAGTAAGTCAGTGAGCACTCCTCGCCCGGGGCCGATCTCGATGACGGTGCGGTTGGAAATATCGCCCAGTGCCGCAACGATGCGCCGCGCCGCCTCGCGGTCAATCAGGAAGTTCTGCCCCAATCTTGGTCTGCGTTTTCCGCTAGCGAACGGCCGCAGTATTCTTCGATGCGGTCTTGGTCACGTTGACCCTCTTTCGATTCCCCGATTAGACTCAACTGTTTCGCCGATTTGTTCATCTTACAAGCGCAGATTCAGTTACGTCGTTCGGCTTTTCTCGCGGAGGCGCCTCCGCCGCGCCTGGAGGTTTCATGCATATCGCCTTTGCGGCATCAGAGTGCGTACCCTTCGCCAAGACCGGCGGACTGGCCGACGTCATCGGCGCTTTGCCGCCCGCGCTCGCACATTTAGGCCACAAGGTTACAGTTTTTCTACCGCGCTACAAGCAAACGAAGCTGGATAATCCTGCCAAAGTTATTCCCAGTATCACGGTACCATTCGATGACCGTTACCGCTTTTGCTCAGTGCTCGATGGCGGCGTGCGCGCTGGAGTGCAATTCTATTTCGTTGACTACCCTCCGTTCTTTGACCGCGACGCGCTCTACGGCACGGCGCTGGGCGACTATCACGACAACGCCGAGCGTTTTGCATTGTTTAGCCGCGCGGTACTCGAGTCGGCGAAAGTGCTCGGCGTGCCTGACGTCTTTCACTGTCACGATTGGCAGACGGCCCTGGTTCCCATACTGCGCAAGACTTTGTACTCTGAGGACCCGGCGTTCGTCGGCGTTCCTTGCGTCTTCACCATTCACAATCTCGGTTATCAGGGTCTGTTTCCCCCGAAATTCTGCCACTGCTCATGCTGCCGTGGGACCTGTTCACCATGTCGAAGATGGAATTTTACGGGAAGGTGAATTTCCTGAAGGGCGCCATCACCATGGCCGACTACATCACCACCGTCAGCCGGAGATATGGCCAGGAGATACAGACCGCGGAATACGGTTTCGGGCTGGAAGGCGTACTACGGCGCGCTCAGCCACGGTCACCGGCATCGTGAACGGCGTGGATTACAGCGAGTGGAGTCCCGAAAGGGACCAGCACATTGCCGCCCCATACTCGGCCGAAAACCTCAACGGCAAGGCGCTGTGCAAGCGCGACCTGCTACAACAGTTCGGCCTGGCAGAGGATACGCAGTGGCCGGTGGTGGGCATGATCTCGCGGTTCGTCAACCAGAAGGGATTCGACCTTATTCAGCAAACCGCCGACCGCCTGGCGAGGGAAAACCTCATCATGGTGGTCCTTGGCACCGGCGAACCCGAGTACGAAGCCATGTTCCGTCGGCTGAACAAACAGTATCCGCAGAAGTTTGCGGTGAAGATCGCCTACGACAATGCGCTGGCGCACAAGATTGAAGCCGGTAGCGATGTGTTCCTCATGCCCTCGCATTACGAACCGTGCGGTATGAACCAGATTTACAGTTTGCGCTATGGCACCGTGCCGATTGTCCGCGCGGTAGGCGGACTAGACGACACGGTCGAGCAGTTTGATCCGCAGACCTTAAAGGGCACCGGATTCAAGTTCAAGCCGTACACCGCCGAAGCACTGCTGGATACGGTGCAGGCAGCTCTGAAAGTCTACGCCGACAAAAACGTCTGGCAAACGCTGATGCGCAACGCCATGGCGCAGGATTACTCCTGGCCCAACTCCGCACGCGAGTACGTGAAGGTGTATGAGCGCGCGGTGAAGGCGGTTAGCACTTAGAGTTTAGCGCCTGCAGCCGTGCGCTGCTTCTTCTTCGCTGCAAAGTACCAATAAATCGGCACACCCGCCAAAATCACCACTACGCCCCACGCCGAATTTCGGATGTTTTCGGTGAACGTGTAGTAGAGCAACAGGCCGCGGCTGCAACGAACAGCGCCGGGACAAACGGATATCCCCACGTGCGGTAAGGTCGCAGCGCGTCAGGTTCCTTCTGGCGCAGAACGAACACCGTGCTGGTTGCCGTCATGTAGAAGAGCCATTCGGCGAAGATGGCCAGCGAGAACAGTTGCCGGAAACTGCCTGCGAACAACAGCAAGGATGATCGGACAGCACGAACTGAACGCCGAGTGCGACGGAGGGAGTGTGAAAGATGGGATGCACATCGGCCATCGCCTTAAAGAAGTAACCATCGCGAGCCATGGCGAACGGCACACGCGCGCCGCTCATGACCGTCCCGTTCAGCGCCACCAGCATGGACAGCGCCATGCCGGCGGAAACGATGGCTGCTCCCCATGCGCCGACCGCGACCGCAGTGGCATCCGATGCAGGCCGCTGCGAAGCCGCGATGCTCGCTGCCGGAAGCACGTATTGCACGGCAGCATTGGTCAGCATGTAGAGCACCGCGACCGACGCCGACGCCGGCAATAAGCGCGATTGGAATGGTGCGACCGGGATCGCGGATTTCGCCGCTGACCATGTTCAGGTCGTTCCATCCGTCGTAGGCCCACAGCGCGGCGATGAGTGCGGCCATGAAGCCGGCGAATCCGCCAGTTGCGCCGACAAAGCTGGTCTGGAAGTTACGCCATGTGCCGTTAGCGGCGGTGAAAGCCATGAATGCGATGGCGACGATAATCGCGATCTTCAGCAGCGTGAAGACCACCTGGAAATCGCCGGCGCGCCTGATGCCGATATAGTTCAGCCCGGTGATCAGCGCGGCGGCAGCGATGGCAACCAGTTGCCCGTAGCTGATGGCGAATGGCGAGCGCACCGCGTCATGGTTGAAGAATGCGAACACCGGAAACGTTCCGAGGATGCGCACGAATCCCACCGTCAGAGTTGCGATGGAAGCCGGCTTGGCGATGGCGAACCAGGTCCACGCGTAGAGGAAGCCCGGCAGCGGGCCGTAAGCATCGCGAATGTAAACGTATTCGCCGCCAGCCTGCGGTTTCATGGCGCCGAGTTCGGCATAGGTGATGGCGCCCGCCAACGACAGTATTCCGCCGACGATCCAGGCGAGGTAGACCAGCCAAGCCGAGCCAACGGCCTGCATCATCTCGGCCGGGACCAGGAAGATACCGCTGCCGATGATGGTGCCGACCACGACCGCGCTAGCGTGGCTTACGCCCAGGTCACGCGAAAGAGTGGGTGCTGGCTGTGTTTGGTGCGTCGCCATTGCAAGAGCAGACTGGAACTATATTCGATGAGGAACGTGACGACGCTGCCCATCAATAGCGGCTGGGACTCAGAACTTTCTGGGCGTAATCCGCTCCGCCCCAATATATGGCCGCAGCACTTCCGGGATTAACACGCTTCCATCTGCTTGCTGATAGTTCTCGACAACAGCCACCCAGGTGCGTCCGACCGCCAGCCCGCTGCCATTCAGGGTGTGCACCAGTTCCGTTTTCTTTCCGCCCTCGGGACGATAGCGAATATTGGCCCGACGCGCCTGAAAATCGGTGAAGTTGGAACAGGACGAAATTTCCCGGAACAATCCCTGGCCCGGTAGCCAGACTTCGATGTCGTATGTCTTGGCCGACGCGAAACCGAGGTCGGCGGTGCAGAGCGCAACTACGCGGTAATGCAGGTCCAGCCTCTGCAGCACTTGCTCAGCGTCGCGGGTGAGCTTCTCATGTTCATCCCACGACTGCTCAGGCTTGGTGAACTTTACCAACTCTACCTTCTGAAACTGATGCTGACGAATGATGCCGCGCACATCCTTGCCGTAGGAGCCGGCCTCGCTGCGAAAGCATGGGGTGTAAGCAGTTAGCGAAATCGGCAGGCGCGCGCCGTCGAGCGTCTCGTCGCGATAAAGATTGGTGACGGGAACCTCGGCCGTGGGCACCAGGTACAGGTTCTTTTCACCGTGTGGCACTTTGAACAGGTCGGCTTCAAACTTGGGCAACTGCCCGGTGCCGTACATGGAGTCGGCATTGACCATGAACGGCGGCAACACTTCGGTGTAGCCATGCTCGCGCGTGTGCAGATCGAGCATGAAATTCATTAGCGCGCGCTCCAGCCGTGCGCCGAGGTCCCAGTAAACCGCAAATCGCGCCCCCGTGATCTTGGCCGCGCGCGCCAGGTCGAGCACACCCAGCTCTTCGCCGAGCTCCCAATGCGGTCTGGGAGTGAAGTCGAAGTGCGGCGGCGTGCCCCAGCGGCGAACCTCGGCATTGTCCGCCTCCGATGTGCCTATTGGCACGCTATCGTCATGCAGGTTCGGGATGCCGACCAGGATGTCACGCAGTTTTGCGTCTGCCACTTCGGCGATCTTTTCCGCTTCGACGATCTTCTCGCGCAGCTCTTTCGTCTGGTTAACGAGCGCGCTCGCGTCCTGCTTGTCTTTCTTGAGCTTGGCGATTTCGTCAGTGGCCTTGTTGCGCTGGGCTTTCAGAGTCTCGGCTCGCGTAATGGCGGCGCGGCGCTCGAGATCGATAACGTAAAAATCTCCTAGTATAGTGTCGGGGTCCATCCCGCGTTGCCGGATTTTTTCTTTAATCAGGTCCTGATGATCGCGAACAAAGGCTAGATCGAGCATAAGGAATCAGGTTACTCCTAACCTTTCTAAGCGCCAACCCAACCGATTACTCGCAAGGGATTAGAACCGAACAGATAGAGGACTTGTCCCAGCGCAGAAAATACTGGCGAGCCAGCGGGCGCCGTCGCGCAAATTTCCGTTCTGGGATAAACTTGTGCACGGCGCAATCCGATGGCGACTGCTGCGTCGTACATCGTGTGGGGTGGATCGAACTCCACGGAAAGAAAAAACGGCGGTCAGGGTGTGGTCGCATGGTTTTCGATCCTTTTCCGATTTCGAAGATTCGACCAAAACTTTGAGGGCAAGTTCAAAAGGAGATTCGAACATGTTAAAGCGAGTGCTATTGATAGCGGGGCTCTATCTCATCAGCATGACCATGCTGGCGGCCGCCAAGGACATGTCCTGGGATGGCTGGATCAGCGATTCCCAATGCGGCGCCAAGGGCGCCAATGCGGCGCACGCCGCGTGCGCCAAGAAGTGCATCGATGGCGGCGCGAAGCCGGTGCTGGTCACCGATAAGGACATGAAGGTCGTCGGCATCGACAATCCCGATGCGGTGACGGACCACCTCGGCCATCACGTGAAGCTGACCGGCACGATGGACGATGAGGGCATGATCCACGTGACCAACGTGAGCATGCTGAAGGACCAGGGTGGCAAAGGCGGCGCCATGAGCGAGATGCACTGAGCTACGCGATGCTGCAAATATGAAGGGCGGCCAATGGCCGCCCTTCATATCTGCCCGAAAAATTACCGGACGACGCCCTCCAGTGGAGAGCTCGCCGTAGCGTACAGCTTCTTCGGCATGCGTCCAGCGAGATAAGCCTGACGGCCGGCGATGACGGCGTTCTTCATGGCTTCAGCCATCAGCACCGGGTCCTGCGCGCCAGCGATGCCGGTATTCATCAGCACACCATCCACCCCGAGCTCCATGGCAATGGTCGCATCTGAAGCGGTGCCCACGCCCGCGTCCACGATGAGCGGCACACCCGTGATCATCTCCCGCAGGATGCGGATGTTGGCCTGGTTCTGTATCCCCATGCCGCTGCCGATAGGCGCTCCGAGCGGCATCACCGCGGCGGCCCCAGCATCGATCAGCCTTTTGGCGGCTACCACGTCGTCAGAGGTGTAGGGCAGCACGGTGAAGCCCTCCTTCACCAGCACGCGGGTGGCCTCGATGGTGGCCTGCACGTCGGGAAAGAGAGTGGCCTGGTCGCCGATGACCTCGACCTTGACCCAGTCGGAGAGGCCGACTTCGCGGGCCAGGCGCGCGGCCCGAATGGTTTCGTCGGCGGTGTAGCAACCGGCGGTGTTGGGCAGCAGGAAATACTGCTGCGGATCAATGTAGTCGAGCAGCGACTCTTTGCTGCGGTCAAGGTTGACGCGGCGCACCGCGACGGTGACCATCTCGGCGCCGCTGGCCGCGATGGCACGCGCCGTCTCCTGCCCGGATTTGTACTTGCCCGTGCCCACGATAAGGCGCGAGCGAAACTGCCTGCCTGCAATGATGAAGGAGTCCATGAGCATATTGTAATGAAAACGCGGAGGGGAGAGATGTGACGGGCGACACAGTAGGCCAGCCTGAGGCATTACCCCGCGGCTTTTTCCGCCCGCTTCTTGCGCTGCGCGGGATGCACGAACCATGCGATGGCGATGCTCAACAGATACAGAATGATCATGGGCGCGGCGAAGATGCACATGTTCAGGATGTCAGTGGTGGGCGTGATAATGGCTGCAATAATGAAAATGACCAGAATCGAGTAGCGGAAGTTACGCCACATCCAGCCCGCAGTCAGAATGCCCATCAGCGACAGGAAGAAGACGAGAATCGGCAGCTCGAACACAATCCCCAACCCGGCAATAATGGTCAGGAACAGGTTGGTGTACTCCTGAATGGTAATCATCGGCGTGAACTGGACGCTGAAAGTGATGAGGAAGTCGAGCGCCGCGGGATAGACCATCTTGTAGCCGAAGAAGCCGCCGGCCAGAAATAGCCCTACCGTGCTGAACATGAAGGGCATCACGTAGCGGCGCTCGTGGCGATACAGTCCTGGCGAGATGAACGCCCACACCTGATACAGGACGAATGGCGAGGCCACGAAACATCCGGCCAGCAGCGACACCTTCAAGTACATGTTGAAGGGATCGGTGGGGTTCAGATAGACGAGCTTCTGCTCGAGATGGTGACTGGCCAGCGCCGCTATGATGGGCTTCTGCATCAAGGCAAAAATCTGCTCGTGGTACCACCAGCAGATGGAGAAGCCACCAATGATGTAGAGCCCGCTGTAGATGATGCGGCGGCGCAACTCCTCGAGGTGCTCGAGGAAGCTCATGCCCGTCATTTCTTCGGAGGCGCGCTTGTGGGTGGCTTCTACGATGGGGCTTGGCATCGCTTAGTGATTGCTCGCAGACGGGAGCGGCTTGGCCTGTGCGGTTTCCTCTGGGTGAGGGTCGGCTGCATCCGCGGAGATGTCTTCCGAGCTGCCGCGGCTGACGATGCCTTGTGCTGGCGTGATCGACGGTTCCGCGGACGGCGTTTCGGGCGGGAGAATCTGCGGAGCTTCTTTTTCTTTCTTGGCGCGCTCTTCCAGCTCGATGTTCAGCATCTCATCTTCGAGTTGGCGCTTGAATTCATTGCTGGCGCGCTTGAACTCGGCCATGTATTTGCCCAGTTCGCGCATAAGACCCGGGAGCCGCTTGGGCCCGACCACAATCAAGGCCAGCAAGACGATGAACAACATCTCCCCAAAGCCGGAATTCATGGCTCAATCATAAACCAGTGGATAGTGCTGGGTGGATACGCGATAGTTGTTTGATTTGTCATCCTGACCTCGACCGCGTCTTCGCGGGCGAGCGAAGGACCCCTACAAGGGATGGATCTTACGAGGCATCCTTCCGCTATAGGGGTCCTTCGACTCGGACTAAAGTCCTCGCTCAGGATGACAGAATTTGCTGAATAGCTATCCGTGCCATTACGGCACCACCACCACCTTCCCGAACTGCTCGCTACTGGCGAGGTACTCATGGGCGGCGCGGGTCTCGCTCAGCGGGAAGGCCTGGTCCACCACCGGCTTCAGCTTGCCGGAGAAGACGTGCTTCAACACATCGTCCAGTTCGCCCATCGCGCCCATGTACGAGCCGAGAAGCGATAGCTGGCGCGAGAACAGGAAGCGCAGGTCGAGGTTGGTTTCGTAGCCGGTGGTCGCGCCGCAGGTCACCAGCGTTCCGCCGGGCTTCAGTGACTTCAGGCTCTCCTTCCACGTGGCCTGGCCGACGTGCTCGAAGACTATGTCCACGCCACGCTTGTTGGTGATGCGACGTACCTCGTCGCCAATTTTTTGCTGGTAGTGATTGATAGTGTGATCTGCGCCCAGCTCGCGTGCCTTCTCCAGCTTGCGCTCATCGCCCGCAGTGGTGATGACGTACGCGGACAGCATCTTGCAAATCTGGATTGCAGCCGAGCCCACGCCCGAGCCCGCCCCGAGCACCAGCACGGTCTGCCCGGCCCGCAGTTGCGCGCGGCCCAGCAGCATGTGCCATGCGGTGAGGAAGACCAGCGGCACACTGGCCGCCTGAACAAAGTCGAGGGTGTCGGGAATGGGAATGACGTTGACGCGCGGCACCGCGATCAACTCACAGTTGCCTCCATCCACTCCGTTGCCCAGCACGGCGAATTGAGGACAGAAGTTGTGGCGTCCCTGATTGCACTGCTCGCAATGATTGCAGAAGACCATGGGCGCCAGCAGTACGCGCATGCCCTCGCTCAGGTCGGTGATGTATTCGCCGCATTCGACAACCTCGCCGGCGATGTCGCTGCCCAGAATGTGCGGCAACTGCACGCCTGGCAACCCTTTGCGTACCCACAAATCGAGATGGTTGAGCGCGCACGCCCGGACGCGGACCAGAACCTGGTCCTTACGCAGAACGGGATCGGCAATGTCTTCGTACTTGAGAACTTCCGGACCACCAAATTCATGAATGCGGATGGCCTTCATAGAGACCTCCTAATGATCGACAACTACAAATCGGGATTTGGGAATCCCACAAACGAATCGTCATCGCCTTCCCATCGACAAAGGTCGATCTCGTAGTCACGCTGTATTCTCTTTAGGTGAATTGCGATTAACTTCAGTCCAAGTTCGATGGATTGGAATGCATCTACGCCCGCCGCGGATCGGACTTTTTCATCTCCAAGTCCAACAATCAAAATAGGACACAAGCAATCGGGCCCTCCTTCCCAGAGCTGAGGTTTGCCCATCGTCACAACCACTCTACGGTTAGGATCTCCTCTTACAAACAGTTCGCGTTTTGCGATTACGTCACCAAGGCTGTCAAGCAACATAGCCGTCCATTCTAGGCGCGTTCCATAGAAACTCTGCTTGCTTCGTATATCCGACGAGATAGTCCGAAGCGACTGCCGTAAAGGATCCTCCGGACGGCCCTCTCACCTTGACCGGTCCTCACGCTGCATCTCTTCTGTCGAAGGAAATGGGCCGGGAGATGGCGAAGGCCGCGACCGCAAACGTTCCAGGCGGCGAACAAATTTCCGTCTCGCTTTTAGTTCGCGGGCGGTGGGAACGCTTTCCTCCAATAACGCGAGGACCTCCGCGGCGATGGATTTACGGTGCTGCCGCGCTCGTTCACGCAGGGCTTCGTAGAGCTCGTCTGGTACGTTCTTCACGTAAAGCGTTGCCATTGCCTCCCCCTGAGGACAGCCTAGCACGATTGGTCGGGCCGCAATGGGATCCCCGCTTCCAACCCGCAGACGTTCCCCGTTATAAACTACTGTGAGCAAAACGGAGACAACCGTGCCACAAGGTATTACTCCACGCCAGCCTTCGCGAAGTGGCCGCCAAGATAAAGTTAGCAAGACGACTCTGCGCCCGAAGGCGCGGATTGCGAAAGGGTTCCCGCCTCGCAAAACGGCAGCCAAGGCAACCGCGCGTGTTGCCGGACGAAAAGCGGCGGCGGAGAAAACCGCCGGCAAGGCTGCGGCCGCACCTAAAGGCTACAACCCGCTTGCGCCCCAGCGCGTTAACGAAATCCTCAAGCGGCTTGACCAGAGCTATCCCGCCGCGACCTGCGCGCTACACCATAAGAGCGCGTGGGAGCTGCTGGTGGCGACGATTCTCTCTGCACAGTGCACCGACGCGCGCGTCAACATGGTCACGCCCGTGATCTTCGCAAAGTATCCCTCGGTCGACGCGTTCGCCGCCCTCAAGCCTGAGGAACTCGAGCCCGATATCCGCTCCACCGGATTCTTCCGCAACAAGTCGAAGTCGGTGGTCGGCGCGGCGCGCAAACTCCTAAGCGACTTTGGTGGCGAGGTGCCGCGCACCATGGACGAACTGCTGCAAATACCCGGTGTGGCGCGCAAGACCGCCAACGTGGTGTTGGGAACATGGTTCAACATTGCCGACGGGGTTGTAGTGGACACTCACGTGCAACGCATCGCGCGGCGGCTGGAGCTGACCAGGAACGACGAGCCGCGAAAGATCGAGCAGGACCTGATGCGGGTAATTCCGCGCGACAAGTGGATCGTCTTCGCACACCAGATCATCCTGCATGGACGCGCTCTCTGCTTCGCGCGCAATCCCAAATGCGCCGATTGTCCGCTGGAGAACCTGTGCCACTCTGCTGACAAGACGTGGAGCACGGTGGACATCCACAGGTGATAGGGGTTAGCAATCAGTGGTGAGAACGGACTCGTGATCTGAAATGTCTTGCCTCTAGCCCCGGACCACTAGCCCCTGTTCTTTATTGCAGATGCTTCATGCGGAAAGGAACCTCGACCACGGCCTCGAGTGCGACGGGTGCGCCGTTCTTGGTGGCCGGTTGGAAGTGCCATCGCGCCAGGGCGCGCATCGCAGTCGCATCCAGCCGCGAATCGAGGCTGTCGAGCACTCTGATTTCATCCACCGTCCCGTCGGCCTGGATGACGGCATAAAGCGTCACTTTGCCCTCTACCCGATCGCGCAACACGTCGGGAGGATATGCCGGATCAACCTTCATCGTGGCCACTGGCGCCGAGAGGGAGCTCTTGTCGTCGGTCGGCTTGAGCTCCGCAAAGTGAATGATCCAGCTTCCTGTGGAGGATGTCAGGTTCGGCATGTTCATGATCAGCTTGTAAGAGCGGCGAGCGCCGAAGACCCGGCTTTCGATAGAGCGGTCGGGATCGTCTGACAGCGCAGGAGGCGGTGGCGGTGGCTGCCGATCACGGACGCTAGGAATCGAAGGCTTCATCGCAGCCGCAATCAACGCCTTGTTCGCGTCAGCGTCAGGTTTGCCGGTGGACGGCTTGGTTGGTATTCCCGCGACCGCCGAAGTCGTCGCGCCCGGCGGAGCCGCACCGACGCTGATGCCCGGAGGTAAGCCATTTCCGCTGCCGGCGCCATTGCCCGTCCCACTGCCACTAGCCGCGCCGGTACCGCTGCCAGTTCCGGTTACGTTGGGCGTGCCCGGCGCATCCGGCTTGCCCGCGGGCGACGCGTGAAACTCTCCGCTGCGGTTGCCGCCGGGCATGGCGATGGGTCCCTTGACGTCCGACGGATTCAAGGACAGCGCAATCAGTTGACCTTGAGCCTTGTTCAACCCGATGCCTTGAATGTTGGGCTGCGGCCCCGGGGCCGCGGCCGCCTTCTTGGCGGCATTGTCGGTCTCGCCACTGGCGCGCTGCGCCGGCACCGGCAACTTGGGGGCTGCTACCTGCGGTTCCAGTTGCGCCATGTTGAGCTCGCCGCTCTTCAGTTTCAACTGATCAGGGGTCAGTGCCGGTTCCACCACCGACGGCAGCAGCTCAGGCGGCGTTTGCAGCTTCGGCTTGAGCTGGGAAACGTCCGCCGCAGGACCGACGACCTGCGGCTCGAGTTGCGGCAGCTTGCGTTGCGAAGCGGAACGCGCCGAGGCGGCAATAGGCTGGGCTGCGGGCACCGGGCTCCAGGCTACGATGTTGGGCAACGCGACGTCCTGCTTCAGCTTGATATTGGGCGGAGTCACGATGGTCTGGTGATTGTTGTCGGGCTCGGGTGGAACGGAGAGGATCTCCTGCTTGGCCAGCTTTGGCGCGCCCTTACGAGGCTTCATCCCGGCCCGGTTGCCGGTCTGGATGGGCGGCAGATATTCGCTGACGGGGTAATACTCGATTTTCGTGTTTTCGAAGGGCGATTGCAGCCGCGGCGCATGCCGGAAGAGCGGAATAGTGCAGAGGATGTAAACCGCGGTGATGAACGCCACGTGGCCGGCGTAAGATTCGAAGAAGCGTTCGCCGTCAATGCCAGTACGAATGAAGTAATTAGCACGCAGTGGAACCGGCTGCGCTGTCGTCTCCACCGGAGGGGGCTCGCGGCGTAACAACCAGTCACCCAGGTTTCGCAGAAAAACGCGTCCCCACGGCTCCAAGTTCCACAGCAACACTGGGGCGTCGTGCGCGGACACTTCGCGCGAGGGCTGGACTGCGGTGCCGTCTGACATCATTTTCTGCCGCGAGGTAAGTACTCGGATTATAGCGGAAATCGGCTTTGGGCCGCGCGCTGCGTGCGGCTGCTCGTGCGCTTCGCAGGTGTGATTCCAAGACGATCAGTCACCGCGCGCCCGAAACTCCTTTGCAATCCAGCAACGACATGACATGATGTTCACTGGCGAGGGCCATTAGGGTGAGGACAGGTTTGCTTTCGGTAGGGCTAGTGGTCGCGCTCGTTACTTTCGTGACCGCGCAACAGCCGCGTTCCTCGGCTGCACAAGACGCCGGCAACGACCCTTCCGGAATGTACTCATTCCTGCGTGAGGGCGAGTTTGTGCAGCTTACCCTGGAGGACGGCAAGCTTTCCGGTTACGTCTCGCGATTTGGCGACGGCGACAGCGACAAAGGGACGTTCATCGACCAGTTCTTCGACAAGGCATCGCTTGACGGCGATCATCTCACCTTCACTACCAAGACGGTACATGGAACCTGGTACCAATTCAGCGGACTCATCAGCAAAACCGCTGGCAAGCAGCCGAATCAGGAAGGCTATCGCGTCATTAAGGGCACGCTCATCCAGCACATGACCGACGCCAGCAAAGCGGACACGCCCCGCAAGCGCGAGGTGGAATTCAAGTCATTCCCGCAGGATTTGAGCAAGCCCTAAGAGCAGATGTCAGCCAACAGTCTTTTGCAAGTTGCCGTAGCGGAGACTACCTTCCGCTCACTCTCTTCGCTGAATAAGCCGACATTTTCTGTTCGAGGGAGGAGACATGGACGTCCTCCATCTCGGCCAGTTCACGGTAGAGCAGGCGCAATGGGCCGGGCTCGGTCTTCTCCACGAGGTCAACATAATAGTGCTGGGCGCTCCGTTCGGCGTTGAGCGCCACCTGCAGGGCCCGGTCGCGGGCGCTGACCTTGTTGCGCTCCGGAGCCGGGAAGAAGTCCACCTGCTCCAGCCGCGGAACTTCAATCAACTCCACCAGGTTTTCTTCCGTCAGCGAGCAACTGGACGTGCCGAAGCGCTCAAGGTACATGGTTTGCAGCTTTGAGCTGTGGTTTTTTTCTTCGGCCGTCATCTCCCGAAAGACTTCGGCGATGACCAGCGACTCACTGTCGGCAAATTCGGTGAACATGTCAGCAAACTGCTGGTAAAGCTCGGCGTTGCGTTCCTCGATGAAGACTGCGACGTGCAGGACTTCCTGAGGATTGAGCGAAGCAAAACTGCGTTTCATGGCGTGCTCCGGGAGACGGTAGTCCGTGAGCAAATTGTATCGGCAAATATGCGCAGCGCAGCCTCGAAAGAAGATTAAGATTCTTGGGCGGTTCCGAAACGGGAAACTGCCAATGCGGAGGCTGCGGCTTTGCTTTATGCGACAGGCTCTTTGGCCGGCCGGACTTGCTGTTTGGCCTCATCGGAGGTCTGCTTAGCGCGTTCGGCTTCAATGCGCGCTATGGTCCGCTTCAGCCAGTGCTTCACATTCTCTCGCAGTTCTTCTTCCGTCTGACCGGGAGTGCCGACAGTAACCCCTTGACGGTTCAGCGGGATGTGGTGGCAGGGCACGTCTTCGGTGCGGTATTCCTCGGGCACGAAATCCCACAGCAGGCATTCGTGACAAGCATGCGGGCGGGTGGGATCGCCGTGGTTGGGGCACGTCAGCGAGTCCTGAAAGATGGAAGCCGGGCCCCATGGGGTGCTGTACCAATTGCCGTAGCCCCCCTGCTCCAGGAAGTTCAGTTCGTACCGTAACACTTCGAGCACGTCGCGTTTGTCTTCCGACATAGCCCCTCCAGCTGCCAGGCAATTCACGCCTGCCATCCTGTCGCAATTGTGTTCCGAGAGCGCACAAACCGGCTGTGACGTAGCTCACGTGAGGGTGTGACGGATGAGAACCGGAAGCCACGCCCGGCGACGCGTGATTGTCTTTACCTCAGATATACGACCTTAAGCGGCGCCGCAGAACGCACTTGGATCTGAACCCCGGACCGCTGCAAGGCGTCGAGAACGTCCTGCGACGGTTCGATAAGCGCTACGTCATGGGCGTAGGCTTTCAGGTTATAGAGCCGCCAGAACTGCATGGGGTAAAACTGCGATAGGTTAAGCAGCAGGCGCTGATGCAGATAAGGGTCGGGAGCGGATTGCAGCGCGTCGGTCTGCTGCTCGAGATCGGGAGGAAACAGCAGAATACAATCATTGGGATCCGAGGAATAATACTGGGCTTCGGAAAAGACAAGGGGCGGTGAAAAGACCATGTAGCGCTTGCCCTCCGCACGGAGTGAGCCCTCTAGCCTGAGAAATTCGCGAATGCCGGTTGCTTCAACCGTCTCGGGATGCTGCGCTACCGCCATCTGCTTCCATACACCCCAACCGGCTAATAGAAGAAAAATTCCGAGTGAGATCCGAACGTCCTTCCGGAAATTTCGCCACAGCAAACAGGAAAAGGCGACGGCAACTCCGGGCAAAACGCAGATGAAGTAGCGACTGAAGAACGCGTTGGTTCCAAGCTCCGCCAGCGCAAAGCCAATGAGCGGAATGGCGAGAAATAACCAACTGATAGCTTCGCCCGACTTCATAGGCGGCACGATGTTGTCCTTCTCGTCGCTGCCTGACAGAACAATCCAGACCGCAATGAGCGCGAGCAGCAACAACGCATCAGGAAACAACTGGGGGAAGATCGCGCGTAGCTCCGCTAACGAGGGCCGATTCCAGAAGCCGGAAGAGAACCTGCGGGAAAACGAGAAAATCAGCGGCGACAAGGCTGCCGCGGGAACAACAACTCCAATGGCTCCGGCGACCAACTTGCCCGAAGGGCGTTGCCCAGGCTTCCAACGCGCAATTTCCCACAGCGCGTACGGTGCGAGACACATTACGGCGTAATAGTGCATCGTAACGGCGAGGAAGAGCGCTGCACCGAAGAAAATCGCGGCTCTGACGTCCGCAGATGTTCTCGTCCACACCCAAAGACCGAGGGCTGCGAACATAAAGTAGATCGCGTAGGACCGCGCTTCATATCCGTAGTAGGGAAGGAAGGAGCAGGTGAGAACCGAGAGCGCGATCAGCCCGTGCAAGCCGTCGGCCAGGCGCCGCGCACAGTCGAACGTCAGCAGCAAACCAACCGCCATCGCCAGCGCCGATGGCAAACGCGCTACCACTTCGCTGCGTCCGAACACTGTCCCGAACGCTCTGACAAGCATGTAATAGAAGGGAGGCAGGGAATCCGCGCCGTGGCTGAGTGCGATCCAGATTGCGCTCCAGGTCGGAAGCTGAGCGATGCGGATGGTGAAGAACTCGTCGAACCAAAACAGACGGTGAGAAGCGATGTAGATGCTCGTCGCAAAATAGAAAGCCGCGAGCAACGCGGCTATGAGAAGCGTCAACTTATCGAAGGTATTGGGGGCTTGTTTCAGCTCGGATGTGCGGGAATCCAGCAAGCCTGTCCGCGGCGAAATCTGCATTTTCCGTTTGCTACGGCGGAGAAACAGGAATTTGAAACCATAATAGTACACCAGCTAAAGCAGTCAGCCATCACAAGTGGCATCGAAAAGCTCGCCAGGTCAATTGCGCGCTCGATAACACCGGGCACTTTACGGAGCAGGAAGCGTAGCAGAGTAGCAGCGGTCAGTGGGCAAGCATTCTCTGTGACCTGTGACGAAAATCTCCTCGGGTGGGGGCCGCCCAAGAGTCCACGACGACAGACCTCGGACTTATTCCATCGTCACGGCAAACGGTATAGGAACCTTCGTGCCTTGACTGACGGCCAGAACGTTATCCTTAAAGATGCCCGCATCGACCACGGCAAGTCGCTCTTGGCCGCCTGGCACATTCACAGCAAAGACAGTATGAGGTCCACAGGGGCTCGCTGCCGGACCGAAGCAGAAATCGAGAGCATACGGTACCGGAGCCTCGTTGTCTGGCAAGGGAGCCGAAAACTTAAACTTCAGCGGGCACCCCCCCGACTCAATGTGCGGGTTCGCTTCGAGAATCACGACCTGCGTTGGCGGCTTTGTGGCTGGTATGGTGCCGGTTAGCGTAATATTCATGGCCTGTTTCTCCTCCGATAAGAACCCACGTGCGCACTCGGTGTGCGGCGTCGGCGTAACACCAAGCTACAACCTAGAAACAAGAATATGCGTTCCCCTGCGCCGACGACATTTGGCAGCTATAGCCTTGGGAGCAGGAATTGCCCGAACAACAGGGTCGTCCGTAGCCGCCGCAAGCGATGCAAGTCGATCCGTAGACACAGACTAGGCCGGAGTTGCACGCGCCGCCGGCTTTGCAGGCACAACCTGCAGCCCCCGCGGACGAGCAGCCACCGAGACCGCCGCCCGAACTACCGCCAGAAGTTGGTGGAAGGCTCGGACAGCCATAGGATTGTCCGGGCTGCCAGGCGGGAAACGCAACGGTAAGCGAAAACGTCGAGGACTGATCGTTCCCACCAAGGCAATTATAAAAAATGCCGCCGTTCACCTCAGCAGCCTGAAACCAGCCCGTGTTGTTCTGTTCCGCTGTGATATGGACGTCGGTGTTCCAGACGGTGTTATCGTTGGTGAACCAACCATTGGGTGGTGGCGCTGAGAACGTAAAGTTGCCCTTTGAATCAGTGGTCGCCGTACCGAAGGAGTACGGGCCGATTGTGGCGGTCAGACTGGAGCCAGAGTAGTGATCGCCGCCCGGGAGGGGCACATTGCCGCTTTTGATCGTGACCTGTGTGTTAGGACTGTAGCCCTTCCCCATCACCGTCATATGCCATGTAACACTTTTGTCCTGACCCTTTTGGGCATAGGTGACGCTGGTTTGAGCGGCGACCGCCATTCCGGCTGGCGGTGGTGTGCCGCCGGAGTTGCCGCCGGAGTTGCAGCTGGTGCACACTGCTAAGATGAACGAAATGAGGAAGGCGAGGGAAACAAAGCGCGCCATGTTAACTAGAGCTTTCTTCGTTGGGATTTCCATTTTGGCATTCCGAAAAGCCGAGAAGATGCGCTAAATATTTGCTTGTACTCTCTTTATGTACAGCATAGTGGAGCGAACGTTATTCTTTGCTGACGACGAGGCTGTTAGTGATATTTCCAGCGAAGGACGTACCCCTGTACAGCGGGTGTTTTGTTGTCCGTCGATGCGGCGTTTACTGGCGGACCCGGGGTTAGAGTTGCAGGTCCTACAGGTGTAATCGGCATTATGACCTCCTTGTCAGGATCTAACCTGAGATTTCATCTTGGAGCGCGTTAATCTGGCTCTGAAGCTGTGCGCAAGTGTTCTGGAGATTGTTGATCTCGCCCTGGAGCTGTCCTCCTTGTGTCCCACCCTCCTGCAACTGCGCGACCCCGTTCTGGAGTTGCGCGACCGCCGCCTGCAGGGCCTGAATCGCGCTGGCCACGTCTCCGACCGAACCTGCGGCCAGCTTGCCGGTCACGCTCGCCTTGCCCTTGACCTGCAAATTACCGGTAGTATCTACGTTCCCGGTAACAGCTACGTTCCCGGCAACAGCCACATTTCCAGAAAAAGATCCCGCCTCTCCTCCGGCTGTGTTCTCGCCCCATACGCCGATGCCACTCGGGTCAGAACAGGTGCCGTACACTCCAATCGCCTGCCTTCCTATAGGTTGGGCAGGAGTGGCAGGAATCCCGGCTCCGCCGTCCCCCTTCACCCCAATTGCCTGAGTGTTGGGCGCATTAGTGTTCATTGGTTGCCCAAGCACACCCGGATTAATCGGATCTGTCGATGTACCAATTATCTCCGCCATGTTGCTGCACCTCCTGAATGCGGCTGCTGAGTTTTGGAATTGGCCTGCGTGAAAACGTGGGGATGCCTTATCCAGGATCTCCATTTTGGCACCCTGAATGGCCAACTACTATACACCCGAATGCCTTCGCTGCCAAGTTTTTTTCATTCTGGCGGCTCCGACCCCGGAAGAGCCCAGTGCCCAGGGTTAGCGCCGGGTGCGCGAGGTCTCGCGCGGGGTTCGAGACCCCGGGTCTCAAACACCACGAGACCCCTCGGCAAGTTCACGGCAGGCTCCGAGGCACCCAGCGACTGCGGAAACTCCTCTGCGTCAATGGCGAACTGGGTGGTTACCCTCGGCCAAAATTGTTACGAAGGTACAGTTACCCCACCTGTACTTTCGTAATCTTGACAGGAGGCGATTTCGTGCTACGCTTCGAACTGGGACTGGCGCGCAGGCCGCGGATGATGTGTCTCTTATCTGCCTTCGGTACGGGCAGAAGAGGGGTGAATGGCGGTTTGCCTCGAAAGTGCCTCTCAGGAGGCCCCAGGTGCCGGGCAGGTCTTTCACAATTTGTTCGCTGCCGAGTAGTCAGGAAAGCGGCGTCTTACTGGTGCTGAGCGGGCTAGACGGTGCAGGCTGACGGGTCTTAGTGGCTGCTGTAAGTTGCCTGCAATGAATATTATGCGATAACTCCTTGCGGATCAAATATTTGCATCAAAATCCCCATTAACGCCAACCTAACCTACTTATTATCAATATTTTACAAACTAGGTAGGGGGGAGGGGTCACCGCACCGTAACCTCTTCCAAGGTCTTCAGCGCACTCCGGTAACAGCCACCCTGAACCTGTCTCTAGTGCTGCGACTCCCTGCAGTAGCGGATTGTGCCGGACATAATGGCGCGACCATGAGAAGAGCACACAAGAGAACGCAGAACAAAATCCGAATGCGGTGGTTCATGCCTTGATGCCTCTAGGAAGAAAACGATGTACTTTTAGGTATCCTATCGTTTCCGACTGACCGGAGGAAAAGTATGTTCAGGGCTATTGAACGCTTCGTCAAAGGCGACATGCATGGCATCCATTACGCTGTGAGCATCTTTCTCGCCACCGTCATCCTCTGGATTTCTGTTCATGAGATGGCCAAAAGCAATCCGGTCTGGGCAATCAGCTCGATGGTGGCGACCAGCGATCCGCTGATGAAGCAGGCCCTCTCATTGTTTCGCTCACGGCTTATCAACACGCTGGTAGGCTGCGCGGTTGGGCTCCTATTCATCGCCGTTGGCGGAGGCAGCCGGATCATAAGCCTCCCTTTGGCCATGGCGGTCACGGTCCTGCTTTCCTCCTACGTCGTCCGCATTCAAACCATGTGGCGGCAGGCACCGATCAGCGCCGCCTTTATCATCTCCGCCGGTCTGGAATACCACTCGAGAGTGCATGGCCTTCAGGCAGGTATGAACCGCGTCGTCGAGGTGGTCTTCGGTTGTGTTGTCGGCCTGTTTGCGGGATGGTTTGTCTCCCTGGTGTGGCCCCTGCCGGAACCTGCAGCGGCCACTCAGGCAGCAAAGCAATGAGCTGCCGCTTGACCGGACTGACCGGCAGTTTAGAAGCCATGTTTTACCCCTCCCTACCTATGTCTTAGCATCTGTCAAGCAGCGCTCGCTTTACAAGGGTTGTTCGCTCCGAGCGAAAGAATCTCTTCTCGAGACTAGTCAAAGTCGCCATTCCTGCCGATTAACTCCTTAATGAAAAACTTTGGCGTTCTACTGATGCTATTGCTGGCAGCCGTGCTGGCCTGTGCGCAGCAGGGCTTCGACTTTCGCAACACCGCTTCGTTCGTCACGGATCCCGCCGGAGATACCGTCGTTTTGCCGAGCACCGAATACCCCACCCAAGCCAATGGCCTGACTTTTGGTTGGGTGAATACTTATCTGGTTCAAGGGCGCGATCGCAGCACCGAAGTGGATCCCCGACTGGCGGGAATTAACTTCGCCAACAACGGCTTGCCGGCGACGTTTTACGTCGATCTGCCGTCTTCCGGCACTTACAATTTGGCGCTTGCCCTGGGCGACGAAGGTTACCAGCAGTGCTGGATGGGCTGCCAGATTCAGTTTTTCGACGGCAGCAACTTGCTGGGCACGGTTACGCGTGGGCCGATCGACTCGGGGAATTTTTACGATGCGCAGGGAGCTATGTGGGCCGCCCAGGCATGGCCCGCCTCCAATGCAATCCTGCAAGTGTCGATGAGAGGGACCCGCCTGACGATGGTGGTAGGCACGACCCAGGCGACGGGAGATTTCACCACGATCGCTTTCCTGGGGATCACGCCCATTGCGAAGCCAAATTTCAACGTTGCATCCACCTTTGCCGTCCAGCAGGGGAAGCAGATTTCATTCACTGTCAACCTCTCTACGGCCAACGGGTTCAACGCCCCAGTTACCCTGTCAGCCATCAATGTGCCGGCCGGCGTGACCGTGACGTTCGCTCCGGAAACCATGCCGTCGCCGGGTGCCGGAAGCACGGCCATGACGATCGCAGCCGCGAGCAATGCTCCTCCCGGCTCTTACACCATGATCGTCCTGGGCGACGGAGGAGGGCTGGAACAGACCGCGCTGGTGCCCCTTATGGTGACGCATTAGGCCGATGTGGCAGGTGGTGTCACGCTTGGTAAGGCAAATCGCGGGAGACAGTGAGATCTGGAGAAGGAATTGGCTGCCCCAAGGGATTCGAACTTGAGGCGTTTTGCAGGCGTGAGCGAAGCGGGAGCCTGCAGGCGAAATCCCGAGCGGCGCGGGCCCACCGGGCTTCAAACATTCCCACAACGACATGAAAACAACGCCCCGCACTAGCGGGGCGTTCAAGTCTTCAGGTGGCGGTCACGAATGGCCGGCACTAACAGGTTTGTCTACTTCAGATAGCCGTTATCGATGGCTCCATTCTCATAATTGCTATTGATGATGGCCACGATGTTGTCCAGACCGGAGACGCTCATACCCTGAGGCAGTTGCCATGTCTGGCCACACAGCACGGCATTGGCCAAATCCATGACCTGCTGTACTGTGTATCCCCAGAGCGGACCCTGGACGACGGTGCGGTTAGCGAAACCCGGCCCGGTGATTCCCGCGGCAGAATAGTCGATGTTCAGACGCAACGCCAGCACGTCACCCGCGAACGAACCCGCCGCCGAGCTGGTCGGGTTAGTGTCGCTGTGGCTCAATACGCCCGGTGCGCCTCCTTGCAGCACGAAGTTCTGCACCGCAGTCGCGTTAGTGAACGTTAGGGTATAGCCCTTCGTCGACCCGATCACAACCTTCCCATTCGGATAACAGGTGGAGAAGTTCTTGCCCAGGATGCTGCCCGGGTTTCCATTGTGGGGGGTGGCATTCCATCCGTTGCTGGTGTACGTATTGTTCTGACACCCTGACTGGCACTGAGTACTGCCGGTCGGGGAGTTGCTGCCGGTGTAGTTCGATCCGCCCCCGCCGCATGCACCGCCGGTAACGTACTGCTTGTAGTTTTCCGGCGTACCTGCCGGGTCGGAATTGTGATACTGGCTCGTGTGATTGTCGTCTACTGGTTTGATACCGAGCTGCGTTACGTCGCTATTGAATTGCGTGTACACAGCAGCAGCCCACTGCCACTGAGTGGAGACGCCGGTCACATCCGTGGACATGCGCCCGGTTACCTTCACGTTACTAATGCCGCCCGGCAGACCACCGCTGGGAACCAGATACGGGAACCCAGTGACGAATGCATTCCCAGACAGAGATGTCGGGACGGTCACCGTAAACGTGTCCGAAGTGGCGTCGTAGCTCAACGTTGACGTGGTCACGTTGGGGTTAAAGATGACGATGCCGCTTGACAGCGTCAAGTTGTAGGGAACGCCATTGATGTTTGCCTCAACCAGCACGTTGTCGAAGCGCACCGTTGCCAGTGAGTGAGTCGGCAGCCCGCTCGCCTTCAGATGGACGGTGTACCAGAGGTACTTGCCGGCGGAAATGGGCGTACCGTTGAAGCTGCTCGTGACCTGAGTGGTCGATTGGCAAGCAGGCTTGAAGTAGCCAAAGTTGAGGGTAATTTCCTGACCGGAAGGTACCGATCCGGTTGCGCAGTTGGGCGTAAGCAGCCCATCGGAGTCGTACGTCTCGATATATCCGACTGGCAGCGTCGCGGGAACCACGCAGACCGTGTAGCTCCCAGGGGTTAAACCAGTGAAGTTATACCCACCTTGATTGTTAGTCACTTGGGTGGCGATAACCGTGCCGTTACTTTCCAGCTGCACGGTGACACCACTTAAGCCCGGTTCACCGGAATCCTGGATATCGTTTGCGTTTTCATCATTCCAAACGGTTCCTTGGACGCTCCCCTGAGCTTGGGCCACCGTCACCGAGCAGTTCACTGTGCCCTTGTTGCCTTTACTGTCGGTCACCGTCACCGTGTAGGGGAAGGTGCCGCTCGAGCGTCGGCGTGCCCGAGATGGTCCCGCCGCTCGAAATGCTCAGGCCCGAAGGCAGACCCGTGGCCGTGAAGGTGTACGGTCCACCCGCCCCGCCGCTGCCCGTCATCGTCACCGGCGTGATCGCCACGCCCTGCATCGCGTTGATGACACGCAGCTCGCGCTCACCGCCGGCAGCCACCGTCACCGAGCAGTTCACCGTGCCCTTGTTGCCCGCCGAGTCGGTCACCGTCACCGTGTAGGGGAAGGTGCCGCTCGAGCGTCGGCGTTCCCGAAATGGTGCCACTGCTGGAGATGCTCAGGCCCGGAGGCAGGCCCGTCGCCGTGAAGGTGTAGGGTCCACCCGCTCCGCCGCTGCCCGTCATGCTCACCGGCGTGATCGCAACACCCTGCACCGCGTTGATGACCACGCAACTCGCGCTCACCGCCGGAGCCACCGTCACCGAGCAGTTCACCGTGCCCGTGTTGCCCGCCGCTGTCGGTCACCGTCACCGTGTAGGGGAAGGTGCCGCTCGGCGTTGGCGTTCCCGAAATGGTCCCGTTGCTGGAGATGCTCAGGCCCGGAGGCAGGCCCGTCGCCGTGAAGGTGTAGGGTCCACCCGCGCCGCCGCTGCCCGTCATGGTCACCGGCGTGATCGCCACGCCCTGCACGGCGTTGATGGCCACGCAACTCGCGCTCACCGCCGGAGCCACCGTCACCGAGCAGTTCACCGTGCCCGTGTTGCCCGCCGAGTCGGTCACCGTCACCGTGTAGGGGAAGGTGCCGCTGGAGGTTGGCGTTCCCGAGATGGTGCCGCTGCTGGAGATGCTCAGGCCCGGAGGCAGGCCCGTCGCCGTGAAGGTGTAGGGTCCACCCGCCCCGCCGCTGCCCGTCATGGTCACCGGCGTGATCGCCACGCCCTGCACCGCGTTGATGGACACGCAGCTCGCGCTCACCGCCGGAGCCACCGTCACCGAGCAGTTCACCGTGCCCGTGTTGCCCGCCGAGTCGGTCACCGTCACCGTGTAGGGGAAGGTGCCGCTCGAGCGTCGGCGTTCCGGAGATGGTGCCGCCGCTGGAGATGCTCAGGCCCGGAGGCAGACCCGTAGCCGTGAAGGTGTACGGTCCACCCGCTCCGCCGCTGCCCGTCATGGTCACCGGCGTGATCGCCACGCCCTGTACCGCGATGATGGCTACGCAGCTCGCGCTCACCGCCGGGGCCACCGTCACCGAGCAGTTCACCGTCCCTTTGTTGCCGGCCGAGTCGCTAACCGTCACCGTGTAGGGGAAGGTGCCGCTGGAGGTTGGCGTTCCGGAGATGGTGCCGTTGCTGGAGATGCTCAGGCCCGGAGGCAGACCCGTAGCCGTGAAGGTGTACGGTCCACCCGCTCCGCCGCTGCCCGTCATGGTAACCGGCGTGATCGCCACGCCCTGCACCGCGTTGAGGGACACGCAGCTGGCGCTCACCGGCGGATTGATGGCAATCGCGCAGGCCGTGCCGACATTGCCCAAAGCGTCCGTCACTTGAACCGTAAAGGTCCCGGACGTTGTCGGCGTGCCCGTCACTGCGCCCGTCGAGGTGTTCAACGTCAGACCCGCCGGCAGCGTACCGACGATCGAGAACGAATACGGCGCAGCCCCGCCTGTCACTGTCACCGGCCCGCTGTTAAAGGGCACCCCCACCGTGCCTGTGTTGTTGGCCGCGCAGGTCACCGACAGAGGCGGATTGATACTGATCGCACAGGCCGTGCCGACGCCGCCCAAAGAGTCGGTCACTTGCACCGTAAAGGCCCCGGGGGTCGTCGGGGTCCCGGTCACCTCGCCAGTGGAGGGGTTCAGGGTCAGCCCCGCCGGCAGTGGGCCGTTGCCGATCGAGAAGGTGTACGGCGCCGTCCCACCCGTCACCGTCATCGGCCCGCTGTCAAACGGTACGCCTACCTCGCCGGTGCTGAACGCCGAGCAGGTCACCGACAGAGGCCCAGTGATGGTGATCATGCAGCTCGTGCTGGAGTTGCCCAAAGCGTCCGTCACTTCAATCGAAAAGCTCCCGGAGGCCGTCGGGGTCCCGGTCACCTCGCCGGTCGAGGGGTTCAGGGTCAGCCCCGCCGGCAGTGTGGCGCTGCCGATCGAGAAGGTGTACGGTGCCGTCCCACCCGTCACCGTCATCGGCCCGCTGTCAAACAGTACGCCGACCTCTCCGGTGTTGAACGCCGAGCAGTTCACCGACAGAGGCCCATTGATGATGATCATGCAGCCCGTGCTGGTGTTGCCCAGAGCGTCCGTCACTTGAACCGAGAAGGTCCCGGAGGCCGTCGGCAGGCCCGTCACCGCGCCCGTGGCAGTGTTCAGCGTCAGCCCGGCCGGCAGCGTGCCCACAATCGAGAACGTGTAGGGCGCCACTCCTCCTGCCACCGTCATCGGCCCGCTGTTAAACGGTATGCCCACATCGCCGGTGTTTACCGCCGCGCAGGTCACCGCCAAAGGCCCATTGATGGTGATCGTGCAGCTGGTGCTGGAGTTGCCCACTGCGTCGGTCACCCTCACCATGAAGGTTCCGGGGGCCGAAGGCGTGCCCATCACCGCTCCCGTCGAGGTGTTCAGCATCAGCCCCGGCGGCAAGGTGCCCACAATCGAGTACGTGTACAGCGGCGTGCCTCCCGTCACCGTCATCGGCCCGCTGTTAAACGCTACGCCTACCTCGCCAGTGTTGATCGTCGCGCAGGTTACCGACAGAGGCCCATTGATGGTGATCATGCAGCTCGTGCTGGAGTTGCCCACTGCGTCGGTCGCCCTCACCGAGAAAGTTCCGGCCGCCGTCGGCGTGCCCGTCACTTCGCCCGTTGAGGTGTTCAGCGTCAGCCCCGGCGGCAGTGTGCCCACAATCGAGTACGTGTAGGGCGCAGTCCCGCCCGTCACATTCATCGGCCCGCTGTCAAACGCTACGCCTACATCGCCGGTATTGATCGCCGCGCAAGTGACCGCCAGAGGCCCATTAATGGTGATCATGCAGCTCGTGCTGGAGTTGCCCGCAGCGTCAGTCACCTTCACCGTGAAGGTCCCGGCCGCCGTCGGCGTGCCCGTGACCGCACCAGTCGAGGTGTTCAGCGTCAGCCCCGGCGGCAGCGTGCCCACAATCGAGTACATGTACGGCGCAACCCCGCCCGTCACCGTCATCGGCCCGCTGCTAAACGGTACGCCTACGTCGCCCGTGCTCCCCGCCTGGCAGGTCACCGACAGCGGCGCAGGTACTGCGACGACGAAAGTGCAATAGGCGTAGCGTTGATTTTGATTTTGGGCGTCATACACTTCGAATTCAACGAGGTAGGAGCCCGCGCTGGCCGGCGTGCCCGTGAGCGCGCCTGTGGATGAATTCAGAGTCAGCCCCGAAGGCAGATTCTGCAAAGGCGGGTTGTAATTAGGATTGGCCGGCAGGACTAAGAATGTGTAGGGCAGGTTCCCCCCCGTGGCCACCAGCACAGAGCTATAGGGGACTCCGACCTGCAGGTTGCCACTCGGGCAAGCCAATGTCAAAGGATTGCTGTCTGCATACGATGACAAAGGAAGTAACAAGGCTACCATCACGATTACTAGTACTAGTGTGAGTCTCGAGATCACAGCTTTCATGACATCTCTCCTCAAAGTTTGCTGGCGGTCCAGACTGCAGTCAGCGAAGCTGCTAGAGTCAAACCATGCCGGCGCTAAATGTCCTACTAACCAAGACCATGAACGTTCATGGATCGCCAAACAACCCAATCAACGTTTCTTGAGAGCGTAAAAGCGGGTTAACAGACAGTTTCCCGCTGAGAGTCTGGACGCGTTAAGCTGCCGACGAAGACCTGCCAAAAGGCGATCTACTAGCGCTTGGCCAAGGCAAGAAAGAAGACGGATGGATAGCCAGCACTTGCGGTACGAAGCGGCGTCAACACTCTCCTTTGTCGCAGGCATTCCGGACGGACGTTGCTTTCGCAGGCCAGTGCCGGCACGGAATGCCCGCAGGCGAAAATATACGTAACGAATGAAATGCTGTCTAGACCACTGAAGCGGAACGACTTACACCACGGAGGTAAGGTTGCTTGACTACACAGAGGCGTTGCGCATAATGGTTCTTAGATGGCCCTTACGTGGCATGTCTGCTGGCGGTTCCGGAATCATTGGGCACAAATAGACCATTCTTCCCCGCGATTGCAGGATGGTCGACGGTCGCGAGGCACCCTAATACTATTCCGAGGTTAAGACGCGATCATAAAACTAGTGCCGTTCACCGGCATCATCGGCCGAAGGCCCGTAAATGCTTGGGACTTTCCCGCCCATCGGTCGGATGTACGTGCTCAATTGCCCGCGATGGTGAACGGTATCGAACAACGCAATCCACAACAGCCCACCCACCGTGTCTTTGAGCAGGATCTCTTCTGTGCCCTGAATCAACCATGCTTGATGGTTCCAACCGTTGTCGTCCATGGAATGCAATTGAATTGCAAGGACGCTATGATCGCGCTCGTACGCTGAGATCATCTGGTCCTGATTGCCGAAACTCGCGGGTTCCTGCCAGCGCAAACCGCTGTAAAAACTTTTCCGGCTTTTGCAAAGCTGAATACAACTCTGCTGGGCCGAAACCAGGAGAGCGACCAGTTCTCCCGCCGAGCGTGAGCGGGGATGAGGCCGGTAATCGAGACGACTAGCCGGCAGTGCTTTGAATACCCTCATGAAGGCGGGGTACTCTTGCTGCCATCTCTGAATGAAGAACTCTCGGTTGCTTAGCTCTCTCCCGAGCAATTGCGTTGCCATAAAAGGACCTTTCTGTTTGCACTAAAATTCTGAGCGTAATGAATGCGTGCCGACCAATCGCCACCCAACGCATTAGCATCGTGCTGTTGTGTCCCAACTAGTTGCATTGCTAGCTCCTCAATCGTCAGGACGGTGCGATCGTCTCGACCGGAAACGACGTCAGAAACGCAAGCAAAACTGTGGTCGCTGATGAGCCTTTTCCGGTCTTGCCGTCATCTCAAGAAAAGAAAGATTGCCTTCCAGCGACCTACATAGGACATGATGCCCGAACGGACACAAACGGCTCCTTTCATCGACGGACTCTACGGAAAATTGGTTGAAGGTGGGATCGGCTATTTCTTCCCCTCGGCAAAGTTCGATTTGCTCGAGCCTGATCAAGATGCAGACGAACTTTGGATCACGCCTACTTCCGCCGGGACCTCGCTGATCCTGAATTGGCTCGGATCCCGGTATTCCCTCACGCGGGACGAACCTTTCTCTGAGTCGGAGTTGAAGCTGCTCGCCAGTATCGGCGCGGTTCTGGATTCCCGATACCGGATGATCGTCGACGCTACCCGCGTCGAGCAGCGGTTCGAACTTTTTCGCGGTCTCACCGAGGATCGACACGTTTCCGCCTTTATCGACGGCGCTCCCTATGCGCAGAGAGCGTGGCAAGGACCCGATCGAGTGGAAGATGCGATCGAGGTCCTGCGCACTAGTTCGCTCAGCACCTACGAAAACCGGCGCATTTCGACCGGCGTTCTTCTCTTTGGGAAAGACCCTGATCCTTGCCACGAAGTGCCAGTTACTCCCCTCGGTGCCCTGCGGTACTCTCCAGACTTGAACTCAATCCGGAGCTTCTACCGGCTCTGTGACGGTCTGCAAACGCTGGCCCTGGTTGATAAGAATGGCTTCCTGGTGGAAATCATCGATGTAGAAGAGTGGGCGCTGCCTTTCTCAGACACTGAACTCCCGGTTCCCAGTCCCACGCGATACCACACCCATGGCGCAGCGACCCTGTGCGGTGGACATGTTTGCATGATTCTCACACCCAATGGAGAAATGAAGATCTTTGCCAACGGACTGCAGGCCTTTCGTTTCTGGGACGGCCGATGGAGACTCATAGACTCCGAGCGAAAGTATGCCCTGTGGACGGAGGCGGTTGGGCATGTCGAACTTGCGAAGCGGTTGTTTGGTGCGGCCCTCAACCTGGCGGAAGATCGCCGAGGCGGCCTGTTGGTGGTTCTTGATGATCCCAACACCGCCCGGAAGCTAGTGTCGAGGGCTGATTTACTTTCTCCTTTGCCCGATCGTGGCGAACATCCTGTTGCCGGTACAAAGGACCAGCTTCATTACCTGTTGCACCAGAAGCGCGCACTCGATGTCTCAAGCGCAGTTCTGGAGACCGTAGCTCGAATTGATGGCGGAATTGTGCTGGACCGCGAGTCTAATCTCCTGGCGTTTGGCGCCATTCTCCGCCACCCGGACCTGGCGGACCTGCATCCGGAAAACATTGAAGGAGGTCGTACAACTGCCGCGATCTCTGCCTCGCGATTTGGCAGCGTCCTCAAGATCAGTGAAGACGGCCTGATCTCATTCTTTCAGAACGGTAAATGCATCTGGGACATATAGCCGTCTTTGGTGAAGACCGGGAGTCTCCGAAAGTAGCTTGCAGCTATCTCCGCTAGGTCCTGTGCCTCGCCAAGAATTATGCACCTTCGCAGAATCAAGGACTCGATCGGCAGCCACCGATCTGTCTTTCGAGTGTGGAAGTGGCTCCCGGACACACAAGGGAAGCAAACGAAATCCTCGCAACTCGTGAAAGCACTTGAGGTCTTAAGCTGTTCTCAAACACGGTCGGTGACTATGTAGAACGACAGCGTCGAGGCAGTTACCCGGCTTTTCCCATAGTAAAGAAACAGCGCAGCCCAGAAGACTTGCAGAGGAAGGATGATGGCTGCCGAAAAGAATTGCGCAAAGGCGGCGGGTAAGTCAGGCGTTATCTGCGATGATGGCAGCAACATCAGAAAAATACCGAGATATAGAACCGACACTATCGCCATCATTTGGTAACCAGAAATTCGAGAGCCTCCGCGATAATCGGCACGCAGCCGCTCCGCGCAGGCGCGCCATCCCCATGTTCCAATCACCGGAATGAGCGCCGCCGGTCGGAAGTCTCGCACTAAGAACAGCGCCAGTCCTGCCAGCCCCGAGACGGCGAACACGGTTGAAGTAATGGCCTGCACGGGGATAAGGGTTCGCCTGCGAGCCCCGAAGCGTACGCCGCTTTCTTGGTTGAACCATGAATCACGAGATTGCGCCTCCGGAACAGCCGGGCGAGACCAGGTTTCACGTCGCGCAACGGCATGCCGTAGCAGCAGCCGAAACTCAGGCAGGCCAGCCTGCCGATCGATTCTGCCAGGGCATACGAGATTGCCGCAGCGAGTATCGGCAGAACCGCGATCTCGTGGTGCAAAAGCGTGACAGCAAGCGGTTGAATGGCCAGGATCAGCCAAGGAAAGATCAGGCTGGCGACGAAGGCTGCCCCTGCAATGGTAAAGGTATTGGGCTTGCGCTCCACCAGCCCGGCTATCACTCGCGACGCCGGGACACAAACAACCAGCAGCAATAGCGCAAGCAGGACTGCGATGCTTGCGGGGATGCCGAGGGACGCCAGCAAGAGCAGCATCATGGCAAAGCCAAGTGCCGTGCCTGTTGCGCTAAAAAAGCCGTAGAAGGTGAGGTTCACGCCGCGCCACGATCCGTCCGCTGCTTTTGCAACCGGGACGGCGGCCAGCATCTGCCAGCGCTCGGCGGGAAGGGTGCGGACGCCCCAACCCAGAAGCGCGAAAAGCCCAAGTGCGAGACCGGCGACAAACGCGAGGTTCACGATGCTTGCTCCCCGGCTGGCATGGCCAGCAGCGAGCGTACGGCTACGTCGGTTTCGATCAGAGGTGTGCCCAGCAGCACCGAGAAGCGGCTCTGCACGCCGCCACGCTGCTGGTTCTCGACCAAATCGTTAGCGAAGTGAACGCGATGGGGCTGGAACAGCAGAACGACCGTGCTGCTGCCGGGCCGGAACAACGCCTTGGGCGAGCCTGTCCGCAGGAACATGCTCTTCTCGACAGACTGGGGATTTTCGTAGCCGCACTCGCTGTAGCGCTGCTCGATCCGGCCGACCATGAGAGCAACGACCTCGATCATGGCAACTCGTCCAATTGCCGTACCGCCGGCGCAATCAGTATCGAGGATGGTCACCACCCGGCAGTTCTTCGAAAACGGCGTAAGCGACCGCACCGCCGCACTGGGATTGCAAGAGTAGTAGCGGCCCTCCACCGAGTAGATGTCGAGCACACGGCCCGAAACCGGGCTGTGGGTGTAGTGGTATTTTTCCGGCGTGAGGCGGAAGACCGCGTAATCCCCACCTTCGAACGAGTGCCGCCAGGCTGAGCTCTCACCCAGTAATTCGGGGAACGAGAAGAACTTTTGCTTCAGAAAAAGCCCGGAGGACTCTTGCAAGGATCCGACCAGCGCACGCTGTCCACTCTCCAGCAGCCCAAAGCGACGGTTCGCCCAGGAAATGAGCAGCGAGGTGAACAGGAATCGTCGCGCCGCTTCGCGTGCGGCCCGCTCCCCCAGCGAATGCTTCGAATCCGCCGTCACAATGTGGAACGAAGTCGTCTCCGGGGAGGTGTTGTCATTCAGGAAGTGCCGCATCAGGCGCGAAACCTCCGCACACATGAACTCGGGCATGAGCGGCTGGGTTCCGGCCAAGTCAGCCAAGGACAACTTCATCGCGTAGCTGATGGGGATGTGCAGCCACGGCTCGCCATTCTGCGTGAAACGAAAGCGGGCGGCATCGGACCGCTCGCGGATTACGTCATTCTTAACCGCCTTGAAATCGGCCTGGAAGACGTGAAGCGCGTGAGCGCTCAGCCGCGCCTGGGGACAACGGATCCAACTGTTCTCCCAAACTCCGTGGGTGTCGCTGAGAAAAGGCCTCCAGCTCCAGAATAGTGCGGCGGGGTGCTTTGCCACTTGCGCCTCGGCGCGCAATATTCCGGAAGAAGCGCGATTCGCGGATGGTCAAAGGTAGGTCGCAATCGCCCGGGCGGCCAGCCACCACGGCTTGCAGTTCATCTTCGCTGCCGGCAGTCGCGTCGCTTGTGGCAAACGGAAGCTCATCCGTCGAAAGGTGGGGGATCTCTTGCAGGCCGACGGATTCCAGCAACGCTTCACTGCGAATCGTAGCCATCGCTACCAACCTGCGAGCGAGTGATGTCCATGCTAATTGCTTCCTGCCCTAATTTTGGTGCAACAGGTCGACGGTCAGGTCAATCCAGCATGAATAGTGCGTAAATCCGGTAGGCGGGGAATATGAGATAACAATGGCCAGATTGTCGGCAACGCGAAAGTAATCCGGGAGCCATCGAGCACTTCGTATCGACTTCTGTGAAGTGTCGGATTAGGCCACAGCTCCATCCAGATTACCGTGCATACCTATGGGCACTTGATCCCCAGTGCCGACATTGCGTGGGTGGATCGCCTTGACAGCCAAACATGTCCGCAACAGGAGATGCAGCATTAGAGATAGAGGACTTGGAAGTGGTTGAAAATACTTGGCTGCCCCCCAGGGATTCGAACCCCGATATGCTGATCCAGAGGCAAGCGCCCTAGGATTCTTGCCGCTTTCTACACTGGCAGTTGCTGACCTGTAATCTCCTCTCTTTTCTAAAGATTAGTCCGACTTAGAGTGCCGGAAAGGCATTCGCTGAATAGTTAGCATAATAGCGGAAAACGCGTCAATAGAAGTCGGAATGTTGCCAGCTCTTGTTGCCAGCCTACAAGGCGTCTCCGAACATTCTTGAGATCGACGCTTTGAATGATTTTTCGCCCGACTATCGCCACTGGCGCTGTGGGCCAACTCGTGGAGCAGGGTTGAGTAAAACTCCTCGGCATTTTCGAAGCTCCCTCGATCCGGCAAGGGCTGGATTAAGCCGGCCGCGCCTCAGTGGAGCAGCTAGTTCTTGCAA
This sequence comes from uncultured Acidobacteriaceae bacterium, assembly GCA_963823635.1. Classification (GTDB taxonomy): domain Bacteria; phylum Acidobacteriota; class Terriglobia; order Terriglobales; family Acidobacteriaceae; genus Bog-257. Next base: position 71,671 of record CAWGMV010000022.1, on the reverse strand, counting down.
TTGCTTGGCACACGGTGTGCTGCTCCGGATCGCCACCCCACAATTTCTTACTGTGAAGTCGCGTCAAAATTGCTTCCGGACTGAAGAAGGATCCCTTCTAGAGGTTAGGCGGACCCGTGAGTGGCCCCGGACTCGCAATCCTTGCGGTGACTGGGGGTGAGCAGCGCAATAACAATAATCTTCTTAGGTGAGCGATATTGAACAGATTGGGGCCTATTGAACGCCGTATGCTGCTCGGGTAATAACGCGGGTCCGTGGCAGTCGGCCCTCAGAGCAAGCTAGCCCCCACATCCACATCCACTGCTACGGATTCTGCAGCAGTGTGGGGCTTCGACAAGGAGGGTGGCAATGCATTCACCATACGGGATGGAACTGGTCGAAGACTGTCTCTCCTGCAAGTTGTGCGCCGAGGGCTTTTTCTGCCATTTGCCGAAAGCGACAATGGAGGCTTTCCAACCCCTGAAGTTCACGCTTGCGTACCCTGCCGGCGCAACTCTTTTCGTGGAAGGGCAAGCCTGTCGCGGCATTTACATTCTATGTAAAGGCCGGGTGAAATTATCAGCCAGTTCGAGGGCAGGCCAGACCCTGACATTCAAGATCGCTCAGCCTGGGGAGGTGTTAGGGTTGAACGCAACCGTCGCTGGAATTCCGCACGAGACGGCGGCGGAGACTGGCCAACCATGCCAACTAAACTTTGTTAAACGGAACGACTTTCTAAAGTTTCTGACGGAACACAGTGATGCCTGCCTGCACGCCGCCATACATCTGAGCCGCGAGTGCCAGCAGGCGTACCAGCACCTTCGCTCCTTCGTAACGACTTCAGCACCCGAGCGAATTGCCCGCTTGATGCTGGATTGGTCGCAAGACGATTCCAGGACAGCAACGGCTCAGGGAATCAAGGTGGCCTTGACTCACGATGAGATCGGGCAAATCATCGGCATGTCGCGGGAGACAGTCACCCGTACTCTCGCCAATTTTCGCCAACGGAACATTGCGGAGCTTCAGGGTTCCACCCTGCGGATCCAGAATATGCTTGCCATTGAAACGCTGGCCGGTGCGTAGACCGATAGCGCTCCCCAGCAGGCAGGATTGGGCATCGCCGTCAATCTCAAACAGAGTCGTCGGTCATTTCGCTGGGAGGGCGCCGTGATGAAATCTTTTATCAATCTTCTGGTGCTGTTGCTGGTGCTCTGCCCGTTCGCCGCAGCAGCACAGGAAAAACAAACTCCCCCTGATGCTGCGACGCCGGACTTGTTCACAATTCCTGCCGAGGCTGTTCATCAGGTCAATCCGGTCAAGCCAACTCCTGAGTCGATCGCTCAAGGGAAGAAATACTACGGTTACGATTGCGCGATGTGCCACGGGAACAACGGTGATGGCAAAGGTGAAGTAGCGATTGCGGAAAAGCTCACGCTCAGCAACTTCAGCGATTCGGCGACTCTGAGGAACAAGACAGACGGAGAACTGTTCTACGTGATCAAGAATGGCCATGGTCATATGCCGCCGGAGCGAATTCGGTTGAGCCCAGATGAGCTCTGGAACCTGGTCAATTACATTCGATCGCTGCCAAACACGAAAGCTCAATAGTGAGCAGCCGCAAACGCCCACATGTTTTCTCGGGCAGATGAGGAACGGCCTTGAACTCACCCTATGGTCTGTCCGCTGAGTGTCTCACTTGTCGCCAGCGTTCCGGCAATTTCTGCTGCGCCCTCTCCCAGGAATCTCTAGAGGCTTTCAACCAAATAAAACATGCGACGGTTTTTCCTGAAGGCGCTGTCATTTTTATTGAAAGACAACTCCCGCGTGGAATATTCATGCTTTGCCAAGGGCAGGCCAAGCTCTCCACTACTCCGCGCGGCGGGAAAACCTTCATCTTGCGGATCGCAACCGGAGGAGAAATCCTGGGCTTGGACGCAGTCGTTACCGGCAAACCTTATGAGCTGACCATGGAGACGATGCACCCGAGCCGGGTGGCCTTTGTGAACCGGGTGGACTTCCTTCGGTTCCTCAAGGAGCACGGCGATGCCTGTCTGCAGGCGGCTCAGCATATCAGCCGTGACTGTCACGACGCATACGAGGTGGCACGCTTAATCGGGTTGTCACACTCGGTCCCCGGCAGAGTCGCGAAATTCTTGCTCGCATCGGCGACGGATGGGCATGTCACGAATGGAGTGGTCTGCGCAAGGCTCGCGCTGAGCCATGCAGAGATTGCTCAGCTCGTGGGCACCAGCCGGGAAACGATAGCGCGCACACTGTCAGAATTCAGAAAGAAAGGCATAGTCGAACTCAAGGCCTCTATCTTGACCATCCACAACAGGTATGCGCTGGAACAGCTCGTGGCCGCCTAGGTGTTAGGAGTAAAGCGATGCTTGCCAGGTCTGCAAACCGTACGTGTTCCACTTCGTCCCGTCGTCTCGCTGTAGGAAGGCTGCTCAGCGAAATTGGGGTGGTGCGCAGGCATTACGCGAAATGGTCCCCGGCACCTCAGGCGCGGATTGATGAATTGATGCGGAAGGTGCATTCAAGAGCATTGAACCCGTCGTTGACCTGATCGCTTAACTGAAGGGGCCCGTCTCCGGTGTCGTGGAGTATGGGTCCTACCTCGACGCCGGGGCCGATGGCTACTGAGAAGAGATCGAACCGACGATTTCGCCTGCGGTGACAATAGTACTGGCGTAGTTCGGGGGAAGCAGTTTTGTGAACCATCTCGTCGGCAGGCTTGCTGTCCTTGAAGTCAGCGAAACCCCAGCCACCCGTCGCGGTGTACTTTTTTCAGTCCTTGACCATAAACTGAATATTCTTGGCGGGCACGGCAACGAAAGATTCAGGCGGCCAAAGACTTTGTTGTCTTCCTCCGACGCGACATAAATCCAATGCAGCGCGACAATGATTGCGCTGTTCGGGAACGGAAGCTTTCCTTCCCGATAGGCCTTGATCGTTAAATCGTTGCCCATTTGGGCGCGCAAATCGTTGAGGTTGCCTTCTTCGTGGGCCACGGAGATCAACTTCCAATCTCGGTATCCTGGGGCAATGGTGATTCCGTAGATCGGGGCGGCGACTCGTCCAGAATCGCCAAATCGGACGCACGCGGGTAATCGCTGGGAGGACACGCTCTTCATGACGAATGATATGCATCAAGCTCCAAGGCCTGTTCTCCACAAGCATATGAGCGAGTTCTGGTCTGGCGACTTGGGCCTTACTCTCATAACTATCTCCCTGGTCATTCTCATCTTCGTAATAACACCTCTTCGCGAGGCGGGGCTGCGGGGCCGCCTTTTCTTCGAGCCCGTTGTGGTCGGGCTGATGGTTTTCGGCGCACTGAGCGTGAAGGAGAGCTACCTTGTCAAGGCTTTGGTGGTCGCCGTCGTCCTCGTTTGTGCGACGGTTTTGGTGGCCGGTCGCCTCTATCCGACTCCGTTTCTTCATCAGTTGGGAAGCGCTTTCGTCACCGGCACGCTGCTTCTCTATGTCCGCGTTGTGTTGCTCGTAATGTTCCGTGTAGGCCCGGTAACCTGGAGCCGCATCCAGGGCGGAATATGCGCCTATCTTCTTCTTGGCTTGGCTTGGGCTTCCGCCTTTCAGTTGGTTGAGCAACTCTTCCCGGGCTCCTTTTATTTCGTTACCGTGCCAACGGATATGGACCAACTCACGGCTAAGCTTACTTATTTCAGTTTTGCCACGCTTACCACCGTCGGCAGTACGATCGCCCCAGTACATCCGATCGCGCGCTACCTCACCATCGCTGAAGCCATCGTCGGCCAGCTTTTTCCCGCGACCCTCATCGGCGCCCTCGTGGCCATGGCCATGCAGTCCCGCAGCAAATCCTGAGCCCTCGCGCGGCTCCTCGTGCGTGCGTGTAAGTTAGTGTCGTCGTGCATGTCACGGTCTCGGGGGCGAGGTAGTTAGTGGACGCCTGCTCAGCCTTTCAGACAGAAGCGGTGTCCTTATCTGATTCTGACTTCAATTGCCCACAGGGTAATTCGGAAACTTCGAACCGGCCATGCATAGAGGATCAAGCTGTCCTAATTCGATTTGGGGATGGTGGATTACCGCCAGTTTAGGATTTGTGAAGGTTGCATGGATGTCAAGGTACAGTGGAGCGAGGATAGATGCGAGATTCTGGGTAAGGGTGATCATGTCGGCGAGGGGAGGAGGAATTGGCAGTCTGGCGCCTGCGTAATGGCTTTGAATCCTCTCCCGTAGTCTCGCGGCTGATTCCTCGATATCAGGCGGTACGGTGGAACCTGTTCCGCTGACTTCGTCGGCCATAGCGCGCGCTACGAGCGCCATGTCGTTTTCAAAAACGGACTGTGCTTCGGCGATTGGCTGCGGTAGTTCTGAGAACCTCATCTCGAGAAGGTATTGCAAAAACGTGACCTGCACCTGGAGCAGGATACCCAGCGTGGGTTGCCAACGCCTGAGGTCGTTGCGAATCGCAAGCTTTCGTTCGCGCGAGGGCCCGAACTCAAAAATTACCGCGTCGGACTGCGCCTTCACTACATTGAATCCGTCGTTGATCTGATCGCGTAACTGAAGGACCCTGCTGGCTGCTTCCTTGGAATCGTCCTTCCGCGATTGTTCGAAGAGCTCGGCCAGCAGGCGCAGATTGCGGGCAAACGCGTCCTGCATCTCCTGGAGAGCATCTCTCACCCACAGTCGATCGAAGACCAGCCACATGCATACGAGGCCGAGCAGCACGCCGACGACACGATCGCGGGCGATGGCCAGGGAGCTCTGTATGGCGAATTCCTGCAGATTGATGAGGTAGAAAGCCAGGGCAAGCTGTACGCCAAGGTAGGAGAGCCTCGGAGTCGCAGTTGCGATCCAGGCAGAAATTGCAGTGACTACTGCAAACAAGACCGTGAATCCCGTGATGGAATCAAGATAGGGAAGCACGAACACCTGTGCGCCCATGCCGAAAACAAAGCCGCCGATAATCGCTCCTCCAAGTCGAAGAAATTGCTTTTGCCGTGCCGCACCAATCGTCGACAACGCCGTGATAATGCAGGTTGCAACCGCAGTGCTGAGTCCCGGCCAGTCGATTGCTGTGTAAATGGCGTAGGCGAGGATAGTTGCCAGCGCGCCGCGGACTGCGAATTTGAGGTGGTCGAGATTGGAAAACGCATCGGGAACCAGCAGTCGCTGCCGTACTTCCGCGTCCAACGGCGGCGGGAGCAACATTTCCTCCACGCTTCCGGAGCCAGAAAATGCATGCGGAATCAGCGCCACCGTTCTCTCCATCTCCGGGAGAAGCGGTAAACCGGAAGGCTGAACCTGGCTGGGGATGTCGATTGTGCGTGGCAGTTGGCGTTGCCGCAAATCACGGCTGAGTTCCGCGACTTCATTCGCGAGGCGCAAGCATCGCTCGCGATCTGTGCCCTGAAGCGCAGCGGACTGGTTAGAGCGAAGAATCCGCAGGCTGGCAGCAAGGTCGACCAGACGCCCCAACAGGGCAACGGCTACGTTCATCTGCGCGATGACCCGCTGTGGGTAGCCGGAGCGGAGCAACTGTCTTCGCGCCCGGGAAGTGCCAAGAGCTGAATAGAGGGAAATCTCTCTTTCCAGGTTGCCGCCGCCAGGAAGGCCGTCGGCAGTCTGCCGCAGAACCTCTTCAACCGCCCGCAGCCGGCTCTCAATGGCCTGTGTCAGATCGGTAATGGGATGCACGCGACGGAAGACGTACTCAACGGCAACCGTCACGGCCGAGCCAAGAACAACGGAAAAGCCCACCCACAGTGTGTTCTCCGTACGCTGGTTGACCGTGAGCAAGGTTTCATCCCACAGCGGAATCGCGGCGGCAAGCGTAAACCCGAAACCAACCGCGGTGAAGTAATCAGGGATGATCCGGATCAGATAGAACGCCAGGAAGAGCGAGGTCGCGATCCACAGAAAGTGAGTGAGGGGATCGTCAACCATCGTCACGACGCCGACTATCGTGTAAAGGGTGGCGACCGCGTAGACGACCACCGTCCGGATTCCGGCGCGGAATGTCGCCGTGGGATTCTCGCGGCTGAGGAAGAGGGTGTAAATGGCGCCCAGGAATCCGTACGGGATACGAAAGGTCATCACCAGTACCATGGTGATGGTGGCCGCGATGGTGATGCGGCCCACTACCCAGGTGCGCCCTGGGTATGGAGCCAGTTCAGTCTTGAGAAACTGCCAGAACCATGCGCCGGCATCGTCCAGCGCCCTGGACCGCGCGACCGCGGGCAGCGCCTGGTCCTGGGACGACATCGCTACGGCGTCCTTCCGGAGCGAGCGGTCGGATGACCACGACCGCCGATTCGCTCAGACGGAAAGGTTCCGTCTCGAGCGCCTGGATCCGCACTCGCACCGGATAACGCGTGGCCAGATGCACCCAGTTGAGAGACCGTTGCACATCGGGCAGTCCGGGCGCAAACGAGCCAACCAGAGTAGAATCCGGCTGCACGCCGAAGCCAACGCTGTCCACTATGCCGTCGTACCGGACGTTGGGGCGCGAAAGCACGTACACATCGGCATGCATACCCTGCTTGATGTGCCGGAGTTGGGTTTCGCGAAAGTTTGCCACTGCCCACCAAGTCCGGGTGTCGATCAGCGTAAAGACCTGCTGACCTGTGTGCGCGTACGCACCCTGGGAGATGGTTAGATTTGTTACCCGTGCGTCGAAGGGCGCATAAACACGGCAATTGTTCAGGTTGTATTCGGCCGTGCGAATGTTGGCGGCCTTGCCCTGACGCTGCGCGGTGAGTGGCTCAAGCGTTAACACACTGTGTTGCGACTGGGCCAACTGGGAATGGCTTTGCTGCATCGCAGCCTTCGCCTGTTCATATTGGGCCCTGGCCGATAGCACTTGCGCCTCAGCCAACGCCACCTGCGAACGCGCCTGATCTACTGCTTGCTGCCGCGCTGTGACCGCCGTTCTAGCCTGATCGACTTGGTCCACGGTGACGAACTGCTTGGCAAGCAACGGCTCAATGCGATGATAGTTGTTGGACGTATACAGGAGTTCCGCCTGGGCGCGATCCAGCTCCGCCTTAGCGCTGGCGACATTAGCTTGCGCTTCATTGACCGCTGCCGCAGCGCGATCAACGTTCGCAGCGGCGCTGTCAGTATTCGCCCGTGCGGCGCCGACCGCACTCTCTTGCGACGCTATCGTCCGCGTCTCGTCAACGATTTGGCCCTCGAGTGTGTTCAGGTCGGATCGCGCTCGCTGCAACGCATATTCGTAGGGCCGGGGATCGATCTCAAAGAGGAGCCCGCCTTGTTTCACGAAGGCATTGTCCTGGACGGCGAGCGTGGTGATCGGACCGTCGACTTGGGGAGCGATACCAATGAAATTGGCAAACACCTCCGCGTCATCGGTGCGAGGGTACAGGTGGTCTCGTAGATCACCAGTAGCCCGGTGATCAGCGCGGCGGCAGGGATCGCCACGCTCACTATTTTTCCAAGGCGCTTTCGCTGAACAGGAGTGTCGGTTTCAGGCATGGCATCCCACCTCGGTTCAGCGGAAGAACAGTAGCCAGATTGAGAATGTGAAAAACAAGGCCAGACAGGGATACACCAGGATCAACGGCGAAAGATCCTGTTCAAAATTCGCGCGTACAAACACTATTCGCATCGCGATGGCCAGAAGAATGCCAATAACTCCGCACAGAATCCAGGCCGGAAAGAACGACCCGAGAATATTGAAAGTCGGCGCTCGCGAACACCCCGTCGCGGGGAACGTTGCCAGGACAGCAGCGGCGATTGCCCCCAGCCGCAATCCGGGCGCATTGCAGCACATCGGGTAAGGTTGCTAGCCCGTTCTGGAGCCGGGCCTCGGCCGCTTGCTGCACCGTCTGTGCGTTCTTCAGGTTCGCATCAGCGGCATCCTGCCGTCCCTTGCTGTCGAGCAACCGATAGTACGCTTCCATCACCTGAAAGATAATTTTGCGGTGCGTGTCATTGAACCGGAAATTAGCAGCTAGAAGATTGCTCCTGCTGACCGATATCTCCTGCGAGCGCTGGCCGAAGTCAAAGATGATGTAATCCAGACGAAAAACCGGAGAGAAGGTTTCTACCGTTTGCCGCTCAAAGGTGGGGCCAAAGAAAATGTCCGCCCGCGTACTCCCCGCCAGGGCCGCGGCCGCCAGAGTCGGATACAGGGTGGATTGGGCGATTCCCAGATCGGCAGCCCGTGCCTTGGCGTTCTCCCAAGCCACGCGAGTCTCAGGATTGTTCTGTTCGGCGATGTTTACCAGCTCCGACAGTGTGTAGATATTGGCAGGATCCAGAAAGCGGGCCGGAATGACCCGTGCGGGCGTTTTGAGTTGTTGCTTGGCCGAGGAATCGTCCCAAGGATGGTCGGGAGCGGGAGAAGTTTTCTGGGCGTATGAGATGCCTTCAGCAAACAGCATGCAGAGCATGATGATTGTTCGTCCACGAAAACGAGACATTCGTTAGCCAGGATGCCGTAACGCGGCCGCTCTTGGGAGTAACTGGATCATAACACGCAGGGCCCTGTTGGTTCTCCATGGCCACAGCGCATGCGGATTGGGAACGTCAATTTCTAAACGTCTGTTCAGCAAGATTTTCGTAAGGTTTATTAATCCCGCGATCTCAAGCACATTTCGTAGATCCTCATGACCGAAATAGTCTGGATTGGTCGAAATTCATCGCCACCGGTGCGTATTCCAGTCCGCCAACCGCTCGACCATGTTCAAAACCATATGGTCGAGAGGTCCGTCGATCGTGGCCGCGGCACAGAGGACCTGCTTGAAAGCTGTACGCCGGCCGATTCATTTCTGACTCCTCCTAAAGTATTCCTGGCTGCTTTTGTTGCAACTCCGCGTGCATCACAGACGGCAGCTCGCACGAAGCAGCCAGAAACATGCCGTCAATTTACTCCACCGGCGTCCACCCCTGGTCGGGATTGTAGGTGTTGATCGAGGCCGCAGTGTCTGCTGTCTTGGGACCCAAATCCTTCTGATAGACAACGCCTTCACGGTTCAGCATGAACGTCATGATGCCGGAGTCTCCGTAGATGACCGGGCTGGCCAGGACCGCGAACCCACCCGTCATCTTTCCGTCAACGATGTAGCTCTTGGCGCCGCCGTTGGCTTGATGTCCCTGAGCGGTGAGAATGCGGAATGAGTAGCCATCGAAGATCAGCGCTGCGCCCGGTGGAGTTGAGACAATGACGTCTTTCGCAAAGTCATTGAGCCGTCCGACAGGGCTCGATGCCTGGTCCGCCGGGACCTGCCAGTACAGTCCGTCCTGTTTTCCCACGCTGCTCAGGATTTTCTGCGCATATTGGCCGGCAGGGCTGCCGTCGTGTGCGCGCTGGGAGTATAGGTCTTGCGCATTGCCCATGGCTGAGAGGGCATCGATTGCCAGCAGTTCGTTCTTTCCGATGCGGCGCGCCAGAATTTCTTCTTCCCCGGCCGGCGTGTCGAAATACCATCTGGACGATGAGTTCTGCGCCAGAGGTATGGGATAGGGATAGTTGTCGGCTCCGATGTAGAGTGCCTGACTGCCGTCCGTCATCGTGACCCAGCGATGCATCTGGTCATATTTGGCCATGAAGGAAGTAATCGCCTCTTTGTCTTCGGCTGCATCCTCGGAAGATAGAATTGCCATCGAATCCGGGCCTAGAACGCGTGCAAGCGCACGCTCGTCGTCGGTCTGCGCTGCTGCTCGCAGTGCCTGTCCGGCCTCAGCCGCCGTCGCAAAGGTTGCTTGTGAATCAACTGCTGCCGTTGCGCCAGTTGCCTGTCCCACATATCCCAGGATGACAAACAAGATCGCCAACAGAAGTACCGGAGCTACCAACGGGGTTTCCAACTTCATCGAATATTTTGCGTGTGGTTTCATATTTGTACCTCTCGTTTCTTCTCTGAAAAGTTATTTGGATATCTGTAAGCGCAGCATTTGAGAGAGCGCTAGCGGCGGTGTTCGCCACCGCCGTTGTGAGCGGGTTGCGAGTGCATCGCCGGTCTCCGCATGGCTGCCCTCTGCGTGCCGCTCGGATGCATGCTGGCGTGGCCACGATTGGACTCAGCGCGGGCCGAGCGACCGTTTCCGCTCATGGGGGAGCGGCTCTGCCCGCCGGCCCGACGGTTGTTGTCGGTACGGTTTGCGCCCGTCAGTTGGCCACCGTTGTTGCCCTGGCGGGCGTCATCCGCCTGAGACGTATGCTGCACGCCGCCGTTGCCACCAATCAGGCCGTGATTGCCGTTTTGTCCGCCGTTCGCCTGATCAGCCGGCTTCGTGCCGGACGCATCGTTGTGCCACCCGCCATCGGGACCGTAGTAGCCGTTTGGGTGATACGCGCCGTCGGGGCCATAGTGCGTGTCGGTGCCCGGACGATAACCGGGGTCGGGATGGTAGGTGCCGTTGGCACCGTAATACCCGGGGTTCTCCGTGCCGGTCGCACCGCCCGCATGGTTGACGTCTGGGTGCCAGCCACCATCCGGGCCGTAATGGCCGTTGGCACGATATTGGCCGTTCGGGCCGTAGTGCGTATCAGTGCCTGGATGATAGTTCGCGTCGGGGTGATACGTGCCGTTGGCGGCATAATACGCGTGGTTTTGCGTTCCGGCCGCTCCGTTTGCCCAGGGACGATAGCCGTTGTAGTTTGTGTTGTTCCAGATGTGGTTATTGATATAGGTGTTGTTGTTGTAAATGATGGTGGAACCCCCGCCACCGCCCCAGTTCACGTTCCAGGCGTGCCAGCCCCAGCCGCCGCCGAACGCAGCCCCAACCGTGATTCCGGATCCAAAGTAGACACCAACCGCAGCCACCGGTACCGGCGGAGGCACGTAGAGTGGCACTGCGATGGGCGCGCCGTAAACAACAGCCGGGTTGTATTGCGGAACGTAGACGACCTGAGGATTCGCAGGTTGAATCACGATCGTATTGGGAGATGGTTGAGTGACGACGATCTGCGAGTTGGATTGCAGTGTCCCTGCCGCTTGCGCCTTGGCACGCATGGTTTGAATGGCCGCCATCACATCAGACTGCTGATTCGCAAAGGCTTGTCCGAGGCTTGAGGTCCACGAGAGGTTATGCGCCAGGTTGTCCAGCACGGAAGGAAACTGCGTCAAAGCCTTGATGCTGGGGTCCCAAGGTTGCTGGTCTATGGCCTGCGCGAGTGCTGCTCCAGTAAGGCTCTTGCTTTGTGCCAGCCAGTCGTCGGCGTATGCGACCTGGTCTGGATTCGTAGAAGCGGCGAGCACCTGTGCCACCAGCGCATCGGGGTACAGCGCGATGGGAGCAACCAGGGCATCGAGTTGATCCGATGACAGGGGCGCCGGTGTTGGCGCGGAGCTGCCTATCGTGGCGGAACCGGTCTCCGGCTGTGAAGTGAGTTGAGGTTCAGGCGCAGCAGCGGGTGCTGGAGGAGCTATAACCGGCTGCGATGCATAGACAGTTCCAGTCGCTGGCGTCTCGACCGCGGCAACCGGCGTCTGCCGCACGGCCTGCCAAGCTGCATGCTTGCCGTGAAGCCCGTATGACCCGGACATCTGATCGCCGTAGACTTGGCCGCCAAAGTGAAGAACGTTGCGTGTCACCGTACTGAAGCGAATATGATGGCCGTTGATCTCGCCTTGAATTGGACCCGACTGGTCGGGACCTTCAAAGTGTCCCGTGAGCTGATTGCCGTATTGGGCGATTTGGACATGTTTCACGACCGTCTCGCCGGTTTTGATGCTCGTTGAGTAAATCGTCCAGTTGCCTTCCACGTTGTCCGGCGGTTGCTGTGCCAGTATCGGTGCGCAAAGCATCAGCCAAAGGAAAGCCAACCCGGCCATGCTTAGCGGCGCTTTCATTCTTTTCATGACATCCTCCTCGTTAGTTTGGCGGGCACGCCGTATATGTTGAACTGCTCCGGTTCGGCTATTGCTTTCTCCGCTCTCAACCGGCTGCGTGCTTATCGCTTCCATGGTGGTACTATGCGGCCTTCACACCCGACCGCACATCACGAGATAAGAGGTTTTTTGGCTACCGCCGCGGGGAAACAAAGAGATACCACTATCGGGTAATTCATCAGCAACCCTAGAGCACCAGAAAGGGACAGAAGGCGAAAAACGGGCGGATGACGATGGAGAGAATTGCGGCGCTGGCCGCGAGCAACCAGCGCCACTGGTTATGGTGGGACTTAGGACCTAGCCCACCGTGTTCATTCCTACTGACCGATTCCCGTAAGCGTGATCAACTGCGTCGCCGGATTGCGATTCAGCGAGTTGTCTTTCCCTTCGGCTGTGCTCTGGATCGCGCCGGTCGTGGTCGGCGTGAAGCTGATGCTCAGGTTGCAGCTTGTTCCCAGCGCCAGCGAGAAGGCGCTGGTGCAATCCGGGGGCGTGCCGGAGCCTGCTACTTGCTCGAAGTTTGGCGGCATGCTAAATCCGCCTTCGAGGGCATTCAATTGCTGATTGCCCACATTCTCCACCGTGATCGACAGTGGGTTGCTGGCCTGGTTCACGGGAGTCGCGGGGAAATTCAGCGCCGGCGCCTGCGAGCGCTGGAGCTCCAGCACCTGGTTGTGGTTGGTATCCGCGATAAAGAGATCGCCGGCGCCATCCAGAGCGACGCCGCCTGGATAAGAGGTTGTGTCCAACGTTACCGCAGAGCCACCGCCAGCCGGGATCTCCTCCACTCCATCGCTCACGGTGACAAACAGATTGTCCGCGGCGTCGACGGCTACCGCCAACGGATCAGCGAGCCCCGAAGCGACGGTGGTCTGGGCGCCGCCGTTGGTCGGGATTTTGACCAAGCGTGCGTTCCCGCTATCCGCTACAAAGAGGTTGCCCGAGGAATCCAGCGCCACGCCCCAAGGAGCGTTCAAGCCCGATCCCAGGGACAGTTGGGTGCCACTAGCAGCCAAAACCTCCAGCACTTGGTTGTGGCAGAGGTCCGGCATGAAGATATTGCCCACGCCATCCACTGCAACACCCCAGGCGCAAACGTCAGTGGCTACCACGCTGGCCGAGCCACTTGTCGTAATCTTCAATACCTGCATGTTGCCCATGTCGGCGACGATGAGATTACCCGCCCCATCCACCGCTACCGCCGTCCCTTCCGACAGGCCGGAATACAGGACATTCTGGATGCCGCCCGAGTTCGACGGCATCTCCACCAAATCGTGAGTATTCACGATGAATAGATCGCCGGCCGCGTCCATCGCCACGCCATTGGGCGACGCGAGGCTGGCTGCGTTCTGCGAACTGGCTGGATCGAAGGCAATCTGCGGTCCTTGACCGACGCCATAGAACATGGTCGACGCCGCCAAACTACCGTCGGGCCTCGTGATCTGGAGAACGCCGGTACGGAGTCCGGGATACTTGGGCGAGAATTTTACGCTGACGGTGCAAGTCGAACCCGCCGTCAGCGACCCGGAGCAGGTACTGCCGGCCACGGTGAAGTCGAGGCCTGCCTGGCTTGAACCCTGGTTCAAGATGCTTATTTGGATTATGTTGCCACTGGCTGTTACAGCATAGGTCAGGGTAATCGTTTCACCGCAATTGGTGCCACAAAGAGCTACAGAGCCGAAGTTCGCTGCGATGGTCGAGCCTTTCAGCAATTGGTCGGTGGTGAGGTTCGAGACGTAAAGGTTGGCGGCCCCATCCACCGCAATCGCAGTCGAGGCCACTCCGGAATCGATGGTGAACTGCGGACCACCGTTCGCCTGAACCTTTACCACGCGATTGTTGCCCGTGTCCGCGATAAAGAGGTTGCTATTTCCATCCACTGCCAAGCTGGTAGGACCGTTGACGCTGACTCCAATGGACCTCAGATTGTCATTTTCGACCTGATACACCTGATTGCTGTTGGCACGCGTAAGGAAGACATAGCCCTGCTTATCTGCGGCGATTCCCGATGGGGACGGGAAGTTGCTAACTAAGACGCTAAAGCCTCCGGCGGCCGGAATCTCGTCCACCTGCCCAGCACCGAAATCCGCGACGTAAACATTGCCATTTCCATCCACAGCCACCTGAGTAGGATTGGTGAATTCGCTGCTAAGCGTGGTCTGCGCTCCGGAGGGCGTAATTTTCACGAGGGAGACGTTAGTCGTAGCATAAACGTTACCGGCTCCATCTACCGCTATGCCGTTGGGAGAGAGGCCAGTGGCGATGACAGACTGCGTCCCGCCAGGGGTTATCTTCGTTATCCCGTTGCTGCTATTGGGTATGTAGATGTCTCCTGCTGCGTCCGTTGCCATTTGCCGAGCCCTGGAGAACCCACTGGCCACCACGGTGGTTGGAGGTTGGGCAAGGCTCAGGTTTACTTGCGCGTTGAGTACGGCTGGTAGCGATACCACCAGAGCTATGGCCAGCACCGAGAGCTTCAAAGCATGCGAAGCAATACGCTTCAGGTTTGTTGATTCTTGCAGATTTGCATGCAGAATGCGGTTTACTTGAGTTTTCATGATTGGTTCTACCATCCTTAACTTCTTTGAATTACGAATGTAAGCACGAGATTTCGAGCCGCGACGCACTTCGTGAAAGGCGCTTCCTGGATGACCTACCCGCCCTGGCCCGCCCCACAAACTAGCGTCGGTACAGCCGTTCCTACTGTTACCATCCGCTAACAGCTACTATGCGGGCGCACCGCAGAATGCACATCACGAGATAAGAGGTTTTTTCGCTACCGCTGCGGGGGATGCAGGACGTACCGCTATGGGGTAAGGCAAACGCCCCCTGAACGGGTCAGGGAATCGTGGCGCCGACAGATCAGCGGCAGGCAGGGCTAATGGCTGTTACAGCAATGCTGACCGAAACAACTGCCTCCAGCGAGATTCTGTGCGCGAGTTCCAGCCAGCAATCTATACTTGAGGTACAAACCCAAAAGCACTTGAAGCGAGCGACCGGGCCTCAATTTCGGCACTGTGAGATCGGACAGAACATGGTCCCGGCCTGCATCGCCAGAATGGGAATGCTTACGCTCAGCGTGGCAGCACACATTCGATTGCGGAAGTCGGCCCGGGATTCAGGCCAATACTGCGCTCCCTGCCGCCGGAAGAGGAAGCGTCTCCAGGGCCCTCAATTATTTATCGGCTCCGTTGTCCGGATTTTGTTTCTGATCTTCCTCTGCACGGGAGTTCACCTTCACGCGCAGTACCGTTACGACGTCTGGACCGCTGACAACGGGCTTCCTCAAAACATCGTTCGCGGTATCTACCAGGCTCCGGGTGGATTTCTCTGGATCGCCACCTTCGACGGTCTGGTGCGTTTCGACGGAATCCGGTTTACGGTCTTTAACAAGAGCAACACGCCCGGTGTGGACTCCAACCGCATTGTCTCTATGTACGGAACGCCCTCGGGCGATCTCTGGCTGAACAGCGAGGGCGGCGGCCTCACGCGCTACCATAACGGCGCATTTCAGAATCTTGGACCAAACCAAGGAATTGACGCCAAGACGGTCCGCGGAGTCACTGGAGACGCCGCCGGCCACATCTGGATTCTCAATGCCGACGCCATCGAAGAGTGGGACGCCGGGCGGGAACAGTTCCACGAAATCACGCCGGCGGGCCCCCATCTCAAATACGAGTCGCTGAGTTGGGCGAATCAAGGCTTCTGGGGATGGGACGGCCAAGGCATACACTGCTTCATCCAAGGGCGCTTCTTCCAGTATCCCTACCCGCGAGGAATGACTGCCAACACGATCATGGCAGTCGCTCACGAGCACGACGGCACGATTTGGGTGGAAACAACCGATCGAAAATACTTCAGGATAGGCCCTGGCCAGCCCGGTGTCCGTGTCAGCAACCCCGCAATTACCTATGTTGACCGGGCCGGCCATTCCTGGAACTTGCGGATTGGCCATGAGTTGTATCGCTCCGTTGACTATCCCAACTCTGGCCAAATATCCACGATCAAGTTCGCGTCCATGTACGAAGATCGTGAAGGGGACCTCTGGTTTGGCACGGACGGGGAGGGCCTCTACCGTCTCCAGCGACAGTCCATCAGCGTTTATACGAAACAACCCGGCTTGCCTGATGACAACATCTACCCGATTTTTCAGGACCACGCGGGTGCGATCTGGATCGGGGCGTGGCGTGCAGGATTAAGCCGATTCTCTGACGGGAAGTTCACCAATTTCAGTGTTGCCGATGGAGTTCCCGGCAGGCTGGTCACTTCGATTTACGAAGACCGCGAAGGGCGTCTTTGGGTGGCAGCACACGGTGGCGTTAGCGTCTATGAGAAAGGGCATTTCCGCAGGCCTGCGCAACTCACGCTTCCCGAACGTTCCGTCGTGCAGGCAATGTTTGAGGATAACGCCGGGACTTTGTGGTTCGGCACTTCGCGCGGACTCGTTTCCTTCGATGGCAATCGAAGCCGACTCTTCAACGTACAAGATGGGCTCGCCTCTGACGATGTCCGCGTCATTATTGAAGGTCGCGCGGGCGATCTCTGGATTGGGGGCTACGGGGGACTTAGCCGGATGCGCGACGGGCAGTTTGCGCGCTGGAACGAGAAGAACGGCCTGCCCAGTAACAACATCCGCTGCCTTTACGAAGATCGCGACGGCGTGATCTGGGTCGGGACCTACGACGGCGGCCTCGGCCGATTGAAAAACGATGTTTTCAGCCGTTTCACCACGCGAGAGGGCCTCTTCAACAACGGTGTCTTCCAGATCCTGGAAGACGATCGAGGTAACCTGTGGGTGAGTTGCAACCGAGGCATCTTCAGAGTCAACAAGAAACAGTTGAACGACGTCGCAGACGGCAAGCGGAAGGTCATTTCATCTGTCGCGTACGGCAAGGTGGACGGAATGGCGAATGTGGAATGTAACGGAGGTCATTGGCCTGCTGGAATCAAGGCACGCGATGGGAAAATGTGGTTTCCTACGCAGCAAGGCATTGCCGTCATTGATCCCGAGGCGGTCTTGTACAATCCGCAGCCACCGCCTGTAGTCATTGAATCCCTGTCGGAGGATCGCATGCCGGTGTTCCTAAAGGGCGCTCGCATACCGCCTCACACCGAGAACATCGAAATTCAATACACCGCTCCCAGCTTCATCAAGCCGGAACAGATTCACTTCAAGTACTGGCTGGAGGGGCTCGACTCGAATTGGATCGACGCCGGCGCACGGCGCACAGCGTATTATTCCCACCTTCCTCCCGGCCAATACTCGTTCCATGTAATCGCAGGGAACAGCGACGGAGTTTGGAATGAGACGGGCGCTATCACGACCTTCACAGTCCTGCCGGCCTACTATCAAACCGCCTGGTTTCGATTGTTATGCTACGCCATTTTCGCGCTTCTGCTCTGGTCATTCTTCCGCCTTCGCCTTCGGCAGGTCGCGGCGCGCATGCAGACGAGACTGGAAGAGCGGCTTGCGGAACGCGAGAGGATGGCGCGCGACCTGCACGACACCCTGTTGCAAGGCTTCGTAAGTGCTTACATGCAGCTCGACGTGGCCAACGATCGTTTGCCACTGGATTCGCCGGCAAAGCCGTTGGTGCAGCGCGTTCTTGATTTGATGAAGCAGGTGAGCGAAGAAGGACGGAATACAATACGGAGTCTGCGCTCCTCCGATCCCGAAGGGAATGATCTCGAGCAGGTGCTTTCGCGCCTCCAGGAGGAATTCACTACTCAGAAGCCAGTTGACTTCCGGGTTATTGTGGAAGGTAAGCCTAAGGCGCTACATCCGGTGATTCGCGACGAGGTCTGCCGCATCGCTCGGGAGGCGATTATCAATGCATTCCGGCACGCCAATGCCACTAGCATTGAAGTTGGGATCGAATACGCCGCCCGTAGACTGGGGCTTACAGTGCGGGACAACGGCTGCGGTATTGATTCTAAGTTGCTCCAAACCGGACGCGAGGGACATTGGGGTCTTTCCAACATGCGGGAACGAGCGGAAAAGATCGGCGCCAAGTTAAGCGTTCTGAGCCGTCCCGGCGCCGGGACCGAGGTGCAGCTGTCCGTCCCGGACAAGGTGGCATTCGGGACCACGATGTTCGAACATTGGCGGAGAAGGTTGACCAGGTGGTTTGATGCAAAGCCCACGAGCGATACTCCAGTAGTCAGGCAATGACGGAAACCAATGAGTGAGCAAACGCGCATTCGCGTCTTGAGCGTCGATGACCATCCATTGTTGCGTGAGGGAATTTCCACCCTTATCAACAATCAGGCGGACATGTGCGTTGTGGGTGAAGCCTCCACCGCAGCCGAGGCCTTGGTCCGGTTTCGTGAACTTCGCCCCGACATAACGCTGATGGATCTGAGACTTCCGGACAAAAGTGGCATCGACGCCATGCAGGCGATTCGCAATGAATTCCCAGACGCGCGCGTCATCATGCTGACGACCTCCGAGGGTGACGTCGAAATCCAGCGGGCGCTTGGGGCAGGAGCGCAAGGCTACATCCTCAAGAGCATGCCTCCCAAGGACCTGGTCGAGGCTGTCCGCCTGGTCCACGCGGGAAAGAAACGGATTCCTCCCGCGATTGCGGCACACTTGGCCGAACACTATGCCGACGAAGACCTCACCGCACGCGAGATTGAAGTCCTTCAACAAATCGCCGGAGGTAATCGCAACCGCGACATCGCCGACAGGCTCTTCATCTCCGAGGAAACGGTCAAGGTTCACATCAAGCACATTATGGAAAAGCTGGGAGCCAGTGATCGTACACAAGCCGTCGCGATAGCCGTACGGCGCGGAATCATCCACCTCTGATCAGAGACATTCCGCTGTGCTCAGGTGTCCCCCGATAGTGGTAGGACAAAATTCCAAACTCTAGGGATTCGCTGTACGTTAGCAGCCGCTAATCTTACTTACGCGGGATTCAATGACACTATGTGGATCCCCGGGAGTTAAGCTTGCAAAGGCTGTATTCCACATTCCCCGGCGGATGGCATGGCATAGGTTTGCTGCTGTTACGAGTGGCCATTGGCGGGACGCTGATACTCCAAGGTTCGGCCTATTTGCCCCACCTTAGGGGACTGCGGCTTGAGATATGGTCCGTCTGCCTGCTGGCAATCGCAAGTGGTGCGGCGCTTCTCGTTGGATTTCTGACTCCGATCGCGAGTAGCCTGGCAGTCCTGGGTGGCACGGGGATTATGTTTTCATGGCTTCCCACAGCGAATTGGAACGTCTTCAACTGCAACCCACTGAGTCTTGCTGCTGTCATCGTAGCCGTAGCATCTGGTCTCCTGGGCCCGGGGGCTTTCTCGCTGGATGCCCACCTCTTTGGACTGCGTAAAGTCATCATCCCCCGCTCGTCTGTCGCGCCTAAGTCCTAACGCGCCCGGCTAACAGTGGCGTGAGCAAGCCATTCTTCACCTGGTCGTGACAGGACACATCCTCCCGACAAGTGGTCGATCAGCGCCTACATGGCGGCAATATGTTTTCAAAAATCGGGACCGCGAAAAGAATGGCGGCGGTCAAGGTTAGGGACGACCGTTCCGCTCTACGGCGCTTGGCGACGATGTGTGCCGTCCAGCAATGTGACGTTTTAGCGATGACTGCCGATTCAGCCAGGCTTCGAGCTGTTCCCGGGCGTGGTCGTATCCGACCTGGGCAATTTCCTCCGCCGCATAGAAATCGGTGCGCTTGAACTTCAGCAAGGGCGGACGCAGGTAAACGTCGGCGATCCGCGCGATGCTCTGCTTGTGAGACAGGCCACCGAATTCGATGGTGCGCATCAGAATCAGTAGAAGGTTCGGGACATGGACCCGGTTCTTCTTCAGCCCGAACGGACCGAAGTAGCTCTTCATCACCTGCCAACCGTTCACCGCGTTGCCGTAATCCGCAATCAGATTCAGCTCATGCGGCGGCGAGGCATCGACGCCAATCACGGTCCCGCCGTTGACAAACGATTTCATGATGTCAACCGGCACGTTGTTCAGCACGCCACCGTCCACGTGCAGTTCTCCGTCGTATACCACGGGCGGAAAAATCGCCGGAGCGCGGGTCGAGGCCAGGACGGCTTTCGCCAGCGACCCGCGGCGATGCACCGCGACTTCAGCGCGATTGAGATTCGCCGATGCGCAGAAGTAGGGGAGGAACAGATCTTCGATCTGCCGCTGGCCGTAGAACGAGTTGACCAGGTCACTGAACTTCTTGCCCCGGTTGAAGGCAATGAAAGGGAAAGTCAGATCACTGAGCGATTTCTCGCATCCGGCGCGCGTCTCGGCGATGATCTTCTGCTGATCCCAGCCCTGGTTCCACAGCGCGCCGATCAGGCTGCCCATGCTGCTACCCCCGATGGCGTCAATCGGCATCCCCAGGTCTTGCATGGCGCGAAACACCCCGAGGTGGGCCAGGCCGCGCGCGAATCCGCCGCCCAAGGCGACCCCTACCGCCCGCCCGGTGAGGAAGCGCGCCAGCCGATCGAAGTCCGCCGTTTCGCCGAGGCGAACGTGGTGGTGGTGTTGCTCCGCTCGATTCTCGATCCACCTTGCCGACCCGGCCGGCTCCATGGTGGTCTGCAGCAAGGCAAGCGTGCTCCGCTGCCCGGGAAGCAGGTGCCGTTCCAATTCGCCAACTTCGCCGCTGCCCGAGCCCTGGCCCACGATCAGGACTTGGTCCGACTGCCGGATGCAGCGCTGACTCCACTCGCTCCAGTCAGGATCGAGCTGATAAAGCACGTAGTCGTAATCCAGCTCCTGTTTGTGGAGCCACTCGATCATAGTCACGTGGCGGCCGTGCTCTACCGGGACCTGCGCTGCGCCTTTCCTCCCCAGCAAACGGTCGACGGAGTCGCTCGAAAGCAACAGCGTCTTCCCGATGCGGGCGAAGCTCGCCGCCAGCTGCTCCGCAAACAACCCCAGCGGCACATCGCGGCTGGCGGGAATCAAAGCCACGGTTGCCAGCGTCTGCTTCCCCTCCACGCCCTCATTCATGTTGTTCAGCTTG
Organism: uncultured Acidobacteriaceae bacterium; assembly: GCA_963823635.1. GTDB lineage: Bacteria > Acidobacteriota > Terriglobia > Terriglobales > Acidobacteriaceae > Bog-257. The sequence goes on along the minus strand of CAWGMV010000022.1, from coordinate 50,848 downwards.
GTCACCAGGCTGCAGGCGATGATCCGCGACATGGCCAGCGGATGCTTCAGCAGCAGACGCTCGTAGCTCGCGCGCGGGAGCATCGCCACATTGCTGTCGCGAATCGCGGCCACCGTCGCCGTGCGGGGCTGCGCGCTGACCAGCGCCATCTCCCCTATGATTTCGCCGCGTCCCAACTCGGCCTCGTATTCCTCGCCCAATCGGTTGCGGGCGCTGACGCGCAGCCGTCCGTTTACCACGATGATCATCGTGTCTCCCGGTTCTCCCTGCCGGAACAGCACTTCGCCACTCCCCAGAGTAACCAACTGAAGCTCGGATTCAAGATCTCGCAGAACTGGGGGATCAAGTTCGTCGAACAGATTGCTTAGATGAAGAGCGTAGGCAAGGCGCGCCCGGCGGAGACGGTCAATCATGACCGCGAACAACCGCTTCGCCGCTTCCGGGTGGCGCTCCACCCATTGCTCAAAAGCTGCACGCGGGAGTTTGGCCGCGCGGACCGGCTCGATCGCGCTGACCGTACAAGAGCGAGGCTCGCCGGTCAGTAGGGCCAACTCTCCGACCAGCTCACCCGGCCCAAGCTCGGCCAGCGTTTTGCCTTGGGCCGTGACGCCGGCCTTTCCTTGCAGAATGATATAGAGGCTGTCTTCGAGGTCTTGCTCGCGGATGAGAACGCCGCCGGGGTTGAGGTCGACGATCCCCATCTCTCGCGCCAGATCGGATACGCTTGAATCTCCTTCAGTAGAAAACCCAAGCGACGCAAGAAGCCGCATCAAATGTTCCGACGCAAGCGACGGCATGGAACCAGAGTATAGCGAATTCCAAACCTTGGAGTTTTTGAACCCGATCCACGAACTCCTGCCTACGCTTCCCGCAACGCAGTGGTAATCGGCAGGCGCGATGCACGCAGGGCGGGCAGCAATCCGCCCACAAAACCCATCAGCAGCCCAAAAATCATGGCAATCAGCAGGATGTCGGGGGTAATCGTGAAGGCGAACGCCAGTTCGCTGAAGCTGTTGGTCTGTCCCGTTCCCGAGGTGTATCCGTTCATGACGAACGCCAGACTGCATCCCAGGACTCCGCCGACCACGGCCAGCAGCACCGATTCCAGCACGAACGAAACCAGAATGCTGAAGCGCGAAAAGCCCAGCGCACGCAGGGTGCCGATCTCCCGGGTGCGCTGCGAGACGATGGCATACATGGTGTTCATCGCTCCAAAGACCGCGCCGATGCCCATGACCACCCCCACAAACAGCGCCAGGCCGAGTAGCGCCGCTCCCGTTGGACCAGCCTGATCCTCGTAATACTTAGGCTCGGAGTCCATTTGCAGCTGTACCCGCGGATTGGCGCGAATGTCTTTATCGAAGCCCCCCAGCACCGCCGGACTGGTGAGGCGCACAGTCAGCGATTCGCAACCGCCGTTGCGCCGGATGGCCGGGGCCATGGCATCATAGTCGCCCCAGATCTCGCTTTCGAAGGAGCTGCCATCGGCCGCGAACAGCCCAACTACCTTCCAGTCTTTCTTCTGGATGTTAATGACCGAGCCGACATCGAGTCCCTGCACCCGATCGGAGATCTTCTGCCCCGCGATTACTTCGTAAAGCCCAGGCGTAAAGGTCCGCCCTTTGACAATCTTGACGTTGTTGCGCACCTGGAAGGCCATGGGTGATACCCCGCGGAAAGTGATGTTGGCAGGCTGGTTGTCCGATTTTCGCGGACGATTGGCAAGAATGACCACTTCGCACGAGGCCATCGGTTTGCCCTGGCCATCACGGGCGACGCGGGGGTCAACCATAATGATGTTGGCGTCGCCGATGTTGATCCACGAGGTCAGCTCCGACATGGAGCCGCGCTGGGTTACGATGCCGTTCCGCGGTGATCCGGTCTCGCGCAAGGCCAGGCGGAAGCCCTTCTCCATAGACAGCAGCACCACAAACACCGCTACTACCAGCCCGATGCCGCCGACGGCCAACAGGGTCACCTTCCAGCGTTGGCGAAGATTGCGAGCGTTGTAGGAAAGCGGTAAAGCCATCAGAACCTCGAATTAGCAACCAGCAATTAGGATTCAGCACTTAGTATTTAGTGTGTGGCACGCGGATTCGTTTCGAATTGTCATTACGAGCGGCCTGCTTCGTGGCGCGAGGAATCTGCTTTTCCCTCATCGCCGCTTTTTCCTGAGCTGCTTTTTTCTCTGATACTGCATTGTCCGAGCTTCATCAAAAGCAGATCGCTTGGCGGCTACGTCGCCTCGTGATGACAATTCCGAAACCAATTACCAAGTGCTAACTACTAATTGCTAATCGCAGTTACCAGTTGCTTCTCCTTCACACCTGCCTCAACGATTCTGCAATACGCGAGCGATATCCCATCATCGCCGGAAAGAACCCCGCGGCCAGGCCCAGGAACAGGGCGATAAAGAAACCCAACAGCGCCGTCCGCACCGACAGCCCAAAGTCGGGATAGCCCGCAACCACATCGCCAATCAAGGGGACCTGGGGCAACACCGCGATGATTGCTTTGCCCAGCAAAATGCCGGTCAGCCCGCCCACGGCCCCGATTAGCAGCGCCTCGCCCAGGATGAGCGCCATGACCAGCGGGCTGGAGAAGCCCAGCGTCTTCAGCACGGAAATCTCCCGCTGGCGCTCGCGTACCGCAATGCTCATGGTGTTGGCGGTTACCAGCAGAATGGTAAACGCCACTGCCAGACCAATGCCGTTCAGCAGCCCCGCCAGATTGCCGGCCATGGCTACGAAACCCGCGAGGAAAGCCTGTGCCGTTTCGGTCTTGGTGGGGTTATCGGTGTTTTCGAACTCGGCATCGATGGCTTTGCTGATGGCGCCAGCGTGCTTGGGGTCATCAATCGACTCGGTGAGCCAGCCAATACCGATCTGCCGCCCGGTCGCCTCGTATAAATATTTGTAATTGAAGTACATCGAGTTGAGATCGACTCCGGGATGCTGCTTCTCATCGGTGTCGTAGATGCCCGACACTACGAAGTCGAAAGGATGTCCGATGCGGTAAGGCGGAATGCTGCTCTCCAGTTCGAAGGTGTCGCCCACCTTCCAGCCAAACCTGCTGGCCAGTTTTCGGCCGATGATGCAGCCACGTCGATCATGGAACCACGCCTGCTTCTGCTCTTCCGGCAGCGTGACCTCGGGGTGGATCTGAAGGAAGGGTTCAGGCTCGACGGCGAAGTTGGCGAAGAAATTCTTGGGGTCGCGATAGATACCGCCGAACCACACGTTGATTACGGTGTTGGTGACACCCGGGATGGCGGCGATGCGCGCTTTGTAAGTGATGGGCAGGTTGTACACCAGGCTGACATAGTGGCGGGTTACCAGGCGTCCCGAGCTGCCGTTGTGCAGTCCGAAGTTCACCGCCTCAACCACAGTCTGCAGCGTGCAGAACAGGAAGATACAGACTGCCATCGCCAGCACCGTGCTGAGGGTGCGAATCCAGTTCTTGCGGAGATGCTTCAGGACCAGAGGTGCGTATTTCATAAAATTCAGTTGTCAGTAGTCAGGTGTCAGTGACCACAGGTTGCGAACAGCAGGTCGTGCAATCCTACATTGTCGTAGTTCCACAATGTGATAGTCCCACTTTGTGGTAGTGAATTGTGTCAGATGAGCTACTACAGCGTGAGACTTGGAATTTTCGATGTCCAGCGAAGGTACTAGAAACCAGGCCCAGCGGGGCGGCGTCAGGATAGCCCAGCACGGAGCCGAAGGCGGAGTGCTGGGTACGCTGGAAAATGAAACAGGAGTCCCTTCAGGGACGGCACATCTCCTTGATCCCGCTTCCGCAAAGCCGATTCGGCCAGGGGCCAAAGCCCTCAGCTTTTGATTACTCAGTTCGGCACGACTGAAAGCCTGCCCTGAGCTTGCCGAAGGGGCGTGCCCTGATACGAGGCGATCACTTATCCCCGGACATGAATGAACGTATTTCATCTCAATTCGTCAGCACTCCCTTATCCAGATGACGTTGTACATGCGCCTTCGCTGCCGCTCGCGGGTCGTGCGTAACCATGACGATGGTCTTGTGGAAGTCGCGGTTAAAGGTCTCCATCAGGGTCAGGATCTCCTCCGCGCTCTGGTGGTCTAGATCACCGGTGGGCTCATCGGCGACGAGGACGTTGGGATCGGTAACCACGGCGCGGGCAATGGCGACACGCTGTTCCTGTCCTCCGGAGAGCTGGCGAGGATAATGCTTGGCGCGGTCAGCCAAGCCGACAATACGCAGCGCCGTCATGGCACGCTCACGGCGTTCGCTACGGGAGAGCGACGTCAGCAGCAACGGCAGCTCCACGTTCTCCAGCGCGTTGAGCACGGGGATGAGGTTGTAGAACTGGAAGATGAAGCCGATGTTGCGGCTACGCCACTTCGACAGCTCTCCCTCCGACAATGGCCCCAGGTCGGTGCCGGCAACGACGATGCGGCCGGAGGTGGCGCGGTCAATGCCGGCAATGAGATTCAACAGCGTTGTCTTACCTGACCCCGATGGACCCATCAACGCCAGGAACTCGCCTTGGGGTACCTCGAGACTGAGGCCGTCGAGGACCTTGATCTGCAGGCTGTCGCGCTGGTAGAACTTGCGAACGTTCTCTACGCTAACAGCAGTGGTGGTCGCCGTGGTTTGGACTGTACTCATGAGCTCTCCTATGCCAATGCCGATGTCTGTCCCGAGCTATGTCTTCTCTAATGGCCGGTGCGGCGCAAGTACTTGCGGGCCTGGTACTTACTCCCAAAACGGGAAACCCTCGCTAGTCGCGCTCCCTTAACTCTTCAGCCTCACCTGGTCACCATCCTGTAGCTTCTGGGGAGGGTTATTCACCAGCGTCTCCGATCCCCCAAGTCCGCTGACAACAATAACCTGCCCGTGCAGATCAGCGCCCGTGGTCACCGGAAGCTGGCGCACCTTGTTGCCGTCAAGCTGGAATACCACCGGCTTGCCATCGCGTGTCGTTATCGCCTCCTTGGGGATGGTGACGATACGCTTCGGGGTCGCCGCCGCCTTTTCCGTCTTTGGCGGCTGCAGGAAGGTAACGTTACAGCTCATCTCCGGCTTCAGGTACTTGTCCTTGTCATTGATGTGAACCTTCACCGTCACTGTCGCCTTGGTGCGGTCCGCCGTGGGGATGACCTGCCGCAGCACTCCCTTATAGGTATGGTCAGGGATGGCCTGCACGGATATGTCTGCCGGTTGCCCTTGACGTAGCTCCGCAACATTGGACTCGTTAACGTCAACCTCAGCTTCCAGGGAATTCATGTCGGCAATGGCGACAATGGCCCCAGACGACGTGGAGATATTTACCCCAGGGGGAATCGGTGCCACGCTCTCCCCTGCCTCTGTCATCTTCTTGACGACGATGCCGGCGAAGGGAGCGCGTATGGTGGTGAAGGTGAGATTGGCTTGCTGTACCTGCAGGTTTGCCTTAGCCTGCTCTATCGCTGCCTGCGCCAGTGCCACCTTGGCCTTGGCAGCGTCGTAGGCATCCTGAGAGACCACCTTGTCGCGGTACATGCTCTTCCTGTAGCCGTTCCTGCCGCTGCGCCTCGGCCAGGTCAGCCTTGTGCATACTCAATATCAGCCTTTGGCCTTGGCGATAGCGGCCAGAATATCGGCATTGTCCAGAGTGGCCAGAACATCGCCTTCCTTAACAACGCTGCCTTCTTCCACCAGCAGCTTGTCGATCCGTCCCTGTATCCGCGAGGACACCACCGACTGCTTCCTGGCCACCAGGTATCCCGAAGCCGTCAGTATCGGCGTGCCGGCATTGGGGTCGGCATTGCTCTGGATACTGGCCTGGACGGTCTCAACCTCAACGGCGTTGAAGACGCTAAGGCTCAGGCGCGAGCGGAAGAAGCAGAGAGCGGCAGCAGCGATGGCCAGCAGCAGGACAACGACCAGCCAACGCCTTCCTTCCCGGCGGGGCGCTTCGCGGTCAATCCGCAGCGACGCCAGCTCGTCCTTCAGTTGCGGCATGAAATGTCCCTGGCTCCCCCCAAAATGCTGCCCCCTAGTATCGCTTTCCCCCGCGGCCTTTGGGAAGGGTAATGGCGATGGTTGCGGATGTGGAAGTTGCGACACGGCGAAGTTGGCGTTGCTCTCTCTTGGTGTCATGGGAGGATTATGCAAGCCTTGACGCCGAGAGCGCATCACGAGATATGACGTTTCTTCCGTACCACTATCTGGTACTGTCCGGCATATCGTTTGTCAGGAGTTTTCTCCGCTACCACGATTGGGTGTAAGGTGAAGGCCGGCTGGGTGTAGATTCGGTAGTTATGCAGGGCCCCGTTCTCGAGATCGCGCATGTGTTGTTCATTGATATCGTAGCGTACTCTGTGCTTCCATCGGAGCAGCAGTGGCAGGCGATTCACACTCTACAGGACGCCATTAGCGCAACCAGTGACTACACCCGGTACTGGCAGAATGACCAATTGATCGTTCTTCCCACAGGGGATGGAGCCGCGCTGGTTTTCTTTCGCGATGTTGAAGCTCCGGTCCGCTGTTCTCTGGAACTGGCACAGCGCGTCAGGGATGAAGGCTCTTTCCAGCTACGGATGGGCATTCACACCGGCCCGGTGTACCGGGTGGCCGACATCAACGCCAACCGCAATGTTGCCGGCGGGGGAATCAATATGGCGCAGCGGGTGATGGAGATAGGGGATGCCGGTCACATTCTTGTCTCTCGAACCGTGGCCGAAATCCTGGCCGAGGTCAGTACCTGGCGCGAATATCTGCACGATCTGGGCAAGGCCGAGGTAAAGCACGGAGCATCGGTCCACCTGTTCAATCTGTATACCGAAACCGCCGGAAATCCCGAAAATCCGGCACGGCTCACCTCGGCAGCGAAAGAGCTCCGATCTCAGAATGAGCGGCAACCACGTGCCTCGGAGCCTCTTCGTAGCACAACGAAAACTGCAGACGCGCAGGATGGCGAACGAATCCGTATCCTTAGCGTGGATGACCATCCCTTATTGCGCGAAGGGATTTCCACTCTGATCAACAACCAGCCAGACATGCGGGTCGTCGGCGAGGCGTCGGGCGGACGAGAGGCGCTGGAACGCTTTCGTGCCCTTCATCCTGACGTAACCCTCATGGACGTTAGGCTGCCTGACATAAGCGGCATCGAAGCGATGGTAGCGATCCGAAGCGAGTTTCCTGAGGCCCGCATCATCATGCTGACGACCTCCGAAGGTGTCGTCGAGATCCAACGGGCGCTCGGAGCCGGCGCCCGCGGCTACATGCTCAAGAGCATGCCGCCAAAGGACCTGATCGAAGCGATCCGGCAGGTCCATCGCGGAAAGAAGCGTATTCCGCCAAGCGTTGCAGCTCATCTGGCCGAGCACTACAGCGACGAGGCCCTCACCGCCCGCGAAATCGAAGTGCTACAGCAGATTGCCGGGGGCAATCGCAACCGCGATATCGCCGAAGGATTGTTCATCTCCGAAGAAACGGTCAAGGTCCACATCAGGCACATCATGGAAAAGCTGGGAGCCAGCGACCGCACGCAGGCCGTTTCCATTGCCCTGAAACGTGGAATCATTCACCTGTAAAGAAACGTCAACTCCCACCTAAGCAAAAGGGCTTGGGTGGGTGCCGGTTTAGTAGGCGAGGTTTTCTACGTAGAAGTGGTTCTGCGACTTGTCTGCTATCAGCTTCGCCCAACTCGGAGAATGCAACTAGCGCACCAAAAGCTAACTTCCTGACTTGCTTCGAGTTGCCCGGATGTTGAATTCACGAAGGCTCGGGAATCCACGAAACCTCAGGAGGCCGGCAGGGCTCCTGCGGACCAATGGGTTAGGGCAGCGGACACAATTGTGCTTGATGTAGAATCAGCTCGTATCCTGAGACATTTCTGTGCAGGCCGAACCATTACTGTCACTTGCCGCGACGGTAGCCGGCGAGCACCGTACGGACGACGTTCTGGCCGCTGTCGTCCGGGGTCTCGCCCGTCAGCCTGGAGTTGCGCTAGCGCGGATTTGGCTTCTTTCTCCTGGCGATCTCTGTGATTCCTGTTTCCTCCGAACCCAATGCCCTGATCAGGTGCAATGTCTTCACTTGGCAGCTAGCGCTGGATCTCCGCTCCATTCCGCTGGCGAGGACTGGTCACTTCTTCAGGGCCATTTTCGCCGAATACCACTGGGGCACGGCAAGGTTGGGCGGATCGGCAACACTGGACAATCGGTTCTTGTCGGCGATTCGGCTCCAGAAAGCGAATGGTTCATACGTCAGGATTGGGCCGCGCTAGAGCAGATTCGTGGATTCGCAGGCCATGCCCTGGTTCACAGAGGCAAGATCCTTGGCGTTTTAGGTGTCTTTACTCGCGAACCTCTCTACGAGCAGGACTTCACGTGGCTGAAAATGTTCGCCGACCAGGCGGCGGTTGCCATTGCAAACGCCCGGGCTTTTGAGGACCTCGTGCGCGCCGAAGCGGCGCAACGGGAACGGGAGTTACAACTTCACGAGCTCCGCCTCCGGCAAGTGGCCGGTTACATGCAAGCCAAGCTGGAAGAGCGTCTCGAGGAGCGGGAGCGGATTGCCCGCGACCTGCACGACACCCTGCTGCAGGGATTTCTCAGTGCCTATATGCAGCTCGATGTCGCCAATGACCGTTTGCCTGCCGACTCGCTGGCGAAACCTCTGGTGCAGCATGTTCTCGATCTGATGAAGCATGTAAGTGAAGAAGGCCGGAACGCGATCCGCAGCCTGCGCTCGCCGCATCCTGCGTCCGATGGTTTGGAAGAAAAGCTTTCCGGAATTCGCGAAGAGTTTTCCCTCCAGGAACAGGTTGATTTCCGAGTTGTCGTGGAAGGAAAGCCTATTGCGCTACATCCGCTCATTCGCGACCAGGTTTACCGGATTGCCCGTGAAGCCGTGATCAACGCATTTCGCCATTCCGAGGCGGGCCGGATTGAAGTTGAAATCAAGTATGCTGCGCGAAGCCTGCGCGTCATGGTGCGCGACAATGGCTGTGGTGTCGATCCAAAGGTGCTCCGGACCGGACGCGAAGGACATTGGGGTCTATCGAACATGCGGGAGCGAGCGGAGAAAATCGGCGCCAAGTTCGCAGTCCTGTCCCGTGCCGGTGCCGGGACCGAGGTGGAGCTGTCGGTGCCCGGCAAAGTAGCCTTCGAAACTGTGTCTTCGCAGGGCTGGCGGAAGCGGCTGACCAGGTGGTTACCAGCAAAAACCGCGGCTGATGTTCCTCCAAGCAGAGAGTGAGCGAGGACCATGAACGAACCAGTACGTATACGCGTCTTGAGCATCGATGACCATCCGCCCTTGCGCGAGGGAATCGCTACGCTCATCAACAATCAGCCCGACATGTCGGTGGTGGGTGAGGCGTGCAGTGGACACGAGGCCATTGAGCAGTTTCGCGAACTCCGGCCGGACGTCACCCTCATGAATGGAAAAGCTGGGAGCCAGCGACCGCACGCAGGCCGTTTCCATCGCCCTGAAAAGGGGAATTATTCACCTGTACAGAAACTTCAACTCCCACCGCCTGCATCGGGAGCAACGATGAAGATTTCCTGCGCGTACTCGGGCCCAACAGTCGGCGCGACACCTTATAGGCCCGTCATTTTCTCCCCGGCGTTCCGGATAGCGAGCTCCTTCCACCTTGATCTTCGACGCGGCGGTATCGATCTCTCGCAGGTCTTCGGGCGTCAGCTGGATCGACACCGCTGCGATGTTCTCTTCCCCGCGAGCCAGTGATCGCTCACCCGATCGTGGTAGTAGAGATACACCTGACAAGTGTTATGCCGGTGAGTACCAGACCGTGGTATCGAAAAAACGCTATATCTCGTGATGTGCTGTCGGCGTCAAGTCCCGCATGATGCTTCCATGACACACAGAAAGAGCCCAACTGGTTTCGCGTTGAACGTCCTGGTGCGCCGTAGCTCGCTACAGGAGATTGCCTGCTTATGATTTCTCTAGCGCAGCGGAACCTGCTTCACGACAAGGTGCGGCTGGCCGTAACCCTGACCGGGATCGTGTTCGCCGTAGTTCTGATTGTTATCGAGTTGGGACTGTATGTGGGCTTCACGCGAACCACGTCCTGCCTGATCGACAACTCCGGCGCAGATCTTTGGGTGACCTCCAAGCACGTGCCCTACCTCGAACTCGGAACGCCTTTCAACGGACGCAAGCTTTACCAGGTCAAAGCCGTGCCCGGCGTGGCCGACGCAGAGAAGTTCATCAATAGCTGGACGCGTTGGAATCGGCTCGACGGCGCTCAGGAGACGGTTCAGGTCGTGGGCTTTAATCCGGATGCCGGTCTGGGTGGCCCTTGGAATGTGGTGGAGGGAAGCATTCGCGATTTGAAGACCCCCGACGGCGTAATGGTAGACGAGGTCTACAAGAAGAAGCTCGGTGTTAGCCGGATCGGCGAGGTGTTCGAGATAAACGGACACCGGGCGCGGGTGGTTGGCTTCACCCGTGGAATCCGTGCTTTCACCACCGATCCCTATGTCTTTACCAGCTTCGGGCATGCCCAGGATTATGCGCCGCTGCGGGACGACCAGACCACCTACATACTGGTCAAGACTGAACCCGGCGCCAATGTCGACGAAGTCCGCCGAAACATATTGGCGCGCGTGAAGGACGTAGACGTACTCACCAGTGCGGAGTTCAGCCGAACCACGCAGAAGTATTGGACGTTGACCACTGGCGCCGGCATCGCCATTTTGCTGGCGGCGGTGCTGGGATTGATTGTGGGATTCGTGGTGGTAGCACAGACCATCTACGCCACCACCATGGATCACTTGAAGGAATTCGGCACGCTGAAGGCGATAGGAGCACCGAACAGCTATGTGTACAAGGTGATCCTGATACAGGCGGCTGTCGGCGCGGCAATCGGATACGCCTTGGGAATGATCATCAGCGGCTTTGTGATACGTTTCGCTCAGCCCGCCGGGGCGCCCATCCTCATGAATGGGTGGATGGCAATCTCGATATTTCTTCTGACGCTGTTCATGTGTGCCGGAGCAGCGCTGGTTTCTATTAATAAAGTGACTCGGCTTGATCCGGCGATGGTTTTCAAAGGCTAAGAGCCCAATAGGAGACACGATGAAAGCTGCAATCATGGTTCGAGACGTGACCAAGACTTACGTGGAGGGTGGCGCCAGGGTTACCGCCTTGCGTGGAGTGGATCTGGAGATCCACTCCGGCGAGATCGTGATGTTGGTGGGGCCCTCAGGCAGCGGCAAGACCACGCTCCTGTCGATTATGGGCTGCATTCTCCAGGCCTCTTCCGGAAGCATTCAAATCGCCGGCCAGGAAGTCGGGCACCTTGGCGAGAATGAGCTGCCTCGCGTTCGCCTGGATCACATTGGCTTCGTGTTCCAGGGCTTCAATCTCTTTCCTACCCTGACAGCGGGAGAAAACATCGAGCTCATGCTCGACCTGAAGGGTGTGCGCGGACCGCAAGCGCGAAAGCGCGCCTACGAACTGCTGGAGCGAGTGGGATTGGCCGATAAGTTCGGCGTGGTCCCGGCCAACCTCAGTGGCGGGCAAAAGCAGCGCGTAGCGATCGCCCGGGCACTTGCCGGCGATCCCAAGATCATCCTGGCTGACGAGCCCACGGCGGCACTCGACTCACATACCGGGCGCACCATCATGGAGATGATGCGCGATCTCGCGCATGAGCGCGGACGGGCAGTGCTCATCGTTACCCACGATCCTCGAGTCCTCGAGTTCGCCGATCGCACAATCCGGATTGAAGATGGAATGATTGCCAAAAGTTCGGCCGAGATGTCGGTTCCCGTGGAGTTGCTTGTTCAGAACTTCCGCCAGCCTTCTCATACCTGGATCCATTAAGAACGCAACGGCAGTACGTTCTACTGACTCCCGAACCGGGTCGCAAATTTCCTCAATGCGGCAGCGTTGACTTTCAGCGCAGCGCATCGCTAGCTTCTCCATAACTACATAGTGGTATGTGGGGAGGCACAACTTTGGGTATCCCTTGATATCTGCGTAGTGGTAGTGAAAAAGCCTTCTATCTCGGGATGTGCGTTCTGTCAGGGTCCGGCATAGTACCGGCATGAAATACAAGAAGTACGTAGGCGGTATCGAAGTCAATGCCCGACCAACGAGGTGTGAGACAGAAGAGCGTGCTTCCCTCGTACATCGCAGGGCGGCGATCGCTGGAGCCCCCCAGCAATGCTCCGGGGGCAAGGTTCGTTTCCTCGACGCCATCGTGGCGTCTGCGAACAGGCCTAGCCCGTTCGGAATGCGCTACAGGCCATATTGGATCATGTCCGATGTGGCCGCCCTGTCGGCATTGGCCTATGCTTGGGCTTTTTCCAAGCAGTTCCCCAGCGTGTCCGGCGTAGGTTTGGGGCTTGCCGTACTTATCGCTTTGCTGGTTTACAAGCTTGTCCTGGAGGTGAAAGCGGCGCTCGGGAAACCAGCGGCGCGCTCGTTTCTCCAGGATTGCCTCCTGGTCATACTCCCATGTTTCCTGCTCGTAAGCTTCCTATTTAAGCAGCCGCTGAATCTGACTTTTGCGTTCCTGGGAACACTAATGCCGTTGTACGGTAGCCTTGCTCGCATCGGGTGCTTCCTTGGTGGTTGCTGCTATGGAAAGCCGTCTACAAAAGGCGTACTCTATCCAAAGTCAATCTTTGAATCGACCGGTCATGGCTGCAGAAGGTATTCTCCCAGTCCCAATCCTGGTGGCCGCGTGTTTCCCATACAACTCGTTGAAGCGGCCGCTCAGGCTACTTTATTTGTGACCTTGGCCACATTGGTGTGGCGAGTACCGAACGCCGCTGGGTCCATATTTTGGCTGTATCTCTCCCTGTATTCTGTCGTTCGGTTTGTGCTGGACTATTATCGAACCACTAGCGCACGACCGAGATACGGCCGCTTTTCCGAAGCACAGGTGGTATGCGTAGTGGTACAAGCTGTTGGCGTTGCTGTCCTGTTACTACGATAGATCAAGGTCCTGGCATTTGGGTTGCGGGCGAATGGAGTTTTCTACTGGCTCCCGACGCGGCAGTAATTTCTTCAATCCCGCAACGTCGGCCTTCGGCGCACCACATCGACTCCTTCTCGATAACTACATCGTGGTATGTGGGGAGACACAACTTTGGGTATCACTCCTATATCTGCGTAGTGGTAGCGAAAAAGCCTCCTATCTCGTGATGTGCGTTCTGTCACGATCCCGCATAGTAGCTGCATGACACACAGAAGGAGCGCAAGCGGTATCGCGGTGACCGTGGGACCGCCAGGCGTTTCGAAACCGAGCAACTTCGAATGGAGATCACTGTGATCAAGAAACTGGCAATTCTTTGTGCAGTTACCCTCACCGTTCTAACGATATCAATGAAGCTATTTTCGTTGGCGCGCCATAACGGCAACAACGCGGGTCCGCAGCCCGCGGATTTGACCTATGTCGTCGCCGGACCAGGGAGGATCGAGCCCGTTTCCGAGGACATCAAAGTAGGCTCGGAGATCAGCGGCAAACTGAAGTCGGTGAACGTAGAGGAAGGCGACTCCATCCGCGCAGGCCAGGTGCTGGCGGTGCTGGAGAACGACGACTACCGTGCGGAACTTGCCTCCTGTGCGGCGGAAGTGCAAGCCAAAGAAGCGACACTGCGCAAGGTGGTGAATGGAGCCCGGGCTCAGGAGCGGTCGGAGGCCTTGGCGGGCGTTCGCGCCGTCGAGGCGGTAGTGAAGAATGCCCAAGCTGAATTGCAGCGACGCCAAGAGCTGTATGAGAGTGGAGTGATCTCGCGTGAGGAGTTAGATCACTACACCCGCGAGTACAACGTCGCAAAGGAGGAGTTCCAAGAGAAATCTGATCGCTATTCACTGGTGAACACTGCCCCCCGGGAAGAAGATGTTGCGGTCGCCCGGGCAGATCTGCAACTGGCACAGGCGCATCTGGCCGAGGCCCAAGCCAGATACGACAAGACCTTCGTCAAGTCTCCGATCAACGGGATCGTGCTCCGCAAGCATCATCGCAATGGGGAAAGCGTGTCCAACTCAGCCACTTCGCCTGACCCGGTCCTGACCATCGGCGACACCGAAGTGCTACAAGTGCGGGTGGACATCGATGAGTCCGACGTAAACAAAGTGCGGATGGGTCAGAAGGCCTGGGTCACAGCGGATGCCTTCGGCAAACAGAAGTTCAGCGGGCACGTCGTGCGCATCGGCGAACTGCTCGGCCCCAAAACCATCCGCACCGATGAACCTACCGAACGCGTGGATCGGAAATTCCTGGAGGTCCTGGTCGAGTTGGATCCCGCAGCGAACTTGCCCGTTGGCCTTCGCGTGGACACGTTTATTCTGGCAGGTGACGAACAGTCAGCGGCACTCCGGTAAGTCCCAACAGCCACGGCGGCCGGTGCCCCACGATTCTCAGGAAAGGCAATGGCAAGCCATTCGACGGAGAGATCGCATTCTGCAAGTAGATGAAATCGATTTTCATACGTGAGAGATTCTGCACGCCGATGCATGCATTCCGCATGCATTTCGTCTCACACTGTGGAGGAAGCTTACCCGGTTCCTGGAATATCCAGAACTTGAGCTAAGCAACAACCTTGCGGAAAATTCAATGCGTCCCGTGGCACTGGGCCGGAAGAACTGGATACACATGGGCAGTTCACAGGCGGGACCGAAGGTTGCGGCGATTCTCTTGGTCGTGGAAAGCTGCCGCAGGTTGAAACTCCCGGCGCGCCACTACTTGGCGGCGGTTCTCCCCGGGTTTGCCGATCTCCCGATCCAGCGCCTCCCAGACCTTACTCCTGCCGTATGGGTCGCCCAGCATTCACAGACTCGAGCGACCGGGTTGTTAGCGCGAGGCAAAGAAGCATCTTTCTGAGGTGTACTGGCTCCGGATCCTGCACGGAGGTTGTGATCGCAGGACATTGCTGCCAGCGATCACAGTCTTCCAAGTAGGTGGCCGTTGGCGGTTGTTGAGCAAAACTGCACAGCTTCCGCATCTCCTCTGCAAGATACTGTCTGTAAGCGCCCCGATGCGGTGCAACGCGCCCGATTTCCCGGAATTCAGAACCTCGAATTGAGACTTCGTCGAGAGCACCTGTCCCTCGATTTTCCGAGCCTCCTCTGGACCAAGACCCGGTGGAGATATCAAGAACAGGAGGACAGTCATGGTGAAAACGGAGGCAGATAAGCCCGAGTCCAAGGCGGAGGCGAAGCCGGAGGCGCAGGCGCAGGCGAAACCCGAGCCCGAGTACGGCTCGAAGCCCGAGTCGAAGGACGATCTGAAGTCCGTTGCCATGCCGGAACTCCAGAAGAAGTTGGGTTCGTCGCCGGACGGCCTCAGTCAAGCCGAAGCGCAGAAGCGGCTGACGCAATATGGCCCTAACGAGATCGCCGAAAAGAAAACCAATCCTTTCCTGAAGTTCCTCACCTATTTCTGGGGCCCCATCCCGTGGATGATTGAAGCGGCAGTAATTCTGTCGGGAATTGTCCGGCACTGGCTGGATTTTTTCATCATTCTTGTTCTGCTTGGTTCCAACGCCGTGGTCGGCTTTTGGGAAGAACACCAGGCGGGCAATGCCATCGCTGCCCTGAAAGCCAAGCTGGCGATCAAGGCCCGGGTAAAACGTGACGGGAAGTGGGCCACCCCGGCGGCGCGTGAGGTGGTGCCGGGCGACGTCATCCGCTTGCGCCTGGGCGACATCGTTCCGGCGGATGCGCGGCTGCTTGCGGGCGACCCAGTGGAGGTTGATCAGTCGGCGTTGACAGGCGAATCTTTGCCCGCCACGCGCAAACCTGGCGAGGCGGTTTTTTCGGGTTCGATTATCCGCCAGGGCGAAATCGACGCGATGGTGTACGCCACCGGTGCGAACACCTACTTTGGCAAGACCGCGCAACTGGTGCAGGAGGCTCATACCGTCAGCCATTTCCAGCGTGCCGTGCTGAAGATCGGGGATTACCTGATCATTCTCGCAGTGGCCCTGGTGGCGGTGATCATTAGCGTCGCGCTCTTCCGTGGCGACCACGTCCTAACTACGTTGCAGTTCGCCTTGGTGCTTCTGGTGGCTGCGATCCCCGTGGCGATGCCCACGGTGCTGTCCGTGACCATGGCGGTCGGTGCACGTCTGCTGGCGAAAAAAGAAGCGATTGTGACCCGGTTGCCGGCAATCGAGGAACTAGCTGGCGTAGACGTGCTGTGCTCGGACAAGACCGGCACCCTGACCCAGAACAAGTTGACGTTGGGCGATCCATTCAGCTTGAACGGTATCCCTAGCGACCAGGTCATTCTCTGGGCTGCACTTGCTTCACGTGCGGAAGACAAGGACACCATCGACCTGGCCGTGATCGGGGGCGTAAAGAACGATCAGGCTTTGAAGGGCTATCAGGTAGTTCATTTCCAGCCGTTCGACCCCGTGCATAAGCGCACGGAAGCCACCGTCAAAGGCGAGGACGGAAAGCAGTTCTTTGTGGCCAAGGGAGCGCCGCAGGTGATTCTGCAGATGTCGACCAACGCGGGTGAGGTAAAGCCCGCCGTCGAGCAGGCCGTCAAAGAATTTGCGGGACGCGGCTTCCGTTCCCTGGGCGTGGCCCGGGCTGATCAGGAAGGCCAGTGGCAGTTTGCTGGCGTGTTGCCTTTGTTCGATCCGCCACGCGAGCAGGCCAAAGCAACCATCGCGAGCGCCCGGGCAGATGGGGGTGAACGTCAAGATGGTTACGGGCGATCAAATGGCCATCGCCCAGGAAACTGCCAGACAACTGGGGATGGGCACGAACATCGTTGATGCCAGCGCATTGGGCGACATGAAGCATCACGAGACAGCGCAGTCGGCAGAGGCCATCGAGAAGGCGGACGGCTTCGCCCAGGTATTCCCTGAACATAAGTTCTACATTGTGGATGTCCTGCAACAGGCCGGCCACATCGTCGGCATGACCGGCGACGGAGTGAACGACGCTCCCGCGCTGAAAAAAGCCGACTGCGGCATTGCCGTTTCCGGCGCGACAGACGCGGCGCGCGCGGCGGCGTCCATTGTGCTGCTGGCGTCCGGCCTCTCAGTGATCATCGACGCAATCAAGGAGAGCCGCCGCATCTTCCAGCGGATGAACAGCTACGCGATCTACCGCATCGCCGAAACGCTGCGGGTGCTGTTCTTCATGACACTGGCGATCCTGGTGTTTAACTTCTATCCATTGACCGCGGTGATGATCGTGATGCTGGCGTTGCTCAACGACGGAGCTATCCTGTCCATCGCCTATGACAACGTTCATTACAAGGACAAGCCCGAGGCCTGGAACATGCGCCTGGTGCTGGGGATTTCCACGGTGCTGGGCGTCATCGGGGTCGTGGCCGCGTTTGGCCTGTTTTATCTTGGCGAGCGCGTGTTTCACCTCGACCGCGCGCACATCCAGACGCTGATGTACCTGAAGCTGTCCGTAGCCGGACATCTGACGATTTTTCTGACGCGCACGCGCGGCCCGTTCTGGTCAATACGCCCCGCGAAGGTTCTATGGATCGCGGTGCTAGGCACGCAAATGCTGGCGACTCTGATTGCGGTTTATGGGCTTTTTATGACGCCACTCGGCTGGGGTTGGGCAGCGTTTGTTTGGGGCTATGCTCTGGCTTGGTTTCTCGTGAATGACCGCGTGAAACTGCTCGCCTATCGAATTTTTGACCCCACCAAAGCCCCGTTGTTAGCCAAGAAGCCGCTCGATCTGACACCGCAAATCGCCGCGCGGGCCTATGAACTCTACCAGCAGCGAGTCCGGGGCGAAAGCCAGCAAGATCAAGACTGGCTTGAGGCGGAGCGAGAGATTCGGAAAGACCAGGCGGGACATGCGAAGGTTGCGTCAACGTCCTCGTGAGCCGCAAGAGTATTAAGCGCAACCCACTGGAATTCGTGACACCGAAGGGAGGACGATGAAAATCAATTCGAAGGATTTCCGTGTGCCGCCCGGAGCAAAGCTCAAACTCAGAGAGTGGCCGACGATCGTGAAGCCCATTTGCAAGTCGAAAAAGCAGTACCAGAAACTTCTGGAAGAACATGTTGGGGAATTGAGCTCGCTGCAACAGCTTCAGTACGCGTCCAACCGTTATGCGCTGCTGCTGATTTTTCAGGGGATGGACGCTGCCGGCAAAGACGGTGCCATCCGGCATGTCATGTCCGGGGTCAATCCGGCAGGCTGCGAGGTTTTCAGTTTCAAACAGCCGAGCGCCGAAGAGCTGGAACATGATTTTCTCTGGCGCACGACGTGCCGACTTCCCGAACGCGGGCGGATCGGTATCTTCAATCGTTCCTATTACGAGGAAGTGCTGGTGGTTCGAGTGCATCCGGAGATGCTCCGCAGCCAGGGGCTTCCGGAAGAACTGCGCGACGAGAAGACCATCTGGGAAGAGCGGTATCGCTCCATGGTGGACCTGGAGAGACACCTCTATCGCAACGGAACCCGGACCGTCAAAATATTTCTCCACCTTTCGCACGAAGAGCAACGAAAGCGGTTCCTCGAGCGCCTTGATGAGCCTGACAAGAACTGGAAATTCAGCCTCGCGGACATTCACGAGAGGAAATACTGGAAGCGCTACATGGAGGCGTATGAGGCTTGCCTGAGCGCGACCAGCACCCATCACGCGCCCTGGTACGTCGTTCCCGCCGACAATAAGGAGGATGCCCGTTTGATTGTCTCCCGAATTGTCCTTGATACGCTCAAGGAACTCAAGATGCCATATCCAAAGGCGACCGAGAAGCGCCGGCAGGAATTGCAATCGATCCGCAAGCAGCTAGCGAGGTAGCGGTGGAATTATGGTCTCTTATTTGACGAGCGCTGCCAAGGCGAGCTTGAAATGCCTGCACGATATGGACGACCTAATCTGGAGCCGCATCGCACGCGGATGAGAATTCATCGAAGTTCGTAAGTCTCTGCCGGGGCTTGTCAGCGCGGTCGAGAGGTAGAGAGGAACAACCTGTATGCCCACGAAGGAACAAGCAATTGTTGATCACGATAGCCGCTCCATATCAACCGGCCAGAGCCTGGACGAGGCCGGCAAGTCGACTAAATTTATCTTCGACGTGGCTTTGTCTACCGCAATCGCAGCAAACCTCGAACGTCAGGCAGCAGCCCCGGCCCCTAAGGGTCCGCTCACGCCGGCGATGCTCGACAAGATGAACCGCTACTGGCGTGCTGCAAATTATCTGTGCATCGGCCAGATCTATCTTTTTGAAAATCCCTTGTTGCGAGAGCCGCTGAAAGCGGAACAGATTAAGCCAAGGCTGCTCGGGCACTGGGGAACTTCGCCGGGACAGAACCTCATCTACATTCACCTCAACCGACTGATCCAAGAACGAGACGCAAATATCATTTATATTGCCGGTCCCGGACATGGCGGCCCCTCGCTCAATGCAATGTCCTATCTGGAAGGCACCTATACCGAAGTCCACCCGGAGATCACGCCGGACGAGAACGGCCTCAGGCTCATGTTCAGGAAGTTTTCGACGCCAGGCGGCGTGCCCAGCCACTGCGGACCGCACGTGCCAAATTCCATGCATGAGGGTGGCGAACTTGGCTACTCGCTGGTTCACGCCTTCGGTGCCGCATTCGACAACCCCGATCTGATCGTTGCCTGCATCATTGGTGACGGAGAATCCGAGACTTGTCCGCTGGAAGGCAGCTGGAAGTCGGTGAACTTCCTTAATCCAGTCCGCGACGGCGCAGTCCTCCCGATTCTGCACCTCAACGGCTACAAGATTTCCGGACCAACGGTTCAGGCACGAACCAGCGACGAGGACTTGAAGGCCCTGTATGTAGGACGTGGTTACCACCCCTACTTTGTCGAAGGTGACGAGCCGGAGGCCGTACATCAACTGCTGGCGGGAACTTTGGACGACTGCTATGCCGAGATTCGAGCCATTCAGCTTGAGGCACGCCAGGGCGGATTCAAGAAACAGCCGATCTGGCCCATGATCGTCCTGCGGACACCCAAGGGATGGACCTGCCCGAAGGAAGTGGATGGAATCCCAATTGAAGGTACCTTCCGTGCGCACCAGGTGCCCCTCGCAACGGTCCGAGAAAACCCCGAACATCTCAAGATCCTTGAAGCCTGGATGAAGAGCTACAAGCCGCAGGAACTCTTCGATGAAAAGGGCAAATTCATTGACGAGCTGGCGGAACTTGCACCGATCGGCAATCGCCGCATGGGTGGTAACCCCCATGTGAATGGCGGACGGCTGCTGACCGCGCTCGATCTGCCGGAGTTTACCAATTACGCGCTCGAGATTCCTGGACCGGGCCAGGTAGTCGCCGAAGCTCCCCGTAAGCTCGGCGATTTTTTGAGAGACATCTTCAAGCTGAATCCCACGAATTTCCGCTTGTTCTGTCCCGATGAGACCAATTCCAACCGCTTAAACTCCGTGCTCGAAGCTACGAAGCGCTGTTTTATGGCGGAGACAGTTTCGATCGATGACGAACTGAGCCCGGATGGCCGTGTTATGGAAGTATTGAGCGAGCACTGCTGCCAGGGTTGGCTCGAAGGCTATTTGCTGACCGGGCGTCACGGCATGTGGTCGTCCTACGAGGCCTTCGCACAGGTCGTGGATTCGATGCTGACACAACATGCCAAATGGCTGGAACAATGCCGAGATTTTCCCTGGCGCAAACCGCTGGCCTCCTTGAATGTGTTCCTGACAAGTCATGCATGGCGAAATGACCACAACGGCTTCAGCCATCAAGCGACGGGATTCGTCGACAATGCGCTGGCGCGCCGCAGTGAAACCGTCCGCGTGTACTATCCGCCTGACAGCAACTGCCTGCTAAGCGTCTTCGATCACTGTCTGCGCAGCCGCAACTACGTCAACATCGTCACCTGCGGCAAGCAGCCGCAGCTTCAATGGCTGAACATGGACGAAGCACTCGAACATTGCTCGCGAGGCGCGTCGATCTGGAAGTTTGCGACCAACGACGAAGGCGAACGAGCCGGACGTTGTGCTGGCTTGCGCGGGCGACGTACCAACCATTGAGATATGCGCGGCCTCATGGCTTCTGCAGAAGTATGTTCCTGGCATCAAGGTACGGGTTGTCAATGTGGTGGATCTGAGCGTTCTGATGATGCCGGACGACCATCCGCATGGAATGGACAACATGTCCTTCAATGCGCTCTTCACCAAAGACGCACCGGTCATCTTCGCCTTCCACAATAACCGATGGCTCATTCACACCATGGTGCATGGGCGTTCCAACGAAGACCGTTTCCATGTGCGCGGCTACATGGATCAGGGCACAACAACGACGCCGTTCGACATGGTAGTGCTGAATAAGATGAGCCGGTTTCACCTTGCCATCGACGCACTGAAGTATGTCTCACGACTCCGTTCACAGGTTTCCGATGTAATCGACATGTTCAATCGAAAGCTATACGAACACCACGACTATATTCGGCAACACCTGGAAGACATGCCCGAGATCCGGGACTGGGCCTGGACGGCTGATTTCAAGGAGCCTACCGCTCCGCCACCGCTGGCCAAGGGCCATCCTCGCGGAAGCTTATTCAGCGACAGCTAAATCGACAAAGTACAGATGAAATGCTGGAAAGAAAGTAGGTTCAAAGATGATGGAACGGAAATTTACTATTGCCGAGATCATGCTTCTCGTCGGAACTCGCGCCGCCTTGGCTGCTGGGATTGGCCTTCTGCTTTCCAATCGGCTCAACAATGACCAACGCAAAGCCGCCGGGTGGGCTCTAGTGTTGGTCGGGGGACTTACTACGATTCCGCTGGCAATGGACGTACTAAGCAAGAAGAATTCGGGTTAGTCCGCCTGTACCAACGGAGTCTGGGGCCGCGCGTGCTATCAATTTCAAAGCCCGTGCTGTTCTTGGAGCGAATGGTCATGGCCGAAGCCACCGATTCTGCGCGGCTTCGCCTACGACTGCCGAAAACACGAGAAGGCTATAAGAAGCACGTGAGTACGTCCAGCCGCTCTCTGGTCGCCTCGGGGACAGCCGATGCGATCCCTAACAAGGGCAATTGACAACCAGAGCAGGCCGTCCATGCGGACGACGGTTCCGTGTCGCGCAAAACCACGACCTAAGGCGAACACGGGTACTCTGAATTCCAATAATGAAGCAGGCTACACTTTTGCTTCCGGCGGGTCGGCTACTCCCCCGCTGGAAGGACATTCGGCAGGTCAAGACGTGCCACTCCAATCCGTTTGTCAGCCATCCCAAAATAAACGTCGAAGCGGTCGGGCGAGCCAAGATCGTCGCGCCGGTCGATGCCGGTCGGGAATACGACGTTGGCGACCGTACCGTGGCGTTCCTGCGGCAGCGCCGGCGTCAACATGGGTTCCGCCGAACGGTAAAGAATCATGAGCGGATGTTCCTTGGAAAATATCATCGCTCCCGCCGAATAACACAGCTGATACCGGTCGGTCTTGGGCTTTCCTATTTCGCTAACCCCGTGGTAGATGATCAGCCAGCCGAACCGGGTTAAGACGGGCGGAGTGCCGCCTCCTATCTTGAGCCGCTCCCAGGGCGAGACCGGAGCCGCTAACCGGTGATGAAAGATAAATTGGCCGGTGCGAAACGGCTTATCGTTCGAGGGACAATCGACAATACGAAATCCAGATGCTTTCCCGGTCGAGATCCACCTCACGAGTCTGCGGTCTGCAGGCGGTTTCCTCGGGACGAGTCCCAGGGAAGAGCGGACGGTGAAGCATCGCCAATTCCGGTTGCCCGGAGGGATCGGGAATGGCGACTGGGAATAGACTGGCATCTTTGTCATCCACATCATCGAATTCGATACCCTGATAAGGGCCAAACGTCGCCAGCCCCAGCCGATCCCAGTGGAAGAGATCCTTGGATAGCGCCAGTGCGATTCGGGGGCCCCGCGTCGAGAATGCCGTGTAGGTCATGATGTAACGCTGCAGTGGTTCCACAAATGTGATTCGTGGATCCTCGCAGCCACCGCCGCCGTTGGGTCGCCGCTCATAATCGGCTTCCGGCTCCAGTGCAATGCCGAGCCTATCAACACCTATCGGGTCGCCGACGTCATTAAAGCGCACTCGTGCAATGCCGATGCGCGAATAATTGCCTCGTGCAACCAGCCGCGGGAAAAGGTAGAGTTCCCCATCCGGCCCACGAGTTGCTGCCGGATTCAGGACCCCTTCAATCTCGTGCGGATTCCCCGGCTCCGGCTCCATCAACATTCCCAAACGATGCAACTTAAATCCACTCATCAATCCGCCTCACCAGGTTACGCCGCCTCACCGCGATCTGCTAAACAGACGATGATGGCTTGGATAACCCGCTTTGTCTCATCGGGTCCCTTAACTGGAATACGAGTCCACACCTGCTTGTTCGGCGGGATAGTCATTCCCTCCGACGAACAATGCGTCGCCGATGTAGATCATCTCTTTCAATGAAACGTGGAGGAGGTCTCGTAGCTTTCGCGATGCCGTATGCCTTATCAATGCCTGGCTTGGTGACATCAATGGATGTCGAGCCTCCAATTCGGACAGAGAACTCAGGAATCGAACGTGTCAAGAATCGCCTTGATCCTCTTCCGCTTCGTGTAATCGGGATCCCATTTGTCCTTTTCTTCTAAGGGCGCCTGCTGACCTAATGCGGAAAATGTTATCTGGCTTCCCCGGTCCTCAATTTGCTCTCCCCATAACTTTTCCGGTCTTGAAGCCTGCAACTCCGATTGCCTTATTAAGAGAGCTGATAATCTCTCGCTCTTTCATCAGCGGTGAAATCCTCTTCATAAAGCTTTTTCCAATCTCCTGAATATTGGTAGAACTTGGTTCCGCAGGTAGGAAGCAGGGATAGATTCGCCAGGCGTTGATCATGAGGAAGCTTGGAGACCACCTGCTTTTCAAATTGTGGCCAATCGCCTCCGGAAATCACGGCCACTTTGACGATACCGAGCAGGTCATGCAGCAGTCCCGACATTTCGGGATCAAGAGGCGACTTACTTTCGGCGAGCGTACCGTCCAGATCAAACACAATTAGCTTTTTCACCATGCTTCTCCCCCGAACTATCGGCGATTTCAATCCGGCAGTGCAATCTCCAACACGTTCACTGCGCCGAAGGGCCGAAAAACACACGTTCCGATCGCCGCCGGCAAGACGAATACGTCCCCTTTCCAACGGCATAAGCGGCGCCTCGTGCTCGACCTGCCCCGCGCCCTCGACGCATACCAGTACGCGCGGCAAGCTCGGCGGCGCCGACGGTAAACGGCGATTGTCCGCGCAGTCGCCATAGCCGGAAGTGCTCACAATCAAAGAGTCTCTCGCGTTCCACCGGGGTCTTCGTCTCCACCACGGGCGTCACCCGACCAACCGGACCCTCCGAAAAATCAACGCAGGCCATCGCCTTTTCGACTTGTAGTGCCCGTGGCTTTCCGGTCTTCGGGTCAACATGGTTCCAGTCATATAGGCGAAACGTAACGTCGCTGTTCTGCTGAATCTCGAACACCATCAGGTCGCCGCCCAGAGAGTGAACCGTGCCTGCCCGCAGGAAAATGGCATCGCCGGGCTTCGGAGTTAGGGATGCGAGTTGGTCCGCCACCGTCCCGTTCGTGAGGGCATGCCGCAGACTCGCTGCAGTCGTACCTGGCTTCAGGCCCGCATAGATGCGACTTTCGGTCCCGGCTTCCAGCACGACCCATGCTTCAGTCTTCGGGGTCTCGCCCGCCGGTAACAGGTCGGTATTTGCGTCGGTGGGATGCACCTGGACCGAGAGCATTTGGCGTACATCGAGGAACTTCAACAGAAGTGGGAATCGGCCGAAGCGTCCGGCCAGCTTCCCCAGCATTTGCTCTGGAAACTGCTCCAGCAACTGAGCGATGGTCCGGCCTTTGAGCGGTCCGTTGGCGACGCGGCTCTGATGGCCATCGCGGTCGCTGAGTAGCCAAGCTTCGCCGATAGGACCGTCGCCCGGCAGCGGCGCGCTGAGCAGAGCAGCCAAGCGCCGACCACCCCAGAGCCGATACTGATAGATCGGCTCGAATCGCAGCGGATACAGAAGTATTTGACTCAAGAATTGTCTCTTTGGCTCTTATGTATCGTTGGTAGCCCTGTCAGCCCGATTGGCGTCTGGGTGTAGTTCTAAGCGCGTGGAACCGCCAGTGACGGCGGCGAAAATCATGGGCAGCCGATTTAGCGGATGCCCACGCCCCAACTTTAAACGCCGGTCAGGGAAAACGAAGGCTCGTCTTCGGCTTCGTGCAGCCAATATGGCGGCTGGCCGTAGTGACGGTGGAGCTGATCCTCATATTCACGAGTGATCGATGAGGACTCCACGAACTCCGGAGCCTTTTTGACGACTTCTCGGGACAGGCCAATGTAGACTCTGGAATCTGTCCAACTTACTCGTTGGATCCACGCCGGTGAAACGAGTACCTTCTTGCCTGGCCACCAGTTTTTCGTCGCGACCTCAAGATAGCGGACAGCCCAGGTTTCATCGTCCATGACGAACCCGTCCACGTGGCCGATCTCACCATCACTTGCCTCGATGTGATAGCCCATAACGGCTTCGTTACTGCGTAGATGCGAATCCCGGGACTCTCTCCGGCCCTGATCCGATAGCGCCTCCTTGAAATTGGCCACCGGAATCGGCAAGCCTGACGGATACAGCACGGGACCCCAAATATTGGGACCAACCCAATAATAGGAGTATCCGTAATAATCGTGGTATGCCGCCTCGTGTTGTCGGGAGACGGGTTGATGGGTGTCAATGCCAGGGCCATTTTTCACTTGCAGTTTTGTCAGCGCTACATCCAACCGCCTGGCTTGCCAATCTGTATGGACGACAGAAATGGGGGAGGTCAGCACTTGCCGGCCGCTAATCCAGCCACCGGTTTCTACCGTGAGATAGCGGATGACCCACGCCTCATCGTCGAAGTAGAACTGATCTACAGTTCCAATGTCGCCGTCAGTGGCCCGGATTACCATACCTTTCAAATGCGCGGTATCCGTTAGCATTATCTTGGCCTCCCGGGTAGCTGTTGCCTGCATTGTTGCCTAGCACGAGTCGTCTACGACGGGCGCTATCGTCGGATCACCAGGGCGCGCAGTTGCCGACACTTTACCTGCCAGTCCCAGCTGAGCGATTGTCGTTGACGCGTCTTACCCTTATTGTTACTGAAACCAACCTTAACAATTGAGCAGCCACCATTCTGAGCAAAAGTGCTCAGAGTACTCCGGTCAGTGGGATTTATCTTCGAAAGGCAAAGATGCAGTTGTTCCGTTCTCGTGGAGTTAGCTCTCTTGCGGACGTTGGATGAGATTCACACTCTGCTGCTTTTTGTTGAGCCACCCTAACTATCAGGTCACCATCATTCGCTCGTAGAAGAGGCAGAACTTGTCACGGAACCGACGGTTCGCCATCCCCATCTCCCGTTGCCGCTCTGCGGCCGGAATTAATCAGTGTCCTTTATTGCTCAGAAATGCTTTCTCCCGGTGTCTACGATTAAAAGCTGGAGGAGATAAGAAAATGTTGAAACGTATTCTGATCGCCACAACGCTCGTTCTGCTTGTGACGCTAACTGCTGTCGCCTCGGACCGCGAGGATGATGTTAATCGCACCCACAAAGCCACCCAGGTTTTCAAGGAGATCATGAACGCTCCGGATCGTGGCATTCCTCAGGATCTACTGGAATCGGCGAAATGTATTGCCATCATTCCAGGGGACGTGAAGTTCGCCTTCATCTTCGGCGGCAACTACGGCCGGGGACTGGCAACCTGTCGGACCGGGCATGGCTGGAGCGCTCCCATGTTTTTGGCTATTGACGGAGGGAGCGTGGGTTACCAGATTGGGGGCTCTTCCACCGACATCGTGCTGCTCTTTATGAACGATCGCGCCTTGCAAAGCCTGCTCAGCGACAAATTCAAGCTCGGAGCCGACGCCTCGGTAGCAGCCGGACCAGTGGGCCGGAACGCCTCCGCGGGTACCGACCTTAAATTGAATGCGGAGATTCTGTCGTATTCGCGCACCAAAGGCGTTTTCGCTGGGGTCAGCCTGAACGGCGCTGTCGTGCAAGCCGACAAAAGTGGAGACGAAGCCATGTACGGCAACGATGTAAACCGCCATGAAATTCTGAACGGCAAAGTTGCTGTTCCGGAATCGGCGCGAGCGCTGCTGGACGAGATCGGTGGATATGCCCAGGAAGCCAAAGCTAGATAGCGGCTCCAGGCGAGGAGATCGAAGCTTGCCCCTGTCTCGCGATGGGTGCAGCGAACTTGAGGACGACATGACAAAACACTTTGCATGATTTCCGTAAAGAGGTCTGCACGATTGAAATGGTTTGGGCGACTGCTCATTCAGTGCAAGCGCCCTACCCTCGCTTACATCAACACCCGCACCGGGAAGAAACCATCGAGGCGTCTTAGGACGGCGGCAACCGTGAGCATTATTGCTCAGACCTCTTCAACCCTGGTTTGCTAAGGTCAAGATTCACGGGATTCGCCGGCCTCGTCTGGCAACCTGCGTATGCAAAAACACATACCCTATCGAAGCCACAGAATCGACGGGAAGATAACTGGAGGGGGCTGACATGAGTAGAGTTCTGTTCTTACTTGCAATGTGGAGTCTAGGCACGCTGTGTGTGTTCTGCGGCAGGCGGTGCGACCGACAGGGAGACCTGGTGTAGCGTGCTTTAGCTTGGGTCCGCTTCCGCACAACCAGATACGTGCACCTCAGGAGGCTGCAATGTCCGCTTCTTCCCTATCGGTGAATGCGAAACCTGACGCTCTGATGCGGTACGAGACGGGTCCCCTGGTGTTCCAAAAGATGGCGCCACCAGCCATGCTAGCCACGCGTAGCCGGCCGGATCCCGTGCGGGTAGCCTTTATTGGAAACCACCTCCCCAGACAGTGTGGAATTGCGACCTTTACGACAGATTTGTGTGATGCTTTTACGGCTGCCTACGGAACTGCTGGGCCGATGGTGCTCGCGGTGAATGACCCACAATCGTCATACAGCTATCCTGCGCGGGTGCAATGCGAGATAACTCAAAACGACACTTCATCCTACAAAGCAGCCGCTGACTTTCTGAACTCCAGCAATGTTGACCTCGTCTGCTTGCAGCACGAGTACGGGATTTTTGGAGGAAAGGCCGGCGGGCATATCTTGCGCCTGCTGCAGCACTTGAAAACGCCCGTGGTGACGACGCTTCATACAGTTCTTCGTGAGCCCGACGTCGACCAACTCATCGTGATGCAGGAAATCGCCGCGCGATCTGATCGTCTTATTGTCATGAGCGAGCACTCCTCTCGATTCTTACGAAACGTATTTGGAGTCTCACGCGACAAGATTGATCTGATTCCCCATGGCATTCCGGATATGCCTTTTGTCGATGCGGCTTCCCACAGAGATTTCTCAACAGATGGAAAGACGGTATTACTCACGTTTGGTTTGTTATCTGCGAACAAGGGGTTTGAAAGTGTAATTCGTGCGCTGCCGCGCATTTTGTCCCGGCACGAGAAGGTCATCTACGTAATCGCCGGTGCCACTCATCCCCATGTCAGGCGCCGTGAAGGCGATCGCTATCGGCTCGAGCTGCAGGCCTTAGCTGAAAGCCTTGGCGTCGAAGAGCACGTTGTCTTCGTCAATCGGTTCGTCACGCCTCAAGAAATGGCATCGCTAGTTGGTTCGGCTGATATATACATTACCCCTTACCGGTACGAGGCACAGGCCGTGTCAGGCACGCTCGCGTACGCCATGGGCAAGGGTAAAGCGATCATCTCGACTCCGTACTGGTACGCCACCGAAGTCTTGGCGGATGGTCGGGGAGCGCTGGTTCCCTTCGACGACTCGGCCGCCATTGCAGATACTGCGACTGAGCTTCTGGACAATGAAAGCGCCCTCCATGCGATGCGCAAACGTGCCTACCTCTATGCACGAGACATGATCTGGGATCGAGTAGCACAGTCTTACATGCAATCCTTTGTACGTGCCGGCGCTGGTCACCGGCAACCGGTTCGCGAGGCATTCCCTCTCACAGTTGCCGCCCTGAATGCCAATGGCCGACTCATGAGTGCCTGAACGTCTTGCACCGAGCGAATCCGATAACGTTGAACGATCGTTAGCCCCCGCTTTTCGGTATCAATTGGAGCAAGAAATCTTCGAAAACTGGCAGCGGCCACCTTCAGCGCCAAGAAGTCTTAGCCGGAGCCAGACGATAGTAAAGGAGAGCGTATGTCAAAGACCTGGGAACACTACCATGGTGCGGCTCGTCATCATGAGCAGGCAGCCTACCATTACAAAGAAGCAGCGAAATACGACCAGGCCGAAGAACACGAAAAGGCGATGCATCACGCTTACTTGGCTCACGGACACAATGAACATGCAATTCACCACGACGCCGAGGCTGCGAAACTCTATGCCGAGTACGCTGACAGCCGGTTAAAGCAATCGTCTGGGTAAGGATCTCAGAAAACCCGTGCTGCGAAGACCGTCGCTTCGACCGCTACTCATTCCTGGCCACCAAATCGTGGGGGAGGTGGTCGAAGGCGCAACCCCAGAGTTGCCGCTGGGAACACGCGTCGGTGTCTCCTGGATGGGCGGTGTCGATGGTGATTGCTGGTACTGCCACCACGGCATGCAAAACCTGTGTGATCACCCGACATTTACTGGATATACGGTGGACGGCGGATACGCAGAATATGCGCTCGCACGTACCGACCTCGCTTTCCCGTTGCCCGCCGGGTTGGATGACATCCACGTTGCTCCCTTGCTGTGTGCCGGCATTATCGGATTTCGCAGCTTGCGTGTAGCCGGCGTTGAGCATGGCGAACGAGTTGGTCTTTTTGGATTTGGGAGCTCCGCAAGTCTGGCGATCATCGGTATTGCAATCCTGGAAATGCGATGTCTATGTTGCGACGAGAGGCGAATCCCATCGACAATTGGCTGTCTCACTGGGCGCCACATGGGTGGGCACGGAAGACGATAAGCCACCCGTGGCGCTTGATCGTGCGGTCACATTTGCTCCCAGCGGAAAAGTCGTAGTATCGGCGCTTGCCAGTTTGCGGAAGGGCGGCGTGGTGGCAATCAATGCAATTCACCTTGACCACATGCCGGAGTTTGACTACGACACACTGCTCTGGGGTGAGCGGCAGATACGCAGCGTGGCTAATATGACTCGGCAAGACGCACGCGACTTCTTACAGGTCGCTCATGACCTTCACATCCGCCCGCAAGTCCAGGCATTTTCACTCGAACATGCAAACGAGGCACTCATGTCGGTGAAAGGAGAGACTGCGCATGGATCAGCAGTGATTGTTCCTTGAAACGAGGCAAGTAGCGACTCACGGCCATTCAGTCGTTTCCGAGTGTTCAGCAATCTACGAAATTCGGTGCCGGTCGTCGATCCTATTCGTGGAGCAAGAACGTAAGCAGTTCTCTGTGTACCTGCAAGCTGCCGTTGTAGTCGATGAGGCCCAACTTGCGAAACCGGTTCATAAAAAAGCTAACTCTCGAACGGGTGGTGCCAATCATCTCGGCCAGGGTCCCCTGGCTCACCTTCAGGACGGCGGAATGGGGCTTGGACCGTTTTCCAAATCTCGCCAGCAGCAGGAGAGTTCGCGCTAGTCGCTTCTCGCTCGAATTGAAAAGTTGATCGACGAAGTCCTCTTCAATTCGAACTACGCGAGAAATCAAGTGCGCAATAAACAGCCTTGCGAACGCGGGGTCTTCATGGATGATGCGAATGAGGGTTGCTTTCTCCACGCGCGTGATGGTGGCCATGTGTACCGCTACCGCGCTGGACATCCGCAATGACGGCGTACCCAGACAGCCTTCCCCGAAAAAATCACCCTTCCGGAAGATAGCAATCACGGCCTTCTTGGCGTGCTTGGATAGGACCGTCAGCTTCACATCGCCAGCCTCGACATAGAAAATGGCATCAGCAACAGCGCCCTGCTTAAAAATAGGCTCTTTGTTCTTGTACTCGCGAGTGGTCTTCCGTTTGCCAATCCTTTGCAGAAACATCTCGGGATCAAACTCAAGCTCTCGTTTACGTGGCATGGACGGCTCCTTAAGCACTGATCTTACAGGCGCGACGCCGGTCAAAGCGTCACTTCCCTAGCACATGCAACTGTCAATCGAGACGTGCCGGCGTCCCAGAGTCTAAGACCGCTGCCCAGATGCACGCGCGGCTTCGGCCTGAGGTTTTCCTCACAGCCGAGCTTACGGTTTGGTAAAGGGCGTTGACTGTGCACAACTGCTCAAGGGACTGAAATGCTTATGGGTAAACTCGGGCTTGCCCTTCGCACTCTCCAACAAAGCGCACAACAAATCACGGAGTGGAAGAGCGCGTGATCGTCGGAGGGGGAAAGTAATAATCAGTACAGTGTGCAATATTGAACAGACAGGCTTGACGAACTGCCTTTAGGATGTAACATGTTGAAGTGTAGAAATCGGTCCCTCGGAGGTGTGAAATGAGCACGAGGGGCGTGCCAACCGCCAGTCAGAAGCGTCCAGTCAAACGGGGTTCAGCGGTTGCTTCAGTGCAGCCCGCAGACCCCGCCACAGGCTCAATTGCGAAGCCTTTGCGGTTTCCAACACTGAGTCCGCAACCAACCAACGGCGCTGCAGCTTTCGATCCTAATACCTTTCTCGCAACCCCCGGGTTGGGCAAACAACTCCTCAAGCTGAAAAAGAATGAGACGGCCTTCGTGCAAGGCGACCCTTCCGACGCGATCTTTTACGTGCAGAAGGGCAAGCTGAGAGTAACTGTCACCTCGGCAAACGGAAAAGAAGCCACGATCTCCTTGGTGGGTGAAGGGGAGTTTTTGGGGGAGGACTGCATGGTTTCCGCTCATCCTCTTCGACTCTCGACGGCCACCGCAATGACCGATTGTGCTCTGCTCAGGATCACCAAGGCCGAAATGGTTCGCGTCCTTCACAAAGAACCAGAATTGTCCGAGATGTTCACGTCTTTTCTGCTGGCGCGAAACGCTCGCATACAGGCGGACCTGGTCGATCAGCTCTTCAATTCCAGCGAGAAGCGGTTGGCGAGGATTCTGCTGTTGCTCGCCCAGTTCGGCAAGGAAAGCAAACCGGAGACCGTGGTTCCCAAGATAAGCCAGGAGGTATTGGCTGAGATGATTGGCACAACCCGATCTCGAGTGAGTTTTTTCATGAATCGCTTCAGGAAATTAGGTTTCGTCGAATATAACGGCGAGATTCGGGTTCACAACTCCCTTCTGAATATCTTTCTGCAGGAATAACGTCGCCGATTTCTTCGGGTGGACACTCCCTCGGCGTGAGACCCGCGAATGTCTGCGCCGGCCCGGTTGACCATTGTTGATTAGACTAGCATGTTGGCCATCGTCACTGTTGCCACCGGGCTGCCGTATACGCCGCTGGGGGAACTGCTTCCGCGCCAGATGTACTGGTTTGGCTGAAGCTGTGCTGATTCCGTCTTCAAAAGCTGCCTTGTCTATGCGACTTCTCTCGGCTTGCTCTTCAACTCTTCCATAGAGGCCAACGCATCGTCGGCAGTCTCCACCTCTTTGCTGCTTCTCAAGATTGGGTCCGTCGAGCCTGTTCCATTTTCACGTGCCGCGTTTTCCACGTTATCTTCCTCAATTTGCTCCTCAACCTCCTCCTCATTGGCCGCAACATCGTCGTGTGTTGCGATCTGTTGGCTCAATCGAGATTCAGGGTTCGTTGCAGACTTTCCGACGGTTTTCATGATTCGTTAACCTCTCTCCCTTTGTGCCTTTCATAGAGTCGCCGAACCTCGTTCGCAGTACTGGTCAGAAGTGACCAGCCAATCTCAGGCATGACGCTTGAAATTGCCACCGAGTGGTCACAATTGGACAGCTTGGGCGAGGACAGTTCTGCCACACTGCGGTCATGCCAACGAAAACGATTCCGGAGTACCTCGAGGACGAGCGCCGAAACCGTGAAGGCACTCAGCTGCTGACGGACAAAGAAGCCGCCCGCATCCAGTCTCTGCACCAGGGCCACCATCGCACTCGGAAGCAGCCCAAGCCGGAATTGCCGGCTCCGGTTGAAATCGTAGTCAAAGCGAAAAAGCCCGCTGTGGCTAAAACGCGAAAGCCTGCCGTGGGCAAAGCAAGAAAGCCACCTATGGCCAAAGCGCGAACGCCTGTCGCGGCGAAGGCGAGAAAATCTGTCGCAGCCAAAGCGACGAAACCTGCTGGAGCAGCTCGGAGAAAGCAAAGTGCCCGCGCGCAAGACGGGAACGAAAGCCCGCAGGAAGGCGTAACGATCCCTGCATGATCCTTGCGGTCAGCGACGGCCCGACTCTCCAGGAGGAGCCATGAAAATCTTAATGGCAATTGACGATTCGAAGTTTTCGGGGGATGTACTACAGGCTGTTATCAGGCAGTTTCGGCCTGAGCATATAGAGGTTCGGGTCTTGCATGTGTTTCAGTCGACTGTGCCCGCTCCCCCGCAAATGGCTCCAGGCTACGCTCCTGAATTGGACGACCTGAAGAAGCCAGCCCGTGAGTTGGTGGAGCGAGTTGCGAACGAGCTCCGTAGCGCAGGATTCAAGGTGGATACCGCCGTCGAGGTAGGTGACATCAGAGAGAGAATCATCGATTCCGCTGCAGAGTGGGGGGCCGATCTGATCGTCGTTGGTTCACATGGGCGGAGCGGCATCGAGCGTTTCTTGCTTGGCAGTGTGGCCGAATTCGTCGCTCGCCATGCCGCGTGCTCCGTAGAAATCGTTCGCACTTCAGTGCGCGGCTGACGGACTGGCAGGCTACTCAACTTTTGCCCTTTTGGACGACTTCCACGGGCATGTGGCTCAGCTTGGTAAAAACCCGACGCAGTTGTAGCAGAGGCCACCAATCGTAAAGGTAGATCTGCATCGGTCGCCACATGGCGACCCATCCGGCAATCGTAAGGCTCTCCCGCACCACGGCAGCCCAAGTGCCCGCCTCATGACCTAACAACATCTTGCTAAGGAACAGACACGCCGACAAGAACAGCATCCCGATAAAAAGGCTGGTGCGGCCCCGCCTCAGGAGCCGCTTGAACTCCAAGCCAGTGATCTTGGCGCGGTGAGCAAAATAGTTGTGGACGGCCGTCCTGATCATTGCCTGGGGATCTTCGGCTGGCCACTGATCCAAGTGGATACGCAACTTGATCGGAGCGTTAGGAGAGAATTCCTGTGCCCAACTGACGATAAATTCTTCCGCGTCGTCATCCAGATCCTTTTCAATGAACGGAGAAGGGTCCATCGAATTGAAGAGCTGGTTCATATCGCGCAGTTTAAGGCTTATGGTGTGGGTGTGCCCTCGGTCCGCCGCAGCAGCTTTAGAGAACCAAAAACGCATACCAAAATCTCTTTTATCTTCGGTTTTGAAGAACAGGCCCGGTTCCGCGACCATGCCGATGTACTCTAACGTACCGCGAGCGTTCCTCTTTGAGCGACAGACCTTCGGTGAGTTTCGGTGCCTGAACTGAAACTCGGCATCGTTCTTCGCCTGAAATACCTGTAATCCTTATGTTTGCCGCCGGGACGGGGTGCCCGCTATTGTTCTCCGGAATTCGGTTTCTGGGTCATGATGACCTAATCAAGCGAAGCCACTGGAATATGAACTGCGAGCACTGGACAAGATCCGAGCTGTATTACTCGGTACGTTGTGGAACCAAAGAGTGCCGTATCCAGCGCACCGCGACCACGCACTCCCATGATCACCAGGTCGGTTTGTGTTTCAAGGGTGAGTTGCATGATCTCCCTGGTATGGCTTGCCGATCCGCACCATCACCTTAACCATGCACTCCTCTCGCGTTTTGGGCGTAATGGATTCTTCCAGCTGTTTCACCGCCTTCTCAGTTGCGCTGTGAAGGTCTGTCGAACTCGGCGTATCTTCCAGCACGTGCAGCAGCGTAAGTTCAGCGCCGTACTCCTTGGCCATCGAGAGCGCGTACTTCGAGGCGTGACGAGCATGATCTGAAAAATCCGTACAAAGAAGTATCTTTCTGAGGTGGACTGGCTCCGGATCCTGCACGGAGGTTGTGACATGATGTGCAGGCTTTCGTACCGCTAAGACCGGACACCGCGCCCGTCGCAGCACCTTTTCTGTCACGGATCCCAGCATCAGCCGATCAATCCCTCGCATCCCGTGAGTTCCCATGACGATCAGATTCACTGCCTGCGCTTCAGCCAGAGAGAGGATCAGATCCGGCACCGAGCCATCTTGCACGAAGCATTGGGGCCGAATCTCAGTCCGCGTGTGGCGATCCGCAAATTCCTGAAGCTTCTGCTCGACGCCAGCGCGGAGCTCCTTACAGCGTTTTTCATAAGAATCTGGATAAATGTCCCAAAAACCGAAGGGCTGCAGAGAGTACAAAACATGCTGCAAGAACAACGTGGCCTTGTAGTGCCATGCCAGCGATTGCGCGTACTCGTAGGCGTTGACTGAAAACTCAGAAAAATCGACGGGGCAAAGAATAGATTTAATTTGCGGCATACGGCGGCTGCACCTCCAATGATCTCGTTACCTGCGAGAGTCGCACCTTCGGTCCTTACGAAGTAGCCCTGATCTGATGTTTCGCAGACATTTGGGTCTTTCCAAGCAAGCCACTTTCCTGAGGATCAAATACCCGGTAGGCTGCCAGCTTGATGCGATCGTTCACGAGGAACCAGGCCAGAGCATATCCCCAAATGAAGAGTGCCCAACCCCACCCGATCGGGGCCATGAAAATCCCAAAGACGGCAAAGAGTGTAGCGATGAGCTGGGTGCCGACCACTGCCGCCAGTAGGATCGGCGCTGGCCGAATTGACCAGAAAGCCTGCCGCGTACGAGTGACGAAAATCGTAAGATGACCGGCGACGGACAGCTTGAGATACATGAACGACTGGATCACTTCACGGTTGAGATGGAAGACCCGTTCCCCTAGATAGAAGAGACCAAAGGAAGCAACTACACCGGCGACCCCCAACACGGAGGCGATGCCGAGAACCACAGGCATATTCCAGACCTCTGGGCGATTGGCGTACCGCACCCGATCATAGGCAATGGAAAGAATTGCTCCATCATTGAGAATCGCCAGCAAGACGATCATCACCGCCGTAACCGGGTAGAAGTTGAATACGAGAATGGACAGCGTCATGAACAACAGCACCCGGATCGTCTCCGCGATGCGATAGATGGCGTAGCTGTTCATACGCTGGAACATCTTTCGGCTTTCTTTGATGGCATCAATGATCACGGATAGACCCGGGTCCAGCAGGGCGATGTCGGCGGCGGCCCGCGCGGCATCGGTAGCTCCGGAAACCGCAATTCCGGCATCGGCCAGTTTGAGTGCCGGAGCGTCGTTTACTCCGTCGCCGGTCATGCCTACGATGTGCTTTTCTTTCTGCAGAACACCGACGATGTGGAACTTGTGTTCCGGAAAGACCTGAGCAAAGCCGTCAGCCTCCTCGATGGCTTGAGCTAGCTGGCCAGCCTCGTAATGCTTGCTCTCAGCAAGAATGGAGGCGTCCACGATGTTCTGGCCCAAGCCAAGCTGGCGTGCCATTTCCTTGGCAATGGCGATCTGGTCGCCAGTGACCATCTTCACCTTTACGCCCATCTGCATAGCGGTCGCGATGGTCTCCTTCGAATCTTCCCGTGGAGGATCGAACAATGGCAGAACACCCAGAAAACGCCACTGGTCCTTCTCATTGGTGCGAGCCACACCCAGGGAGCGAAAGCCCCGAGCCGCAAACTCATTGACTGCTTTCTCAACTTCCCCCCGCATCTCCTCGGCATCGGCCGCCATGTCGAGAATCACTTGGGGCGCGCCCTTTGTGACTCGAAACTGAATTTTCTCCGGCCCTTCGACAGTAGACTCTGTGCGTTTGTGTACTGAATCGAAAGGCTGGAAGTGCACGATCTGGTAGCTGTCCAGAGCATGTGCATCTTTCAGACCGCTCAGGACAGCCAGGTCGATGGGGTCCTGGTTTTCGGCCCGGGAAGCGAGCGACGCGGCGAGAACCACTTCTTCGGGCCGAACCCCACTCGCACAGAACGGATCGCTCAGTGTCAGCTTGTTCTGCGTCAACGTACCGGTTTTATCCGAACAGAGAACGTCAATCCCGGCCAACTCTTCCATCGCCGCCAAGCGGGTGACGATAGCTTTCTTATGTGCCAGGGTTCGGGCGCCCACAGCCATCGTCACCGAGAGCACAGCGGGCATGGCCACGGGAACGGCAGCGATCGTCAAGACCAGCGCGAATTGCAGGGTCGTCATCATTCTGTCGCCGCGGAACAAGGCCACAGCGAGAATGAGAGTCACGAGAGCGACCGCAATAACGATGAGGTAGTCGCCAATTTTAAGCACAGCTTGTTGGAAGTGGCTTACTGTGTGCGCCGTTTCTACCAAGTGCGCCGTTTTGCCAAAATAAGTATTCTGCGCGGTGGCGTAAACGAAGGCATCGATCTCTCCTTGCTTCAGAATTGAGCCGGAGTAGACGACCTCGCCCGAATTGCGCGTGACCGGCAAAGATTCCCCGGTCAGAGCGGATTGATCTACCTGTATTGGGTCGCCTTCCAGCAGACGGGCATCCGCGGGAATGATGTCGCCGATGCGGATGCGCATCAAATCGCCCGGCACCAGCTCACGCGCAGGGATTGTAGTCCATGTTCCATCCCGCTTGACCCGAGCCTGCAATGCGAGTGTCGCTTTCAGCGCGGCGATGGCGTTGCCCGCCTGAAACTCTTCCCAGAAGCCCACCCCGGCATTCATCAACAGCAGTGCCAGAATGATGCCGAAATCCTCCCAATGGTGCACGACTGCGGACAGGATTGCGGCCACCTCGATCATCCACGGGATGGGGCCCCAGAAATAAGATAGGAATTTCAGGATGGGATTGACTTTTTCTTCGGGCAGCTCATTGAAGCCATATTGCGCGAGCCGGCCCTTAGCCTCCGTCTGGCTAAGCCCCGTCGCCGGAGCTTGCAGACGCGAGCGAAGTTCCGCCAGGCTCAATGACGTTAAGTCTTTTTGTCCAGTGGTCGAAGCAATGTCGACTTGCTTGAGGGGCGGAGCTTGCGAACTCGTGTCCCCCATATGTTCTCCTCCGGCTACCGGCATGCTTATGGTTCGACAAACTTAAGAACAGTCGCCCTATGTCAATGCCAGGCGGGTTGTGTCTACTCTGAAAGAGAGACGGTGTTCCCGGCGGACGTCATTCCGCCTATGCTCGGGCCGAACTTCCTCAGCCCTCCGCTTCACAATGTCCTTCCCGTTCATTCTAGTCCTGGCTTGACACCCGCAGCGGCCAGCATTTGCACATCAATATCCATGTGGGAACTACCACCGGAAAGGCGAGCAAGGGCCCTGCCCATACCATGTGACGGCGGTCGATATTATTGAAATGGCCGGCGCCCTTAAGCTACGGCTGCTATGCTCCCGCCTTCCTTACCCTCTGCTTGAGCACCAGGTTTCTTCCCGGCTATTTCGGTCTCCGCTCGGAGCCAATCATCGAGGTCGTGACCGTTTTCACAGCCCCGTTCCTCGTAAAGCTGATACGCACGTACTCGAATTAACTCTTCTGTCGAGTCGAGTGAGCGTTCGTCGGGTTTCGCGTTTGAATCACTTGCAGTTTTATGTCGCATGGTGGAACCTCCTGCACCGGTAACGATGCAATGCAAGGTTGAAGAAGGAGAGGCCGACTGAAGAGAGCTGCGCGGTGCACAAACGCACGTCCATGCACTTGCATTTTATGTTCTCATTACTCTTCCTGCGAATCGGTGACAATTGTCACAGCCACCAGTGACGCGCCACTGGTAGGGATCGCAAAGAGATCGGGCGCTCCGGATGAGATCCTCTCAAGACGCAATGACGCCAGTGCGAGTTCGCGTCGCGACCTACAGCGTGTAACAAGCGCAGCAGCACATCGGGATCGATTCGACGGCCGACCCGTCGAACTGTAAAACGGCTTCAGCCGCTCGCGCACGAAGCTCAGATCGACGTGCTTATCGATGAGCCGGAGCACGTGATCTTCGGGGATCTGATCTTCTAAGCGGAAGTAGTAGAACAGCATGGCCGCAGCATGGACCGCGCGCGCCGTCAACAACGGCCCATTCCGAGTGTCCGTGTTAGACGTTCTCCTGCGGATGGCAGCGCGCTCTCCCGCGCAGCCCTTCGTGTCTGCGTCTGAAAAACCTGACGAAAGAGAACTGAATATGACTAACGTGACCTCAAGTAGTGCTGAACAAGCTTGTCGCCTCGGAGGACGATGTCCGCCCGACTGCGGGCGCTGAAACCGTGTGCCACACGAACTCGCCACGTCCATCGACGCGTACGAGCTGCTGCAATCGGTCGCCCTGGCGCAGATATCTTTCTCTCCCCGTCGCCAAACTGTTTCCGCAACCAGCCTTCTGAACTGAATTCGTCGGTCATCCTTTTTGGTGCCGTTTTCAGTAAAAGGGAGCTTTTCAACAGCTACTTCCCATTTCACCTGAGATATGCGAGGTGGACAGAGATGAGGGAAGCTATTCCTCCCCTCCTTCTCCGCGCCTTCTCCCAGGGCCGGGTCTCATTCCGGTGACTCCTAGATAATGCGTCCACTTCGGTCATGTTCACAATTGACCAGATTGCTCGGGCACATTTGCTTGATAGTAAGCAGGGTTCAGGAAAAATCGAACGGAGGGATGGACAATGAGCGCAACAGTCATTGAGAAAATAACGCGCCCGCCTGATGAAACCCACGACGCTAACCGCCAGAGCCACCCACCCAAGAAAAGCCATCTCCTGAGGTGGAGTTTATTTGCCCTGGTCGGATGCGTCATCGTTCTCACAGTCGTCCTCGGCTTAATCCAAAAATGGCTTTGGATGCGGCAACTCGACTACGCCGGCATATTCTGGACTCTGCTGTCTGTTAAGTGGGGAATGTTTGCCGTAGCCTTGGTCTTTGGATTTCTGTATCTGTGGATCAACCTCCGCTTTGCAGCCAAGACCGTCGACGTTTCACGGGTGCGTGGCCCTTCCCTCAGAGTTGCCACCGCCTCCCCTTCCAGCACGGTCGTCACTGCCACCTCTGATGCCGGCAGAAGAATCAGCCTCGATGTAAGCCCCAAGGTATTGGTGTTGGCCATCGGCGTCGTCGTCATGTTCGTCTCGCTGATATTTGCGGCTGGTGTTTCGGGTCAATGGGACACGTATCTCCGCTTTCGTTACGGCGGATCATTCGGGGTGGCCGACCCGCTCTTTGGGGTCGACCTTGGCTTCTACTTCTTCCGTCTTCCCTTCTACGAGCTAATTCAGGGCAGTCTTACCTTTCTGACGGTGGCCGCTCTTGCGATAGTTGGTTTTGTTGCCTTCCTTCGTCTACGGCAGTCCAAGCCCGGCCACAAGTTCACAGTCGGTTCTAATACAGCTCGACATGTCGGCGTGCTTCTCTTCATTTTGGCTGCCACTTTCGGGTGGGGCTTTTATCTGGATCACTACGAGCTCGTCTACTCGACTCTAGGCGTTGTATACGGAGCCGGCTATGCAGCGGCTCACGTGACCAAAATCGCCCTCTGGATTATGCTCGGCGCCTCGGTGCTGGCATGTGCACTTCTCGTGCTCGCTTTTGGCCGCCCGCGAGTGAAACCGTTGGCTATAGGCATTGGCGTCTACGCGTTGCTGTATCTAGTTGGAGTACTGGTGCTACCTCGCTTGGTTCAGGTGTTCATCGTTCGACCGAGCGAGCTAAACCTTGAGACACCCTATTTGACACATTACATAGAGTTCACTCGAAAGGCTTATGACCTTGGCGGAATCCAGGAAACCGCTTACCCCGCTCTCACGGATATGACTCCAGAAGTGCTAGCTAGAAATCAAGACACGATCCACAATATTCGTCTCTGGGATTCGCGTCCGTTACTTCAGACCTATCAACAAACGCAGGCGATTCGCCTCTACTACGAGTTCTATAACGTGGATGTTGACCGCTACCATCTGGCGGATGGCTATCACCAGGTGATGCTCGCGTCCCGGGAACTTGCCTCACAACTACCCGCACAGGCGCAAACGTGGGTCAACAATGAATTGCAGTTCACCCACGGCTATGGTGTGGTCATGAACTTTGTATCGAAGACCGAAGGCGGAGGCTTTCCGCAATATCTGATTAAGAATATTCCTCCTGAATCTCAGTATGCCCGCCTGAATATCTCGCAGCCGGCTATCTACTACGGAGAGGTGACGCCGGGCTATAAGATCGTGGCGACCGGGATTAAGGAGTTCGATTATCCCAAGGGAAATGAAAATATTTATTCGAGCTACCAGGGGAAGGGCGGAATTCCACTGGACACCATCTGGAAAAGGCTTTTGTTTTCCTGGACACAGACGGATATTAATATTCTGCTCACCTCTTATCTTAGGCCGCAAAGCAAAATCCAGATTTGGAGAAGCGTTCAGGACCGTATTTCGCAAGTCGCGCCCTTTTTGCTTCTGGACAAGGACCCGTATGCCGTAGTCAGCGAAGGGAAGCAGTATTGGATTCAGGACGCTTATACGACGTCAGACCGCTTCCCCTACTCACAGCCGCAAGCTACTGGTTCGGCAGCGGGCATCAATTACATCCGCAACTCCGTAAAGGCCGTCGTTAACATGTATGATGGAACGGTTTCCTTCTACATTATGGATCCAAAAGACCCCGTTCTCGCACCGTACCGGCGGGCTTTTCCAGGTGTCTTCAAGGATCTGAGTGAGCTTTCAGCGGATCTAAAGAGCCACCTGCGTTACCCGGAGGATCTGTTCGCCATCCAGGCGACTCAATATCAAAGCTTTCACATGACCGATCCCCAGGTCTTCTACAACCGGGAAGATCTGTGGGTCGCCCCTAAGGAGAAATACGAGGGCGCACTCAACTCCATGGAGCCTTATTACATCCTGATGAAGCTTCCCGGGAGCGAGCAACTTGAGTACCTGATTCTGACTCCTTTCACGCCGCAGAACAGGGACAATATGATCGCTTGGCTGGCCGCCAGGTGCGACTTCCCTGACTATGGAAGAATGCTGTTCTACGAGCTCCCGAAGGAAAAGCTGATCTACGGACCAAACCAGATCAGTGCAATGATCGACCAGAGCACGACTATTTCCCAACAACTCACACTGTGGGACCAAAAGGGATCGAATGTAATTCGCGGTAAGCTTATCGTGATCCCGATTGAGAACTCCTTCCTATACGTTGTTCCACTGTATCTCAAGGCGGAAGGCACAAACTTCCCTCAACTGAAACGGGTGATCGTGGCGACAGGAGATAAAGTCGTGATGGAACCTACGCTCGACGAGGCGTTAAGCTCCTTGTTCGGAACACTACCGGGGCAGTCGTCGCAAGCGAGGAAAACGAGCGGGACGCAAGGACTCTTGCCGAAAGCAGTGTTGGATCAAGCCAGGGCTCAACTTGCGGAAGCTCAGAAAGCAATCAATTCGCTCAGAAGCCTGCTGGCTACGCCGGCTCGATAAGCAGGGCACGCGAAGCGCGTCCGCTTGCGCCGGATAGGGTGCGCGGCGACGTCCACACGACTTGGATCTGCCTCGTCGGGGGGCCTGGTGGGCACCGTGCAGGGCACTTGTCCTCGATGATCCGACCGAGGGATAACGTGAGTGAAACGAAGGTAACGAACTGATTCACCTCCGCTGACAAACGATGGCGGTTCGAATTGTTCCTACCAGGACTGAAATATGGGGTCTTCTGGTATGTGCTTTTGTTGGGCCTCAAGACTTCCTTCCGAGGTGGCATTTTCAGTTTCGGGAATCTGCACCTCGTGGCCGCGATATCTGGGACGGGCACAGCCGTAGCGTTCCCGATAGGTGAGCCGATCTGGTGCTTTGCGCGAATATCGCTTTGCCTCTTGGGGACAGCCACGATCTTTCTGTCGTCGTCAACGTCGCAGGGAGAACTGGGAAGCAAACGGGCGTTTCTTTAGCTGCTCTCACAGAGCTTTATCGTCGCTCAACATATCCGAAAGAAACAGTCTGTTTGCGTAATCCGGCCGCCGGTGGGCGGCAATGTTGCCCTTCTTCCGGACGTCCGCAGGTGAGCGATTCTGCACAGTATTTCGGAAGGGAATCAGCGAATCTAGCGATGGCTCGATAGAGCAGTTTATCCAGCAAGGAGAGCGGCGGCGTTCGAAACCAGGCAATGCTGGACAGGCTGCTCGAGTCAGTTGACAACGTGCGTGCAACAGATTGGATTCGTGGAGGCAATATGGCAAAAACAGCGGTTGGTTTGTTTGAGAATCCGGCCTCGGTCGACGAAGTTGTTCGCGACCTCGAGGCCAGCGGCATTCTTTCCAAGGATGTTCGTGTATTAGGCGAACCGCGGGCGATGGCCGGCAGCGGCATGATGAGTATCCCGCACACTGATTTTGAAGTGAGCTTGACTCGTGATCTCACGGCGTTTGGGGTCGTCGAAGCGGACGCGGAAGCTTACGTCCGGGGAGTACGGCGTGGAGGAGTCATGGTTTTCGCAACCGGTTCGGGCGAGAAGGCGGACGCGGCTGCTGAGATTATGAACCGCCATCATGCTGTAGAGATCGAGGAGCTAAGCGCCTCGCGGCCGGAACTCCCGAGCGCGCACAACGGTGAGGCGCCTCCCGTCCGCGATCTGTCTGTCCAAACTGGAAGGTCCCGTTCCGCAGGAGGCGGTGCTCGCCTGTTCGTGTGGTAGCGCTTTCTCGAAGGACAGACGCTCCGAGACGAGGATTGAAGATAACGCTTGGGAGGGTGTCCGTGGCGAAACGTAGATCGCGTGAGAATGAAGCGCGGCTTGATGAACTAGGGAGCGATCCTGGGCAAGTAGGCCCGGACAGCGCTGGGCAATCAGGGGATACTCAGGGCCTCTCGGAAACCGCAGATGCTGCCGGCGAAAGCGTCGAAGAACTCGCCGATACGGATCAAGCATATGAGGCGGAGGCCGTCAGCGGCGTCGAGGATGCTGCGGACCACCCCGAAAGGCCTG
This sequence comes from uncultured Acidobacteriaceae bacterium, assembly GCA_963823635.1. Lineage (GTDB taxonomy): Bacteria > Acidobacteriota > Terriglobia > Terriglobales > Acidobacteriaceae > Bog-257. Next base: position 6,991 of record CAWGMV010000022.1, on the reverse strand, counting down.
CACACAGCAGTGAGGATCGTGCCCGGTCAGATGACATGCCGCCGGAAGGCGGAGAATAGCGAGCGCGACCGGAGGAGCCCTCCCCGCTTCGGATGGCGCAAGGGTCACCACGGCAATTGGCGAGAGGGATCATGAACGGCTTTCGGGGGCGGATCATCTGCGCCAGATCTGGAGGACGCCCAGACGATTCAGCGATGCCTGGCGTCGAACCCTAGGGAGAAATCATGAGCGACCAAGCCCGCGTCAGCCACCCGATCTACAACCTTCTCCCCACGGAAATCGAAGGGTTCGATTCGCTGGCGGAACTCGCCCTGGATCTGCATTGGTCGTGGAACCATGCCACCGACGAAGTGTGGCGGCAGCTTGATCCCATACTGTGGGAACTCACTCAAAATCCTTGGGTTGTTCTGCAGACGGTCTCGCGCGACCAGATCGAGCGCGTGCTGGCCGATCCTGCCTTCCGTAAGAACGTTGATGACCTGCTGCGATCCAAGCGGCAGGCGGCGGAGAGGCCGGCATGGTTTCAGCAAAAGCATCCGCAAGCCCCTTTGACCTGGGTGGCGTATTTCAGCATGGAATTCATGTTGAGCGAAGCGCTCCCGATTTACTCCGGAGGACTTGGCAATGTAGCGGGCGACCAGCTCAAAGCTGCCAGCGATCTGGGTGTGCCAGTGGCCGGCGTGGGACTGCTGTACCAGCAGGGTTATTTTCGCCAGGTGATCGACAAGAACGGAGACCAACAGGCCCTCTTCCCGTATAACGATCCCGGACAGTTGCCGATTACGCCTTTGCGCCACCCGAACGGCGAGTGGTTGCGGTTGGAGATCGCCTTACCTGGTTACTCGGTTTGGCTGCGCGCCTGGCAGGTCCAAGTCGGTCGAGTCAAACTCTACCTGCTCGACAGCAATGACGCGGCGAACGTCCCAGCTCATCGTGGCATTACCAGCGAACTCTATGGCGGGGGGCCGGAGCTGCGCCTCAAGCAGGAACTGCTGCTTGGGATCGGCGGATGGCGGCTACTCCGCGCACTCGGGATCCAACCGGAGGTCTGTCACCTGAATGAAGGGCACGCCGCATTCGCCGTCCTGGAACGTGCCCGCAACTTCATGGAAGAGACAGGGCAGCCCTTCGAAGTCGCACTGGCCGCCACGCGAGCAGGAAACCTCTTCACCACGCACACGGCAGTGGCCGCCGGTTTTGACCGATTCGCTCCGGCCCTCATCGAGCAATACCTTGGGTGGTATGCCGAAAAGAGGCTCGGTATTACCCTTCACGATTTGCTGGCTCTTGGCCGCCAAAATCCCAACGACTCGTTGGAGACTTTCAACATGGCCTATCTGGCGATCCGGGGCAGCGGCGCGGTTAACGGAGTTAGTCGCTTGCATGGGAAAGTCAGCCGGCACCTCTTTCGCTCTCTGTTTCCGCGCTGGCCGGAGGATGAAGTCCCCATCGGCCACGTGACCAACGGAGTCCATATGCCGACCTGGGACTCGGCTCCGGCCGACGATTTGTGGACGGCAGCCTGTGGTAAGGGACGTTGGCTGGGAACGACGGAAACCTTAGAGCAGGACATTCGCCAGGTGTCCGACGCCACGCTCTGGCAATTCCGCACCGCCGCCAGCAAGTCTCTTGTTGAGTACGCGCGCGGGCGGCTATCCCGGGAACTGGCTGCCTCAGGCGCATCGGCCGAGGCGGTCGACGGTGCGAATCATCTCTTTGATCCCAACGCACTGATGCTAGGCTTTGCGCGACGCTTCGCGACCTACAAGAGACCCAACCTGCTACTGCACGACCCGCAGCGGCTGCTTCGTTTGTTGACTAATTCTCAGCGCCCGGTGCAACTCATCCTCGCTGGCAAGGCCCATCCGGAGGACCGGGCGGGGCAGGTGCTGATCCATGATTGGATAACCTTCATCCGCCAGCCCGAGACCCGACCCCACATCGTCTTCCTGAGCGACTACGACATGTTGTTAACGGAGCACCTGGTGCAGGGGGTAGACGTCTGGATCAACACGCCACGCCGGCCCTGGGAGGCTTGCGGGACAAGCGGCATGAAAGTGCTCGTCAATGGAGGCATCAATCTCTCGGAATTGGACGGTTGGTGGGCCGAAGCCTACACGCCTGAAGTGGGGTGGGCGTTGGGGGACGGCCAGGAACATGGCGACGATCCCGCCTGGGACGCTGTCGAAGCCGACGCGCTCTACGGCCTTCTCGAGCGGGAGGTGATCCCGGAGTTTTATGCCCGAGACCAGAGCGGCATTCCCACCGCATGGGTCAAGCGGATGCGGGAAAGCATGGCGCGGTTGACACCTCGCTTCGCCGCCGACCGCGCGGTGCGCGAATACACCGAACAGCATTACCTCCCAGCCTCAGCCGCCTACCGTGGACGCGCTGCGAACAAAGGCAGCATTGGCAAGCAAGTGGTCGATTGGCAGCATTCAGTCGATCGAAAGTGGGGCGCGGTGCGTTTCGGAGACTTGCGTGTCGAAACCAAGGCGGACCACCAGGTGTTTGAAGTCGAAGCCTTTCTGAACGGTCTCGACCCGAATACTGTGCGGGTTGAGCTTTATGCGGACGGAATCAACGGCACCGATCCAGTGCGGGTAGAAATGAAGTGGGCGCGACTGCTTCCTGGTGCACCCGACGGCTGCGTCTACCACGCGACGGTACCCGCTGCACGTCCGGCGGGAGACTATACGGCGCGAGCGATACCGCACCACGGCGGCGTTGCGGTCCCACTGGAAGACGCTCGAATCGTGTGGCAGCGATGATTTGATCGGCGGAAGAAGAGGCGATGAAGAAAACCTCTGCAATCACCTGTTTGTTTCTGGATGTCGGTGGTGTCCTGCTCACCAACGGTTGGGATCATCTTGCCCGCAGACGGGCGGCGAAGAACTTCAATCTGCAGTGGACGGAGATGGAGGATCGGCACCGCCTGACCTTCGAAACGCATGAGGGAGGAAAGCTTACGTTCGAAGAATATTTAGGCCGGGTCGTCTTCTACCAAAAGCGACCGTTCACCCGGTCACAGTTTCGGCGCTTCATGTTCGCGCAATCGAAACCTTACTCCGAGATGCTTGATCTGGTCGCCCAGCTCAAGGTCCGGTACGAACTGAAGATCGCCATAGTCAGCAATGAATCACGCGAGGTGAACGCGTTTCGGATTCGCAAGTTTAATCTCGCCGAGTTTGTGGATTCTTTTATTTTCGTCCTGCTTCGTCCACGTTCGCAAGCCCGACGCGGACATCTTTCGGCTGGCGCTAGACATCGCCCAGACGCCAGCCCGCCACGTACTGTATATCGAAAACACACCGATGTTCGTCCAGATCGCGGAAGGTTTGGGGATTCGAAGCATCCTTCACACGGATTACAAGTCCACGTACGCAAAACTGGCTTCGTTCGGATTGCAGAAATGACCAAGATGTCATCCATGAAACCAGCTAACCCACGCGTCCTGACGATCAATGGCGGTTCGTCGAGCATCAAGTTCGCGCTGTTCGAAGCTGGCGACTCGCTCCGACGGATCCTAGAGGGCGTGATTGATCGAATTGGGCTACCGGAGGCCACCCTGCGGGTGAAGGGCTTGAATCAGGCAGACAACTTTTCGCGGTTAGTGACGGCGCCAGATCATACGGTGGCGGTGGGCGCTCTAATGGATTGGATCGAAGTGCGCAGCGGGCGTGGCGCATTGGCCGCGGTTGGGCATCGCGTGGTGGATGGCGGTCCCACGTATTACCAGCCGCAGCGAATCACTGCGGAAATGGTTGAAGAGCTGCGTCGGCTCAGTCCATTCGATCCTGACCATATGCCTGAGGAGATTCTGTTGACCGAGGCGTTTCATCGCCGATTTCCCGATCTGCCCCAAGTAGCGTGCTTCGACACAGCTTTTCACCATGATATGCCGCGCGTGGCGCAACTCCTGCCAATCCCGCGGCGCTACGAAGCGCAGGGGGTGCGGCGGTATGGGTTTCACGGCTTGTCGTACGCGTTCTTAATGGAAGAACTCGCCCGCCTCGGCGACCCGGCGGCAACGAACGGCCGGGTCATCCTCGCACACCTTGGCAACGGCGCGAGCCTCGCGGCGGTGCGCAACGGCAAATCCGTGGACACAAGCATGAGTTTCACCCCGACCGCCGGCGTGCCGATGAGCACCCGCTCAGGCGATCTCGATCCCGGACTGGTCTGGTATCTGACGCGCACTGAAAAAATGAGCGCCAAGCAATTCAACGAAATGGTCAATTTCCATTCCGGGCTGCTCGGCGTGTCGGAGACCAGTTCCGACATGCGTGACTTGCTCGCCCGTGAAACGCAGGACGTGCGGGCGGCTGAAGCGGTCGCGCTGTTTTGCTACCAGGTCAAGAAATGGGTCGGCGCATTCGCGGCGGCGTTGGGCGGACTGGACACACTGGTGTTCGCTGGTGGCATCGGAGAGAATGCGCCCACGGTCCGCGCCCGCATTTGCGATGGGCTGGAATTCCTTGGAATCGAGCTCGAAGAAAAACGAAACGCAGCGAATGAGGCCGTCATTTCCGCGGCTGCAAGCCGGGTTGCGGTACGCGTCATTCGCACCAACGAAGAAGAAATGATAGCCAAGACGGTTTGCCAGGTTCTCGGACTTGGCTGCAAGAACAAGAAGGAGAACTGAATCATGAATACCGACACACTCACTCCGGAGCTGCTCGATCACAAACCCGAAGCAGCGAACAAAGAAGATTTGATCCTGAAAACGACGAAGAAAACGAATACCCTCACTCCAGAACTGCTGCGCAAGATGGATGCCTATTGGCGCGCCGCCAACTATCTGGCGGTCGGCCAGATTTATCTCTATGAAAACCCGCTGCTCAAGGAGCCGCTGAAACTTTCCGACGTGAAGGCGCTGGTGGTCGGGCACTGGGGCACGGTTCCTGGGCAGAACTTCATCTACGTGCACCTCAACCGCGTCGTCAAGAAGTACGACCTGGATATGTTCTATGTTGCGGGCCCCGGACATGGGGGCGCGGCTCTGGTGGGTAATGTCTACCTCGAAGGCACCTGGAGTGAGATTTATCCGAATGTCACCCAAGACGAAGCCGGAATGAAGGAGCTCTTCAAGCAGTTCTCGTTCCCCGGCGGGATTTCTAGCCACGTGGCGCCCACGACGCCGGGGTCGATTCACGAAGGCGGCGAGCTGGGTTACTCGCTCAGCCATGCCTTCGGAGCCGCGTTCGACAATCCCGATCTCATCGTCGCCTGCATCATCGGCGATGGTGAAGCAGAAACGGCCTCCTTGGCGACCTCATGGCAGTCCAACAAGTTTCTCGACCCGATTACCGACGGAGCCGTGCTGCCGATCCTGCACCTCAATGGCTACAAGATCAGCAATCCAACCGTCCTGGCCCGCATCGAGCATGAAGAATTGGAGCAATTTCTAAGGGGCTGCGGCTGGACGCCATACTTTGTGGAGGGCGATGAGCCGGAAAAGATGCATGAACTCATGGCCACCACCTTGGACACGGCCATCGAGGACATCCGGCAAATCCAAAAGAACGCACGGAACAAGAACGACACCACTCGGCCGCGCTGGCCCATGATCGTCCTCAAGTCACCCAAGGGCTGGACGGGACCGAAATTCGTCGACGGTCTGCAGATCGAGGGCACTTTCCGGTCGCACCAGGTGCCGCTCCTGGTGGATCCCGAGCATCCCGATCATGTCAAGCTGCTTGAAAGCTGGATGAAGAGCTACAAGGCCGAGGAACTATTCGATAAGAATGGGCGGCTCATACCGGAATTGGCCGAACTGGCGCCGAAGGGCGACCGTCGGATGGGCGCCAATCCCCACGCCAATGGCGGCATTCTGCTGCACGACCTGCGGATGCCGGACTTCCACGCTCCACGCAGTCAACGTACCTTCGCCTGGCGCGGTGACGGCCGAAGATACGCTCGTGCTGGGTTCGTTCCTGCGCGATGTGGCCAAGGTGAATCAGGACCAGCGCAATTTCCGTATCTTCGGCCCCGATGAGACACTCTCGAATCTCCTCGGCGCTGTGTTCCAAGTCACCAACCGTCAGTGGGATGCCCGGGAAGTAAAGAATGACGAATTCCTCGCGCCCGCCGGTCGTGTGCTGGACTCGATGCTCAGCGAGAACCAGTGCGAGGGTTGGTTGGAAGGATATCTTCTGACCGGACGGCACGGGCTGTTTAACAGTTATGAAGCCTTCATTCGCATCATCGACTCGATGTTCAGTCAGCACGCCAAGTGGCTGAAGGTATGTCTGGAGCTGCCCTGGCGTCGGAAGATTTCGTCGCTGAACTATCTGCTCGCCTCTCATGTCTGGCAACAGGACCACAACGGATTCACCCACCAGGATCCCGGTTTTCTCGACCATGTCATCAACAAGAAGGCCGATATCGTGCGGGTTTACCTTCCGCCCGACGCCAACTGCCTGTTGTCGGTTTTCGATCACTGCCTGCGCAGCCGGAATTACGTCAATGTGGTGGTTGCAGGCAAGCATGCCCTTCCACAATGGCTGACCATGGACGCGGCAGTCGTGCATTGCACGGAAGGAATTGGCATCTGGCAATGGGCCAGTAACGACCAGGGCGCCGAGCCGGACGTCGTGATGGCCTGCTGCGGCGACACGCCCACGCTGGAGATTTTGGCTGCCGTTTCCATCCTTCGCCAGCATTTGCCGGATCTGAAAATCCGGGTAATTAATGTCGTTGACCTCATGAAGCTGCAGTCTTCGAGTGAGCACCCGCACGGATTGAGCGAGACGGATTACGATTCGCTTTTCACCAAAGATAAACACATCGTCTTTGGCTTCCATGGATATCCCTGGCTTATCCACCGCCTGACCTACCGCCGGACCAACCGCAACCTGCACGTGCGGGGCTATAAGGAAGAGGGCACCATCACGACGTCCTTTGACATGAGAGTGCAGAACGACCTTGACCGGTTCCACCTTGTGCAGGACGTGATCGATCGGCTACCGCATTTGGGTTCCAAGGGGGC
>CAWGMV010000021.1:0-376038 GCA_963823635.1 uncultured Acidobacteriaceae bacterium | reverse complement strand
GTGGTGCCGTTTGGCGTCCACAGGGTTTTTGTTTCGCGTTTGTCCTCTACTTGGTCGCCAATGTCGGTACTGGTTTTATGCCGACCGTCACAGTGACGAACACCGCATTAGGATTAGTAAAACTTTGCCCTCCCCCCTCCCATGATGGCACCAGCCCTTGGTACTGGGTCGTTAACCGGGGAAACGTCCAGTTTCCCAATGGTTGAAAGAGCAGAGGAAATTGTGTACGCGAATCCAACCTCCGCGATTGGGGCGCGTACATGCACCCCACTATCAAATTCTCCGGCAACCATTGTAGATGCCCTGCTATCTGCAACTATGATGCCTGCAGCCCGCAGGGCAGATATGATCTGCCCTGCTAAGGCCGAGCCTTCTCCGTCCGTCCCATATGAGTTCACTAAAACTGCGTGGCCTTTGAATTTACGACAAGCATCGGCAATTTCCCGCTGTTGGTCGAGGGTGAGGCTTCTCGGGGCGACTATTGCTTCCAGTTTCAATCGCTCCAATCGTTCCGCCTCTGCCTTTTTGTTTGCCTCTGCCGCCCGTGCTGTCGCCTCCGCAATACGCGCTTCGGCGGTCGATACCTTTGCCACCGCATCTCGTGATGCGGCGTTCGCAGATGCAACTTGGGCTTCGGCTCCTTTTGCGCGAGCGTTGGCATCAGCAATTTGGCGCTCAAAACCTTTGGCTGTTGCTTCCGCCTGGGTTGCCCGAACATTCAGGCTGCCGACCTCCAGATCGGAAATTGTCTGCAAATGGGATGAGCAGAGAAATATTCCTCCGTCTGCCAACAACTCTCCCGCAACTCCGATAATTACAAACATTTCAAACACTTTTACGTATTTCTTCCAGCGATCAGCCTCGCTGTATTCCCCGATCAGCCCAAGGGTGAGTAGCACGCCAAATAGCAGCAGCGCAATCTCTGAGATATTGAGGCCCACGGAAGTCGCGGATTTCGACAGCGAAAAGAAAGTTCCCATCTCTTTGTATGAGTTAGCCGGAGCCTTGGGTTTTGCGCTTCAAGGTTTATGCTTCGCCTGTTTACTTTACCATAGGCTCAATAGAAGGCATAAAAAAACCGTAAACAGTCAAAATAACGCTTGACATTTGCCGTTATAGTGCTATTATAAAGGCAGTTTGGGGGATGCCATGAACTGCCTAAGCACAGCGAAACGGACGCAGGTGATAGCAGCTTTGGTTGAAGGAAACTCCATCAATGCGACGTGCCGGATGTTCGGAGTGGGAAAGCATACCGTGCTGCGTCTGCTGGAAGATGCTGGATGCGCTTGTGCTGCCTACCATCACCGCCACGTGCGCGGGATACGCGTTCGCCGCTTGCAATGCGATGAGATTTGGTCGTTCGTGGGCGCTAAGAGGAAAAACGTCACGCCAGAGCAGGAAGCCGATGGATGGGGCGACGTTTGGACATGGACGGCGATTGACGCCGACACCAAGCTGATCGTCACGTATTACGTCGGCGACCGTGGAAAGGGTGCCGCTTACGAGTTCATGCAGGACTGCGCGGAGCGCATCGTTGGACGCCCGCAAATCACCACTGACGCGCTGCGCCACTACGTTAACGCTATCGAAGATGCCTTTGGCGCAGACGTCGATTACGCGATGCTGCACAAGCTCTACGGCGCGGCGACTCCCGACGAGTCCAGGTATTCTCCGGCAACGTGCATCGGCTGCGACATGAAAGTTGTGAGCGGCGACCCCGACCCGAAGCACGTCAGCACTAGCTATGTCGAGCGCCAGAACCTTACGATGCGAATGTCGATGCGCCGCTTCACGCGCCTGACGAATGGATTCAGCAAGAAGTTTGAAAATCACGCGCATGCAGATTGCGCTCTACTTCTTTCATTACAACTTCTGCCGCGTTCACAAGACACTGCGCGTGACGCCAGCGATGGAAGCAGGTCTGACTGACCACGTTTGGACTCTTGAGGAACTGGTTAGCCTGTTGCCGGAACGCAAGCCGAATGCTCGCATCGACAAGGAAATTATTCAGAAGGCGCTGCAACGTGGCGCATAGAGGATTTATGGCAAAAACAAATCAGGTTTCAATTCCATATGTTGACCCGAGCGTGCAGCATGTTGGCATCAGCAAACTTCGCGGACTGAACGTTACCCAGTTACGTGAACTTGACAGAACATGGGTAATTCAGGACAACGACGAACCACTTGCGGTGTTGCTCAAATATGAGTACTTCTTGGCAATGCAGGAATTGATACATCGAGCCGGGGAATCAAAGTAGTTACTTAGTCACCCACCATCAGTCTGCTAAGAAAATAGATGACATTCGTGCTTTGTTCGCTGGCGGAGTTAGTGTAAGATTCGCTTGCAAGAACAAGGGCCGCGTCTGCGAAACGCGGCCTTAAAGAACTCGTAAGCGGGTTTGGTGTCTGAGCACCCCTACCGTACCAAATCCCCAGTTACGAGTCAACGGTGAATTATGCCCAAAAGGGGTGCGAAGTTTGATGCCGCCTACGCTATAGCAGGCAGGCGGCATCATGTGGTGACGGTAGCTTAGCAGGCAAAGCGGAGGGCTGTTACCCCTCTGTCGTGGGTTCGATCCCCACCCGTCACCCACCATGTGCCCGTGTAGCTCAGAAGGATAGAGCGACTGTTTGCTAAACGGTAGGTCGCCCGTTCGATTCGGGCCACGGGCACACAGATTCGAGGATTAAGTGTGCAATTCTTTGCCCAAGTTTGGCCAGCAGATTCACGTTGATTCCATGTACTTTAGGCGAGTTGGCTGTTGATGGCTATGGTTCTGGTGTGCAACACTTTCCATAATTGTAACATTTTGTAAGAACTTTTTTTACTTGTCCTCGGTGGCCTCGCGCACGACCCTAAGAGCGGCTTGGCTGGAATCCTCGCTGGTTTGGCCGGGCCTGTGGGCCTTGCGAACGTGTTCCGCAAAGGCGCTTTCCATGTCAGGTTCATCTAGCGAGAAGGGATGGCCGCAAATGGAGCATCGTTTGAGTGAGACGCCAACGGAGATGAGATGAGGGGCGAGCTTTGCCATGCCCCAAGTTTACGCCGACTGCGCTGGCGTTCAACCCCTGTGGAAATCAAACGGCACCACTACCCCAACGTAAGTTGCCTTTACGGTTCCCCCCAAAAAACCGGGTGGTCCAGGGTTTGAGGTTTTGTCGCCGCCGTAAGTAGCTGGAAATGATTGGTCGGGGAGAGAGGATTTGAACCTCCGACCCCCTGGTCCCGAACCAGGTGCTCTACCAGGCTGAGCCACTCCCCGACGTGTACAACGCGGAAACCGCGGCGCGTTCGCGCGTCGTGCCTTCGTTCCAGAAGGAGTTCGCGCGAGCTATTCTTTTGCGTAGGCGGAACGAGATAGCGCCGAAGCTTCATTATAGCAGACGTTTTCGGGCCACGGGTCGGAGGGCTGGGTCTGCGCTCTTTCATCGCGAGCCGGATTCTCCATCACTTACGAGAGCCATCTGACGCCGGGTGAGCCGGTACATCAGACGAGCGAGAAGAAACATCGGTTCCCGGCTGAGATGAAGCGGACGAAATCCCTACGGTCCGAGCCAGGGCAGCCTCCAACTGATCCGGCTTAAAGCCGAATGGCCCAGGTTTGCTCTTGTAAGCAATGCGCCCCTGCGCATCGATCAGGTAAAGGCGATCGGGCCAGCCGGTGTAGGCGCGCTCGGTGGAATTGCCAAATTCATCGAGTACGGCCGGAAACTTTATCCCCAGCTTGCGCACGCAGGTCCCCGCGACCTCGGCGCGCTCATCTTCATTCCTGGGACTGGCAAAGAGAACGTTGTCGCGGACGTTGCTCCGCATCTGCCAGACATCTGTGGGATGCGCCTCCGTGATGTAAACCACCAGAAACGCAACTCGATCTTTGTATTGCTCATAAAGCTTGTTGAGGGCAGGAACCTCCCGCCGGAACGGCGGTCAAGTGTAGCTACCGAACACCAATACGACCGGTTGAGCCCGGTTGAGATCGGAAAGAGCAATCCGTTCGCTCTTGTCCACCTTCAGCAGCGAGAAGTCCGGCGCCGAATCTCCCGTCTGCAGGCTGCCGGCGCGAGCATGCGTCCAGGCCGTTTCGAATGGAAAGAGCAGGAATGGGACCGGGCCAGGCATTTTGGCCATTACTTTGCCGAACGTCTCGGGCGGCTGGCGCATGGACCACACGACAAGGGCGGCGAAAGCTGCATAGGCGACCAGTAGCAGCACCAACACCCGGGCCAGCACCTTGCGCGTGTGCGGCGTGAGCCTGGAACGTTTCTTCGGAGTGCTTTCTTTGTCTTGTGCCTCAATCATCGACATCGGTTAATGGTTGCTCTCCGGTTTTGTATTGCGGACGGGAAATGAATTTACTTTACACGAAATCGCGACGTGCATAAGCGAATACTCTGCTACTTCTTGTAGATGATCTTCCCCGCCCGAATCGTGTAACCCACCTTGGCGAAGTTGCGCACGTCAACCGCCGGATCGGCGTCGAGGACGACGAGATCAGCGGCATAGCCGGTCACGACCTTGCCGGTCCTTCCTGCTTTGAAGAACGTCGCAGGATTGGTAGTGAGAGACGCCAGGATGTCGCGGAAGTTCATTCCGGCGCGGCCCATGTATTCGTACTCGCTGGTGGTGTCGTAGAGCTGCGTGTAGCCCACGTCGGTGCCGAAGAGAATAGTGCCGCCATGCGAGAAGTAGTTCTTGAGCTGGGCGACCGCATGGGCGAGCACATCGGCTTTGGCTCCCTCGCTGCCGCCAAACTTACGCTCTTCGTCGGGAAACAGCGACAGCGTGGGGATGAGTGCCACATGTTGTTCTTTCATGCGTTGCAACTCGCCGGGCGTCCAATCGAGTTCCATGGGAATGGTGTGCGCCAGGATGTCCACGCCGCCGGCCAGGGCGTTGTCGGTGCCGACGTGGTTTGAGGGATGCGCGAAGACCGGCTTGCCTGCCGCGTGGGCGACTTCGACGGCCGCGCGAACAATGTCAACGGGCATCGGCGTCACTCTCCCATGCCCCATGATGGCGCCGGTGAACAGCTTGATGCCGTCGCCGCCCATCGCCAGCGACTGTTGCGCGAGGCGGGCGGCATCGGCAGGCGTTGCTGCTTCGAACGGCTTCAAGTGTTGGGCAATATCCTCGGGTATGTAAACCGGAATTCCGTTTTCCGGATAGATGGCTCCGGCCGTGGTGTAGATCTTCGGCCCGGCGATCTCGCCGCTGTCCACGCGCTTGCGCAGCGCGAGCGTGTCCTGCGGGAATGAGCCAATGTCGAAGACTGTGGTGTCGCCCCACTTGGTGAGCATGGTGTGCATATGCTCTTCAAGTCCGGTTGCGGGAGCTGTTGCGGCGTCGCGCCACGCGTCTTCCGTGAAGTGCACATGGCTGTTCCAAAAGCCGGCAACGATGACACGTCCGGCGCATTCGATGATGTAAGCCGACTTTGGAACATCGGCGTCCTTGCCGACGGCGACAATCCTGCCGTCGTGGATGATTACGTTGGCATCGAGGATGGGAACGGCCTGGGGCGTGGGATAGACTTTGCCGTTGACCAGCGCCAGATCGCCCGACGGGTCTGCTGGGGCCGAGCGCGCCGCCACCGCAAACCACGCCAGCAGCAGCAGCACCACGATAAACGGCGACCAGCCAGACGAACATCGACGGCCTGTGGCGGCTGGCGACTGCATAGATCTTACTACGGAATCCGGCTGAATTTGGTTCGCCAACAGCGGTTTGGCTGCAAGCTGACTGCTGATAGCTGACAAGCTTAATATGCCCAGCGCAGCAGCGTAGCGCCGGAGGTGAATCCCGCGCCTACGGCGGCCAGCAGCACTAAGTTGCCCTTCTTCAGCTTCCCTTGCTCAAGGGCCGTCTGCATGGCCAGCGGGAGGGTGCCGGCGGTGGTGTTGCCGTAGCGGTCGATGTTGACGATGACTTTGTCCATCGGCATCTTCAGGCGATCGGCGGTGGCGGTGATGATGCGCTTGTTGGCCTGATGGGCGATGAAGCAATCCACGTCAGCGCCGGTGAGATTGTTGCGCTTCAGCAAGCGCTCGGCCATGTCCGCCATTTTCCTCACCGCATACTTGAAGACTTGCTGTCCATCTTGATGAATATAATGCATCTTCTTGTCGACCGTTTCGTGCGAAGCGGGGTTCAAACTACCGCCGCCCGGCAGGTAGAGAAACTGTCCGCCTGCGCCTTCCACGTGGGCCTCGAAATCGATAATGCCGTCTTCGCCCTCTTCTGCCGGCTCCAGCAGCACCGCGCCCGCGCCGTCGCCAAAGATGATGCACACGGCGCGGTCGGTGTAGTCGGTCATGATGGAGTTCGCGTCGGAGCCGATGACCAGCACCTTCTTGTGCCGGCCCGACTCGATCAGCGGGAACCCAGCATCCAGCGCGTAAAGGAAGCCGGAACATCCCGCCGAAAGGTCGTAGCCCCAGGTGCGCGCGATGCCCAATTTGTGCTGCACCAGGCAGGCGGTCGAGGGAAACATCATGTCCGGGGTGACGGTGCCGACGATGATGGCGTCAATCTGCTGCAGATCGACGGGGTGCGATTGAACGAGGTTCTTGACCGCTTCCACGGCGAGATCGCTGGCAGCCACGCCTTTGTCCACCAGATGCCGCTCACGAATGCCGGTGCGTTCCAGGATCCACTGGTCGGTGGTTTCCACCATCTTTTCCAGATCCTGGTTGGTGAGGACGCGAGGCGGGACGTAGGTCCCCAGGGCGGTGATCTTGGCGCGGACAGACTTCGGCAATAGGGTTCTCCGGGAACGGCGTCAACAGATGAAGATTCATTTTCAACGATGCGGGAGAGAAAGTCTACGCAATCGCTCTTCGCTGTTCGCTATTCGCTATTCGTAATTCGCTTTCTCGAGTTTCGTCCGGGAATGCCATAGGGAAAAGGACCGGCGAAGAGCGAAAGGCGAAGAGCGCAAGCAAGCCAGGCGCCAGTTGACCGCTGCACACGCACTGGCCTGCTACCGTTGCTTCCTTCCGGACCTGGCGGGTTTCACAGGATTGCGTTGCGCGGGACCAGCGCCCGACTAGTCAATATAACATCTCACCGCGAAGGGCGGCAGGCACACAGAGGCGGCCGAGTTGCGTCTCGACTGCTCCGGGGAGCCGCAGAAAACAATGCTAAAATCAAGAGATTGCATGTCTTCAAAAGCTGATCCTGTAGCCCTGCTGGACGCTCCTCTCAACCTCGCTCGCGCAACTTCGCCGCAGCGGGGAAATGTCCTTTCCGATAAGGGCGATGTCGCGGCTGCTCCCAAGAAAGTTGGCTTCGTGAGCTTGGGCTGCCCCAAAAATCTGGTGGACAGCGAGGTGATGATGGGCCTGCTTTCCGCGGGCGGGGCGGAGATCACTTCCCGCGCAGAGAATGCCGACGTTATCGTGGTCAATACCTGCTCGTTCATTGACCGAGCCAAGCAGGAGTCGGTGGACACGATCCTGGAGATGGCGCAGCACAAGGCTGCCGGGCGCGCGCAGAGGCTGATCGTCGCGGGCTGCCTGGTAGAACGCTATCGCAACGAGATCCAGAGAAATATTCCGGAGGTGGATGCCGTGGTCGGCACTGGCGAGTTGCAGCAGATACTTGCTGCCGCCGGAATTGAAGCTAAGCAGCCTGTTGACTCGCCGTTCGTCATCCTGAATGGGCGTTCCGAGGGTAGCGCTCGGGAAGCTGCGGGGCGCTTCTCCAAGGAAGACTGGGACGGCGCGATTGCCGATCTGCCGAACTATCTCTATGACGAGAACACGCCACGCCTGCTAGCGACGCCGAAGTATTCGGCCTATATCAAGATCGCCGAAGGCTGCGATCATCCCTGTTCGTTCTGCATCATTCCGCAGTTGCGCGGCAAGTTCCGTTCGCGCCGGTTCGAGTCAGTCGTCGCCGAAGCGCAACGGCTGGCGCAGCAGGGGGTGCGCGAGATCACGCTCATCGGGCAGGACACAACCTGCTACGGCGAAGACCTCGGCCTGAAGGATGGCCTGCCGCTGCTGCTGGAGCGGCTGGCGCAGATTGAAGAATTGCGTTGGGTGCGCTTCCTGTACGCCTATCCCAACAAAATTACCGGCCGGCTGCTGGAGGCCATCGCCGCGCACGACAAGGTTTGCTCGTACATTGACGTACCGCTGCAACACGCCTCGCCGAGCGTGCTGAAGCGCATGAAGCGCGGCGCAGGCGCAGACATTTTCCTGCGCTCCATCGGGAAGATGCGGCGCGAGATTCCCGGCCTGACGCTGCGGACGTCGTTCATCGTTGGATTTCCTGGCGAGACGGAGGCCGACTTCGAGCAACTCTGCCAATTCGTTGGCGAGGCGGAGTTCGACTGGCTTGGAGTCTTCGGTTACTCCGATGAGGAAGGCGCAAAGGCGTTCGACCTGGAAGACAAGGTTCCGTCGCGCGAAATCGAGCGCCGCCGCAGGAAGCTGATGTCCATCCAGAAAGGGATTAGCCGGAAGAAGAAGCGCGCGCTCATTGGGCAGCAGTTCGATCTTCTGCTGGAAGGGCCTTCGGCCGAGACCGAGTTGCTATGGGAGGGCCGGACCGCAATGCATGCTCCAGAAATTGATGGCACTGTTTATGTCAACGATTCCGGAGATCGGGAAGACGTGCGGGAAGGCGAGTTCTACCGCTGCGAGATTACGGAAGCACACGATTACGATCTGGTGGCGCGAATTGTGTAGAAACAGTTGACAGTGGCCAGTAGTCAGTAGTCAGTTTCAGGCCTGACCTGTTGAAAGGGATTCGAAATTCCGAAGAGAACGGCTCTCGTCGGTTCAGCCTTGCATCACAACTGGCCACTGGGTACCGACTACTGGCTACTGAAAACTGCACCATGAAGAAGCGCGTCCGCAGCTTACGTTGTCCGACTTGCAGGAAGATTGTGTTGCGCCGCGATCCCGAGTTCCCTTTCTGCAGCGAGCGGTGTCGCACGGTTGATCTGGGCAAATGGGCCAGCGGTGGCTACGTCATCTCCACCCAGCTGAACGACCCGGAGACCGGCGATTCCAACTACTCCGCCGAGCGCGCCAAGAAATGAGACGGGTTTGCTAAACCAGCCAGCACCGCGATGGGCAACTCTGGTGGCCACGTTCTTTGGCGCCGGAAGATTGCGTCCCGCGCCGGGGACCTGGGGTTCGCTGGCTACGGTGTTGCTTTGGTGGTTGCTTGCGTCACACCTGCCGCCAGCCGCACGAATTCCCGTTATCCTGCTGCTGATCGTGGTCGTTGTTGCCATCGGAATTCCAGCGGCAACCCTGGAAGAACGCGGCTGCGGCAAAAAAGACCCGAACCACATCGTAATTGACGAAGTCGCGGGGCAACTGGTCACGCTGATTGCGTGTCCCATAATGTGGCAAGCGCTGCTCGCGGGCTTTATACTTTTTCGTGGATTCGATGTGGTGAAGCCGCCTCCGGTGCGCAGCCTGGAACGCCTGCCCGACGGAACGGGCGTCGTAGTCGACGATCTTGGTGCAGGCGTGTATGCGCTGATTGTGCTGCAATTGCTGCTGCGTTTCAGGGTTGTGCATTAGGGCGGTTTGAATTCGGTGGTAGTTTGCTTCGCAGAATCATGGACCGAAAAGCGGGCGCTAAAAACGTAAACGGTAAGCCTCACATTGAGGCTATCGACCCAGCTTGCGCTCTTCCCGGAGGCGAAGTTCGCATTATCGGCACCGGCCTGCGTCCGGCTGAACTCCGCCGTCCGCGGGTGCAATTCGGCGACATGGCCGGCTCAGTTGTCATCAGCTCCGATCAGTTCATCGTGGCCCGGGTTCCGGAGGGCGCGGGAAGCGGCGAAGTTGTGGTAGCCACGAACGGGCACAAAAGCAACTCCCGCGAGCTGAGCATTGCGGTGCCTATCGCGGAGAACCTGCATCCGGTCGCGAATCCGGCCATCGACACCGGTGGCAACATCTACGTCACCTTCTCCGGCCCGCGTGGGCAAAAGGTCCCGGTCGCCATCTACCGCATCGACACCAACTACAACGTGAAGCCCTTCGTTCACGAGATGATGAACGCGACGGGGCTGGCGCTCGATCGTGCGGGCAGCTTGTACGTGTCTTCGCGGTATGACGGCACGGTGTATCGTGTGGCGCAGAACGGCACCATGACCTCGTACGCCGAGGGTATGGGCATCGCCACCGGCATCGCTTTTGATCCAGCGGGGAATCTCTACGTGGGCGATCGCAGCGGCACGATTTTCAAGATCGGCCGCGATCGCCAGATTTTCGTCTTTGCCATGCTGGAGCCGAGCGTAGCAGCCTATCATCTTGCGTTCGGCAACAATGGAAACCTTTACGTCACAGGCCCTACGACGTCAAGTTTTGATGCCATTTATCAGATCGACCCGCATGGTGAGGTCACCGTCTTCTATCGCGGACTGGGCCGGCCGCAAGGACTGGCTGTGGATGTTCACGGCAACCTGTACGTTGCTGCGTCGTTCAATGGCCGTCGCGGAATCGTGAAGGTGACGCCCAACCGCGAAGCGTCGCTGGTAGTCTCGGGGCAAAATCTGGTTGGGCTGGCATTCGCTCCGGGCGCCGCCGCTGTCCTCGCCACCACCAGCGCCGTGCATCACCTGTCGTGGGGCATCGAAGGCCGACGGCTGCAGCCGGAAAATTAGCAATCAGCAACTAGCAATTAGCAACGCCAACGACACTCAATCTGCGGCTGTCTAAGGTCAGCTAGCGGCTGTCTCTATGGCTGTTTGCTGGTCGCTAGTCGCCAATTGCTAGTTGCTAATTGCTGCCTGCTAGACTGAAATCGTGATCGCGGAAATCATTGCCGTCGGCTCGGAGATGCTTACTCCGTCGCGGCAGGACACGAATTCCCTCTACCTCACTGGCCGCCTTAACGAACTGGGTATTAGTGTCGCGTTCAAAACCGTTGTCGGCGACAACCGCGAGCAACTCATCTCCGTGGCGCACACGGCGCTTGGCCGCGCCGATCTCACCATCTTCATGGGCGGACTTGGCCCTACAGAGGACGACCTAACCCGCGAGGCGGTGGCCGGGGCCCTGGGTGTCGAGCTCAAGCGGGACCACGAAATCGTCACCGCGATGTATAAACGCTTCGCAGAACGGCGGCTGCAGATGCCGGAGAACAATGCCCGCCAGGCCGATGTGCTTCAAGGCGCAATCGTTCTCCCGAATTCTCGAGGCACCGCGCCGGGCAGTGGCTGGAAACCGAACGCGATGGAAAACTACGAATTGTCGCTCTGCTTCCCGGGCCTCCGCACGAACTTGAGGCGATGTGGGAGAAGCAGTGCCTGCCACGCCTGCGCGAGATAGCTCCGCCCGCGGCCATTGCTGCGCGAGTGATCAAGACGGCAATGCTGCCTGAGTCAGCGGCTGACGCACGTGCCGCCCCGATCTATAAGAAGTATCCTCAGGTTGAAACCACGGTTTTGGCTGGCCAGGGGCAGGTGGAATTTCATTTGCGTGCGACCGGCGCGACGCAGGAAGAGGCCCAGGCTGCCGTTGATCAGCTGGCGGGCGAATTGGAAGATGAGTTGGGCGACGCGGTCTTTTCGTCGGCGGGAGAATCGCTGGAGGAGATCGTCGGCTACTACCTGCAGATGCGCAACGCCAAGCTGGCTGTGGCCGAGTCGTGCACCGGCGGAATGATAGCTGAGCGGATTACTTCGGTGCCGGGCAGTTCGCGATACTTCCTCGGCGGCGCTGTGGTGTACTCCAATGATCTGAAGACCCTGTTTGCCGACATTCCGCCGCTGATGCTGGAAGCCCACGGCGCGGTGAGCAAGGAGGTCGCACTGGCCTTGGCGGACAACATCCGCGAGATCTGCAATGCCGACATCGGCGTCGGGGTAACGGGAGTAGCCGGCCCTGGCGGAGGCACGGAGGAGAAGCCTGTGGGCCTGGTGTATGTGGCCGTCAGCAACGGCCAGAAGCAGGAAGTTGTGCAGCGGCGCTTTCCCGGAGATCGTGAGCGCATCCGGCGGTGGACCAGCCAGCAGGCGCTCGACATGGTGCGCCGCATGCTGATGTGACGTTATGCGCCTGTTCGTAGCCCTGGACATTGACGCCGACATTCGCGCCCGGATCGCAGAGTTCCGCGACCAGATGCGACAACTCGCGCCTGATGTCCGCTGGGTTGGGCCGGAGACGTTCCATGTCACGCTGCAATTTCTGGGCGAGACCAAGAAGCTGGCTGAAATTCAGAGCGCACTGCAACTCGTAAAGGGCTCGCCGATTACGCTTACATTTCGCGACGCCGGCTTCTTCCCTACGCCAAAGTCACCGCGTGTGTTTTGGGTTGGAATCGAATCCGACGACAATCTTCAAGCCCTTGCGAAATCCATTGCAGAAGCTCTGCAGCCGTTAGGATTTGAGCGCGATAAGGGTCCCTTCAAGCCGCATCTAACGCTCGCGCGAGCAGGCAGCGGACGCCCGCGCCATCGTTCGGGTGAGCGCGATGCTCCCGGGTTGCAGCAGGTACGCAGCAAAGTTGAAGCGCTGAGACCACTGGAGTTCGGTACAATGACGGCGCGTGAGTTCTATCTGTACGAAAGCAAGCTGTCGCCGGCGGGAGCGCAATACAGCAAGCTGTCACGTTACGAGTTGAAAGACAATTGATCATCAGCTACCCACTCCTCATCATTCTTCTGTCATATTTGCTGGGTTCGATTCCCTTCGGCTATTTGCTGGTCCGCATTTTTCGCGGCCAGGACGTGCGGCAAACCGGTAGCGGCAACATCGGAGCAACCAATGTTGCGCGCACCGGGTCGAAGGGGCTGGCAATTGCGACATTGCTTCTCGATGCTCTCAAGGGCTACGTCGCGGTTGCGATTGCTTTTCGTTTGAACGGTGCGTGTTGCGGACCGGGGCCGATCGGCACGATGGCTGATACAAACAGTGCCCTTGGGGCACTGGAGATGGCCTATGTGGCAGCTGCGGTGGCCGCTTTCTGTGCCATCGTCGGTCATATGTTTCCCATCTGGCTTCGCTTTAGGGGGGGCAAGGGAGTGGCGACTGCGGTTGGAGCCTTTGTTGTGATCGCCCCACGTGCGGTGTTGCTGGTGCTTCTGTTTTTTGTGATCGTCGTCGCGATTACGCGCTACGTTTCACTGGGCAGCATGGCAGGGGCTGCTGTTTTCCCATTCGCCGCTTGGTGGCTGAACAGATTTACTCGAACGCCCGGTGTAATGTTCTTGATCGTCGCTTCTTCTCTCCTAGTCATCATCCGCCACCAAGACAACGTCCGGCGCTTGCTGGCTGGAACAGAACACCGTTGGCGATGAAAGAAGTTCGATGAGCCAAATCGCAGTCATTGGCGCGGGAGCGTGGGGCACGGCAATCTCCATCGTGCTCGGCCGCAAACAGACGCATAGCGTGCGGCTGTGGGTGCGTGAGCATGAAGTGTGCGACAGCATCCGCACGCGTCATGTCAACGACCTGTTCCTGCCAGGTGATGTGATACCAGAAACGGTCAGCGCGACCAATAGCTTTGAGGAGGCGCTGCGCGGCGCAGAGATTGTCGTCAGCGTCATGCCTTCGCATCATACGCGGCATGTATTTCAGGCAATGCTTCCTCACCTGCGGCCAGAGATGCTGTTCGTAAGTGCGACCAAAGGCATCGAGAACGATTCCCTGCTGCGCATCACCGAAGTAATTGCGGAAGAGTTGCGAGATCGTGATGGGGGCTTCATTCCTCGCATCGGCGCCATCAGCGGACCCAGTTTCGCGAAGGAAGTGGCGAAAGGCGATCCGACGGCTATCGCTGTTGCGTCATCAGACAAAGAGCTGGCGGCAATCGTGCAGCGGGACTTCAGCGATCCCCGGTTCCGGGTTTACACCAACAGCGACGTGGTTGGCGTGGAGCTTGGCGGCGCTCTGAAGAACATTGTCGCTATCGCGGCCGGAGTTCTGTTCGGCCTCAACCTCGGGCACAACACGGTCGCAGCCCTGATCACGCGCGGGTTGGCCGAAATCACGCGGCTGGTGGTGGCTTGCGGAGGGCGGGCAGAAACCATGGCCGGACTCGCGGGACTTGGGGACCTCGTGCTCACTTGCACCGGCGGGCTGTCGCGTAATCGGAGTGTTGGTGTGGAGTTGGGCCGTGGACGCAAGCTGGATGACATCATCGCCGGAATGCACGGCATGGTCGCGGAGGGTGTGCTGACCACGAACGCGGCAGTCGGCCTGGCACGCAAAGTTGGGGTGGAGATGCCCATCACAGAGCAGATGCATGCCATTCTGCAACAAGGCAAGTCTGTGCAGGATGCCATCCGCGATCTGATGAGCCGGCCATCGACAAGTGAGGTGGGGCTGTACAAGAATTAATGGTACGTCGCGGAGTTTCTGAAGGTCCGGAGGCAACATCAAACCAACGGCAGCCTTAAGCGTTTTGTCTGCAACGCTGCCGCTTCCTATCTCATCAAAGAACGGATGGTTTGCACGATGGAACCTAGACATGCGGGTACTGCCTGCAACGTCGCACCAACTGCTTTCAGCGTGGACAATGTATTCATCCGGGCCCTGCGCAAGACAGTGATCGGCACTACTGTCTTCCTTGCGTGCTCCAGCTTGTGGGGACAAGCTGGTCAAGGATTGTCAAACCTGCCAACCGCGGAGGACGTGATTAATCGCAATCAAGACCCCTACCTGGGGTCACTTCCGCAGGGTAAAGCTACCCCAGGGATACTAGATCTCACAATCGAAGACGCGCTCGATCGTGGACTGAAGTACAACCTCGGGTTGTATCTATCCGCCAGGGCGACAGACCAAGCCAGCGCCGCCCATCTTCACGCCCTCAGCGCGTTGTTGCCGACGGTCAACGGAGGGTTCGCCGGCGAAGGTCAAAGGATCAATCTCAAGTTATTTGGCTTCACGTTTCCGGGATTACCCACGTCCGTAGGTCCCTTCGCCCTTGCCGAGCTGCAGGCAACCGGGAGCTGGACCGTCCTGGACTTCCATTCCATTAACAACGTTCAGGCGGCCTCGCAGAATGTGAAGGCTGCGCAGTTTACCTACCGTGATGCGCGCGACACCGTGGTGCTCGCGGTGGGCGCCAGTTATTTACTTACCATTGCGCAAGAATCGCGCGTGACCGCTACGGAAGCAGAACTGAAAACGGCGCAGGCTCTCTATCAACTGGCCGAAGACCAGGAAAATGCCGGTCTGGCCCCACAGATTGACACCTTGCGCGCTCGGGTACAGTTACAGGCGCAGCAGGAAGCGCTCATCCAGGCGCAGAATGATCTGGAGAAGCAGCGCATCGCACTGGCGCGGGTCATCGGTTTGCCGGTGCAGCAGAAGTTTCGGCTGGTGAATCGGGTTCCCTACCATCCACTTCCCGAGATGGACCTGGACACGGCTTACCAACAGGCCCTGCAGACCCGGCCCGACTACAAGGCAGCCTTGGCAGCATTACGGTCTGCGCAGCTTAGCCGTGAGGCAGCATGGAAGCAGCGCCTGCCCTCGCTCGACATTTCCGGTGACTATGGAGTGCTGGGATACACGCTCGATGCGCTTGCGCCCAACTGGACGGCTACGGCTACGCTGCGGATTCCCATTTTTGAGGGCGGTAGAATCGAGGCCGATGTCCGGCAGGCCGAGGCCGTTCTGAAGCAGCGCCAGGCCCAGGTGGACAACCTGCGCGGTCGCATTGAACAGGATGTTCAGGACGCACTGCTCGATCTGAAGGCAGCTGCACAGCAGGTGGAAGTGGCCAGGTTAGGACTCGATCTCGCGCAGCAGGCTTTAGGCCAGTCGCAAGATCGCTTCGCGGCGGGCGTGACCAATAACGTTGAGGTGATTCAGGCACAGCAGCAGTTGGCTGCCGCGAATGAACAATACATTGCCGGCTTGTATGCGCATAACATCGCCAAGGTTTTGTTGGCGCGAGCTATCGGGAACGCCGAAGAGGCGGTAAAGCAGTATCTGAGCCAGCCCGGCAGCACGGAGCCTCCGAACAACTCAGTGCCTCCCAGCAACGTTCCGTCGCCTCCGCCGGGATTAGCGCCTTCAGGTGCGGCGGAAATCAGCGGGGATGTACGCGTTCCCGCGTCTTACCACAATGCAAATCCACATCTTCAGCAAAGTCGCTGACAGGTGAGCAAACTATGAGCCCGAGCACGACTGAGCAACCCGATCTGGAACGGCCAGAAGCTCCGAACCACGAAGAGCACCCTGATCTGGAAGCAGCCCGCCTCCGGAAGGAACGCAGTGGCTTTTTTAGCAAGCATCGAGCGGCGAAGCCAATCGTGATTCTGCTGGTCGTCGTCGCTGTGCTGTTGGTGGGCTGGTTCTGGTGGGAAAGCCGCCATTGGGAGGATACGGACGATGCTGAGATCGATGGCCACATCTATCCCATCAACGCGCGCGTAAGCGGGCAGGTCATTAAGGTCAACTACGACGACGGGCAAGTCGTCCGCAAAGGTGATGTGCTGGTGCAGATCGATCCGACCGACTATCAGGTCGCTCTTGAGCGCGCCAAAGCTGATTACCTGGACTCCCAGGCGCAGGCGCAGGCGGCCCAGTATGGCGTGCCGGTGCAGAGTGTCGGTTCCGTCAGCTCAATCCGTTCCGCGAGTGCCGACATGGACTCGGCACAGGCTGGCGTGGCAGCCGCACGGAAGCAGGTTGACGCCGCGCAACAGCAGGTGGTCGAGGCGAAAGCCAATGCCGTTAAGCTGAACAAGGACGTGGAACGTTACCAACAATTGCTGGGTAGGCGTGAGATTTCGCAGCAGCAATTCGACGCTGCCGTGGCCGCGGCTACGGCCGAAAACGCTACGGTGAGCGCGAGAGAGGCGGAGCTCCTGGCAGCGCAGTCCCAGGTGAAAGTGGCAGAATCACGTATCGAGCAGGCCAACGCCGAACTGAAGAACGCGCATGCAAGTCCGAACACGGTGGCCGCTACCAAGGCCAGGGCCGAGTCCGCCGATGCCCAGGCGTTGCGCTACAAAGCGGCATTGGACCAGGCGCAACTGAACTTGGGCTACACGACCATCGTTGCGCCGGTGGACGGCGTCGTCGGTAAGCGATCGGCGCAGGCAGGAGACAACGTCGCCATTGGACAGGACCTGATGGCGATTGTCCCGCTGAACGACGTCTGGGTGACGGCAAACTTCAAAGAAACCCAGCTCACGTATATGAAACCAGGCCAGCCCGTCAAGGTAAAAGTTGACACTTATGGCGGGCGCAAATGGAACGGCCACGTCACCAGCATTGGCGGCGCCACCGGCGCCAAATACAGTTTATTGCCACCGGAAAATGCTACTGGAAATTATGTGAAGGTAGTCCAGCGCATACCTGTCCGTATCGACTTTGATGGCAACGACAGGCCGGACTTCAACCGGGACGGACTCCTCCGTCCGGGCATGTCAGTGGAACCGGATGTGAAGGTACGCTAAGCCACCTGGCCTGCGCCACTGCATCGAAGGCGAGCTGTCGCATTTGGAGTGTGCGGCTTCGTCTTGGGAGCGTCGATCTTGCCACCCCTCCTATGAGCTAACCTTACATCTGCCAGGTCTGATTTTTCAGGAATTGTTTCTTGTTTTCTGATAAATTCTGCTTGGGGTTGCCCAGGTAGGTTTGACCTTCAGATTGCGTCCCAGAAACCACGAGTAGCCATGAATTTCAACACCCTTCCCAGCCTTATCGCACTTGCCATTCTGGTGGTAGTGTTCCGGGCGATCTTGCGTCAAAGCACCAACGAGCGGCTGCACTTGTGGTTGACAGGCTGGATCCTTGTCCTCGTCCACTTTGGCGCACAGTTTCTGGATGTGGGCCAGGGTCAGTGGAACCGCGTGGCCACGGCGGTAAGCCTCAACGCTCTGGAACTGGCGAGTATTGCTTTCCTGGTCTCCGTGTCTCACGTTGCGAACAACGCCCGGCGTCAATTTTTGCTGGCTACCGTGATCGGTATTCCTGCGGTCATCTACACTGAAGCTGTTATTTGGGATGTATCCGCCAAGAGCATCTATTACGCTGTCATCGCCCTCGCGCTTGCCGGCGCGTCAATGGTCATCTGGACTCTTTATCGGAAGATTAGTCCTTACGTAATTGGAATGTGGACTGGGTGTGTGGTTGTATCCAGCGCCATTGGTTGGGCCGTGGCGCGAAGCAAGCTTGAACTGGGACTTATCTTTCTTCTTACCGCACTCAATCTTGTCGTCGCGGTACTGTTCTGGCGTCACTTCCATCGTGTAACCGTGGGCGTACTGACCACCGTGTTCGGCTTTGTCGCCTGGGGTGCCGTATTCCCCGTCGGAATGCTGGTGCAAACTTTTTCCATCCAGATGCAGTCCGAGGTATGGAACATTCCCAAGTACTTCGTTGCTGTCGGCATGATTGTCATACTCCTGGAAGACCAGGTGCGAAGGAGCGAGTACCTTGCTTACCATGATGAACTAACCGGGCTTCCCAATCGCCGGCTGCTAGAGGACCGTCTGGAGCAGGCCCTCGCCCGCGCGACCCGCAAAGGGAACAAGGTTGCTGTTCTTCTGCTCGACCTCGATCACTTCAAGCAGGTGAACGATACCTACGGACATCGCATTGGAGATCTGACATTGCAGCAGGTGGTCATGAGACTGGCCAGCCGGATGCGCGTTTCTGACACCCTGGCGCGATCCGGAGGTGATGAGTTCACCGTGGTTAGCGAGGTGACAGATGCTGTAGGAGCTCAAGTTCTCGTCGCGAATCTCGAAATGGCATTCACAGTTCCCTTCAAGTTGGAAGGAAAGATAATCCACACTGGCCTAAGCATTGGGCTGGCGTTGTTTCCAGACGATGGCCGTATTGCCGACGAGCTTTACGCAGCTGCGGATCATGCAATGTATGTCTCCAAACGGGCTAGTCGCAATTCTGCAGGCATCAGTACCATTTCGCAATTCCGCATGTGATTGCTATACAGTTCCGCGCTGGCATTATCTCTGGTGTGGCGCCGCGATCAACCCTGCCATACTTAGTCAGATGCAGAAAAAGCCTGCTTGATTAGCTGTGAAGGTTAATGGGCCCGGGAGAGTACCTTCACTACTACTTGTCCTTCGAGCTGCCGCAATTACCGATACTTCCAAAACCTTCCCGACCTGGGCGGAAATACAACAGCTTTCGAGATTCTGCCATCTGACGAAAAAGGAGATCATGAGAACACAATATGTTCGGCGCTCCTTTTTCTCGTTCGGCTTCTCGTTTGGCCAGAGTGACCCTGAACTCTGTTTTGGCGCTTTTTGCGCTTGTTAGCGCTTACCCTGCTGCCGCTCAACCAGATACTGCAGTGGCTCTGGATGAAAATTTGGAGGTTGGACCTGCTGCGGTTCCACTCCGGCGGACTGTGGCTCGATCTTCAATGCCAGACGCTCCCTCCGCCTCGCACCTCAATTCACGGAGCGAAACATTGACTTTCGCAGCGCGATCGCGAATCTATGCCCATTCCATATTCAATTTGTACACCCTGGTCGGCCCGGCACTTGGTGCGGGCGTTGGTCAGGCGGAAAATGAACCGCCAGAGTGGAAACAGGGTGCCGCGGGTTACGCTCGCCGATTCGAATCAGGGTTGGGCCGGCATTTGATCGAAGAGACCGTTCGTTTCGGCGCTGCCGCGGCTGATGGAGAGAATCCTCAATTTAAGAGATCGGACGAAGCGGGAGTGTGGAATCGTGCCCAGCACGCAATTCTCGAAACCTTCACTTCGCAAACCAGCAGGGGCAGCCGAATGCCGGCCTATTCACGTTTCGCGGGCACCTATGGCGCGGCTTTTATTTCCAACATGTGGTACCCCGGCCCCCAGGCGACTACTGGCTGGGCCTTACGCCGCGGTTCGACGGCGTTGGGTTCATGTCTGGGATTTCATCTCTTTGAGGAATTTGTGCCTCGCAAATATTACGAAGCACTCCACGCCGAGAACTAGCTGCATGGACCTACTGAAGAAAATCTATACGGCCCACGGCGGCAGGCAGCACAGGATTATCTTGACGGCCATTTTCATGATTGTCGCGCCTGCTGCGCTTGCAATGCCTCAAACTGCTCCAGCCAATTTCGATGCAACGCAGCTGATCCAGTATCTGAACCAGACAATCGATTGGTACCGTCGCGCAACTTCCGTGCAGCAAACTGCGGCCGAGCCCGATGATTACGTCCTGCTGAACGACAATACGCGAATTGCAAACCAAATTGTGCAGCTGAGTTTCGATTTTGGCCGGGCGGAAGCAGCGGACATCGGTAAACAGAGCAATGCGAACAAGGGCCAGAACAATGCTCAGAATCAAAGTACTGGTTCGCCAGCGCTCCTTCAGTTGGAAGCCAACTTAGACCAACAGACTGCGGAACTGCAGGCGAAGATGGACTCGATCCGGCAAAAGCTGGATGCGGCGACTGGAAAGAAGCACCAGCAATTGCAGTCGCAGCTTTCCGAAACGGAGTCGGAACTCGAGCTTGCAAAAGCTCGCAGCGAGCAAGTGCACAATATGGCTGAATTTCTAAAAGGGACAAGCGCTACCGGCCCTGGGGGGACCTGTCTGCAAGCCCAAATTCAAGCCCTGGCTGAGTCGGTTCCGGCGGCATCGGCCCCCTCCAACGGCAACGAGACCTCCTCTGCCAAGCAACTGCCTAATCCACCTGCGATTGCCGCGGCGAACAAAGCTGCGCCCTCCGGCATTTGGGAATCGATCGCGGACGTGTACGGACTTTCTCAAAGGATCAATACCGTTGACGGCGTAGTTCGGCAGACGAAGGCCTTGGCCGCAAAGTCAAAGGATTTGCGCACACCGCTGGTGAACCAGATTAAAGAGTTGTTCGCCCAGGCCAATAAGCTGGGCAATGCGGCTGGCTCTTCCAATCCGTCACAGCTTACGCGGCAGAAGCAGCAAATCGATGCTCTGGTAGTGCAGTACAAGCAAATCTCCACAGCTCTAACGCCTCTTGCCAAGCAGGGGATCCTGCTCGATCTCTACCAGAACAATCTGAGTACCTGGGGCAGCACGCTGCGAAGCCGCCGCTTGGTTGAAATAAAAGGCCTGCTGGTTCGTCTGGCATTCCTGGCGTTTGTCATTGCAATTGTCATCGTCGCGTCCAGGCTGTGGGAGCGCGCGGTGTACCGTTATGTCCAAGAACGGCGACGCCGATATCAGCTTCTGCTGCTACGGAAGTTTATATTGTGGTTCGTGATAGCCATCATCGTCGCATTTGCCTTCGCCAGCCGGCTGGGCTCCGTGGTGACCTTTGCCGGTTTGATCACAGCAGGGGTTGCGGTTGCGCTCCAGAATGTCATTCTGGCGATGGTGGGATATTTCTTTCTTATCGGAAGATTCGGCATTAGAGTTGGCGATCGGGTGCAGATCGGCGACGTAACGGGAGAGGTCATCGATATCGGTCTGGTGCGCATGCACCTGATGGAACTACGTGGCGGAGACTATGTTCCCACGGGCCGTGTCGTGGCGTTCTCCAACTCCATCGTCTTTCAACCGACCTCCGGACTCTTCAAGCAAATTCCTGGCACTAACTTCCAGTGGCACGAAATCACACTGGCGCTTTCCCCAGACACGGATTACTCCTCGGTCAAGGAGCGCTTGCTTGAGGTTGTGGAAGGCGTGCTTGCAGATTATAGCGAGGAGCTGGAACGGCAATACCGGGCTATGC
The DNA here is from genome assembly GCA_963823635.1 of uncultured Acidobacteriaceae bacterium. Taxonomy (GTDB): domain Bacteria; phylum Acidobacteriota; class Terriglobia; order Terriglobales; family Acidobacteriaceae; genus Bog-257. The sequence continues at coordinate 354,426 of CAWGMV010000021.1, read as the reverse complement.
AAAGCAACTTGTTCTCTCCGTCCAACGAGAGACTTTGTCCTAAGGCCCAACTGCGGTTCACGCCGTCCGCGGTCGAGGTTGTGATCCGCTACCCGGTTGATCGACAACAGGCCGCTGAGATCGACGAGCGGGTCACACGCGAACTGTTGAAAAACCTGCAACGTGAACCGAAGTTAAAGTTGGCAAATTCGGGCAGTCCGAGCATACAGGTTCACGCGAATCTTGCTGCTGCGTGAACTCATCTGGTTTTGTGTCCGCCGCCAACACGCAAGCCGAGCCTCTTTCAGGATAGCCTGCACGAGCTGTTCCACGAGCTGTTCCACGACCCTTTCCTTCCGGTTCTTGGGCACCTTTACGCTCGCGCAGGTAAAAACTTCCTACCACGATGGAGTCGTAATAACATAACTCATTTGTGTTTAATAAGATAAAGTCTGGCAGGGCTGTTGCAACCTAAGTGACCAGGTACCACATCTATGCTCCAAAGAACCGCCGCTTCGGCAAGAACTTGCACGAACTGAATGGAGGTCACAAATATGAAAAAGCTACTCATCTGTGGCGCACTGCTAGGCTTGCTGACCAGCGTTTGTGTGGCGCAGCGTGGGCGAGTGGGTCCCACCCCGGGGACCGCTCCTCCTATGGCGAGAATAGGTCCGAACGCTGTAAGCATGTCCCCTAGCGCACCGATATCTCCGACTGCCGTCTCACACGGAGGAGTCGCCCCGAACGCGGGTCCAAGGGCGAACCCAGTAGGTACCACAACGGTGGCTCCCAATGCGAAAACCGCGGTAGCCCCCAACGCGCGAACCGGCGTGGCTGCTGAACCCGTCGCTCCCGACGCAAGAACGGTTGCTCCGGACGCACAGCAATAACAGGAATAAGGGTGCAGCGCAGAGTGGGGATGGTTGTGTAGGCCATCCCTTTTTCTGTCGCCGCGCAGGTTCCAGCACCGAAATTAAGAAGTTGCCAAACTCATTTAATGTCCTCGTACAGCCGCCGCCCGATGAGCTCCCAGGCCTTGCTCACCCGCAAGATGTGCTGCGGTTCCTGGACTCTTGGTGCGCCATGCCCCAGGATCGATTGGCGAATTGAGTTGAGCGCGTCTACATTCGCCTGAATTCTCTGCTCCCGTAGTTCGGCGACAGTCCGCATTGCCTGACTGCCCAGCATCGTCCACAGCGGATTCTGGGCCTGTACACGTGCGATAGTGCTGTTCCAAAGAACGGGTCCGGCCGCTGAGAGGAGCGTAAGTGTCCCAGTGGGGAATGCCACCGTGAGCCGGTAATCCAACAGATAACCGCGACTGCCATCTGCCAGTCTGCCTGTGCTCTGTCTGCCAGAAACTTGCACGAGAAAACAAACTGGCACCTTGCCCAGATTCCCTTGCAGCGGTATAAACTTCGTGCGGCTATCCAAAAGCCGCACCTGCAGCCGCTGCCGGCTGCCCATTGCTTCCATCATTATGTCCAGCGCTGCGTATAGCGAGCGCTCCGTGGCCATCACTTCAATGAACTCTGGACGGCCACGTCTAGTCGCTCGCTGACATTCACAGATAAATGCCCGGGAAGCAGGCAGATTCCCAAAGTGGCCATTAACGTGAAATTGCACGTTGCATCTTCGCGCAAGGCTGATTGCCCGTTGGAACCAGCTCGTAGGATAGGGGTGCTCACACAGAACGTGGATGCCTCGCCGAATGAGCTGCAAGACGACGGGTGCTGCCGCCGAACTCATGGCGGCACAAGCGAGATCGATGTTGTCGGGAAGGTCGTCAGGCGAGCGATACAGCGGCGCACTGTTCAACGCTGCCATCTGTTGGGAGCGCAGGCTGCCCTGCGCCAGGATCCCGGCTAATCGAAACTTGCGAGGTTCGCGAGCGAGCGCCGCCATGTAGGCCCGGCCGTAATTGCTGCCACAGACCAGAACCCGCATTTGGCTCATCAGATATTTTTCTCAACCGTTTGAGCGTGCTCGTGCAACTCATCCAGGACTCGCTTGGCGTGTTTGAGATCGTGGGTATCGAAGCCCTCCAGGAACTTGCCATGGATCGCTGCCAGCGTTTCATGCGCTCTCTTGGCCTCGCCTCTTCGTGCCAGCAAGGGACTGAGCCGGGTGTGTGCCCGCAATTCCAGGGCGATCGTCTTCTGTTGGCGCGCAATCGCAATCGCTTTATGCAGGCACGCTTCCGCTTCGGGCTGGCGGGAATCGTTCCCATCCATAATTCGCGACAAGAGCTCGCCTTTCCAGCGCCAGCAATCGGCCTCGAAGGAGCGGTCCCCCGTGTTCGAAATCACGCCCAACGCCTCTTCAATCGCCAGCAACGCTTCCTGATACGACTCGCCACGGGCGAGGGCAGCAGCCAGGACCTGCTGAAGTTGCGGGATGACCAGCTCGGCGCCCGAAGCTCGCCAGTCTGCGATCGCCTCGCGGATCAGTTCAATCCCTTCTTCGCCTTGCTTATCCTGATTGTTCGCCCACCCCAGCATGATCTTTCCCATCTCGAGATAGATGGCGATTCCATGCTCGGTACACAGAGCGACCGTCTCCTCTGCATACCGCCGGGTGGTTGCGGGATCGTGCCTCCAGTAGTGCAACATGGCGGCAAAAGATAAGGCTATGGCACGGCTGAAGGGCTGGCGCAGGGCGTTGGCCAACTCAAGGCTCTGGTCGCTTCTGACCACGGCCTGCTCCGGCTTGCCGAGCATCCAGAGGTCCCAGGCTGAGAATGCCAGGCTGGCAACTCCGGGGTCATATCCGCCATAGGTGAAGGCTAGGGAGTGATGTTTAGCGCGATCATAGAGCGTTAGCGCCTCCTCGGCGTACTGCAACGAACGCTCGAAATCCCCCGCCCAAAACAACGTGTCCCCAAAGGCGTAATTCGCCTCCAGCAACAGGGCCGTGTCTTTCGATTCCCCGGCTAGTTGCAGCATCTGCTGCGTCAGCTGCAAAGCGGTATCCACCTGCCCTCTGACCTCGTAAAAGCTCCATAGGCCCCACAATACAGGGAACAAATGCGGACTTTGGCCCTGTTCGGCGCACAGCTTTCGTGCACGGGTATAAGTTTGTTCGACCTCGGGATTGGTAAAGCCTTTGCTCGAGACCAGCACCGGTCCCAGAGTGATTTGCAGGGCCAGCTCCCTCTGTGTTTTCTCCGGTGACGGCGGCAGTTTGGCGAGCATTTCCAAGCCTTTTCGTGCCAGCGTGGCCGCTTCCTGATTGGCAAAAACGCCGGCCGCACGCTCGGCAGCCAGCTGGAAGAATTCTGCGGCCCTCGGAAAATCGCGGGCGGATTCGAATAACAAAGCTACCTGGTGAGCGACGTTGGCCTGCGAACCGGGATGCAACTGCAGGAGCGTTTTCGCTGTTGCCGCGCTCAATCCTGTGCGCCGAGTCGGGGTCAGCATCGCGTATAGCGCATTCTGGTAGAGAGCATGAACGAAGCGGAGGTGCAAGGTAAGCGTGCCGTCAGGAAACTCCTTTTCCCCGATTCTCTGGACGAAGAAGTGGATGCGCTCAATCGTTTCCAGGCGCTCTTCCACCTCAGCCGCGTCAGCAGAAATCGCCGCAGCCAGCACAACAGAATGGAACTCTGCGCCCTCCACGCTGGCCCCCTGCAGCAACCGGCGGTCCTGTTCGCTCAGGCTGTCAATCTTGCGCTGAATCATGCTGCGGATTGAAGCCGGCACGTCGCCCCCAATATCCTCGACCGGCTGCGACAGTGTCCAGCGGCCCTGGTCCTGAACGATGATCTTGCGATCTCGCAGGTCGCGTACCAGGTCCACCATGAACAATGGATTGCCTTCTGTGCGTTTCCACAAGAGGTGCGCGAAGGACATTGGAAAACGATGCTCGGGAAATTCCAGCGCCAGATAGCTCTCCACGTCGGCTTGCGCCAGATAATTGAGGTTTAATTCCCGGGCGAATCCCCGTCCTTCCAACTCGAGGCGCAGCTGCATCAGGGGATGCATGCGCGCCACAATCTCCCCTGGCCGGTAGGTGACCACAATGAGGAGGGGCAACGACTCAAAGCGACCCGTGATGTAAGCCAGCAGATCGACGGTTGAGGTGTCGATCCAATGGACATCCTCCAAAATGAGAAGCAGCGGCCGATGGCGGCATACTTCCTGCAAGAAGGAAAAGAATTCTCGCTTCAACCGCTCCTGCGAAGTCGCTTTGGAGTCGGCAAGACGAATCATCGAAGAGTCTTGCTGCTGGGCCGGAGCCAGCTCCAGAAACCAGCTTGGCGCCAGGGTTCTCATGATGCGACTCACGGAATCCGCCGTGCCTGAATGCAGCAGACCGTCCAATGCTTCGAAAATCGGCAAGTAGGCCTCGCCTTCTGCCAGACGCTCCGAACAACGGCCGCGAGCCACATTGTGGGAATATCCGCTGGTATTCGCTAAACCGAGAAACTCGTCGACAAGGGTGCTTTTGCCAATGCCGGCTTCACCTGAAAGGCAGATTAGCGAACCGCGGCCGGCTGCCGCCAGGCTTAGCGCCCCATGAAGCTCCTTCAATTGTTGCCCGCGACCGACCGTGTGCCGTTCGGTGGTCTTCAGAAAGACGGTGTCCACATCCGTGGTCGGTTTGCGCAGACTGTCTAGCACCTGCTCGACTTCACCGGCCGTGGGACGAAGCCTCGCATCTTTCTGCAGCATGGAGAGCAGGAGGCGCTCCAGAGTTGCCGGCACGCCGGGATTAATGCGGGTCGGTGGAATTGGTTCCTGCGACATAATCCCCGTCGCGATGCTGAACGGCGAGCCGGCCTGAAACGGGTGCACCCCGGTCGCTGCCTGGTACAGCACGATGCCCAGCGAGAAGATGTCCGTACCCCATTCCAGTGGCTCCGCGCGCGCCTGTTCCGGCGAAAAATACTCGATGGTGCCCATCCAACTGCCTTCCTTGGTGATGCCCACCGATACAGTCTTATCGTCGGGAGTAATGCCCACCCGGGCCAACCCGAAGTCCACCAGCTTCACGTAACCGTCGGAGCGCACCATGATGTTGTCCGGCTTAATGTCGCGATGGATGATGCCCGCCGCATGGGCCGTCTTCAAGGCGCGCGCCGCCTGGATTCCGCAATCAATCACCTCAGCCAGGTCCATAGTGCGCTTCATGCGGCTGCGTAGTGTCTCTCCCTGGATCCACTCCATGACGATAAACGATCCGGACGCCTCTTCCCCGATTTCATGCACGGTGACGATGTTGGGATGATTCAGCGCGGAAGCGGCGCGTGCCTCACGATGAAAACGCTCCAGGGCGACGGCGTTGTTGGCAATGGCTTCGGGCAGAAATTTGATGGCGACTGTGCGTCCGAGGGTCGTGTCCTCGGCCTTGTAAACCACACCCATCCCGCCTTTACCCAGGCGTTCCAGGATTCGATAGTGGGAGACGATCTGGCCGATCATGAGGGTCCGAATCTATTGTATCCGGACAGGTACGGCAGGCGCGCTAAGGAGGTATGTCCCCGAGTCAAAAGGGCAATCGGGTTGCGGCGATGAGGTGAGAGGACTCTTCTTCAGGAGACAATAGCTTTAGGCTACCGCCGCGGCATTGCCAGGCAATTTCCTTGGCACACGTTGTCGCCCCATACCACGCCCAGCGCGTGCAGCATGAGCCGGTCTCCCAGGCTCAACTTGCTGGCGTCCAGCACTGCCTCGTAGGCGTAAACCACGAGCTCGTTGCGGCTGATACACCAGGGTTCGTGACGAATGATGCCTGCGCAGTGTTCGCACGCTGCATCAGCGCTGTATGCGTTGCTGTGATACCAGGTCGAAAGATTAGTTGCTGGCATTTTGCACTTCCCATAACCCCTGCGCGCGTCTCAGTACCTATTTGGCGTGTCAGAGTTAATACCTGTAATTTAGCTCCGAGGCAAATCTCGCACATCGCACAGGAGATGTAGGAGCGGTACGTCTTTGGTGGAATTCGCGAAGATCCTGGTGCGGAGCACGTTCTCGCCGGCCGCGCTATTATGGCTCCATGGCGCACCAGCACTCAGCCCGATTTCTCGAGATTGTGAATGATGCCAAGAAGCGCGTCCGCGAAACCACGGTGGAGGACGTAAAGCGCAAGCTTGACGCTAACGAGCAATTCCTGCTCATTGATGTTCGCGAAGACAATGAATGGGAAAAGGACCACCTTCCGCGTGCGATTCATCTCGGCAGGGGAGTGCTCGAACGCGACATCGAGCAGCGCGTGCCTGATATTAACGCCCCCATCATCCTGTATTGCGGCGGCGGTTTTCGCTCGGCTTTGGCGGCCGACAACCTGGGGAAGATGGGCTACACCAACGTGATTTCCATGGACGGCGGCATCCGCGGGTGGAGAGAAAAGGGCTACCCGCTGACCCGTGGCTGATTGAGGCTACGCGCCGCAACCAACGCCTGTCCCAGGCTTAATCCTCCGTCGCCGGCAGGAACTTCGCTATGGACGAACACCTGAAAGCCGCTCTTCCTCAGGTGTGCGCAGAGGCGCTCGAAGAGATAAACGTTCTGGAAAGTTCCTCCGCTTAAGCAAGCTCGCTCCAGTCCTGATTGCTCGCGCAAACGGCTGACGACTTCCGCGAGCACCTCCACCAAGCCATTATGGAAGCGGCGGCTGACGTCGCCCGCGGTAACTCCGCCTGCTATATCACGCAACAGAGTTTCAAACAGACTTCGCGTATCCATGATCCAGCCTTGGCCTTCGGGGACCAGATCGAAGGGATAAGCGCTCTCATCGCAGGAATTGCCGATCGCCATCTCCAACTCGATCGCCGCTTGTGCTTCGTAGTTCACCTGCCGGCGGATTCCTACCAGCGCCGCGACTGCGTCGAAGAGCCGGCCGCAACTCGAAGTCAGCGGCGAGTTGATTCCCTGCTCCATCATGCGGAACAGCACGTTGAGATTCTTCTCTGGCACATCGGCCACCAGCGGAAGGTCACGGACGAAGTCAGATCCGAAGTGACGCACCAGATACCCGACAGCCATTCGCCACGGTTCGCGAATCGCCGCTTCGCCGCCCGGAAGCGGAACGTACGCCAAGTGCGCTGCCCGCTCGAAACCAGCGTAACCCGCCAGCAGCACTTCCCCGCCCCAGATGCGGCCATCGGTGCCATATCCGGTTCCATCAAGCGCGATGCCGATAACGCGGCCTTCGAGATGGTTCTCGGCCATGCAGCTCGCGATGTGCGCGTAATGGTGCTGAACACCGATCTGCGGCAGATCTGACTGCGAGAGTGCCCAACGAGTCGAAAAGTAATTGGGATGTAGATCGTAAGCAATAGCCACTGGCGTGATTTCCAGAATTCGCTGCAGGTGCTCGATTGCCTCCTGGAAGAAGCCATAGCTCTCCGCGTTTTCGAGATCGCCGATATGTTGGGAAAGGAATGCGTGATGGCCTTTGGTCAGGCAGATAGTGTTCTTCAGCTCCCCGCCAACGGCCAGCACCGAGGGCAAATCATCGTGGAGAAAAACCGGCACCGGCACGAACCCCCGCGAACGCCGCAGTTGCCGGGCGCGACCGCCGGCGATGCGCGCCACAGAATCGTCGCAACGCAGCAGAATGTCGCGGTTGTGGACAAGGAAGCAGTCGGCCAGCTTGCGCAACCGATGCAGCGCTTCGTGGTTGGCAATGCAAATTGGCTCTTCGCTCAGGTTAGCGCTAGTCATAACCAGCGCCGTAAAAGCACCCTCCGCGAACAACAAATGATGGAGGGGCGTGTAGGGCAGGAACACTCCAAGGTAGCGGTTGAACGGGGCGGCGTCATCGGCGATTGCAGTATTCGCTTGCCTCGGTAACAAGACGATGGGCCGTTGTGCGCTGAGCAGCAACTGGCGCGACGCATTGTCCACTCTACAGAAGTGCTCCGCTGCGGCAATGTCAGGAACCATCACCGCAAACGGTTTTTCCACGCGTCGCTTGCGCTCCCGCAGCGCCCGCACAGCGTCAAGGTTGGTGGCATCGCAAGCGAGGTGGAATCCGCCCAAGCCCTTGACGGCGACCACCGCGCCACGCTGCAGGTGCGCGATGCCCTCGGCTATGGGATCGGCGGCTTCAACTCGCTGCCCGTCCACGTCCCACAGTTCGACGTGTGGACCGCAAGTCCAACATGCATTGGGCTGCGCGTGGAAGCGCCGGTTGCGTGGATCATCATATTCCGCCTGACAAGCTGGACACATCTGAAACACGGCCATCGAGGTGAATGCACGATCGTAAGGAATGTTGCGCACGATGGTGAATCGGGGGCCGCAGTTGGTGCAGTTAATGAACGGGTAACGATAGCGACGGTCGGCGGTATCGAACATCTCGCGCAGGCAATCCGCGCAAACCGCCACGTCAGGCGAGATCAGCGTTCGGACCGGCTCGCCACGATGGGTGGTAACGACTTGGAATTCACGGTCGCCGTTGCACGGTATTTCCCGCACCGTGATGTCCGTGATGCGCGCCAATGGCGGCGCCTCCGCCGGCAACCTCGCGAGGAAGTCATCCACGGCATCAGGAGGACCCTGCACCTCAATGCTGACTCCGGCAGCGGTGTTGCAGACGCTGCCGGCCAGGTTCTGTTCTCCGGCGAGGCGAAAGACATAGGGCCGGAAGCCGACACCCTGCACGATCCCCGAGACTTCGATGGCCTTGCGCACCAGCATAAAAGCACGTTCCCGCAGGATATCTCAATTTCATCATTACCCGACTTTACGTGTCACTTACGATACTCTGCGGTGTACGATGAGCGCGGATGTACTTCGCACTGCAGCGGAACCCACCAGCCGAGGACCCAGCGATGAGTACCACACCTTCAGTGGTGAGATCACCCAGAAGCAAGCGGCTGTGGATATTCGAACTCACGCCGCCAGAGCGCAACACCCTGGTCGCAACCTTCGGCGGCTGGGCGCTCGACGGCATGGACGTAATGATTTACAGCTTCGTCATCTCAACTCTGATCGCGGTGTGGCACATCACCAAAGGACAGGCGGGAATGCTGGGCACAGTTGCCCTTCTCATTTCTGCCTTCGGTGGATGGGTCGCCGGAATGCTTGCCGACCGTTTCGGCCGGGTTCGCGTCCTGCAGATTACCATCCTTTGGTTCGCCGTCTTCACGTTTCTGAGCGGTTTCACCAATTCCTTCTCCCAACTGCTGGTGATCCGCGGCCTGCAAGGTCTGGGCTTTGGCGGCGAGTGGGCGGTCGGCTCAGTCTTAATGGGCGAAGCCATTCGCGCAGAATTTCGCGGCAAGGCAGTGGGAACTGTGCAAAGCGGATGGGCGGTCGGCTGGGGAATTACCGCGATCTCTTATACCGTGCTGTTTCTTTTCCTGCCCGCAGCCATGGCATGGCGGGTGATGTTCTGGATCGGCATACTGCCGGCGCTGTTGGTTTTCTACATTCGGCGGCACGTGCCTGAGCCCGATATCTTCACCAAGACGCGGGCGCGCGAGCTCAAACTGGGTGAAGGCAGCCATTTTCTCGAAATCTTCAGACCCGCGCTCTTGCGGACAACTGCACTCACCGCTCTTATGGCCATCGGTGCCCAAGGCGGCTACTACGCGATTACGATTTGGCTGCCCACCTTTTTGAAGACGACCCGGGGCCTCTCCGTGTTCAATACTGGCGTCTATTTGTTCGTGGTTATCGTAGGCTCGTTCGCCGGCTACACAATCGCAGCCGACCTCACTGACGACTTGGGCCGCCGCGCCACCTTGATTTTTTACGCTGCTGGGTCGTTTCTCACCGTGACGGCATATACCTACCTCTCTATCACCAATGGCTCCATGCTGGTGTTGGGATTTCCTCTGGGCTTTTTTGCCTCGGGGTCATTCAGTCCCATGGGGGCATTCTTCACCGAGCTGTTCCCCAGCCGGTTGCGGGGCTCAGGCCAGGGTTTCTCCTACAACTTCGGACGCGGTGTGGGTGCGCTTTTTCCTACGCTGGTCGGGTTCTTGAGCGCCCGCATCAATTTAGGACATGCGATTTCCCTGTTCGCCGGAACCGCGTACCTGGTAATGATCGTGGCTGTGCTGCTGTTGCCGGAAACCAAGGGGAAGGTACTGCAAGTGTACGAGTGACGTCAGCGCAGCGGCTGAAGCAACACGCCGGCCTGCTCGAGCCTTAGCCTCAACTCCCGAGCAATTGCGGCACTACCCGGTGTGTCAGAGTGAATGCAGATTGTATTTGCTTCCACCGCCAGCTCATGGCCATCGCCGGCAATAACTTTGTGGTGAATCGCAATATTTAGGGCCTGCTCGGCGGCTCGCGCTGGATCATCGAGCAACGCGCCAGCAAGTGTCCGCTTGCGCAGTGTTCCGTCCCGTTCGTAGGCGCGATCGGCAAACGCCTCCGCGGCAATGCGCATTCGCATCGAGCGCCAAACCTCTAGCATGCGCGAGTCGGCCTGTCCGACCATGATGAGCTGCGGGTCGATTTCCTTCGCGGCGCGGCCGATAGCTTCGGCAACCTCGCGGCTCTTGTTGGCCGCGTGATAAAGAGCGCCGTGTGGCTTGACATGCCCCAGGCGCATACTAAGAGAATCCGCCATCTTCCTCAGTGCGGCGATTTGATCACGCACCGAGGTCTCGATTTCTGCAGGAGAAAGCGGCGATTCCACGCGGCCAAAGTTGGCGCGGTCGGGATAGCCCGGGTGTGCGCCTACGGCGACGCTCAGCTTTTTCGCCGCAACCAGTGTCTCGCGCATCGTGTGCTCGTCGCCCGCGTGCCCGCCGCAGGCCACGTTGGCCGACGTGATGTAGTGCAGCAGCTCGAAGTCCGTTCCGTTGGCCAGAGATTCTTCGGACTCGCCCAGATCGGCGTTGAGGTCGATAGAAAGATCGCTCATAGGAATATCTCCCTCAGCCACAATTCCTGCTCCCTTCGCGCCTGGATGGCCTCTGCGATGGTCACCTCAGCGAAGCGCACCTCATCTCGGGGACGCAATTGGCCTACGCGATGCATGTCGGCCGCGATTACGTTCGCAATCTTGGGATAGCCGCCCGTGGTCTGCTGATCCACAAACAAGATAATTGGATGCCCGTCCTGCGGCACCTGGATTGCCCCCAGCGGAATGCCGTCGGTCAGAAGCTGCGAGTGCTCACGCGGCTGCAAACCTTCTCCCTGCAGCCGCAGTCCAGAGCGGTCCGAGTGTTCGCTGACGACGTAGGTGCTGGAGAACAGCTTCTCGAATACCTCGGGCCCGAACCACTCCTGCTGTGCGCCCCTGGTGACGCGCAGCGGATGATGGCGTTGCAATGGGTCCAGCGCTCCCGTCTTCAGCAGACGGTGGTCCGAGGCAACATGTTGACGTAACCGCAGCATGTCGCCTTTCTGTAATCGGCGCCCTTGGAACCCTCCAAAGTGAGCGGCGACAAAGGTTGACGCGCTCCCCATGACTAGGGGAACATCGAATCCGCCCTGCACCGCCAGATAAGAACGCGCGCCATCTCTCATGCTCCCACATTGTAAGACTCCGCCGGCAGGGACCTCGATGGCACTGTTGGACATCACTCGATCATGACCAATAGCGCATTCACAGCTGGCGCCGGTCATTGCAACCACTGCGCTCTCTTCGAACTCCAGGGTCGCTCCCAGCAGCGTCATCTCTAAAGCTGGGGCGTTCTCCTCGTTGCCTGCGAGAAGATTGGCGATGCGAAATGACAACGGATCGGCGGCCCCAGCAGGCGAAATACCGAAGTAAGCATAGCCATAACGCCCGAGGTCCTGGACGGTGGTGAAGAATCCCGGTTTGATAACACGAATTGACATGTTCAGCTTCGAGTTTCAAGTTTCGAGTTTCAGGTTTCCAGTGAAATTCTCACCTCGGAACTGGAAACTCGAAACTCTTCGAATGTGGGGCGGTCAATTGCAGCAAACCTTATCCTGTCGGCGGGTTGCAGCAGGGTTGGCGGCGTCGCTTCGGGATCGAACATGCGCAGTGGCGTTCGCCCAATCAGCTTCCAACCGCCCGGAGAATCCACCGGGTAGATTCCCGTCTGGCTGCCGGCAATGCCGACGCTACCTGCTGCAACCGACGGCCGGGGGGTCGTGAGCCGGGGTGCGTGCAAAGCTTCGGGCAGCCCGCCGAGATAGACGAATCCTGGCGAAAACCCTAGGAAGTGCACGAGGTACGTCGGCGAAGAATGCAGACGGATCACTTTCTCAATGGAAAGCTTGGCGTGCTGGGCGACATCTGGCAGATCGGGGCCAAACTCGATGTCATAGCAGACTGGAATGGTAACCGCAGGCCCATTCGATGCAACGACTGTGGCGCTTGTGCTCTCGAGTTGCTGAACGATAGCCGTTAGCTCATCGTGCGTTAACCGCAGCGGGTCAAAATCGACCAGCAGCGATGCATATCCCGGATGCAGATTTCGGATGCGCGGATCAAGCCGGACCTGCAATGCATGAAAGAGCGCCATCACCCGCTCGTGCAGCACGGGCGAGATTGTATTCCCGAACACAACCAGCAAGGACGAATCGCTCGCCGGAACGCTCTTCATAACCTGTCGCACCTTCCTTACAAGGATAGCCGAACACTCAAGGGAAAATTTTGAACTGGAATTTGTGTCGCTCATGTTACATTTTTACGCGGTTGCGATTCCCTCGCTATCACTCTGGAAATGTTCTCGTGCCGTGTGTTTGAATCGTCTAACACTGCGGGTTCGTCGCGCCGAAGCCGCGTCCGTCGCTTGCCCACCGGACCGTTTCGACTTTTGTGGAGCGCGGCAATCGCCTTGTGGTTGGCAACCACCGTCCTCTGCATCGCTACGACCGCCGAAGAACCTGCGCAACCTGCCGATGCCCTTAACGTCGATCAGGCGGTACAGATCGCCTTGGCAAACAATCGGAACCTGAAGATCGTTTCTCTCAGCCTAGACGGCTCCAAAGAGAAGCTGGCGGCGGAGAAGACGAGGCGGCTACCGTCCTTTAACACCTACGTCTTCGGCTCGCAGGTGCTTCAGCCCTTCAGCTTTACCGTGCAGGCTGGGCAATTCGGAACTTACCCTGGAATCGGGCCTATCCCTGCCACCAACACTAACATCACAACGCCTGCCCAGTTTACGGCTTACATCTTTGGCACGGCCTCGCAGCCTCTGCTTACGCTCTACAAGATTAACCTCCACATTCACGGGCAGGAATTGTCAGTCGGGCAGGCAGCGCAAAAACTGCGCGAAGAGCGCATTTCGGTTGTTGATGACGTCCGGCAGGCTTACTACTCAATCGTTGAGATCCAGAACGCCATCGATGCCACCGAGGCGAGTATTAAGCAATATGAGGAGCTGGACCGCATCTCGACCCAGTATGTCGCTGAACAGGTCGTGCTCAAGTCAGAACTCCTCGAGGTGAAGGCGAAGCTTGCTGACGAGCAGTACAAGCTGCTTCAGATGCAAGACAAGCTTGCGACCGCCAAGGAAACCCTGAACAATCTGCTCGGCCGCAACATCAACACGCAGTTCACCGCGTTGAACCCAACCGAGTTATCTCCAGTTGAGGAGAATCTTCCGGCTGCGCAAGCTCTGGCATTGGCGCAAAATCCTAAAGTAAAGGAAGCCGAGATCACCGTGCAGCAAGCCGACAACGCCAAACGGCAGACGAAGGCGCAATACTTGCCGGACATTGCCGTCTCTTTTCATTATCTTTCTCCGTTTGGCGTGAACTTCGTCCCGCAGAACGTCATGGCCTTGGGGCTGGAGTTCAACTGGGAGCCGTTCGATTGGAACCGCCGCAAGCACGAGGTCAACGAAAAGACTATGCAGGTGGAGCAGACCAAGCTGAGTCTCGACGACACCAAGGCGCAGGTGCTTATCAACGTGGACACTCAGTTCCGCTCATTGCATGAGGCGCGCGTCGCCGTCAGCGTGGCGACGGCGAAGAAAGAAGCCTCAACCGAGAAGCTGCGCGAGGTGACGGAGAAGTTCCGCCAGAAAACGGTCTTGCTGCGCGATGTGTTGCAACAGCAGTCGACGGTGGAAGGCTCCAATGCAAACTACAACGAGGCGATGGCCAGTTTCTGGACGGCGAAGGCGAATTTCCAGAAAGCGATCGGGGAGGAGTAAAGCTCATGCGTAGTAGGCGAAATACAAGGGTCGGCCTCGTTTGCTTAGTTGCGCTCGCCGCCGTCACGCTGTCCGCCTGCCGCAAAGAGGCGTCGCTCCAGCCCATCCTCACTCCTGTGCGCACCGCCGAGGTACAGACCATCGATACCGGTGTGGGCAACACGTATTCGGCAAACATCCAGCCTTACCAACAGGTAGAGCTGGCGTTCAAGTCGAATGGCTACCTGGCCAGCATCCGTCAAGTACGCGACGCCGACGGCCACATTCGCAACATTGACCAGGGCGACTACGTGACCAAGGGCACGGTGCTCGCCACGGTGCAACCGGACGACTATCAGCAGAAGCTCGACCAGGCTAGGGCCCAACTCGCAAAGGCGCAGGCCGATCACGAACGGGCCAAACTGTCGTTCGAGCGCATCTCGGCGCTGTACAGAGTTGGTGCTGCCACTAAGCCGGACTATGACGATACTAACGCGCAGTTCCAAAGCACGCAGGCTGCGGTGGACAACGCGAACGCCTCGATTGCCGAAGCCCAGATCGCCCTCGGCTATTGCCGGTTGAAAGCCCCATTCGATTCCTGGGTGCTGAAGCGCAATGTTGATGTCGGGATGCTCGTCGGACCGGCCACGAACGGTTTCACACTGGCTGACACGCGCTCCGTAAAGGCGGTGTTCGGCGTGCCCGATACCTACATTGACAAGGTGAAGCTGGGCAGCCCGCAGACGATCACGACCGAAGCGCTGCCTGGCAGCTTTTCAGGCCACGTGACGTCGATTTCCGCCGCAGCCGATCCCAAAAGCCGCGTTTACTCGGTCGAAGTCCGCATCGACAATCCCAAGAACCTGCTGAAGGCGGGGATGATCGCCTCCATCAATATCGGCGCGGGTGCGCCGATGGCTCGCGTCAACGTTGTTCCCTTGACCGCGGTGGTGCGTAGTCCTGACAACCCTAACGGCTTCGCCGTGTACCTTACTGAAGGGACTGGAGACACCGTGACGGTGCATACTCACGATGTCACCTTGGGCGATACCTACGGGAACAATATCGCCGTGCTCACCGGCTTGACTCCCCAAGAGCGCGTCGTCACCAGTGGAACCAATATGATCAAGGACGGCCAGCAGGTGAGAGTTATCCCCTGAAGAACAGTTGTCAGCAGCACCCTTCTATGCGTTGATTGGTCAGCGAACAGCCCGTGAATTCCTACCGTGTGTGCGACCCTTCTCTACGTGTCCGCCGTCACAGACAAAGCCCGCCATCTGCGCTACGTTGGAATGTAACAGAGGAGGCTACCTATGGCCGCGCCCTGGGCGCATCGTTATGCGCAGCGCACCAAAACCGCCAAGAGTTCCATCATCCGCGAGCTGCTGAAGGTCACTCAACGTCCCGAGGTCATCTCTTTTGGAGGAGGCCTGCCCGCCCCCGACGTGTTTCCCGTGGCTCGTTTTCAGGAGGCCTGTCAGCGGGTTTTGTCCACGCAAGCCTTCATCGCGCTGCAGTACGGACCCACCGAGGGCTATCTTCCCTTGCGTGAGCAAATTGTGGAGCAGATGGCGCGCTACGGCATCCTCGCCAGCGTTGACAACGTTCTCATTACCTCCGGCTCGCAACAGGCGCTGGACCTTATCGCCAAGCTGCTCATCAACCGTGGCGACCGCATTCTGGTGGAGTCACCTACCTACCTCGGCGCGCTTCAAGCGTTCGACCTGATGGGCGCCGAGTACGTTACCGTGCCGGTTGACGATAACGGACTCCAGACCAGCGAGATGGAAGTCGCGCTCCGCTCCGGCCCGAAGTTCATGTACATCTTGCCCAACTTCCAGAACCCCGGCGGAGTCACGCTGTCGCGCAGCCGCCGCGATGAGCTGGTGAAGCTCTCGGATAAGTACGGCATCCCCATCATCGAGGACGATCCCTACGGGCAGTTACGCTACGAAGGCGAGCACATTCCGCCGCTGGTGGTGCTCGATCGCACCAACCTGCAGCGGGATAACGGCTATCGCCTGGGCAACGTCATCTACCTGAGCACGTTCTCCAAAGTCATGGCGCCAGGGCTGCGGCTGGGCTGGATTGTCGCGCCACCCGATGTCATCACCCACCTGGTGCAGTTGAAGCAAAGCACCGACCTCCACACCAGCACCTTCAACCAGATGGTGGCTTACGAAGTGGCGAAGGACGGCTTCCTCGATGAACACGTGAAACTCATTCGCCGCGTCTACGGCGAGCGCCGCGATGCCATGCTCGAGGCGCTGCATAACTACTTCCCGCCCGAAGTCACCTGGACGCATCCCAAAGGCGGACTGTTCCTGTGGGTCACTCTGCCGCCGGGAATCGACACTATGAAGCTGCTGGACACTGCGCTGCGCCGGGACGTGGCGTTCGTGCCTGGCGATCCGTTCTTCCCGGGAGGCGATACCGGCTCTCACATGCGGCTGAATTTCTCGAATGCGCAGCCGGAGCAGATCCGCGAAGGCATTCGCCGCTTGTCCATCGCCGTGGCGCACGAACTGGAACACAGTGCGGCTGGCGTAGCGGTGTAAACGTCCGGTGGCACGTCGTCACCGGGGAGCAGTGTTGTTACGGTCATCGCTTCAACCGCGCGCTTTACTACGCGGCCATCGGCTACGAACAGACGCAGAAGGCTGAACACGGCCATGCGCCCCTGGCGCGCGGGGGCAGTAAGCAGGTAAGCTGTGCCGAAGACGTTCTGAAAGGCACGGTCCGCATGACTGCCTCTGAGATTGCTGCCGCGCTGCGTGAGTTGAAGCCACGCTTCCTGGAAGGTCTCGCCCCGCCGGAGATCAAGACGATTGCAGCCGCAGCAACCCTGCGGCGCTTTCTGGCAAACTCCATCATCACCCACCAGGGAGACCCCGGCGAGCATTTGTTCCTGTTGTTGCAAGGGCGCGCGCGATACTTCTACTTGACCAATGAAGGCCAGAAGATCTTGCTGCGCTGGATGCCGGCAGGCGAGGTCTTCGGCGCTGCCGCATTGCTGGCAAAGCCCCGCAATTACCTGGTCAGCACAGAAACGGTCAGGAATTCTCTGGTCCTGGTTTGGAACCGCGCCAGCATTCGGGCTCTTGCGCCGCGCCATCCGCTGTTGCTGGAAAATGCGCTTTCGATCATCTCCGATTATGTTGACGCGTCTCTTGCTATTCAGGTCTCCATGACCTGTCACACCGCGCGCCAGCGGCTTGCCCACGTGCTGGTAAATCTCGCCAGTGGCATTGGACACAAAGTTCCGGCAGGCGTCGAACTCAGCCTCAGCAATGAGGACCTGGCAAACGCAGCGAACGTCACGCCGTTCACAGCAAGCCGTCTATTGAGCGACTGGCAACGCTCGGGGATGCTGGTCAAGAGTCGCGGCAAGGTCCTGCTTCGTCATCCCGAACGGCTTTTGCTGCATGAACTCTGAGCGTTTCGGCAGCTTAGGTCACGAATCCCTCTTTGCTCTACAGCAAATACAGGCTTGCTCTTAAGCAACGACTGCCAAGCGGCCTTCTGTAACAATCCTGTAACACCAAGTCAGCACCGCCCATCAGTGGTGTTGTTTGAACGTTTACCACGTGAGAGGCGGTACAGCAGTTGGCGCCGGTTCGAATTCTTATTGTCGATGACTTTCAATCCTGGCGGAACTTCGTTTCCGCGCTCCTCCGGGAAGATCCGGAATTCCAGGTCGTCGGCGAAGCGTCGGACGGGCTGGAAGCGATCCGCAAGAGCGAAGAGCTGCAACCTGGCCTGATTCTGCTGGACATCGGGCTCCCCAGGCTCAACGGTATCGAAGCGGCCCGGCGCATCTGCGCCGTCGCTCCCCGCTGCCGAATCCTTTTCGTCAGCGAGAATCAATGTCCCACCGTCGCCCAGGAAGCCCTCAGCACGGGGACCTGCACGCGCGGCTACGTGGTGAAGTCGTATGCGGCTGATGAACTCTTGCCTGCACTAGAAGCTGTCGTGCAAGGACGGCATTTCGTGAGTAGCCGGTTTGCGGCCGAGTTTGGCCACCGTGAGGAGGCATAGCCCCGCTATGAAAGAAATGGGAATTCCTGGGAATGGCAGCGAAATTCTCCTGCCGGATGCGAAAGTGAAACCTGTGTCGAATACAAGTGTGATTCTGTGTGTTGATGTTGAACCAACTGGACTGATGGCGCGTCGCCTCCTTCTGTCCATTGCTGGATATACTGTCCTGACGGCGGCCAGCGGCTATGCTGCTCTGCAATTGTTTCGCTGCAATCACGTGGATGCCGTCATCACCGACCACTTCCTGGCCGACCGTACCGGCGCAACACTCGTTCGTGAGATGAAGAAGCTGAAACCCAAAGTTCCCATCGTTCTGCTGACGGGGTTGGTGGACCTGCCGCCAGGATACGAGAAGGCGGATCTGGTCCTCACCAAGGGCCTGACGCCACCCGAGTTCCTCTCCGAGATTGAAAAGCTGCTTTCGAAGCCGCAGGCAGACTCAGCCGGAACAGCCTGATCCGTGGCTCCCGCCTAGAACGAAAACAGCATCTGCAAATCAATGCGGCGGTTGGCTGAGCCTGACGAGAAGGGCGCTCCGGCCAAGGCATTCGGTTCTCCGAAGATGGTTGAACCGAGAAGCCCCACAGGCGGCGCGTAGTTCACGTTGTTCAGCAGGTTGCGCGCGCTCACAGTGAATGTCAGGTTGTATTTATGCTGGGTCTCGTTTCCGAAACTAAACGGGTTACCACCTGCGCCAGTGAACCCGCGACCACCCAGACCTCCGCCGGGTCCGCCGCGACCGCCACCACCACCGCCGCGGCCTCCTGGACTACCACCGCTGGCCAATGCGGTGCGATCCAATTTCGGTCCCAGGCCGAAGGTCTTACTAAGCCGCAGGTTCAACGAGAAGAGCGGAGTCGCGCTTCCGGTGTTGATCGGCGCAATGGGCTGGCCTGCAATCGGCACGCTATTGAATGTGCCCCACTGCGTCACGTAGATCTGGCCACCCGGCCCGGCCGTGGACCCGATCGCAGGCCGGTCATTGAAGATCGAGTCACCGTTCAGGTCCTGGCCGACGATGATGTCAAAGGGCGCGCCCGACTGCGCAATGATGAATGGATTCAAGCGAAAACCGTACTTCATGCTAATGCTGCCGCCTAGCACGAACCGGTTGCGCACGTCGAAGCTGGCACGTCCCCAATCCTCCGTTGGGTCGTAGGAATTGGAAATGAATGCGGCATTTGCAGTGCCGCCGCCGAAGAAGCTGCCACCACCACCACCGGCGCCGGCGCCCAAATCGCTGTTCGCAAAATTCAACGAGTAGAAGCCAAACAGCGAAACCCGGTTCCACAGGTTCACCCGGAAGTTCGCGATCAGCTGGTTTTGCTTGAACTCGCCTTCGGAGCTGTACTGGTAGATGTTCGTGGTTCCGCCAAGCGGCCGCATGTCGCTTGGCGGATAGGTCCCAGGCAGCGGAGCATTGGCGTTCCGTATGAAAAGCTGGTGATCTCCGCGTGCGTTGAGGTACGTAACCGAAAGAGTCGAGCTCTTGGTGAGCTGGCGCTCCACGCTGAAAGCGGTCTGCATTGTGTAGCTTGGTTCCAGGTTGGGGGCAACCTGATAGATGGTGGGCGAGGTTGTCGCCAGCATCGCAAGCTCACTCGGAGAGGGGATGAGGGGATAGAAATTGGGATTGCTGACGATGTACTGAAGCTGAGTGATCCCGTTCTGGCGCTCTGCCTGCAGCAGGTAGTTATAAGAAAAGCGGTCATAGAAGATTCCGTAGCCCGCCCGCAAAACAGTCTTCGGCGGTGTTTTCCCGCGGCCGAGTCCCCACGCCAGGGCAATGCGCGGCGCCCAGTCCCCGTGATATGGAATCCCGGTCTGGGTCTCGTAACGCAGTCCAGCAGTCAGGGAGATGTTGGGCTTAATCCTCCATTCGTCTTCGGCATAGAGGCCAACGTCGAGCATGTTGACGTCTGAAAGCGGTTGTCCGGTGACCAGGGAGAATTGGCTTGCACCGCCGCCCATCGCGCGGATCTGCTGCGGGGTAAGCCCCGCCTGCAGTCCGGCCTCGGTTATCTGGTACGCGTTCAGCGAGGAGAAATTGTAGCTGCCGTTGAATCCAGAGTTTTGGTTGCTGGAATACAGCGTGTCTCTGAGTCTTCCGCCGAACTTGATGAAGTGATGGCCATGGGCGATGGAGGTGTAGTTCTGCAGTTCGTAATGGTCCTGATTGCTGACCACTGTCCCTGATGAACTGCCGCCGCCCGTAAACGCACCCTGCACCAGCAGCGTTGGGGCGGTGCTCAAGGGAGTCTGGTTGCTGGTGTCGCGGATGTATTGGAAGCGCGTTTCGTTCACGATGGTCGGACTAATGACCTGCGTGTCGCTGATCTGGACCGTCTGTTCGCTGCCAGTAGTGTTGAAGCCAACCGTCGGAAGAGAGAATTGCCCAATGCCACCGTTGTCCTGAGTGCTGTGCTCGTACTGGTAGCGGATGGTGAGGGTGTTGCTAGGAGTGAGTTGGAAGTCAAAACGCGGGCTGATGTTAAGCAGGGTCGTAGGACTCGGGACGGCCGTATTGTAGGCAACGACTTGGTTGTTGGGATTCAGCACCTGGGCTACCACCACCGATTCGTTGTCAATGTTTCTTTGCTGAACCGTAAAGAAATACGATGCCTTCTTCCCTAGTGGACCGCTGATATTGCCATTGAAAATCTCTGAGTAATAACCGGGCTCCTCGGTTACGAAGGGATTGAGCGAATTAAACGCCGAGGTATTGCCGTTGACCATGACCTGACCATGCAACTGGTCGGTTCCCGGCTTGGTAAAAATCTCAATCCGTCCATAGCCTAGCTTGTCGTACTGCGCGGAGAAAGGATTCTGGTTGATGCGAATCTCGCGGATTGCTGACTTGGGAGGAAGCTGTCCAGCGGTGAACCCGTCAACGTAAATCTGGCCGCCGTTTGGCCCGGCTGACGGTCCGGCCAGCGCCTCCAGCTCTGACTGCAACTCATCGGGATCGTCGGAGAGCGCTTCCAGGTCTTTGCCCTTGATGACGAGTGTGCTGGCGCTGTTCTCTGGGCTGACGTCCACGGTTGGCGTCTCCTCCTGGACTTCGACGTGCTCCTGTTCCGCCTGAATCTGCAGCCCGATGTCGAGCTGCTGCACCTGACCCGCGACCACGTTCACGCCCTCTTCCTGGTCGGTGGCGAAGCCCTTGGCGACGGCAGTAACCGTGTAGCTGCTGGCGGGCAGTCCCTTGAATTCGTAAATTCCCTGACTGTTGCTGACGACCGTAATTGATCTTCCGTCTGCGGTTGTCGCCATGACCGACACTTGGGGGACCACTGCACCGGAGGGATCGGTGATGCGGCCTCGGATGGCGCCAGTGGAGGTTTGCCCGATAGCTAGCGACACTGTTGCGAAAAGCCAGAGAACAAGGATCGCCGACGGAATCCAGCGAGGGCGGCAACTGCCTTTGGGGACGGCATTGGTGCCGATTCGGGAAAACGTAGGTCCGAGTGAGACTACCCCCCTCCCCCCAGCATTCTTTAGAATGATTAAGTTAGACAAAAAATGCCGCCAAAATATTCTGCCCATTGGACTTATAGATAAGCTATTGTCTCCAAATGGCTTAACTAGCCGTTCTAATAAGGCCGGACCGCCTTGCGCTGAACGTACTCGCATTTAGAGGCTATCCCCCGTTCCAACATTTCCGCCTCCGAGGTTCCACGGCGACAGGATGGTGCTGGCCTGATTAGGAGCCGCGGTGAGAATCGGCTCTACTCCGCTGAGCAAGATAATCACGGTCGAAGGCACTTCCGCGGAGCCTTCCGTCGCGACGATCATCAGCGCTTCGCCCTTTTGCAGATCAGCCACCGTCACCGCGGGTAGTCGCGTCAACATCTGCTGAAAATCAGGCGCTCCACCCTGCCGGAAGCCACCTCCAGCTGCGCCCCCTCCCTGGGTCTCACTAGCTCGTGCAGGCGTGGGAGCACCGGCCCCTGCCGCTGCTCCAGCCGGACGGCTCGCGGTGCCGCCCTTCAAGCGCATGGCTATGCGTTGCGCCATCATCGCGGGCAGCTTGCGCATCTGCGAATCGCTGTTGATGCGCACTGTCACTGGCCGTTTCGTAGCCAAATCCGTCACGGTGAGAGTTCCGGCCGTCGGATCTGTAGCAATCACCGTGCCTGCAACGTTGCGGAATGCGCCCGAGACAATCTCTTCGGCAGCCAGCTCGTTGCCACCAGCGCTTTTGTTCCCGCGCGCTCGCAATTGATCGCCCGGCTTGATCTGCTCCAGTGTGCCGGGTCTTGCATCATCAAACTTCACCGAGTCGGGAGCGTAACGACGGATGATGGTTTGCTTTGAGACATGGACTGCAACGGTAGTGCCGCCCAACGTGCCTGTAGATAGCGTGATGGTTCCGGTTCCGGCGTCAACCGCCTTCACCACACCGCCGACGCCGCGCTTCTGCCAGTCCTCGCGTTCCTGCTCCTGTCTGGCGGCAACGTCGGCCTTGCTCATGACAACGGCGGAAGTGGCCGTAACCGCCTTGCCGCCATCGGTGCTAGTGCCGCCGGCCAACAGCCGGTCCCCTACCCGCAAGTCCTGCAATTGAATCGGCGTCGCTTGCTTCAGGTCAGTCTGGCCGGGTGCCATGCGAAGCAGCCTGGTGGACGGCTGAATGACAACCGTAACTTCGGAGCCTGCGTCAGTTGTGAGGACGATGTTATTGGCAGAGATTGACTTGATAGTTCCTACAGTCCGCACTTTTGAGCCTGAAGGCTGCGCGGGTTGAGCTGCCGCCTCCTGCCCTTCAGCGCTGAGGAGAGCGAACAGGACAACTAGCGCCGCGGTTGCAATGGTTATTACGTTTCGGCCTGGGACAATCCTGCGCATCTTAAATGTCCTATCAAAAGATTAACCGTGCCCGCAGCAACTCTACTGTTAAGAAAACATAAGTTTTGTAAACCGCAAGTAAACACGCCCTACTGCTAAAGACTATGCCCGCGAACGCTTATTGCCTCAGAGCCATTGCTGCGCTACTATCTCGATGCCTGAAATAGCGGGCCATCCCAACCGTTTTCTGCTGTTCATTCAATGTAAGGAGAACACATCATGAAGCGAGTACTTGCAGTATATGCAGTGGCAGCGTTTCTGTTCGCGCTAATGGTCCAGGCCCAGGCGCCGCAGATGCCAAAACCTGGTCCGGAGCTTAAGCAGCTCGACTACTTCATGGGCACCTGGAAGATGGAAGGGGAGACCAAGCCGAGCCCCTATGGGCCAGGCGGAAAAGTCACCGAGACTGACCACAGCGAATGGATGCCTGGCGGGTTTTTTCTCCTCACCCACTCCGAAACTAAGTCTCCGATGGGCGAAGCAAAGGGGCTGTCCATCATGGGGTACAAAGCCGACGACAAGGTGTACACCTACCACGAGTTCGACAGCATGGGAGAAACCATATCGGCAACCGGTACCGTCGAGGGCGACGGCTGGACCTGGCAGTCGGAAGACAAAATGGGCGGAAAGATGGTGAAGGGGCGCTACACCGTGAAGGTGCTTTCTCCCACCTCGTACACTTTCAAGTTCGAAATGGCCTCCGACACCGGCGCATGGAACACGGTCATGGAGGGCAACGCGACCAAGACCAAGTAAACGGCGCTCACGGCCAGCAGCGAGTTACTTGCCATCCTGCAGTTGCTGTGACAAGTATGCGCCGATGCCCATCTCTTTGATCGAGTGCAGTTGCTGCTCGAGGAAATCGGCGTGCCGCTCCTCATCTCCGATCATCTTCTCGAAGAGGTCTTTCGATCCGTTATCACCCGCCTCGCGGCAGATTTTGGCAGCGTCATTGTACTGGCGCACCGCACCTTCTTCATCGGCATAGTCGGTCTCGAGTTGCTGTTGCACAGTCGCTCCGACGCGGGGTGTCAGGGGAATATCCACCGACGGCGTTCCGTCGAGGAATATAATCCGCTCGATGAGTCCTTCGGCATGATGCATCTCTTGAATCGCCCGCGCCTTCGTCAGTCCGCCCAACCGGTGATAGCCCCAGCTATCGCACATCTCGGCCTGCACCATGTACTGCACAATGGCCGTCAACTCTGCGCTGAGGGCCGCATTTAATTGCTCGATGACCTTCTTATCTCCATGCATGAATAGCTCCTTGTCTTAACCAGAGTCGTATTTTCGCCGGCGGATTTCTGCGAGGCACGTCACAGCACGCTGTGACACGGCGTTCATTCCGCCATTAGCTCCTCGACCGCGCTCTCGATCTCGGAAATCTGCACCGGCGGAACGCCCGCCCTCTGCAAAGCGTCATTGAGTTGGCTCAACTGAGTGCTCTTGAGCTTCGTCCACTGGGCGGTTGCTGTCGTCGCTGCTACGTCTGACTCACGATAAAGTTCGAGGGCTTGCGACGGCGCACTGCGATCCCCGCTTTCGACAACGCGTAAAGCAGCCGCCAATCCCGCGCTGGCAGTCTCCAGTCCCATGATGGCAATGGGGGCCTGGCTTCCCTTCTCGATCTTCGTGATGGCTGTTTCCAGAGTTGTGATCTGTGCCAGCAATTCGGGATTCTTGCCGGCCAGTTGGGACTTCGTGTTGCTGAGCTTTTGCTTGACAACGCCGATCTCCGCCAGTGTTCTGCGCGTTAGGTGCGCTTTTGCGAATATCTCCAGGCCGAGGCGCTGCTGCTCGTCGAGTTGGGCTTGAGTGACCTGGGCCCGGGGATCCATGGCGACCTTAAAGTTGTTGGTGAAGGTTTGGCCGTCAACTGTAAGTTTTAGCTGATAGGTGCCTGGGGCGGCACGCGGGCCGTGCGGGGCACCGAACCCTTCGTCCTCCTCGGCCTCGTCGGGGCCAGAGGTGCTCCATCGGAGGTCCCACACAAAGCGATGCATGCCCGGAGAGTTTTCCAGCACGACCGGCTTTGCCAGCCAACGCTCGGCGATGGGCTGCGGAGGCCGCTTCTCTTCCGGCTTCTGGCCGCTGGCAAAACGGCGAACTAGCTCGTTATTAGCATCGAAGATTTCCAGCTTGATCTCTTTCGCAGGCGACTTCAGGTAGTAATCGATCATCGCGCCATCGGGAGGATTCTTCGCTGCCGGCTCTTCCGGCGGCAGCGGCGAGCCGAGGAAAACATCGTTGTCAATTCGCAGCGCCGTGGCCGGCTTAAAGAGCATCACATTCGCGGTTCGCGCTTGAGCATCCATTTGCCGCAGCGGGGTGATGTTGTCCAAAATCCAGAAGGAGCGCCCGTGGGTGGCGATGATCAAGTCGTCGCCATGAATCGTGATGTCACGAACGGACGCCGCCGGCAGGTTCAACTGCAACGGCTGCCAATGGTCGCCATCATCGAACGAAACGTAGATACCCAACTCGGTTCCGGCGAACAGCAGGCCTTGCTTCTGCGTGTCCTGGCGAATCGCGTCCACCGAAGTTTGCCCGATACCCGAGATGATTAGCTGCCACGTCTTGCCATAGTCGTGTGTGCGGTAGATGTAGGGTTGGTAGTCGTCAGCTCGATGACGATCCACTGCCGCATAGGCCACTGCGGGGTCAAAGCGCGACGCCTCGATCATCGAAACTCGGCTCCAATCGGCAACACCGGGCGGGCTAACGTTCTGCCAGGACTTGCCGCTGTCGCGCGTCAGGTGGATAAGGCCGGTGTCACTGCCCGCCCAAATCTGGCTCGCATCCAAGGGTGAAGGCGCAATGCTGAACACCACGCCAAATCCTCGCTCTTTCGCGTTCTGCGCTGCAACCGGACCGGAAGGTTTTTCGCCCGTAGCGTTTGCTGCAGCGCCTGTGAGATCGGGACTGATCCGCTGCCAATGAAGGCCACCGTCTACGGTCTTCATCACGTACTGTGTGCCGAGGTAGAGCGTGTTCTTCTCCATCGGCGAGAAGACGAGCATTGGTGTCCACGGACCGCGGTATTTCCGCTCGTTGATTTCGGTGTTCCAGTTCGGCAAGGGCCACGGCGTGATGTCCTGGCCCAGCGACGTGCGGCGGTCCCAGCGCAGCACACTGCCGTAAACGCCGGTGGCGAAGATGATGTTCGGGTCGCTGGGATCGGGCGCCAGCCAGCCGCTTTCGCCGCCACCGACAAGAAACCAGTCCCGCGCTGTGATCGTTGTATGGTCGGTGCGGCTCGCCACCGCCGCCGCGCCGGTGTCCTGCTGCGCGCCGTAAACGTGATAAGGAAATTCGTTGTCCGTGATGACATGGTAGAACTGCGCCGTCGGCTGGTTGTACCACGAAGACCATGTCTTACCGTAGTTGAGGCTGATGGTTGTGCCCTGGTCGGTGCCGAGAACCATGCGCGAGGAATTTTTCGGATCAACCCAAAGCTGGTGGTAGTCGTCGCCGCCCGGTGCGCCGCGCAGGATCGAGATTGTCTTGCCGCCGTCTTCCGACCTGTAAAGGGCGACATTAGGAATGTAAACCACGTCCGGGTTATTGGGATCGACTGTTGGCTGGCTGAAATACCAGGCGCGGCTGGTCAGTCGGGGATCGCTGTTGGCGAGAGTCCAGTTGTCGCCGCCGTCGTCGGAGCGATACAAACCGGACTTCTTTGCTGCCTCAATCAGCGCATACACGCGCTTGCCGTCTGGAGCGACAGCGACACCGACTCGGCCCCAATCGCCATCGGGCAAGCCGTGACCCGCCAGTTGAGTCCAAGTTGCGCCGCTGTCCGTCGAGCGGTAGAGTCCGCTGCCCGGCCCCGGCAGCGGCGCATAGGTGCTCCACGGCGGACGATGAGCGTTCCACATTCCTGCGAACAGGATGTTCGGCGACCCGGCGGCGATGGCAAGGTCAGAGGCGCCCACCTCAGGACCCTTGAACAGCGTGCGGGTCCAGGTCTGGCCGCCATCGCTTGACTTGTACACGCCACGCTCATCGTTCGGGCCGTACGCGTGGCCAAGCACGGCGACGTACACAACGTCAGGGTCGTTTGGACCAACTACGATACGGCTGATTTGTTTCGAGTCACGAAGGCCGATGTTCTTCCACGTGGCCCCGCCATCGGTGGATTTGTACACACCGTCGCCCGAGCTAAGATCGGAGCGAATGTCGGATTCTCCCGTGCCGGCATAGAGGATTTTCGGATTCGAGGGCGCGACTTCCAGTGCGCCGATTGAGGCGATTGGCTGGCTATCAAAAATAGGCGTCCAGGTGACGCCGGCGTCAATTGTCTTCCAGACTCCGCCGCCCACCGAACCGAAGTAGAAGGTAGTTCCGTCTCCAGGAACTCCGCTCGCGGCGACCACGCGGCCGCCGCGAAACGGGCCGATCATTCGCCATTGCAGTCCGCTAAAGAGCTCGGGCGAGACCGGCTGCGCAACGGCGCAGCAGTGCAAGAAAACGATAGCGGCCGAAACCAACAGGGTTCGGTGCAGACGGTTGACAGTCAGTCTCAACTCAAGTTCCTCTGTCGGCAAAGATGTGTCCCGATAGATTACACTTTCGCCTTGCTGAATCACGACTCCAGATCACGACATTGAGGTTTACTGGCCGATGAGGGCATTCTCCGCTGCAGTTTCTTTCCTTATTCTGATTCTCGCCTTCGGCTCCGTTCTTCCGGCCCAGGCCCAACCAATCGACACCGGCATTCTCACCGACATGCAGTGGCGAAATGTCGGCCCGTTTCGTGGTGGCCGCACGCGGGCCGTCTCGGGCGTGCCGAGCCAGCCGAATGTCTTCTATGTGGGAGCGGTGAATGGCGGCGTTTGGAAGACCGACGACCTTGGCCGGACCTGGCAGCCCATCTTTGACCAGCAGCCGACCGGCTCCATCGGCGCGATCGAAGTGGCGCCTTCGAATCCCAATATCGTTTACGTGGGCAGCGGTGAGGGGCTGCATCGTCCGGATCTGTCGGTCGGCGATGGAGTTTACAAGTCCACCGACGGCGGCGCAATGTGGGTCCACCTGGGCTTGCGAGAGGGGCAGCAGATCTCGCAGATAGCGATTGATCCGCGTGATCCGAATCGGCTCTTCGTTGCCGTCGCAGGTCACCCTTACGGCCCGAATCCAGAGCGCGGCGTCTATCGCTCGACCGACGGCGGCCAGACCTTCCAGAAGGTGCTCTACAAGAACGAAAACATCGGCGCCGGCGATGTGAAGATTGACCCCTCTGACCCAAACATCGTTTATGCCACATTGTGGGAGGCGCGGGAAGGGCCTTGGGAAAACGGCGAGTTCAACGGCACGGACGGCGGGATCTTCAAGTCCACAGATGGCGGCCAGACTTGGCATCAACTTGCCGGCGGCCTGCCCAACGGAATCGTGCAGGCCTATGTCACCATCGCGCGCAGCAGTCCTAAGCGTCTCTTCGCCTCGGTTGCCACAAAAGACAAAGTTGATCTGTATCACTCCGGCGACGGAGGCGCGACCTGGTCAACCATGACCACCGATTCGCGCCCGAAGAGCCGCATTGGTGGCGGCGACCTGCCGGTTCCGATGATCGATCCCAAGAATTCCGACGTGGTTTACATGACGAGCACAGTCACATGGAAATCCACCGACGGAGGCGTGACGTGGAGCGGATTTCGCGGCGCTCCTGGCGGCGACGACTATCAGAACATCTGGATCAATCCAAGCGATCCGAACATCATCATCCTCACCAGCGACCAGGGTGCCATCGTCACCGTGAACGGTGGGCAGACCTGGAGTTCCTGGTACAACCAGCCAACGGCGCAGCTCTATCACGTGAACGCCGACAACGCGTTTCCCTATCGACTGTGCAGTGGCCAGCAGGAGAGCGGCTCGGTGTGCATCGCCAGTCGTGGCAATGATGGCGAAATCACTTTCCGCGACTGGCATCCGGTGGCTGCCGAAGAATACGGGTACGTTGTGCCTGACCCTCTCGATCCGGACACGGTGGTCGGCGGAAAGTTGACGCGCTACGACCGGCGCACAACCCAGGGACAGGACATTATGCCGGTAGCGGTGGGTTCACCCGATTTTCGTGTGATTCGGACCCAGCCGATCGTCTTTTCGCCGCTTGATCCACACCTGCTTTATTTTGCCGCGAACACGTTATGGATCTCGCGCGATCTCGGAGAAAGCTGGAAACAGATCAGTCCTGACCTCACGCGAAAAACCTGGGACGTACCAGCAACGGTCGGCGTCTTTCGCTCAGAGTCGTCGGCACAACCAAGGCAGCGCGGAGTGATCTATGCGCTCGCGCCCTCGCCGCTGGACATCAATCGCATTTGGGCTGGGACGGACGATGGCTTGATTTGGGTGACCACGGACGGCGGCGCCAACTGGAGCAACATCCCGCCGCCACAACTTTCGGCTTGGCAGAAGGTGTCGGTAATAGAGGCGAGCCACTTCGATCCACAAACCGCGTACGCAGCGATCAACACCTTGCGGCTCGACGATCTGCGACCGCACATTTATCGCACCCGCGATGGTGGCAAGAGCTGGACGGAGATCACCAGCGGCATCCCGGAGAATGGAAACGTCAACACCGTACGTGAAGATACCAAGCGCAAAGGCCTGCTGTTTGCGGGCACGGAACGCGCGGTTTATGTATCGTTTGACGATGGCGATCACTGGCAGTCGCTGCGGCTGAACATGCCTGCGACTTCGGTTCGCGATCTTCTCATCAAGGAAAATGACCTGGCCGTCGCAACGCACGGCAGGGGATTCTGGATCCTCGACGACATTACTCCGCTGCGGCAATTGAGCGACAAGATTCTGGCGAGCAAGGCGTTTCTGTTCGAGCCTGAGATGGCCTTACGGGTTCGCTGGAATACCAACACCGACACGCCATTGCCGCCTGACACACCTGCCGGACAGAACCCGCCCGAGGGGGCAATCCTCAACTATTACTTGACGTCTGTGTCTTCTTCGCCGGTCACGCTGGACATCCTGGACAGCTCGGGCAAGCTAGTCCGGCACTACTCGACTGCCGATCCGGTTCCCCAACTCAATCCCGATCTCGACATTCCAGCATATTGGGTGCGCCCGCCGCATCCGCTGGCTAGCAATGCCGGCTTCCATCGCTTCTTCTGGGATATGCACTATTCGCGGGTGCCGGGAATGAAGCCGGAGTACCCCATCGCCGCGGTGCCTTGGAACACCGCACCGTCGCCGACTTCGCCCTGGGTCATGCCCGGCACGTACACCCTGGTTCTCACGGTTGAGGGCAGGAAATACACACAACCGCTGACGGTGCAAATGGATCCGCGCGTCAAAACCTCGGTTGCCGATTTGCAAAAGCAGTTTGATCTTTCGCAGCAGGTGTATCAGGACTTGCTGACCTTGCAACCGGTATTCGACAAGGTCACGGCCGCGCTGGGGCAGCTCAAGACCGTGCGCGAGAAGGCGAACTCCACCGATGCGGCAAAAATTGACGAGGTCAGCAAAGCACTGGAATCCCTCGAGGGCGGGAGAGGCCATCGTAGATGGGGAGAGCCTCCGCCGATAAATCTGACCGGCGTGCGGACCTCGCTGCTGGAGATGCTGGGGTTGCTCCAGGAAGCCTATGCAGCCCCGACCACGCAAGCTACGGCAGCGGTGCCGAAGCTGCATGAGTCGCTGAACTCGTTGATGACGCAATGGCAGGAAATTCAAAGCAAACTAGCGCCTCTGACGGTGCAGCAGTGACAGCCTGCCGAAACTTTACCAATGTGAAATCGGCGTGAATCGCGTCGCATCGTTGGTTGACAATGTGCTCGAGCGGTCAATAAACTCGATATTTTAGCTGCACTCGCGCGATGCATTTCGAGTGCTGGCACGATCATGCCGGATTTCTATTTTGCAAGATATTTACCCCTGCTGATCCACATTGCGATAGCTGGACTCTTGGCTGTCGCGATGGTGTTGCTCTCCTATTTCATCGGCCAGCACAAGTTCAATGCCCCCAAGATGTCGCAGTACGAATGCGGCATGCAGCCGGTCGGCGACGCCAGACAGCGCTTCTCAGTTAAGTTCTATCTGGTGGCCATGCTGTTCATTCTGTTCGACGTGGAAGCCATATTCCTCTATCCGTGGGCCATCGTCGGCAAAGGTTTGAAAGCCGACGGCCTGGGTCTCTTCTGGTTCTCGGAGATGCTGGTGTACATCCTCATTCTGCTGGCAGGCCTGTGGTACGTCTGGAAGAAGGGCGTGCTCGACTGGAACAAGCAGGGGAAAGCGGAGAAGATCTGAAAGTGGCGCTGGAACCGGCAATCACCGACGTAGAGAAACTGAAAGAGCGTCGTGAAGTCGCGTGCCTGCTGGCGTGGAATGCAAGCGCTGTTGTTGGCGCGAAGTTCGATCGCAACGAACTCACTATCTGGGTCGATCGCACTTGCCTGCGCGAAGCATGCCTCACGCTTAAGAACGATCCGCAGCTCCAGTACAACATGTTGTCCGACATCACCTGTGTGGACTGGTATCCCAACGAGCCGCGCTTCGAAGTCGTGTATCAACTTTTTTCGATTCCGCACAAGATCTATGTGCGGCTGAAAGTAAAGCTCTCCGGTAGTGATGCCAGTGTCGATTCGCTGGTGCCGATCTGGCCGGGAGCGAATTTCTTCGAGCGCGAGGTCTTTGATCTGTCTGGCGTCCGCTTCGACGAGCACCCCAACTTGACGCGCATCATGATGCCGGAAAACTGGGAAGGACATCCGCTGCGCAAAGATTATCCGGTAGAGGGCTACCGCTGATCATTGATCTATGGCCCACATGACTCCAACCCCGGTGCTCGACTCTACTCAGGACAGGACCATGGTCCTGAACATGGGTCCGCAGCATCCCTCGACCCATGGTGTCCTGCGGCTGCTGCTGGAGATCGACGGCGAGACTATCGTGCGGCTCATGCCCGACATCGGGTATCTGCACACCGGCATCGAGAAGACCTGCGAGGCCAAGTTCTACCAGCAGGTGGTGCCGCTGACCGATCGCATTGATTATCTCTGTCCCATGACCAACAACCTGGCCTACTGCCTGGCGGTGGAGAAGTTGCTGGGGGTGGAGATTCCGCCGCGCGCACAGTGGATTCGGGTGATGCTCAACGAGCTCACTCGCATCAATTCGCACCTCGTGTGGCTAGGCACGCATGCACTCGACATCGGCGCCATGACGGTGTTCCTGTACTGCTTCCGCGAGCGCGAGGATGTGCTGCGCCTGTTCGAGGCGGTTTCGGGACAACGCATGATGACGTCGTATTTCCGTATTGGCGGGCTGGCACTGGAGCCGCCGCTCGGCTTCTTCGATCGCGTGAAGGCGTTTCTCGACCGCTTTCCCGAGCGCATCGATGAATACGAGAACCTGCTGACGGGCAATCCAATCTGGGTGAACCGCACGAAGGGTGTTGCATATCTTTCAGCCGACGATGCCATCGCGCTGTGCGCGACCGGGCCGACGCTGCGCGGCAGCGGTGTCGATGTCGACTTACGGCGCGATAAACCTTATAGCGGGTACGAGAACTTCAAGTTCAATGTGCCAGTCTCCAAGGACGGTGACGTTTATGCGCGGTACATCATTCGCGTGGCGGAGCTTCGCGAGTCGCAGGAGATTGCCAAGCAGGCGCTGGAAGGTATTCCCGAAGGTCCAGTGAAGGCGGACGCACCCCATGTTGTGCTGCCCGACCGCGAGAAGATGAAGACGCAGATGGAAGCGCTCATCTATCACTTTAAGATCGTGACCGAAGGATTTACGGTGCCGCCGGGCGAGGTTTACATGCCAATCGAATCGCCGCGCGGCGAGATGGGCTATTACGTGGTGAGCGATGGCACGGCTAAACCATACCGAGTGCACATGCGTTCGCCGTCGTTTGCCAATCTTCAGGCGCTGCGCAAGATGTGTGAAGGACGCTTGATCGCCGATGTCGTGGCGGCGATTGGCAGCATCGATATTGTGTTGGGAGATTGTGACAGGTAGAAGAAGCAGCTAGCAGCTAGCGGTTAGTAGCTGCTAGTAAGCAGGCGCCGGCAAATCGTGGACGGTTTGGCGCTGGTTGCTGACAATGAAGTTTTCCGACCAACTCGAACAGCGCTACGCCACCATGGTCACGCATTATCCAACCAAGCGTTCGGTCCTGGTGCCGATGCTGCTGTACATCCAGGATGAGATTGGGGCGCTCACCGATGAGGCGATCCATGAGATTGCTGCGCGCACGGAATTGACCGATCTGGAAGTGCGCAACGTAATCAGCTACTACTCGATGCTGCGCACGCATCCGATTGGCAAGCACAACATCCAGATTTGCACCAATGTGAGCTGCCTGCTTCGCGGAGCCGATGATCTGTTCGAGCATTGCAAGAAAAAGCTGGGCGTTGGCAATAAGGAAACGACTCCTGACGGCCGGTTCTATCTGGAAGAGGTGGAGTGCATCGGGGCGTGCTCGTGGGCGCCTGCGCTCATGCTGAATTACGATTTCCACGAGAACCTGACAGCGGAGAAGATTGACGAGTTGATTGAGGGGATTAAGAAGAAGGAGCAGCAGTAAGTCGCTTTTCGCCGTTCGCTATTCGCTTTTCGCCAGAAAGTTCACTGGGCGGCGGATAGCTAAGACGAAAGCGAAAGGCGAATAACGAAGAGCGAATGGCGTACTTAGTTTCCCATCCCGATGAAGTGAAGGTCATCTCCAAGCGCTTCGGCCTGGGTGCAGCTAACCTCGACTGCTACCTCGAACTGGACGGCTATAAGGCCCTGCAAAAAGCGCTGACGATGGAACCGGACGCAATCATCAACGAGGTAAAGACATCGAACCTGCGCGGTCGCGGCGGCGCGGGATTCCCTACAGGGTTGAAATGGTCGTTTGTACCCAAGCAGTCGGCTAAGCCGAAGTATGTGCTATGCAACGGCGATGAGAGTGAGCCCGGCACCTGCAAAGACCGCCTGATCTTCGAGCACGATCCGCACTCCATTATCGAAGGCGTCATGATCGCGGCCCTTGCTGTGGGCGCCAAGACAGGTTACATCTATCTGCGCGGTGAGTACCGGTACCTGATTGAGATCATGGAAAAGGCGGTGGCCGATGCTTACGCCCGCGGCTTCATAGGGAAAAACATCTTCGGGTCGGGCAGAGATCTTGACATTTTCGTTCACTCCGGCGCCGGGGCCTATGAGGTCGGCGAAGAGTCCGCGCTGATGGAGTCGCTGGAAGGCAAGCGCGGCATTCCACGGATACGGCCTCCCTTCCCTGCGGTTGTGGGTCTGTGGGGCGGCCCAACCGTTATCAACAATGCGGAGTCGCTGGCCAGCGTGCCGCCTATCATCCTTGGTGGCGGCGAGTGGTTCGCCAATCTGGGCACGCCGAGAAACGGCGGCACTCGCCTATTCTGCATGAGTGGCGAGTTGGAGCGCCCGGGCGTGTACGAGCTGCCCATGGGCTACAACCTGAAGAAGATGATTTACGACGTTGCCGGTGGCATGGCGAAGGGCAAAAAGCTGAAGGGGGTTGTGCCGGGCGGATCGTCGGTGCAGATTCTCACCCCGGACGAGATCGATGTGGCGATGGATTTCGACGCTGTACTGAAGGTCGGCTCGATGCTCGGCTCCGGCGGCGTCATCGTGCTCGATGATCAGATGTGCATCGTCAAATTTGCGCTTCGGGTGACAAAGTTCTATCAGCATGAGAGCTGTGGCTGGTGCATTCCCTGCCGCGAGGGCACCGACTGGATGAAGAAGACGCTGACACGCATGCATGCAGGCGGCGGGGTGGCCAAAGACATCGACAATCTGAAGTACTTGGCGGAGAACATGCTCGGTCGCACGTTCTGTCCACTGGGCGATGCGGCGGCGATGCCAATCATTTCGTACATTCAGAAGTATCGGAAGGAATTTGAGGACCATCTCGACGGCAAACCGTGCCCGTTCGAGAAGGCGGCGGAGCCGGCGCTGGTGTGATTTGTTTCCCGCCCTTTCGCCGAATGCAGGCGAAAAGAGTGGGGCACCCAGCAAATAGCGGAACGCGAAGAGCGGATTTTCCATGGCTGATGTAACTCTCACTGTTGATGGCAAGAAGCTGACCGTTCCCGCGGGAACGCTGCTTATTGAGGCCTGCAAGAGCACGGGCATCGAAGTGCCCTCCTTCTGCTATTACCCGGGCCTGTCGTTGCAGGGCGCCTGTCGCATGTGCCTGGTGGAAATTGAGAAGATGCCTAAGCTGCAGACTGCCTGCACAACGGCGGTTACCGAAGGCATGGTGGTGACCACCGAAAGCGAGAAGGTCAAGCAGGCGCGGAAGGCAATGCTGGAGCTCGTGCTCGGCAATCATCCGCTGGACTGTCCGGTATGCGACGCCGGCGGCGAGTGCGAGCTGCAGGACATGACCTTCACGTATGGCGCTGCCGAGTCCAAGTTCATCGAGCTGAAGGCGCACCGCGACGAGCAGCAATGGTCACCGGTGGTGTATTTCGACCGGCCGCGCTGCATTCTCTGCTACCGCTGTGTCCGCGTGTGCGGCGAGGGCATGGATGTATGGGCGCTGGGCGTTCAGAGCCGGGGCCAGCTCTCCACCATCGCCCCCAACAAGCAGGACCATCTGGAGTGCGAAGAATGTGGCATGTGCATTGACATCTGCCCGGTCGGCGCTCTCACCTCCGGCGCGTATCGCTACAAGACACGGCCGTGGGAAATGAAGCACGTAGGCACGGTTTGTACGCACTGCGGCGATGGATGTAAGACGACGCTCGGCGTGCGGCGCGCCGATACCGGCATGCAGATTGTGCGCGGCGACAACCGCGATAAAAGTGGCATCAACGGCGATTTTCTGTGCATCAAGGGACGCTACGCCTTCGATTTCGCGCACAACGACAATCGGCTTCAGCAGCCGCTTATCAAGCGTGAAGGCAAGCTTGTTTCTGCTACGTGGGACCAGGCGTTCGAACTGATTGCATCGAAGTTCAAGGAAACACTGACCAACAGCGGTCCGGCATCGATCGGTGTTTTAGGCTCGAACCGTACCAGCAACGAAGAAAACTACCTGCTGCAGAAGTTCGCGAGGATGGTGCTGGGCACGAACAACATCGATCACCATCGCACGGCTGACTTCCCGGCTTTCGCTTCGGCGCTGGCCGGAAAGCAGGATGCCACGGCCAGCATGAGGGACGTTTTCTTCGCGCCTGCGATTCTGCTCATCGGCAATGATCCAACCAAGCAGCATCCATTACTGGCATGGCAGATTCGCACCAATGTTCGCCTGCGCCGGGCGAAACTGTACGTGGCGAATTCCTCGCAGATAAAGCTGCATCGCCAGGCGACCTCGTTCGCGCAGATTGCAGCTGGCTCCGAAGGCAGCTTTGTTCAGTTCCTCGCCGGCAATGATGCGGCAGGCGATGCCGTAGTTTCGCCGCAGGTCACCCGCGAAGCGGTGACGCAACTGCGTGATGCGCTGAAGAACGAAAAGGGTCTGGTCATCATCTTTGGCTCCGAGCTCCGCGGCCAGGACGTTAAGACGCTGATTGATTTCGGACTGGCGCAGGGCGCGCAGTTTATCTGCCTCGGCGACTACGCCAATTCGCGTGGGGCGGCCGACATGGGCCTTTATCCCGACATGCTTCCCGGCTATGCGCCCGTCTCTAGCGCTACCCGCTTCCATGAGGAGTGGCTGGACGAAATCCCGGCTGCGCCGGGTTTAAACCTACTCCAGATGATGGACGCCGCGAAGGATGGCAAGCTGAAGATGCTGTATGTTGTCGGCTCCAATCCCATCGCGCGCTACAACATTGATCCCTTCGTGCTCTCGAAGAGCTTCGTCGTTGTGCAGGACATGTTCCTCAACGAGACAGCAACGATTGCGGACGTGGTCCTACCGGTCGCCAATGCCTACGAGAAGGCTGGAACTTATACCAACACCTGCGGCGATGTTCAGATGCTGAAGAAGGCTGGCGAGTTCTCCGGCGTTCGCACAGATTTCGAGTGCATTGTGCGCATCACGGAGCGCATGGGATACGACGTGCACAAGCTGGTACCGTTCGGAGGCGCAGGCACGCGGGCAGATATGGGCCAGACGCGCGGAGCGCAGTCGGGCGAGGCCGATCGGCACGCGGTATGGCTCGCCGATCACAACCTCGAGCCGAAGATGAGCCCGTTCGACCCTGTCGCCATGCTGGACGAGATTCAGCGGCTGGTGCCGGGCTATAACATTTCGCGGCTGGGGCTGCTTTCCGGCCACGACGAGCACACACAACTGGTGCAGATTACCGGTGCAACCGGATTAGGGCATCCGGAGCTTATCCTGCCTTCGAATGACTCGCTGTTCACCTCCGGAACTCTGGGCCGGTATTCGGCTACGCTGAATACGGTGTTGGAGCGTTACTCTGCACCGTCGGACTTGGAGCTGGCCGCAGGTTACGATCCTTCGGTCAGGATTGGTGGCTAGGCTTAGTTTCTTGGATTTTTGTGTGGCTGTAAAGAAACTGTCCTCACAATGGGCATTGGAACCTTCATCATCGTTTCCATCATCAAGATCGTGATTGCGGTCTTTGTTCTGCTGACCGCAGTCGCGTATACAACTCTTCTGGAACGCAAAGTCGTTGCCCACATGCAGAACCGCTGGGGACCATCGCGAGTGGGGCCGTTCGGCATCTGGCAGCCGCTGTGTGACGGCCTAAAGTTTATCTTTAAGGAAGATGTAACACCTCCTTTTGCCAACAGGCCTTTATACCTCCTGGCTCCGGTCATTGCGCTGATTACAGCGCTGACCTCCATCGCGGTCATTCCCATCGGTCCGTGGATCTCAGTAGGCTCGATTCATACGCCGCTGCAAATCACCGATGTGAACATCGGCCTACTCGTTATTCTAGGGATCACCTCGATTGGGGTTTACGGCGGAGCACTGGCGGGCTGGTCATCGAACAGCAAGTATTCCATGCTGGCGAGCCTACGCGGTTGTGCGCAGATGATGAGCTATGAACTCGCGCTCGGCCTGTCACTGATCGGAGTGCTGATCCTTGCCGGAAGCTTCAGCTTGCGCGACATCGTCGAGGCGCAGTCGGGCACGTGGCTGGGATTCATTCCCAAGTGGTTTCTCTTCAAGGGACAGATCGTCGCCTTCTTCATTTACATCATGGCGGCGTATGCCGAAACCAATCGCATTCCATTCGATCTCGTGGAAGCGGAAACGGAACTGGTCGGCGGCTATCACACCGAGTACAGTTCGATGAAGTTCGCCATGTTCTTTATGGCGGAATACGCAAACATGTTCACGGTGGCTTGCCTGGCTTCGGTGCTGTTCCTGGGCGGATGGTCGGGACCTGTTTTCGGTCCGCCAATCCTGCAGTCATTGATACCGGTTTTCTGGTTTGCGGTGCGAGTTTTCATTTTCATTTTTATTTACATCTGGGTGCGCGGCACGCTGCCGCGTTTCCGCTATGACCAGCTCATGGCATTCGGTTGGAAGTTTCTTCTACCGCTGGCTATTGCAAACATTGTGGTCACCAGCCTGGTCGTGGCGCTGAAGTAATGTGAGTCTTCATAGCCCTGGAACAGGCAAGGTCGCGCCGGTTAACGGACAATCATGTTGCATCTGGTTCTTTTCTTTATCTTCGCTGCGGTTTGTGTGGGTGGCGCCATTAACCTGCTGGCGCAACGGCATCCCATCAACAGCGCTCTGTCGCTGATTGTGGTGATGGGATCGCTCGCCGTGATTTACCTGTTGCTCGGCGCCGAGTTTGTTGCGGCCTTGCAGGTCATCGTGTATGCCGGCGCAGTTATGGTGCTGTTCGTCTTCGTCATCATGCTGCTCAACGCCGGTGTCGAGGAGCGGACCCCGCATGCCAGCAGAGTCGCCATCATACTCGGCGTTCCGGCACTCATCATCGGACTGAGCATCGGCATTTGGGTGGTAAGCCGCATTACCGGGCTCGACAAGATCGGCATCGGCGGACCGACTGTGATGAACGGCAGCGAAGCGTTTGGCAACGCCCAAGCCGTGGGACATTTGTTATTCCGCCAATTCCTGTTGCCGTTTGAAACTACCTCGATCCTGATTCTGATCGCCATCATGGGCGCTGTGGTGCTGGCACGGAGGGAGGAGTAAATGGTCCCTCTTTCCTATTACCTCATCTTGAGCGGGATTCTGTTTGCCTGCGGCGTTACCGGATTTCTGATCAAGCGCAATATTATTACGATTTTTCTTTCCATCGAGCTCATGCTGAACGGCGTGAACCTCTCGTTCGTCGCGTTCGCGGCTCAGTTGAAGTCGCTGGACGGTCACATCTTTGTGTTTTTCGTGATGGTGGTGGCGGCCGCTGAAGCAGCGGTCGGGCTGGCCATCATCATTTCTGTTTTCCGTACGCGCGAAACGCTGAATGTGGACCGCGTGAACTTGCTGAAGCTGTAAGAAACTACCGAAACCAATGCACCTTTGGATTATTCCATTGCTGCCGCTGGCCGGAGCCGCGATTAACGGGCTGCTGGGCAAACGCTTCCCCAAGGCGCTGGTAAACACCA
The DNA here is from genome assembly GCA_963823635.1 of uncultured Acidobacteriaceae bacterium. GTDB lineage: Bacteria > Acidobacteriota > Terriglobia > Terriglobales > Acidobacteriaceae > Bog-257. Next base: position 315,041 of record CAWGMV010000021.1, on the reverse strand, counting down.
TCGCGCTGGGTTCCACGGCGCTGGCATTTGCATATGCGTTGTGGGTGGCGGCACAATTTGCGGGCCTCCCGCCCGACCAGATTCCGCACATCGAACGTTATGCCACATGGCTCAGCGCGGGTTCGTTTTCCGCGGAGTTTGGCATTTATCTCGACCAACTCTCGCTCGTCATGCTGCTGGTCGTCACTGGCGTCGGCTTCCTTATTCACGTTTACTCCGTCGGCTACATGGCGCATGAAGGCGGCTACTATCGCTATTTTGCGTACTTGAACATTTTCATGTTCTTCATGCTGACGCTGGTTCTGGCCAACAACTACCTGCTGATGTTCGTCGGTTGGGAAGGGGTTGGGCTTGCCTCGTACCTGCTCATCGGCTTCTGGTTCCTGAAGCAATCGGCCATCAATGCCGGCAAGAAAGCATTCATCACCAACCGTGTCGGCGACTTCGGTTTCCTGATCGCGCTCTTTCTGCTCATCAAACATTTTGGAACGCTGCAATACGACAGCCTATGGCAGCTTGTCAGCCATTATCCGGTCGAAAGCGCCGGAGCCGGCGTGCTCACCGCGATCGGCCTGCTGATGCTGATGGGGGCGACCGGCAAGTCGGCGCAGATTCCGCTTTACGTCTGGTTGCCTGATGCTATGGAAGGCCCGACGCCAGTCTCGGCACTCATCCACGCAGCAACCATGGTGACCGCGGGGGTGTACATGGTGGCGCGCTCTAACCCCATCTTCAATCGCGCGCCCCAGGCGCTGATGGCGGTCGCGGTCATCGGCACACTGACTGCGATCTTCGCAGCCTCGATCGGCATCCTGCAGACCGACATCAAGAAGGTGCTGGCGTATTCCACCATCTCGCAGCTCGGCTACATGTTCATGGGTTGCGGCGTGGCGGCCTATGGCGCGGGCATCTTCCACCTGATGACCCATGCTTTCTTTAAGGCGCTGCTGTTCCTGTCTGCGGGCTCCATCATTCACGGGATTGGCGGCGAGCAGGATATGCGCCACATGGGTGGCTTACGCAAATATCTGCCGTGGACGTTCTGGTGCATGACCGTCGCCACGTTTACGATTGCCGGCTTCCCTCCCCTAGCCGCGTTCTTCTCCAAGGATGAGATTCTCTGGCGGACCTGGGCGAGCGGAAATCATGTCCTGTGGCTGATTGGAGTCATCGCCGCCGGAATGACGGCGTTCTACATGTTCCGTTTGTGGTTCCTGACTTTCTTTGGCGAGTATCGCGGCCCGAATCCTGAGGCTGGTGGCCATGGACACGACGCTGATGCTCAGCACTCCGGGCACACCGGTGCAATTCACGACGCGCAGGACGCTCACGCTGCTGATGGTGCCCACGGCCACGGCGCTCCGCACGAGAGCCCATGGGTAATGGTCGTGCCGCTGATTATTCTGGCGATACTTTCTTTCGTTGGCGGATGGGTAGGCGTTCCCCAAGCAATGGGCGGCTCCAATCACTTCGAGCATTTCCTGGATCCGGTTTTCCAATCCACTGCCGAGGTAATGCCCGCCGAGAATCTGAGCGGACACGAGGACGCCAGCACGGAGCTGTTGTTCAGCGTGATTTCCGTTGCAGCAGCCGCTGTCGGTTTCCTGGGTGCCTGGTTCCTGTACTACAAGCGCACTGATCTGCCGGCGAAGATGGCGGCAAGCGCAGGCGGGCTGTATCGCCTGATTCTGGACAAATACAGGATCGATGAGCTTTACGGGGCGGTCTTCATACAGCCGATTGTCGCGCTCTCAACGAACGTCTTCTGGAAGGGCATTGACCGCGGTCTGATCGACGGCGCGGTGGACGGCGGAGCCGCGGGGGCGAATGAGACCTCCGACGTGATGCGGCGCATGCAGTCAGGCAATATCCGGTCGTATGCGGGATGGGTTGTGGTGGGCGCTGCCGCCGTGATTGCTTTCATGGTGTGGCGAGGTGTGCGATGAACTTTATCGACCGCAACATTCTCACCATCGTCACCTTCCTGCCGCTCGCAGGCGCTATTCTGCTGGCGTTCTTCCCCCGCCGCGACCGTGACGTGCGCTACTTTGCGCTGGGAATTTCGCTGATCACGCTGCTGGCGTCGCTCCATCTGCCCTGGCATTTCGACCGCGGCAACAGCGGCTTCCAGTTCGAGCAGAATGTCCCCTGGATCCCGCATCCCAACATTCACTATCACCTCGGCATTGATGGCATTTCCATGTGGCTGGTGGTCCTGACCACTTTCCTGATGCCGTTGTGCGTACTTATTTCGTGGAAGGGCATCCACGATCGGGTGAAGGAATTCTTCATCTTGATGCTGGTGCTCGAGACCGCGATGATTGGTGTCTTCATCGCACTAGATCTGTTCCTGTTCTACTTCTTCTGGGAAGCCACGCTGATTCCGATGGCGCTGATCGTCGGCATCTTCGGTCATGGCCGCCGTATCTACGCCGCCGTCAAGTTTTTCCTGTACACCATGATCGCGTCGATGTTCATGCTGGCGGCGATTCTATGGCTTTACGCGCGCACTGGTAGCTTCGATTTCGTGACCATCCAAAACCTGATTCAAAGCGGACAAGTCCGTGGTTTCGGTCAAGCAGCGCTGTGGCTCTTCCTCGGATTCTTCGTGGCGTTCGCTGTGAAAGTGCCGTTGTTCCCGGTGCACACATGGCTGCCCGATGCGCACGTGGAAGCTCCGACAGCAGGTTCGGTCCTGTTGGCTGGTGTGCTGCTGAAGATGGGAACGTACGGCCTGCTGCGCTTCAACGTCGGACTGTTTCCCGACCAGGCACGCCGAAATGCTCCCTGGATCGTCGCGCTCGCGATCATTGGCATTATCTACGGCGCGCTGGTGGCAATGATCCAGCCCAACATCAAGCGGCTAGTGGCTTACACCTCGGTGAGCCATCTGGGGTTTGTCGTGCTAGGTATCTTCAGCTTTACTCAGATCGGAGTGGACGGCGCTGTGTACCAGATGCTGAACCACGGTGTCTCCACCGGCGCGCTGTTCATGCTGCTGGGCATGATTTACGACCGCCGCCACACCTACGACTTCAGCGAGTATGGTGGACTGGCCACGCCCATGCCGGTTTACGCCACGTTCTTTGCCTTCATCATGCTGTCATCGGTCGGCCTGCCGCTGCTCAACGGATTTATTGGTGAGTTCATGGTGCTGAGTGGCGCATTCCTGGCCAAGCAGCTTTACGGGGTTTTGGCGGCGACGGGCGTCATCTGGAGCGCCTGCTACTTACTATGGATGTACCAGCGCGTCTTCTATGGCAACGTGACTAATCCGGCGAACGCCAGCCTGCCCGACCTCGATGCGCGCGAGCGCGTGTCGCTTTGGCCGTTGGCGATCGCGGCGCTGGTGATGGGCGTCGCGCCGATGCTGTGGCTCCACTCGATTGATCCATCAGTAAATGCCGCCTTGAAGCAGTTCTCCGGCGAGACGCAGGCGATGTCCCGGACCGTGACTCCTCAGAGGCCTACATTACCCGCCGACGTTGCGCGCAATCGGGCGGAGGTGATCGGCCGATGATCCCGACAGCCGCTGACTACATTCGGATCCTGCCAGAGCTGGTGTTGAGCATATTCGGCATCATCGTCATGCTGGTGGACCCGATCCTCCCCGAGCAAAGCCCAAAGAAGCCACTGGGCGTGATCGCGCTCGTCGGTGTGCTTGCCGGTCTGGTCGCCACGGTCTATCAGACTGGCTGTTACGGCAGCGCGTTTTACAACACCATCAGCGTAGATACCTTCAGCGTCTTCTTCCATTTCGTGGTGCTGCTGATTGCGCTGGTGGTTGTCCTCACTTCGTTTGAATACCTCGAAGTGCAGCGCATTCGTTCCGGCGAGTACTACGGATTGATCTTGTTCGGAACGGTCGGCATGATGCTGATGTCATCGGCAGTCGAATTGGTGCTGGTCTTCATCGCATTGGAGATCTCATCCATTTCGACTTACATCCTCGCTGGAATGCGCCGCCGCGTGGCGGAAAGCGCCGAATCGTCGCTGAAGTATTTCCTGCTCGGCTCATTTGCCACCGCGTTCTTCTTGTACGGTGTGGCGATGATTTATGGCACCACCGGAACAACCAACGTGTACGGCATCGCGCATTACCTGCAGACGCAACATTCCACGTTGGCGTATCTGGCAGTGGCGCTGATGTTCGTTGGGCTGGGCTTCAAGGTTGCCGCGGCGCCGTTCCACGTTTGGACGCCCGACGTTTATGAAGGTTCGCCCGCTCCTGTAGTCGCATTGATGTCAACCGGCCCGAAGGCGGCAGCATTCGCGGTCCTGCTTCGGGTTCTCTTCGCAACGGACGCGCGGGGCTGGTTCTGGATGGTTTGGGTCGCGGCTGTGTTATCCATGACTTTGGGCAACATCGGCGCGCTGGTGCAACAGAACGTCAAGCGGCTGCTGGCGTACTCATCCATTGCTCATGCCGGATATCTGCTGGTCGCTTTCGCTGCGTCGAAAGAGGTCGGGATCTCGGCAGCCATCTTCTATGCCGCTTCTTATGCGGCGATGAACGTAGGCGCATTTGCCGTAGTGGGTCACCTTGCCTCAACTGGCGAGAAGTATGTCACGCTCGACGATTATGCAGGGCTGGGACGCCGTTCACCGCTCCTGGCCGCAATCCTGACGATTTTCCTGCTGTCGCTGATCGGTATTCCAGTAACTGGCGGGTTCTTCGCCAAGTTCTATGTCTTCTCCGCCGCGCTACAGGCGAATCTCGTGGGGCTGGTGATCATTGGCGTGATGAACAGCGCTATCGCGGCGTATTACTATCTGCGAGTCATCATCTACATGTACATGCGCGACGAGCGCATCGAAGTTCCAGTGGCGCGCATTCCTGCGGGTCTTGGGGTGGGACTGGCGATCAGCCTGATAGCTACGATTTACCTCGGGGTGCTTCCTGGCCGAGTCCTCAATTACGCCATTGAGAGCGCGCAGGACTTGCTGAAGTAGAGCGGGCCTTTAATCCGCGAACCGCGGATCAATTCTTGGAGCTTCAACCAGCGCGGAAATCCTGAATCTCCTCGCCTTTGAGCCATAACGGCGCAGGCGTCTGTTGGCAGTGTTCGGCGATCTTCTGATTGATCGCTTCCGAGTCTGCCTTAGACCAGCCGACGGATGAAACTTCAATGCCACCGTCTGGGGCGACGTAGAACAATGTAGGAACGTTGGTCAGCCCGTAAGCGTTCGAGACTTCATACTTCTTCGGATCGTCGAGCGCTACAGAAAAGGTGACTCCGTATTCGCGGAGGAACTCCTTGGTGTCGCGCAGATTGTTCTGTGAAATACCAAGTATCGTCACATCTGCATTCTGGTTGGCGCGGTACAGACGCTCGAAAAACGGAAATGCATATTGGCAGACGGGGCAGGAGACCTTGAAGAACGCCAATACTACCGGTCCCTTTTGCAGCAACGTGTCGAGCGAGACCTGTTTCCCCTCGACCGTCGGCAGTGTAAAGCTCGGCGCACGGACCCCCGCGCTTAGTGTAGCCATTAGTGACTTCCCCTCCATTAACTGCGATTGGTTAGATTCCTTCGGATGCCTGCTGGACTCACCAGCGACAAGACGAAGCACTTTGCGCGCTAGGCCCGTGAGTGGCAACCGCTCCCACTGCTTCCGCGAAAACCAGCGACCATTGGCTGCCAAGGTATGCTGCCGATCCGGCGCGACCGCAAACACTGAGACGTCGTAATCAGTATCGGTGATGGAGTGTCGCAATCTCGCGACCAACTTGTTGCCGTTTCGCGTTTCCTCGGGAATCACCGGCAACTCCCACATTCCCGCCATAAGCGAAGCATCTGTCGGCCGCTGGACAAGCAGAACTTTTTCACTATTTCCGATCAGTGTGTAATAAGACTGCTGGCGTTTACGGATTGCTTGCGGCTTTGCCGGACCGCCGCTGCGAGACTCGCACCACGCGTTTAGCGGACACAGCTCACATTGCGGATTTCGCGGCGTGCAGATGATCGCTCCCAGCTCCATCATCGCCTGATTGAAGTTGCCTGGTTGTTGGTGATCCAGAAGTGTCTCGGCCCTCTGCCAAATGGCTTCCCTTCCGGCGATTCTGCCCGACATCCGCGACAACGCACGCTGCACGTTGCCGTCCACCGCAGCAACCGCTTCGCCGAGCGCGATGCTCGCGATGGCCGCAGCGGTGTATCGTCCAATTCCCGGCAGCTCGCGCCACTCCTCAGCCGTTTGCGGGAACTCTCCACCACGCTTGTGACTGATTACTTTTGCTGACTGATGCATGCGGCGCGCGCGATGATAATAGCCAAGCCCGCTCCATGCAGCCAGCACCGAGGACTCACGAGCCGCCGCCAATGCGTGCACCGTCGGAAATTTCTGCATGAAACGCGCATAGTGGTCGAACACCGCGGCGACGCGCGTTTGTTGCAGCATGATCTCGGAAACCCAGACGTGATACGGATGGCTATTTCGTCGCCATGGGAGATCGCGCCTGTTGCGGTCATACCAGCCCAGTAATGCGCGACGGAGTCGGGTTAGGTTACCTGGCGTTAGATCGAGCACGTTCTTGTTCATGCCGATTGAATCTTAACCGTCACTTATCTGGTTTCTTTAGCGTGCCGAATAAAGAATTGCTCCTTGTCCACATTCGCCGGAACGGCCACGTCGAAGAAGCCAACCATCATCTCCTCGTAAGTCTGACCGCCCCAAGTCACCGTCCTGTTGGGATCGGGATTGTGTGGATTTTCATCCGAGTTGTCATACCACGCCACCGCCTGCAATCGGGTTCCGGCTTTCAGCAACCGAGGCTGCGCCAGGCGATAGCTCAGTTGCCAGTGAAAGTCGTAGTTCACTCGCAGCAGCGTCTCGACCGTCCCTTCAGAGTGCAGAATGTTGTACTCGAAGCGCTTTCCCCGAAGGTGCATGTGGGGGAAGAAGCTGAGCAGCGTGGCATCGTTTGGCAGCGTGCCTGAGACCTCGACGCGGTAGTCATCGGTGCGCGGCGGAATGACGAAGGTGTGGTTCGTGAGCTGCAATGTGAGCACGCGCTGCTTCGGAAGCTGCTTCGCAAATACCAATCCAATGCTGGTTTGGTCCGTGGCCGCATGACCGTTGGTAGTGTAGTGCATTTGGAATACGAGGTCCGAGCCTGCAGGGACCAACTTCGCCATGCCGTCCGGCCATCGGTCAGGTTCGCTTCCCGGCGCATAAACCAGAAGCATGTCGCTGGTGGTCGCGTGGGCTTCGGCTCGCTGTTCTGGATCGGAGAAACTCGACGGCGTGAAAGGCACACCAACTGGCGCCTTGCGCAACCAGGTCGAGTTTGGCGGGCGGATGTAAACCACAGCGTGATGTACGTGTTCGCGGCTCGATGGCCGTATCTCCGACATCTGGATCCATTTATCCTCGGTGAATCCGCTGGGCACAATCTCGTAGGTGTATTCGACATCGCCGGTCGCCGGCAGGCTAACCGCCTGCGGCATTTGCACAATCTTGTCCGGCTGCGGAATGTTCCAGCCTTTAGCCCAATCGCGCACTGGAGGCGCATCTTTCGGCGAACCCGGCGGTGCTCCTGCGTCAGCCCATGCAGCAATCGTGGCGATTTGCTGCGATGTGAGCGACGGATCATTGGAGAACCTTCCGTACCGCGGATCAGCGAACCATGGCGGCATCTGCTTCGACTGCACCGCCTGCTTGATCGCCATCGCCCAAGGCCGTGTTTGCGAGTACGTCACAAACGGCATAGGCGCAATCTCGCCTTCCCGATGGCAAGCCTGACAGTGATCCTCCAAGATCGGCAAAATGTCTTTGTAGAAGGTGGGGCTCTGAGTAGAAGTGCCGCTGGAAACTGGCCGTTTGCTTTCTCCGGCGGTAGCGATCGAAAAGAGCAGCGCTGCAAGGATGGCGACGAAGGCGCTCCAAGTTTGGCCAGATGAAAATGCCCTGCGGATCAACTGCCTCAAGATCTAAAGTCCAGGCTGGCCTTGTTGCGGTTCGTGCAATTCCTCGGGCGCGCCGTGGCGCCGCAGGATTTGCGCCAGGTTCTGCGAAAACGCCGAGCGCGGTACAACCATGTCACACCCGGCTTCCTGCGCCTTCAGTTTCAGCTCGCCTTGAACGTGCGACAGAAAGCCGATGATGTTGGTTTGTTTCTTGAGCCTGGACTTCAGCTTGGGAATTGTGCTGAGCGGTTTCGCCGCAGCGTTATTCAGGTCGAAGATGATGAGCGAAGGCTTATCGTTGCCGTTTTCGCCCATGCGCTCCGTCAGGTCTTTCTCGGTTTTCACGAACTCGACCTTCACATTCATCTTTCGCGCGGTCTCCTGGATCTTGGCCAGGAAGAACAAATCGTCCACAAAGGCGAAGATGCGGGTGGGCTGCTCTTCTGACGCCACGGGTAGCGGCTCAGGGTCGGGCGGCATGAATTGCTTGCCGAAGTTCTGCCCGCCACGACCACGGCCATGCTTCAGGTTGCCATTGTTATTGCCCTGATTGTTGCGATAGCTGTGGTCCATGGGCGCGGTGTAAATGCCCCCGCCGGTCTGGGCCTGACCGGGTGGCCGCTGGCCGTGCTTGCGGCCGTGGCGCTTGGGAGGCCCGTGGCGATGTTGTTGTGCGTTTTGTTGCGGTGCGGTGTGCGAGACCGGTCCGCGGCGACGCCGTCTGCGGCCCTTCCCGCCGGATTGTCCGGAGGGAGGATTCGATCCTTGATTCATGCTTCTCTCGTTGTAGTTCTTACCCGCAAGATAGCGGGCTCCCACATTTGTGAACCGCTTGCTTCTGACCGCACACTCGCATTTTCGGGTGTGTAGCGAATCTGCGGTTGGATACTGAATTCGAATCAGTTACGTCCGTCTGGCGCGCTCGGAAAAGCTTAGCGCGAGGAACGCCGGCACGAGAAGTGCGGCGATTGGAGGACGCTTCTATGGTACTCAGCTTTGATGCCGAAAAGCAAGTTCAAAAGCTGCTTTTTTGTAGCACTTGGCAGTTAGCACTCAGTGTCGGCCTTCAGACTTGCTTCGAGCGCCACCAGCTTTCTCATGACCAACTATTAATTGCCAACTGCTGAGCGTTGCCTTGTTCACTTCCTCAGCATTTGCCTGGCAATGAACAGAACGTTCGCCGGGCGCTCCGCCAGCCGCCGCATGAAATACGGATACCACTCCGTGCCAAATGGAATATACACCCTGAGTCCGTATCCTTCGCGCACCAGTTGCTGTTGTAGATCACGGCGCACGCCGTACAACATCTGAAACTCATACGCCGAAGCGGGAATCTTCTCTGCGCTGGCAAACCGCTTCATCTCCGCGATGATGCGCTCATCATGCGTCGCCAGCCCATGATACACGCCGCTCTTCAGCAGCACCTTCGCCAGTTTAATGTAGTTCGCATCCACGTCGGTTTTCTTCGGGAAAGCGCTTTCCTTCGGCTCTTTGTATGCGCCCTTGCACAGCCGGATGCGAATCCGTTCGGATAGCAGATCGTTCACGTCTTTCTCGCTTCGGTAAAGATATGACTGGATGACCGTTCCCACTCGGCCAGCATGTCCGGGCAAGCGGTGTAACTGGCGCACGAAGTCGAGCGTGCGCTGCGTATAGGGCGAGCCTTCCATGTCCACGCGGACGAAACTGTTGATGCGCACCGCGTGGTCCACCACTTCGGTGACCAGGCTGAAGGCCAGATCCTCGCTCACATCCAGACCCATGTGCGTAAGCTTGAGGCTGACGTTGGCGTTGAGCTTGCGTGTACAGATCTCGTCCAGCAGCCGGTGATACAGCGCGGCGCTGTGCCTCGACTCATCGGCATTGGTTACGTTCTCGCCGAGGTTGTCTATGCTGACGCTGGCGCCCCAGTTGTTGACCGTCTCGGTGGCGCGGAGGACATCGTCGAGTTGCGTACCCGCGACGAAGCGGCCGGAGAAGCGCAGTCCGAGCGGCGAATGCTCGGCAAAATGGCGAAGTTGTTTGCTTTCGGAAAGTCCGATAAAGAACGTTCTCAGCATGCGGCCTCTTCGGGCCGTGAGAGCGCCCGTGTCATTCCGGTCGTCCTGTGAAACTCAGGGAAATAATAACAACGCCTACGTAGTGCAAGCCAGGGTCCCTCCTTGCCAAGGTGTCTTTTGCGATTCGACCTTGCTGCCACTACCACGCCGCAAACGGTTGTGGCTCTGCAGGGTCACGGCGGTACCCCTCCCCTCCTGCCTTTCTTTGGAATCAATAATTTGCGCATAATTAGCCCGCAAAATTAGGAATTCAAAGGACTTATTAGCAAGACGATGATTCATAAGGACTTACCTTGGATTCCCACCCTCGCTCGTTAAATCACGCTGCAGCATCCTGATAGTGACGCTTCGGCCTGAACGCTCGTCGGCCGTGAGGACACGAATGCTCGCTCCTCGACTCCAGAAATAACGTGACAAGCGAGTTCGGCGCAAGGATGCCGGTCACGTTTCAATGTGATGCAGCCGTCGCGAATGATATTTTTCCATGGGAAACTGTTTGCTAACCAGTCAATCCTCAAGCCGTCAACTGGCCCAAGGAGGATTCATGACGCGGCCTTGCGTGTTGCTCATCGCTTTTGCTATTGCCGTTCTCGGCGTTACAGCCCTGCCGACTCATACGGCTGTTCCCGCGGCCACCGGAAATGGATCAGTTGCTCCCGCCTCGCCTATGCTAGAACCGCGTTCAGGGCATAGCGCGACGCTGCTACCTGACGGCAAGGTCCTGATTGCGGGCGGCATGCGGCGCAATCAGGATTTCTACCGCTCGGCTGAGTTGTACGATCCTGCGACTGGCAAGTTTCGGCCGACGGGCGACATGGCGATCGCGGCTGTTGGACGATCTGCCGTCCTCCTGCGCTCAGGCAAAGTGCTGACTATGGGCGGATGGGTCGGCCATGGATCCACTGATTCCGCTGAGCTTTACGATCCGGCGACCGGTAAGTTTACGCAGATTGCCAGGATAACGACTAAGCGCGGCCGGCCCAGCGCGACCTTGTTGTCCAACGGCGATGTTCTCATCGCGGGCGGCGCCGACCACGACACCCCAGGCGGAATCGCATCAGCTGAGATCTTCCACGCCGCCACGCTAACCTTCGAGCCGGTGAGCTCGATGCACTACGGCCGCATTTCGCATACGGCCACTCTGCTTAACGATGGCCGAGTTCTGATCGCGGGAGGACGAGGGGACAATCTCACGGCAACCGCCGAGCTTTACGACCCGAAGACGAAACAGTTCACTCCGACCGGCAGCCTGATCACGGCGCGCTATAAGCACACGGCAGGCCTGTTGCCTGACGGGCGCGTGCTGATCGCCGGTGGCTCAGACGAGCGCGACTGGAGTGGAAGCTTGAGCAGCGCCGAAATCTACGATCCTCGTACCGGGAAGTTCACAGCCACATCTCCGTTGAACGATGTTCGTTTCAAACTTCCCGATGAGGCTGTGCAAGTTGCTTCCGGACGATTGCTGATTGCCGGGGGCAGCAAGCTGGTGGAGATTTATGACCCGGCGACAGGCAAGTTTCTTATCGCCTCGGGACAGTTGAACGACAAGTGGCATTTCATGACCGAAACCCGCCTTAACGACGGCAGGGTGCTATTGACGGGCGGCTATCCCAACAGCGACCGGGCCACGACGGAGACGTGGATTTATCGGCCGTAGAGGCGTCGGGCACATTCTCGCTTACTTGGATTATCCCTCGCGATGACGGAACTCTAATCCGGCATCCCGTGCAGCCGCGATCAGAATCGTTGTACAATGCCGCACTCGGATTCGAAAACGCAAATGATTGTTGCTGCCCTTGATTTCCTGCGTCTCGGCGCGGAGTGCAAGTCGCGACCTGCACGCCTCCGTGACTTGAGGCGCCCGGGATGACTCGTCCAGCATCGCTCCGCCGCATCGCTGCATTGGTGCTGTACAACATCATTGCGGTGCTCGCCTTGCTCCTGGTGCTCGAAGGCCTGGCCAGCGTCCTCAACAGCTTTCATGAGGCGTTTGCGTCGCGGCCAATCGCCGAGCGTCTGCACACCGAATATGATCACGACCTTGGATGGGTGAATCTGCCCAACGTCTATCTACCGAACATGTATGGGCGGGGAAAATATCTGCGGACTAACTCGCAGCGCTTCCGCAATAATGACGATTTCACTCTGCAGGTACCGCAAGGAAAGACGCGCATCATCTGTTCCGGCGACTCCTTCACTCTCGGTTACGGTGTTGACAACGATCACGCGTGGCCGCAACGGCTGGCGTCACGCAATCCCAATATCGAGACCGTCAACATGGGGCAGGGCGGATATGGCGCCGATCAGGCCTATCTCTGGTACAAGCGCGATGCCGCGCTGCTCGACCACAACATCCAGATTCTGGCGCTCATCTCGCCCGACATGTATCGCATGCAGAGCAAGTCCTTTGCCGGATATGGCAAGCCGATCCTGGAGGTCGAGAATGAACATCTGGTCACGAAAAATGTGCCCGTTCCGCGGCCCATCGAGGCCTGGTCCCCGAGGCTGGCACGCGCAACCGACGCGCTTGCCAACCTGAATATCACGCAGTTTTTGCGGCGGGTGTTTAAGCTTGACACCGACGAAGCAGTGACGGGAACGCGCAAGGAACGCAACCAGGAAACGTCCATAGTGTTGTCCTACATGCTTGACGATCTGCTGGCGACCAATCGCGCCAAGAACAGTGTGCTGGTTCTTGCTTATCTGCCGACGCGCGTGGAGTATGGCGGGGACCTCGGAGCTTCATGGCGCAGGTTCCTGGGCCAGTACGCACAGCAGCACGGTATTCCATTTCTCGATCTCGCTGACGACTTTCATCGCCTCTCGCCCGAGGAGCTGGACAGGTTCTTCATCGCCCAGGGAGCGCTGGCGTATCCGGGAGCAGCCGGACACTACACGGAGGCTGGCAACGCCTTTATTGCCGATCTGATCTATCAACGGCTGCTGACTAACCCGGAAACCGCCGCCAAATTGCATGCCAGGGAAGGAAACAGTGTGGCTTCGCCCGGTTCTTAGGATTTGTCATTCGAAGCTGGGGCGTTGTTGCTCTAACCCGTGTTAGCATACATACAGGTTAGGAGCGAACGATGACAGAAATTGAACGGATGCTTAGCCAATACGAGTTGGTGCTGCACGGGAACGCCTGGCATGGTGATGCCATCTGGAAAATCCTCGACAATACCTCTGCTGTATGCGCCGCGCATCGCCACTTGCAGAGTGTCATACCATTTGGGAAATCGTGATGCACATGACATTCTGGGAAGACGTTGCAACACGCCGACTGCGTGGTGAGCGCGCCGGACTAGACGAGGCGCTGAATTTTCCTGCGATGCCTTCCATCACGGAAGCTGACTGGCAGAAAACCCTGCGGCGCTTCCGTGCGTCCAATGAAGAGTTTGGCAAAGCACTGTCGAATCTGAATTCTGCGAACTTAGACGGGATGTCGGCCGCGGGCAAGCGATCCTTTTACGACGAAGCACACGGATTGATCCAGCACAACGTTTATCATGCCGGTCAGATCGCGCTATTGAAGAAGGATTTTGCGAGCCAACGCGCGTCCAACCGTTTGTAATTCTGCAATGCGAGTGCTAACATCCGGACTCGCGGGACTTTTGTAAGGAGGCAATCATGTCGGATCGTGATGGCAGTGGGTTTTTGTGGTTTCTGGCAGGCTTAGGAATCGGCGCAGCGGTAGGAATTCTGTATGCCCCCAAGGCCGGAGACGAGACGCGGCAGCAACTTCGCTCGGCGGCTGAGGAATTTCCTGACACCGTGAAGGACCGGGCGCGTCAGGCGCGGGAGCAGGCTGGAAGCTGGGCTGAGAAAGGGCGCGATTACTTGAACCAGCAGAAGGACCAGATTCGCTCGGCCTACGAAGCCGGCAGGCAGGCGTATCGCGAAGCGACCACCGAGGACGTCGAAGGCACGACGCCTAACGTTCCCTAGCGCGGGCCAAACATGGACGACAAACTGACGATCTTCATCGCCCTTACCGCAGCCGCAGTCGTGCTGCAGATGCTGATCCTTCTCGCCATGTATCTGTCGGTTCGCAAGCTGAACGCGCGGCTGGAATCCGTAGTGGATGAGACCCGGTCCCGCGTGTTTCCTCTGCTGGAGGACGGAAAAGCGATCCAGCAGGACATCAAGACATTCCTAGAGACTTCGCGTCCCAAAATCGATCTTATCGTTGACAATGTAGCTCAGGCGACGACCACTACCCGCGCCGAGATTGAGCGCCTGCAGGCCACGCTTAACGATGCGACGGACCGCTTTCGCTTGCAGGTGATCCGCGTCGACGAAATGGTGACACACACCCTCGACCGCGTGGAGGAGACCTCGGAGAAAGTACAGCAGTCAGTCAAGGCTCCGGTGCGCCAGGTTTCTGGCATCGCGCAAGCCATCAGCGTGGGAGTGGCAACCTACTTCCGCAGCCAGAAGCGCGGCCGCAATGGCGGGCCGGACGAAATGTTTATCTAGGGCTGGGCGTCGAATCTGCGTCCTACGTAATCCACCCTCCGCCCACCACTACATCGCCATCGTAGAACACGACTGCCTGTCCCGGCGTGATGGCGCGCTGCGGTTGGTCGAAGGTGACCAGCACTTCATCATCGCCACTCTTCTCGACAACGGCGTCAGCCGGCTCGTGGCGATGACGGATCTTCGCCTGCACCTTCATCGGTTCGCGCAGCTCTTCAATAGAAATCCAGTTCAGGCGCTTCGCCCGCAGTGAGCGCGAGTATAGCTCATCGCCGCTGCCGACTACGACCTGCCGCTTGTCGCCGCGAATCTCCAGCACATAAAGCGGCGACCCGGTCGCGACGCCCAATCCCTTGCGCTGACCCACGGTGAAGTTGTGGATGCCATTGTGCTCACCGATCACTTCCCCGCTGGTGGTGACCAGCTCGCCAGCGGTGTCGGGCAGCGCTTCGCCCTGCTCCTCCAGATACGCGTCAAGAAACATCTTGTAGTCGCCGCCGGGAACGAAGCATATCTCCTGCGAGTCGGGCTTTTCGAACAGACGCAGGCCCGCACGCTTGGCCTCTTCGCGCACATCTGGCTTGTGCATCTCGCCCAGCGGAAACAGTGTGCGGCTGAGTTGCTCCTGAGTCAGGCCGAAGAGGAAGTAAGTCTGGTCCTTGGCGCGATCGGCAGGACGCTTGAGCAGCCAGCGTCCGCTGCGCTCGTCGAACTCATTCCGCGCATAGTGACCGGTGGCGAGCAGCTGCGCGCCGATCTGGCGCGCAGTGATTAACAACTGGTCGAACTTCAGATGGTTGTTACAGAGGCTGCACGGAATCGGCGTTCGCCCGGAGAGATACTCCTCCACAAACGGGCGCACCACATCGTGCTCGAAGCGCTCCTCCTGATTGACGACGTAGTACGGAATGCCCAGCGTTTCGGCGACGCGGCGCGCGTCGTACACGTCGTCGAGCGAGCAGCAGCGTCCCTGCACCGGCTCGTCCAGCATGCCCCGATGTCCGGCCAAGCGGCGCTGGTTCCAGAGCTGCATTGTGAGTCCCACAACGTGGTAACCCTGCGCGCACAGCATCGCCGCGACGGTGGAGGAATCCACACCGCCCGACATGGCCACGGCGATGGTCTTGAAGTTCAACACTTAGCAGTTAATGCGTACCAGTTCTAAGTTGACACTTAAACGATAACGCCTATCCAGCGAAAGGCGAAAGCGATTCTAGCTGAGAGCTGACGGCTGAGGGCTGACAGCTTTCTTCCACACTGGGCTCAACTCGCGCAGCCTCTGCACAACCTCCGGTACCAGCGTCAACGCAAACTCCACATCTTCAGCCGTGTTCTGCTTGCCGAGGCTGAAGCGGATGCTGGCGCGCGCGCGATCGGCCGAAAGCCCCATCGCAGTCAGCACATGCGACGGCTCGATGGCGCCCGACGAGCAGGCGGCGCCGGTCGAAACCGACAGGCCCTTGAGATCGAGCGCGATCACCATCGCTTCGCCTTCAATGCAATCGAAGTAAATGTTGGTGGTGTTGGGCGCGCGCGACGCGTCGCCGCTGTTCACACCAATCTGCTCGACTGTCTCGACAATTCCCTTCTCCAGCCGGTCGCGCAGCGCAGCCATCCGTTCGACGCTGCCATCTACAAATCCTGCACGCGCAATCTCTGCTGCCTTGCCGAGTCCCACGATTCCCGGCAAATTCTCGGTTCCAGCGCGCCGCGAACGCTCGTGACGACCACCATAAATCAGCGGCTGCAGCAGGGTTCCCTTGCGCACATAGAGAGCACCGGTCCCTTGCGCGCCGTGGATCTTGTGGCCGCTGACGGTCAGCAGGTCACAGCCAATCTCCTTCACATCTAGCGGAACCTTGCCCGCGGCCTGTACAGCATCGGTGTGAAAGTAAACGTCGGCCTCCGCCGCAATGCTGGCGATCTCACCTACCGGCTGCAGCACGCCGGTCTCGTTGTTTGCCAGGATGATGCTGATCAGCTTTGTCTGCGGGACGCAGCGCGCGGCGCACATCGTCAGGATCGACCAGCGCGTGGCCGTCCACCGGCAAATAGGTCACCGCGCAACCGATTTCTTCCAGGCGCTTGCAGGCGTTCAGCACGGCGTGGTGTTCGACCGCCGAGGTGATGATGTGATCGCCCGGCTTCATGAGGCCGAACAGCGCCAGATTGTCGCCTTCGGTGCCGCCGCTGGTGAAAACGATCTCCGCCGGACGGCAATTCAGCAACTCCGCAACCTGCTCGCGTGCGTGCTCCACCGCAGCGCGTGCCTGTTGCCCCTGCTGGTGAATGGACGAGGCGTTACCGAACTTCTCAAAGAAGTAGGGACGCATTGCCTCGAACACTTCAGGCAGAAGCGGCGTGGTGGCGTTGTTGTCGAGATATACGCGGTGCATAGATGGTGCCGTCATTCGCTGTTCGCCTTTCGCCATTCGTCTTTAGCACCGACGAACCCAAGCCGAAAACCGACCAGATTATTTCTATTCTAGCTTCTTATTGGATTCAGGCGGGAAAAGCAAGCGATTCGACCGGCGGCCTTTCGCTGCTTGCTCCTCGCGATAACGGGCTTGGCGAACAACGAATAGCGAACAGCGGCCTTCTACCGCTTCTCCATCGGCACGTATCTGTTCGGATAGGACGGCCCCTGATATTCCGCGCGGGGGCGGATCAGACGGTTGTCGTTGAGTTGCTCGATGACGTGCGCCGTCCAGCCGGATACGCGTGATACCGCGAACACCGGGGTGAAGAGATCGATGTCGATTCCCAGAGTGTGATAGGTAGAGGCGGAATAGAAGTCCACGTTGGCGTTGAGCTTGCGGTCGGCGACGACGAACTCCTCGATCCTGTGCGAAATCTCGAACCACTTGGGATTGCCGCTCGAGGCGCCGAGGTCGCGCGACATGGTACGCAAATGCGTCGCGCGCGGGTCTTCCGTGTGATACACGCGATGGCCGAATCCGGGGACCTTCTTCTTCTGCGCCAGCATGCCCTTCACGTACTCCACCGGATCGGCGCCGGAAGCGTCGATGGCTTCCAAAATGTGGAAGACGGCTTCGTTGGCGCCGCCATGCAGCGGGCCCTTGAGAGCGCCGATGGCCGCAGTGATCGCCGAATGCATGTCGCTGAGCGTGGCAGCCACGACACGGGCTGCGAAAGTCGAGGCGTTCAGTTCGTGATCGGCATGAAGGATAAGAGCGATGTCGAGCGCACGCTCGGCAGTTGCGCTGGGGATTTCGCTATTCAGTTGGTATAGGAAGTTGCCCGCATGGGAGAGCGAGCGGTCCGGCTCGACCAGCGGCTTGCCTTTGCGAATGCGGTCGTAAGCAGCAACCACACAGGCAATTTGCGAGGTCAACCGGATGGCCTTGCGCAGGTTAGCCTCGTGGTCGTTGATCTTCTCTTCGGGATCGTAGAACGACAGCGCGGAGACGATAGTTCGCAGCACATCCATGGGCAGCGCGTGCGCCGGAGCCTGGCGCAGCAGGCTGATGATGGAGGCGTCAAGTTTGCGCTCGCGAGCCAGGTTCAGCTTCAGCTCATTCAGCTCGGAGCGGTTGGGCAGGCTTCCGAACCACAGCAGGTAACAGACTTCCTCGAAAGTCGAGTGGTCGGCCAGTTCGTGAATGTCGATGCCGCGATAGGCGAGCACACCCTGATCGCCGTCGATGTAGCAAATGGAGGAATTTGCGGCGGTGATCCCTTCCAGCCCCTTCGGGCCGTGTGTTGAGGTTGACATGAATGGCCTCGCGCTCCAGAAACTCTAAGGGATGCGAATGTAAGCAATCGTTATACTACGGCCTTTTGCTGTGTCAGCAGCGCACGATCTTCGGCGAATCGATCCCCTTGGTCGCATTGCGCGTGTCCACCACCAGCTTCGCTTCCCGCACGATTCGCGGATAGTCGTAGTCGCGGTGGTCGGTCACAATCATGACGCAATCGTACTCGGCCAGCTTGTCGAGCGGGGCGCAGGTCATGTTCAAGGCGTATTTGCGGCCGTGTCCGACCGTCGGAAAATAGGGATCGTTATAGCTGACCCGCGCCCCACGGTTTTGCAACAGCTCGATGATCGTCAGCGACGGCGACTCGCGCAGGTCGTCAATGTCCCTCTTGTACGACAGTCCCAAAACCAGGACCTTCGCGCCTTTCAACGCCTTCTGGTGCTGGTTCAGTGCCTCGGCAACAGCCGCCACTGAGTGATAGGGCATGGCATTGTTGACCTCACCTGCAAGCTCAATGAAGCGCGTCTGGAAGTCGAACTCCTTTGCTTTCCAGGAAAGGTAGAAGGGATCGATGGGGATACAGTGACCTCCGAGCCCAGGCCCAGGATAAAACGCCTGGAAGCCGAAGGGCTTAGTCTTAGCGGCTTCGATCACCTCCCAGATGTCGATACCCATACGCAGACAAAGCTGCTTCAGCTCATTCACCAGCGCTATGTTCACGCACCGATAGATGTTCTCTAACAGCTTGGTCATCTCTGCCGCTGCCGGCGTGGAAACCGGCACCGTGCGGTTGAAGATGGAGCCGTAAAGCTGCGAGCCGAGTTCGCTGGCGCGGGGATCGAGGCCGCCAATGACCTTTGGGATATCCCGACGCGCGACTGTGTCGTTGCCCGGATCCTCGCGCTCCGGTGAGAAGATCACATAGAAGACATTGTCGCCTTGCAAGCCGGGACGCGCCGCCTTCAGACCGTGCTTGTTTTGCTCCTCGAGAATCGGAACCAGAACTTCTTCTGTGGTGCCGGGGTAGGTTGTACTCTCCAGGATGACCAACTGGCCGGCGCGCAGGTACGGCGCGACTGATTGCGCCGTTTCGCGAATATAGGTGAGATCGGGGCCGTGGTGCTCATTCAACGGAGTAGGAACGCAGATGATGATGGCATCCATCGCGGTGATGTTGGCATAGTCCGAGGTTGCGCTAAAGCCATGTGAACGCGCCGCCTGTATCTCCGTGGGTGCGATGCGATAGATGTAGGAGCCGCCGGACTGCAGAACGTCCACTTTTTTCTGGTCGATGTCGAAACCAGTCACGGGAAACGACTGCTCGGAGAACAATAGCGCCAGCGGCAGGCCAACATAGCCCATTCCGATGACGCCGACCTTCGCGGTATGAGATTGGATCTTGATCTTTAGAGGTTCGTGCTGACCGATGCTGAGGCTCTGTGACATGAAAGCTGCCCTTCCAGTATGAAATGTGAGGGTTTTGAATATAAAAATACTATAGCAGTTAGCAACGGAGGACGCGCAGCGTCAATTGAAGCGGAGCGCTTTCTAAACGTGAAGCAAGAATTCCGGATTGTCCGTTAGCTCGCACTGAAACTCCATCGGCTTGAAGTCGGAGTCGAACTTCAGGATGACGTTCTCAGTACGGCTGGCGATGTAAAAGTGTCCTGAGTTGGTGAATGCCATCCCACATCCGTTTTTCACCTTTACTCCTTTAATCGGGGAGAGCGTAAAGTCACCCGGAGGGTTAGGCAGTTTCGCAGTAAGCACTTCGTTGCCGCCGCTGACATACAGGCT
Source organism: uncultured Acidobacteriaceae bacterium (assembly GCA_963823635.1). GTDB lineage: Bacteria > Acidobacteriota > Terriglobia > Terriglobales > Acidobacteriaceae > Bog-257. The sequence goes on along the minus strand of CAWGMV010000021.1, from coordinate 295,078 downwards.
GCCCTTCCACGCCGCCAGATGGACGGGCGATTCCACGACATTGCTCTGCCCCAGGAATCTTCCATCCTTGTCATACATTTTGACTTTGCCAGCAGGTTCGTCGGCCACATAAAGTGCATTATTCGCCCACACCACACCTCGAACAGAATGCTTCTTTGCGCCCGAACCGGAGTACTCCAGCCCAGCCGGAGGCTTCACCGGTGTGGTGGTGGAACCGAGGTTGCCCACGCTGGAAGCTACAAAAGCCCCAGGGTAGAACTTGCCATTCGCAGGCAGCGCCGGAGCTTGCGGCGCCGCCGTTCCGCTCGTGCCGTCAGCAGAAACATTCAGGCGAGTGACGATGTTGGTATCTTGGCTTGATACATAGCAGTGGCCCACGCCATCGAACGTCATGTCGAAGGGGTGCTCAATCCCTTTGCAGGTCGCCTTTGAAACAAACGGGCCGACGAATTTGTACTGTGTGCCTGACCCTTTGTAGCAAAGCACGCTGTTTTGGTCTTTATTGGCATTTATCACGTAGAGGTACTTGCCGGACAGATAAATGCTGCGAAGCTCATCCAGCAGTATGTCTCCACTGTCCCCCAGTACGCCGGAACTGATCTGCTTTCCATCTTTGTCGTGGGCGTGCACGTTGTTTCTGTGCGGATCTGTTTGGGGCTTACCGCCATGAAGAGTAACCAAAAGCATAAGGTCTCCCAGAAGAACTCACAGTATCAGGTTGCGTCGTCAATCTCGTCACGATTCTAACTCGAGGCCGACAAATCACCGCCGCCACCAAGGTGTCGGTTGCGCGATGCATCTTGACAGTTTGTTACGGTGGGGATATTGTCCGCAACAACAGACACATGCTGGCTCGCTGGCTCAAAAGGAGGAATCCATGAGTCGCATCTCCCCATTTCGGTTTGCGATTGTTCTGAAGGCTGTTTCGTTGACGCTTAGCACTAGGTTCCAGTTGCGGCCATGGTTTGCGCTTGTCCTGGTCTGCTCTCTCGGCCACATCAGTTGGGCGCAAGCTGCGGACACTAAAGCTGCCGACACTAAGGACGATAAGAAAGTAGACAAGGAATTCTATACCCCCCAGCAACGCCTGGACGCGATGAAAGCGGCCGTCCTGTACCAGCCGACGGCGGTGGCAGAAGCCAACATCATGGAGGGTCGCAAGCAAGATAAGAAGGAGTTCCAGTTCCACTTCAACGACAAGGTGATCTGCGACTTCAAAACCCCAGGCAAAGACATGGGCGGAAAGACCCCGAAGTTCGCGTGCCAGGTCACGAGTGTCGAGAGCGCCGATGGCAAGAACGTCCAGATTTTGACTGCAGACATGGACGATTCGGAGCCGCTCAAGGTCAAGTTCGGGGCCGATGACAACGAAGTCTACGCCGAGCTGCCCGCCACACGCCTGATGTGGGCGTTGGGATACTATGCAGACTCCTGGTTCCCGGTTCGCGTCGAGTGCCACAACTGTCCTGAGAACCCCATCACCGGTTCCGGCACGAAGGCAACGCGGACGTTTGACCCGGCCACGATAGTGCGAAAGTATCCCGGCCACAAAATGTATGAGGTCGGTAAGCCGGAGCAAGGTTGGGAATGGGCGGAACTGGGTCCCGACAACGGCCGCCCGCTCTATGAGAAAGATGGCTTAAAGCTGTTGGCTGCGTTCTTGAAGCACAGTGACAACAAGGCTCCGCAGCAGCGGTTGGTATGCGACAAAGTGAAGGTGGACGAGAAGACCCAGCCGTTTACCACCACTTGCGATGACTCCATCATGCTGGTGCAGGACGTCGGCGCCACGTTCGGAGGGGGAGGCGCGTTCACCAGCAACACTGGCGCAAAAATGAACCTCCACGCATGGTCCAGCGATCCGCTGTGGAACAAGGTCGGGACCGACGGAGCACCGAAGCGATGTCAAGCTCAGTTGCATAACAGCCTGACCGCACATGGTGGCCTGAAGGATCCGGACATCAGTGAGGACGGAAGGCGTTTCCTTGCAGGCCTGATGTGCCAGCTCACCGACGAGCAAATCAAGGACCTGTTCGTCCTCTCGCGCGCTTCCGAGATGCCTGAGTGGCACAACAAAGACGGGAGCTTCAAATCCGGCGTGACGGCAGATTCCGTCACCCAGCAGTGGGTGGACGCGTTCAAGCAGAAGCGGGAGGATCTGGCCAAGGGGCGCTGCGAGTGGAAGCAAAAGCCTGCGGACCTCAGCGTAATCGACAATCCGAAAGGCCTGGCGACAGTGCCCAGCTATTGTACGGCCAAGCCCTACTGAACACGGCGTTCCGTTTCGACTCCGGCCAGTGTGGAGGTAGTGGCCGATTTCAGCGCAAAGCGCGCATAACCGGTGGCATGGCCGTACGATGGGATGTTGCTATCTGCTCAGAATAGCCGTCCAATCTGGAAGAAGAATTTGTGATGTCCGGTATCGCCGTACGCGTAGGCTGCTTCGACCGGCCCGAAAATCGTGTTGACGACGATGCCCGCCGCACCATCCGTTGGGAAGCCCGAGGCCTTGTTAACCATCGTGTAAGGCGGGCCGTAAACCTGCGCCGCCTCATAGACGCCCAAGAAATAAATGCCGCTACCTAGCAGAGGCGGCAATTTCGCCAGTTGCCGTAAATATCCCACCTGAAACAAGAAGTACTTGTCCATCAACAGTTCATTGACGCCATACGCCACCAGACGCTGCGAACCTCCCAACGAAAATTGGGGCAGGCCGGTGTTGTAGTAGTTGAAGGTTGTTCCGGCAAATCCGTTGAGAAAGACCGAGGATGGTTCGTTCAGCCGGAAAAAATTCTGCGAGGCGATTTCCGCCACCGGAAACGGTTTGGTCGCCAATGGACTGGTGTTCGTCCAGTAGAAGTCGGCCTGGAGGTTTTGTCCCGAGCGAGGAATCACAGGATCGTCGAAGCGATCCATCTTGTACTGAATTTTGGCGTCGCCGTAGGCGCCGGAGAAGGTTGGCAGCTCGTTCCGGTTTCCGATTTGCGGCACGAAGTTTTTCCAGCCGCCTTCGTAGCCCACGCGCAGCTCGCCTTCATTACCGAACTGGTAGCCCACATCGATGCCCCCGCCAACGTTGGTTTGGCGATAGATGGAAAGCAGTTTGTTCTCGCTGTAGATGTAAAACGGATCGTTGTCGGCCAGTCCCCGGGGCGCCACAAACCAGTGGGTCAACGGCGTGAAGGGGTGATAATACTCCGACCTCAGGCCGTACTCGGAGAACAGGATGAAGTCAGTGCGCAATTCCGAGCGGTAGCCGCCCAAGTCGATCAAATTGATTCGCGCTCCGAGGTTAAATGTAACGTTCTTCAAACTCGATCCGTCCACCAGGATGAGTGGCAAAACGATGGTCTTGCCAAGGTCGTTTTCCTCGGCCTTCACCAGCAGGCCCTGCTGGCCATTGCGCTCCACGAATTGATAGCTGAGGGAGGAAAAGCGTCCAGTCCCCTTCAAGCGCATAATTTCCTGGTCCAATTCGTTGGAGTCCAGGGGCTTGCCCGCGATGCCGGCCATCTGGTCCTGAATCTTCTGCGCAAGATTTCCCTTCACCCCTTGAACCGCCACAAACGTGGGGACAGGATTGTCGCGGCGGCGAGATGCACGATCCGCCAGATATTGCTTCCAGGTAGCGTCGTCTACCGAGTAGGCCAAAAGGACCTTGGACTTGGCGGCAGCGGCGTCGTACCCGGCCTTGATGATCGCGTCTGCGTCGTCGAAACTTAATGCGCCCCATTTCTGCACCGGTACCGAGACCAGAATGTCCGCGCTTTCCATGTTGCGCAGTTCGTTGGCGTTGATCATGACGGAGAGCGAATTGCCGAGAACGGCGAATGAGGAGAGGCTGCCAGTCGGAACTGTCGGCGCCTCGGCCAGGTGAATCGCCAGCGTCAGATCGGCCCCCATCTCTTTCGCCACATCAACCGGGATGTTATTGAGCAGTCCGCCGTCGGCGTAAATGGCATCTTTGGTCCGCACCGGGGTGAAGATACCGGGCAGAGACATGGTGGACCGCAGGGCCAGGGACAGGGACCCGCTGCGAAAAACCTTTTGCTGGCCGGTGACCAGGTCGCTGGCAACGCAGGCGAACGGGGTTGGCAGATCGTTGAAGCTCTTAATTTCCGAGTATGGAGCCGCAATCTTATCGAGAATCAGCGTAACCTGCTGGCCGGAGTTGAGACCTGCGGGAAACTGGATGCCTTTGCGTATGCCAAATTCCAGGCTGTTGGGATAATCGCGGGCGTCCTCCTTGCGCCGGAACGAAAGGTCTTCAAACGGCGTCATCGGCGACAGCACCTCGTCCCAAGGAATCCCCTGCACGATCTGGCGCATTTCAGCGGCATTGTGTCCCGTGGCGTAAACCCCGCCGACCAAACCGCCCATGCTGGTGCCGGCGACGTAGTCTATCGGGATGTGATGCTCCTCCATCCAGGTAATGACACCAACGTGGGCGAGCCCGAGCGCTCCGCCGCCTTGTAACACCAGCCCGATCTTGGGGCGCTGTCCAGTCGTCGGCGGGTTTTGGGTCAGGCCAAAGGTCGAGGTGATACACACCAGAATGAGCGCCACGAAACTTCTCGTCTTATAAGTCATATAACGCCAAGCCCTTTCAGGATTGATGTGACATCGGCCTAATGCAACGCCGGACAAGCGTGCGGATTGATTGCAGCTCTTCCGAACATTTGCGAATCCTCAAAACCCGACTCGTCCGACTCGAATCAGCGCAGACCAATCAGGAGAGTTATCCGCCGCCTTGCCTGCGGCATTGATATGCTCGTGCTCCTTCAGCTCCGGGAACGGGAGTCCGCCCGTGACCAGGCGTCCTCGTTCATACAGCAACCTGTCCAGGGTGCCATTTAGCAGAAGCTGGTAGTTCCAGGGCTGCGGATTTTTCATATCGGCGGCGATCTTGGTGTCGAGCGTCGTCGTACAGTTTCGGGTCAGCGCGTTGTACCACTCCGGATGATCTCTCAACTGGTTCAGGTAATCGGCATAGATGAGGAATATCTCTCGCGCCCTGTCCGGCGACACGGTGGTGCGATACATGAACACTTGCTCATCCTTGCGGTAATTGGTGCGCAATCGAATGACGTCGCGCTCGTCGGCCGTGATAAAGATCAACTCGTATTGCCGAAAGAATCCCAGAATCGCCGAGTAGTCTTGGCCGACTTTATAGCGCGCCTCGATAGAGAATGCGATGTGGTCGTTGTCGCCGAACTGGAAGCTAACAATCGGGTGGCCGATATACTTCGGTCCCCAGGTGGTGAAGAAAAGGTCCGCGTAACGGAGTTGTGACAGATACACCGTCCGTTCGCTCCAGCAATTGGTGTAATCGGTCTTGGTGATGTAGTCGCAGTTGCGCAGATTATGGATGATGGCCCGGTCTCCGTCGATATCGACCCAGGCGGTACGAGCTGCGTCAGGCTGCCAGTCGCCCTCGTTGGACGGCTTCAGGCTTAGCCACCATGTCAGGACAATACAGAAGCCGGCGAAACACACGGCGGCAGCCCAAGGCCATTGCCTGACCTTGATCAGGATCGCGATAATCGCAAGAATGTAGATCACCGCCAGTGGAATGCGCAACGCGGCAATCCGAAAATCGACATAAAGAGCGGCAATTGCCCACAGGGTCATCAGCCCCAGGACGAGCCACATAAGAGTAAGTCCCATAACGCGCAGCGCTCGAAGCCAGCCTGGCGACGAAGAGATGTATGGGCGGGCAGCGGTACGATTCATTGCTTTACCGCCATTGAGATTGAACCCCCGTTTTTCGCATTACTTAGACCGGGCGTAGATGTGCGGCGGCCGCGGCCTCATTCCCTCCCGTTTGGCCCGAAATGGGTTTTATACGCCCCACAACTGGGCCGCGCAATGCAACTTCCGTTACCTCTACGATTTCGGCGGATATTCCTTGAACATCTTGGCGATGCCGCCATTCACCTGGTCCAGCAGTTTATTCTTGTTGTGGGGATCAAGGTTGTCCTGCATCATGCCGCGCCATACCAGCTTCTTGAGGGCCGGATCGAGCAGATCAACCACCAACTGTCCTTTGTGAATGGTCACAGTCGTACTGCCGTACATTCCGATTAGCGCCGGGCCGGCAAGGCTTGGATCGAAGGGCGGAATGCCACCGGTCGCCGCGTAGAGTGGATCATTCGTGTACACGGTGCTTTCCTGGTCTACAGCACCGTAAACCTGGATGACCAAGTCGGGATTGGTGGCGACAAGCTGCAGCCCCTTAGCTCTCATCTGGTCTTCAATCGCTCCAACGACATCAGCGGCCAGCATGGGATGCGCAACTGCGCCGTGGGGCTCCCAGGAGTAGGTCTTGAAATGGGAGAAATCCACGTTCTTGTCTGGGACGGCGACTTTGATCTTCTGTGCCTGTGCGCCCAAAGAAAGTACTAGAACTGCCAGCAGGGCGCTTCCCGCCCGAGAAGGGAAACGAGCATTGCGCGGAATCATTTGCGCTCCACAAGGTGAATTGGCCGATGACATCTGCCGTCTTCTCGGCCAAACACGTGCAAGATTCTTCTGTTGATTGCGAGCTCTCTCTAGCTTTTCGGCCACTGCTTGAACATCTTCTGCACGGCCTTCTGCACCATCTCCTGGTTCTTGTTGCCGTTATTGTTCAGGGTGTTTTCCGCAATGCCGCGCCACACCAGTTCCTTGGCCTTCGGGTTATAAAGGCTGACAACCATCGTCCCTTCGACGTTCTGCTGCGGGCTGATGCCGCCCATTCCTCCGCCGATTCCACGCATCCCCCAAGCGTTATACGAGGTCTGCTCCTTCATACCGCCATTGGCGGTGAGGATGAGGTCGGGATTCTGATTCTCCTGTACCATTTGCAGACCCTTGCTTTGCATCGCGTTATTGATGTCCTGCTGCGCTACCTGCGCCAGGATCGAGTTCTGAATTCTGTTCGTGTTTTCGGCGCCCCACGCGTAGGTGTGGAACTGCGAGAAGCTGACGCCGTGGTTGTAATTGACCGAAACTTGCTGCGCCCATACCGGCGCGGAGAGAATCAGGCACAGAGCACATATCGTTGATGCAGTCGCTTTCATTCCATCCTCCGAAAAGTTTGTTCTTGATGATCTGTTTGTTGAGCAGAAGAGCCGTGCAAACCTGCCAACGCTATCTCCTGAAGCCGCCTCCTCCTCCACCGAAGTGGCCGCCGCCACCACCCCACCGATCGCCGCCACCGCCCCAGCCTCCGCCACCGCTCGAGCGGTCACCGCCCCAGCCGCTGCCAAACGAATGTTGGTCCTGATCGTAGTGCTGGGTCTGCTGAGCTCCGCGGGCACGGTCCTGCGCCTCCTGATTCATGTCGCCGTAGGAAGAGCCACCGCTGGTCTTGGAACCACTGTCATAAGAAGAAGGATTCTGTTTGTAACTCTGCGCCTTCTGCTGGTCAGCAGAATAGTTGGGATTGCTCTGGGCCTTCTGTTGCGCAGACGCGTAGTTCGGGTTGGAGCTGGCCGTGGTCGTCGTCGGCTTCTGCACGTTGTTCCAACTGCCGTTGTTGTACGTCTGCCAGCCCGACCCCGTGTTCTTGTAGACGTTCCCATCGTGCGCGGCGTACATGTCGCCGCTGGAAGTCTTGCCGGCAGCCGTGTTGCCATATGCCGTGCTGGTGGCCGCGGCCTTGCCGCCAGCAGAAGTTTGCGCGCTCGCCGCGGTGCCGTACGCATTGCTGGCATGCTGGGTGTAGGCAGTCTCGCCGTTCTTGTTGTAAACCGACTGTCCCCACGATCCGTAGGCGTTCGAGCCCTGGCGCGTCGCGGCTGAGGCTCCGGTGTACGGGTTATAGGCTTCCCCAGCGCTGCGGCTACCGTAGGGAGTGGAGACCGTGGCCCCTCGTGCGTAGGTTCCGGTAGTCGGGTTGTAACCCGCTCCCCAATGTGCACTGCCGTACGGTCCGTAGGCCGAACCTCCCCATCCATAGGCCCCCGTGTACGGGCTGTAATAAGTGTGGTAGCCGTAGGTGCAGGCATAGGGATAGTAAAAGCCTCCATAGACGTATGGCGGGTAATAGTAGCCCGTTCCGCTTGCCACGATGGCCCCGACGGTTGCGCCCATGATGAACGCTCCCATGTAGCCGGCGGTATAGCTGGCTGTGACTTCGCCGTCGGAAGCCGGCACCTGGGTCACGTAGGTAACGTTGTACACCGGTGAACTGGGCGGAATGGTGTAGATGACCTGCGGCACTGTCTGGGCGAGTTGCCATGGGCCCTGCGGACTGAAGGAGACGAACCACGCACCCTGGTAGCAAAGGTAATACTCATTGCCCGCCTGGATTACTCGGTTGGGCGTGTTGGCGGCGTACAGCATTGTCGTGCCGGTGATGGGCTCGAACTGGGGCTGGCCGACGTAGGTAACCTTTACTTCGTTCGCCGCTGCAGGCTTCACGGTTGCCGTAGTTGGGATCTGCGCGATCAGGACGGCGTCTTGCGCCTCCGGCGTTCCAGGCACCGAGGCCAGCACCCTAGCGACGGGACTGCTCGGTGGAATCTTGGCAAAGTCCGGAGGCAGGTCATAGGTCGCGAACTTCCATCCCCCCACAATCGGAGTCGTGGTGGTGAACCATCGCCCCGAGGTCAGGAAGTAATACGCTCCTGTCGGCGCATACTTGAACACGGCGCTGCCGGTGTTGGAGGCATAGGAGAGCTGCGTGCCCGGAATCGCAGTCCACTGGGGCCGGCCGCCAAGAACGACGATTTCCGCCGGCGTGGCGCTGTAATACACCGCCGGGTAGCCGGCCGCGCTTCCTGCTGGTGGGGGAATGAATTTCTTCAGGTCGGCAAAATTCGAGTTCTGCGGAACTTGCGACATCCCCGGTGGCAAGTTGCTAGTGGCGGTCCAATTGGCTTGTAAGCTGGCGCTGGTGAGCCAGCCCTTGCTGTCGAAAAGGTAGTATCTGGAAGTGCTCTTCTCAACGAATAGCGGCCAATTCGCATTCACGACGAACTCGATGTCCGAGTCGGCAATTGGCGCCATTGTGGGCGCGCCGTTCACCAGCAACAGGATGGCCGGCTTGAAGCTGACAAATATCGTAGGGGGATCATTGTTGAGAGAAGCCGCAGGCGGCGGAGTCTTCGCCTTCTGCACACTCGCCGCCAGCCGGTCCAGCGAAATCGTCATGGTGGCTTGCGGGTTAAGGAACGTCCTCACCAGCGGGTCCAACCGGGCCGCATCCGCCGGATCGAGCGACGGAAAAATCACACTCGTAATCTGGGGGTCGCTCAGGAAGACAGTGTGCGTGTCCATATTGACAGTGGACTGCATTGTGCCGGTCAACGCGCCGACCTGCTGCTTTCCCCCGGTCGGCGTTATGGTAAACGCCATGCGCACGTCAACCACCTGGTAGTTCTTCCAATCATCAACCTGCGGTTGGTAGAGGACCAACGTTCCGCCCGGTTGGATGATGGTGCGCGGCCAGCCCGGGTCCTGGGCCATGCTGACCACGGAGAGCAGAAGAAGTATCAGAAACAGGAACAGTGAAGCGGTTGCCAGCTTACGAAGTTCTTTATTCTGCATGGTGACGTAATACTCCCGGCGCGTTCTGCGCCTTTTGGCATTAATAATCACACTCAGCGCCGCGGTTTCGCAGGAGCACTGCAACACCTGCGGGGCCATTTTCCCTGCCATGCTATCTGACGCCGCCGTCACATCGAAACTATCAACTTTAATAGGGCGACAGTAAAAAGTTCATAGCCTCCCGCGCACCACTGACCCCCCTGGGGCAGGTCATCACTCTCCTCAAACAGCAAAGCTGCAGGAACCTTTTTGAGAAGTCGGCTTATCTCACGCCGGAATCATCTGCCTCTTAATGGCATATTCGAGAAGCTCCGCGTTGGTTTTCACGCCCAAAGTCTCCATCATGCGGTACTTGTGAAAGGCGACCGTGCCCGGTTTCAGGTCGAGCTCAGCCGCCACCTGTTTCATCGACATGCCCTCGGCCAGCAACTGCAGGATCTCGCTTTGCCGCTTGGTGATCCGCTTCTCTTCGGTCCTCGTTCTCCCCTTGCTGATCAGGAAGACAACGGTCTCTTTGGCTATTAACGGGGACAGATAGGATTCACCCCGGACCACCTTGCGAATCGCGGTTACCAGCTCTTCGGCAGCCGAGTGTTTCAGAACGTATGCGGAAGCGCCTCGGCGGAAAGCCTCTGCCGCAATGTCAGCGGCTGTATTCATGGTTAGAAAAACCAGTTTAGCGGATGGCAGCTTCTGCCTGATCTGCTCGGCCGCATCCAGCCCGTTCAGGTGAGGCATGGCAATGTCAAGCAGGACCACGTCGGGCTTGAGGGTTTGCGCGCTCTTGATCAGGCTTCGGCCGTCAGTAACAATGCCGACGACCTGGAATTCCGGTTCCAGAAGACTCTTGCACGCTTCGGCCACCAACTGATGATCGTCGGCAATCAGAATGCGGGCCGAGGGTTTCCGCTCCATGGCGAACCTCTCCTAATTCCAGTTCGCCGCCGCTGGGCGCGCTCCTACGGCGAGTGGTTAGCCAATATTGTGCCTGTTATTGCGAGAAAAAGCTCGCAAATTTGTAACGACAGGCTCCGTCCTCCGCCGGGAAGCTCATCGGCTACAGGCGCGCAACCAGCCGTATGGGGCGAACAATGCGCGGCTAAAACAAAAATGGCGCCGCTTTCAGGCGACGCCAGAGGTTATGCTGTGAATTGTGTCGTTACTTGTTGCCGAAGGTGAAGTTCACGCCCGCGACGTACTTGAAGTTGTTCTGGTTCGCGGAGGCGCCGGCAATATGATTAGAGCCAAAGTGGGTGTACAAATAATCCACTTCGACCGGCCGGAGCTGAATGGTCTTGGTGATGGGAATGTCCAGACCCAGGCCGTACTCCATGGCAAACCCATTATTGCTGCCGTTGCCCGAGGCACATCCACTCTCTAACTTGCAGATGTTGGCATCGAGATTGGTATGCGCGGCGCCAAACAGGGCCTCGCCAAACGGCTGAAACTTGCCCGAGTGCTTCTTGATCTGCGGCCCGAACATATAAGTGAATAGGTTGCCGCTCACATTTCCCAGCAGCGTCCCATCCTGATAAAGCTTCTGGCCGCTGCCCTGGGTGTAGCCCATGAAATCGGCCTTAATGCCGACCAGAGAAGAGAAGTTGTAAACGAAGGCGCCACCGCCACCGAAGACGTTGAAGCTGGTGATCTGCGGCGTATTGGGGTGGACATTAACGAATGAAAATCCGATCGGTACTTCGAATTTCGGATACTCACTCTGCGCGAACGCAGTCATGCTAAGCAAGAACACGAACCCAACTAACAGAATCCACTTGTTTTTCACTGACAAATCTCCTGTAAGTTCTTTCGAATTTTTGATCCCGCCCCTGCCCATGCTTTCCCGGACGAGGTGCCATCCGGGGTTGCCCCTGGGATCGCCACCATCGTACCGATCATGTGACCGGGCAGGAACTGCTAAAACTGCGAGTGCCGTTCTGTAAAAATGCAGGACTTGGGCCTAGTATTTGGATTTGGCCTTGGTGCTGAATTCTTACGTTCCTTGGGTGTAGAACCGCGCCGCTGACACTGAACCGGTAACCGGCCTATCCCCGGCAAGGCCCTCACACCCGCATCTATTTAACCGGATAGTTATATCCTCTCACATTGCCGGGCTGGATGCAAACTCTCAAAGCGCTTCCAGCCATGGAGGTACCCGCCTTGACACCCTCTAAGTGACGATCAAGGAAGGGTTTGGTCAACCGCAGGCCGCTGTGTTCCAAGGATTTTCCTGCAACGAAAGGTGTAGGCCAGAACGCTCGCAAGCCGCTTCAAGGATGGCTTCGGAGTCAGGAACTATTGGTTTCCTATGGCTTGATTGCCGGAAGCTGAGAAGCCATCTGCACGTTAGCCAGGTTGTCCAGGCGCCGATCCAACTGCATAAAGAGGGCAGCTTTGGTGCCCGGCAACACCTGCTCAAATTTCGGAAGATACTGTAGGCGCAAGCTGATGATTGTCTGGTCCGCTTCAGCCAGCAACTTGACCATGGCGTCAGCTTCGTCGGCCGTCATTGTCTGGTAAACCTTCGCGTACTGCTTCATCAGCCCGAAACGTGTGTCATTCACCTTGCGTACCTCAGCGGTGTACTGGTCATAGAGCGGCCAGAACCCGGAGGCTTCGCTGTCGGTAAGCTGCATGTTCTTGGTAATAAGCTGCTTAGCTTTAGCTCGCAGATCCTGCCGCAGCAGAGCCACGTCCTTGTCGTTTACCGTCGGCAGAGGAGTGCTGTAGGTTTGCGCCGACAGCAGCTCACAGCCCAAGAGCAACCCGCCTGCCAGAAGCAGGGCCGTTGCCAGGAGGCGATTCAACATGACAATCCTCGCGGGGATGGGCCGGGATGGATTTCCTAACCCCGGCATTTGTTGGGCTCGCGTTAGGTGGCCAACTACTGTTGCACCATCGGAATCATGGAGGCCAGTTGAAGGTCAACAATCAACCCGAGCCTGCGATCGAGCTGATAGAACAGCGCCGCCTTCTTGCCTGGCACTACCGCCTCGAACTTGGGCATCCACTGCGTACGCAGCGCTATAACCTGTTGGTCCAAGTCGGCCGCTCGCTTGATGAGACTCTTGGCCTGTGCGTCGGTCATCGTGTTATAAGTCTGAGCGTACTCTTTGATCAAGGCGTAACGGGCGTCGCCAATCTTTGCAGTTTCTACCTTGTAGGCATCATAAACCGGCCAGAACTTGGTGGCTTCTGCGTCGGTCAACTGCATGTTAGCGGCAATAATCTGTTTCTTCTGCGAGCGGATGTCCTCCCTCATCAACTGGATGTCCTGGTCGGTGACGGTCGGACTGGAAGATGCCTGCGCTTGCTGCTGCGCTTGCTGGGCAAGAACGGCGCCCGGCAGGACGAGCGCGCCTGCGAGAATCACTGCTGCGGCAATGCCCTTCTTCAACATTTTTTCTCCCGTTTTTCAGCTATTCACGGCGAACTGTGGTTGGACTTCTCCTGCCAGCTTACCACTTCCATGGCCACCAGCCGCGCAATCAGAACAGCCAGATAGAGCTGTCCAGCCAGGGCCTCGCCCATTGCCAGTGTGCGCGCGATCGGCCGTACGGGTGTAATGTCTCCGTAGCCTACGGTGGTGAGGGTGATATAGCTGAAGTAAATCCAGTCGAGAACGGTCTCCGTTTCGTGAGGGCTGTTGAAGGACCCTGGGTGCAGTATTTCCGTGAGATGGTAGGCGTGAGCCCAACCCGCTCCGAACAGCAGATAAACCGCGATTGCGCCCATGAGGCGGTACGAAGTAACCGGTCCCGAGCGAAAGACCTGCGCCAGTAGGACCAGGGAGATCATCAGGATGGCCGCTATCGACCAGGCGCCTGACCACACTTGCAAGGCGAAGGTCGGGGTGAAGAATGCCATCCAGCGGACGGCGAGCGTGGCGCTCCCCATAAAGGCTGCGAAACCGAACAGCCACGGCCGTCCCCAGGCGATGGCCACTCCCGAAATCAGCAGTAGCGAGAAGCAGAAGTCGCTGTACCGAACTTCGTCGCTCTTTCCGAATCCCAGCGACGGAAGTACCAAGCCCATGGTGATCAGCAGCCCCAGGAAGAACGCAAGATTGGTCTGTGACTGCCAGCTTTCCTTAATAAAGGCGCGGGCCTTCTCGCGTACTACCGTACGCCCCTGATGTGCAGTTGCCATTCTTAACTCGCGGCTTGACGCGCTTACCGCCGCAATCCTCTCCTCCAATGTTGCTGCAGACCGGGAAGCTGAGATGGGCGATTCAGGCAATGGTAGCGATGCACCTTACAATTTGCCACTGGAAAAAGTACTAGGGTTCGCCCCATCAAAAGCTGCAGTTGAGATTTCCCGCCTCCAAGGTAAACTTGCTCTTCATATTCCGCGGCACGAACGAGGTCCTAACATGCCTGAATCAGTTGGAGGTTCCAACGTCGAGGTGGCCCATCATCTCAGCGAACATCAAGAGCGCGCACCGTCGCGCGCGCACGAGCTCTTGGAGATTGCCGAAGCCATCGTGCTCGCCGTAGTCGCCATTACCACCGCCTGGAGCGGCTATCAAGCGGCGCTTTGGACGGGACATCAGTCTGAACTGTACGGACTGGCTAGCAGGTATCGCGTTGAAGCCGAGGGCGTTGCGACAACCGCCAACCAGGAGCGCTTGTACAACGCTTCGACAGTGGTCGAGTGGCTGAAAGCCGAGGCCAGCGGCAACAAGAAGCTCGCCGATTTGTTTGAGCGGCGCTTCCTTCCCGAGTTTCGTCCCGCCTTCGAGGCCTGGAAGCAGACCGATCCGCTCAACAACCCTAACGCTCCCCCAGGGCCGCAGTCGATGGAGGGATATCACAGCTCCACGGCGGAAAAGGCAGCCCAGCTAAATGACCAGGCCACAGAGACCTTCGACCAGGGCAACCAGGCGCGGGAGCGCTCCGACCAATATGTGCGGGTAACAGTGCTGCTAGCCACCGTGCTGTTGCTGACAGCAATCAGCCAGCGTTTCAAAACCCACGCTGTGCGGGTCGGACTGGCGGTGCTGGCTGCGCTGGTGCTGTGCTTTCCGCTCTACCGCATTTTTACGCTGCCGCGAGCCTAGATCGGCTCGAGGGTTGTCTTTCCGGCCCAGCCGTCGCACTACTTATTCGCTTCCTGGGGTTTAGCGGGCTCCGCAGGTTTCGCCCCCTTCAGCTTAGCCAGCGAGTCATCCACGCGCTTCTTGAAATCACCCTGGTCGTTATGCTCCCATCCGCTATAGTTCGACACTACCTGCATCTCGCATGTCGCGCCTTTCGAAACTAGAGCGACGTGATTTTTTCGCTGCAGGAACGTTCCGGAGATATTGACGTGGGCGGCGTGCTTCACATCGTACGAAGCCTTCATTTGGGCGTCGTCATTATCGGTGACGTCGTAGTTTTCGGGATTGCTAAGAGTGTCCTTCACCGCGGGCCATACTTCGCTGCAAGGAACAGGATAGCTACTCTTGTAGGTTTTGCCGAACGCGGGCAGAGCAAGAGCAAGGGAAATTAAAGCCAGAATCAAAGATCTCGTCATGACGTATCTCCCGTCGAGGATGTGCTTCACAATAGATCGCACTGAGTAGCGGTTTTCTTCGCCGAGAGCAGCATACATCCGCGGGCTGAGGGATTCGACGTTAAAACAGGTCGTTATCATCGCTAATCCCAAAAGGGAACAGAGTGCTGAGAACAGGTCGCCCGGAGTGCGGGCATCGGCCGCGGACTGGCGGTGGCGTAAGTCTTCCTTTCCACTACCAAAATCTAACTGCTTTCGCCTAGAATACTTGCTACTGACAGCGCTGCAGCGCGCTGTCGTCTTGGGATTTTCCTAATCATTGCGAACCGATACGCCGCGTCACTCGTGTCGCTCGCCGAGGAGTACTGTGAAGAAGATCGGAATCATTTTCGGCATGGAGACGACCTTTCCGCCGGCGCTGGTGGACAAGATCAACTCCGTGGGCGAGCCGGACCTTCAGGCGGAGCTTGCCACTGTGGGCGAAGTTCGCATGGCCGAGCCCTCGCCCTACCACGTCATCGTTGATCGAATCTCGCATGATATTCCCTTCTATCGCGGCTATCTGAAGAACGCGGCCCTGTCGGGCACCATCGTCATCAACAATCCGTTCTGGTGGAGCGCCGACGACAAGTTCTTTAACTTCGCGCTCGGACACAAGCTCGGTGTGGCTATCCCGCAGACGGTGTTGTTGCCGCACAAGGACCATCCTCCGGGCACCACCGACCGCTCCATGCGCAACCTGCAATTCCCCATGCCGTGGGATAGCATCTTCAGCTACGTCGGGTTTCCGGCGTTCCTGAAGCCCTTCGACGGAGGCGGCTGGAAGGACGTGTATAAGGTGAACTCGCCGGAGGAGTTCTTCCGCGCCTACGACCAGACCCGCAACCTGTGCATGACGCTGCAGCGCGGCGTCCAGTTCAAAGAGTATTTCCGCTGCTACGTGGTCGGCCAGGAGAAGGTTCACATCATGCACTACGATCCGTCGGCGCCGTTCCACGAGCGCTACGTGAAGAAACCGCCGGCCACCGATGCCAAGCTTCTGCAGCGTGTCGAGCACGATTGCCTTACCCTCTGCCGCGCGCTGGGCTACGACCTCAACACGGTCGAGTTCGCCTGCGAGGACGGCATTCCCTACGCCATCGACTTCATGAATCCGGCTCCCGACGCTGATGTAAACTCGGTCGGACAGGAAAATTTCGACTGGATTGTGAACGCCGTCGCAGAGCTCGCAGTGCGCAAAGCTAAGCAGCACACCGGCCTCTCTCCGGAGTATCGCTGGAGCGCGTTTCTTAGCGGCTACTACGATGAAGCGGCTGCCAGCGCGAAAGAAGACGGCCGCGAAGAAAGCTGCCGCACCAAGGAAAGTAGCCACGCGAACGACAAAGGGGTAACCAGATGGAGCGGCCAAGCCTCAGCATCGGGATTGAAGAGGAATACCAGACGATCGATCCGGAGACCCGCGATCTCCGCTCACACATCGCCTCGGAAATTCTTCCCAAAGCCAAGCTGGCGCTGCACGAGGCGGTCAAGCCGGAAATGCACCAGGCCGTCATCGAGGTGGGGACCAAGGTCTGCCGCGACATTAAGGAAGCGTGTGAGGACGTCCGGCTACTGCGCCGCGAGATGATTAACCTGGCCGGTCGAGAATGGCCTTGGCCTCGCCGCCGCCAGCACGCATCCCTTCGCCGATTGGAAGGTACAGGACATCTATCCCGACGAGCGTTACCAGCAGGTGGTGGAAGAAATGCAGATGATGGCTCGTGCCAATCTGGTTTTCGGATTGCACGTACACATTGGCATCGAGGACCGCAACACCGCCATCCACATCATGAACTCTATGCGGTATTTCCTGCCGCACATCCTGGCGCTGTCCAGTCGAATTCGCCGTTCTGGATGGGCATTTCGACCGGGTTCAAGTCCTATCGCTGCAAAGTTTTCGAGCGCTTTCCACGCACCGGCATTCCCGACGTCTTCGCCAACTGGGCGGACTACGAGACCTTCGTCAATCTGCTGGTCAAGACCGGCTGCATCGACAACGGCAAGAAAATCTGGTGGGACATCCGTCCGCATCCGCATTTCCCACGCTCGAAGTGCGGGTATGCGACATCCCGATGCGGCTGGACGAAACCATGGCCATCGCTGCGCTGATCCAGGCGACCGTCGCCATGCTCTATAAGCTGCACGCCTCGAACAAGAGTTACCGCATCTATGGTCGCGCGCTCATCATGGAAAATAAGTTTCGCGCCTCGCGCTATGGCCTCGACGGCAAGCTGATCGACTTCGGCAAAGAGGAAGAGGTCCCGCTGCGCGACTGGTGACAGGAATACCTGGAACTGATCGATCCGGTGGTGGACGAGCTTGGCTCGCGCGAGGAGATCAATTACATTCATCAGATGCTGAAGATGGGCACCGGCGCCGACCGTCAGTTGAAGGTGTATGAGGAAACCGGCGATCTGAAGAAGGTTGTGGACTATATGGTGGCCGAGACGCGGGTCGGCGTATTCGAACAGGCCGCGGCGCGCTGAAGACGAATCAAAATTAGAAAGGGAACGTTCTTTGATCCAACCTGTTCTTTCCGATCTGACGAAAACCACATTCGATCCTGAGCTTTCTCCCGGCGCGTACAACGCGGTGAACACCTGCCTGCGCATTCAGCCGTCGGAGAAGGTCACCATCATTACCGACAACGACTGCCGCGAGATCGCAGCCAGCATGGCACAGGAGTTGCTGCGCCTCGGTTCGCCGTTCCGGGCGTTTGTGCTGGAAGACCTGGCGCCGCGCCCGCTGACCGATCTGCCGCAGGAGATCGCCGACGATATGGAGACCAGCGAGGTCAGCATCTTCGCCGTGCACGCGCAGCGCAATGAATTGAAGTCGCGAATGCAGATGACCGACATCGTGAACCGGCGCAGGATGCGGCACGCCCACATGGTCAACATCAATCGCCAGATCATGCTGGAGGGTATGCGCGCCGACTTCAATCGCGTGGACGCTCTCAGCCGAAAAGTGTTGGAGATTGTTAGTAGCGCGAAAGAGATTAGGGCGAAAAACCCTGCAGGCAGCGACTTCACCGCGACTTTGGACCCGAATTATCGCTGGGTGAAGACCAGCGGCATCATCAGCCGCGACAAATGGGGGAACCTGCCAGGCGGAGAAGTGTTCACTGCTCCCGGTGAAGTGAACGGAACTTGCGTGGTTGACGGCGTCCTTGGCGATTATCTCTGCGAGAAGTATCCCGGCCTGGCGCGCCAGCCGCTGACCATCCGCATGAAAAACAATCGAATCACCGAGGCCTTCAGTAACAACAGGGTGCTGGAAGAAGATTTCTGGGCCTACACTCACACCGATGAAAACAGTGACCGGGTAGGCGAATTCGCCATCGGCACCAACGTCGAGTTGAAACACGTCATCGGGCATATCCTGCAGGACGAAAAATTTCCCGGGGTGCACATCGCCTTTGGCAATCCCTATGGAGCGCACACCGGCGCCGACTGGTATTCCGGCACGCATATTGACGTGGTCGGGACGTGCTTCGACATCTGGGTTGATGGGCGGCAGATTATGGAAAAAGGCCGCTTCCTCATCGAGGCCTAAGCATGGTTCCCGCGCTGCGCGAGGAATTCAACCGTGACTTCACACCCGAAAAGTACGGTCGGTTGCTGGAGTCGCTGGACAAGGCGTGCGGAACTCATGTCGGCTTTCGTGTCTCCGAGACTCCGTGCTTCGTTCCCAAATCGCTTCTCGACCAGATGTCGCAGTATGGCCGTGAATTAGTTTCGCAACTGGTTGATGATCCGCAGTACCTCCGCGCATCCGACGCATCTGTTCCTCCCCAGCACAATGTGCCAAATCAATCGCCACGGCCGATGTTCGTGCAGGTGGACTTCGGGTTGGTGCGAAATGCAAGCGGCGAGCTGGACCCCAAGCTGGTCGAGCTGCAAGCCTTCCCTTCCCTTTACGGCTATCAACCGCTGGCGGCGCAGCAATACATCGACACCTACGAACTGCCGCGCGGTCTCGGCGCATATCTCAGCGGATATAACCACGATTCGTATTGGAAATTGATGCGGGAGTTGATCGTCGCCGGGCATAACGCGGAGAACGTGATTCTGCTGGAGATCCATCCCGAAGAACAGAAGACGCTGCCGGATTTTCTGGTCACCCAGCGCGAGATTGGCATCGCAATTGTGGACATTTTGTCGTTAGTCAAACGCGGCAAGAAGCTCTTCTATCGCAAAGAGGGCCGTGAGATCGAGGTTTGCCGCATTTACAACCGTTGCATCGCGGATGAGTTGGAGCGCGGGGGCGTGACATTGCCTTTCGACTTGCGCGACGAGCTCGACGTCGAATGGGCGGGACATCCCAACTGGTACTTCCGCATCAGCAAATTCTCCATCCCGCACCTCAAGCATTCGAGTGTGCCGAAGACCTGGTTTCTCGACGAAGTCAGCGGATTACCGAAAGACAACGAAAATTACCTGCTCAAGCCGCTGTACTCGTTCGCCGGAATCGGTATAAAGTTCGCGCCGACACAGAGCGACATTGATGCCATCCCGGCGGACCAGCACCACAATTACATTCTCCAGGAGCGGGTCCGCTTCGAGCCCGTTATCCAAACGCCCCACGGGCTTACGCAGATGGAAATTCGCATGATGTACGTCTGGCCAGAGGGTGGCGAGCTGACTTGCGTTTTGCCGCTGGTGCGCATGGGCCGCGGCATGATGATGGGAGTGGACCACAATCGCAATCTGGAATGGGTGGGCGGCTCAGCGGCGTTGCGAGTGTAGGCCGGCAACCCAGAAGCACGGCAAGGCAACAAAAAACAAATTCGGAGCAAAACAAAATGCAAAAAATCAACCCTTTCCTCTGGTTCGACAACCAAGCCGAAGAGGCGATGAATTTCTACACCTCGATCTTTAAGAACTCGAAAGTCTTGAGTGTTTCCCGCTACGGCGACGCCGGCCCCGGACCGAAAGGTTCAGTCATGGTGGCGTCGTTTGAACTGGAGGGACAAAAGTTCATGGCGCTGAATGGTGGCCCTCTATTTAAGTTTACCGAGGCCATATCCTTCCTGGTGAGTTGTGAGACGCAGCAGGAAGTGGACTATTTCTGGGAAAAGCTGTCCGAAGGAGGACAACCCAGCAGGTGCGGCTGGCTCAAAGACAAATTTGGGCTATCGTGGCAAATCATTCCGACCGTTTTGGGAGAACTGATGGCCGACAAGGACGCCGAGAAATCGAAGCGGGTCATGCAAGCCATGCTCCAGATGGATAAGCTTGACATCGCGAAACTAAAGCAGGCGGCTGAAAAACCTGCCTGACCTTTGTTTCCTCGGGAGCACCGCCGGCATCCTATACAGGCAATGACCAGCGAGGAACTGCGAACCACCTGCTGCGTTGTCGGCGGCGGACCTGCCGGCGTGATGCTGGGCTATCTCCTTGCCCGTGCCGGGGTGGACGTCACCGTCCTCGAGAAGCATCAAGACTTTAACCGCGACTTTCGCGGCGACACCGTACATCCCTCCACGCTGGAGGTCCTGCACGAGCTCGGGCTGCTGCAATACTTCCTGAAGATGAGGCATCAACGGCTGTCATCTGTGAGCGGCGTCTTTGGAGATTTCGCGTTTGACGCTGCCGATTTCCGATGCCTGCCCACGCACTGCAAGTTCGTCGCCCTGATGCCGCAGTGGGACTTCCTCAATTTCCTATCCGACAAGGCCACCCAGTTCCCCAGTTTTCGCCTTCTCATGCAGCACCAGTGCGTTGACCTGATCCGGGACCAGGACAGAATCAACGGCGTTGAAGCGCAGAGGCCCGATGGGAGGCTACAAATCAGGGCCGATCTGGTCATCGGATGCGATGGACGTCACTCCACCGCGCGCAAGGCCGCGCTTCTGGACGTCGTCGACTATGGTGTACCGATTGATGTGCTGTGGTTCCGCATCAGCCGCATGGATGACGATCCGGAGCACCTGCTGGGCAACATCAACTACGGCCAGGCACTCATTCTGATCAATCGCGACGATTATTTTCAGGCGGGCCTCATCATAAGCAAAGGCTCATTTGAACAGGTGCAGCAGCAGGGCCTGGAGCGGTTTCGCGCGATCATTCGCCGCACCGCTCCGTATCTCGGCGACCGGGTTGAGGAGTTGCAGGACTGGGACCAGATAAAGCTGCTGACCGTACAGGTGAACCGCCTGCGCCAGTGGTACCGGCCAGGGTTGCTGTGCATCGGCGACGCGGCGCATGCCATGTCACCCGCAGGAGGCGTGGGTATCAACCTCGCGATTCAGGATGCAGTTGCGACCGCAAACCTGCTGGCTGACCCATTGCGCGAGGGTCGAATCACGGAATGGTGGCTGGCGCAGGTGCAGCAACGGCGGGAATTTCCCACCCGCGTGACGCAGCAGATACAGGTGCTGGCCCACAAAGGCTTTCAGAAGATCTTTGAAAATCCGGGCGAGGCGCGCGCGCCATGGCAACTTAAGGTGGCTGTGAGCATCCCGGGAGTGCAGCATTTGCTTGGACGGGTGGTTGGTATGGGCATCCGGCCCGAGCACATCAAAGACGCAAGGAAGCCATCAGGATTCCGGATCAAGAACATCGCCGTCGGAGTTGGTGTGGCGATGGGAATCGCCGCACTGGCTCTGGGCCTGCTGAGAAGACGGCGGGGACGCGCTGCGGCGTAGCCGTTCTCCTGGCTCAACGGCGCGATCCCTCCTACTAAGCTGCCGCCGCGGCTTCCTGTGCACGTTCGGTTTGATCAGCAGAAGCGCGGGTCTTTTTCCCCGTCACTTCCGCCTCGGCCTGGAGCCAATCTTCCATATCATGCCCGTGCTGATTACCGCGCTGTTCGAACAAATGGTAGGCACGGATGCGGATGATTTCTTCGGTTAATTCCTGAGATCCCATATCTGAGGTAGCGGGAACTCCGAGTTTATTTGCCATGGCTTGCCTCCTGGGATTTTGTTGTACGGAACACCACAAAGGATGAAATTAATGTTTGACCCGTTAATTATTCGATGTTCGAAGGCCAGTTGTCGATTGTCATTTTCCACAACTGACAACTGGCCGCGAACAACTAATTCAGCACGTGGATGTTCTTCCTTTCGCACATCTCCTTCAGCACCTTCGGCCAGACGGTGACACTGACTTCGCCGAGGTGTGCTTTGCGCAGCAGCAGCATCAGCGTCCGCGATTGCCCGATACCGCCGCCGATGCTCAGCGGTATCTCGTGATTGACGATCGCCTTGTGATACGGGAACTTCAGGAAGTCCATCTGGCCTGTCAGCTCCAGTTGCTTCCTCAGCGATTCGGCATTCACCCGGATACCCATGGACGTTAGCTCGTGCCGCCGCTTGGTCACCGGATTCCACACCAGTATGTCTCCGTTCAGCCCATGGCGAATGTGACCATTGTCATCGCGGGTCTCGGTCACCCAGTCGTCATAGTCGGCGGCGCGCATTTCGTGCGGGTAGCCATCCTTCAATGTCCAACCAATTCCAATGATGAACACCGCCGGGTACTTCTGGAGAATCGCAGTTTCGCGTTGCTTGCGCGGCAGCTCGGGATACCGATCTAGGATTTCTTCGGCATGCAGGAAGGTTAACTGCTCGGGCAGGTTGGGATAACGAAGGTCGTGCAGTTGCGGGAAGATTTCCTGCACATGCCGCTCGGCGCCGACGATGACGTTCCAGATTTTGCTCACCACGCCTTTCAGAAAACTAAGATTGCGCTGGTCAGGCGTGATTACGCGCTCCCAGTCCCACTGGTCCACGTAGGCACTATGGTCGTGGTCGAGGAAGTAGTCCTTGCGCACGGCGCGCATATCGGTGCAGATCCCTTCTCCGGGGTGGCAATTGAACTGCTTCAGTGCCAGCCTCTTCCACTTGGTAGCGGCCTGCACCACTTGGGCGTTGATGGGGTGCCTCTCGCGATCGTTGGAAATATGAAACTGGATCGGGGTGCGTGACCCGTCGCGGTCGAGATAGTCGTTGAGGCCGCTCTCCTCGTCCACGATCAGAGGTACGGTAACCATCATCAGGTTAAGTTCATGACACAGGTTCTCCTCGATGTAGTTCTTTGCCTCGAAGATTGCCTTCTGAGTTTCTTTGGGTGACAGCAGCGAGGTGTAATCCACCGGAAGGACGCGTTCCAACTCTGTGTAGTTGCCAATTCCGGGGCCAGCCAGGTCCGCTTTCTTGTCAGCCATAGGGTTTCTCCTTGAGTGTGCGGTCGACGTGCCGGCAGAGACATCTGCCGAATCAAAATCCGGAAGCGCACGTCGCCACCTTGATGAGAACACCGGCCCAAGAGTGAAGCAGTAACGTGCGTCACCGAGGCATGTGCGCTGATGTCGGGAGCATAGTGCGCGTATAGTGGATAGGCGCAACCTGCCGGGGGAAAGCGATCGATGGCAACCACAACTTCGCAGGAAAAAGGGTCCACGCTGCTGACGAGCTACGACCTTCATCTTTTCAACGAAGGCAATCACAACCGGCTGTACGAGAAATTCGGCGCGCACGTGACCGAAGTGGAGGGCAAGCGAGGCACATACTTCGCGGTGTGGGCGCCGGATGCCGAGCGCATCTCGGTGGTCGGAGACTTCAACGGCTGGAACGCCGATTCCCATCCTATGAATCCGCGCGGAAGCTCGGGCGTGTGGGAGGCGTTCATTCACGACTTGGGCAAGGGAGAGGTGTACAAGTACCACATTCGTTCGCGCTACCACATGTACGAAGTGAGTAAGGCTGACCCGTATGGTTTCTACAACGAGATTCCACCGCGGACGGCGTCCATCGTGTGGGACCTGGATTATGAGTGGCACGATGACGAGTGGATGCGGACGCGTTATGAGCACAACAAATTCGACGCACCGATTTCGATTTACGAAGTGCATCTGGGCTCGTGGATGCGGGTGCCGGAAGATGGCAACCGCTCACTGAGCTATCGCGAGCTGGCGCCGAAGCTGGCCGATTACGTCAATGACATGGGCTTCACGCATGTGGAGTTTATGCCGGTGATGGAGCATCCGTTCTTCGGCTCCTGGGGATATCAGGTCACCGGTTACTATGCGCCCAGCGCCCGCTACGGCACGCCGCAGGATTTCATGTACCTGATGGATTACCTGCACCAGCGCGGCATCGGCGTGTACCTGGATTGGGTGCCATCGCACTTCCCCAACGACGAGCACGGGCTGGCATACTTCGACGGCACGCATCTCTACGAGCACGCCGATCCGCGCAAGGGATTTCATCCGGATTGGAAGTCGGCCATTTTCAACTACGAGCGCAACGAGGTGAGGGGCTTCCTGCTGAGCAACGCCATCTTCTGGCTAGACAGCTACCACGCCGACGGGCTACGCATGGACGCCATCGCGTCCATGCTCTACCTCGACTACTCGCGCAAGCAGGGCGAGTGGATCCCCAACCAGTACGGCGGCCGGGAGAACCTGGGAGCGGTGTCGCTTCTGCGGCAGGTGAATCAAGACGCCTATAAGGAGTTTCCCGACATTCAGACCATCGCAGAGGAATCCACGGCATGGCCGATGGTGTCACGGCCTACCTACATTGGCGGCCTGGGCTTCGGCATGAAGTGGGACATGGGATGGATGCACGACACGCTGCTTTACATGTCGAAGAATCCGATTCATCGCAAGTATCACCACAACAAGCTCAGCTTCCGCGGACTGTACGCCTTTACAGAGAATTTTGTGCTTCCGCTCTCGCACGATGAAGTGGTACACGGCAAGGGCTCGCTGTTCGGCAAGATGGCGGGCGACGAGTGGCAGAAATATGCCAATCTGAGGCTGTTATTCGGTTATATGTTCACCCAGCCGGGCAAGAAGCTGTTGTTCATGGGCTGCGAGATTGCGCAATGGGGCGAATGGAACCACGACAGCAGCATTGAGTGGGACGCGCTTCAATACCCATCTCATCAGGGTGTGCAACGCTGGGTGCGCGACCTCAACGCCTTCTATCGCGGCGAGCCAGCACTGTATGAGACGGACTTCCTTCCTGATGGCTGGCGATGGATCGACGCCGACGACTCCGACGATAGCGTCCTCACCTACATGCGCCTACGCAAAGACGGAAACGCGCCGCTGATAATGGCATGCAATTTCACTCCCGTGCCGCGCGAGGCGTATCGCGTTGGCGTACCGCACTCCGGACATTGGCGCGAGGTGCTGAATAGCAATGCCGGGATTTACGGCGGCACGGACCAGGGGAACTTCGGCGGCAGCACGACCGAACCGATTGCCTGCCACGGCCACGAACAGTCGCTGCTGCTCGATCTGCCGCCGCTGGCGATGGTGGTATTCAAGCAGTAACCGCGGGCGGATCCAGTGGCAATGATTTCGCGCTCGCTACCGCTCGCCTTCATTCTTGGATTCCTTCTGCTCAGCAGCGCCGCGCTGTCGCAGGACAACTACGAAATCCAGGTTTACGCGTCGGAGACGGTCCCACCGAAGACCACTATGGTGGAACTGCACAGCAACTTCATCTTCCAGGGATCGAAGACCACCGAAGAGAGCGTGATTCCTACCGAGCACGAGCTGCACGAGACCATAGAGATCACACAGGGCTTCACTCCGTGGTTTGAGACCGGCTTTTATATCTTTACGACCGTGCCGAGTGGTCAGGGCTGGAAATGGGTCGGAGACCACATCCGGCCTCGCGTGCGGGCACCGGAGAGCTGGCACTGGCCGGTGGGCGCCAGCCTGTCGTTCGAGTTCGGCTATGCCAGGCCGATTTTCTCGACTTCAGTCTGGAGCCTGGAGCTCAGGCCGATTGTGGACAAACAGATGGGCCGGCTGTATTGGTCCGTTAATCCCGCATTGGAGAGGGCGTACACCGGGCCAGAATCGCGGCGCGGTTGGGAGTTCTCGCCGGATGCGAAAATCTCATGGAACTTCACAAAGACCGTTGCGTTTGGACTGGAGTACTATTCCGGCTTCGGGCCGGTGGCAGGATTCGATCCATTTCCTTATCAGTCGCAGCAGTTCATTCCAGCGTTCGACCTGGACGTCTCTCCCAAGTGGGAGATCAACTTTGGCCTCGGCGTTGGCGTGACGCGGGCGACTGACCATATGCTGTTTAAGGCGATCATCGGGCGCAGATTTGACTGGGGCAAGCCCCACAAGAAACAGGAAGGGCAGCAGCCGTGAAGGCACAGAGACCCAGAGGTCTGAATTGTTTTATTTCGTCGACTCCCTGCCACTGCGTCTCTGTGGTCAATATTCATATTGAGGAGGAACATTGTGAAGGTTGCATTCATCGGGCTGGGAAATATGGGTACCCATATGGCGCGGCACCTGATTCGCGCTGGACATGACGTTACAGTGTGGAATCGCACGCTCGCCAAGACAGAAGGGCTTCGCGCGCTGGGAGCGAAGGTTGCCAAGTCGCCGGGCGAGGCGGCAAAGGAGGCGGAAGCCGTCATCACCATGCTGGCGGATGATGCTGCCGTCGAAGGGGCGGTACTGCAGCCCGGCGGGATTGCGGAGAGCCTGCCGCCAAATGCGGTGCACATTTCGATGAGCACCATCAGCGTGGCGCTGTCGAGGAAGCTAACGGAGGAGCACGCCAAACGTGGGCAGAAATACATTACTGCTCCGGTGTTTGGCAGGCCGGAGGCCGCGGAGGCAGCCAAGTTGTTTGTGGCGGCGGCGGGAGACAAGGAGGCAATCGAGCGCTGCCGGCCCTTGCTGGAGTCGCTTGGCCAGCGCGTGTTCGTTATGGGCGATAAGCCGGAGATGGCCAACGTGGTAAAGCTGAGCGGAAATTTCCTGATCGCTACCGTGATCGAATCTTTAGGCGAGGCGATCGCGCTGGGGCGGAAATACGGCATCGATCCCCATCAATATGTCGACTTTCTCACCAACAGCCTGTTTGCGGCCCCAGTTTACAAAACCTACGGCAACCTTATTGCCGATGAAAAGTACAAGCCGGCCGGATTCAAGATTCGGTTGGGACTCAAGGACATGAAGCTTGTACTGGCCGCGGCGGAGTCGGCTGATGCGCCTTTACCCGTGGCCAGCATGATTCGCGATCACATGCTCACCGCCATCTCGCGGGGCATGGACGACATGGACTGGAGCGCAACCGCCAAACTGGCAGCGGAGAATGCGGGGCTGAAGTAGGGACGCCGCCACTCGCCAAAGTACTTTAATGTTGTAGTATATGGTCCATGTCCACATCTCGTCCTCACCGCTCGCCGCAGCGCCTTGCCCTTCTGACCTACGTCAAACTCATGCGCGCCGCCCACTCGGCACGCAGCTTGGCGGCACGCAGTTTGCAGGATATGGGCTTGACCCTAACCCAGTTTGCGGTGCTGGAAGCGCTCTATCACGTTGGCCCGATGTCACTCTCGGAGGTTGCGCGAAAGGTCCTCACCACTGGCGGAAACCTGACTATGGTCGCTGGAAACCTGGAAAAACAGGGGTTCGCCAAACGCCAGCCATCTCCTGAGGACGGGCGAGTGCAAATCGTAGCCTTGACGCCCAAAGGGAAGGCATTGATACGACAGATCTTTCCGCGGCATGCTGCAGCCATTGCCAAATTCGTCGGCGTGCTGACCCCCGAAGAGCAAACGCGCCTGGGCAGCCTGTGCCGAAAGCTCGGCAGCCAGGAGATGGTGGCGGACGAGGCGCAATCGGGGACCTGAATCTTTCTTTAATGTTAAAGCATCTTATCCTTGACCCAGGAGGACGAGATGATCACTATCAGGCCATCAGAAGAGCGCGGCCATGCCAACCACGGCTGGCTCGATACCCATTACACTTTCTCATTTTCGGACTACTACGATCCGAAGCACATGGGCTTCCGCGACCTGCGGGTCATCAACGAAGACCGCATTAGCGCGGGTAAAGGTTTCGGAATGCATCCCCACCGCGACATGGAGATCCTCACTTACATCATTGACGGTGAGCTCAGCCATCGCGACAGCATGGGACGGGGCGCGACTATCCGGCAGAACGATGTGCAACGCATGTCCGCAGGCACCGGCGTAATGCACAGCGAAGCCAATCAGTCCACCAAGCCCGTGCACCTATTACAGATTTGGTTGTTGCCCGAAGCCGAGGGACTGAAGCCCAGCTACGAGGACCGCACCTTTTCCGCCGAGGAAAAGCAAAATCAGTTGCGGCTGATCGCTTCGCACGACGGGCGCGAAGGTTCGACCACCATCAACCAGGACGCCAGCGTGTACGCTTCGCTACTGGACAGCGGCAAGATGCTGGAACTCGCCCTCAAGCCTGGCCGTCATGCGTGGGTACAGTTGGTACGGGGCGAACTCGACATGAACGGCACCAAGCTGATGAAGGGCGACGGCGCAGCCATCAGCGGTGAAGCCAGGCTGCAATTGACCAGCGCCAAAGGCAACGGGCAAGCCGAGTTTCTGCTCTTCGATTTGGCGTGATTTGGCGCGACGGGAATGGTCCGGAGGCGGCATGAATTCTGATATTCGTGCCGCTTGATGTATAATGTAGGTGCGTAAGTACGAACGGCGCGTCTAGCAGCCATCCCTCTTTTGTGGGCGAGCGATTTCTGCATGTAACCTTCCGATCTTCCTGCGCGACATCAACAAAAAGGATATTCAAAGAAACACATGGAACAAGGAACAGTAAAGTGGTTTAACGATGCCAAAGGTTTTGGCTTCATCTCACGGCAGAACGGCGAAGATGTATTCGTTCATTTCTCGGCCATCCAGTCGAACGGCTTCCGTTCGCTGCAGGAAGGCCAGGCGGTCAGCTTCGACGTGAAGCGCGGCGCCAAGGGATGGCAGGCTGAAAACGTTCAGGTGCTTTAAACCAGGAACACGTAAGGAGGGCGGCAGAAGTGCTGCCCTTTTTGCTTTACACGCCAGCAGTCGGTCGAGTCTTTAGTCCGTCAACCACCCAACCTGCTATGCGTGATGCACGCATGGCACATCGGCACTATCCGAAAGCGAGGAAGTATGAAGAACATTTATGTTGGGAACCTAAATTTCGATGCGACTGAAGACCAGGTGCGCGGACTGTTCGAAGCCTATGGACCAGTCGATAAGGTCAGCATTATCACCGATCGCGACACCGGGCAGCCACGCGGCTTCGCCTTCGTCGAGATGACCGATGATGAAGCGGCCGGCAAGGCCATGGAAGCCCTGAACGGTACCGCCCTCGGAGGGCGCAATCTGACCGTGAACGAGGCTCGCCCAAAGATGGACCGAGGCGGACGGCGCGACGGCGGAGGTGGCGGCGGGCGCGGCGGCTATGGTGGTCGTGGCGGTGGTGGTGGAGGCCGTGGCCGCTCGGGCGGCGGGGGCGGTTACGGACGCTACTAGCGCTTAGCCTTCCTGAGCCTGCGAAAATCTTTGCCGGAGCTGGTGACCACTGGCTCCGGCATTCGTGTTTGTAAACAATGCGGTAAGCGGACGCCACTTCTGCTACGCTGGAGCCGCGGCGACGCTCTAATCATGCCCCCGTCATCCAGCCCCGCCATCGAGTTCTGTGAGATAAGTTTTCGCGTCTCGGAGGACAGGGCGCTGTTGTCCGACGTGAATCTATCGGTGCGTTCGGGTGAGACCCTGATGCTGCTCGGGCGAAGCGGCTCGGGCAAGACCACTTGCCTGAAGATGATCAATCGCCTGTACACGCCAACGACGGGCGAGGTTCGCGTTGATGGAATTCCGGTGGCGCAGTGGGACGTCATCAAGTTGCGCCGGCGGATCGGCTACGCCATCCAGGATGTCGGACTGTTCCCCCATTACTCGGTACACGAGAACGTAGCGCTGGTTCCGCGGCTCGAGCAGTGGGAACCGCGCAGGATTGACGCGCGTGTAGAAGAGGTGTTGGCACTGGTCGGATTACCAGCCACGGAATTTGCTCGCCGCTATCCGCATCAGCTGTCGGGCGGACAACGGCAGCGGGTTGGATTGGCGCGCGCTCTGGCCGCCGAACCGCCCATTCTTCTCATGGACGAACCCTTCGGCGCGCTCGATCCCATCACCCGCGCTGAGCTACAAATGGAATTCAAGAAGCTGCAGCAGAAGCTGGCGAAAACCATCGTATTCGTGACTCACGATGTGGGGGAAGCTTTGCTGCTAGGTAGCCGCATCGGGTTAATGGAGTCCGGCAAGCTGCGCGGAATCTACAGCAGCGAGGAGTTCATGCGCGCCCCTGACGATTCCGTGAAGGCCTATGTGGACGTGTTCCGGGCGGGGCAACAGATGTTCCAGAATTAGAGGCGACCGCGGAATACGCGGATTTTTCTTTTTGAAATTGCAGCGATAAACATTTGCTTTATCTGCGAAATCTGCGTTGATCCGCGGTTGACGTCGCTTTGAACTTTCTGCTGACCCATAAACGCGAAGTGGCAACCCTGACCGCGCGAACATCTGTGGCTGGTCGGGGTTTCGATGATACTCGCCATCGCGATCGGGGTTCCGCTGGGAATACTGCTCACCCGGCGGCCGCGCTGGAAGGCGCTGGTGCTCGGCAGCACGAATGTCATCCAGACCATCCCCAGCCTGGCGCTCTTCGGACTGCTGCTGCCCCTTCCTTGGCTGGGGGCGCGCGCCGACCGGCTGGCCATCATCGCTCTGGCGCTCTATGCCTTGCTGCCGATCGTCCGGAATACTTACGTTGGCATAGCCGGCATTAGCGCGCCGGTTCGCGAAGCGGCGGTGGCGATGGGCCTCACTTCGCGTCAGCTTCTCTGGCAGGTGGAGCTGCCGCTGGCGATGCCGGTGCTGCTGTCAGGAATTCGTGTCGCCGCGGTAATCACCATCGGAGTGGCAACCATCGCCGCGGCCATCGGCGCCGGCGGTCTGGGCGAGTTCATCTTCCGCGGCATTGCCATGGTGGACAACGGCGTGATCCTCGCGGGCGCGATTCCTGCCGCGCTGATGGCGCTTGTCGCCGACCTCGGACTAGGCGGCGTGGAGAAGCTGCTGGTGCGCAGGATCCACTGAGATGGATCGCCGCGGCTTTCTTTCCGGGCTGCTGCTGGCTTGTGCCGCCTGCGCGACGCGCGCGCGCGGCATCACCATAGGCTCGAAGAACTTCACCGAGCAGCTTGTACTCGGGGAGCTGCTTGCGCAATACCTCGGGAGTGTTTGCCGCCTGCCCATCGAACGCCGCTTCTACCTCGCGGGCACCTACATCTGCCAGCAGGCGCTACTGGCCGGGCGGATCGACGTTTATGTCGAATACACCGGCACGGCGCTGGCGGCGATCCTGAAACAAACCGCTTCCGGCGATTCGCGCGCCGTATACGAACAGGTAAAGCAGGAATATCGCAGCAAATTTGGCCTCGACGTCATGCCGCCGCTGGGCTTCAACAACAGCTTTGCCATGGTCATGCGCAGCGACGATGCGCGCCGTCTGGGCGTAAGCACCCTGTCACAACTGGCGCCGGTTGCGCCGCGGTTGCGGCTCGGTGTGGGATACGAATTCCTCGAGCGACAGGACGGATACAAAGGCTTGGTCAACACCTACGGACTGAAGTTCGCGGAAGCTCCGCGGGTGATGGACCTGGGCCTGCTCTATCGCGCGCTGGAGAACAGGTCGGTTGACGTGGTTGCCGGAAACAATACTGACGGTCTCATTGCCGCGCTCGGTCTGGTCGTGCTCGAAGATGACAAGCGCTACTTCCCGCCATACGATGCCGTGCCGGTCGTACGTCCCCAGCTCTTTCAGGAGTGCCCGCAGGCGAGGGCGGCGTTTGAAAGGCTGGCTGGCCGCATCACCGCCGACGACATGCGAAGAATGAACTACGCCGTGGACGGGCAGAAGAAAGACGCGACCGAGGTCGCACGAGACTTCCTGACCAGTCAGGGTCTGTTGTCATCCTGACTGGCGTCGGCAGGCAAGCGCAGCCCTCCGCGAGACAAGCCGTGTCGCTCTTTACTATTACTCACACTGTCAACCCGTGTCAGCCCTTTGCAGCCTGGATGGGAAGCCTCCGCAAATGGTGCACTACCCAATGCGCAAGGGGCCCCTCCCCCCATCTTTCCCTGTTTCTTCGCCTAACACGGGACAATTTTCAATGACTTACAGCACCTACCGAGGCAATAAGTGCAACCCAATCATGTATGTACCTACAAGTCAAACTGGTTCAATTAGTTGCAGGTTTCCATGCAAATATCTGAGATCTAAGGAGTTATAGCAAAATATTGTTTCCAAAAGACTTAGGCGCGCAAAATCGTAGGTTCCTGGGAGCTTTCTCACCCGGATAGGTTAACCAAATGCTAAACCACAGCCGGCAGATCTTTGGCTCTCCTTCGGAGCCGTTACTCACTAAGTTGTCAAAGAACACCCGGCCCTAAGCGGCCGTTTGCGCTCCTTTCGGCGCATAGAGACACTAAGCCTCTTGTTTCCCAGTGTACGTTTCGCGGCCGCCGTGTCAACTTACAAAAGTAATAGCCTGTTCGTGGAATTCTGCAAACTTTGGTAACTTTGGCTGCTGCTGCAGGACGATTGCGCCGCTCGTTCGCGGCCTCACCTGGGTGAATGCGACAGGGAGTGGAAGAACGGCCGGAGAGTTATGCGCCGGGTGTCCGACTGCAACTTTCTCTTGATTGAGTAGTAGAGGGTTTGGTTAGTTCCCTCCGTATCCATCGTTCTCGGTCGTTTCATCGCATTTCCCGCGCATTCGAAAAGCGCGAATGTGTGGGGCACCCGGCACCCGCGCGTTCTATCTGAGGCACGTGTAGCTATTTTGCGAAGGCGAGGATTGGCATGTCAGACCCGATTGGCAAGTGTTACCCGGCTGACAGCAGATCTTGCCAAGGCCTCCACATGCGATGCACTCTGATCCGTTGAAACATGTCAGGCCGGCATTACAGGCACCGTTCTTGCATGCACAGCCTGCAGCCCCTGCGGTGCAGCCTGGGCCGCCTCCATTGTTCCCGCTTCCGCTTGGATTTCCGATGTATAGTTCGTGTAGGTCGCCCTCAACACCGATGAAATTTACATGCTGATCGTTGCCATTCCCCCAATATCGGTCAATGGCGCTGCCAGGCAAAGCAGGCGCATTGAGATCGTTGTCAGACCAAATGCTCTTGCTCTGCGCTCCAAATTCCACGAGCTCGTGAACGCGCCATTCAGTCCCACTGGATACAAAAAAGTTGATATGGCCCTGGTTGACCGTCACATTCAAGTCTGAAGCCATCTGGTTGGCACCGATATTAGCCGCGGTGCCGTGTTGAGCATTCGCCGTAATGTCCCAGTCCAACCAGCCGCTCGCCAAACAACACCAAAAATTATGAATATGACCTGCGGAATCCATGAAGCGCACCTCTTGGCAATCGCCGCCTTGGCACCCCGGGTAATGGTCACGGGCCAGAGGGCTTCCTGAGGCGACCAAGGTCGCGCCGTTTGTGGTAGAAGTTAGGTCGTTATCCTTCCAGCGCGAGGACTGGCCATTTAAGAAAACGAGTTCGTGGAGATGACGATTCCCATCAACGAAGTTGATGTGCTGTTGGCTGCTGTTCGGATTCCAATCGCCAGTCAAAGTGGAATTGTTCGCCGCTGGCGTCCCGTTGATGCCTGTAGAAGTTAGATCGGTATCGTACCAGTTCGCACTTGGCGTCTTGAACAATTCGTGAACGTGATTGTTACCGTCTATGAAGATTACATGCTCGTCGCCGCCTGACGAATAACCTCCAAGCGGACTGCCGGCCTTCGCAGCGGTGCCGTGTGTGGCGGTTTTTGTGAGGTCGAAGTCCTGCCAAGGCTGGCCTGAATTCGTAATATAGAGTTCATGCACGTGTCCATTTTGGTCTAAGAAGTTGACATGTCGGTCGCAGCAGTTCGTCCAATAGCGGTGGAGAGAACTGCCTCTCGCTGGCGCAGTTCCGTGGGCTGCCAGAGTCAGGTCGCTCGAGGACCAAAAACTGCCGTTGTACATCAGTTCAGCTACGTGCCACTGATTGTCCACGAACGTGAAATAGTTCACATGCTGCTGGCCGCTTCCCCAATCGCCGGTAAGCGGGCTTCCCGTCGCCGGTGGATAGCTGGCACCGTACTGCTTAGCCAGCTGGTTTAGATCGTTATTCACCCAGTTCTGCGAATGCGCTGGCCTCGGCACCAGGAATAGCACCGCACAGCGCAGATGATGCTCGACACCTTGAACCGCATAAGCGCTCCTTCCATATATGAGGTGCCCGGGTGCTCACCAGGCCCTCAATGTTATTTAGAGCCTTAACTAAAGCCACCTCGTGGAGAATCTCGCGCCACCCGGCCGGGATATTTCCCTTGATATAAGGGTAATAAGGATTTGGTCCTGTATTCATTTGGCCCCACTGCTCCTGGTTGCCATTCCCCCCGAACATTTAACACGAATTTCCGTTTTGGCTCCCAACAGCGCGACACTATACACCTATCGAAGGATTCCCGCGCATAATTATTTTCCTTGCCGGCCCAGTCCCGCCGGGTGCCCGGCACATTCGCGCTTTTTGCGAATGTGTGGAATGCGTCGCGGAGTACCCTGCGCTCCCAACCGCAGGATACTCCCTTGGTCACAAGATGGAGGGTACCTCACGGCTTCGTCCTTGACTGTGACCCAGGTCTCCCTGCCTCGTGATATCGTCATCTCCCACACATTCGAAAAACCGCGAATGTGTGGGAACCCGGCAAACTGATCAACGCGAGTTCCCCGGTGTTCTCTGGTCCTCAATCTTACCGGCGAACCATCGGTGCTCATGCACCGCCCAGGGAAACTTTGTCTTGACAACGCCTTCGCTCTTATCAAGGGGCACCCGGCGGTCAGCAACCGCCAAAATGAAAAGATGAAAAAAATCAGCAGCTGACGGGATTCGGGTGTATAGTTCTTGGCCATCCAGGGTGCCCAAATGGAAATCCTGGATAAAGTCCCTTGTGCGAGAGCCGAAAGGGGAACATTCATGTCTTGGTTCTTCATCCAGAGCAAGCTAGGTGACCTGGTCATTGATGTTCAAGAAGCCAAAACGAAGCCCGGTACGCTGCTCGACGCCTACACCAAGAAAACCAAGAGCCCGGACTGGGATAACCAACTCTGGACGTTCGTGACAACGGATTTACTTCCGAACTTTTACTTCCTCAAGAGCAAGCTGGGTGACCTGGTCATTGATATTCAAGGCGCCAGCACGAACCCCGGTGCGCTGCTCGACGTCTACACCCAGAAGACGAAGTACCCTGATGCGACGAACCAGCTATGGATGTTCGTGCCAGTCTATTCGGGGGATCAATTCACGGGCTATTACTTCATCCAGAGCGCGGATGGCCCCGGTCTCGTCGTCGACGTCCAAGGCGCCAGCACAAAGCCCGGTACGCTGCTCGACGCCTACACGCAGAAGACCAAGGGCCCGGATTGGAACAACCAGCTCTGGAAGTTCGTTGATGAGCACGGCAACAGCGTAACCCCTCCTCCGTATCCGGCATAATCCCGCGCGGTCGCTAGTGTGGTCGCCCCGTGCACCAGAGCCTGCCGTGAGCTTGTCGAAGGGTTCGGCCTGCTGTTGGGCGAACCTGGGCGTAATGAAACGCGATTGGAAAGGTGCAGGTTGCGTTCAGCCCACTCCCAGGTTAGCGCCCAAACGAGGGGCGCAAGCCCTTCGGCAAGCTCAGGGCAGGCTCTGGGGCACCGGGCCATAGATGAACTTCTGACACCCATCAAGACAGCAAGGAACACGGAGACCTAATCCATGATAGGCAAGGTTCTTATATTTGTCATCCTTTTATTAATTGGAGGTGGAGCTTTTTATAGAGTTAGCGATAATATCTTCTTTAGTATAAAGGGCTCTACCAGCGCTACGGGTAGAGATGTTTGGCTCTTAGTCCAGACTATTTTAGTTCTTTTTTACGCGGGAGGGCTCATTTGGTATTTATTTATAAAATAGAATCAATGGGAATGTCCTCAGTCTGCCGGGTGCCCCACTCAACCTTACGTTGGTTGAGTGGGTGTTTTTGCCTCGAACCATCGATTGATTCTACTTCGCAAACCAAATCTCGCACTTCTCACGCTGCAAACTGGATTCCACGTGTCCCCCACACATTCGAAAACCGCAAATGTATGGGGCACTCGCGACTCGCCACCCGGCGTATCCCCGGTAAGGAGCAGCAATCGCCCTTTCCGCCATTGCGACCCGCAGGAACGCTGGAGAATAATCGGGGAAGGTAGCAATTCATCTGCTTGCACGGAGAACTAATGCCTGTTCGATCGCGCGGCTTTCATCTGCTGGTTGTCCTCTTACTTCTTACGCTGTCGCTGATCGCGCAAGCGCCCACCGACACCATCACCATCGACGCTGCAGCGCCGGCCCACCCATTTCCCCATTACTGGGAGCAGATGTTCGGCTCCGGCCGGGCCGTGCTTAGCCTGCGCGCCGAATATCGTTCTGACTTGCGGGCCGTGGGGCAAATCACCGCAATGCAGTACGTTCGTTTCCACGCAATTCTGGATGACGACGTAGGCGTTTACGACGAGGACAAGCAAGGCAAGCCGATCTACAACTTTTCCTACGTTGACCAGATCTACGACGGGCTGCTGGCCAACAGCGTCAAGCCATACGTCGAGCTGAGCTTCATGCCGTATAAGCTCGCCGCCCGGGCAGATCTGCAATCGTTCTGGTATCACCCGAACATCGCACCGCCAAAGGATTACACGAAGTGGGACGATCTGGTCACTCAGTTCACGAAACATCTCGTCGAGCACTACGGCATCGACGAGGTTGCAACCTGGTACTTCGAAGTATGGAATGAGCCAAATCTGGACTTCTGGAACGGCACACCCAAGCAGCAAACCTACTTCGAGCTATACGATCACACCGCGCGCGACATCAAGGCGGTGAGCCCGCGCCTGCGCGTCGGTGGCCCGGCATCAGCGCAGGCGGCGTGGATACCGGCCATGATTCAGCACGCGCAGGCGAAGAACGTGCCGCTCGACTTCGTCTCCGGTCACATTTACGGCAACGACAAGGCGAGCGATGTTTTTCATACCAACGAGAAGATCGCGCGCGACCAGATGGTCTGCCGCGCGGTCAAGATGATGCACGAGCAGGTCAAAGAGTCGCCACGTCCCGAACTGCCCCTGATCGTGAGTGAGTTCAATGCGGCTTATGACAACGAAGTCGCGGTCACCGACTCCGTCTATATGGCCCCGTGGCTGGCAAACACCATCAGCCAGTGCGACGGCCTCGCCGAGATGATGTCGTACTGGACCTTCTCCGACGTCTTCGAGGAGCAGGGCATCGTGAAAGAGCCGTTTTATGGCGGCTTCGGGCTGATCGCCGCGGGCGGTATTCCCAAGCCGTCCTTCTATGCTTTTCAGGTGCTGCACCGGCTCGGGTGACCGTCGCCTGGAGAACAGCAATCCCAATGTGCTTGTCACCAAGACCACCGAAGGCCGGCTGACGGTGGCGGTGTGGAACATCGCCGAGCCTGGCGCGGCTGGCGACGTCGAAGACCGTCAAGCTCGAGTTCAAAGGAGTGAAGCCGGACGCAAGGATTGGCATCAGCCGCGTGGACGACGGAGCATGGCAACACGCTGGCGCTCTACGAAAAAATGGGCAAGCCTCGTTATCCGACGCAGGACCAGATTCGCGACCTGCGCGAGAACTCGAGACTGCCCGACCCCAGCTATGACGAGCTGACCGACGGAAGTTATACCTTGCAGTTGCCGGTGAATGGGCTGGCGGTGATTCAGGTGCGGTAGCTGCGGCCCAATGTTTATAAGCGACCAATGGCGCGCTGAGGGCGCATTTGGCTGCGCCTAGCTTTCCCAAGCCATAGGGAACTGAGATACTGGATGAACAGCCGCGAGCCTATTCCGCCCCGTTTCATCCGAGGCTGAGGCCTCTGCATCTATTGACTGGCGGGACGCGGGCCTAAAGGCCCGCTCTTCCACCTGAAGGGCGTCGTCAACTCGCGCACACGCACAATGAGCGATTTTCTACAGGCCGTGCAGGAACGCGTCGTCATCTATGACGGCGCCATGGGCACGAACATCCAGATCCGCAACCCTCAGTGTGGACGACTTTTGGGGCAAGGAAGGCTGCAACGAGATCCTGGTGCTCAGCCGGCCTGACATCATTAAGGACATTCACGCCGCTTTCTACAGAGTGGGCTGCGACGTAGTCGAGACCGACACCTTCGGTGCCACGCGCGTCGTGCTGGCCGAATACGACCTGCAGGACAAAGTGCACGAGATCAACTTTGCCGCCGCGAAGCTGGCGCGTGAAGTCGCTGCCAGCAGCTTCAACGGCCGCAAACGCTTTCGTCGCCGGCTCGATGGGGCCGACGACCAAGCTGCCGTCGCTCGGCCACATCAGTTTTGACGACATGGCTGCTTCCTACACCGAGCAGGCGGTCGCACTCATCGAAGGCGGAGTTGATGTTCTGCTGCTCGAGACCTGCCAGGACATCCTGCAGGCGAAAGCGGGGCTGGTCGGCATCTTCGATGCGCTGAAGAAAACCGGCAAGAACGTTCCCGTGCAAGTGCAGGTCACGCTCGAAGCGACCGGCACGATGCTGCTCGGCACGGAGATCGGCGCGGCGCTGACCACGCTGGAGATGTTCGACGTTGCCGCTATCGGCTTGAACTGTGCCACCGGCCCGAAGGAGATGAACGACGCCGTTCGTACCTCGGTGCGAATTCGCCGAAGCACGTTTCCGTTCTGCCCAACGCCGGCCTGCCGCAGAACCAGGGCGGACGCGCGGTGTACCTGCTGCAACCGCAGGAACTGGCGGACTATCACAAGCAGTTCATCACCGAGTATGGCGTTCGCATTGTCGGCGGATGCTGCGGCACCACGCCCGAGCATCTGAAGGCCGTCGCAGATACCTGCGCCAATCTTGAGCCTGCCAGGCGCGAGGTGAAAATCACCGCCGCCGCGGCCAGCGCCTATTCGATGGTGCCGCTCGATCTCGATCCCAAGCCGCTGATCGTCGCCGAGGAGATGAACACCACGACCCGCGTTGAGCACTTCAAGAACATGGTGCGCACGCAGAACTACGACGCCATCCTCACCCTGGCCAAGAAGCTGGTGAACGAAGGCTCGCACATGCTCGACCTGTGCTGTGCCATCGTGGGCGAGGACGAGAAGGGCTACATCAGCAACATTCTGGAAAAGATCGCAACTCGCGTGCCGGCGCCGATCACCGTCGATTCCACCGAGGCCGACGTAGTTGAGGAGGCGCTGAAGCGCATTCCCGGCAAGGCCATCATCAACTCCATCAACCTGGAAGACGGCGAGAAGCGCACCGCGAAAGTTCTGCCGATGGCCAAGCGCTACGGCGCGGCGGTCATCGCGCTCACCATCGACGAAGAGGGCATGGCGCTCACCGCCGAGAAGAAGACCGCCATAGCCAAGCGCATCTTCGATCTGGCGGTGAACAAGTACGGCATTCGTCCGGTGGATCTGATTTTCGACGCGCTGACCCTGCCCATCTCCACCGGTCAGGAAGATTACCGCACCGCCGGCATCGAAACCTTGAAGGCGGTGAAGGCGATCAAGAAGGAGCTGCCCGAGGTCAAAACCATCCTCGGCGTCAGCAACATTTCGTTCGGCCTGAGTGCCTACTCCCGCCGCATTCTGAACAGCGTATTCATGCACGAGGCGGTTGACCACGGCCTCGACATGGCCATCGTTAACTACAGCAAAATCTATCCGTTATACAAGATTCCTGAAGCGGAAGTTGATCTGGCGCGCAAGTTGATTTACTTCGACCAGTCGAACGGCGATCCGCTACAGGCGTTCATGGCGCACTTCGCTGGGACGAAGGGCAAAGAAGAGACCACGACGGCGCATGTGGACACGCTCTCCATCGAAGACAAGCTGAAGTGGGCGATCATCAACGGTGAAAAGCAGGTTGGTGAAGGTACGAGCAAGAAGTCACTCGACGAGCTGCTGGAAGACGCGCTGGTCAATTACACGCCGCTCGACCTCATCAACAACATCCTGCTCGATGGCATGAGGACAGTCGGCGACCTGTTCGGCGCGCGCAAGATGCAGTTGCCGTCGGTCCTCGATTCAGCCGGCGTGATGAAGGCGGCGGTCGCCTATCTCGAGCCGAAGATGGAGAAGAAAGAAGGCAGCCAGAAGGCCACCATCGTGCTCGCGACGGTGAAGGGCGACGTCCACGACATCGGCAAGAACCTCGTGGACATCATCCTTACCAACAATG
This sequence comes from uncultured Acidobacteriaceae bacterium, assembly GCA_963823635.1. Classification (GTDB taxonomy): domain Bacteria; phylum Acidobacteriota; class Terriglobia; order Terriglobales; family Acidobacteriaceae; genus Bog-257. The sequence goes on along the minus strand of CAWGMV010000021.1, from coordinate 254,911 downwards.
GCTATCGCGTGGTGAACCTTGGCATCAAGCAGCCATCGGACACCATCATCAAGGCCGCGATTGCCGAGAAGGCCGACGCTATCGGACTGAGCGGATTGCTGGTGAAATCCACGCTGGAGATGAAGTACGTAGTGCAGGATCTGCATCACCAGAAGCTGGAGTTCCCGGTTATCTGCGGCGGGGCTGCGTTGACGCGCAAGTACGTCGAGGATGATCTGCGCCGCGAATATTCTGGCGGCATTTTTTATGCCGACGATGCGTTCGCCGGGTTGCACATCATGGAGGACCTTGCCTCGGCTAACGGCGAGCGGGCCCGCCGCATTGCCGAAGGCAAGGTGGTGAAGGAGTTCGCTCGGGCTGCGGTCGCGGGCGGCAATGGCGACGGCGTGACCGCTCCCAGCATTGAGATAGCGCCTGCGCCGAACATTCCGCAGCCGCCGTTCTGGGGCGTGCGAGTGTTGCAGCCGCAGGATTTCGATCTGCGCGAAATTTTCCAATACATCAACGAAACCGCGCTGTTCAAGAACCAATGGCAGTTGAAGACGGCGTCGCAAGAAGATTACGGCCGATTGGTGGAAACCAAGTACAGACCGATCCTGAAGAATCTTGAAGAGGAAGTGATTGCGGCGGGCTGGTTCGAGCCGAAAGTCGTCTACGGCTACTTCGGCGCACAGGGCGAGGCCAACGATGTGATCGTGTACAGCCTGCCCGAGGGCTGGAAGCAGGGCGACGCGCTTCCTACCGAGACGCTGCGCTTCACCTTCCCGCGACAGCGAGAGGGCCGCCGCTTGTGCATCTCCGACTTCTTCCTGCCGAAGAGCAGCGGCAGGATGGATGTTCTCGGAATGTCGTGTGTCACGATTGGCGCTCGTGCTTCGCATGAAACGCAAAAGCTGTTTGAAAGCGGCGAGTACACCAAGTATCTCTACCTGCACGGGCTCAGCGTGGAGTCAGCCGAGGGGCTGGCCGAGTTGTCGCACAAGAAGATTCGCGAGGCGCTGGGCATTGCGGGCGACGATGCGCCGCACATTCGCGACCTCTTCCACCAGAAGTATCGCGGATCGCGCTATTCGTTTGGATATCCCGCGTGCCCCAATCTTGAGGACCAGACGAAGCTGTTCGCACTCCTGCATCCCGATGAGACCATCGGTGTGCACCTGACGACCGGCTTTTTGCTCGACCCGGAGCAGAGCACGTCGGCCATTATCGTGCATCACCCCGCGGCGAAATATTTTGTGGTGTAGCATCCCAGGCCTTGCTTCAAGAGCCGAGAAATTTTCTTGCACAGCAACGTGCAATATGATGTAATTTGCACGCTAGCGTGCAATATTGGCCGATTTGCACGTTAGCGTGCAAGTGAGGTTTTTTGGCATGGGTTCGGACAAAGTGTACGCTGTGGTAACCGCGGACGTCATCGGCTCCCGCAACATCGAGGCATTTCGCAGGAGAAGGGATGCCAAGCTCCGTCCACTCACCAGGCTGCACCTCCGTAACAAACTGATACTTTCCGACTATGCCGTCACCGCCTGGGACGAGTTTCAGGCAGTTTTGCAAAGCCCGGCGGCAATCCCCAGCGTAATCCTGGATCTTCGACGCAACTTCTATCCCATGCAGCTCTGGCTCGCAATCGGACTCGGCAAAGTGAGCGAGCCCCGCAAAAAGCCGGTCAATCAGTTTGCCGGCGGCGAGGCATTCGAAAGGGCGCGCCTTGCGGCTGACCTTCTGAAAGCGGACAAGAGCGGGAAGGATGATACCTTGACTCGTTTTGTTTCTGGCAATGAGGTGTTCGACCTGATCGCGAACACCGTTTATCGCCTGCACGATACCCTGCTTCAGGTGGTCTCGGCAAAACAATGGGAGACAATCCTGGCCCAGGTCAGCACCGGGAACCAGGAATTGGCCGCAAAGAAATTAGGAGTGAATGTCTCGACCGTGTCCAGGAATTTGCGCAGAGCCCATTTCTGGGAGATGGAAGAGACTCGTAAGGCCATGGAAGGCATAATTCGCAGCTATTTTTAGGTTGCACGTTTTCGTGCAAAAACCGCCTTTTTGCACGCCAGGATGCAAATATGCTCCGGACATTTCTGGCCATTTTGCTGGCTCATCTGCTGGCCGATTTTCCGCTGCAAACCGACGCCGTCGTTTTGGGCAAGAGGAGCCGCAAACTACCTTACCTGGAGCACGGAGCCATTCATTGGGCCGTTCTGATCGCTCTCCTGTTTTTCTTCAGCAATACGCTGCTATGGTCAACCGCGGCGCAAATGTTGATCGCAGGCTATATTGTCTTCCATCTTGCGGTGGACGTCTCAAGAAACTGGTTGGTCGAGCGAAAGATATTTCGCGATTCCACCGAATTGTTTTTGTTGGACCAGGCATTTCATGTTGCCGCTGTTGTGGCCTTCAGCTGGTTCTTAACCAGATTTCGTTGGAGTGACGTCAACGCTGCGGTTGGCTGGTCGGATGCTCTGCAACTTCATGTGCTGATGGTTGCGGTGGTGTACGCGGCCGTGATCTTCGGAGGCGGATATCTGGTTCGATACCTCACCCGCCCCTTGACGCGTCAGTTGTCCGACAGCAAAGAAGAAAGCGCCGCGGACATTCCGAATGCGGGCCTTTATATCGGATGGCTGGAGAGATTTCTGGTGCTGACGGCAGTACTGGTGCAGTCTCCGGCCATGATCGGGCTGATCTTGACGGGCAAGTCGATTGCCCGGTTTCCGAAGCTCAAGGAAGAAAGGTTCGCCGAACTTTTCCTGATCGGCACGTTTCTCAGCATCAGTCTCGCGCTGTTGGGTGGTATTGTCCTGTCGCGGGTTCTCTTTGGCGCTGTTTCTTTCAAGTAAGACGAAATAAAATGCCCGAGCCATTCTGGTGCATCATTCGGCCCACCAGGAATGGTGTGGCATGACGCCTACTGGATCGCCACCCGCTCCAGAACCGCGTGCTCTACGCGCTTGACCTTTCCTGGCGAATGGTGCCACATCAGTTTCTGGCTGTCCTTGTGCGTGACGTAGGTTCCTACGCCAAATCCAATCACTGCTCCCGAGAAAACGTCGGCCGGAAAGTGCACTCCCCCGGTGACGCGAGTGGTACTGACAGCCAGCGCCGCGCTGTACATCAGTACACGTACTGGCCAGTTGGGATATTCGCGAGCTACCACCGTGGCCAGCGTCCAGGCAAGCGTCGAGTGACCTGAGGGGAAGGAGCCGGCGGTCCAATTGCCGGAAAAGAACTTCCCTTCATTGCTCACATACGGTCGTTCTCGCGCCAGGATCGCCTTCAGTGCAGCGTAAAGAATGACGGAGTCCACTGTGGCCTCCGCGCTGCGGATGCCGGTCTCAGTGGCATGGTCGTTGTGCGTGATCAATCCTGTGATGAAGATTCCGCCGGCGGTAGCTCCCAGACCATACACGGTGGCGTCGGAAATGTTGATGCTGGTGGTGTGCCAGATTGGCGACACCTGGTTCACAACGCTTTCGTCGTTCGCGATGAGGACGCCAGTAGCCCCGACGACCAGCGCGTTCCATTTCATCGTCGTGCTGTTCAGGGAGAAGGGCGACTTGATAATGTGCAGTTCGTCCTCACCAATCGTTTTGACCGCCGTCCCCAAGGAGCTCGCGAAGGATTTCGACTGGTTTTGGGGCGGCGCAGGTGGCTCATCTGGGAGCGGCGCTGCGGTGGGCATCGCCGCGCTGCTGTCAGGCGGCCGCTGCTGGGCCGTCGAGCTCGTCCATCCCGGCAACATGAGCACCAGGAGTAGAGGAACCATGCAAAGCGAATGAAGCAATCGTTCAGGATAATCGGCGTTAGCCGCCGCCGGCAGGTGTGGCTGAGAAGTTCCGCTCAAGCGCTGCAGCATTCGAGACCTCGCCGAAAACGAGACTTACGCCTGATTGCACTCGGCCAGAGCTGTCAATTCTAACGCAGATATGCCACTTTTGTTGCGGGATTGACGGCTCTTGCAGCCATTGTGCGCTATGAACTTCGCATTGTGACGTACGCCACAGACTGAATGGTTACCCCTCCGCAAAATCAAAGGTGGAGGGTACCCGTGTTCGAGATCCTGGAAGCGCGCCCGCTTAGCGCGAAACATCAAGCTTTTCGTGATCAAGGCGCCCCGCATAGCCAAGAAGCAGCGGCCGGGGCAGTTCATCATTGTCCGGCTGGATGACTCCGGCGAGCGCATCCCGCTGACCATCGCCGACGCCAACCCCGAGGCCGGCACCATCACCATCTGCGTGCAGGCCATCGGCAAGACTACCATGCTCATGAACCTGCTGGAAGCGGGCGATTCTATCCTTGACGTTGTCGGTCCCCTCGGCAAGCCCTCGGAGATTGAGCAATTCGGGACGACGGTGGTTGTCAGCGGCAGCGTCGGCACGGCAATGGCCTATCCCACGGCGCGTGAGCTGAAGCGTGCGGGGAACAAGGTCGTCTCCATCGTGGGCGCCCGCAGCAAAGACCTGCTGGTGCTGGAGGATGAGGTACGCGCCGTCAGCGACGACACCTACATCCTGACCGACGACGGCACCTGCGGCGAGCAGGGGCTGGTGACGGAGCGGCTAAAGAAAATCCTGGAAACCGAAAAAGTGGATTACGTGCTGGCCGTTGGCCCGGTTCCGATGATGCGGGCCGTCGCCAATCTCACCGCCCCGCTGGGGATCAAGACCATCGTCAGCTTGAACTCGATCATGGTGGACGGCACCGGCATGTGCGGCGGCTGCCGCGTGCTGGTGAATAACAAGAGTCAATTCGCCTGCGTGGACGGACCGGATTTCGATGCCACACAGGTCAACTTCGAGGTCCTGACGCAACGCAACAACATGTACCGCGAGCAGGAGCGCCAGAGCATCGAGCGGCTGCAGGCCGACCCCGAAGCCGAACTGAAGAAGCTCCGTGAGAGTAATGCCCAGCACGTTTGCGCGCTGGAAGCTGCAATGTCGGAGGTGACCCGATGACGGACAAGCCCGTGAGCCACAACCCGCTGCCCAACAAGGAACGCGCCAAGCTGCCGCGGCAGCGAGTGCCTGAGCAGGATCCCTGCGTGCGCGCCCACAATTTCCTGGAAGTGAACCTCGGCTTTCCGGCAGAGCAAGCGCGGCAGGAATCGCTGCGCTGTATCGAGTGCCCGAAGCCCGGCTGTATTGAGCAGTGCCCGGTGTCGGTGAACGTGCGGGCCGTAATCGATCTCATCCTCGCCGGTGACTATCTCGGCGCAGCCTCGAAGGTGCGCGAGGACAATGCGCTCCCTGCCATCACCGGCCGCGTGTGTCCGGTGGAAGACCAATGCGAATCTGGTTGCGTCCTGGGTAAGAAAGGCGAGCCAGTAGGAATCGCCTATCTGGAGCGCTTTGTGGCCGATTGGGAGCGGGAGAGCGGCCAGTTCGGCTCCCCGGTTTCGGCGCCCGCGACGGGCAAAAAAGTCGGCCTGATAGGCAGCGGCCCGGCCAGCCTGGCCTGCGCCGGCGACCTCATCCAATGGGGGCACCAGGTGCATGTCTTCGAGGCGCTGCACGAGCTCGGCGGAGTGCTGGTGTACGGCATCCCGGAATTCCGCCTGCCTAAAGAGATTGTCCACCACGAAATCAACGTGCTGCGCCGCCGCGGCGTAGTCTTCGAGACCAACGTCGTGGTCGGCAAGACCGTTACCATCGACGAGCTGATGAACGACGAAGGCTTTGACGCCATCTTCATCGCCACCGGCGCCGGATTGCCGCGCTTCCTCAACGTTCCCGGAGAGCACTTCAACGGTGTTTACTCCGCCAATGAGTTCCTCACGCGCGTGAATCTCATGCGCGCCTACCGCTTTCCCGAGTACGACGAGCCGCTCTACCCCTGCAAGGATCGTGACGTCATCGTGGTTGGCGGCGGCAACACCGCAATGGATGCGGTGCGCAGCGCGTTGCGCCTGGGCGCTAAGAGCGCCAGCATTTACTACCGCCGCACCGAGAAAGAAATGCCCGCCCGCGTGGAAGAAGTGCATCACGCCAAAGATGAAGGCGTTCACTTCGAGATGCTGGTGAACCCGGTCGAGTTCTTCGGCGACGAGAAGGGCAATCTTACTTCCGTAGAGTGCATCCGCCAGGAACTGGGCGAGCCGGACGAGTCTGGCCGCCGGAGCCCGGTGCCAATCAAGGGCTCAGAATTCGTTGTGCCATGCCAGGTGGCGATCATTGCCGCCGGGACCTCGGCCAACCCGCTGATTCAATCCACGACGCCGGGATTGGCCGTCACCAAGCGCGGCTACATTCAAGCCAGCGACGAAACCTTGGCGACCTCCAAGCCTGGCGTGTTTGCCGGCGGCGACATCGTCACCGGCGGCGCGACCGTGATTCTCGCCATGGGCGCCGGCCGCAAGGCCGCGAAGGCGATTGACGCGTATCTGAAGGGCACGCCGGAAGTGAGCACGCAAGAGAACGCCAGCGCTGCGGTTTCCGCCGACTAGGCGGCATTTGCAACTTGAAGCCCTGACTCCTGTCTACTGACTACTGCTTTTTCGGCTTCATGATTTGCCACGCCGCGTCGGGAATACGGCGTCCAATCAGGCTGAAGATGCTTGCACCCGCCAGCATCTCGCCGCCATCCATGTACACCATTTCGCCGTTGATGTAGCCCGCGTGATCGCTGATCAGAAACGACGCCAGGTCGGAAATCTCCTCCAGCGTTCCAAAGCGGTGCAGAGGGTTATGCTTCAGGACCTTTTCCTCCAGCTCCGGAACGGGCAGCAGCCGCGAGAACGCGCCTTCGGTGCGAATCGCTCCGGGCGCAATCGCCACGCAGCGAATGCCGCGTCCGCCCCACTCCACCGCCAGGCTCCGCATTAGAGAGACCACTCCTGCCTTTGCCACCGCGCTCGGAACAACATAAGCCGAACCAGTATCGGCGTACGTGGTCGCAATGCTAAGCACCACGCCTTTATGTTTCTCGGCCAGCCAGCGCCGTCCGCATGCCATGGTCATGTTGATGGTGCCCTTGAGCACAATGCCGATGACCGCATCGAAGGCGTGAGCCGAGAGCTCCTCGGTGCGTGCCAGAAAGTTACCCGCGGCATTGTTCACCAGCACATCCAGCGGACCCTTGGCCCAAAGCTGCGCGACGAGCTTCTCAACATCGTCGTCATAACGCACGTCGCAGGAGAACCCCTCGATGCTCCCGCCGGTCGAGGCGGAAAGTTCGCCTGCGGTCTTCTGCACCACCTCCGCGCGGCGTCCGCAGATGTAAACCGTGGCGCCGAGTTGCAGGAAGCGATCCGCCATGGCGCGGCCAATTCCGGTGCCGCCGCCGGTGATGAGAATGCGCTTGCCCTTCAGAAGATCGTGAGTGAACATGCTGTCCTCAGAAATGCATAACCCTAACACGCACAGCGGCTTCGTGTCAGTGACTTCATCGCCGACGAGCATAGGATTTGTATCAGGGCACGACTTCCAGTCGTGCCGTAAAGCTACGGTTTAAGGTAACGGCTTTAGCCGCTGCGAACAGGGGCTAAAGCCCAGCGGAGAAGCAAGCGTCTTTGGCACGGCTGAAGCCGCGCCCTGATACGAACCTTATTTTGAAACACGCTCTCGTCATATACTTCGGTATGCGAGGAGATGCAATTTTGGCCGTATGGCATGTGCGGGACGCGGAGGCCCGTTTCAGTGAGCTGCTAGACACCGCGCTCAAGAAGGGACCTCAAGTTGTTACGCGGCGCGGAATTGAAGCGGCAGTGCTGGTCCCGATTGAAGAATGGAAACGTCTGCAGCGATCTTCCCGCCCCAGTGTCAAAGCGCTCCTTCTAGGTCCCGGTCCGCGCTTTGAAAACCTCATTCCCGATCGGCGCAAGCTGCGGCGGCGAGCGCGAAGAACCCTCAAGAACACTTCAATGTTGAAGTAATCAACATTTGGGCTGGGTCTCCTTACTGATTGATTCTCCTGAGTAGCTCGCTAACTTGTTTGGGCATCTTCTGTCTCTTAAGTCGGGGCCTTGCGCTGTTCGCGGTAGGCATAGCTGCAATCAAAATACCTTCAATTTCGCTTCTCTGTTTTGGATCATCTATCGCGAAGGCCGAGAAGAAATTCCAAAAGTGAAAATATCGGTGCTCTACATGGACCGCATGGAGCCATAGACGGGTATAAAGGCGTTTGGCTTGACCGATGTAGTACGGTTCGTGATCCCTGTACAGAATATAAACACCGGGCCTGTTCAGAAATTCGAAGCTCTTCGCCATGATGCTCTTCTTGCCGCCTTCCTTCGGGGAAACCTTCGAGAACACGGCTCTCGGCCACATTCGAGCATATAATGCGACGATGTTTTGCTTGGTCACAATTCGCCCCCTCCCAGATTCGATGGAGAGCGAATCGTATAGTGTGCAAGCTGCGTCATAGCAGCCTGAAAACCACCTGGTCGAAAATGGCGGGTTTTAACGAAACTGTCCGGAAGCAAAGCTGCGAGAATCGCGATGTTTTGACGTTAAACTAATATAGCTTTGGAAAAGCGCTCGCCTGATTTGAGTCCTCGGCGCGTGAAAGGACTATCCCCTGCTATGGACGGTGTCAAACACGATGGGCCCGAGGGCTTCGCCGGGTTCTATAGGATGGGGATAAGCCGGGAACGTCAGGTGGATTTCCAGGCCGTGCGGCTCGAGGTTGCGCGCCATGATGACGCCACCGTGGGCCCGCATGGCATTGTTGGCGATGGCCAGGCCCAGTCCCATTCCGCCGGTGGTCGTGCCGCGGGAGTCATCAACGCGGTAAAAAGGCTCGAAGATGAGCTGCAGTTTTTCCTTCGGAACACCCGGTCCATTGTCCCGCACGATCACCGACGCGCCCTGCCGGTTGTCGGTGGCCGTAATCACCACTTCTACCTTGCCGCCCTCACCGGAGTAAAAAACGGCGTTGCGTACCACATTCTCGACGGCACTGCGTAACAGCTTGGAGTCACCCGTTACCTCGACATTTTCCACAACCTCGTCGCAAGTTATCGTGGCATGGGTAGCCGCGGCTTCAAACCTGGCGTCACCCACCACCTCTTCCACGAGATCATTCAGCACAAAGCGCTCGAACTTTGGCTTAAGCTGTCCACTCTCCAGCCGTGATACGGTTAAAATCCGTTCCAGCATCGCATCCAGTTGGATGGCGTCCTGCTCAATGCGATCGAGCATCTCCCGGCGTTCGGCAGGGTCGGCTTCCCGGGCCAGCGCGAGCGCCAGGCGAATGCGAGCGATGGGCGAGCGCAGCTCATGGGAGACGCCGCTCAGCAGGTTGCGTTCGCTCTCGATCTGCTTTCGCAACCCTTCGGCCATGATGTCGAAGTCGCGCACCAGGTCGGCAATCTCGTCGCGGCGATTACCCAGGTTCTCGCCCGCGCGGATGTCAAGATTTCCCCGCGCGAGCTGGTGAGTGGCGTTGCGCAGCCGCTCGATGGGCTTGGTGAGGTAATGCGCAATCACTAAACACACCAGTGCCGAGAAGATTGTGCCCAGCTTCAGCGTCCAGAGTATGTCGCCGGGAACGCGCTCCCGAAGCGGTGGGGGAACCAGTTCGGCAATCAGGACATACTTTCCGCGCGACGTGGTTGCCGCGGCGGCCAGCACGTTGGCTTCGTAGGAGCGATGCAGGCCTTCACTCTGCTGGGCCTTGCTTGCGTCGTCAAGGATGCGCGGTGGTATTGTGCGGCCCGAAAGCTCATGCCCGCCGGCATCAACCAGCCAGAAGCGCGAACGGTCGTGCAATGACAGATTGTCCAGCTGCGCGGCCAGCGCGGTTTGTCCTTGTTGCTCGAAGGTTTGCGCGGCCAGGCCGGCCAGCACCGGCATCTCGCGACGCTCCGGTTGGATCCACCACGGGTGTTCGGAAGAAATGCGATAGTGAATGCGCAGGTACAACGCCCCGAGCAACACGGCCTGCGCCACCCAGAACGGCAGAAAGATTTTCCAGAACAGGCGCCGGTTCATACCCTGCTCTTTTCCACCGTTTCCGCTGCCAGAAAATACCCGATGCCGCGAATTGGCCGGATCAGGTCATTCCCGCCGCGACAGGCGGCGAGCTTCTTGCGTACGTGGCTGACGTGAACGTCCACGCTGCGATCGAGGAAGTTCAGGGACCGGCCGAGCGCAGCTTCAGCAAGCTGTTCGCGGGTCACTACGCTGCCGGCATGGCGCAACAGCAGCTCCAGAACGTTGAACTCGACGGAGGTGAGATCAACCGGCGTGCCGCCGCAGGTCACCGACCGGCTACCCAGCGACATGCTGATCTCGCCCGCGCTAAGCACCTCGTCCGGCTCTGTGCGGCCAGCCGGTACGGCTTCGCGGGTGCGGCGGAAGATGGCACGGATTCTGGCCACCAGTTCGCGCGGATCAAATGGTTTCGCGAGGTAATCATCCGCGCCGATTTCCAGTCCGACGATGCGGTCCACCGCCTCGCCTTTTGCGGTCAGCAGGAGAACCGGAACTTCCGACTGGCGGCGCAACTGCTTCAGCAGCTCGAAACCGGAGCCTCCCGGCAGCATGACATCGAGGATGATCAGCTCGTGTTCGGCCGCCATGGCCGCGCTCAATCCGGAAGCGTGGTCGTAGGCGGCATCCACCTGAAAGCCTTCGCCTTGCAGAAAGCGGGTCAGCAGTTTGACAAGCGCCTTGTCGTCATCCACGATGAGCAGGCGGTTCACGGGACTTATTTTGCCCTTTCCCGCGCGCGTTGGCGGTGAAGAATTGTTACGTGTTGTGCCTGCACCCTTCACAAAACTTAACTTTCCTTCACCCCTCTTAACTGCTCTCCCAGGGATTTGTCAGGTCTAATACTATCGGATGTAATAGTAATGCAACCGGTGGTCATGGTTGCAGTTAGGCGACGGGTTAGAGCGCGGTGACATCCAACGAGGCACCGCGTCTGTGCTCAGGAGGGTTAGTGAAGAGACAGGGGCTTATTGTACTAGGCCTGGGATTGACGCTGGCGATATGCGCCGGGTTGGCCGGGTGCAGTTCACAGCAGGCGAAAGGGGCGAAGGCCAGCGCGCCGCCGCCCGCCATTCCCGTCGGCGTTGCCACGGTAAAGCAGGGCGACTTCAATGTGTATCTCGGCGGGCTGGGTTCGGTGGAAGCGTTCTATACGGTATCGCTAAAGACGAGGATTGACGGGCAGATCATGCAGGTCAACTTTCGCGAAGGCCAGGACGTGAAGACGGGCGAAACACTTATCGTAATCGACCCGCGTCCCTATCAGGTAGCCTTGGACACGGCAAAGGCCAATCTGGCCAAGGATGAGGCGCAGCTTGTCAACGCCAAGGCGCAGTATGAGCGCAACAAGGTGCTCTATGAGCAAGGCGTCATCGCTAAGCAGGACCTGGACACGCTGCAGGCATCGTTCGGGACTTACGAAGGCACCATCGCCGCCGATAAAGCTGCCATCGAAAACGCTCAGCTGAATCTCACCTACTGCTACATCAAGTCTCCCATTGACGGCAGGATCGGACTGCGCCAGGTCGATCCCGGCAACTACGTTACCGCCGCTGGTGGAACGGCCCTGGTAGTCATCACCCAGTTGCATCCCATCGCCGTCATTTTCACCTTGCCGGAAGATCAGCTGCAATCTGTGCGTGAGCACATGAAGCAGGGAACGCTGGAAGTTGACGCCTACAGCCGTGATGATCAAACCAAGCTGACGACAGGCAAGCTGCAGACGATTGACAACCAGATTGACCCGACAACGGGCACGGCAAAGCTGAAGGCAATCTTCGACAATCCCAACGGCGAGCTCTGGCCCAACGAGTTCGTCAACGCGCACCTGCTGCTGGAGACGCGCAAGAACGCGATTACAGCGCCGGCGAGCGCTGTTCTTCGCGGCCCGGAAGGCTCGTACACTTACGTCGTTGATGCCAACAACACAGTGCAGATGCGGCCGGTGAAGTTGGCTCTGACTCAGGGCGCCATCGTAGTCATCGCCTCCGGTCTGCAAGGAGGGGATAAGGTGGTCACCGATGGACAGGAGAAGCTGCAGGCCGGAAGCCGCGTTGCCCCGCAGGCTCCAGCCCGTCAGAACCAAACCAGCGGCAACATCGGATCGCAGACATGAGTATTTCGCGGCCATTCATTCTCCGGCCCATCGCCACGTCGCTGTTGATGACGGGATTACTGCTGGTGGGAATTGTCGCCTATAAGCAACTTCCCATCTCTGCCCTGCCGCAAGTGGATTACCCAACGATTCAGGTAGTTACGTTCTACCCCGGGGCAAGCCCGGACGTAACCGCGTCTTCCATAACGGCGCCGCTGGAGCGCCAGTTCGGCGAACTTCCCGGCCTAGGCCAGATGACGTCGAGCAGTTCCTTTGGCGCATCCGTTATCACGCTGCAGTTCAACCTGGAGGAGAACATTGACGTTGCTGAGCAGGAAGTGCAGGCAGCGATCAATTCTGCGCAGACCTATCTGCCGGCCGACCTGCCGGCGCCGCCCATCTACAGCAAAGTTAATCCTGCCGACGCTCCCATCCTGACGCTGGCCATGACGTCGGACAGCATGCCGTTGCCCCAGGTGGAGGACCTGGCCGATACCACCTTCGCGCAAAAGATATCTCAGCTTCCTGGCGTCGGGCTGGTCAGCATCAGTGGCGGACAGAAACCGGCCGTCCGCATCATGGCCAACCCCACGGCGTTGGCGTCCTACGGCATGAGCCTGGAGCAACTCCGGACCATCGTCGGAATGATCAACGTTGACCAGGCGAAAGGGCAATTACAGGACAATCGCCAATCCTTCACCATTGGCGCCAATGACCAGTTGCTGAGTCCGCAGGGCTACGCCGACTCCGTTGTTGCCTACAAGAACGGCAATCCCGTTCGCCTCTCCGACGTCGCACAGGTTGTCATGGGGCCGGAGAACGTCAACCAGGCAGCGTGGATGAATACTACGCCGGCAGTGATTCTGAACATCCAGCGGCAGCCGGGCGCCAACATCATCAAGGTCGTTGACAGCATTAAGCTGCGGCTGAAGCAACTGCAGTCTAATCTGCCGGCGTCCGTAAAGGTCACTGTTCTCACCGACCGCACCAACACCATCCGCGCCAGTGTCAAGGACGTTCAGTACGAGCTGATGCTGACTATCGTGCTGGTCGTCCTCGTCATCTTCGTCTTCCTGAGGACGCTAGCCGCAACCATCATTCCCAGCGTCGCCGTGCCTCTCTCTCTGGTGGGCACCTTCGGAGTGATGTACCTGCTGGGCTACTCGCTCGACAATCTCTCGCTGATGGCGCTGACCATCTCGACTGGCTTCGTGGTTGACGACGCCATCGTCATGATCGAGAACATCGAGCGCTACATTGAGGAAGGACATAGCCCGCTGGAGGCAGCGCTGCAAGGCGCAGGACAGATCGGCTTCACCATCGTTTCGCTGACGGTTTCACTGATCGCCGTGCTGATTCCGTTGCTCTTCATGGGTGATATTGTCGGCCGGCTCTTCCGTGAATTCGCCGTCACCCTCAGCGTTACGATTCTCTTCTCCGCCATCATCTCGCTGACGCTGACGCCGACGATGTGCTCGCTACTCCTGCGTCCCAGGGACAAGGCAAAGCACGGCCGCTTTTACGAATGGTCAGAGCGCGCTTTCGCCAACACCATCGCCTTCTATGGACGCACTGTCAAGTTTGTCCTGAAGCACCAGACGGTGACGCTGCTGGTCACCATCGGCACGCTGGTGCTGACCATCATCATGTACATCACCGTGCCCAAAGGCTTCTTTCCGGTGCAGGACACCGGCGTCATCATGGGCATCACCGATGCGCGGGAGAGCATATCGTTTGCGGCCATGTCCGAACGGCAACGCGAATTGTCGGCGGCAATCCTGAAGGACAAGGACGTTGTGAGCCTGTCCTCGTTCATTGGCGTGGACGGCACCAATACCACGCCCAACAGCGGACGCATACAGATCAACCTGAAGCCGCGCGACGACCGTGACGATGACGTGACCACCATCATGAAGCGGATACAGCAGGAGGTCGCTGGAGTTGAAGGCATCACGCTCTACATGCAGGCGGTGCAGGACCTCACGGTGGAAGACCGTGTCAGCCGCACGCAATATCAGTTCAGCCTGGAGGATGCTGACCCGAAGGAGCTGGCGGCGTGGACCGACAAGATGGTGGCAAAGCTCAAAACGCTGCCCGAATTGCGCGATGTCGCTACCGACCAGCAGAACCAGGCGGCGCAGGCCAATCTGGTCATCGACCGCGACACCGCTTCGCGCCTCGGGGTCACGACCTCGGCAATCGACAATACGTTGTACGACGCTTTCGGCCAGCGGCTGGTTTCCATCATGTTCACGCAGTTGAATCAGTATCACGTCGTGCTGGAGGTGGATCCGAACTTCCGCATCGATCCCGATTCGCTGAAGAACATTTATGTTCCTGCCGGTGGTGGTCAAAGTCCGTCGTCCACGGCGGGAAACGCCCCAACGGCGAACGCTCCGAGCAGCAATGTCCTGGCCGCCAACGCGTCGCAAGTACCGCTCAGCGCAATTGCTCATTTCGAAACCACCACTGGACCGCTGACCATCAATCACCAGGGACAGTTCCCTGCCGTCACGATTTCGTTCAATCTCGGCAACGGCGCGTCACTGGGCGATGCGGTGAAGGCGATTCAGCAAACCGCCGATGAACTGGGGCTGCCGCCGAGCATCCAGTTGGCGTTTCAAGGCACGGCACGGGCCTTTCAGGCGTCGCTGGCCAACGAAGGCTGGTTGATTCTGGCCGCCATCGTCACCGTGTACATCGTGCTGGGCGTGCTGTACGAAAGCTACATCCATCCCATCACGATTCTGTCTACATTGCCGTCAGCCGGCGTGGGCGCGATTCTTGCTCTGATGTTGTTTCACATGGACCTGGGCGTTATGGCCTTGATCGGCATGATCCTGCTGATCGGCATCGTGAAGAAGAACGCCATCATGATGATCGACTTCGCGCTGGAAGCAGAGCGCAAGGAAGGCAAAGCACCGATGGATGCAATCTACGAGGCGTGCCTGCTGCGCTTCCGTCCCATCATGATGACCACGTTTGCCGCGCTGTTTGGCGCGGTGCCGCTGGCGCTCGGCTCCGGTACCGGCTCCGAGCTGCGGCGTCCCTTGGGCGTGACCATCATCGGCGGCCTGATGATCAGCCAGTTGCTGACGCTTTATACCACGCCCGTCGTGTATCTGTGGTTCGACCGGCTGGCGGCAGCCCTGCGGCATCTGCGCGCACCGAAGCCGGCGGAGGCGGTGGGGGATTGATTTCAAGTGGGTAGTGGTCAGTGGCTAGTGCCCAGAAAAGTTATCACTAACCACTGGCCACTGAGAACTGAGTTATGAACATCGCCGCCCCAGCCATCGAACGGCCCGTAGCTACCACGCTGCTGACCATTGCCCTGCTGCTCGCAGGCGCGCTGGCCTACATGCAGCTTCCGGTGGCGCCGCTGCCGCAGATTGACTTCCCGGTCATCTCCGTTGGCGCGTCCTTGCCGGGCGCCAGCCCGGAGACGATGGCGTCTTCCGTAGCAACTCCTCTGGAGCGGCAGTTCGGGCGCATTGCCTCCATCAACCAGATGACGTCGTCAAGTCAGCTGGGGTCCACCGGCATCGCGATGCAGTTCGACCTGGACCGCAACATTGATGCTGCGGCGCGCGATGTGCAGTCGGCCATCAATGCCGCAGCCAGCAACCTCCCGGCTGACCTGCCCAGCAATCCTACCTATCGCAAGATCAATCCGGCTGATGCGCCCGTCATGATTCTGGTGCTTACGTCCGACGCCATGACGCAGGACCAGATGTATGACGTCGCCGACTCCATCATGGGCCAGAAGCTGGCGCAGGTGGAGGGGGTGGGCCAAGTCTTCGTGTGGGGATCGTCGCAGCCGGCGGTGCGCATAGAAGCCAACCCCAACATGCTGAACAAGTACAGCATCGGGCTGGAAGCCTTGCGCTCGGCGGTGGCAGCGCAAAATATCAACATCGCCAAAGGCTCGCTGCAGGACGACAACAAGACCTGGGTCATCCGGGCCAACGATCAGCTTAAGAAAGCAGCCGATTACAGGCCGCTGATCGTCGCTTACCGGAACGGGGCGCCGGTGCGGCTGAGCGACGTGGCCGACGTGCAGGATTCCTACTCCAACATCAACAACTCGGGCAGCTTCAACGGCAAGCCCAGTGTGCTGGTGGTCATCTTCCGCCAGCCCGGCGCGAACATGATCGCGCTGGCTGACCGCATCGAGGCGGCGCTGCCATTTCTGAAGGCGTCGCTGCCGGCCAGCGTCAATCTGGTTGTCGGCCTCGACCGCACGACGACGGTGCGCGCCTCGGTGAACGACGTTCAGCGCACACTGGTTATTTCCGTCATCCTGGTTACGTTGGTGGTTTTTGCTTTCTTGCGCGAGGTGCGCGCCACCATGATTCCCAGCGTAGCCGTACCGCTGGCCATTATAGGCACATTCGGCGTCATGTATTTGTGCGGCTTCTCGCTGAATAACCTCTCGCTGATGGCGCTGACCATCTCCACAGGATTCGTGGTGGACGATGCCATCGTGGTGCTGGAAAACGTGATGCGCCACGTCGAGAGCGGGATGAAACCCTATCAAGCCGCACTGCTGGGCGCACGCGAGATCGGCTTCACCGTGGTCTCCATGAGCACGTCGCTGATCGCCGTGTTCATTCCCATTCTGCTAATGGGCGGCCTGGTGGGTCGTCTGTTCCGCGAGTTTGCGGTGACGCTGAGCGCAGCCATCGCAGTCTCGCTGGTGGTCTCGCTCACCACCACACCGATGCTGTCGTCGCGCTTTTTGAAGGCCCATGATCCCGGAGGTCACGGCAGGCTCTACCGCATCAGTGAGCGCGGATGGCTGTGGTTGAACGACACATACCGCGTCACGGTGGGCTGGGTGCTGGGTCATAAGCGGCTCACGCTGACCGTGGCCATTGCCACGTTGGTACTTAATGTATGGCTTTATACCGTCGTTCCTAAAGGGTTCTTTCCACAGCAGGATACAGGACGCATGGCTGGCGTCGTTCAGGGCGACCAGGATGTGTCTTTTCAGGCCATAAACACCAAGACCAACGAATTCATTCGCATCGTGAAGCAAGACCCCGCGGTGCAGAATGTCCTGGCTTTTGTGGGCGGCAATGCAGCTCAGAACCAAGGACGCATGTATGTCACCCTCAAACCGCTGTCGGAACGCAAGATCAGTGTGGACAAAGTGATCGCCCGTTTGCGGCCCAAGCTGGCGCATGTGCCCGGCGCCACGTTGTACTTCCAGGCTGTGCAGGATTTGCAGATCGGCGGGCGCTCCTCCAACGCCCAGTTCCAGTACACGCTTTCGGGCGAAAATCTTGAGGAGCTCTACACCTGGGCGCCCCAGCTATTGCAGAAGCTGCGCAAAATTCCTCAGCTCAAAGACGTGAACAGCGACCAACAAGTCAATGGACTGGAAGCCAACATCATCGTCGATCGCGACACCGCGGCACGTTTGGGGATTACCCCGTCGCAAATTGACAACATTTTGTATGACGCTTTCGGGCAGCGGCAAATTTCGACCATCTATCGGACATTGAATCAGTACCACGTAGTGATGGAGGTCGATCCCAAATATCAACTCACGCCCGACGCGCTCAACAGCGTGTACGTGATCACGAACTCCGGCGCGCAGGTGCCGCTGTCGGCTTTCGCTCACTTTGCGCCGGCCAACACCGCCCTGGCAGTCAATCACCAGGGACAGTTCCCTGCCGTGACCATATCGTTCAACCTGGCGCCGGGCGGAGACCTGGGAACTGCCACGCAGGCGATTGAGCAGGCGGAGTTGGAGCTACGCATTCCGGCGACCATCCACGGCAGCTTCCAGGGAACTGCGGCCGCATTTCAGGATTCGCTGAAATCGGAGCCGATCCTGATTCTGGCGGCACTGGTTGCGGTGTACATTGTGCTCGGCATGTTGTACGAGAGCTACATCCATCCCATCACGATTCTTTCCACGCTGCCCTCGGCGGGCACGGGAGCCATATTGGCGCTTCTGCTCTTCCACATGCAACTGGATGTGATAGCGCTCATTGGGATTATTCTGCTGATTGGCATCGTGAAGAAGAACGCCATCATCATGATTGACTTCGCGCTGGAGGTGGAGCGCACCGGGAAAACTGCAGAAGAGGCCATTCATGAAGCGGCGCTGATTCGCTTCCGTCCTATCATGATGACCACGGCCGCGGCCATGCTGGGTGCGATGCCGCTGGCATTTGGCACTGGCGTTGGCGCCGAAGTGCGGCGGCCACTGGGCATTGCCATCGTCGGCGGCCTTATCGTCAGCCAGGCGCTGACGCTATACACCACGCCCGTGGTGTATCTCTACATGGACCGCTTCAAGGATTGGGTGGTCGAGCACCTGCCATGGCGCTCCAAGGTGGCGAAGAAGCAGGAAGAAGAAGTGCCGGTGTTCGCCGACTAGCGCCGGCAGAGCGGACCTTCACAGACTATAGGGCCCCTCGACTCCTCCCTGATCTCGTCGCTCGGGGATGACACGTGCAACTATGGCTCTGTTCTCGCAATGAAAATCGCTGTTTTCGCGCAACTTCATCCTCGTTTTCATCATCTTGAAATCATCTTGGCGCATACTGCTGCTATCGACTGGCAGAGCTTCGCGTCATGTGTATTAAGGGCTGCCTGAGCCCGGTGTAGGGATGGTACCGCTCTCCAGGAAGAGGAGCTATGTTGAGAATCGACATTCACGCTGCACGGCACAGCGCGACGCTCGACTGCGCCGGCAGAATTGTATTGGGCGTGGAGATCGAGATTCTGCGCTGCATGGCGGAGACGCGCAAAGAGGATTGCCTCATCCTGGATCTGAGCCGGGTGGACAGCATTGACGCTGCGGGACTGGGCCTTCTGGTGGAGCTGCACTGCGGCGCGCAAAGGCGCAACGGGGGGCTGCGAATCGCCAAGGCCTCGCCGTGCGTGCGCCGGCTTATCGAGCTGGTGAATCTGCAGTCGGTACTTGAAGTTGGTTACGCCGAAACGAATTGGGCCGAAGATGAAACCCAATTGCCTTGCGGTCGGCGCTCAATGACTGCGTAACAGCTCGAGGAAAGCCCTTGCCAGAACCGTCGCAGGCTGTAGCCCAGCAGCGCATCTCCAGAGAGTTCACCTTCCCGGGAGATTCGGATTCCCTCGCGGCGTCGCGCCAAGCGGTCATGGATTTCATCGGGCCTCACTGCTCCGGCGATGTCGAAGAGCTGGATGTTCTCATCGCTTTGCAGGAAGCCCTCGCCAACGCCGTTCTCCATGGCAGCCGAAATGATCCGGCAAAAACCATCCACTGCCGGGTTGAAATCGACCCCTCGGTTTTCATCATGACCATTCGCGACCCCGGACCGGGCTTCGATGTGGAAGCGGCCACGCGGGCCACCGAGTCCGGCATGAACACGACGACCCACGGCCGAGGCATCGCCCTGATGCGTGACTTGATGGATGAAGTCGTGTATCGAAACGGCGGCTCGGAAGTCGAACTGCGCAAGTTGCGCCGCATGTAGTTGGGTCGCGTAGTGCTGATCTGAACAATCCTGTCCTGCTGGAACCCTCGACGTGACCGGGTGTAAAATTTTTCCCCTCAAACGATGTCACGAACCGTGACGTAATCATAGGAGGTCTTCATGACGAATCCCGCCCACCGGTCGGCGTCAGAGTTGCATGGCAGTTTTCGTCAGACACTGCTTGCACTCGCAATTCTTGCTCCGCTGACAGTTCTGGCACCAACGGCACAGGCGCAAACGCTGACGGTACTGCATACCTTCTCCGGGCCGGACGGGCTGTACCCGTACAGCGGCGTGACCATGGATGGTGCGGGGAATCTCTATGGCACGACATACGGCGGGGGCGCGAGTCAGCTCGGAACGGTATATGAGCTCAAGCGCCACGGGTCCAGCTACCTCCACAACCAACTCCATGCGTTTGCGGGCGGCAACGACGGTGAGCAACCTTGGGGCGGCGTGATTTTTGGACCCGACGGCGCTCCCTACGGCACAACCACCGGAGGCGGAGTCACTGCAGGAACTGTTTTCAGCTTGCGACCGCCGGCCACCGCTTGCCACACCGCACTGTGCCCCTGGACGGAGACTCTGCTTTATAACGTGGGTGGTTTCAACGGAATCCAGCCATCCTATGGCCAAGTCGCGTTCGATCCGTCTGGGAATATCTATGGGACGACAGCCTTCGGCGGAAACGAATATGGCGACATTTACGAGCTCAGCCGATCGGGCGACAGTTGGACTGGCAAGGAGCTTTATGTTTTTGGAGACCCTGACGCGCAGTACCCCGCTCATAACGTAGTGCTGGACAGCGCGGGAAATCTGTACGGCACGACTGATGAGGGAGGAGCTTATAGTGAAGGCACTGTGTTCGAACTGGTACCCTCCGGGTCAGGATGGTCGGAGAGAATCCTCGCCAGTTTTGGGGCAGCCGATTCGGGCCTGGGCGGCTTTCCCGTGGCGGGGCTAATCATGGATGGGGCGGGGAATTTCTACGGAGCCACTGCAGGGGATAACACCACAGCATCGGTCTTCGAGCTGTCACCCTCAGGCAGCAGTTGGCGACTCACCGCGCTGCACTCCTTTGTGATATCTGGTAACACCGTAGGTCCTTTCGGCAACCTTGTCATGGACAACGCCGGAAACCTATACGGCACCACCATGTCTCTGGGGGCATACGGAATGGGCAATGTTTTCAAGCTAAGTCCTTCAGGGAACGGCTGGACCTATACAGACCTGTACGACTTCAGCAACAGCGGCGACGGCGAATACCCAACGGGAGACCTCATCATCGACAGTAAAGGCAATGTATATGGTACGAATCTAGGCGAGAGTGGGAAAGGCGTTGTCTGGGAGCTCACGCCCTGAACGGCTTTCCGGGCGGCTGTTTTGCGGTAACTGACGACAAATCGCCATATCACAAGTAATTCCGACAGAGAGTTCATCCAGCTTCGCCGTAGAAAGGTTCGAAAGACGTCTGCCAGTGGCGGACGGTCCCCCTTTTTGCCGCTCCACCTCGCTCAGTGATATGTTGGCTGCGAGTCCTGAGCAGCGCTGACAACGATGCCCTGGCCGTGGAGGACTTCTTCTTTGGACACCGATCAGACTCGACGCCTGTTCCTGGGCCAGGCCGGAGCTTCGCTGGGCCTGCTCTGGCTTGGCTCTTTGACGCCTGACTTCCTGGCGCAGGCACACGCTCACGCACAAGAGGCCGGCAAGACAGGAGCGAAGACGTATCGCTTCTTCAATCCGCAGCAGGCGGCCGCGTTCGATGCTTTTTCCGCGCAGATTATCCCCACTGATGACACACCGGGCGCGCGCGAAGCCAACGTGGTGCATTTCACGGACTATGTGCTGAGCACGATCGACAAGGACCAACAGGCCCAGGTGACGGACGCCTTCAAGGCGCTGCACGACCAGGTTGCGAAGACCGTTCCGGGAGCGACTTCGTTCGCCACGCTCAATTCCGCGCAGCAGATCGAGGTCATGAAAGCGATGGAGAAGACGGACGACTTCGGCGTGCTTCGTGGATTCGTGCTGACTGGCTTTTTCTGTGATCCATCCATGGGCGGCAACAAGGACAAAGTCGGCTGGAAGCTCCTCGGCTTTGAAGATCAATTCCTCTACAAGCCGCCGTTCGGCTACTACGATGCCCACTACGATGAGGGCAAGGCATGAGCGCCACTCCTCCGCAGCGCCATTACCAACTGACTGAGAAGGTTGATTTCGTCATCATTGGCGCGGGAGCGTCGGGTGGTGTGCTGGCACGTGAGCTTTCGCGCAGTGGCTTCAGCGTGGTCGTGCTGGAGCAGGGGCCGTGGCTCACGACCAAAGACTTCACTCACAACGAGTACATGAACTGGAACCACGCGGCAATCACCAACGACTTCCGCAAGCAGCCGACCACCTTCCGCAAAACGCCGAAGGACAAAGCTGTAAGGCAGCCGGCGCTGGTTTATGGGCGGCTGGTTGGTGGAGGCCCGGTGCACTTCACTGCGAATTACTGGCGCTTTCACGAGATTGATTTCATCGAGGCCAGCAAGAAAGGGGCGATCGCCGGAACCGGCTTTGCCGATTGGCCCATCACCTACGCCGACCTTGAGCCTTACTACACCAAGGCTGAATGGGACCTGGGCGTGTCGGGGCAAGCCGGAGCCAGCCCGTTCGATCCGCCACGCTCGAAGCCCTATCCGCTCCCGCCCATGCCCGTCAAGTCCAGCGGGGTGCTGTTCGAGCAGGCCGCGCGAAAACTCGGGTATCATCCCTTCCCCGCTCCGGTGGCCATCATCTCGCAGTCGTATCAGGGCCGCACTCCTTGCGAGCACTGTGGCTTCTGCATGGGATTTGGCTGCGAGATGGGCGCCAAATCCAGCCCGCTGCCATTCCTCATTCCGCAGGCGGTCGCCAGCGGACGGTGCGAGATCCGTCCCCACAGCTATGTTCGGAAGATAGAACTTGACACGAACGGCCGCATAACCGGCGCGATTTACTTCGATAAGAGCGGCAAGGAGAACCTGCAACGCGCGCGCGCCGTCATCCTGGCTGCCAATGGCTCGGAGACTCCACGCCTGCTGCTGCTCTCCGAGTCGAACCGTTTCCCCGACGGGCTTGCCAACTCCAGCGGGCTGGTCGGCAAGTATTTGATGTTCAACACCAACTCCATCGCCGGCGGATTGTACGAACATCCGCTGAATGAGTACAAGAGCATCGAAGTTACGCGCGTGATTCACGACCAGTACGAGATCGATCCCAAGCTCGGCTTTTACGGCGGCGGCGGCATCGATGCGCGCTTCCTCTGGTACCCCATCTCGTTCGCGTTCATCGGATTGCCGCGGCGCCTGCCACAGTGGGGCAGCGATTACAAGAAGGCACTCCAGAAGTACTTCACCCACAGCATGTATCTCGCGGGTCACACCACTTCGTTGCCGGTGGAGGACAACAGCATCTCGCTCGACGATACGGTGAAGGACGCCTGGGGACTTCCCGCCATGCGCGTCACCTACAAAGACCATCCTGACGATCTCAAGACGTGCCAGTACATGGCCGATCGCTCGATGGAGATACTGGAAGCTTCAGGCGCGCAGGACAAGTGGGCGTATCCGGTGCGGGAATCGACCTTCGGCTTCCATCTGCTGGGGACGTGCCGGATGGGCAACGATCCGAAGAGCTCCGTGGTTAATAGCGACCACCGCACGCATGACGTGCCCAATCTTTTCCTGTGCGATGGTTCGAGTTTTGTCACCAGCGGCCGCGGCCAGCCGACAGAGACCATCCAGGCGCTGGCATTCCGCGCGGCAGACCGGATTACGGCGCTGGCCAAGGGAAACCAGATCTAGCGCGCCGGCGGATATAATTGCCTCATGGCTCACACCGTGATTCACATCTCGGAAGAAGACGCCGCGCGCGACTTCGCCGATCTGATGGCGCGTGTCCGCGCAGGCGCGGAGGTCGTGATTGAATCCGAAAAGCAGCCGGTGGCTACGCTTCGACCTTTGGCCGCGAGGCGTGGGCGTCTCCTGTCGGAATCGATTGCCCTGGCTGAGGCCCACGCAGCGGAACTAGGCTACGAACCAACAATGGACGCCGACTTCGCTGCTGATATGGAAGAGATCATCCGCAACCGCAAACCGTGGAACCCGCCAGCGTGGGACTGATCCTGGACTCGAGCGTGCTGATTGCGGGCGAACGGCAGGGCCATAGCATTCGGCAGGTCCTCCGCCAGGTACGCGACAAGTATGGTGACACCGAAGCTGCTCTATCGGCTGTCACAGTTGTCGAGCTGACACACGGCATATACCGTGCCAAAACTGAGATCGATCGGGCACGCCGTCAAACCTTCGCCGAAGAAGTCTACCGTGACATGGTTGTCCATCCGTTAGACTTCGAAGTCGCCAATCTTGTTGGACAGATCCAAGCGGAGCAGATGGCGCAGGGCGTCAGCATCGCATTCCAAGACTTATTAATCGGGGTTACGGCCCTTCATCTTGGGTACGATCTGGTCACGCTGAATGTAAGGCACTTCGAAAAAATCCCGGGACTGCGGGTTATCTCAGTCTAGAGGGTGGCGGGCAGGCAACTCGGATGAAAGACTCAGACGCGCGCACAGGGTCGCGCGAGGCGGACGTCCAACCAAGGGAGGAGATTGTGCCTCACGCAACCGGAGCGTTCGAAGTAAAGCTCGTGCCTCTAGCCGCGGACGGTGATCCACAGGATCCAGCGCTGGGCCGAATGTCGATTGACAAGCACTTCCTCGGCGACCTTGAGGGGACCAGCAAGGGCCAGATGCTGGCAGCCTGGACCAGCGTGCCGGGTTCAGGGCTCTATGTCGCCATCGAGAAGGTCAGCGGCACGTTGCATGGCCGCCGCGGCTCCTTCATCCTTCACCACACCGGAATCATGACACGCGGCGCCCAGCAGCTTACGATCACGGTCGCGCCGGATTCAGGTACGGACGAGTTGGGGGGTCTCAGCGGCCAGTTCAAAATTAAGATTGAAGACGGCAAGCATTTCTACGACTTCGAATACGCCCTTCCCGCAGTAAACTGAACCTTCCTGTATGAAAATAAGCATAAGCAATCTTACTGTCGTCGGCCTTTCGGTGCTGCTGGTCGCAGCCCTCGTCGGATTTGTGCTGACGCGGCCAAAGACAGATTCCGGCTTGTCCAAACAACTGGCCGCGAACGGGGAGCAGGCGCAGGCGAAGCTGGTAGATCAAAGCCCACTGGAGATCGCACACAGTCTGTCCGACGTGGCGAGCACTGCTGAGGAGCAGAAGCTGGCTGCGCAGGCCATCAGTCTTGCCGATCACGAAGTGGATCTCGCTTTTGCTTCCGCCCTGCAACAGACCCAGCTACACCCCGCGGTTGACAACAGCCAGACGCGCGAGCTGAATGCGCGAATCCGCACCCTCGACAGCCGGCTTCAGGAGGTGCAGGAACAAACTGGCCGGCTGACCAAGCTCGCGGCCAATCCAGGCAAGAATGACGCCCATGCCATCCAACAGCAGTTGGAGATAGCCCAGGCGCGGACCACGCTCCTGGAGGACGCGGTAGATGACGCAAAGGAAGACCTGCTGCGCGCCGGTGGCGATCCGCAAGCTGAGATCAAGCAAGAGTTGGAAGAGCACGAAGCTCTGCAACATGGCAGCGCTAACGCCTCGGGCAGCTCACAGCCGAAGCCGGCTTCCTTTGGCGTCGCAGAAGATCTGCTGGGACAGTTCCGCGCTTGGCAGCGTCTGCGCGACAACCAAGCCCGCCTGGAGGACGCCCAGAAGCAAGCAGAGGCCTACGCTGCCACACTGACCGCAAAACACGAAGCCCTGCAGAAGGGATTGAGTACCACGTTTACCGACGAGAGTGGTGGCGAAGAAAGTGCAGCGACGAGTGCTCCTGGTGGCGATCAACAACAGCACGAGGCGAAGATCGCCAAGCTCCATGATCTCTCGCAAAGCACCAAAGCCCTTGCCGGGTATGACAAGCGCATCCAATCCGAAAAGCAGCTTGCAGCCTCGTATGGCCAATGGACCGAAATTCTGGCTGGACAACGTCGCGTGGCACTGCATGCCATTCTGCGATCGCTGCTTTGGATCCTGCTGGCGTTGGTTGGCCTGGTCCTGGTGGAACGGCTGATAGAGCATTTCTACCTGCAGCTCGGCCACCCTGATCGCCGGCGCCTGGGAACCATGCGACTGGTGCTGCGGTCCATATCGCAGGTCATCGGCGTGCTGATCATTCTGCTGGTGCTGTTTGGGCCGCCGAGTCAGTTGTCCACGGTACTGGCTCTCGCGGCGGCTGGGCTTACCGTCGCTCTCAAGGATTTCATTGTCGCCTTCTTTGGCTGGTTTATCCTGATGGGCCGCCACGGCATTCGAACCGGCGACTGGGTGGAGATTAACGGCATCGGCGGCGAGGTGGTCGAAGTTGGGTTGCTGCGCACCATTCTTCTGGAAACCGGAAACTGGAACGACGCCGGCCATCCCACGGGACGGAAGGTGTCCTTCGTCAACAGCTTTGCCATCGAAGGGCACTACTTCAACTTCACCACCGCCGGACAATGGCTATGGGATGAGTTGGACATCCTGATTCCAGCGGGCGAAGACCCTTACCGTCTGACGAATTCCGTGCTTGCGCTGGTCAGTGAGCAGACAGAAGCGGACGCAGCAGCGGCCGAGCAAGAGTGGCGCCGGGCCGCGACGCACTCTGCCATACAAACGTTCTCGGCAGCGCCTGCCATCAACGTGCGGCCGACCAACCTGGGTGTCAATCTCGTGGTGCGCTACATCGCTACTGCAAACAAGCGGTATGAAGTTCGGACGCGGCTATACCAGGCGATCGTTGAATTATTAAGCGGCAAGAAACTGGCGCAGGCAGACGAAAAGCGGGTTTCTACCCATCCCTGACAACAATATCTGAATCAAGCCTTGGCTGCGGCATGTGATTGCGTGCTGGCGGCTTTCTCGGTCTGCAGCTTGCGAACCTTCTCGCGCATTTTCTGGCGTGCTTTGCGGATGCGGTTCTCGCGGGACTTATCTCCATTGCGAAAGGACAAGGAATCACCTCGACTTGATGTTACAGGATTTGCCCTGGCTGGGTGAGGAATCCGGATGGTGACAGGAGGGGTAGATGCGGGGGCGCACAGCGGCACATGATCAAGCGAATTGCCTGTCGGCCGCGACAGCCAGGATTTGCATCAGCTCCGACGCTTGGTGGAAATGCAGCGAGGGGCGCGTCGCCGCGACCGCGAACGGCCCGGCCTGGTTTGCGCAGCAATCTTTAATTGCTCGATCTCAGCGAACTGACGCGTTGCCATCTCCATCACCAAATCGAGAACCGTCGTCTGTCTGGCTTCCCCAATCTGTATGAGTTGCATAGCGCAAAGAGTAATCGCGGCAATAATTCATGGGTATCCCCCATAGGTCGCAGCGGTACTACCACAATAGGCACTCGGCGGCCTTGGATGGTAGCAGCGGTAAACTCAGAATAGCTATGGTTTCAGTCAAATCCAGCGGGCAAGACTCTGCGCCACGGATCGTGGCGTTAACCGGATTCATGGGTGCGGGCAAAAGCAGCATTGGCCGCGCCTTGGCGGCACTTCTCGGGTGGAGATTCGTTGATCTGGACGAAGAAATCGAGGCCGCGGAGAAGATGCCAATCTGCAGTATCTTCCGGCTTCAAGGCGAACCGCGGTTTCGGGAAATGGAGATTGCGGCTTTGCGCCGAATACTTGCAGCGATATCCTCTCCGACGGTGATCGCGCTCGGCGGAGGCACGTTCATACAGGCGGCCAATGCCAAGCTGTTGCGCACCGCAAGCGCGCAGGTAGTCTTCCTCGATCCGACGGTCGAGGAGATGCTCGAGCGCTGCCATATTGAGAGCGAATCTTCCAAGGAGCACCTGCGGCCTCTGGCTGCCGATCCCGACGCCTTCCGCACCCTCCACACGCAGCGACTTCCGCATTACCGCAAGGCTGACCTGACCGTAAACACCGCAGGTAAGACCGTGGAAGAAAGCGCCGAGGAGATTTCCGCCAAGCTGCAATTCCGATTCCAGACAGGCTGCGGACAGCGCTGGCGGAGGACAGACTTTCCGCACGAGAAATAAACTCGCAACTTTTCAAACGCTCGCATACCCTGGTCCGTCTTAGCTGGTGAGAACGGCGGCTCATCGGCAACAGACATGGCAGCGCAGACAACCAGTCCCGCATTTTCCTGGCAGGAGACAGGCAGAGTGGCCGAAGCAGACGAGTTTGCGACGCTGGAAACCGTGGTTCGCGAGCACGCTCGCTTCGTCTTCAAGGTGGCTTATGGCGTTTTGCGCAATTCACATGATGCCGAGGACGTGGTGCAGGAAGTCTATCTGCGCGTGCACCGCTCGGGAATGAAGGGTGTGGAAGACGTGCGGGCCTGGTTAGCGCGGATAACGTTTCGGCTCGCGATTGATCGCCTGCGCAAACCGCAGGGAGTTGACCTCGGAGGTGTTGAGCCGCTCAGTGAGATGCCCGATGCCGAGCATCTCGCCATGCACCGGCAACGGGTTGAGCACGTGCAGAGACTCATCGCGTCGCTGCCCGAGGATTTGCGCTATCCGTTGGTGCTGTCGGCGATGGAAGAGCTGAATTCGCGCCAAATAGCCGAGATACTTGGCATTCCCGAATCGTCAGTGCGTGGCCGCATCTTTCGTGCGCGGCAGGTGCTGAAGGAAAAACTCTCCGCGCTATCGGAGGCGAGACGATGACATCCCACGACGAGTTCGATCAGGTACTGGACGATGCTCTGGCAGAGTATCGGGAAGCCGAACCGCTGGCCGGGCTGGAAGATCGTGTGCTCCAGCGGTTGCGCTTAGAGACTGAGCGGCCACGGAAACTATGGTGGCGTTGGACCGCGATCGCAGCGGCCGCAGCAGCACTGATCATCGCAGCGTGGATTGGCTGGGGAGATGGCGCGCAGCATGTTAGTGCGCCGTCTGTGGTGGAGAAACGACTGCCCCCGATTGAGGCCCGATCGCCACAGGTCCAGGCGCATGCGACGCGTCAGCCTCCATTAACTAAGAGGACGCCTGCGGCCAGGACCACCTCAGCCGGGACGCCTGTTATAGCCGGCGCGCAACTAAGCCGCGAACCTTTACCGATGCGCGGCCAATTCCCTTCCCCTGCACCACTGAAGCCGGAAGAGCGAATGCTGCTGGCGCTGGCAAAGACGCATCCGGAAATGCTGCTGGACAAACCCGACGACGAAAAGGAAATTGTCATCGCCCCAATCAACATTAAGCCGCTGGTAGATGAAACTGCTGGCTCGCAAGGAGAAAATTGATGCGCACTCGATTGATCTGTTTCACCATCATGGCCGTATTGCTCGTGGCGGCTCCGCGACTGTCAGTCTCGCAGCAGGACTCGACTGCATCCAAAGCAGCCGCCCAGCAGGTGGTCCCAAAGCATTACTACAAACTCAACTTCGTACTGCGCGAGACGGATGAGGGCAAGGTGCTGAATCAGCGCACTTTTGGCATGGACATCAGCGCTGAACCGGCGCATGTGGGTGGAGTCCCTCCCGACTGGTGGAACATGCGTTCTGGCATGCGCGTTCCGTTCTCCGGCTCCAAAGACGTTAATTACATTGACGTGGGTGTGAACCTAGACGTGCGTGCCGAGGAGGTGCCGGAAGGACTGCAGATGCAAGTCACTTCCGAGATTTCGTCAGTGGCAAGCGAAACCGGCGGCGGCGGTGCCGCGCCCGCGATTCGGCAGCTCAAGGTGAGATCGGCAGTGTTGGCGCCGGTCGGCAAGCCTACCGTGGTGTTTACGGCAGACGATGCTGCCAGCAAACACCGCTTTGAACTGGAAGTGACACCCACGCGGGTGAAATAAGCCTCCTGGCACAGTTACGGCGGTAGGGGTCCTTCGACTCGTCAGCGTCCGCATTCGCGGGCGCTGCCTCGCTCAGGATGACAACTAGAGAAATCACACCAGCGCCAGCGCCACTTGCGCCGCGGCAATCGTGGCTTCAATGTCTGCCTGGGTGTGCGCGGCGCTGAGGAAGGCCGCTTCGAACTGCGACGGGGGGAGCCAAACACCGGCATCGAGTAGGGCGCCGTGGAAGCGACCGAACTTCGACGTGTCACAGGTTGAGGCGCTCGCCCAGTCTGTGACCTGCTTGGAAGTGAAGAAGAACGTGAACATCGAGCCAACGCGATTGGCGGTCATTGGGACGCCCGCGGTCTTGGCGGCCGCCAACACACCGGCTACGAGTCTGCCCGTCATCTTGTCAAGTTGCCGATAGAACCGGTCGCCCTCGGCCTTGATCTGGCACAGGGTTGCAATGCCGGCCGCCATCGCCAGAGGATTCCCGCTCAACGTACCAGCCTGATACACCGGCCCGACCGGCGCAATCAGGTCCATGACACTCGCCGGCCCGCCGTAGGCGCCTACTGGCAGGCCACCGCCGATAATCTTCCCCAGCGTAATCAGGTCGGGCTTGATCTCGTACAGCTCGGAAGCCCCGCCAAAAGCTACGCGAAAGCCGGTCATCACCTCGTCGAAGATAAGCAGCGCGCCTTCCTGCTCTGTGATCTGACGCAAGGCTTTGAGGTAACCGGGTTCGGGCGGCACGCAGCCCATGTTGCCAACCACGGGCTCAACGATGACGCACGCAATCTGGCCCTTGAACTTGGCGAAGGCGGCCTCAACTGCATTGCGATTGTTGTAAGGCAGCGCCAGAGTGAATTTGACGAACTCTTCCGGAACGCCCGCCGAGCCGGGGATGCCAAGGGTTGCGACTCCCGAACCGGCCTTCACCAGCAGGGCGTCGCTGTGGCCGTGGTAGCATCCCTCGAACTTCACAATGATCTTGCGCTGGGTCGCAGCGCGGGCCAGTCGGATGGCCGACATCGTGGCTTCAGTGCCTGAGCTGACGAAGCGCACTTTCTCGATCGCGGGGAACGCCTCTATTACCAAGGCTGCCAGATCGGCTTCTCTCGGCGTAGAAGCACCGAAGCTGGTGCCATTGCGCGCGGCCAGCATAATGGCCTCGATGACTTCAGGGTTGGCATGGCCGAGAATCAGCGGCCCCCAGGAGCCAACGTAGTCAATGTAGCGGTTGCCGTCGACGTCCCACACCGAGGCGCCCTGGCCACTGACCACGAAGGGTGGATCACTACCAACCGATCGGAAGGCGCGGACCGGCGAATTCACTCCGCCAGGAATGAGCTGTTCGGCACGCCGTTGCAACGCGCGTGATTCTTCCAGTTTGCGGGCCATGGTTCCTCAACGGTGAAAAAGAGGAGTCTATCAGGGATGGCCGCATAGAGGCTTGTGAGAACTGTCACAGCGCGCACTACCGTTCTCGCCGGTCACTCGTCCAACTACCAGCCGACGGTGCGGGCGGTGGTTCGAAGGCTGATTTTCCGCCACTTTCGGCTGTAGCCAGCATCGAAGTGAGATAGAATGGAAGTCAGCCAGCGGGACTTCCTTCCCATCAGCGAATTAACACATGTCAAAGAGCACCAAGCTTATCGTTCTCACATTGTCGTTTCTGATTGCCTCGTTCGTGGTATTGGGCGGACTTGGCGTCAAAGCCAAGTCCAACGACGACGGTTCCTATCGCCAGCTCGGCGTTTACAGCGAGGTGCTGTCGCGCATCCGCACTGAGTACGTCGAGGAGCCCAACATTCCGGCGGTGACTAACGGCGCACTGCACGGCCTGCTGGAGTCTTTGGACGCCAACTCCAGCTACCTTGATCCCGCCGAATATAAAGACTACAAGCAGCGCAAGGAAGGCAAGGCCGGCATCGGCGCGGCGGTGTCGAAGCGTTACGGTTATGCGGCTGTCATTTCTGTGATTCCCGGCGGGCCAGCTGACAAGGCTGACATTGCCAGCGGCGACATCATCGAGGCCATCGAAGGCAAGTCCACGCGCGAGATGTCGCTGGCGGAGATCGACGGCCGGCTTTCCGGGCCTCCAGGTTCTGTGGTCAACGTCTCTGTGGTTCGTCCGCGGCGCGTACAGCCGCTGAAGGCTGCGGTCACGCGCGCCATGGTGAGCGATCCGCCAGTTGGCGACAAGATGATGGAAGACGGCATCGGCTACATCAAGGTGGACGATTTCCCGAAGGGCCGCTCGCAGGAGATCGCCAACAAGCTGAAGGCGCTTCAGAAGGAAGGCGCGAAGAAGATCATTCTCGACCTGCGCAACTCAGGTAGCGGGGAGGAAGACGAAGGCGTCGCGACCGCGAACCTCTTTCTGAATCACGGAACGATCACGTATTTGCAGGGGCAGAAGTATCCCAAGCAGACCTTCAATGCTGACCCGCAGAAGGCGATCGTCACCAGCTTGCCGCTGGTGGTGCTGGTGGATCGCGGCACGGCTGGCCCGGCAGAAATTGTCGCTGCCGCCATCATGGAGAACGCGCGCGGCGATGTGGTCGGCGACAAGACCTTCGGCTCAGGTTCCATCCAGAAGGTGATTGATATGCCTGACGGCTCGGCGCTGGTGCTTTCGGTAGCGAAGTATTATTCGCCTTCGGGCAAGGCAATTCAGGACACCGCGATCACGCCGAACATTCTGGTTGCCGACGCCAACGACGACTTCATCTCGCCGGACGAGGACGAGAACGAGCCGAGTGCAGAGCAGCAGGAGAAGCAGAAGACCAACCAGCCCGACGATCAGCTCGATAAGGCGATTCAGGTGCTGAAGGGCCAGGGCAACAAGGCGTAAGGATTACAGCAACGGACAATGAGGCACGGAGAATACGATTCTTCGTGCCTTTTGCTTTCTGTGTTTATGTTTCGTATCTTTGCGGAGGCTGCGTGAAACGAGTCGCCGTTTTGTTCTTCGCGCCCCGTTTAGGTAATCGCTTGCATGCGATAGAACCAGGTTCCGGCGCGATAGGTCCGATACGCTTCCCCGAACTTGGCTTCGAGCACTCGCGCCTCTTTGCGCCCCCTCCAGATCTGCAAGGGGATGATGACAACGAAGAGCAGCAGCCAGATCGGGCGCTCCATCAGAAGGATATAGCCGGCAATGAACAGCGAGCCGAAGACGTACACAGGATTGCGGACTTTCGAATAGAGTCCGCGCGTGACAAGCTGCTTTGCCCGGGCGGTTACGGTGAACGACCTTCCGAGTTGGAACCGCGCCACCGTCCACAACGCGAAGCCTGCAAGCGCCACACACAACCCCAAGATCCGGATGGGAGTCCACCCGACCGGGCCGAACTTCCAGCCCAAATATGCTAATACTGCCCCCACGACGAGCGTCAGTGCAATGTTTCGCCTGAGCATGATGAACCCATCGCCAACTCTTTACTCGCTCCAGCGCTTGAACACCAGGCAGCCGTTCGTTCCGCCGAATCCGAAGGAGTTGGACATAGCGTAGTCCATTGTGACCTTGCGGGCGGCGTTGGCGACGAAGTCGAGGTCGCAGCCTTCGCCGGGATTCTCAAGATTCATTGTGGGAGGCACGATCTGGTCGCGTAGCGCCAGAACGGTGATGGCGGCTTCCAGGCCTCCGGCGCCGCCCAACAGGTGGCCCGTCATGGACTTGGTGGAGCTGACCAGCATCTTGTAGGCATGGTCGCTGAAGGCGCGCTTGACGGCGATGGCTTCCAGTTCGTCACCCAGCGGGGTAGAAGTCCCGTGGGCATTGACGTAGCCGATCTGGTCCGGCTGCAGCCCGGCGTCGCGCATGGCGTTGCGCATCACGCGATAGCCGCCTTCGCCTTCGGGCGCGGGTTGGGTGATGTGGTTGGCATCGGCGCTCATGCCGTAGCCGGCGACTTCGGCGATGATGTTTGCGCCGCGCTTGCGGGCAAACTCCAGCTCCTCGAGGATGAGAATGCCGGCACCCTCGCCGATGATGAAGCCATCACGGTCGCGGTCCCAGGGGCGGCTGGCGTGGTGCGGATCGTCGTTGCGCGTGGACAGCGCGCGCATCGCTCCGAATCCGCCGACGCCCATCGGCGTGATGGCGGCTTCGGTGCCGCCGGCGATCATAACTTCGGCGTCGCCGTAACTGATGACGCGAGCGGCGTCGCCGATGGAATGAGCGCTGGTGGTACATGCGGTGCAGGTAGCTTCGTTTGGCCCCTTGGCGTGATGGCGGATGCTGACCTGTCCGGCAGCGAGGTTGACGATGGCGGCGGGAATGAAGAACGGTGAGATCTTGCGCGGGCCGCCGTTCAGCAGGTTGGAATGCTCGCGCTCGATAATGTCGAATCCGCCGATGCCGGAGCCGATGTTGACGCCGGTACGCTCGGCCAAGTCCTCGTTCTCGACCTTATAATTGGCCATTTGCAGCGCCTCATCGGCGGCAGCAATGGCCAGATGAATAAAGCGCGCCATTTTGCGCGCTTCTTTTTTCTCAATGAATTGAAGTGGGTCGAAGTCCTTGACCTCGGCCGCGATCTGGCAGGCGAATTGCGAAGCATCGAAACTGGTAATACGCTCCACGCCGCTTTTGCCGGCGAGCAACGCCTGCCACGTGTCGGCCACATTGTTGCCGACAGCGCAGATGATTCCAATTCCGGTTACAACTACGCGACGCTGCAAACTACTTCGATCCTTTCGCGTGCGCGTTGATGTAGTCGACGGCGTCCTTGACGGTGCGAATCTTCTCCGCGTCCTCGTCCGGAATCTCGATTTCGAAGGCCTCTTCGAAGGCCATGACCAGCTCGACGGTGTCGAGCGAATCGGCGCCAAGATCGTCCACAAACGAGGCGTTGGGTGTAACTTCGGCCTCGTCCACGCCCAGTTGCTCCACGATGATCTGCTTTACGCGGTCTTCTACTGCGGTTGGCATAAGGTCAGCAATCTCCTTTCACGCCGACTGGGCTGGACGGCGAAACGCAATGGCGTGCCCGGGCCGGAGGGGCGGTTATTTCTTGGCCTTGGCGTGCTGTTCGATGTAGGTTACGGCGTCCTGCACAGTGCGGATCTTCTCCGCGTCTTCGTCCGGAATCTCGATTTCAAAAGCCTCTTCGAAAGCCATGACCAGCTCGACGGTGTCCAGCGAGTCGGCCCCAAGATCGTCCACGAAGGAGGCGCTGGGGGTCACTTCCGCCTCGTCCACACCTAATTGCTCCACAATGATCTGTTTCACCCGTTCTTCAGTTGAAGCCATCGATCTCTCCTGTCGCGCCGTGGCGTCCGCCGCAGCGGGCAAACCTGTAAGTGTAATTGCAGCGATGAAACCGTGTAAATGATGACGGGAATGTCCCCAGTCAGCGGAACGACCCCTCACAAAGGGGCACCAGCCTGCTGGAGCAAGCCCGATTCATCCTACCCGTTCGCGTTTGCAATGGTCAACGCGGGAATTTGAGGAAATCTGCGGCTCATCCAAGCCTATAGAAGCTGAGCGATGCGTCGCCCTGGTCGAGGCGGCGGTAGCGCACCAGCGCGCCGAAACGCTCGCCCGGATCGAACCTCTTCTCGTGCTCGGCGATGACGACGGTTGACGGCCGCAGCAAGCGCGACTGTGCGAGGTAGCCGAGCGTACGCTCGTAACTGCCGCGCATGCGGTAGGGCGGATCGAGGAAGACGTAATCGCAGACAGCTCCCGTGCTTTCCAACAGAGGAAGGGCTTGCGCAACTTCACGCTTATGCAGCTCGACTCCGTCTGCGATGCCGAGCGATGACAGATTCTCACGCAAGAGACGCGCATGCTTCATTGCCGACTCCACGAGGTACACCTGACGCGCGCCGCGGCTCAGCGCTTCGATGCCGACCGCGCCGGTTCCGGCGTAGAGGTCGAGCCAGACGCTGTCGCGCAGGTCACGCGTAGCCGTCAACACATCGAAGAGCGTCTCTCGCAGGCGGTCGCTGGTGGGGCGCAGATCGAGCCCTTGCATCGAGCGTATAGGGCGGCTTCGAAATTGTCCGGCAATAATGCGCATCGTAAGAGAAGTCGGCACTCAGCACTCAGCATTCAGTATTTAGCAAGAATTATCAACTCGCGAGACGGACAACGACGGCTGCGGTCAGCAGTTTCGGAACGGCGGGTGGTGGCGCACGGAACCCTGGTCTCAAGCCCTGCTCAGCCAAAGAAAAATGGTCAGATGGAACCGCTTGATGGGTATATAGTTGGGCGCTGCTGGAAACCGAAACGGAGATTCCGCACAAAATGAAAACTTGGTTCATCTGGGCGGCGAGCGTGATTGCGGCGGTGACGGCAGTCATCACCAATCTCGACAAAATCCTGTCCTTTGTTGCTAAGCGGCTTGGGCCGTACCTCAGCTCCTATTTCGGTCCGAAGGCTACTATCTCTGTCCTACTCGATACTGACCGGGATGTTCAGGCCACGGTTTTCGCAGCGGATCCCAAGAATAAGAACCACGCCATCGAGGTCAGCCGGACAAAGCGGGACCAGAAAGCGGTGCTGACCGTACCTGCCAACATCCTCTACATCATTGGCTGGCAGGGCGCTGGAATTGAGGCAGGAGCAACTGAGTCCGTACTGGCGGTAAAAGGCGAGTCTCTGTTTCATCTGGTGCGCACCGGCGGCCCGGAAGACCAAATTAAACTAAACCTGCGCCGCAGTGATCGCGATCAGGCCGAGTTGCCTACAACCGAGCCCAGTGCAAAACTTCTGCTCTCAGCCCGCGCCGTGCAGGCGGTTACCGATCCGGCCATTTCGATTTCAGCTGGGACCCTTCCGGAACTCGACCGGGCGGCCGCAATTGTCGGCTTATTCGAGACGGGCACGACTGATTGTGCGCGCCGACTCTTCTTTGTGCCAGCTTTCGGCCCAAGTAGGTCGGTTGCGCCTGCAATTGGCTGCTTCGGCGCCTCTGTCCCGGGCTGGCTTGCCGATACGATTACGTCGCTCGATGATGGCGACGCTCATCGGCTCGACGTCTTCCTCGGTGGGAACGCAGACTTGCTGAGGAATTATGTTCGGGACTGGCGCGCCGTTCCGCAGGAAGCGCCGCTCCGGGAGGCAATGGATCGCTTGGTCGCTGAGCCCGAGTTTTGGATCAAGTATCAGTTCCGCGTGCTTGCAGCTTATGCGCAGGCAACCGATGCGGCGCGGCAAATCGGACTTATCAGCGAGCGTGCTCGACTGCTTTTGTTCGATCGGCTGGTTCACGGCGGGCCTGGTGCGGTTGCGGGCGGGGTGCGCCGCTACGGTGAGCGATATCCCGAAGGTGCGGCCGACCGGCCAGCCAACGAGGCGGCGCGCATTCGGGCATTGGGTGAGATACTAAAGGCCCAGGGCCCTCCGAGCATTGCCGCCTCTATCGCGCGCCGTGTAGACACGATCGTCAGCGGCCACGGATCTATTCGCGGTATTACCTTTGACCTCGACCAACTCGGCGTGTCCGACGAGGTTAAGACATCCCATGGCATGCCGGCACCTAGCCCTGATTCGTCGTCGTAGCCTGGATTATCACGTTTGGGGCAGGTACCTTGGCCTGTAACGGTGGCGGCCAAACGCAAAGACTGATTGCCTGGAGCTGATTGCTGAGTGTTTCTTCCCTTAGCGCTATAAAATAAATTGAATGAGAAGCTGGTCGTTTCCCGCAGGACACTTATTTGGCGTGGATATTCGCATCCACCTGACGTTCGTGTTTCTGCTGGCGTTTGTATGGTTCACGCAGTCGGTAACCATGGGCACAGCAGGCGCGATGCGCGGTCTGGCGCTGGTGGCCATTATCTTTGGTTGCGTGGTGCTGCATGAGTTGGGCCATGCGCTGGTAGCTCGCCACAACGGCGTCGCGGTGCGTTCCATCATTCTGCTGCCGATTGGCGGGGTCACGTTGATGGAGGAAACCGGCGAGCGGCGGGCCGATCCCGCGCGCGATATCCGCATTTCGGCGGCCGGGCCGCTGGTCAACCTAGTGATTGCTGCTCTCTCGGGCGCGTTTATCCTGGCGTTCATGCCGCAGGTGCGGCTATGGAGCCAGCCTTGGGTACATGCCGGCAACCTGCCGCGAGCTCTGTTCTGGGGCAACGTGTTCCTTGGCGGCTTCAACCTGCTACCCGCATATCCCATGGACGGCGGCCGCATTATGCGCGCCATTCTCGCCGAACGCATGGATTATGTGCTTGCTACTCGGCGGGCGGTGACCATCGGGCAGGCGTTTGCCATGCTGTTTATTTTTGTGGGCGTGGTGTGGAATGCCTGGCTCATGCTGATCGGCTTTTTCCTGTTCGTGGGCGCGCAGCTGGAAGACCGCTCGGTGATTTTCCAGTCGGTGCTGGAAAGCGTGCACATGGAAGATGTGATGCTGACCGGTTTCTCCACCCTCTCTCCGGCGGACACCCTGGAGGCGGCGCTGCATAAGGCGGTGCACACCCTGCAGGACGACTTTCCTGTGGTGCGCGGCTGCGACATGGTGGGCGTAATCAGCAAACAGCGAATCGTGCAAGCGCTGCGCGTCGAGGGCAACGGCTACGTGCAGTCGGCCATGGTGCGGGCGTTCGAAATTGCGCAGCGCACCGACTCGCTGGCGTCGGCGTTTCGCAAGCTCGGCGGACGTGGGCTGAGCATGATTCCGGTAGTGGACGAGCAGATGCTGGTGGGTATTGTCACCATGCAGAACCTGATGCACAGCATGGCTCTACTGGCGGAGACGCGAAGGTTGAGGAAGCAGCAGGAGAGTGGGTAGGGATCAGGAGTTAGGGGCGAGGATAGGGCTGTCATCATGAACGACGTCGAAGCATCCCCTATAATTGCGGCATTTTCGCACCGATTATTCCGCTAACGCGCATCACCGCACCTGCCAAGTCAGCTTCGCGGACGAGGGATACAACTGCGCAGGATAACTCTCCGCTTCGAGCGAGAACTCTGCCTCCCCCTCAAACGGCGAGGGCGATAGCACATTCACTCCATCATTCACCTGTAATCTGATCGTCTCCCCCTGCGGCCCGATATGTTGAGGAAACTCCACGCTCTGTTTCGAACCACCGCACAAATACAGCGACAGCAGATCGCAGAACTGGAGCACGTCGGTCCAATATTCAACTTCCTTTTCGCGGCGGCTTTGTAGCTGCATTAGATAACGCTCGCGCTTTTCCTCGTGGGTGAGGAACTCGCGAACCTGCTGTGTGTCGTTCTCGGAATATGTGCCCATGCTCACGCCGAACTGCCCAAGCCGCCGGAAGTGTCTGCTCACGATCAGGCCGGCGATTGGCGCAACCGCCTCGGCTGCCTCGATAGAGCCGCGCCACGCGGACAGGAAGTCTCCTGCCTTTATCTCCAGAAACGAAAGCGGCTTCCCTTCCCCGTTCAAGGGGACCTTGGTCTCGGAATAGCAGGCGGTCGTCGCCTGAAGCCGCTGCCGGCCGAAATCGTAGTCTGCCCAGCCCTCATCGTGCAGGCTGATGCCACGCTCAATCTCGTCATCCACAACGGGTGCGCCTGGAATCGCGAACTGCTCGACAAACCGACCGGCGAGATGCGCGTGGTCAGGTTGGCGGACAAGGTAGTACTTCGCAGAGGTTGTCTTCTGTGTGTGGGCGACCGCCTCCCATGCCGACACAAAGCTGCCCTTTGGACGTTCAGGAAGGCTTTCGGGCCGAAGGACCACGATCTACCGTCGCCTTGCTGCGCGGGAGCGCTTGGCCATTGCGGCGCTGACAGGACCGGTACCCGTCGGAGGCTTACGATTCCCTTCTACTAATTCCTTCAGCACCACTGCATTGTTGCGCTCTTCATTCTTAGACGCGTACACCAGCGTCACACGAGGACGTTGCTCCTTCAGATCATAGAGCTTTTGCAATGCCGCGTGGGCCGCCTGGGTGGAAAGCTCTTTCAGGTACCGCTCGCGAAACTTACTCCATTGCAGTGGGTGCGCGTGATACCACTTGCGCAGCTCGTCTGAGGGAGCGAGGTCCCTCTAGCCACTCATCCAGCGCGGCGTCCTCCTTCTTCAGGCCGCGAGGCCAGAGCCGATCTACGAGCACGCGCGCCCCGTCCTGGGGCGAGGGCTCCTCATAAACGCGTTTGAGAACGATCGTCACACGAGGTGTATTCTAACTCTGCCGGAGCCGGAGTGACGGCGTCCGAGTCCAGAGAGAAGTATCAAATTCGGAAGGTTTCGTTTGAAGCTGAGGCCTGCGGAGTTCGTCTTTTTATCCGCCGTCATCTTAATCGCCATCACTATTTTGACCGCCTGCGAAGCTGAGCCGCGCAAAACCGACGCGGAGCTTGGACTTAATCCCGAGCAGGCTTATGGGCGCAAGGTTTACGATGCGCGCTGCGCCGAGTGTCACTACGCATATAGCACACGCAGCCTTCGCGGCCCCAGTCTGGCTGGGCTGTTCAAGCACCCGTACATGAAGAACGGCATTCCCGCGAACGATGAGCGAGTAACTGACATCATTCTCCTAGGTCGCGCCAAGATGCCCGCCTTCCAACAGAAGCTGACACAGCCGCAGCTTGATGCGCTCATGGCGTATCTGCATACGCTCTAACGCTTTTCGCTCTTCGCTTTTCGCCTTTTGCTCTTGTCAGTCCCGACAAGCGGATGGTCCCGCGAGTAAATGGGCAGCAGTCCGGAGTAACCTGTTGGCGAAGAGCGAATAGCAAAAAGCGAATAGCGCTTCGAGCGACCCGCGTCGACTGTACAATAGTTGCATCTTATGGCCGCGGCTTGCCAACTGATCCAGATCGACATCGGCCCCCGCCTTCCGGCTCCCAAACCGGAGTGGCTGAAGGCGCGCGCGCCCATGGGCGAGAACTATCACAATCTCAAGACGCTGGCGCGCAAGCTGGAGCTGCACACTGTATGCGAGTCGGCGCACTGTCCCAACATCGGCGAATGCTGGAACCATCGCACCGCAACGTTCATGCTGCTGGGGAACTTATGCACGCGGCGTTGTGGGTTTTGCGCCGTGCCCAAGGGGCGGCCGCAGCCGATCGATTTCGACGAGCCGCGCCGCGTTGCCGAAGCGGTAGAGAAACTGGCGCTGAAATTCGCCGTGGTCACCAGCGTTAATCGCGATGATGACAACGTTGGCGGGGCACAGGTGTTTGCGGAGACAATTCGCGAAATTCGCAAGCGCGTTCCCGGTTGCCGAGTCGAGGTACTGATCCCTGACTTTCAAGGTCTAGACGAGCCGCTTCGCATCGTGATGGACGCGGAACCCGACATCCTGAACCACAACACCGAGACGGTGCCCAGGCTGTACCGTGTGGCCCGCTCGGGCGCGCGCTACGAACGTACGCTGCGCCTGCTGGAGCACGCCAAAGCGATGAATCACGCAATCCCCACTAAGAGTGGCGTCATGGTCGGACTGGGAGAAAGCACCGACGAGTTGCTGGCCGTCTTTCGTGACTTAGCGGCACGCGGAGTGGACATCCTCACCATCGGCCAGTATCTACGGCCATCGAAGGATCACCTGCCGGTGGCGCGGCTCTATCCGCCCGACGAATTCCGCTTTCTCAAGGAAGAATCGCTGAAGATGGGGTTCCGCCACGTGGAGTCCGGTCCGCTGGTGCGGTCCAGCTACCACGCCCACGAGCAGGCTGAGACGGTCACCCGCATCGTATAGATTTAAAGAACGGCAAGAATCACCCCATGACGTAGCTCTTCATCCGCCGCAGCAGCGACTCCGGCGCCTGCAAGTCAAGATCGACGTAGCCGTTGCGATATTCGCGTGCGTAAACTATTGCCCTGGCATCGAGGGCGGCCAGAGCCTTGCCCTCCGATTGCGGCACCCGAAGATGAACGCGC
Source organism: uncultured Acidobacteriaceae bacterium (assembly GCA_963823635.1). Lineage (GTDB taxonomy): Bacteria > Acidobacteriota > Terriglobia > Terriglobales > Acidobacteriaceae > Bog-257. The sequence continues at coordinate 213,753 of CAWGMV010000021.1, read as the reverse complement.
CGCACCGGATCTTCGGCGATCTGCGCGTCTATGTGTTCCAGCAGCCTGTCAAGGCCGATTCCCTTCGCCGCCGAAACGTGAACCACGTTGCCGATGTCGAGCAGAGTTTCGCGTTTCTCATGCGGCAGCAAATCTATCTTGTTCATGACATAGAGCCGCGGCTTATCCTGAGATTCCAGCTCGCGCAGCACCTCCTCTACTTGCGCCTGCTGCTCGCCCGCCGTGGGACTTGTAACATCGGCCACCTGAAGCAACAGCGACGCCCGTTGCACTTCTTCCAGCGTAGCGCGGAAGGCGGAAACCAGGGTGTGCGGAAGGTTGCGGATGAAACCCACGGTGTCCGAAAGCAGCACCTGGCGCCGTGACGGCAGGGTCACACTGCGCAGCGTGGGATCGAGGGTGGCGAACATCTGCGGGCTCTCCAGAACCCCAGCCTTCGTCAACGCATTGAACAGCGTGGACTTGCCGGCGTTGGTGTAGCCGACCAGCGCGATAGTCGCAACGGGCACGGATTCGCGCCGCTGCCGTTGCTGTCCGCGAATACGGCGGACGTTTTCCAGTTGCTCCTTCACGTGCCGGATGCGCCGGAAAATCTTGCGGCGATCGGTCTCAAGTTGCGTCTCGCCGGGGCCGCGCGTTCCGATGCCGCCACCAAGCTGCGACATCTCAATACCCCGCCCGGTGAGCCGCGGCAGCAGGTATTGCAGTTGTGCCAGTTCGACCTGAAGCTGGCCCTCACGGGTGCGGGCATGGCGGGCAAATATGTCGAGGATGAGCTGTGTCCGGTCAACGACCCGCACATCAAGCTCGCGCTCCAGGTTGCGCTGCTGCGAGGGCGTCAGCTCGTGGTCGAATATGACGAGATCGGCAGAGCTTGACGCCACCGCGCCCTTCAGTTCCTCCAGCTTTCCACTGCCGATGAGCGTGGCCGGATTGGGTTTTAAGCGCCGCTGAAGGAACTCAGCAACAACGCTGCCGCCGGCGCTGCGGGCCAGTTCGCGCAGCTCGGCCATGGACTCCTCCGGCGAAAATTCCCGATTTTGTTCAAAGTGGGTATGGCGAAGGGCGGAAGCCGCATCGCGCGCTGCTCGCGCGCCCGGAGGAATCTTGCCTAACGGCTCTTGCCTGAGGCTAGTCGCGGCAGGCGTGTCTGCCTGAGTGCTGGGAATTCCCGTCTTTGCCCTCTGGACAACAAGTTCCACTCCCACGAGAAACACGCGCTCCGGTCGGTTGCGGTTTCCCGTCAGAGAAGGTCCGTTATCGCGAGAGTTCATGCCGATGGTGCGCGCGATAAACTAATCCTCTGTGACCACATTGGAGCGTTCGCTGCCCGTCGGAGGTGCCGACTCAGCAGGTGCACGGTGCTCGAAGTGTCGTTCAGAGTGGGACCGGCCCATCACCACGGTGGAGATCGCGTGTTTGAAAATCAACTGCTCCTGGTTGTTGGTTTCCAATACGACCGAGTATTTGTCGAAGGAGCGGATCCTCCCCGCCAGCTTCACCCCGCTGAGCAGATAAATGGTGATGACAGACTTGTCCTTGCGGGCTGTGTTGAGAAAGGAATCCTGGATGTTCTGTGCTGACTTGAGTTCCATGGGCCCTCCGCGGCAGGCGTGCAAAAATGTTCCAGCTCCACGATCTCGCTGGACGAGGCAAGGATCTGGCAACGCTGCCGACCGCAACCGGTAACTACGGCGCCAACCCGGAAGCGGAACCAAAGTATTAGCTCCCTAACAATAAGGCGGTTGTAAGGCAATTTCAACTAAAACAAGCACATCGGGCTGTGATGTAAAATTCGCCCGACCCTTCCGGAGGGTAGCTTCCCAACGCAAGGATCATTGGATGCCACACTTTGGAGGCGAAATGTTTGTTCCACTTATGGGGTTCTGGGGCGTTCCGCAAATCGATTTTCCGGGTGGAGAAGTCGCCGTCGTCATGCTGCTTCGCTGGATACATCTGATAGCGGGCATCACCTGGGTGGGACTGCTTTACTTCTTCACGTTGGTCAACATGCCCTTCCTGCAAGAGTTGGATGCCAAGTCTCGCAGAATGGTCATCCCGAAGCTCATGCCGCGAGCACTGTGGTGGTTCCGCTGGAGCGCAGTCGTCACGGTCTTGGTCGGAATCGCCTATTGGATGCACATCGTGGCCACGGATGCACGGGCGGCGAGCGCGGCTGGCGAAGCAGTCTCCCCAGGCAAGATGTTTGGCAGCTTTTTTGTGCTTTGGACGCTGGCGTTTGCCGTTGAGATGGGCCTGCTGATGTCTCCGGCGGAAGCTCTTCGCAAAGGTCCCGTGTTCGGTGTAATTGTGGCAATCGCAGTCACTGCCGCGGGTTACATTTTTCTGGCCCTTAATCAAACTGGGTGGGAGAGCAGTCGGGCACTAGCCATCGGCATCGGCGGAGGTCTCGGCTGGTTCATGCTGCTCAATGTCTGGGGAATCGTCTGGCGTATGCAGAAGAAGATGATCCGCTGGACGGAGGCCAACGCCAGTCGAGGAATCGCCATGCCGCCGGAAGCGCCCAAGGTGATGAGGCTGACCATGATCGCCGCCCGGCTAAACTTCGTGCTGTCATTCCCTATGCTATTTTTCATGGGGGCAGCCAGCCACTACCCGATGTTCCCGGGGAAATAAGGCCGCAGAGACGCCCAGCCATTAACCCGGGAAGTTCGAAGTCGTCAACGCTCATCGCCACTGTCCCTCAGTAGTAGCGATTCCGACAATTATGCAATCAGAAGGGATGCTGATGTGGGCAGGGATTCGACGGTGGCAGCTTTTTCTCACAGCCGGCAAGAGTTTCCCAACTCAGCGGAGACCTGCCAAGTCTTTTCTGTCTCCAGAGAATTCGGCACGCTCCTTGCACGTTGTTTCTGATTCACCCTCGGTCGCTCAGGACCGCGACGTATTGAAATGGCGTTACGAGGTGCGGGGCAACAAATGAAATGGCGAACTCCATGAGGGCATTCTTCGAAACCATCTTCGACTGGATATTCGGTTGCCATCACAGCCACTCGAGTCGCGTACTCACCGTCGACCACCAAACGTACCAGGTGTGCTTCGACTGTGGCGCCAAACTTCGATATTCGTGGAACACCATGTCACTGATCAAAACGGGTACGCTGACAACATCGGGGCCGTTCGCGATAATGTTCACGCAGCTGATGAACAACCTGCGGAACCAGTCGCCCGAGACTTGATGATTGCAACGGCAAAGTCCAAGCTCTGGGAGGGAGTATGGCATTATTTTCGGGGAAGCTCGAAAACCTGCAACAGCTTTTCTTGAAGGAGTTGCGCGATCTTTACGATGGGGAAAACCAGATCACTGAAGTGCTGCCCAAACTGATCGAAGCTGCGCACCATCCAGAGCTGAAAAATCTCTTAGAGGAACACCGAAATGTAACCAAACAGCAGATTGCACGTCTGGATCGCATCTTTGAGGTGCTGAATGAGGAACCAACCGGCCAATCCTGCCAGGGAATGAAAGGCCTGCTGAAAGAAGGCAAGGAGATCGCCTCGGCGAATGGAGATCCCGGCACGATTGATGCCGGAATCATCAACGCGGCCCAGCGTGTCGAGCACTACCAGATCGCCGTTTACGGCGCGGTGCGTACTTATGCCGAGCTGATGCGAACTTATGCCGAACTGCTGGAGCGGCAGGAGATGGCTTGTCTCCTACAAGAGACGCTCAACGAGAAAAAAGAGGTGGATGGCACGCTCAGCAGCATTGCCAGCACCGTGAGCCTTGAGTCCAAGGTGGCATAGTGACAGCCGCGCTAATTGAAACTTTGACACTGGAGCCAACTTACGGCGGGCGCAGGAGGCCGAAGGTGACCAGGCATAAAATGTCCTGAAACCCCATGCATCACCTCTCCGTTCAACTGGGATGACGGTCATCCGGAAGGTGGAACATTGCTGTAGTGCGCACGACATCGCTGCACAGCCTGCGATAGAATGGTTGTTACCCGGCGAGTAGAGTTTGGCGCTGAGCGGCCGTAGGCGGCCTTAAGCGCGGCTGACTGCCTCCATCAAGGCTTGCTCCCGAAAATTGCCGAGCATTGAAGGCCGGAGACGGTTGCGGCACAAGCCCTTACCGTTCAGGAGAGTTTGAATGGCGAAAATTGCAAAAACGGCCGACCGCAAGAAGGTCATGGACACCACCAAGAGCACCGATTGCCCCAAGTGCGGCAAGGCCACCCGCGTTGTGAAGCGCGTTAAGGATCGTGAGCGCGACATTCCCGGCGGTATGTACATCTCGTGCTCAGCCTGCGATTTTTACGAGAAGCTGTAGTTTTCGCGCATTACGACAGGCTGGGACTGGGCACGGCCTAAATCTGGGCCGCAATCCGCTCTGCCACCTCTTGCTTCCATTGGTCGGCCCATACGCTGCGCTTCCTCATGTAGTGTTCCATGTGCGCCAGCGGATCCTCGTACTGCGTGAACCGCGTCTCACATTCAATCAGTGTGGGACCGGCTCCGGTGCGGGCGCGATGGATTGATTCCTGGGTGACGCGCCAGACTGCCACGGCGTCATTACCATCTACGATGATGCCTGGGACGCCGCAGTCGGAAGCCCAGAAGCTGAGATCTTCGAGGACAGGCATTCCCGTTGCAGCCTGGCTCTCAAAGGCGGAGCAGCATCTGAGCACATAGATGACCGGCAGTTTGTGAATTCCCGCGAACTTCATCGCCTCGTGCCAGCGTTCGGGGGAAGAACTACCCTCAGCAGACAATGCGACCACCGCATTGCGCTTATTTTCCAGCCAGTAGGCAAGGGCAATACCGGTTGCGAAGTTAAACGGATCAAGAGAATCCGAACTACTTGCCGTCGCAAAGCCAACTTGGTCTCCGTTTTTGCAGGCAACCGCTGAGAGACGAGTTCCCTTTGCGATCTGTGCCGCAAGCTTCCTCGGCGACGCGACCAGCGTGTCTTCCGAGCGCAGCTCCAGAGTGGCACCGGCAACGAGGGCTTCCTGCGCATGGGTGAGGTCGCAATCCGCGGCGGAATCGATGCCGCCCAGCGAGCGGTGTGCTCCCTGGCTCAGCATGCGGGCCTTCAGCATGGAAGCGTATAACCGGCGCAACAGTTCCTGATTCGATGCTGCGGCGTCGCTATTTTCCGGTTTCGTGAGCACCGGTCTCGCTGGTGCGTCCGTACCTTTCTTAAGTTTGCGTACGAGCAGGGCTTTCTCCTTTTCAGCCTTTTGGAGATTCGTCATTCTATCGCAGAAGAAATTTCCGGCTACGGCTCCGACGAACTGCCGACAACGTTTTCAACACAAAAGTGCATAAGTTTGTGGAAAAGGGCGATTCGCAAATCGCTAAGTTCCTCGCAATTCGAAACGTCTGGCACTCTGCCCTGCGCAAGGTGCGAAATGACAACTGAATCGCTATTCATCGCACGTCGAACTTCCTGGTGAGGCCATGCTAGTCTGGCGGCGTGAGATCGCGGCTCGACAAACTGCTGGTGGAACGCGGGCTGGTGGCGACAAGGGAGCGCGCGCAGGCGCTCATTCTCGCCGGACGGGTGCTGGTGAATGAACAGAAGGTCGAAAAGGCGGGTGCTAATGTCGAGAGCGGCGCGGTGATCCGCATGCTGAGTGACGACCTGCCATTTGTAAGTCGCGGTGGCCTGAAGGTGGCGCGCGCGCTGGAGTATTGGCACATCGACGTGCATGGCAAGACCTGCATGGACGTCGGCGCGTCCACCGGCGGCTTCACCGACTGTCTTTTGCAAAACGGCGCGGCCAAGGTTATCGCGATCGACACTGGCTACGGGCAAATGGATGCAACGTTGCGTAACGATTCCCGGGTGCGGTTGCTGGAAAAGACCAACGCCCGCTATCTCACGCCCAAGCAGATCTGGCCGGACCCATCGCAGTCTGTGCCGATCGGCTTGGTTGCCATGGATGTTTCATTTATCTCTGCCACGCTCGTTCTCCCGGCGGTACTGCGATGTGTGCTATCTAGTTCGCCGCCCGATGGCTTCGATGTGGTTGTGTTGGTAAAGCCCCAGTTTGAAGTGGGCCGCAATCAGGTTGGCAAAGGAGGCATCGTGCGCGACCCGGAAGCGCAGCAAATGGCTGTCTTGCGTGTGAAAGAAGCTGTTACAAAGCTCGGAGGTATGGCGACCGAGGCCATTGATTCTCCAATTCTCGGAGCGCAGGGCAACCGGGAGTTTCTGTTGCATGCTCGCTTTGCGTCGTGCGGCGTTACACTGACATCACCGCTCATCGAACCATGAAGTCAGTCGCCATCATCTCGAAGCCGTCGAAGCCCGAACTGGCGGGCATTATGCCGGACCTACTCGCGTGGTTTCGCCAGCGCGGATACCGGCTTTATCTCGACCAGGAGACAGCGCAGTATACCAATGGGGGTGAGGTCCTATCGCGTGAGGAGATCGGAGCGAAGCATCCCGATTTTGCGCTGGTGCTTGGTGGGGATGGCACCCTGCTCTCCGCGGCACGCGCCGTAGGACACGAGGGCGTTCCCATCCTGGCGGTCAATCTTGGCTCGCTGGGATTTCTCACAGAAGTTCCGCTGAGCGAGATGTACTCCACACTGGAGGCGGCTGACAACTGCGCCTGTCCCAGCGAAGAACGTGCCGTGATCGATTGCAGGCTGCTACGAGACGGCGAGTGCCTGGCGCACCACTTCGCGCTGAACGACGCCGTTGTGAGCAAGAGCGCCATCGCCCGGCTTTTGGATTTTGATCTCGTCATCGATGGCGTTTTTGTCTTCAACTGCAAGGCGGACGGCGTTATCGTGGCCACGCCAACTGGATCGACCGCCTACTCTCTCGCCGCAGGCGGCCCGGTGCTCATGCCGTCGGTAACCTCGTTCGTAGTGACGCCCGTCTGCCCCCATTCACTTACCCACCGGCCTCTGGTCGTCACTGATAAAGCCACCATCGAACTGCGCGTGGGAACCAGTAACGAAGAGGCATTCCTCAGCATTGATGGACAGGTTGGCATGCCGGTGAAGCAGGGTGACCGCCTGTCCTGCCATCGGGCTAGGCATACTGTGAAGCTCCTGCGCATGAAGAAAACGTTCTTCGATGTGCTCCGCACCAAGCTGAAGTGGGGACAACGTTAGCCGGGTTCACAATTACTAAACCACTGTGACGTAAATCACAAACATTTCCCGCATCCACCAGCTATTCTGAACTTCGCTTAAGCTGAGACCGCGCCCCTCTCTCAGAGTTCCGCCAGGTAAAGCAGCACAGCGGTTTTGTTGACTCGCGTTCCTGGCGAAACTGATAATAAAGAGTTTGCTTACATTCCGCCGTCATAAGGAGTTTTCTTCGTGGCTTCTACGGCCAGTCCTATTGATGCGAGTTCGGCTCGAATCGCAAAAGGAGTAGCTCCGCTGCGCGCTGGTCAGGGGTATTCCTTTGTTTTGCGCAGGTTGCATTCCCTGTCAGGGATCGTCCCCATCGGCGCGTTCCTGATTGAGCATTTCATCTCCAACTCGGAGGCCGCCAATGGCGTTGAAGCCTACAACGGCACGGTGAAGTTCCTGACCAGCCTGCCGTTCGTGCACGTGATGGAGTGGGTGTTCATCTTTATCCCCATTCTGTATCACGCGCTTTACGGGATATACATCTGGTATCGCGGCGACTCCAACGTCAGCGATTATCCCTGGGCAGGCAATTGGCTCTATACCTCGCAGCGCTGGACCGGCATCATCGCTTTCATCTACATCCTGTATCACGTCATCGACATGCGGTTCACCGGCGTGCACCTGATGGGCGGTGGGTACCAGTACGCCTTCTCCAAAGTCTGGTTCGACTTTCAGCACCCGTGGGTGGTTGCGTTCTACGTCGTTGGGATTGTCGCCGCGTCGTGGCACTTCGCTTATGGCGTGTGGTTGTTTGCGGCGAAGTGGGGGATAACGGTCGGCGCCCAGGCGCGCCGCAAGTTCGGTTTTGTTTGCTTTGGTTTGGCCGTGGTGCTGGTGGGCATTGGCCTGTGGTCGGTGACCGGTTTCTTGAGAACGCCAGCCGACCAGGTTCCTTACGTCGAGCACGACTAGCAGCAGAGATTAACTAAGACCTCTATGGCACATCCTAAGATCATCGTTGTGGGCGGCGGGCTGGCAGGACTTTCGGCCGCCATCAAAATCGCCGAGATGGGCGGTCACGTTGACCTCTTCTCCATCGTTCCGGTCAAGCGCTCTCACTCAGTCTGCGCCCAGGGCGGCATCAATGCCGCGAAGAACCTGAAGGGCGAAGGCGACTCCACCTGGCAGCATTTCGACGACACCATCTATGGCGGCGACTTCCTCGCCAACCAGCCACCGGTGAAGGTCATGTGTGACATGGGGCCGGGCATCATTGACCTGCTCGACCGCATGGGCGTTCCCTTCAACCGCACCCCCGAAGGGTTACTTGACTTCAGGCGCTTCGGTGGAACGCTCTACAACCGCACTGCCTTCGCGGGTGCCACCACCGGCCAGCAATTGCTATACGCGCTCGACGAGCAGGTGCGCCGCTACGAAGCCGAAGGCAAGGTCGCGAAATACGAGGCGTGGGAGTTTCTCTCCGGCGTCATTGATGACCAACGCGTTTGCCGGGGGATCTGCGCTTTGGATTTGCACAGCATGGCGGTGCACACCTTCCCCGCTGAGGCCGTGATTATGGCGACAGGCGGCATCGGCGCCATCTTCGGCAAGTCGACCAACTCGGTGGTCTGCACCGGTTCCGCGCAATCGGCGCTGTATCAACAGGGCGCGTATTACGCCAACGGAGAATTCATTCAGGTGCACCCGACATCGATTCCCGGCGAAGACAAGTTGCGCCTCATGTCGGAGTCGGCCCGCGGCGAAGGCGGACGGGTTTGGGTTCCTCGCCAGCAGGGCGACAAGCGCGGCCCCAAGAGCATTCCGGAGAGCGAGCGCTGGTACTTCCTGGAAGAGTGGTATCCCAAATACGGCAACCTGGTGCCACGCGATGTCGCCACCCGCGCCATCCACAAGGTGGTTTACGAGCATCACCTCGGCATTGATGGCCAGCCCATGGTCTATCTCGACCTGACGCACATTGACCGCGCGACGCTCGATCGCAAGCTGGAAGGCATTCTCGAAATCTACGAGAAGTTTGTAGGCGACGATCCGCGCGACGTGCCCATGAAGATCTTCCCCGGCATGCACTACACCATGGGCGGCCTGTGGGTGGACTTCGACCAGCGCACCAACATCGAGGGCCTGTACGCCTGCGGCGAGTGCGACTACTCCATCCACGGCGCCAACCGCCTGGGTGCGAATTCGCTGCTGTCCTGCATCTACGGCGGATTCATTGCCGGGCCGCATGCAGTCCGTTACGCGCAAAACGTGATTAAGAGCGGACATCACCCGGCGCAGCATGTCTTCGAATCCGAGCGCAAGCGTCAGGAAGAAATCAATTCACGGCTGATAAACAACGACGGCACGGAGAACCCGTTCCTGCTGTGGCGCGAGCTCGGCGACACCATGACCAAGAACTGCACGGTCATCCGCTACAACAAGAACTTGCAGGAGACCGACGCCAAGCTGGTGGAGCTGCTGGAGCGCTACGGCCACGTCAACCTGAGCGACCGCTCCATGTGGGCGAACACGTCTTTTGTCTTCGCGCGGCAGCTCTATAACATGCTGCAACTGGCGCGCGTGATTGCCCAGGGCGCATGTATGCGCGATGAGTCGCGCGGCGCGCATTACAAGCCGGATTTCCCGGAGCGCGATGACGCCAACTGGTTGAAGACAACGAAAGCGTACTTTGCCGCCGATGCCGACGAGCCGCGCTTCGAGTTTGAGCAGGTAGATACATCGCTCATCAAGCCGCGTCCGCGGCGGTACGACGCAGCCACGTAAAGGCGGTGGTTAGTGGATAGTGACTAGTTGTCAGCAACCGGTGGAAGAGCCGGCCTTTAGGCCGGCGTCCAGGTGGCTAATTTCTTTGGGGCTTTGGCCCCGAAGCCGATAAGAAAAATCGAAAATGTCGAATTCTAAAACCTTAATCCTTAAGATCAAACGCCAGCAGTCTCCCGAGTCGAAACCCTACTGGGAAGAGTTCGAGCTGCAGTATCGGCCGGGCATGAACGTCACCTCCGCGCTGATGGATATTGCCGCCAAACCGGTGACCCGCGACGGCAAGCCGACCACGCCGGTCACCTACGATTCCAACTGCCTGGAAGAGGTGTGCGGTTCCTGCGCTATGCTCATCAACGGGCAAGCGAAGATGGCCTGCTCGGCATTAATTGACCAGCTAAAACAGCCCATCACGCTGGAGCCATTCTCCAAGTTCCCCATCATTCGTGACCTGTCGGTGGATCGCAGCGTGCTCTTCGAGAACCTGAAAGCCGTCAAGGCGTGGGTCCCGGTGGACGGCACCTACGACTTGGGCTCCGGCCCACGACAATCTGCAGAGATGCAAGAGGAGGCTTATCCGCTGTCGCGTTGCATCTCCTGTTGCTGCTGCATGGAAGCCTGCCCGCAGTTCAACGACAAGACCGGCTTCGTCGGCGCAGCAACCATCTCGCAAGTCCGCCTCTTCAACACCCACCCCACGGGCCAGGCACTGAAGGTCCAGCGACTGCAGGCGCTGATGGGCGACGGGGGCATCCAGGAATGCGGTTACGCCCAGAACTGCGTCGAGGTCTGCCCCAAAGACATTCCCTTGACCAAGTCAATTGCCGATGTCGGCGGCCAGGTCATGTGGCAGGCCTTCAAGGATTTCTTCCGGACGTAGGGGATAACCCGGTCAGTGACCCATTACTTCGTGCAGAACGGATCCAATAGCTTGCTTACAAAAGTGAAGGCAGATTTATATATTCCCTTCGATTCACCTTCTCTTGGCCCCGCGAAATTGAGACAAAACTGCTCGACACGAAGGGCTTCAGTAAGGCTCGTAAGCCACTGAGACGCCGAATAGAGGGGGTTATCTCCGTGTAATTCTACGACGTGACACGGACGCAAAAATATCAAGTCGGCGCAGAGCTTTGTAAATAATGTCCCCTTCGACAATCCGAGATCACCAATTATCAACGTTGCATTGCTATCCCGGACATTCCAGGCGGTTCTTTGTTCAGCTGCAACGGCAGGCGTCTGACGAAGGTTGGGGTACTTTGTCAGGAGTCCCGGTGCTTCCCGAAAATCCTCGGCACATCCGCCACGTGGACACCAGCCCGAGTATGGAAGCCCTTTAGCAATGGCGACATCCAGCGCTGCTCGATCGACCCCTGTTTGTCCTCCACTCACCACTGAAATTCGGGTCATAGAGTCCTCCTATTGGAAGCCATGCCTAGCACTTTGGCTCATTCTTCTCTCCGGGATGAGGAACAATGTAGGTATCCAGTTGATCCAACCGAGCCTTCTTAGCAGTAGCCTGCCTGCGCTCTTTTTCCAGCCTTCCCAGTTCGGCTTGTTTGAACAGGGTGGTTCTTAGGATTTCTTCCAACTGCTTAGAGTTGGGATGCAGATTCTTAGAATATAGCCACGAGTGCCTTAGTCCGATGTCCAGCAATCCCCTCGTTGCCGGCTTTGACTTGGAAGGACGAGTCTTGATGTGCCGCAGGGAGTCACTGATGGACTGTCGCCATTGGATTTCCGTTCCTTTGGATCGAGTCTTTTCATCATCTAACACGCAAAATACGCTCTGAGTAGTAACGACAATCCATGTTCTTTGCCGCGTCGTCTTAAGTATCAGTAGTTGGTGAACCACGACTTCATCAGAAGCCAAAAGTCCAGAGGACGAAATCAACTTGTGGACGGCATCAATATCAAGGAAATTTGCCTTGCTCGGCTGCTGTGCAACTTGCTGGCGCCCCTCCTCCGTTGGCGCGTGACCTGCAGTGCGCTTGCGCACGTCTCCTTCACAGGCTGCGAACAGGGTCTCTATCGAAGTACTGTGGTCCGCAGCGACCTCCCGCGCTACTTGCTGTTCCACGCCTAGGGTTTTGAGCAGGACCTTGAGGCCGCGGGCATAATCGTTCCGGAAATCAACATACTGAAAGGGCCGCAGTTGGAAAGGTACTTTGCAATCTTGGTAGAAGACCGGGATGACGATCCTGTGTTCGTCGAGAGCGAAGTTGACTTCGTCCTCGACGTGGGTGGAGTTGACAGCTGAGGGAGACAGAATGACCAGCACACGAGGAGAGTTGTTCAGAGCGTCCTGGAGAGCGCGTGCCCAGCGCTGACCGGGAGCGATGTCCAACTGGTCCAGCCAGACGTTCGCTCCCGCTGCCTTCAGGTCTTCGGCCAGCCGCAGGGCGAACTCGGAATCGGCACGGCTGTAACTGAAGAAAGCCGTTGGCGGGGGCGGTGGCACAAATGGTCTCCTGGCGCAGGACTCCTATGGAAGTCACATATTAGCCGATTTCGCTAGCTCCCTGACGTTTGAATTTCGCTCCTCGTTTACAATCCAAGCGCAACCGGATTCTGCTCGGAGCCGTCTGTCACCCCAATGCATAGCTTTCCTCGGCCGCTTTTGTTCTTATTTCTTTGCACGGCAGGCCTGTTTTCGCAGACGTCAACCCCAGCGGCCAAGACTCCCGCTCCTCAAGAATGGCGCACCATCCACGAATCAACCCTTATCATCGACACGCACGCCGACACACCCGGCCGACTCGTGGACGAGAATTTCGATCTCTCGCAAGACGCCGGCACCGGCTATCTCGACTTCAACAAGATCAAGGCTGGCAACCTGGGCGCGGAGTTCTTCTCCATCTGGGTTGAGCCTAAGACGTACAAGGGGCGCGAAATCCAGCGCGCGCTCGACATGATTGATTCGGTGTACGAACAGGCGCGCCTGCATCCCGACAAGATGATGATGGCCTTCAGCACGCAGGACATCCTCGCCGCGCACAGCCAACACAAGCTGGCGGCATTGTTGGGGGTCGAGGGCGGACACGCCATCCAGAGCGACATGCGCGTGCTGCGCGACTACTACCGCCTCGGTGTGCGCTACATGACGCTGACGTGGTCGAACACCAACGAGCTGGGCGACTCCAGCGGCGACCTCGACGACAAGAAGGTGCAGCACCACGACGGCCTCACCGATTTCGGGCGCCAGGTGGTGCGCGAAATGAACCGACTGGGCATGATGGTGGATATCTCCCACGTTGCCGATTCGACCTTTTACCAGGCGCTAGCCACCAGCCGCGCACCGGTCATCGCATCGCATTCGTCATCGCGCGCGCTAACTAACGTGCCGCGCAACATGACCGACGAGATGCTGGTCGCGCTCGACCACAACGGCGGCGTGGCGCAGGTCAATTTCTACTGCGGCTTCATCTCACAGAAGTATGTGGACAGGAGGAAGCAGCTCGAGGAGCAGCACGACCCCGATTACGAAAAGGTGCAAGCACTGTTCTACAAGCCCCAAACCCCTGAGGGGAGGAAGCAAATGGACGCGGCCCAGGCGGCGCTTCTGCCGAAGCTGCCCCGTCCGCCGTTGAGCGACTTGATTGACCATATTGACCACATGGTGAAGGTCGCTGGCGTTGATCACGTCGGGCTTGGCTCAGATTTCGATGGCATTGACTGCTCGCCGCAAGGATTGGATTCCGCCGCCGACCTGCCGAAGATCACCCAGGCGCTGTATGGGCGTGGCTATACCGCCGCCGACCTTAACAAGATCCTCGGCGGCAACTTGATGCGTGTCTTCGGAGAAGTCGAAAAGTTGGCGCAGCCGATGCAATCGGAGGCCAATCGCGAAGCACGCAACGGAACTGGGCCCAGCTCACAACAGAAACGACCGTAGCAATTGTTTCAAAGACGCGTGCTGGCAGTTTATAGTAACCGCAGAAGTCGGAAGACTCATTCATCCTGAAATCTGGAGACCTTATGCGCAATTTGCTAAGAGCAATTCTCTGCCTCAGCCTGACTGCCTTCGTGGCTGCGCAAACGCCGAGCAACTCGTCCCCGGGCGCGCAAGGCGCGGCGGGAGAGTCTAAGAATCCCACCGCAATCATCGAAACCACTGACGGCAACATTAGCTGCACGCTGTTTCCCGACCAGGCTCCGCTCACGGTCGCGAACTTCATCGGACTCGCCAACGGCACCAAGCCATGGAAAAATCCGAAAACTGGCCAGATGATGCATATTCCGCTCTACGACGGCACCATCTGCCACCGCGTGATCCCTAGTTTCATGATCCAGTGCGGCGATCCCGCCGGCAATGGAACCGGTGGTCCCGGCTATGACTTCAAGGACGAATTCAGCCCTGCCCTGACCTTCGACCAGCCCGGCCGTTTGGCCATGGCAAATTCGGGGCCGAACACCAACGGCTCGCAGTTTTTCATCACCGAAGTACCGACGCCTCATCTGAATGGCAAGCACACTATCTTCGGCCAGTGCCAGGACCTCGATGTAGTAAAGCGGATCGCACGGCTCGCGACCGATTCTCAAGACCGGCCCAAGAGCCCACCCACCATCACGCACATTAAGATCATCGATCCGCGACACCCAGCGACATCGCACAAGAGCACGGGAAGCAGCGCGACTAAAAAGACAGCGACACCAAATCCACAGTAGATTCCGCAGCGTGACAACTGACAACTGGCCACTGACAACTGCTCCATGCTTCTCGATGCCCTGAACAAAGTCGCCAACCACCGCTTTTCGCTGAGTCGCGATGAGGCTCGCGACGTCATGTCGGAAGTGCTGCGTGGGGAGGCAACGGATGCGCAGATTGCCGCGCTGCTGGTGGCGCTGCACATGAAGGGCGAGACGGTCGAGGAGATTGTCGGCTTCGCGCAGGCCATCCGCGCTGCGGCCGTGCCTTTGTTAACCGAGAACGGCGAGGCGCTCGACATCAGCGGCACCGGACGCGACGCTCTGGTGGATACCTGCGGCACCGGCGGCGATACCAGCGGCACCTTCAACATCTCGACGGCGGTCGCTCTGGTCATCGCCGGTGCGGGCGTCAGAGTCGCGAAGCATGGCAATCGCAGCATCAGTTCGCAGTGCGGCTCGGCGGACGTGATGCATGCGCTCGGCGTCAACATCAATCTGCCGTCTGGGCGCCTCGCCGCTTGCCTGCGCGAAACCGGCATTGCTTTTCTCTTCGCGCCCGCCATGCACACCGCCATGAAGTATGTGCAGCCGGCGCGCCGCCAGTTGCATCTGCGCACCGTATTCAACCTGCTCGGGCCGCTGACGAATCCTGCGCACGCGTCGGCCCAGGTGGTTGGAGTCTATTCCGTCGAGTTGGTAGAGAAGCTGGCGGAAGCGCTGAGCGAGCTTGGCTTGCGGCGCGCGCTGGTCGTCCACGGCCGCGACGGACTGGATGAAATCACCATCTCCGGTCCCAGCAAAGTTGCCGAGGTGCGCAACGGCGCGGTGCGCGTGTATGAAGTCACGCCGGAAGAATTCGGCCTGCAACGCGCGCCCCTGAGCGAGATCGCTGGAGGTGATGCGGAACAGAATGCGGCCATCATTCGTGCAATTCTGAATGGCGAGCGCTCCTGCCGCCGCGACGTCGTGCTGCTCAATGCCGCAGCTGCACTGGTCGCCGCCGGCCACGCCGAGCGCATCGGCGACGCGGTGCCGCTTGCCGCTTATGCCATCGATTCCTGCCACGCGCGGCAACGATTGCAGCTTCTGGTGGAGTTTACGAATGGCAACTAGGATTGAGGAGGGTTCGGAGTCTAAGTCCTTATTTTGCACGATTTTGCCTATAACCCTTTTGTCTGCAATATTTTGCGGACAAGCAAAAAAATTCGGCAAGAATTTACTTGACAAATCAACTCTCATAGACTTACAATCCTATACATGAAAGCCCCAAAGACTCTGCAAGAAGCCGTCCTGTACTTCTCGAACTTCGATAACTGCTTGCAATATATGGCTGTTAAGCGTTGGCCGGATGGCGTCGTAACCTGTCCAACTTGCGGACGGGACGACGTTTCCTTCCTTGCCAATCAGCGGAAGTGGCAGTGTAAGAGCGCCCACAAGAATCGCCAGTTCTCGGCCAAGGTCGGAACCATTTTTGAGGACTCGCCCATCCCTCTTGAGAAATGGTTGCTGGTCGTTTGGATGGTCTGCAACTGCAAGAACGGCGTCAGCAGCTACGAGATCGCCAAGGCCATCGGCGTGACTCAAAAGTCCGCATGGTTCATGCTCCATCGCATCCGGTTGATGGTACAGCGCAAACAGGGATTCTCCACTCACAGCAAAATCGGCGGTGAGGGCAGTGAAGTGGAAGTTGACGAAACCTGGATTGGTGGGAAAGCCATCAATATGCACAAAGAGCGCCGTCTGCGTTACGAGCAGGCTGGTGGACATCACGGCAAAGCCGTAGTTATGGGAATCCTCGACCGTCAGAATCGCGAGATTCGCACAAAAGTTGTGCCCGATATGAAGCGTGAGACTCTGCAGACCGAAGTGCTGAACAATGTGAAGTATGGAAGCAAAGTCTATACGGACGAAGCTCCGGCCTATGATTTGCTGCACTGGCGCTACGTCCACGACTTCGTGAATCACGCAGAGCGGTACGTTGATGGGCAGGTTCACACCAATGGCCTTGAGAACTTCTGGAGCCTGTTCAAGCGCAAGCTGCGCGGTACTTACGTCAGCGTCGAGCCATTCCATCTATTTCGTTACCTTGACGAACAAATGTTCCGCTACAACAGTCGCGGAGACAAGAAGCATAAGGTCTCCGATTTTGATCGCTTCGATCTCGCGATGTCCCAAGCCCTCAATAAGCGCCTAACCTTCGCCGAAGTAACCGGAAAGGATGGCACGACGCCTTTCTAATCCTTATCGCGGGAAGCGCGGCCCGAAGCGGAGGGTTTAGCCTTCCGCTTTTCTGCCTTTGCCACTTTTTCCGCGTCTAGCGCGGCCTTCAAGTCGTCATGCGAAGCTTTGAGCAAGATACTCATAGTCCGGTCGAATTTGTCGAATTCCTTGTTTTTTCTCATCGCCCACGGAACCTTTTCAATTGCTGCTTAGTCTTTGGGGGCCAATCATGCCCAAACGTATCCCTGTATGCCCTTACCATCGCTTCTTTTCTGGCAATATATTCTGGGTGATCGTTGGGAACCTTCCCCAAAGTCGAGAAAAATCGTTCATCTACTTTCCTGCTATACGCCGAACGACACACATTGTTAAGAAGAGGGAGCGCCCATAAGAATTGATGAGTCTCCTTAGTTTCCTCTTTGCGGGCAATCCAAGCGGTTAGGTCGGCAGCCTGTAACACAGGTACGTCTATATCATCTCTAAAGAAGGGTTCTACCGGAAGAATGTCCTGTATTTCCTTATCTACGCACATCCGAATAATGGGATACCACGCTTTTGCGCGCGGTCCAAAGATCAAATCCTCATCGAAAAATATCTCAAATGGTTCGCGCTGGCCGCGCGAATAAAGTTCATAACCGACTCCCCATATCAGCGCTTGGAAAGCAAAAAAGTAGGGCTCGCTAAATGGAGGGCGCCTCGGAGTTCCCCACGCTCTCTCTAGAGATTTCTTGTCGGTGGTGAACGATAACTCGGTCAGATCGGCATCGTTTACAACCTTACATAGACGCCTCACTTTTTCATCTCGCTCTGGCGCAGAGAATCCATAAAATTGGCCGTTCGTCCCATCTGCCTCATCCATTTTGAAATACTGGATTGAAGGCGATTCGGCCAAGATTCCGGCCCACCTGTCGGCCACCGCTCCCCATCTAGTTGCTTCCTGAATCAGGGCAGAAAACACAAAGACTTCGTTCGATGCGCTGTCGTCGACATAAGCCTGCATTACAGCCACAATTCGCCTCTTGCGCCTATCCATTGGCAAACCGGAGAGGAACGATAACCAACGCAGAATCGACGACCCATCCCCCGATTCTCCCATACACGACTTGATTCGGCAAGTATATTCGTGCCAAAAATTCGGTAGAAATATAGTTGACACACCTGTGATGATGTGCTACAGTCGTTTACGCTATGAAAAACAAAAAGATGCAGGGAAGTGGAGTAAGCGGCTGTTTTGAGGCTGGGCAACAGCAGAAGTGTAGCACCAGTGAGCCATATACAGGTGGCGCGAAGCTAGGCGCGAAGTTTGATGCGAAGTCAGGCCCGCAGAGCCTCAAGGAGGCTATCCAGTACTTTGGGAAGGGGCTGGATGTAGCAACCGAGTTTCTAGCGGCTGTGCGCTGGCCTAACGGCCCGCAGTGCCCTGCCTGTGAGAGTCCTAAGCACTCCTACATCTCGACTCGCCGGATCTGGAAGTGTAGAGACTGCGGCCGGCAGTACTCGGCCAAGCTGGGCACCATCTTTGAGGATTCACCAATCCCGCTCGATAAGTGGATGCTGGCCGTCTGGATGATTGTGAACTGCAAGAACGGGGTCAGTAGCTACGAGATTGCCAAGGACGTAAAGGTCACCCAGAAAAGCGCTTGGTTTATGTTGCACCGGATTCGGGAGGCTATGGGCACCGGAAAGGGCTTTGGCGCCCATCCCAAGCTCGGCCACAGCAACGGCGGAGGCGGGGTAGAGGTGGACGAAACCTTTGTGGGTGGCAAGCTCTCCAATATGCACAAGAGCAAGAAGATCGAACTACAGCGCATCCGTAGCCAGCAGACCGAACCCGACCACCTCAACAAGACCATTGTCATGGGGATGCTGGACCGCGATCTTCGCCAGGTACGCGCTAACGTCATTCCCAGCGTTACCCGCGAAACCCTGCAAACCGCTATCCTGAAACACGTCAAGTACGGCTCCCGCGTGTTCACCGATGAGTGGCAGGGATACAACGGCCTGCATTACCGCTTCGTCCACGATGTCGTAAACCACATGGAAACCTACGTCAACGGCATCGTGCACACTCAGGGAATCGAGAACTTCTGGAGCCTGTTCAAGCGGACATTGAAAGGGACTTACGTGTCAGTCGAGCCGTTCCACCTGCAGCGCTACGCAGACGAGCAGGCTTTCCGCTTCAATAACCGCGGCGGGAAGAAGAAAGATGACCGCATCACCGACGGTCAGCGCTTCCGCAAGGCACTCGCCCAGGTCGTCGGCAAGCGGCTCACCTACGCCGCGCTTACCGGCAAGACCGGAGAAGCGACGCCTTTCTAATCCTTGACACCGGAAGCGCGGCCCGAAGTCACGGGCTTAGTCCGTGGCCGATGCTTCGCCTTTATCCGCGCATCCACCACGGCTTTCGGCACACTCACAATCTGGCGCAGAGCGTCCGTGAACCGCTGAAACGTTTCTGTTTTCGGCGTCGGCTTCATGGGTTTATGATACGCCACGCTTGCAAAAGAAAGGATGCCCCACCCGATGAACGATACTCAGTTGGACGCGCAATTACGCACACTCTACAACCTCATATATGACTCGGCTTTTCTGATTCAAGAACTCGACTCTGGGATTCGTCTGCTGCTGGCACAGAACCCGCACTTGCAGGAGAAGTATCAGAAGCAGATTGACGAAGCACGGAGAGAGTTAACCGAACGCCGAGGGACACCTGTTCCAGACGCTTCCGACATTCTTGCGCGCATTCGTCGAGAGATAGGTCGTCAGGAAGGCTAAGCGACGAATTGACTTGATTTTTTGTGAGGTTTGGCATTACGCTCCATTCTGGAGCGTTGCCCTACCCGCAATTTTCCAAGTAAGGCTCCTCTTCTCTTCCTCCTGCAATCGCTTGAACTCCCGCAAAACTACATCCTTGCCATGCTCGGAAAGTTCCTGAAATCGCCGTTCCCTTAGCACAATCCTCTGACGCCTCCTCGCCAGTAGCGCGAGGCCCACTGCTTGAATGAGACCGGTCAACACGTACACCGCAACCGCAATAACAAGAATCCAATACCAGCGCAGCCCGTTTACCCACGCGAAGGCAGCAGCAATCAACCCGCAGAGTGCCGCAGTCAGCATCGTGCTCTTTGCCAGGACAAAAGCACGACCATCGGATAATTGATTATCGGTCACTACGGCATCCCTTCCACTAACCGCAGCATGAAAATTCGCATGGCCCCAATGATGTGCTCCGATATGTCGGGAGTGAAATCGGTATTGGGAATGATAACCAAACGGTTTGCGGCGTGGTCAACCTTATGCCGCCATGCCAGTGTCAGGCTCTCAATTTCGCGGTGCATCTGCTCCACAAAATCGAATGTTACCGGCAGCGCAGACGGAAAAGCTGTGTGTCCGGCTTTCACCAACTCCCGCAATTTGCGTTCAGTTGCTCCCCAGCCTTTCTTTGGGTCCGTAACTCCAATGCAGTCGCCCAACTCGATTGCACCCAACTCGGCCACCTGCAGCGCGTGAAATATGGCGGCTGTGTAGCGGCAAAGAGCGAAAGATTTATTCATCTCTTCGACATCACGGCTCACCGCACCGAAGCGCTTGATGATCTTCCGCCAGCCAGAAAACGGATTTTCAAATTGCTGCCGTTGATCTGGCCGGATTCGCATAAAAAACTGGAGGTGTAATTCTCGCTGGAGATCGGCACAGACGTGCACCAGCATATCGTGCAAGAGAGTGTTATTTGTTGAGTCCTGCTCAAAGAACGGGATAACCTCATCGAGCAGAGTTTGGGTCATTTCCAATTTGACCCGCACACATTCCGCCCGAAGATTCTTTAAGTGCTTCAGTATGACTTGCCGTGCGGGGTCGTCGGGAGCCACGCCATAAACCGACTGAACGTTGAACCCAAGCCAGTAGCTTGCCTCAGCGTACACACTAACGTAAGCGCGTAGAATCTCCACCACACTCACCACTTCCTGAGACTGATGGTATATTGCGACTGATAATTCTAGGCCTAGAGAGTCCTCGGCCTCGGCAGGAAAATGGACGGCAACGCTCATTCTCGTTGCTTAACACACATTTCTCCGCTTGAGAAGCCACCGAAGTGCAGATAAAATCTGTGCTTTATCCAGTTATGGATAGCGAAATCGGCCTCTTGTCCGACCATCTACCTAGCAGCCAAGGGAAATGCATGATTGTAGCACCAACATGCCAAAACAGCCAGGTGTCGCAAGTATATTCTTGCCAAAAATTCGTCGTTTGTTTTCAAGATCTTGCACACAAGTTTGGGGAGGGGGTAATTGAAGTCGTAAGCAAAATTTCCTTTCATCAAGACCTATCTAGTCCCACACGAACCCTCCGATCTTGGGCATCTCTAAACTTTTCCAACATTCGGGCGCAGAGCAAAGAGCGAACAGCGAACAGCGATATCGGAGCGATCCATGCCTGCTGAGCGCCTGCAGAAGATCATCGCCGCCGCTGGCATCGCTTCGCGGCGCAAGGCTGAGCAGCTCATCGCTAGTGGCCTGGTTTCGGTGAACGGACAGACTGTGACCGAGCTTGGTACCAAGGCCGATCCTGACCACGACCACATCAAAGTTAATGGCAAGCTGCTGAAGGGTCCTGAGCGATCCGTTTATCTGCTGCTCAACAAGCCTAAAGGTTATGTCACCACTGTGACCGATCCCGAAGGTCGCGCGACGGTTTTGGACCTAGTGCGCGGAATCGGTGTGCGCGTGTATCCTGTCGGACGGCTCGATTACCTTAGTGAAGGCCTGCTGCTGCTGACGAACGACGGCGAGCTGGCACAGAAGCTGATGCATGCTTCTTCGCACGTGGCCAAGACTTATCTGGTGAAAGTGAGCGGCAAGCCGTCGGATGAGCAAGTCGAGAAACTGCGCAGCGGATTGATGCTGCCGGCGGAGCGTTCGCCGCTGAAAGCCCCCGTTGGAAAGCCGCCCGATGAGCGCTGGAGAAGACGATCTGCGGCGGTGAAGACAGCGCCGCTGCACATTAAGCTGCTGCGGGACGCTGCCAATCCGTGGTATGAAGTGACACTGGTGGAAGGACGCAACCGGCAAATTCGCCGCATGTTTGAGCTGATCGGCCATCACGTCGAGAAGATCAAGCGCGTGCGCTATGGGCCGCTGCAGTTGGATGTAGAGCCGGGGAAGTTCCGGCGTCTAACAGCGAAGGAAATAGGGCAATTGAAGAGCGTAGCAAGCGAGCCGCAGCGAATGCGTCAGTAAAGAGCCACCGGTCCCTCCGCTCGGCCTAAAGGCCTCGGTCGTGATGACAGATTAACGGCGGCAGTGTGATAGCGGGAGATTGAATGACCAATTTTGGCAAGCTGGTTCCGGGATGGGTTCCCACGCTGCCGACTTACAAGCCTGGAAAACCGCTGCGGCAGGCGGAAATGGAGAGTGGTGTGTATTGCATCAAGCTGGCCTCGAACGAAAATCCGTTTGGCCCATCCGCGCTGGCGATGGAGGCCATTAGCGCAGCAACTCCCGAAGTCAATTACTATCCCGACAACGGGGTAACTGAGTTGACCGCGAGACTGGCTGAATTGCACGGGGTGCGATTGGAGCAGGTCCTCGTTACCGCAGGCTCGACGGGATTTCTCGACATCCTGGCAAGAACCCTGCTCGGACCCGGGTTGAACGCGGTCACCAGCAAGCTTTCCTTCATCTCGTATCCCATTGTGACGCGGGCTACGGGAGCGCGGCTCATCGAAGTGCCAACGCTAAACGACGGCTACGACCTCGAGCGCATCTTGGAGTCAGTGGATGTACACACCCGAGTGGTGTACATCGCGAACCCCAACAATCCGACGGGAACGCTGCTCGATGCGCAGGCGGTGGACCGATTTCTTGAGCGCTTGCCTTCCCATGTCATCACGGTGCTCGATGAGGCGTATTGCGATTATGCCAGCTATTTTGCCGCCGGGCGCGGTATCGAGTACTCGCAGTCACACGCTTATGTGCGGCAGGAGCGTCCGGTCGTTGTGCTGCGCACTTTTTCTAAGGCACATGGACTTGCCGGACTGCGTGTCGGTTACGGAATGGGACCGGCCGAGTTGATGGGCTATTTCGGGCGCATGAAGCCGGCGTTCATGGTCTCTTCGCTCGGCGAGGCAGCGGCATTGGCTGCACTCGCGGACAAGGATCACATCCGCCACGCCATCGAAATGAACGCTGTCGGCGCAAAGCTGCTGACGCAGGCCCTCTCTGAGATGGGAATTCAAGTAACACCAACTTCGACGAATTTTCTCTTCTGCCGGGCCGGTGAAGAGGCCCATAGTCTCTGTCAGAAATTGCAGGGACATGGAGTGATCGTGCGCCCGATGACCGGCGGCTGGGGCGCGCCCGACGCATTCCGCGTGACTGTCGGCACACCCGAGCAGAACGAACAGTTTCTGGATGCACTGAAGCGGGCTCGAGCTCACGTTCCGGTACAGGCCGGATGAGCATGCCGCTCAGGCGAACAGCATGCTCAACTGGGAGTTTGGCTATCGGTTCTGCGGCGGCGGAGTTGTTGCTGGTGGCTGCGTGGTTGGTGGAGGCGTGTAAGGCGCTATCGGCGAAGTCAATTCCTGCACGTTTGCCGGGACAACGCCTTTTACCGCAGGCAAATGCTTGACCTGGCCCGATTCAGCGTCCCCGATATCAATGCCCAGCTTGGTGAGTGTTTCAGCAGTGGATTTGTCAAGTTGCACCTTGGATTTTTCATAGTTGGCGGCTGCGTTAAGGACGTTCGATTCCGCCTGAGTCAAATTGCTGGAGGCTTGCAGCACCAGGGTCGGGGTTGAGGCGCCGTAGCTGAACTTTTTCTGCTCCGCAGTCAGGCTCTCCTTAGCGTAATCACGGGCGGCGATGGCCGCTTGCAGGGCCGCGTAGCCCTGCTGCACCGAGAATTGCGCCTGCCTTACCTCGATGGAGATCTGGTTCTCAATCTGCTGCAAGCCAACCTGCGACTGCCGGTACTCCAACTCGGAGCGCACCTGTTCCGATTGCGCGGCGCGGTTGCGGATAACGATATTCAGATTCAGGCCAATGCCTTTGTCCGGTCCCGAACTGTTAAACAGATCGTGAAAGGCATTCGGGTAACCGGATCTGGGAATCGTTCCCGGATCCAGGCAATTTTCGCCCGGAACCGCGCCCATGAAGTTGCAGGGAGGAAGCAGCGCAGTTTGATTTCCACCCAGGCCCGTGGCGCCATAAAACGCATAGACGTCGAGCGTCGGGCGCAGAGCATTCTTGAGCGACCGGCGCGAAATCTCCGCATTGGCCAGGTTGATGCGCGCCGTAGCGATCTCGGGGCGCGCCTGCAAGGCTTCCTGAATCAGGTCTTCGACTGGTCGCACCTCTTGCGGTTCGTTGATTTGCAGTGTATCGGTAGGGATGACTGGCGCGACCGCCAGCAGCGGATCGCCCATGTTCTTAGTAATGGCGTTCTTCATTAGGAGTTGTTGCAGTTGGAGTTGGGTTTGCGAAGTAATGAGGTTCTGGTTGGCGGTGGCAACACCGCTCTTGGCCTGCGCCAAGGTGATTGGTGCCAGTGTCCCGATCCTGACCTGCTCCTGATCGTCTGAGAGGGTCTTCTCCGCCAATTGCAACGCCCTTTCATTCACCCTCACTGCCTCGTATGCCGTCACCAGATCCCAGTAAATATTCTCGATCTGGGAAACGGTCGCGATAATCTGCTGCCGAAAGACGATATCGCCATTCTCGCGGGTGTTACGAGCGATGCGGATCCAGCGCAGGTTAGGGTCAAAACCGAAGCCCTGCAGCAAGTGCTGAGTCACGGTAAATCGGAAGTACGACGAGATCTGGGGATTTATCAGGTCGAAAGGGATGTTGGTTGTAACGCGACTGTTGTTGAAGCCAACCGTGGCTAGAGTACCTGTTGACCAGGCCTGCGAGTAGTTGAAGTTATAGGTGTTGGTGTTTTGCACCACAGTCGGAATACCGCCAGAGAAGAAGATGTTTGTCTGAGGCGTGGTTTGGTGTTCACCTCCGACTGTGCCGGTAAGCGTCGGGTCATAACTATTGAGCGTAGGACCTGCGCCCAAAGTGGAGGTAACGAGGCCTGCAGCACCAGCGCCGGCACCGCCAACGCCGATTTGAGTGCCGCCCGCGCCGGTGCCGGTCGCTCCCGTGGAAGCGCTGCCTGTTCCTCCAGCAGATGGACCGCCAGGCGTTCCCTGGACCACCCCCTGGTTGACGCCCAGGGCGAATGTACCTGACTGTGTGCGCAGCAAATCCGTATCTGCAATGGAGAGGTTGTAGCGCTGGAGCACGATATCGAGGTTATTCTCCAGCGCCATCGTCACCGCATCGTTGATCGAAAGGTAGATTTTGCCATCGCGGAAGAGTTGGTCGGTTCGCGCTGAATTGCTCAGGTTCGGCGGTGGCACGTGTCGGACTTTATAAGGAGCCAGAACATTCGGAAAAGAAGCCGCCGGTTTCGCGTAGTTCTGGTCTGAATAAAGGTGAGCGTTGTTCTGCGGCATTGGCGCCTGTGGCATTGGCGTCAAAGGCGGCATGCTCGTTGGAGAGTTTTGCGGAGTTGCATTTTGAGCAAAACTCGCGGTGACCAGCAAGCCCGCGAGCATCAATGACACCGCTTTTTGAAACATGGACTCGACGAAACGCGAAACGAACATTTCCTTATCTCCTGAAGCTGATAACTGCGTCAGACTACTGTTCCCTGCTTTTCTTAATGGAGCCTCTGATTGATACGGACGAAAGTGCCTAAAGGTTCATAGCGTTACCGGTGAAATCCGGAAATGGTGCACCCGGAAGCCATGCCTGCCTGGCACATGGACTTAATTCGGAGGACAACATCAATCCAGAATCGTATCAGTAGTCCATTGAATATCAATGCGGCGCGACCCTCAAATCTGCTGTTGCTTCCATCGGCCGCGCTTGAACAGGATGACACAGGCGAGGGCGATCGCCCCTTCGGCAATTGCGATCGCAATGTAAACGCCATTAGAGCGTAAGCCTAGCGGAATCGCCAGCGAATAAGCCAGCGGGATTTCCAGCATCCAGAAGCCAAAGAAATACACGATGGTTGGAGTTACCGTGTCGCCTGCTCCGTTGAAGGCTTGCAACGTCACCATCAGATACGCATACCCAATGTTGCCGTAGCTGATAATGCGCAGGCAAGATGCGCCCTGACGTATAACGTCGGGATCGGACGTGAATCCGCGAACCAATGGCTCGGCGAAAACCACGAATAGCACACCGACGATTCCCAGGAACAGCATGTTGTAGATACCAGTCCTCCAGACGGACTTCTCGGCGCGCTCCGGCTGCTTGGCGCCAAGATTCTGGCCGACCAGCGTCGCGGCGGCATTGCTTAGCCCCCATGAAGGTAGAAGGACAAAGATCACTACGCGAATGGCGATCGTGTAGCCGGCAAGTGCCGCGGCTCCAAAGGTGCTAACGATGCGCACCAGGCCAATCCAACTGGTGTGCGCAATTGCAAACTGCAGAATTCCAGTCGCGGAGACGCGCGCCAGCCGCAGCAGGACGGGCAGGTTCACGCGAATTTGTTGCCGCAGGATTCGGATGCGCTCGGTGCCGCGCAGCAGCCGATAGAACTGGTACAGCATTCCGATGCTGCGACCGGTGAGGGTCGCCACAGCGGCGCCAGTCACGCCCAGGCGCGGAAACGGTCCAAGCCCAAAGATCAGACATGGATCCAGCGCCAGGTTGATGATGTTCGAGACCCACAGCAGGCGCATGGCAATGGCGGCATCGCCTGCGCCGCGAAAGATGGCGTTGTTCAGGAATAGCATCAGGACAACGCCACCGCCGCCGAGCGCGATCCTGGCATAGTTGCCGCCCGACGCGACGATCGCGGGAGAGCCACCCATCAGCTGGAGCAAACGAGGTGCGAACAGGAAGCAGGGAATCCCGATGGCCAGCGAAACCGCCAATCCAAGGACGATTGCCTGCATCGCCGCAACTGCCGCGTCTGCCGGGTCTTTCTCTCCTATGCGTCGCGCAACCATCGCCGTGGTGGACAAGCTCAATCCCATGGCGACGGCAAACACGAGACTCAACATGGATTCCGTCAACCCAACGGTGGCAACAGCATCGGCGCCAAGATGCGCCACCCAGAAAACGTCCACGACCGCGAACAGCGATTCCAGCACCATCTCCAGCACCATCGGCACTGCCAGAAGGAAGATGGCGCGGTTCAGGCTGCCCGCCGTGAAGTCCTGGTGCGAGCCGCGAAGGGCCTCACGCAAGGAACTCCACAGCGTGGGCTGCGGTTGGGCCGTGCTTGTAGAAGCCGCGTACATACGACGTCCAGTCTTTCGCGGCGCGGCATGACCAAGCCGAGCCGTAGCGCTGTTGCAATCTTACGTATGAGGATCGTCCGCGTCAGCGGATTCGCAGGCGGAACAGCAGGGAAAGCCGTATTACGGGAGGATGAACATGGTCTTATCTCCAGGACCGAAAGTCGAGTATCGCATTTCGGCCCGGACTAGGCGATTGTAGCCAACTTTGTCAGATCAATCAAACTCTCGACAGTGAATCGAAGGGCACAATCATCAACACAAAAGGCCGCCAGCGCATGCGAACACCAGCGGCCCTTGTCAAGCTAACACGCTTTATCGCCTTTCCGGCGGAGTCGTTCCCATCTGCGATGGAATCTCGTTGTCACGATCTTCCCGACTTCTGGGCCGATGGTCGGACTGAATCCCAGGTATCGGCACATCGTTGGCCGAGCTGTAGGTCGGCTCCGACATACCGCTGAAAGGGAAGCCATAACCTTCGGTATAAACGGCCTCCTGGTAAATGCCTCCGTTCGGCTGATGGGCAATCACGTAGATCGGGAATGCCCTGGGTCCCGAGAACACCGTGGCAGTGTAGTCGGCCACCATGACGCCCGAGAACGTATTTGGTAGCCAGGTGAGTTGCATCCCTTGCGACAGTTGCCGGCCCGCAGTCCAGGTTGCGCCTCCATCACTGGACTGAGACCACCCTGCAAACAAGGTGCACGAATTGCCGCAGTTCGACACTGGGTAATAATAGTAGGTCACACCCAGTTGCGCGGTATTGCCGGAGGTCTTCGGGTTGATACCCAAACCGTGAATGAAGTGGTCCACACCACTGCCAATGGGATCACTGGGAATTCTGCTCACCGCACTCCAGTGGATACCATCGCTGGACGTGCTATACACGATGTCGTTGGCGCTGCAACCGCTTTCGAAGCGGCAATCGGGCCAGGAAACATACACTGTTCCCGCGCCGTCAATCGCGGTAGACGGAAGACCTGCGCTCCGCAGGTCGCCATCTTCTCCGTGACTGGGAGCGCTGGCAAGCTGTATGGCCGCAGTCCAGGTTTTGCCGCCATTGGTGGACATGAAGGCCGACATGCCACCTTCGTAGTCTGCGAACCCTACGATCACGTTGCCGTTAGGTTGAATTACAGGATTGACACTGATTCCCTCGTCGCCGCCCTGCGTGGGTTGCGGTGCGCTCCACGTAAGGCCGCCATCGCTCGAGGTGCTCATCTGGATCTCGGGATTGTCCCATCCGACGTAGCAGTTGCCGTAGTACGGGCTGGTGGGAGTGTTGTCGCAGTTAATCCAGTTCTTATCGGCGTTGCCGGGCCGCGAAACGAAGATGGGATTGTCCCAGTGCAGACCGTCGGTAGAGCGGTTTACAGCCACATCCACACCGCTCGCAATGGGGATTGTATTAATGATCCACACGCCGTGTTTGAGGTCGTAAGCGACGGATGCATCGCTGGCGGCTGAGTAGGTGCTACCGTTGCTTTCGTACCACTGCGTAAGACCGGGCAAATATCCATTGGTCCAGGCAATCCCGGCATTGGTGGAAGTGGCAAAGCCAACGTCCATACCGCCGCCGCCATAGACGCGTGCTACCTGAAACGCGGTTACGATTGTTGAACCGTACGCAAAGGCTCCTGGTTCAACTTCGCTCATATGCTGCCCGTTGCCACCGGTAAAGCTGTCCTGGCTAAGTTGTCGAAATAAGTTCTGCGCGCCTGCCGGAATGGCGGCGAGGATGCAAAGGCTAGAAATGAGAATGAGAACGAGTGCCGGCCGGCCGAAGCCGAGGCTGTGGCGCAAACAAAGCTTTGTCATCGTGAATTTGCCCTTTCGTGTGGCTACGTGAAACGACATCCGAGGTCGCACAAGTGGAGTTGCTTCCGCCGGACAGAAGGAGGTTGGGGAACCGCCAGTCGAGGCATACAAACTGTATCGTTCGCCGTCTCCCCGTGTCAATGAAACACTCACCCAGTCTGAAACTTTAGCAACATTCCACCTCAGTTTGGGAAACGAAAGGTTCGCGGAGTTACGAGCGCTATCACGAAAACCCTTGCACTTCTCGCGTCATGGCACCAGCACAATCTTTCCGTATGCGCCTGAAGGCTTCATTATCTCCGCGTGAGCTCGCGCCGCTTCAGCCAATGGAAGCTTCTGTCCGATTACCGGTCGCAACGTCCCGTTCGCGAGTCCCGCGACCAGCGCAGCATGCGTTTGTCTGTACTCTTGTTCCGTGGTGTTGGCGCTTGTGGTGCCGCGAATATCGGCGTCGCGACCCATGGTATCGCGCGGATTCATTTCAACTGGGCCGCGACTGCCGATCACCACCACGCGACCGTATTTCGCAAGCACGGTCAGGTCTTTGCCGAGGTTCTTGTTGGCCAGCATCTCCAGGATGAGGTCCACGCCGCGTCCTTCGGTGAGCTTCATGAGCTCGTCGAGATAGCCATCCGAGGAATGATTCAGGACGTGCTGCGCACCTTCGGCCTGGACCAATTGCATGCCGCGTTCACTGCCTGCCGTGCCGATTACCGTGAGTCCAGTAGCCCGCGCTAGTTGCACCGCCGCGCTGCCAACACCACCGCTGGCGCCGTGAACCAGAACTGTCTCTGCAGCTTTCGCTTCCCCGCGCAGATACAGTCCGCGAAAAGCTGTGCCGTAAGGAACGCCCATGGCAGCGCCCTGCTCGAAGCTGACGTTATCCGGCAAACGATGCACCTGCGCTTCATTGCACAGCGCCTGCTCGGCGTAGGTTCCGGTGAGCGACCCTGAGACATACACGCGGTCGCTAGCCTTAACCCTCTTGACGCCTTCGCCGACAGCCGTAACCACTCCGCCAGCATCGTTGCCTGGCGTGTAAGGCAGACTGGGTTTAGACGCGTAAGTTCCCGTGCGGATGTAGGCCTCAACAGGATTCACTCCTGCTGCGTGAACGCGCACCACAACCTGTCCTGCTGCAGGCCTGAGCTCGGGCACATCCTCCAGCTTCAGGACCTCAGGACCGCCAAACTCGTGTACTCGAATCGCTTTCATTTTGTTCTCCTGGTCGAAGCAAGCAGGGGTTTCACAAGGCTTTGAGGAATGAGTCGCCGGACCCCCTCCCCCTCCCTCTCACGATTGTTATTTAGAATCAATGGCATGCGGGCTCAAGGCTAGAGATTTTGCGGCAACTTCTTGAGCCACAAGTACTTGCCGCATAATATACCTTTCAAAAGACTTAACGCAATTTCCTGAAACTCCCCTCCCAAAGGCCGCAAACATCGTCCCGCATGCGCATCTTTATTTTTTGCCTTTTATAATCAATAACTTACAGCAGAACCTTAGTATCCACCAGATAATACAGGACTCGCATGTAAGCAACAGATTTTGTGGCACTTAGCTACTAAATTTCGGCCTCGCCTTGCTTATCTTGATTATCTTGCTTATCTTGATTATCATGATTATCAAGCTAGCAGCCTCAGCCCTCCACTACGGCAGCGGAGGAGCCTGACCGCTCAAGGTGTGCTGCTGCCCCAACTTGTCAAAGATCTTGCAGGCCCGCGCACTGGCCGCGGCTGGAGAAGACACACAACAGCGCGCTCCTCATCGTGAGCAATATCTTAAACCCGATCTGACAGGCAGGGGAGCAGATCACAGGGCGATGTGATGTGTCGCTGGCCGCAGGGTCACTTGCGATATGGCGATTTGCACTAAGCCGCTGGCGCGGCAGGGGTGTGCAGCGTATTGATTGGGTAGAGTTCATGGACACCTGAAGGAGGTGTCTATGACCGAACTACGCCAACGCATGCTGGAAGAACTCCGGCTGCGCAACTTCTCACCACAAACCATCCGCACCTACACCGCAACCGTTGCTGACTTCGCCCGCTATTTCCATAAGTCGCCCGACCACTTGGGGCCCGAGCAGGTGCGTCGGTATCAGCTCTATTTGTTGAATGAGAGGAAGCTGGCCTGGCAAACCCTGCAGGTCCGCATGGCGGCCTTGAAGTTCCTCTATACGCGGACGCTCAAGCAAAGCTGGTTCGAACATGAAGTCGCCAAGCCGAAGGTGCACCGCAAGCTGCCCGTGATCTGGAGCCGGGAAGAAGTCCGCGCCCTGCTCGACAGCACGGTGAATCTGAAACATCGCGCTCTGCTGGCCACCTTCTACAGCGCCGGACTACGCTGCCAGGAAGCCCTGGATCTGAAGGTCACCGACATCGACAGCCAACGCATGATCATCCACATCCGCGCTGGTAAGGGAAACTTCCCGCGCCAGGTCATGCTCTCGCCCAAGCTGTTGGAGTTGCTACGTATCTACTGGCGTTGGCGCAAGCCCAAGGACTGGCTCTTTCCCGGGAGATTGGCGAACCAACCGATGCGGGATAGCGGGGTGCGCCTGATCTGCCAGAAACTGCGCCGCCAGTTGGGCATGGTCAAGCCGCTCAGCCCGCATGTGCTGCGCCACTCCTTTGCCACCCACCTGCTCGACTCAGGCACCGATCTGCGCACCATTCAACTGCTGCTCGGCCATCGCGATCTGGAGACCACGTCCCGTTACCTGCATGTCTCCGAACGCAGGCTGCATGCCACCGCCAGTCCGCTCGATGATCTGGCGATCCGCGAGATCAAGACCTCGGATGGAGATGGCAGAAGAAGATGAGATCACATCGGCTCGAAGTAGCCGATGTCTTCCACGCTCACCAAGAAGAGTTCCTGCAACGCTGGGGACCGGTTCTTTCCCGCCAGCAGCACAAGACTCTGCGTGACATCGGCCTATGCCTTACCGCCGCCCTCGGCGCTCATCTGCAGCAGTGCGACGCCTGTTCGTATCAGGACGTCAGCTATCTCTCATGCCGCAACCGGCATTGTCCCAAGTGTCAGTCCACGGCCCGCGATCGCTGGCTCTCCAGGCAAGCGGCCAGCCTGTTGCCCGTGGCCTATTCGCACGTGGTCTTCACCTTGCCGGAGCAACTCGCACCCCTCGCGCTCCGCAACCAACGCTTGCTCTATGATTTGCTGTTTCGCGCCGCCTCCGAGACCCTACTGCAGATCGCCGCTGATCCACGCCATCTCGGTGCCCGCATCGGAGTTCTCGTCGTACTCCACACTTGGAGCCAGAACTTGCGCCATCATCCTCACCTGCATTGCCTTGTCCCGGCCGGTGGACTCGCCCTCGACCACTCCCGTTGGATCGCCTGCCGACCGGGTTTCTTCCTGCCGGTGCGCGTACTCAGCCGCCTCTTCCGGGGCAAGATGCTGGCCCTGCTCCAGCAGGCTTATAAGCAAGGAGAACTCCGTTGCCTCGGCACTACAGCAAGCCTGGCGGAGCCACATCAGTTCCACTCCCTGTTGCGTCAACTGCGCTCCCAGGAGTGGGTCGTCTATGCCAAGCCACCCTTCGGCGAACCCGAGCATGTTCTGAAGTACCTGGCCCGCTATACCCACCGCGTCGCCATCGCCAACGGCAGGCTCCTCGATCTAGTTAACGGCCAGGTACGCTTCCGCTGGCGCGACTCGAAACACAACAACCGCATCAAGGTCATGTCCCTCGATGCGGTCGAGTTCATCCGCCGCTTCCTGCTCCACGTCCTGCCCGCGGGCTTCGTCAAGATCCGCCACTTCGGCCTGCTCGCTAACCGCAATCGCCGACGGGCACTCGCGCTTTGCCGACTGCACCTCAACGCAGCCGCTGCACAGGCCAGCGCGATTCTCACTCAACCGCAGCAACAAGCTCTTCATCGCTGCTGCCCCAAGTGTCAGCGCGGAACCCTGCATATTCTCGCCCGGCTCTCAGCCCATGCCCTGGCCTCCTACACAACCCTGGCCTCCACTGGCCTACTCGACTCTTCCTGAACTCCACTTATGTCTAAGCAAAACCCAACTCGCAGGCCCAGGCTAACCAGTCCATCGCTGGTCGCAACCCCCTTGTGCTCAAAATCGCTTGCCCCGACATCCATCACCACCGCCCGCGACCTCAGCACGCTCCAATCTCCATCGTCGGGGCCGTCTCTACCTCCCAACCATGCTGCCAAGGCTTCTCTTGCCATATCCCCGCAGGCCGCCAACCACATTCAATCCCCATAGAGACGCGCCAGCGGCTTACTGCAAATCGCCCTATCGACAATGCTCCGCCCATCTCCATCGACACCACCCAAGTCTTGTGTGCGGAGCACTGTCGATACGGCACTACGGATATTACGCCAATTGAACATCAGACTTGGCGTCGTGCGTCTCGGCGCTGTCGAAGATAAGCTCCAACGGAGTACGTAATTGAGGCTACAAGAGGTGTAGTGAAAAACAGCTCGTACATGCATTCACTGCCACTGCACGTCCGTGTTGGGCCGAACATATTAGCCAAGACATAGCCCCAACGAGTCCCTTCAGGAGACCAAGTTGTGCTCCAACCTCTTGTCACGTCATATATTCCAAAGGTCATCCAAGCTGCGCCGATAATCCAAACGAATGTCGCTGCACGCCCATCGGAGACACGACCGGCCACGAAATAACCCAGCAGGAACGCAGTTGTAGCGATCATCGGAGAGTAGGGTTCAAGGCCGGTGTTGTAGTAGAGCCGCGACATAAGCGCCTCAGGCAAAAAGCCGATAATCATCCCACCAGCCACGGCGATTAGGTAGTGCGCTACCCAAGAGAGAGGCCAAACAAAGGTCTGACCGGAAATGGGTGCGGTTATCTCTTCGGATGGCATCCACGGCCTATTGTAGAGCTTGCGCTCTAGGAGTTGTATTCACTGGCGAGAACAGGCCTTATCGTAAGCAAATTCCGCTTGAAAGAGATCCGCGGGCCCTCGGGGTGCTAAAACCAAGGTTGTGAATCGCGCTCGACGGCACGGCTGAAGAGGCTGCTGAAAAAGTCGGCTCTTGGCTTTGTTTTGTATCAGGGCACGGCTTTAGCCGGGCCGTCAAGGGACTACATGATCCGGGCTTTAGCCCCTGCAATCCCTTGCATTTGCAGGGGCTGAAGCCCAACCCTGGTACGCGCTGATCGGCCCGAGTAAACTCGGGCCCTGATACAAAGCATCAGCCACGTGAGTTTTTCAGCGACCTGTGAGCCCTGCCCTGTCAAAGCAAGTCGACAGAGCCGGCGCGCCTACCTGTTCACAGCCGGATATTCTCTAGCAACTGCTCCACTTCCGCCTTTTTGTCAGCGGTAGGAGGCAGCAGCGGCAGGCGCGGCGGTCCGCCGTAAAAGCCGTTGAAGTCCATGGCGTATTTCACCCCGGGAATGCTCAGTGCGCCGACGATGCGCTCAGCCGCCTTGGCGATGCGCTCCTGTTTCTCAGCCGCGAGCGCCGAGTCGCCATCCTTCCATGCGGCATAGATCTCGTAGCACGCGGTTGGAGCGCAGTCAGCAAAGGCCAGAATTGCGCCAACCGCGCCGACATCGAGCGAGGGATACAGTTTCTGCGCCGCGCCAACCAGCACCTGGAAGCCAACTTCCTTCTCGCGCGTCTTGAGTCCGCCGACGACCTTGACCGCTGCCGACGATGGCTTGGGCGCGGAAGATGTTCCAGCCAGCGCGCCAACCGGAATCATTGCGCCGCCATCAGCATCGGCCTTGGCCGAAATCGCGGCCTTCATCATGCGTCCAGTGACGGCAGCAAAGGTTTCGGTGACCGTCGCCTTACGCTTGATATGGCGCGTGCCTTCCACCATCTTCTGCACCTTCTCGATCGAGCCGGACGATTCCTTGATGCCGATCATGTTCGGGTGTTCGGCCAGCTCAATCACCACTTCCGCGGGAATGTCGTAGCCAGTTGCCTGCGGAAAGTTGTAGATGATGACCGGCAGCGGCGAGCGGTCACACACGAAGCGATAGAACGCCAGCATGTTGGCCGGATTCGCCATCTGGCCTTTGTAGTAATGCGGTGTGCGCACCATCGCGATGTCATAGCCGAGATCGTACGCGTATTCTGTGAGCCGCAGGGTTTCAATGGCCGACTCAATTCCTGTGCCGGCGATCAGGACTTTCTCGCTGGAAGCCGCGTCGCGCGCGGACTTCAGCACCTCGCGCCGCTCCTCATCGCTGAGCAGGATGGCTTCGCCGGTCGAGCCTTGCACCACAATGCCGGCAATCGGCGCGCGCGAGTATTGCTCAACGTTCTGTTCCAGCTTGCGGAAGTAGATTTTGCCGTCGGGATAAAAAGGGGTCGTGATAGGAGGAAAGACTCCGTGTAGAAGCATGTTGCTCCTTGTAAGTTATGAGAGTTCAATCCAAATTATAGGCTGCAGTCAGCAGACAGCAATCAACCAAAAGCTGTATTGAGCGCGGCCCGAATCGGTGGCTCGACTTTTGTCCGGATTGCTGATCGTCTTAGGCTGGAAATCCCGGTGCAAAATCGTGTTTCTCGGGGCATAATTGTCATACTATACATATGCTTCCATACTCATACTGAGCATGGAAGTCATAAAAGGAGAAGTCATGCCGGCAAAGGACAGCAAACTATTCCAGGTTCGATTGACCGAAGCGGAAAAGCGCAGCATCAAGGCAATGGCCGCCGGCCAGGGCCTCACCTTGCGGCAGGCTATCTTACAGGCGTTCGCGGCCTGGTCCTCCGAACTTAACGCGCGCCCTGCAGGCCCGGCGGGACGAACCCGCGCGGGCGGGGTCGTGCAAGAGAGCCAGGCTCGTCGGCACGCACCATCGCGCCTGCCAGTCGCCGGAGCAAGCCTGTAGTTGCTGCAGAGTAATGAGGCCTCGTGCGGACTTGGTTCCCAGTCACCAAGCTCAGTTTTCAATAAGCTATAAGTATTTTCCATAAATTTAATTGCTGCGCCTCTGATCTGTGTCATGATTAGGGCAGTCACATCCCAAGGTTCCGCTGAGGATAGGGATCCACGGTTCCCCAAGGTGAAGGAGTGCCTAAATGCCGCCACTCGGAGAGAATGGAAAGCACATCACGAACCCAAAAAAGCCGAACGCTCGGGCAACGTCAGCAAGGTTAACGGAGTTACTGAAACGCGTTGTTGGTCTAGGGTCGGAAAAGAGCGTCTTGGAGATCGAACGAGAGATCCGGCAGCGGAGACGAGAGAAGATCGCCCTTAAGCGCGACGCCTAAGCACCCATCCGACGTTCTTAACTCGTCATCTCTGGCCGTCCACTCCGATTGCATTCGTGAACAGGCATAAGAACCCGTGCTCATCCGGTATCAAGGTATATTGCTACCACTGCGGCGGGCGAATAGGAGACCAGAATGAAAATCGAGATACTTTCCTGTCCGACCTGACAGAACAACCAAGCCAAGGTCGCGAGTCTCGCGGCCCTCATCAAGCAGCGGCTCGGCATTGAAGCCGTCAATAAGTCTGGCAAGACGGGGCAGTTTGAGGTGATTGCCGATGGCGAGAAGATCGCTGAGCGCGGTGGAAACTGGCTCACACGAAAATTTGGCGCTGGCTATCCCGATCTCAATAGCGTGGTTGACCAGTTGGAAAAGCGCCGTCATATAGCGCAGTAGGTGTTGTTCCGGCTTAGCGCCCAAAACCCCGGCCGGAACCCCTCGACAAGCTCAGGGCAGGCGCTGGGGCATAGTCTCGGAAGTTTCCACACGGCTCAAGGAATGCTCAGGCGACCACCCTCGGGAATAGTCACGTTGTTCGTTCGGCCCTGGAACTGATAGACGACGATCAGCTTCTTAGGACGTCCGAGCGCGGGATCCCCTCCCATAGTTTGATTGTTGACGTTTACGTTAAGGCGATCGTTGCGCACCATGCTTTGCAGCCTCGGGGTGACATCTCTGCCGCCGCCGCCACCATCAAGCCGGGACGTAGTTGGCGTTCAGGATGCGGAGCGTGGGACCGCCTCCGCCCCAGCCGCCGCCTGGGCCTCCGCCGCCCCAATTGCCGGCAAACATCTGAGAGTTCACAATCGCGCCTTCGTTGTAAGTGAAGGTGAGGGTCTTGCCATTCTGCGCGCGTCCCACAATGCGCAGGGTCTTGTCCTTGCCTACGGCGGGGTCAACACCCAGGTTCTGGTTGTTCACCGTGAAGTTGGGACCGTTTGCCAGCCGGCGGACGGTGTTGGTCACGTCCATGCGCTTGTTGCTCCAGCCGTAATCGGCGGATTGCACATAGTAGCTTTGTGCGGCAGCGCTGGCGGCGACCAGCGCTCCAGAAGATCGCAATCGCAAATGTGCTCAAGAGTAGTCGTCCATTAGACGCATGGAGTCTTCTCGCCCCTGAGATGCTCGAGGAGCAATCTAGCACGGTCGCGCGCCGCTACAAATTGGAACGGCATCCACGGCAATTTTCCCCAGTTAACATCAAAGGAGACGGGGCTGCCTTGGGCAACAAACTTACGCTATTTCTCTACCTTTTGCGCCTTCAACATGCAGCGCCGTCTGTAAGAGGATTGCGCTTATCACTGGGAACCAATCAGCCCGCGGAACGGATGCTAGCGAAAAACGACCCCACAAGGAAACCTTCAAAGCAAAAACACCGAGAACGTATGCCCACTGGAGTACAACTGCGAGCCGCAACTTAAAGAGACCAAGCAAGAACAAGGGTGCTGCCAACAGCATGCCATAAAACTCGAGGATGCTCCCTGTCCATCAGCCCGTCCCAAAAACCTAACGCCAGGTAGGCGAACCACCTGGAGGCGCAATTAACCAGACCGGCAGCCAGCAGGAAGCGCCTACTTAACTTAGTGTGCCTTTTCATGGTTTCACCGTCTTCGGAAGCGGTCAGGCGCTCGCAGGGAGCGAGGTTCTGGGTTACTTCATTGCCGCTGTTCTTTCGGCGTGGAGCTGCTGCAGCGCGTACACCTTAGCTTCGCCGCTTTGCAGGGCGGCGATGCCCTCGCAGGCGGCGCGGGCGGCCGACAGCGTCGTGATGGTGGGAATGTGGGCCACGACGGCGGCGCGGCGAATGGCTTTCTCGTCGAACCAAGGCTCGACGCCGTGCGGGGTGTTGATGATCAACTGAATGCGCTCGCCCTTGATGAGGTCAACCACGTTGGGACGGCCTTCCTTCACCTTGTACACGCGGTCCACGCGCACTCCGGCGGCTTCCAGCACGCGCGCCGTTCCATGGGTGGCGACGATGCTGAAGCCGAGCTCGACGAAGCGCTGCGCCAGCTCCGGCATGAAGGGCTTGTCGCGATCATTGGCGCTCATGAAGACCGTTCCCGTCGTGGGCAGCATTTGTCCCGGCGGCCATCTGCGCCTTGGCGAAGGCCTCGCCGAAGTTGTCTGCCACCCCCATGACTTCGCCGGTGGACTTCATCTCCGGGCCAAGCACGGTGTCCACGCCGGGAAACTTGCTCCAAGGGAAGACCGGCGACTTCACGAAGTAGAAGTTTCCCGTGTCAAGGTCGGTGCGGCGCTCGATGTTCTCAGGGAAGAACTCGCGCAATTTGCGGCCGGTCATCAGGCGCGCAGCAATCTTAGCCAGCGGAACGCCGGTCGCCTTTGAGACGTACGGCACGGTGCGCGACGCCCGCGGATTCACCTCGAGCACGTAAACCCGGTTGCGCTGAATGGCGAACTGGATGTTCATCAGCCCCACGACCTTGAGGGCGCGCGCCAGTTGGAAGGTGTAGTCGCGCACGGTGTTAAGCAGGTGGCGGGGGATGTCCACCGCCGGCAATACACAGGACGAGTCGCCGGAGTGAATGCCGGCCTCTTCGATGTGCTGCATGATGCCGCCGATGACCACGTCCTCGCCGTCGGAGAGCGCGTCTACGTCAAGCTCCGTCGCGGCCTCGAGGAAGTGGTCGATAAGCACAGGTCGCTCCTGCGAATACTCGACTGCCTCCTTCATGTAGCGAATGACCGAGTCGTCGTCGTAGGCAATGACCATGGCGCGCCCGCCAAGGACGTAGGAAGGCCGCACCACCACCGGATACAGAACGCGGTTGGCGTTGAGGACGGCCTCCTCGACGCTGGCGGCGGTAGCGCCGCGCGGCTGTGGAATGGAAAGCTCTTCCATCAACTTGCCGAAGCGCTTCCGGTCTTCGGCGAGGTCGATGCTTTCGGGCGAGGTGCCGATGATGGGCACGCCTGCTGCCTTCAGCGGCAGCGCGAGGTTCAAAGGAGTCTGTCCGCCAAACTGCACGATCACGCCAATCGCAGCACCGCTTTTGGCTTCGTGCTCGTACACTGCCATCACGTCTTCGTAGGTGAGCGGCTCGAAGTAGAGGCGGTCGCTGGTGTCGTAGTCGGTGGAGACGGTCTCGGGATTGCAGTTGATCATGATCGTCTCGTAACCGTCTTCGCGCAGCGCGAAGGCCGCGTGGCAACAGCAATAATCGAACTCGATTCCCTGCCCGATGCGGTTGGGCCCGCTGCCCAGGATGATGACCTTCTTGCGCTCGGTCGGGCGTGGCCTCGTCTTCTTCTTCGTAGGTGGAGTAGAGATAGGGCGTGTAGCTCTCGAATTCGGCGGCGCAGGTGTCCACGCGTTTGTACACGGGCTGGACGCCGTGCTGGCCGCGAAGCTGATGCACTTTTTCCGCCGATGCCTTGTCGCCGTTGAACCAGGCGGCAGCCAGGCGCACGTCGGAGAAGCCCATGCGCTTCAATTCGTGCAAGCGCTCGGCATCGACTTCACCCGTGCCCAGCTTCACCTGCTCTTCGGAAATTTCCTTGAGCTGGTGGAGAAACCAGGGATCGATGTTGGTCATGAGCGCGATCTCGCGCACGCTCATGCCCTGCGCCAGCGCGTAGCGGATGTACATCAGTCGATCGGGATTCGGCGTCACCAGTTGCTTGGTGATGATGCGCGGCTCGATATTTTCCACGCCAGCGCGCTTCCCTGTCTCCAGCGACCGGACACCCTTGAGCAGCGCCTGCTTGAAGGTACGGCCGATGGCCATAACTTCGCCGACCGACTTCATCTGCGGGCCGAGCGCCTCGTCCACGCCGGGAAACTTCTCGAACTGCCA
This sequence comes from uncultured Acidobacteriaceae bacterium, assembly GCA_963823635.1. GTDB lineage: Bacteria > Acidobacteriota > Terriglobia > Terriglobales > Acidobacteriaceae > Bog-257. The sequence continues at coordinate 173,864 of CAWGMV010000021.1, read as the reverse complement.
CTTGGGGATCTTGACGACCACGTAGTCGAGCGTCGGCTCGAAGCAGGCGGGCGTCTTGCGCGTAATGTCGTTGGTGATTTCGTCGAGCGTGTAGCCGACGGCAAGCTTGGCCGCAATTTTGGCGATGGGGAATCCGGTCGCCTTCGATGCCAGCGCCGAGGAGCGCGACACGCGTGGGTTCATCTCAATGACAACCATTCGACCGTTTCGCGGATCGACCGCGAACTGAATGTTCGAGCCGCCGGTCTCGACGCCGATCTCGCGGATGACCTTGATAGCAGCATCGCGCATGGACTGGTATTCGCGGTCGGTGAGCGTCTGCGCGGGCGCGACCGTGATCGAATCGCCGGTGTGCACGCCCATGGGATCGAAGTTTTCGATGGAGCAGATGATGATGACGTTGTCGGCGAGGTCTCGCATCACCTCCAGCTCATATTCCTTCCAGCCGAGCACCGACTCTTCCAGCAACACTTCATGCACGGGAGAAAGGTCGAGGCCGCGCGCCAGTAGTTCCAGCAGCTCTTCGCGGTTGTAGGCGATGCCGCCGCCGGTGCCGCCGAGAGTGAATGAGGGGCGCAGGATGACCGGGAATCCGATCTTGCTGCTGAAATCCAGGCCGTCTTTCAGGTTGTTCACCAGCATCGATTTCGGCACGTCGAGGCCGATGGCCGTCATCGCGTCTTTGAACAGCAGCCGGTCTTCGGCCTTCTTGATGGCGCCGAGTTGTGCGCCGATGAGCTGCACGTTGTACTTCTCGAGCACGCCGCCGTCGGCCAGCTCGACCGCGAGGTTCAGCGCGGTCTGTCCGCCGACTGTCGGCAGCAGCGCGAAGATGCCGGGCGTGCCACTGGCGGCCAGCAGCTCGGCTTCAACGCGGATGATCTCTTCGAGATAAGTACGGGTGAGCGGCTCGATGTAAGTGCGGTCGGCCATCTCGGGATCGGTCATGATGGTCGCCGGATTGGAGTTGGCCAGCACCACCTCGTAGCCTTCAGACTTGAGCGCCTTGCAGGCCTGCGCGCCGGAGTAGTCGAACTCGGCCGACTGGCCGATGACGATCGGCCCCGAGCCGATGATGAGCACTTTCGCGATGTCGTTGCGGCGTGGCATGGATTAAGGCTTCGAAGCTACAGATGTTGCGGTAGCAGCTTGGCTGTTAGAGTTGTCATCACGAGCGGGCCTCAGCCCGCGAGGGATCTGCTTTTCGCTCGCGCTGGCAGGATTCAGGAATTCAATCGGCTTTCCCCATTCGAGCGACAAGTCCTCCCACGTCGGATTCATACTTTCGATTAGCGCAACTCTCTTCGCGCGATCCAAACCTTTTATCTGCTTCTCCCTGTTAATAGCATTGCCGACGTAACGAAATCCTTCGCAATACACGAGACGATTGACTTTGTAGCGCTGTGTGAAGCCTTCGATTTCACCCGCTTTGTGCTCTCTTATGCGCCTGCCGAGATTGTTCGTCATTCCCGTGTAGATCCGGCGCGACTTACTGGCAACGATGTACACCCAGAAGCGCCATTCACGACTCATGACTAATCCCATGCTCCTGCGGGTTCGAACGAAAAGCAGATCCCTCGCGGGCTGAAGCCCGCTCGTGATGACAACTCAAAAGTATTGCGCAGGATGATCGAGCGCCTCACTTCTTCCACTCCTCCATCATCTTCACAAAGTCCTTAAACAGGTAGTACGAGTCGTGCGGGCCGGGCGAAGCCTCTGGGTGGTACTGCACGCTGAATAGCGGCAGCGAGCGATGACGCAGGCCCTCCAGCGTGTTGTCGTTCAGGTCGATGTGGGTCAGCTCCACTTCGCTCTGTTTCAGCGAATCCGGATCGACGGCGAAGTTGTGGTTGTGCGCGGTGATCTCCACCCTGCCCGTTGCCATCTGCTTCACCGGATGATTGCCGCCGTGGTGCCCGAACTTCAGCTTGTAGGTCTTGCCGCCCAGAGCGAGGCCGACCAACTGATGTCCGAGACAGATGCCGAAGATGGGCACGCGACCCATCATCTGCCGAATGCTCTCCTGCGCGTAGGTCACCGGCTCAGGATCGCCTGGCCCATTTGACAGAAAGACGCCGTCGGGCTTGAGCGCGAGCACGTCTTCCGCGCTTGTCATGGCAGGCACGACGGTCACGCAGCAGCGCTCGCCGACCAGCCGCCGCATAATGTTGTGCTTGATGCCGTAGTCGTAAGCAACGACGTGATGCTTTGGCGGCTCGTCCTTCACTCCAACCACTTCCGTCGGCTCATGCGAGCGCACGCCTTCATCCCACTGGTACACACTGCGGGTTGTGACTTCCTTCGCCAGGTCGGTGCCGTCCATCTTGGGAATGGAGCGCGCCTTCGCGATCAGTTTGCCAGTGTCTGTCTCCAGAGTCGAGATGACGCCGCGCATGACGCCGTGATCGCGCAGATGGCGCACCAGCGCGCGGGTGTCAATCTCGGCGAGCACGGGAATCTTGTAGCGCTCCAGATACTCCTCGGCCACCTCCTGCGAGCGCCAGTTGGAGCTGACGCGAGAAAACTCGCGCACAATCAGTCCTTCGATGTAGGGACGCGTAGCCTCGTTGTCGTCGGAATTGGTGCCGTAATTGCCGATTTCGGGGTTGGTAAGAACTACGATTTGGCCAGCGTAGGAGGGGTCGGTGAAGATTTCCTGGTAGCCGGTTATGGAGGTGTTAAAAACAACTTCCCCGTAGCATTCGCCTTTCGCGCCGTAGCCTTTGCCGCGGAAGATCCTTCCATCTTCCAGCGCAAGGATTGCCTGCATTGCCTCTCCGGGGAGTGGATTTTATAGATTCTATCAGTTAATGCCGCGGAGCATAAGAGGTGAGCTGTGAAATTTTCGGGTATCTGTTTCGGCCTACGCGGGGCTGTTGCTCCAATAGTGGTACTCTGGTACATTGGTACGCATGAGCGAACATCCTGATAGGCGCATTATCGTTGAACGGATCCAGACCGGCGTCCGCGTCGAAAAGCGCTTGCTGAAGGTCCTCAAAGGGCTTGCCGAGCTAAAGGACCTCACGCTTGGCGACCTATTGGAGGGTATCGTGTTGCATGCCTTCGAGGGCAAAGCCCCGTTCCCACCCGGCACGCTGAAGGAGATCGAGAAGCTGCGCAGCATTTACGGCCTCACCCTCAGGGCCACAGACAGCCACAAGCTGAAGGAGCGACATCCTTGAAACCAGCATTAATGATCTTTGCGTTTAGCATTGTGATTCCTCTCATCACAACTACTTCCGCACGCGCACAAGTGATCGCCGCCTCTGCACTGGTTCATACGCGCACCGAATTCCGCTTCACCGTGGACGCACCTTTCGAGCAGGTCGTGCCGCTGTTCGGCGCCAACGAGGAGCGGAAGTGGGCCGCGGATTGGAACCCACAGTTCGTCTATCCGACTGCGGCCTGCGATCAGCAAGGCATGGTCTTTAAGGTTGCGCACGGGCAACTGTCGAGTGTGTGGATCAACACCGCGCTCGATCTCACTGCCGGACACATCCAATATGCGTACGTGCTGAGCGACGTGATGGCCACGTTCATCGATATCCATGCGACGCGGCAAAGTCCACAGAAGACCAGCGTCACGGTCGTTTATGAACGCACTGCGCTCATTCCCGAGGCGAACGAACACGTCCAGCACTTCGCAAAGGGCGATGAGGGAGCAGGCAAGGAGTGGGGGGACGCGATGAATGCGTATTTTGCGAAGAGCGGGAAAGCAGCGAAATAAACCGGCGAAGAGCGAAAAGCGGCATTCCTCACAACTCCCGTCGTCCCTCCATCGCTTTCTGCATCGTGATTTCATCGGCGTACTCGATATCGCTGCCCACAGGAACGCCAGTGGCAATGCGCGTAACTTTCAACGGCGAAGGCTTGAAGAGGCTTGACAGATAAGTCGCGGTGGCCTCGCCCTCGACGGTGGGATTGGTCGCGAGGATGAGCTCGTCAATGCTGCCCGACTCGATGCGCCGCGCGAGGTTGGCGATGCGCAACTGGTCAGGCCCGACGCCATGCAGCGGCGACAGCGCGCCGTGCAGCACGTGATAGACGCCGTTGTAATGGCGGGTCTTTTCGATAGCGGCGATGTTGGTCGGCTCCTCGACAACGCACACCAGCCGCTGGTTGCGAGTGGCGCTGGTGCAATAGGTGCAGGGATCGACGTCGGTAATGTTGTTGCAGATGGAGCACAGGCGCAGACTAGCCTTCACGTCGCGAATGGCGCTGGCCAGCAGCTCCGCGTCGTCATCGCTGGCGCGCAGGATGTAAAAAGCAAGACGCTGGGCGCTCTTGCTGCCCACGCCCGGCAGCTTCTTCAATTCTTCAATGAGTCGAGCCATGGGCTCGGCGAATCTCGACATCTAGCTCAATCCTTTTTCCACCACGGAGTGCACGGAGGACACGGAGTCAATCTTTTTCTTTTTTTGCCCCGTGCCCTCCGTGTACTCCGTTGTGAAGGAAATGCTCTACAATCCCGGCAAGCCCATGCCGCCGAGCATTCCGCCTAGGCTGGATTTCAGGGCCTCATCGACTTTGCGCGAGGCTTCGTTGACCGCGGCGATCACCAAGTCCTGGATCATCTCGATATCGCCGGACTTGACCACCTCCGGCTCGATGGTCACGCTCAGCAGTTGTTTCTGCCCGCTCATGCGCACGGTGACGCTGCCGCCGCCAGACGACGCCTCGATGCTGATCTGCTGCATTTTCTCCTGCAGCTTTTCTGCCTGCTGGCGCGCCTGCGCCAGCATTTCCTGCAAGTTGAATCCGCCCATTCGTTCTCCTACATGAACCCAAACATCGTTCGCCGCGCCAAAAGAATTGTCATGACGAGCCCACCGCAGCGGGCGAGGCATCTGCTTTTCCTCCCTTCGTTCAAAAAGCAGATCCCTCGCGGACTGAAGTCCGCTCGTGATGACAAAAAACTGAGCCGCCTGACGCGGACCTAAAGGTCCGCTCTACCACCTCAGCCGCGGTCCTTCTGATCGATCACAGTGCGAATCTCGGCGCCGAATTTTTCCTGCATACGCTGCACCACAGGATCGGCCAGGGCACGGCTGCGTGCGCCGTCACCATTAGCCGGACGCGGCGCCGACGGCTTTGCCGCTACCGGCGCTGCTCCACTCACCATCTTGAATTTCAACGGGCTGCCAGCAGCTTTGCTCAACGCCGTCTGAATAATGCGCTTCGGCTCGGCACCCAAAGCGACATCAATCATCACCTGTGACATGCCAACCTTAACCGATACTTCCCTCTCGGTCAGCGACCATTCGCCTTCCTCCAGGTTGTGCGCCAGCATTTGTTGCCCTGCATCTTCGAGCGCTGCCAGCACGGCGTTGCGTACAAAATCAGATGACAGCCCATCAGGCGGCGCTTGCGGATCTTCCGTTGGATCCACTGCAACAGCGGTTGCTGTCGCTGTCTCCATTGCCGGCTGTGCTGGCGACTCCATCGCAGCGCCCACTGAAGGTTGAGGCGAAGCTGTGAGGCTGGAATGCGCCTCCGCCTTTGGCCCACTCTTGCGGCTGCGATCCGCCTCGAACGGCGATGGTTTGCCGAATGGCGAAACTGCCGGCGGCCGGGTTGTCGGCGATCCAGTGTCGCTCGACGATCGCGACACGACACCTGGTCTCGACGCCGATGATGTGGCTGCTCCTGTCGAAACCGCTCCGGATCGCGCTGGCGAGCCTGCGACGCTGCTCTTCTCTGCCTGGCTGCTCAGCAACTCCTCAAGCGGCAGCAGGCGTTGCGCGTGCACCAGCTTCAGCAGTCCCAGCTCCAGATGGAAGCGCTGCTCATGCTTGTAGCCCAGCTCGCCATGGGTGCGCAGCATAATCTGCATGAAGCGCGCGAGGTCTTCCTCGCTGAAGCGGTCGGCCACCCGCGCTACGCGTGCGCGTTCGTCTGCGGAAATCTGCAGCACCGGCGAATCACTGCCTGCGACCTTGGCAACCATCGCGTTGCGCAGGAAGCGCAGCATCTGCCGGGCGAAGTGCTGCGCGCTTTGGCCCTCCACCAGCAGGCGATCAACCAGGCGCAACACATCCTCGCTGGAGTTGCGCGCGACCGCGTCCATCACGTCTTCCAGCACTTCCGACGGCACAGAGCCAACCAGGCCGCGAACAATCTCCGTGCTGAGCGTCGGGCCGCACGAAGCGATGGCCTGGTCCATGATGCTGAGCGCATCGCGCATGGAGCCGTCGCCGGCTTCGGCCAGCATGGCCAAAGCGTTGTCGTCAGCTTTGATCTTCTCCTGCTTAGCGATGCTTCGAAGCTGCGCCACGATGTCATCGAAGCGCACCGCGTGGAAGCTGAAGTTCTGGCAGCGCGAGCGGATGGTCTGCGGAATGTCCTCGGGCTGCGTGGTCGCCATCATGAAGACGATGTGGCCGGGCGGTTCTTCCAGCGTCTTGAGCAGCGCGTTGAAGGCCGCGTCGGTGATCTGGTGGGCTTCGTCGAGAATATAGATCTTGAATCGGTCGCGCGCCGGACGATAGCGCGCAGCCTCGCGCAGCTCGCGGATTTCGTCAATGCCGCGATTGGTGGCGGCGTCAATCTCGATCACGTCCACCGAGTTGCCGGCGCGTATTTCGCGGCAGGAGTCGCACACGCCGCAAGGCTCGGGCACAGGATGCTCCTGCGACTGGCAGTTCAGCGCCATCGCCAGAATGCGAGCAATGGTCGTCTTGCCGATGCCGCGATGCCCGCTGAAGATGTAGCCGTGCGCAATCCGTTCCTGCTCGATGGCATTCTTCAGGGTGCGGGTGACGTGCTCCTGACCGATGACCTCGGAGAATTTTTGTGGCCGGTATTTGCGCGCAAGAACCTGATAACTCATGGAGGGAAAATTCGATTATACGGTGTGAGGCTATTGAAAATCTTCACCGCTGAGACACGGAGGACACAGAGTTTTGGTTTGATGGCATTCTCGGTGATCTCCGTGGAACTTTCACCCCTCCTGCGGCATAATGTGTGCACATGTGGGGTGCTGAAAAATGCAAAGCCTAATCGCGCTGCAACAGTTGATTGACCGTCTGCCTGCACGCTTGCAGTCCCTTCCGTCCGACAAGGTCGAAAGCAAGCCTGCGTCCGACAAGTGGTCGGCGAAAGAAGAGCTCGGTCACTTGCTGGACTCCGCCGCCAACAACCATCAACGTATCGTGCGCGCGCAACTGGAAGAACATCCAGCCATGCCGGGATACGACGGCGATGCATGGGTGGCGCTGCATCAGTATCAGAGGCGTGACTGGCCGTCGCTGATTGAGCGCTGGACGGCGCTCAACCGTCAACTGCTGGCCGCGGCCGAAGCTGTACCAGATTCGGGCTGGTCGCGCACGTTGACCATTGCTGATTCGGCACCTTTGACGCTGCAGTTCGTCTTCGACGATTACATCCATCACATGCTGGAGCACCTGCGGCACATGGGGGTCGAAGTGGACGACTTCGCGGTACGGGCGAGCAGTGCAAGTTAGGCACGAGTTTCGCCAAAAGTGCGATGCAGCAGCCCACCCCCCTGCATCGGTTATTTAGAATCATGAGGTTACAAAGGTAATGATATATTGCCTAACCCAAAATAAATAAATTTTCATCTCCCCTAACTCATTCGTTCGATTGCCTAGTTCAACCATCATCCTGCCACAGAATACCCCAAACGTGGTTGACTTGGTTGCCGATTCGCCGCAAGAGTTAAACTGCCGTGGCTTCACTTGCCTATCCCGTAGAATTGTCGAATGCTTCCGTTCATGGGCTATTCGAGGTTCCACACTACCATCCCCCCAAGTGGATACTCGTGCTGACCGCCTACCTCGACGAGAGCGGGCATTCCGAGGGAGATGTGTGTGTGGTAGCCGGATTCTTTGGCAATGAGTCGCAGTGGCAAGATTTCCTTCCGAAATGGCAGGCGGCCAAGTATCCCAAGCAGAATATCCACATGGCAGCACAGCACTGGGGCGAACGGAAAACCCTAGAGCTTATCGCCAGAATCGGACCGATACCACGACAATGCGGCCTAACTCCCCTCTTCGGCGTCTCGCATGTTAGCGACTTTGCAGACCTCATTCCTGATGATATGCGGAGAGTGTTTCGGGGATACTTTCTTTCCTTGTATCCCAACATCATCGAAGCTCTGAAACGTATCCCGTGGGATGAGCGAATCAAGTTTGTACTAGAGCGACAGCATCAATACGAGCTATCCGCTGGCATCATGTTTGACCTTTTGGAGGATGCCAGCATTCGGGACGGAGAGTCACAAATCGCAGGACGCGAGTTTATTCCGAAGGGCAATCCATTGGTGGAGCCCGCTGACTGTCTCGCCTATGGCATCTTGCAAATGCTACGCGACAAAGAATCGGTCAAATCCCAATGGTGCGCACCGATCTTGGGCGACCGAGGCGACTGGGTAGGAGAGGAATTGCCAAGAGAGCGGGCTCGAAGTCTCGCAGTGAGCATCATGCAGCTATTTCGGGACGGTAGCGTCGTTTAATAAAAGAATCGGCGGAGCAGAGAAATAGCACTGCGGTTTGATAGGTAGTTGCTAAATTCCTGCTCTATTTCAGAAACCGGAACTCCCCGAACTTGGGCGTTGATTTTGTTAAGTTGATCGTGAGTCCATTTTCGGTACACGTCTCTTTCCCAACGGGAAGGGATACGGTGAATAATCCATAACAGCAGCACCACCAGAATTACGAATTGGAAACCGCTCATGACTCACCTTCCCCTCCGCTCTCCAGCAAGAAATACACAAACTTTATTTGATCGCATCACGAAGCACAAGTCGATCCCGCCTTCCATCTTTTCCGAAAGGATTGCAGGCACTTCGGGGCCATCGATATATCCAAACTCGCAGTCCCGGTCAAAGGCGAACTCCAGCAACACAATTACACCTGCCAACAGAACTCGCTCGTCTGATACGGATGTTACTCTCGCCCAGAACCGATGCGACTCAACTTCATCGTTTGTAGCTACAACGAACAACCATCGCTTGTCTTCAAGCCATCCCCGCAACAGTGCCACGGTCTCACTTTTGTCTGCCATCATGAGAGATCACCTTTCTAAGTTGTTTGGTGCGGAGCCAATAGCACAGCTAGAGGCCAAATTCCAGAGCGTTGCTTCGGGGTGTTATCATCGGCGCATGAAGTCTAATCCCAAGACCGGCGACGAGTACACGAATTTCCAGAACGCACTTCGCCAGGTATTGAGCGTGTCAAAGCAAGAACTGAATCGACGGATTGCCGCAGACAATGCTTCCAGAGCAGGCAAACCGAAGCGCGGCCCTAAACCGCATTCTTCGGCTTCCGGCCACGCTTCCGGCGATAAGGGCTAGAAAGTCTCAGGCGTCGTCGCTGCGCTCTCGTCTGTCTTGCCTGTCAATTCCTTGTATGTCAGGCGTCTCCCTGCCACTTGCGCGAGAGCAGCGACGAAGCGGTCGGCGTCATTCAGCGGGTTGTCTTTCGTGGCGCGGTTGTTGTAGCGAAACATCTGCTCGTCTAAACAGCGGTCAAGATGATAAGGCTCAACCGCGACGTATGTGCCGCGCAGGGTGCGCTTGAGCAAGCTCCAGAAGTTTTCGATTCCCTGAGTGTGAACTTGCCCGTTGACGTATTCGATGGAATGGTTCACCACTTCATGCACGAAGCGGTAATGCAGGCTGTCATATCCCATGTGCTCATCGGTGTAAACCTTTGAACCGTACTTCACTTGCTTGAGCACCTCGGTTTGCAGGGTCTCGCGCTTCACGTCAGGAACTACTTTCCCCCGCACTTGGCGCAATTCGCGGTCTAACAGACCCATGACAACGGTTTTGCCGGAAGCTCCGCCACGCGCTTCGTACCGCACTTTCTTATCGGCGTGCATGTTCTTTTTCTGACCGCCGATGAAAGTCTCGTCCACCTCGATAGGGCCACCGTCCTGCCCCATCTTGAACAGAGACTTGTTCTTGAGCGCCAAGCGGAGACGCTGCCCGACAAACCATGCCGACTTTTGTGTAATCCCCAAAGTGCGATGCAGTTCCCAACTACTGACGCCGTTCTTGCAGTTGCACATCATCCACAGCGCGGGGAGCCACTTCTGTAGGGGAATCGGGCTATCCTCGAAGATCGTGCCGACTTTAACCGAAAATTGGCGACGGCAAGAGCGACACTTCCACCGCTTTTGTGTCTTGAGCCACATGGGGTTTTTCTTATCTTCACCGCGACAGTCAGGGCACTCAGGGCCATCAGGCCAGCGCATCAGAGCAACTGCGTCGATGCAGACCTGCTCGTCACTAAACACCTGAATCGCTTGCTGTAAGCTCTTTGGGGTTTCCATGATGTCTAAACATAGCAGATTGGCGTGGGTTTGTCAAATATATTCTTACCGTTACAAAGCTTTTCCTGGCAAGTTAATGATCCTGGATGGTTTACACGTATCTTGATATGCCACAGGGAATTAGGTGCAGATTCACCCGATTTGGTCAGGATCTGCCAGCGAAGCATACGCTAAGATTCCAGCTATCCCCTAACCCTGGTGACTGCGTTTTCAAAGAGCTTTTCCGGCCTGCACACTGGGTGCGGCCGGCGAAGACACAAATACCTTCCTCCTCGCATCCCTTGGGTAGCGCGTCACGCCGGTTAACCGCAAGTGCGCCGATCACGTTGGCGTGTGACATGGCATGTCACGCTGAACCGCGGTAGACTGGCCGCAGGATCATCATTGGGGAAAAGGAGTCAGCCATGACTGGCCCTCTACAACATATCCTCCTGTCCCTCACGATCAATTTGAGACGAGCGGCCCCGCCGTCGATCGGATTTGCGCTGACGCTGGTGTTGACACCGCCGGCGCAGGCGCAAACGTTCACCGTCCTTCACAGCTTTACCGGTGGACAGGACGGAGGTCAGCCCTATGCCGGCTTGACGATGGACAAAGCTGGAAACCTCTATGGAACAACTGCATTCGGAGGAGGATGCGGTTTGCAACCCGGCTGTGGCACGGTCTTCAAGCTGACCCGCAAAGGTTCAGGCTGGGTCTTTACCCCGCTGTACACGTTCCAGGGGGGCACGGACGGAGCCTACCCCCTAGCGAGAGTCGTCTTCGGACCAGACGGTACTCTCTACGGCACGACATTCACCGGAGGAATTTCGGGATGCTACAACAACCTAGGCTGCGGTACGGTTTTCAACTTAAGACCGCCACCGAGAGCTTGCACAACCGCACTCTGCCCGTGGACGGAAACCGTGCTCTATCGATTTACGGGAGGCGGTGACGGCGGAAGTCCGGGAATGGCTGACCTCATTTTCGACCAGGCGGGCAGCCTGTACGGCACGACCATAGGGGATAACGGGGTTGTCTATAAACTGGCGCCCTCGAATGGAGGGTGGACTGAATCGGTTCTCTACACCTTCACCCGAGGCAACGATGGATGGGATCCCGGAGGAGGAGTAATCTTCGACCCAGAAGGGAATCTGTACGGTGTTGCCCAGCAGGGGGGCGCCCTGGGAGACGGTACGGTTTACGAGTTAACGCCTTCCGGATCGGGTTGGACGGAGAATACGCTGTTTGATTTCCAAACCGGATTTGGGAAACAGCCTGTAGGCAGCCCGGTCTTTGATGTGTATGGCAATCTCTTTGTCGCCACCAGCCTCAACAGTATCGGCGGGACCTTTATCCCGGGCGAGCTTAACGAGCTACAGTATTCAACCAACAACTGGAGTCTGGCGTACGCTTACGACTTTGATCATGTGTCGCCGCAAGCCGGCCTCACCATGGATACAGCTGGAAATCTCTACGGCGATGCTCCCGGTGACGGCGACGACCAGACTGGTGGCTTCATTTACAAGCTATCCCCCTCAAACGGGAGTTGGACCGTTAGCTTTCTCTACAGCTTCCGCGGAGGCGGCGATGGGGACAGTCCGGATGGCACTGTGTTACCCGACGCGAATGGCAATCTCTACGGCACGGCTCAGTTGGCGGGGGCTTATGGCGTTGGTACCGTCTGGGAGATCACGCCGTAATCTCACGGCAATTTGATCAGCGCAGCAAAAAGGCGCGATTGCTCGCGCCTTTTTCTCTACGAATTTCCAAAAATAGCTACTGCGCCCGGCTGGCCGGCGGGATGATGCCGTTCATGCGCAGGTATTCCACCATCTGGCCGTAGTGGTCAAAGGGATGGGAAAGCATGACCAGGGCAAGAGTGAGCCGCGTCGTCTTGTTGCTCCCGAACGGACTCTGGATCATTTCCAGCACATTGGCCTCGGTAACGCTGTTGGCTGCCTTGTGGGCATAGGCGAACGAATCCTTCAGGAACTTCAATACGTCGGCCTTGGAGGTAATGTTGTCCGGACCGTTTTCGCCTTTACCCAGGTCCAGCGGCGGTTTTTCACCGAGGATCGCCGACGCCAGCATGTAGTTAACGGCGGCAATGTGCTTTATCTGCTGGGCATAGGTACGAACGCCCTTGAACTCACCTTGGGTTGGAGCGAAGTTGAACTTGTGCTCCGGCATGGCTTCGGCGGCGGAGACAACCTCTTTCTCGGTGTTGGTGAGATTGTGGTCGAGGACCATGGCGAAGGTCGGCTTCTGGTCGGGCTTGGCCTGCATAGCGCCTTGGGCGTTAGCGGCTACCGGAGCTCCAGAAGCGCCAATCGCCAGTACGAGAATTGCCATTGCAACTTGCTTGTTCATGAAATGCCTCCACAGAGAATGGGTGATTACGCCTTCAATTACCAGGCTAAAGTCCTTCATTTTTGCAGCAGTTTGGACGCTGGCCTGAAGGCCAGCTCTACCCCGAGATCGCTCGAAGCATTTTAGTCCATTCCGACGGCGGTGGGCTGCAGGCGGCCGGGATGCAGCCGAAACCACAGAGTAGCCACAATGCCGGCCATCAGTCCCAAGGCCGCGTAGGACAGCGAATTGGCCATGCCAACCCGTTCAGCGACTGCTCCCCACAAGGCAGCGCCGCCGGCCAGGCCGCCTTGCAGCACCAGCAGGTACATGGAAATGGCGCGGGCGCGCATGTGCGCCGGGCACATGGTTTGGGCCGAGACATTCAAGCTGGCGAGGATCTGTATCCAGGCCACACCGGCAACGAACATGGTCAGTGACAGCAGGGGGAAGTTCTGCCAACGCCCTCCGGCAAAGGTGCAAAAGGCGAAAACCGCGGTGGACACCGCGACCAGCATGTCCGCCGAAATCCGGCGGCGAAAGAATGGGATCAACGTCGCGCCCAGCAGCGCTCCGGCGCCAAAAAAGCCCAGCAGCAAGCCGTAGCCTTGAGAGCCAAACGGATGCGCCAGCAGCGGCAACAGCGCCGGCAAGGCGCTGGCGGAAATGCTGAACACCGCGCTGCGCACCAGCACCGCCTTTACTTCGGATGACCGCCGCATGTGACGGAGGCCGGCGAACATGGCGTTGAACATGTGATCGGCGCGGAAGGAGATGCGGCCGGGCCTGCGCCTCCATTGGTAGAGAAAGTAAATGACGCCAAAAAACGAAAGCGCATTGAGCAGGAAGGCAATGCCGGAATTTGTCGCGGCGATCACCAATCCGCCGAGCGCCGGGCCGACGGCGCGGGCGATGTTGAATCCGGCGGAGTTGAGCGCGATGCCTGCGGTAAAGTTCCGGTGCGAGACAATCTCGGGGGTGATGGCCTGCCATGCAGGATCGTTCAGCACCGCGCCAAAGCCCATAAAGAGTGTAAACAGGAGCAGGAGCGCTGGTGTGACTTTGCCGGCGAGAGTCAGTACGCCCAGTCCCGCGGCAGCGACGACCATCCAGGTCTGGGTCAAGAGCAGCAGCTTGCGGCGATCCACCACGTCAGCTATGGCGCCCGCAGGCAACACCACCAGAAACACGGCGATGCTTCCGGCCGCCTGCACTAATCCCACCATCAGTGGCGACATGGTGAGCGAGGTCATCAGCCATCCCGCACCAACGTTCTGCATCCAGCTTCCGGTATAGCTGACGACCGCGGCGATCCACAATGTGCGGAACAATGGCTCGTGCAGTGGACCGAGCACACTGTGCCGCGGCGGGGCAATGGGCAGCTCGGGGATGGAGCCGAGTTCGGACATGGGCTCAGACCCTCCGCAATCGCCAACTGCAGGCGCAAAAGGTTCCTGCCATGCTCCGCTCGTGGCCATCGGGGGTCAGACCGCCTCGCCGGATAAAGGTAAGCCGATGGGCGCAGGAATAGGCGGACGCTGTTCCGAGCCGCTGGCAATCCGTGACCAACGGCGTTGGCCGGCTGACGTTCATCCTGCGACTCCGATTCCGGTGTCGATCACGAAGGGCCACTCGCGACGACGCCACGAGCGCGCCAGGTAGATGACCAGGCCGATCACGACGATCACAACCGCATAGCGAATCTCACGCAGGAAGTTCTGGCGTTCGATCAGGATGAAGGTGAATCCCGCGATTGCCAGGAGGGCAGGGAGGGGATAGAACCACATGCGGAACGGGCGGGGCATGTCAGGACGGCGAACGCGCAGCACCATCACTCCCACTGCCTGCACAATGAACTGCAACATGATGCGGATGACCACCAGCGCGGCGATCACGTCGGCGAGGCGCAGAAAGCAGAACAGCATGGCGACGCCGCCCAGAGCCAGCAGCGAGACGGTCGGGAAGCGATGCTCGGGATGGACGCGCGCGAAGACGCGGAAGTAGTTGCCGTCAAGCGCCGCCGCGTAGGGCACGCGCGAGTAGCCGAGCAGCAGCGAGAACACCGAGGCGAATGCGGTCCACATGATGAGTCCGGCGGCGATTCGTCCCGCCCAGTTGCCGTAAATCCGCTGCATGAAGACCGACATGATGTAGTTGTTCTGCGGATTGGAATATTGCGTGAGCTCGCGCCAGGGAATTACGCCCAGCAGGGCGAGGTTCATGAGGATATAGAGCGCAGCTACAGCCACAATGGAGATGATGAGAGCGCGCGGAATGGTGCGGCCCGGATCTTTCACTTCCCCGCCAAGGAAGCAGACGTTGTAGTAGCCCCAGTAGTCATAGGTGGTGAGAAGCATGGCGGCGCCCAGACCGGTGAAGAACGGCTGCGAGAGGCGAAACGCGCTGGGAGGAAAACTGAATGCCAGCGTGGAATGAAAGTGGGAGAATCCGGCGATCAGAATCCACATCATGGCCAGCGCGCCGCCCACCCAGAGCAACTCAGCGATTTTGGCCACAGCCGTGATGCGCCGATAGAGAA
Source organism: uncultured Acidobacteriaceae bacterium (assembly GCA_963823635.1). Taxonomy (GTDB): domain Bacteria; phylum Acidobacteriota; class Terriglobia; order Terriglobales; family Acidobacteriaceae; genus Bog-257. Next base: position 158,698 of record CAWGMV010000021.1, on the reverse strand, counting down.
GCAACACGACGAGCGCGCAGGTCGCGATAGCTACGAAGGTTCCGGGAATGACCACCACTCGCGCCTGGAGCGCACCGAGTCCGGGCACCCCCAGCGCGAGCGTGTGGGCCGCAAGGATGCGTTCCATCCCCGGCCAGAAATATCCCGCGTAATGCGCCAGGCCGATGCAGCCCGAGGCCACCGAAAGCGGGGCGCTGAAGGAAAGCTGCCAGACGAAGAGGAACGACAGCAGCCGCCCCAGAGTCTGGGGCCCGTAGATTTCCTTCAAATAACGATACGATCCGCCGGCGCTGGGCATGGCAGCGCCCAGTTCGGCCCAGACCAGTCCATCGCAGAGCGCCAGCACCGCGCCGGCGATCCAGCCCAGCATGGCTTGCGGCCCGCCGGCAGCGCTCACGATGAGGGGGATGGTGATGAACGGGCCCACGCCGATCATGTCAATCATGTTCAGCGTGGTCGCGCCCGCCAGGCCGACACCACGAATCAGTTCCGGCTGTTGGGCCGGACTACTTTGGCTCATGACCCACGCTCAGCAGGTTCACGTAGAGACGAATGGCGCCGGGCACACCAAACGGCAACTGCCGGAAAAAGGCGTAGCCGGTGTAGATGTAGTATCCCTTGCCGTCCCTGGCCACCAGCAGGCCGCCTTTGTGGGGCTGCTCGCCAGGATCGTTCGACGCCAGCAACGGTGTGTATTCTGGTCCCCACTGGTCCATGAAGTACAGGCCGCGCTCCTGCACCCAGCCATCGAAATCGTGCAAGGTGATCTGATTGGGATAATGCAGGATCACGCTGTGCGGATCAAGAATGGTGACGGGCGCCTCTTCCACGGTCACGCGATCACGGCTAAGTTGCAGCGGATACGGCGTGTAATGGCCGGCGTTGAAGTCGCTGGGTGATGTGTTGTACTGCACCAGCAAGGTACCGCCGTTTTGCACGTAATCCAGTAGGCGCTGATTGTTCTTCTTGACGTCCTCGCGCGTGTCGTAGGCGCGAATGCCGAGCACGATCGTTCCGAAGCGGCTGAGATTGCCGTGCTCCACGTCGTCAGGCGTCAGAAGAGTGACGTCGAGGCCGAGCTGCCGGAGCACAGTGGGAATATCATCACCTGCTCCCATGATGTAGCCGACCTTAAGATCGGGCGGAATCTTGACATCTACCACGCTGGCCCGCTGCAGGGCGGGCTGATAGTAGAAGAAGCCGCCGATATCGGGTCGCGCCACCAGGCTGTAGCCGTCGCTGTAATCACGTCCGCCGGAGTTTAGCTGCGCGTGCAGGTTGTACCTTGACTCCTTCGCTCCATCAGGCAAAACCTTAAACTCAGAAGCGTGTTCGCCGGGTTTGTTCAACTCGATGGTCGCCGACGGCGGCTCAATCTTCCATCCCGAAGGAATCTCGGGATGCACACTGCCGCTGGCGCGGTCTTCCGTGGAACCAATCACCACGCTCAGCTCTGCCGAGGGATCGGCGCCTGCCGGGATGATCTGCGTGGTAGGCGAAATGGCGACGGAAAATGGCGGAATAACCGCGAGCGGCATCGACCAGGCGTCGCCCTTGGTGTTGTGCATGGGGGTGCGTGCGACGCTGAGGATCTCGCCCTCCTCACCGTCAACGCTATACACGACATGCGCGGAAACCGGAGGCGGCGGTAGGGCCAGCGTCTGATACCGGGGATCGTCAATGTGATAAACCGCATCGGTGTCCGGATCATTGCGATGGAAATAGGGCTTGGTCGGTTGGGCATCGGTGGGCGGGGAAACGCGGAAAGTTAGCGCGCAGCCATCGCCAGGCGCGAGCCGCTTCGGGACGGTGTCCATGAACAGCTCCGACTTCCAGCCCTGCGGCACGTCGAGTATGAACTGCTTGAGGTCCAAGGGCAGCGAGCCGCCGTTGTGCAGCTTTGCCATCAGCAGGAATGTCTTGCCCGCGGTGATGGCAGCGGCCAGCACATCGCCATCGCTGGTGGAGAAGGTTTCAGCCATGGGACGGCCGTCGGGAGTTCCGGGTCCCACACCCAAGTCGAGGCCGAGGGCAAGATTCGCGGCCTGCTCGAACTGCCCCTGCTTCGTCCTCAGCTCTACCAGCAGATCGGCCTTTCCCATGGCGGTCAATCCGGAGCTTTCCACTTTGGTAATGAGAGCGCCGGTGAGATGGCGGCCCTCCAATAGTGGTTTCGCTGCTGACTGGTCTGGCTTGTTGGCTGCCGTGGTGGCCTCATCAACCAACTTTGCGATCGCTTCAAGTTGTGGACGCAGCCACGGCGCCTTCGCTTCATCGGCGCCAAGCCGCGCAGCCAGCCCCAGTAGCGAGGTATCAATTCCGTCGAAGAAATCACCCTCATGCGCGTCGGCAGCGAGAGGCTTCGGCGTCGCCGAGTCGATGAGCTTGTAATAGCTGGTGCGACGGCCCTCAGGAAGCGTCCACGCGCCTGCGCCCTGGGAGAGCTGGTGTTTCAGTCCCTTCCACGCAAACTGCACGTAGGTTTCGCCCAGTAGCGGGTCGAATTGCGAAGTCTCCAGCTGCACCGTCCAGTCCTCGTTGGCGCGGACGTTATCCATGTAAAGCTTCTTCGCCTGCCAGGGTTGCAGACCTTCCTTAAGTTGCTCGGGAAACTTCGTTGGATCGGCGGCAGCGCGAAACGCCTCGCGCGTCAGGATGCCCGAGGCCTGATGATTTCCGTGACCGTCGCGTGGGGTGCCCTGAAAGCGAGTGCAAATTACATCCGGCCGGAACTGGCGAATCACGCGCACCATGTCGCCCAAGGCGATATCGTGGCCACCCCATTTCTCGAAAGTCTCTTCCGCTGTCTTGGAAAAACCGAAATCAGCGACGCGCGTGAAGCGCTGTTCAACACCGTAGTAACGGTCGGCAGCCAGCAGCTCCAGGGTGCGAATGATGCCAAGCTCGTCGAAGAGATTGCTGCCGACTTTGTTTTGCCCGCCTTCGCCGCGATTGAGCGTGAGCTGCAGCACGCTCACGCCGTGCCCGCGAGATTCGAGCGTCAACATGCCGCCATCTTCGTCGTCGGGGTGAGCGACCGTGTGCATCAGGCGCGCGGTAGTGTGCAGCCGCCGCAACATCTCCTTCAGGCCAGTCGAACCGGTGTCGATGGGAAGGGGCTTGGTGTCAACCCACGGTGATGGGACCTGGGCAAAAGCCGCTGCGCACGAAAGCAGGAACACTAAGCACAGGCGGGTGATTACAACTGGGCGCAGCTGGTTAGGTTTAGGAAAGGCCATTGTTGGTCAGAAACAGATCGTAGTTGCCGCGACTCAATACAGAGTACACAAAATTCACCAGGCGAAACGAATAGGAGTCCGGCATACGACGTTGAAATGCAGACCCATTTGGCATATGCTTTGACATATGCCAAAGGGTTTCTTTATGACTCCCGAGCGACACGTCAAGATTTTCAAGAACGGCAGAAACCAAGCGGTACGAATTCCACGTGAGTTCGAGCTTCCGGGCGAGGAGGCTGTCATGCGCAAAGAAGGCGAACGGTTGATCATCGAACCCGCGTCGCCTAAGTCTTTGCTGACGGTGCTGGCGAGTCTGGAAACGCTCAACGAGGACTTTCCGCCCGTACCTGACTCGCCTCTCAATCCGGTCGATCTCTGATGCGCTACCTGCTCGACACCAATGTCGTATCCGATTTGGTCCGCAACCCGCAGGGTCGGGTCGCACAGCAGATCCGCAAGATTGGTGAAGGACAGGTCTGCACGAGCATAATCGTCGCAGCAGAATTGCGTTATGGCGCCGCAAAGAAAGAGTCCCCTCGACTGACGGCGCAGCTTGAAGCGGTGCTCGGCGCGCTTGAGGTTGTGCCCTTCGAAGCACCCGCCGACACCACCTACGGCCTGCTGCGTGTCCACCTCGAGCAGGCCGGCAGGCCGATTGGCGCCAATGACTTGCTTATCGCTGCCCAAGCCGTGGCGCTAGGTTTTACCATCGTCACCGATAATGAAAGCGAGTTCGCGCGAATCAACGGGCTTCGTCGCGAGAATTGGCTGCGTCAAAACTGAGGTCTCTTTATTGGTCTCTCGGAAACGAATCAGTAGTCCTGGCAAGCGTGAATGGCTGCGAGTTATACGTACTCCTCGTGCACATAGCACCACTTCCAGTCGCCTGACTTGAACGCCTGAATAACAGGATGCCCGGTCTCCTTGAAGTGTTTGGTGGCATGACGTCCAGGTGAAGAATCACAACAACCGAGATATCCGCAGATGAGACATTGCCGCAGCTCCGTCCATTTCTGACCGGCATCGACGCATCCCTGGCACACATCGCCGCTGGGTTGCACTTTGCGATTCGCTTGCTTCAGATGCTCGCACTTCGCCATGAGGTCTCCGACAGAAACACAGCTTGGATGACGATACGTGCGCGGCCGGATTCGCGCAAGGTGGCTCGCGCGGCAATGATCAGGCGTCACCGCAGCCGCAGCGGTTGCGTGTCTATAATGAAATTTTGCAGCGGATTCATTCATGATTCAGACGTTATTCGGCAGCACCGAAGAAAAGCCCAGTTTCCTGCAGCGCATGAAAGAGGCGGTCACGCGTACGCGTGAGAGCCTCAGTGAACGGATTGAAGACGTTGTCAGCCTCCGCAAGGAGATCGATCGGGAGACGCTCGACGACCTGGAAGCCACATTGCTCGCGGCAGACCTGGGCACTGCGACCACTGCGACGGTCCTGCAATCGCTGCGCGACAAGGTAGACCGCAAACAGGTGGGTAACGTCGAGGAACTGAAGCGCGTGCTGAAAGAGGAGCTGCTGGCCATCCTCGACGCCGCGGAAAAGAAACCTGTGCAGAAAGTTGACGGCGAGCCGGAAGTCATCCTGGTGGTGGGTGTGAATGGCACTGGCAAGACGACCACCATCGGCAAACTGGCGCATACCTTTCGCGCTCAGGGCAAGACGGTGTTGCTGGCGGCGGCTGACACGTTTCGCGCCGCTGCTATTGAGCAACTGGAAATCTGGGGCGACCGGACCGGCACAGAAGTCATCAAGAACAAGCCCGGCGGCGATCCCGCAGCAGTGCTATTCGATGCATTGCAGGCTGCCAAATCCCGCAACACCGATTACGTCATCGTGGACACCGCCGGGCGCCTGCACACCAAAGCCAGCCTGATGGACGAGTTGGCCAAGATGCGACGCACCGCGCAACGCTTCAGCGCTACTGCTCCTCACGAAACGTTGCTGGTGATGGACGCGACTACTGGACAGAACGGCCTGCAGCAAGCACGGCTGTTCACGCAGTCGGCGGGGGTCACCGGCATTGTGCTCACCAAGCTGGACGGCACTGCCAAGGGCGGCGTAGTGGTCGCCATCTGCAAGGAGCTGGGCTTGCCGGTGCGCTACGTCGGCGTGGGCGAGAAGGCCGGCGACTTGCTGCCCTTCAATCCGCAAGACTTCGTGGACTCGCTGTTTGACTGAAATGGCCAAGCGTTTAACAGATGAGCAGTTTATGCAGCAGGCACTGGAGCTCGCCCGCCAAGGGGTGGCGCTGGCTTCTCCCAATCCGTGCGTAGGAGCAGTGCTGGTGGCAAAGAATGGCGAAGTTGTTGGTCGCGGCACACATACCTATGAGAGGCAAAAGCACGCGGAGGTATTGGCACTCGAAGAGGCCGGCGACCGAGCGCGTGGCGCCACGCTCTACCTCAATCTGGAGCCGTGCACGCACATCGGACGGACCGCTCCCTGCGCAGACGCACTCATTGCTGCCGGAGTGAAGCGTGTCTTCGCCGCCATGCGCGATCCGAATCCCGTTGTCTCCGGCCGCGGCATGGCAAAGCTGCGCTTGGCTGGAGTTGGAGTGTCTGAAGGTCTCTGCGAAGCGGATGCGAAGAGGCTCAACGAGGCGTTCGCCAAATACATCCGCCACAGGACGCCCTTCGTCACGCTGAAGACGGCGATGACACTCGATGGCAAGATTGCTCCTCCGCCAGAGGAAGGTGTGGCTCCCGGGAGCCTGGTCGCCAGCGGTGGCTGGATCACCAGCGTAGAAGCCCGCGCACACGTGCACGAGATGCGCCACGCCAATGACGCCATCATGGTAGGCGTCGGAACGGTGATCGCCGACGATCCCCTGCTCACCGACCGGACCGGGCTTCCTCGGCGTCGGCCGTTGCTCCGCGTTATTCTCGACTCCAAGCTGCGGCTGCCGCTCGATTCGCGTGTGGTGAAGACGGCACAGCAAGACCTCATCGTCTTCTGCTGCTTCGCCGAGGAAAACAAGCGGCGCGAACTGGAATCGCTCGGCGTCATCGTGGAGCAGGTCCCGATGCGGCGACCTCCGGAAGATGGCACCCTCCAGTTCCCCGGCAGTTCGCCGGTAGATGGACGGCCCGACCTGGAACTGGCGATGGCAAAGCTGGGGGAGCGCGAAATCAGCAGCCTCATCATCGAAGGCGGAGCCATGGTCAACTGGGCCGCGTTAGCGGCGGGTGTGGTGGACAAAATCTTCTTTTATTACGCGCCGAAAATTCTGGCTGGTAGCGGTTCCGTTCCGTTCGCCATGGGTGCGGGGTACCGGCACATCAGCGAGGCTGCATATGTGCAAGGCCTCACGCTGCATCGCTTCGGGGAGGACTTCGCTGTCGAAGGATATCTGCGTGATCCGTACGCGGAGCACGTGCACCTGGTCGCACCAGCCGACAAAAGCTCTTGAATCATTCCGAGGTCATCATCATGTTTACCGGACTTGTTGAGGAAGTAGGCATCATCGCCAGCCTTGTGGAACGCGGCGGGAATCACCGCATAACCATCAAGGCGCCGAATACTGCCAACGAGCTGAAGCAGGGCAACAGCGTCGCCGTGAGCGGCGTCTGTCTGACCGCGCTGGACATCAAGCCTGAGTCCTTCTGCGCCGATCTGGCTGCGGAAACCTGGACTCGCACATCCTTCTCGCGCATCACGGAAGCAGCGCAAGTCAACCTTGAGTTGCCGCTGAAAGCTGACGGGCGCATGGGTGGCCACATGGTCCAGGGACACGTCGACGGCACGGGTCGCTTCGTCGCTCTGGAGCCGATTGTGAACGCCGATGACTTCTGGCTGCACATCGACATTCCGGAAGATCTCGAGAAATATGTCGTGTTCAAAGGCTCGATTGCGATCGAGGGCATCAGCCTGACGGTCGCGAAGCTGGAAGGTCTGAGGCTCACCATCGCCATCATCCCGCACACCATCAAGATGACGAACCTGGGTTCACTGCGGCCGGGCGATCCCGTGAACATTGAAACCGACATCGTCGCCAAGTACCTGGAAAAGTGGACACGGCGCGACGAGCAGACCGGCGTGTTGACCGTGGAACGTCTGGTTGCGCAAGGGTTCTAGGCGATCTTATACGCGCGGCTGATGGGGCGGGCGTTGCGCGCCAAAATAGCGTTCGAAGTCCATTGAGTCGAGATCCAGGAACTCCTGCACGATCGGCTCCTGACAGCGCGCCATCTCCGGAAACGTGCCAAAGAAGATCGCTTTCGCTTCGTACAGGAACATCACGCGGTCGGCTAGCTTCTTGGCCAGCGCCATGTCGTGAGTGACCACGATGCTGGTTAGCTTGAGCTGCTGCTTCAGCTTCTTGATCAGGTCGCCCAGCAGGTGAGCCATCAGCGGATCGACCATAGTGGTGGGCTCGTCGTACAGCACGGCATCTGGTTGGGCGGCAAGTGCGCGCGCGATAGCCACAGAGCGCTTCATTCCCGTAGATAGATCGGAGGGCAGCAGGTCGCGGAACTCGCGCACTCCCACCATGTCGAGCAGCCCATCAACAATCTGATAGATCTGCTCCTCCTCCAGACCTCCGCGCTCCCGGAGGGGGAAGGCAACGTTCTCGCCAACGGTAAGCGAATCGAACAGGGCGCCGTTTTGGAAGACCATGGTCACCTTCTTACGGATCCGTTCCATGTCCTCCTCGCCGGAATTCGTGATGTCCTCGTAGGCGACATCGATTCTGCCTCGGTCAGCTTTGAGAAAGCCCATGATCAGGTGCAGCGAGACCGATTTTCCGACTCCGCTTCGCCCCAGGATGCAGACGGTTTCGCCGGGCATAACGTTGAAGCTAACGCCGTCGAGCACAACATTGCTGCCGAAGGCCTTATGCACGTCCTGGAATTCGATGTAGGGCTTCTGCTCGTTCATTTGCGTCCGCTTTCGTTTCCTTTCACCAAGGGGACAGTATCGTCCCGTACCAGCGTCTCATATTCCGCTGCGGTATTCAGGTTGCGGAAGATTTCCGGCAAGAATCCAGCGGCACGTAGTTCCTCTTCCGAAATGCAGCGCGTCGGCACGCGGGAGAACAGGTGTCCAATCTTATAGTCGCCTTCTTTCAGCGCCTGCTCGGCCACGGCTAGCACAGCCCGGCGATAGACCGCGCAAAGCGGCTGTTGTCCACCGAGCGCGTCGGGAACGACGATCAGGTCATTAGTGTCGCGCGACCGATTGACCAGCCATTGCAAAAACTCAGCCGGCATGAGTGGCATGTCCACGGAGAGGACAAGGTTCAGGTCCATCTGGGTTGAGCAGAGGGCCGCATGAATGCCCGCCAGGGGACCGCAGCCGGCGTAAATATCTTCAACAAGGTCACCATAGGCGGCATAGCGCTCACGTGGGCCAACGATGACCACCTTGCCGGCAACTGCTCTGGCGGTTGCTAGCGCGCGGGCCAACAGCGTCTCATCGCGAAATGGCAACAGTGCTTTATCGGTGCCCATGCGCGAACTGCGGCCTCCGGCGAGAACGAACGCGGTCACATTGTCCACGCCGACATCATACCTGAGGCTGTGGGAACGAAGGCTAGGCGTGAGCAGGGCGAAAAGTGCTGGTCTTGGGAATGCAGCCGTTAATCTCGATAGCCACGATGCGGCCAGCGTTGTCGAGTTCGAGCGTCGCAGGAGCATTGAATACCGCATCGCCGCTCAGGCCTGGCAGCGCAATGAATACACGGTTCTCGACGCAGGCCGCGGTGGGATCGCGCTTAAGGTAGCAAAGCGCATGCTCATTACGGCACATCTTGGGCAGCATGAAACTCAAGTCGGCAACATCACCCGTCTCGGAGACGGAGAGCGCTGCCTCGATCGAGATCCGGGAACGGACCTCGTCGCCGTCGACCTCAACTGGAGGCTTGAAGCAGATGTAGTACTCAAAGCCAGACTCGGGATCGAATTGGCTGCGATCAACTTGAAATGCCATTCGTCGCACCCCTGAACAACAAGCCCCTTAGGGACAGCATAGTAAATCAACCGGCTCTTAACGCCAAGTGGCGAAGAGGGGCAACGCCCGACCGTCAATCACCCGCTGCCGTGGTGGAGATTACGACCGCTTCTTTCTCGGGCCAGGGTGGAAGCAGTTTTACAAGCACCCAAAGTATGAAGAAAGGGAGGATCGTCAGAATGATCGCGGTCAGCAGTCCTTCGCGCGCCACAAACCCCATCTTGTAGGTCGTGTAGCCCAGGAAGCTCTTGGAAAATAGCTGGCCGCCGATGACAACGTTCCAGCGCATGGCGAAAATGCCAACCATCGTCAAGCATCCCGCTAAGGCATAGATGTGTTTGCGCTGCGCTTCAGGCAGCTTTAACACCTGAGTTAGCGCCAGCAGTCCGATTGGCGCAAGTGTGCCCAATAGGATTTGAACCAGTACGTGAGAGAAGTACAGCCGCGTGTGCACCATGAAATCCAGGCTGCGGAAGGATTCGTCGGCTTCATAGATACGGTGGATCAGGTCCAGCATCTCCAGGCTGAAGTCGATGATGAAGGTGTAGAACAGATACTTGGCAATGGTGTCTACGCAGCGCATGTCGATCTCTTCGCCGCGGATCCAGCACAGGAACATGTAGAGCAACATCACGATGGCTATGCCGGAGACCATGGCCGAGAACAGGAACACGACCGGCATCAGCGGCGAGGACCACCACGGGTTCGCCTTCACCGAGCCGAAAATGAAGCCAACGTATCCATGCAGCAGGAAGGCCGATGGAATGCCGATGACGGTAATCAGCCAGCCTGCCCGCTCGTCGATCTCCAGCGACCGCTCGCTGATGTTGCTGGAGCCGAGGGTCAATGCGCGATACACCAGCCGCTTCCAGCCCGTGGTGGATTGGGACATCACAACGATGTCGCGCCGGTAATCCAGCCAGATTTCCAACACCAGGACTGCCAGCAGATACCACAGGTACACAAATCCGAACATCGCCATGGCCGACGAGGCGTGCGGCGTCAGATACATCTCGTACGAACGCTCTGGATGCCCAAGATGGAGTTGCAAAGGCATCGGAGCGACAATGAGGAACGCTAGTGCAGTCAGCAACGCCAGCCGGTAAGTAGGCTTCACCGCTTCAACCCGGAAGACCCGCTCCAACGACGCCAGGATGAAGGCGCCGGCCACCAGTCCGGTGAGGAACGGGTAGAGCACGATCAAGACGCTCCACTGGAGCTCGACCTCGTTGGGATACATGAAGCCTTCGACGGGAATCTGCACTCCGAAATCTCCTTATCGCACCGAACCGTCTAAGCCGTAATAAAAGCACTTCGAACCGGTCGCCAAATGTGGTTTTAGAACTTGCACGCTGTGGGTCTTCAGAAATTCATGAATCGGGTCCTTGGGGTTCTTCAGGTCAGCAAGCTGGCGAGCGGCCGTCGGGCACGTCTCGCAGCAGGCGGTTGTGAGACCTTTGGTTATCCGGTGATAACAGAGAGTGCATTTGTTGGCGGTGTTCGTCTTGGGATTGATGAAGCGGCACCCATAGGGGCAAGCCTGCACGCAATAACGGCAGCCGAGACAGTACGTCTGGTCCACGAGGACGACCCCATCCGGACTGACGAAGGTTGCGCCCACCGGGCATACCTGCGTACACGGGGAGTCGGCGCAGTGGTTGCACATCTTGGGGACATAGAAGTTCTTGCCGCCTTCTTCCCTGGCAGGAGGAAATCCGCTCTTGCCCCCGTCGGGTGAATCCACCTTGGGATACTCCATTTCCCAATCCACGACGTGGTAGCGCTCCACCCAAGTGCGGAAATAACCATCGGGCACCTGGTTCTCCAATTGACAAGCCCGAACGCAACTTCCGCAGCCGATGCACTTGGTGGTGTCGATCAGCATGCCCCACCAATGGTCGGTCACGGTGTAGTTGGGAGAGGCTTCCGGCGTTCCGGCCAGGACGTACTTCCACGCCACAGCAGCGGCAGGCATCAGCACAAGGAGCTGACGGCGGGTAATCTTCATTGGCTGCCTCCAGCTACCATCGCCGGACTGTGCGGCTGGTGACAGCTATTGCACGCCGCTCCGCTGGAATGGTCCTCCGACGCAATCTGCGGAAAATTCTTCGGCTTGGCAATGTTGGCCTCGTGACAACGAACGCAGAGCTTGGCAGTATCCAGTTTTGCGGGCTGGACCGACGCCGAATCGTCAGCATGTTTCGCCATGGGCCCATGGCACGATTCGCAGGCCACGCCTTTGTGGACGCCTTTGCTCTTGACCTCGAGCACATCTGTGTGACAGCCCTCGCAGACCTGGTGCCCGGCGTAGGCAACCGGCAGTGCCGCAATCTCTCCCACCGCGTTTCCGCGATAGTGTCCGTACTGTCCGAAACTCCGGGGGACCAGGAATCCCCGCACAATCAGGAACAGCACAAGACCCGCCACGAAAACGGCTGCCAGGCGGAAGAGGTGTTCCGCATCTTTGAAGCTCTTCATAGGGGCAAATAATTCAACCTGTCAGGTAGATATAAGATCGAGGTCTCAGCCTGCGGTGTTCTGTGTCACATGAGCACGTGACGACGCTCACATCAGGCGGGTTGTGATTGTCAGGCTTCTTCCGGGAAGGAATGCGGGCGGCCACGGCACAGGCCCGCGGAAGCGAAGCGGCAGTTGACCTTGCAAAGGGCCGACTGACATGTTGATGCTCTGATATATTTTGGGTTCCGGCCCTTCGGAACCATAATGCCAACTTTCTCGCCGACTGAGCTCGCAAAAGACAACGTAAAAGCGGTACAGGATTACTCTCTGCTTGCAGGACGTTCGCTCAGCAATCTCTTCGCGCGCCCTCGCTACTATGCCGACACGCTGCTACAAGCCGACCTCATCGGGGTGGGGTCGCTGCCCATCGTGGTACTCATCGGCTTGTTCACTGGCGCTGTGCTCGCTCTGCAAACATCCAGCACATTACAGCAGTTCGGCTCTTTATCTCTAACGGGGCAATTGGTGGCGCTATCCATGGTGCGCGAGCTGGGGCCGGTGCTGACCGGCATTCTGGTCGCGGGAAGGAATTCCAGCGGCATGGCCAGCGAGCTCGGATCCATGAAGGTAACTGAGCAGATCGATGCCATGCGTGCCATGGGAGTCGATCCTACCAAGAAGCTGGTGACTCCGCGTGTGATCGCTACCGTTGTCATGCTCTTCTTCCTCAGCATCATCTCTGACCTGGTCGGCCTGGTCGGCGGGTCGATGGTTTCGATCTTCCTGCTCGGCCTGGACATGAACCAGTACTGGACGACTGCCTACCAATCGCTGCGTTTCGGGGACGTATTCATGGGTCTGTCGAAGCCCGTGATCTTCGGCTTCATTATCTCCACCATCGGGTGTTACTACGGCATGACGGCGAAAGGCGGTACGCAAGGCGTAGGTCGCGCGACCACGCAGGCCGTCGTGGCTGCTTCGGTGCTTATCGTGGTGAGCGACTTCTTCATCACTAAGTTCTTAATAGCATTTTTCAAATACTAGATGTCGAGCCTCGCGCCACAAGTCGAGCAGCCGCAGTCGTCCCTGCTAACCGTCGACCAGCCGGTCATCACTTTCCAGGACGTCGAGATTGCCTTCGAGCAGCCTGTCCTGGAAGGAATTTCGTTCCAGCTTCGACGGGGCGAAACCAAGATCCTATTGGGGGCAGCCGGCACTGGGAAAACACTGATCCTGAAGCTGGTATTGGGACTGATCAAACCCGATGCCGGACGCATCTCGGTTCTGGGCGAGGAAGTCACGGGCATGCGCGAGCAGGACCTGTTTGAGCTGCGGCGCAAAATCGGCATGGTTTTTCAGGAGAGCGCACTGTTTGATTCGCTGACCGTTGAGGAAAACGTGGCCTATCGCCTGATTGAGGAAACGGGAACAATCACGGACGAAATCCACGCCCGCGTCCTGGAAGCGTTACGCTTCGTGGAATTGGAGCACACGGTCAACTTATTTCCAGCGGAACTTTCCGGCGGCATGAGGCGCAGAGTCGCCATCGCCCGCGCCATCATCACGCAACCGGAGATCCTGCTCTACGACTCTCCGACCGGCGGACTGGATCCCGTCACCTCAAACACCATCATTGAACTAGTGGTGAAAGGGCGCGATGTTTACCAAACCAGTTCTCTGCTGGTGACCCATCGGCTACAGGATGCCTTCACCATGGCGAGCCATTATTTCGATCGGGGGCTGAACAAGATGGTCCCCGCCACAGACGGCAACGTTCGCGATCTTCACACTAAGTTTCTGATCCTGCGCGACGGCAAGATCATTTTCGAAGGGACCGCCACCGAACTGCTCCGCTGCAGCGATCCCTATATCCGCGAGTATCTCAGCTAGGCGCTGACCGCCTCGGCACGCATCGCCGCAAAGCGCTGCTGGAATCGCGCCACTCGCTCTCGAGCGTCGGGCGAGCTTTCTACGAACTTCTGCATGTTAGCGCCAAAGATGTCCATACCCGTTCGTTTGCGGATTTCCGTCAGAAAAGGCTCAAACTTGGCATAGACGAAGAGCAGCTCGGTGAAGCTATCGCGCGCCAAGTCCTCGTTGAGAGCGCCGTGAAGCACCAGGGATGCCGCCATGCCCCAGTACCCAAAGACCTGGCGAACATAGGCGTTTTCCTTGCTGGAAAAGTCCCCCAAAACTTTCATCACGTCGTCAATGGATTCTGGCGCAAAATCAAAAACGTATTTGCGCGCCTCACGCATCACCGGCTCGCGGCGAAGGTCGTAAAGTTTCAGAATCAGTTCAGCGTCTGCATGTGTTGCTTGCGAATTGCTCATGAGGATCTCCTGGGTGCGATTGGTTGGGAAGCACCACCTCTGCCAGCGAGGATCCCTGGCGAGAGGTGGTGTTCTGTGGGATTTCTCTTCCGTCTGATCAGGCCTTCGACATATGGGCAAAGGCTTCCTCAGCACGACGGGCCATTTCATCGGGCGCAACGTCCTCGATGTGCTGGCCGAGTGCCCAAATGTGCCCGAATGGGTCCTTGAGTTGACCGTAGCGGTCGCCCCAGAACTGGTCGCCCAACGGCATGGTGACGGTCGCGCCGGCACTTACCGCCTGATTAAACACCTTGTCGATCCCGTCCATGTAGAGGTTCAGTACCACACAGGACCCGCCCGCCGTCTTGGGCGAGGGGCAGCTCATTCCCGGAAATTCATCCGCCAACATAAGGGTGGAATCTCCGATCTTGAACTCCGCGTGCATGACCTTACCGTCGGGCGTTTTGTGGACGTGTCCGATCTGGGCGCCGAATGCCTTCTGGTAGAACTCCAAGGCTTTCTCACCGCCGTTCACCACCAAATGCGGAGTAATCGTGTGTTGTCCTTCACGAACCGCTTTTACTGCCATATAGTCTTTGCTCCTTGTGTGAAAATTGCTGGCTGCCAAGCCGCGCCCTTCGGCTGGAATAGGCACCTATTATGCTACAGCTACCGGCGCTATCTCCCGCGAGTAGTCACATTTAACCGTACTTTCATCCCCGGCTTTCTTCTTCCCACGGCGCTTGGGCTCGTCCGGGTCGGTGCGCTTGTTGTTGGGACAAATGATGAACGTGCCCGACTTCAGGTTCTTCTCCAGCAGATAGGTGCTGCCGCATTCAGGACACGTTTCGGCCACGGGCCTATACGCGGACGTGAACCGGCACTTCGGGTAGTTAGAGCATCCATAGAAAAAATTGCCGCGCCGCGCCTTTTTCTCCGCGAGATCGCCCGTCTTACACTCCGGGCACTTCACGCCGATATAGTTCTGCTTCACCCACTTGCAATCCGGGTAGCCGCTGCACGAGATGAATTCTCCAAATCGGCCGTGCCGCAACAGCAAGTTGCGTCCGCATTGCGGGCATTTCTCATCCAACGGTATGTCCGGCACCTTCTTCGCCTGGTCCAGGCGGCGCGTAGTCTTGCAGTCGGGGTATCCGGTACAAGCCATGAACTGCCCGAAACGTCCGCGCTTCAGCACCATGGGCCGGCCGCAATTCTCGCAATATTCCTCCTGCGCGGTCTCCTGCAGATCGGCCGAATCCAGGTCAGGCAGATCGATCGGATTTTCCTTGGTAAAGGTGCAACTGTTGGGATCGCTCTTGTCGTAAGCGCTGCAGGCGTAGAACGATCCATGCTTGCCCCACTTGATAACCAGCGGTGAGCCGCACCGTTCGCACTTCTCGTCGGTCGGCTTCTCCATTCGCTTCACATTCTCCATGTGCTTTTCGGCGTAATGGAGTTCTTTTTCGAACTTCTTGTAGAAATCGGCCAGGGCATCAGTCCAGCGTTCCTTGCCTTCTTCAATTTCGTCGAGTTCCTCTTCGAGTCGTGCCGTGTATTGCAGGTCGAAGATGTCTTTGAAGTTTTCCACCAGCAGATCGGTTACGACCAGCCCGATCTCAGTTGGTATGAACTTTCCGCCAGTCTTCTGGACGTACTGGCGCTCCTGGATGGTACTGATGATGGTCGCGTACGTGGATGGCCGGCCGATACCACGCTCTTCCAGCTCCTTCACTAGCGACGCTTCGTTGAAGCGCGGAGGCGGCTCGGTAAAATGCTGCTCCGCATCGAGTGCTTTCAGCGCGAGCTTCTGGCCCTCAGTCAGCACCGGCAATTTGTGTTTGAGTGCCTCGTCCTCTTCGTCCTTGCTGTCTTTTGCTTCTTCGTAAACCTTGAGGAAGCCTTCGAACTTGAGCACGGAACCGGTAACACGAAAGCGATAAGTTTGGTCGCCACGTTTGGCATCAATGTCCACCGTGGTCTGGTCAAAGACAGCGGGATTCATCTGCGAGGCCACGAAGCGCTGCCAGATGAGCTTGTAAACCTTGTATTCGTCTTCCTGCAGATACTTCCTGATCGCATCGGGATGGCGAAGCGCCGAGCTGGGGCGAATGGCCTCATGCGCATCCTGGGTGTCCTTCTTCGACTTGTAGGCGTTTGGAGATTCAGGCACAAACTGGGGTCCGTAGTGGCTGGCAATCAACTCGCGCACCTCGGTCACTGCCTCATTCGACACGCGCGTCGAGTCGGTACGCATGTAGGTGATGAGTCCCACCGTTCCTTCCTCGCCGAGATCAACACCTTCATAGAGACGCTGCGCCAGGATCATGGCGCGCTTCACGCTGAAGCGCAGCTTGCGCGAGGCATCCTGTTGGAATTTGCTGGTGGTAAACGGTGCGGCCGGGCTACGGCGGCGTTCCCGCTTGTCAATGGAGCGGACGCTCCAGTCTGCCTGCTCCAGCGCGGCCTTCAGCTTGTCGGCTTCCTCGCCATTAGGAATCGGCGTCTTTTCATCACCGATGCCGATGAACCTCGCCGTAAACGTGGGCGGTTTGGCAGCGTGCAAGTCCGCGTCGATAGTCCAGTACTCTTCTTTAACGAACGCCTTGATTTCGCGTTCACGCTCGACGATAAGACGCAATGCGACCGTTTGCACCCGCCCTGCGGAGAGACCGCGACGGACCTTGTCCCAGAGCAGCGGCGAAACCTGGTATCCGACCAGGCGATCAAGCACTCGCCGCGTCTGCTGGGCATCCACCAGCTTGCGGTCGATGTCCCTGGGATGTTGAAACGCATCCTGCACAGCGCGCTTGGTGATCTCGTTGAAGGTGACCCGCCGGATGTTGACTGGACTCTTCTTCCGCTTCTTACCGTCAAATCCGTCGCCGCCGAGTTCCTCGGCAAGGTGTGCCGCGATGGCTTCTCCTTCGCGGTCCGGGTCCGGCGCCAGATAAATGGCATCGGCCGACTTCGCCAGCTTCTTCAGCTTGGCGACGACCTTCTCCTTACCGGGAATGACCACGTATTCGGCGGCGAAGTCGTTATCGACATCAACACCCAGGTCCTTCTTCGGCAGGTCTTTGATGTGGCCGAACGAGGCTTCCACCTCGTAGCCGGCGCCCAGATATTTTTGGATCGTCTTCGCCTTGGTGGGCGACTCGACGATGACTAGACCTTTTGACAATTGAACCTCAATGTGTACGAACCTAGCACGGAACGCCGGATGGCGGCAAAGCTGGCGCGCTCGTGGCTCTTAGCTTCTAGCTCTTTGTTCTTAGCAAACGGTTAGCCAACTGCTTTTCCGTTTGATCAACAATCGGGTTCTTTGGATTGCTAAGAGCTAAAAGCTAAGAGCCAAGAACCGCCGCGCTCGCGGACCTACATCGACCTCACGTAATACTTCCCCGGCAACTGCCTAATGCGGCCGCTCAGCTCCAATTCGAACAGCGCGCTGAAGATTTCCGAAGAGGAGAGATACGAACAAAGGCGCTCGACCAACTGGTCGATGTGGGTGGACTCATCCGACCGCAACAGCGAGAAGACCTTCTTCTCCGCGGCCGGCAGTTCGGCCGCCTCAAACAGAGATGCAGAAGCGCCGTCCTGCGATTCAGGCGGTTGTGGCGGCGTCAGGGCCAAGCGGGTGTCCGCGGGCAGCGCTTCCCACACATCCTCCCATGTGGCTACCAGCGCCGCGCCTTGCTTGATCAGCGTGTTGGGACCCCAAGAAAGCTTGTTAGTGACGTTGCCGGGTACAGCGAATACCTCGCGCCCCTGCTCCAGTGCGCAACGCGCCGTCACGCGTGTACCGCTGAACTCTCCGGCCTCAAGGACAAGCACCCCGATAGCGATGCCGCTAATAATGCGGTTGCGAATAGGAAAATTCTGCGGAGCGGGAAATGTGCCCAGCGGGAACTCGGTCAGAATCGCACCCCCCGACGCCAGAATCTGATCGGCAATTTTCCGGTTTTCCCTGGGATAAACCTCATCAATTCCTGTCCCCCAGATAGCTACAGTTAATCCATGGCCGCTCAATGCCCCACGGTGCGCCGCGGTGTCGATCCCGCGTGCCATCCCGCTAAACACAACTAAGCCCCGAGCCGCCAAGTCGCACGCAAGGCGTTCGGCTATACCGGTCCCATAAGGCGTCGGGTGCCGGGTGCCAACAATTGCAATTCCAGATTTGTCAATCACTTCTGCATTGCCTTTGAGGTATAACACGAGGGGAGGATCGTAGATCTCGAGCAGTCGTCTCGGATATTCCGCATCACCGGGAACGATCACCCTAGCGCCCAACTCCTTGGCATGATCCAGTTCGGTTGCAGCCAACTCGAGCGACTTGCCCAATGCGATACCTTGTGCCGCTCCCGCGGGCAGACCAGCCGCTTCCAAAACCGTCAATGAGGCCGCGAACAAGCCATCGATTCCACCAAAACTCTCTACTAGTCTGCGTCCACGTCCCGCGCCAACACCTGGCGTCAGGGACAGTGCAAGCCACTGGAGCGTTCGTGTGACAGCGTAATCATGGGTTCGCACGGGGGCTTCAATTTCCATAGCAAACTCCTGGCGCAACTCGCGTGATGAGCGGAGGGTAACCTCTGCTGTGGTTACCGTCAGTGAGCTACGTCACCATCCCTAGTGCCGCAAGCCGCCTGTTAGACTCGATGGTTCATGCCCGGCCTGCGAATCTCTGCTATCTCATTTCTAAACACGGCGCCCCTGATGTGGGACTTCGAACATGGCGATGCCGCTCGCGACTTCGAAATTGAGTACACCGTGCCGGCAGGCTGCGCTGCGGCCCTGGCTGCGAACGAAGCCGACATCGGCATTATTCCGGCGTTCACTTACGCCGAGATACCAGACCTCGTCATCCTGCCGGACATTGCGATAGCAGCTAAAGACCGGGTGCGCTCGATTCTCCTGGTAAGTAGGAAGCCAATAGAAGATGTGCGGACTGTCGCCACAGATTCGAGCTCACGGACCTCGGTGGCGCTTCTGCAGGTTTTGTTTGCGAAGTTCCTGGGAGGCCATCGCGAACTCACGCCACAACGTCCTCACTTGGAGGCCATGCTGCGCCACCACGACGCGGCGCTGCTCATCGGTGACGCCGCGTTGCAGGTTCGCAACAACACTGGCTACCATCATTATGATCTGGCGCACGAGTGGCGCGAGCGGACCGGCAGGCCGTTCGTGTTTGCGTTCTGGGCAGTGAGGGTGGATGCCTTGGCCCGTCAGCCTAGCGGCATGGATCTGACTAAGGTATTTCAGAGTTCACGTGATCGTGGCCTTCAGCCTGAGAGCCTAAATACCATTGCCACAGAATGGTCCGCAAAGCTCACCTTGAGCGCAAATGACATTCGCCAGTACCTGACGCAGAACGTACATTACTATCTCGATCCAGATAATCAAGCCGGGCTGCAGCTCTTCATGCAGTATGCGCGGGAACTCGAGCTGATTCGGAACGTTCCCGAGCTGCACTTCCTGGGGCCGGTGTTGTCGGAAGCCGCTGACAAATAATCTTTGCGCCAGGTTTTGCGGCAGCCTGTCTTTTCTCCACGAGTATGCTTCTAAGCAGATAGGACTTTCGGCAAACAAGCATCGGACAGGGGGGAGATGTACCGGTTCGCAGCGGCAGTCTTCACGACGCTCCACACTATAGTCTGGCACTTGGGAGGCCTGGCACTAATTCCGCTGGGTCTGGCCGACAACTCTCCGATCCCAATTCCGGGCAGCGTGGATGCGCTCACGATTATTTTGTCAGCGTCTCGCGCGGATCTCTGGTGGTATTACGCCATCATGGCAACCATTGGTGCCGTCAGCGGCGGCTACCTCACTTATCGGCTGGGCGTCGAAGGCGGCAAAGAGGCGCTGGAGAAGAGGATTTCGCCGAAACGAGCGCAAAAGGTCTATCACATCTTCGAGCGCTACGGA
Organism: uncultured Acidobacteriaceae bacterium; assembly: GCA_963823635.1. Classification (GTDB taxonomy): domain Bacteria; phylum Acidobacteriota; class Terriglobia; order Terriglobales; family Acidobacteriaceae; genus Bog-257. The sequence continues at coordinate 138,789 of CAWGMV010000021.1, read as the reverse complement.
TTCTGGTCGGTCTCGATTGCAGCGCTTTGCCCTCCGCCGATACCCATCGTTCCATTTTTGCTTGCTGCGGGCGCAATGCAATACCCAAGCAGGAAGTTCCTGGCAGCACTCGCACTGGGACGCGCCGTACGCTATACCGCGGTCGCTTACCTTGGCTCGGTTTATGGCCGCAGTATCTTGCATTGGGTTGGCCACTACTATGAACCCGCCTTGTACACGCTGATTGCGCTGGCTGCAGCGGGTGGCCTGATAGGTCTCTACTTTTGGAGGCGCAACCGCAATAAGTCCGGGTCCAGACCCGAATCGCGGAAAGCAGCGTGACAATTCGCGTCTAGCGGGATAGCATGACGGTCGTACCGACGCGCCCTACTTCAAGGAGACATAATCATTATGAAACTGCTAAAGCTGGCCTCAATCGGGCTACTGGTGCTGGCCGTCGCCTGTTCTGTGGTACTGGCTCAAAGTACCTCATCCAAGCCGGCGCAGACAGCCACGACGGCTGCACCTGCTGCATCCTCAAGTAAGACTCCAAAAAGTCAATTGGTTGACATCAACAGCGCGACCAAAGACCAACTCGACGCGCTTCCTGGCATTGGCGCGGCCTACTCGCAAAAGATCATCGACGGTCGTCCCTACAATTCGAAGCGTGACCTGCTAACTCGCAAGATCGTTCCTGAGAAAACCTACGATGGTATCCAGGACAAGATCATCGCGCATCGCGCCACGGCCGCGAAGGGCAGTACAAAGCCATCCTCGAGCACTACAACTAAGCCTCAGTGAAATTGGCCAAGATAGTGGACAGTGGAATTGTTTTCCACTGTCCACTATGCGCTGCGCTCAACGAACCACCAGATTTGAGATCGGCGGCACATACGCTAGGAGGTAAACGTAAATCCCTACGAGCGCGGCCAGGGCCAGACTGTGAAAGAAGACGTAGCGCAGAATGTCTCCTTCATGCCCATACCAGTTGGTTGCGGTACTGGCCACGACAATGCTCTGGGCATCAATCATCTTTCCCATCACACCGCCGCAACTGTTGGCCGCTGACATCAGAACCGGTGAGACACCGACCTGCTGCGCCGAGATCTTCTGCAAGCTGCCGAACAGTACATTGGAGGAAGTATCCGAACCGGTGAGCGCCACGCCCAGCCAGCCGAGGAGTGTCCCAAAGAACGGATATAAATGGCCGGTTCGAGCGAATGCCAATCCCATGGTCGCGTCCAGCCCTGAATAGCGCGTCATAAAGCCGATGGCCAGCATGGCCGCAATGGTCAGAAGCGAAAACCGGACCTTCATTATCGTCTTCAGGTACGTCCTGACGATCTGGGTAAAGTTGAAGCCCATGACAAAGCCAGCAATGATCCCTGAGATGAGAATGCTGGTACCGGTCGCGCTCAGCCAGTTCAAGCCGAACACCGCACCTTCCTTCGTCGGCTTGGTCACTACCGGCGGCATCCGCATCGACAGTTTGTCGATGGCCTTGACGGGAAACTGAGGATTCGTAATCTTACTTGGCGGGGTGCTCCAGCTTGCCGTCGAGGTGAAGACCTTCTCGGGTGTGTTCATGATGCGCTTGCCGCTCTGCGTGCCCCAGCAGAAGACGATGACGCTGAGAATGATCCACGGCACCCAGGCGCGCACGACTTCGCCTGAGCTGTAACCGTGAGCCGCACGGTGTTCCGTCTTGGTCTCTTCGCCCTCGAAAGTCCAGACGCGTTTGGGATGCCAGACCATGAGAAAGCCGACGAGGCAGACCATAGAGACAACCGCGGCAACCACGTCCACCAGCCAGGGCCCGTGATAGTTGGACATCAAGAACTGTGTCACCGCAAAGGAAGCACCTGCGACCAGAATCGCCGGCCAGATTTCCAGCATTTCGGAAAACCCGACGAAGGCCCAAATCAGCCAGAACGGCACGATGAGCGAGAACACGGGCAGAATTCGGCCGGCCATCGCTCCCAGAATCTTTTCGCTGTAGCCGGTCACTCCGGCCAATGCGATGATCGGCGTGCCCAGAGCGCCGTAGGCCACCGGAGCGGTGTTGGCGATGAGCGACAGACCGGAAGCTTGCAGCGGTCGGAACCCCAGCCCGATGAGCAGCGCGGCGGTCACGGCAACCGGCGTACCGAATCCGGCAGCGCCTTCGAAAAATGCGCCGAAGCTGAAGGCGATGAGCAGCAGTTGCAGCCGGCGGTCCTGCGTCACTCCTGTCAAGCTGTGCTTGAGCACGTCGAAGCGGCCACAGTCCACCGTGAGCTGATACATGAAGATGACGTTTAATATGATCCAGCCGATGGGGAAGAGGCCGTATCCCGCGCCCAGCACCGCGGTAGCGCCAGCCATGCGCGCCGGCATGTGGAAGCCAAAGATGGCGACGACTAGCGCGGTGGCCAGTCCGAGCAGCGCCGCGTAATGGGCCTTCATGTGCAAGGCCAGCGCTCCCAATAACACGACCACCGGTAGCGCAGCGACCAAGGTCGAGAGCCACCAGATTCCGGTGGGATCGTAACCCTGGGACCAGGGTTGAGAAACAGGGGCAATCTTAAGGATAAAAATGGCAATGATTATCACGACAAGGGCAAGAATTACTGGAAGAAGCAGGTTCTCCTTCGGCGGAACCGACTTGGAGGGAGTTGTTGCTGTGCTCATGAGTTTAATCACCCATCTCTGCAGGTTAACCCGGCAGGCACTTTCCTAGGTTTTGATTGCACGGAACTGCTTCGCCAGCCGTGTGGGCGCAAGCAACAATGACGGCAGGGAGAACAACAGCACTGCTGGCGCAAAACGAACCTCATTCCCTGATTCGAAGGGCGCGTTCCCATGTATCCCGGTGACACCAGGCGCAAACCTGACGGGACAGGGTTGCGGGCCGAAGCCCAAACGCGCCCTCCGAATCGGGAACTTGGTTTCGCCAGAAGGTTTACACAGCGTTAACAGCAAGTCAACAAAGTTCTGACTTTGCGCTTACCTCTTTCCGGTGATAAGGATACGACTAACCAACAGCCAACCTCCCGTGACCTCCGCCGCGCGCTACAATGAGCAGTCAGACCACTCGGAAGAGGACTTATGTCATCGCTGATGAGCACCATCGCACCCGACGCCACCGAAGCCGCTCGCCGTCCGCTGCAAGCCGACCACTGCGCATTAATCGTGGTGGACATCCAGGAAAAACTGCTGCCGCCAATCTTCAATAAGGAATCGATGGTGAGGAATTCGCAATTACTGATCCGGCTGGCGAAGATCCTCTCGATTCCCGTCATGGTGACCACCCAATACAGAAAAGGTCTGGGCGCAATTGTGCCAGAAATCGCCTCGCTGCTGGCCGACGTCAGGGCCATCGACAAGATGGAGTTCGGTTGCTTTGGCAGCGACGAGTTTCGCTCCAGCCTCAAGAAGCTTCCCGGCAACCGCAACACGGTGCTGCTGTGCGGCATGGAATCTCACATCTGCGTTACGCAAACGGCGCTGGGCGCGCTCAATGACGGATATCTTGTCCACGTCGCTTCCGACGCGGTCGGCTCGCGCTCGGAATGGAACTGGAAGGTCGGTCTCGACCGCATGCGCGACGCTGGCGCTGTCATCTCCTCCACCGAGATGATGATGTACGAGCTGCTGCGCTGTTCAGGAACCAAAGAGTTCAAGGAATTGCTGCCGTTCATCAAGTAGCAATCGATGTTGCCCCGTTAGGTCACAGCTCTTGGCGGGGCAGCCACCCGCCCCATCGGCCAGAAATCTGTCAATGGGAAAGAGCATTACGAACAATAGCTGCAACGCCTCCCAGGAGCCCAGCGACGCCCCAGAGGATTACTATCCAAGCGAAAATCCGCTTCGCAACGCTACGCTCCGGCTTAGGCATGACGTTGGCCGGAGCCCCCTTGCTTGTCTCACACGTCTCAGACGGTTCTTCTTTGCGCCGCGTAATCACGAAGTAAACAAGGGATGCTGCGATTCCTGCCAATCCCAACGACATCCAGACAGGACCTGCAAGCCAGGCTGCCTTGAGTTCGTCCTGCCAAAGCATTATGTACGCTACGAACATCAGCAACACGCACATCGATGCGTACAGCTTCCGGCGACCTCGACTTAGCGTGCCGGTCGCATTTGTCGCCCTTTCGATGTTCCATGTCAGTACGAAAACGATGCCCGCCATGATCGGAGGTGCGAACAATCCAATTTCGGTGCTGGGACTCATTTTCTGCAAACCAATCCGTAGGTAAATGTCAGGAAATCATAGCCCAACTTTGCTATGCCTATCGGGCTGGCTAATCCCTCCTCGCCCAGTTCGATCACACCAGTGAGCGTTTGTATATCGTTCAGGTTTCGTGGCAGCGTTGATGGCAGTGTCGGTTATAACTCCAGCGACACACTTGGTGGCCGGTCCACCCGGGACCGGTAATCCTTGAAAGGCCATTGTCTGCGGCGAAGTCGTTTCGCAAGTCGTTCAGTACGCTGGAGTGCTTCCTAGAAATGCGTTCGCTCCTTGGGAGTACTTGGGATCCCCAAACAACCCGCCCCCTACCCCCTTGCCCGAATCTTTAGAATCTGCGACTTGCGCAGAATTCAGCTCCAAACTATTGACCGTTAAGAACTTATCGCAGGATCTTGACCAGCAAGGACTTTTTGTCGTACTGTTACGCAACTTACTGAAAACAATAAGGCAGAGCGAAGAGACGCCGACCGCCGCTTCTACAGCCAATCCCTCGCCGTAACCAACAGATTTGTTTGGCTTTAGCATGACCCTAAGGAAAGAAAGAGCACACAACGATAAGCATGATAAGCCAGATTATCAAGATAAGCATGGTAATTATGATAACTTGCTAACAACGCATCACCGATTAGAAGCTTAGCTCCTCCAAAGGCTGCTCAGCCCAGTTAGGTTGTCAAAGATCGCCGGCCCCGACGCCTCAAAGCGCGCATCACCTCCGGCAGAGACACTAAGCCTCTGGCGACTAGTGTCACTGACCAGCTCGCCAATTGTCGGTGACGGCGGTCACTTGTGCCAGTGAGGCAACGGGTTACGGCCACGAACGCTGTTGAACGCTGCCCGTTCGTAGCCCGCGTGGCCATGGTCCCTGCCCCCTCTGTCGCCACGAAATGGCTGGATGGCGCTGCTCAATCACTGTACTGTCCGGGGAAGGCCCGAAGGAATTGCTCCAGATCCTGCGGCGCAACGGCGATGTAATTGGTATTGGACAAATCGGCCGACACCTCAGGAACAATCTTGCGAACCTTCCTGAGTTGGTTGCCGGGGCAAATATTCAGAACCTCGTATCCCACGCCTCGCACCAGGTCTTCCAGCTTCCGGAGCCGAAGCTCCCGAAACTGTATCGTCTCTTCGTCGAGCGGACTTCCCGTTGCCGCGATGAAGTGATTCAACACTTCGAAGATGAGGAGTGGCATGGAGCTTCGAAGCGTTTTGGAGAGCCCTTCAAATACCTCCAACTCGCTGCCCTCGACGTCCACCTTGATAATGTCCGCTGAACGAAGGTTGATCTCCGCAAGAACGTCGTCGCCCTTGCGGACACTTACGAAGCGGCGCGAGCCGTAGAACGCCGCCGGGCGAAAGCCATCCACAACCGTCGCCGCTGGACTGTAATCGTCCGCGGCTCCATGGAGAGTAATGATGCGATCGCAGTTGCACAGTCCCACCGGGACCATCTTGCAGTTGGCCAGCTTATTCTCCTCGATGAATCGCTGAACCATGAAACAACAGGCTGGCTGCGGCTCAAAACCGACATATTCGCGGGATGGGTCAAACGATAAGATCTTGAGCAACGTCTGCCCCAGATTGACACCGACATCCAGGAACGCTCCCAGCCGGCATTGCAGGGCAGCTTGAAAAACAGGATCCAACCATGCCTCCCAGTCCTCCCAAACCTCCCAGGAAGCCAGCGATGCGAGAGCATCCACCAGAAGCTCGTTCATTCGGTACGATCTGCCCCCCACGTGGAGATCCGGCGGCGCACGCCGATTATGCACCGGGCGAATCTCGCGACCTTCCGCGGCGCCGAACTTTACAAAGTGCACCAGGGGGTTGATGCCGGCCCTTTCAACGTCCTCGTGCTGTTGCAGGTACCACCGGGTGTCGAAGCGCGGGCTGGGGTTTCGCCCTTCACGGGCGCCATACTGCAAGTAATGAAGCGCGGGATCCACACCGGCGGCTGCAACGTCCGGGTACTGTCCTAAGTACCAGACATCGTCAAAGAGACCCGATGAGGCGATCAGTTGGCGATCGTTCAGCACACGTCGCCGGTCACGCATGCGCCGGAGTAATTGCAAAGTGATGGTCCACCACACATAGCGTAACAGCCGGCGGAGGGTTCCTGGGCAATCCGCGTTCGGCTGTAGACGCTGCCTTCGCAACTCGGTTGGGGCCCAGCGAAGAGCGGCTCACGCCTGGGTGGTCGCAATCTGCACGTAGGGCTGGGGAGCGCGCGGGCGGCGGCGCGACAACGCGGCGGCCTTCGGCAGAGTGCCCATGTACATCGCAATCTCGTCGCAGGCATTCTGGCGCGGGCATAGCTGGCAGTCTTTCAGGGCCTTGTCGGGAAGCGCTTCTTTCTCCACCTCCCGGAATCCCATGCGCCCGAAGAAATCAGGAATGCGGGTGAACAGGCAGACGCAAGTCACGCTCTGATGCTTCGCCTCTTTCAACAGGGCATCGACCAGCACGCGCCCCGCTCCTCTGCCTTTGGCCTTCGAGGTCACAGTGATGGAGCGGATTTCGGCGAGATGCATTCCGTAAAGATGCAGCGCGCCGCAGCCCACAATTTCGCCCTCATTCTCCACGACAATAAAGTCGCGGATGTTCTCACAGATATCGCGTAGAGAACGAGGCAAGAGCGTGCCATCACCCACGTGGACCTGGATCAACTGCTCGATGGCAAAGGCATCGGGAAGTTTCGCGTTACGCGCACGCATGGGCAGCTCCTGAATAGATAGATAATTTTTCCTTTGCCGCAGAAAGTGCCTGCCGCACACGTGCGGGTGCAGTGCCTCCCTCGACGTCGTGGATGGCCAGAACGTTGGCCAGAATAAGCGCGTCATAGAACGGCTGATCCGCCTGAATTCCGCAGCGGGCAAAATCTTCCGGCGACAGTTGCTCCAGTTCGCAACTGCTCTGCAGACAGGCGCGCACAGCCTTGCCGACCAACTCGTGGGCGCGGCGGAACGGCACCCCCTGGCGCACCAGGTGCGCGGCCGCTGCCATTGCGTTCATATAGCCGCCGGTCGCTGCCCGTTCCATGCGCCGGTAATCGAACTCCACAGCCGCCATGAAGCCGGTAGCCACACGGAGCGTGTTTGACACCTCTGAGGTTGCCGCGAAGACCGGCTGCTGCGTCTCCTGCAAATCCTTGTTGTAAGCCAGAGGCAGCCCCTTCACGCTCATGACCAACGCGGTCGCGCTGGCCCAGACGACTCCAGCTTTGCCGCGAATCAGCTCCAGCGCGTCGGGGTTTTTCTTCTGCGGCATGGCGCTGCTGCCGGTGGAAAATCCCTCCGGCAGTTTCACGAAACCAAACTCCGTGGTCGAGAAGAGGATCAATTCCTCCGCCCAGCGGCTAAGATGCAAGGCTACGAATGACAGCGCCTGCACAAACTCGATGGCAAAATCGCGGTCGCTGGTGGCGTCGAGGCTGTTGGCGGTCGGCGCATCAAAATCCAACTGCCGCGCCATGGCTTCGCGATCCAGAGGCAGAATGGTTCCGGCCAGCGCGCCTGACCCCAGCGGACATTCATTCATGCGCTGGCGGCAATCGGCCAGGCGGCCCAGATCGCGGCTGAACATCTCGACGTAAGCCAGCAGCCAGTGCGCCACCAGCACCGGCTCGGCGCGCTGCAGGTGGGTGTACGCCGGCATCACGCTTTCGCCCGCCGTGTAAGCCTGGTTGACGAACTCGTTGGCGAATTCGAGAAGCAGATGGCTTACCGCGTCAATCTGCTTGCGGACATAGAGCCGCAGGTCGGTGGCAATCTGCTCGTTGCGGCTGCGGCCCGAGTGCAGCTTGTAACCTGCCTCGCCCGCCAGTTCCACCAGGCGCGTCTCGACGTAGTGGTGGACATCCTCAATGGCAGGATCGTTTGCCGCCGGAATTTTCTCGCGCGCAATTTGCTCGAGGGCGAGTACCGTCCGCGAAAGTTCCTCCGAGCTCAATACACCTGCTCCGGCGAGCGCGGCGGCATGCGCCTGGCTGGCGGCAACCTCGAAGGGCAGCAGCACGCGATCGAAGGGAAATGAGCGCTGCCACTGCTCGAAGTCACTGTTCTGCGACTGGCTGAAACGGCCTGACCACATCTTCATTTCACGGTCTCCGCGTGGACGCAGCGCTCGCGAGCGTGCCGGCAAGCCCAGAATGCGAATGAATCCCTCGGCGTCCTTCTGGTTGTAGCCGGCGCCCATGGTGAAGCTGGCGATGTCCGGACGATGGAGCGAAGTCTCGGATTTGCGGCCGGCGACGTCGATGTTGCCCTTGTAGAGGGCCAGAGTTGACCGTGCCGCTTACGTCGGTTTGCGAGCTGCTCACAAAGGCTTGCAGCGCTTCGCGCAGCGGCGTGAACCACAGACCGAAGTACACGAGCTCGGCGTACTTGAGCCCGATGTGCTGCTTGAAGTGCATCAGGTCGCGATCGAGGCAGAGCGCTTCGAGCTCGCGATGCGCCGTCGAGCAGCAACGTGCCGCCGGGGTCTCATAGCAGCCGCGCGACTTCATGCCGACGAAGCGGTTCTCCACCAGGTCGACGCGGCCGATGGCGTTGCGCGCGCCGATTTCATTCAGCACCGTCGACGATCGGCCACCGGATCGAGCTGACGCCGTTCACCGCGACGGGCACGCCCTGCCTGAACTCGATGGTCACCATTCTCGACGCGTCGGGCGCTTCCTGAGGCGACTGGGTCCACGTCCACGTGGTCGGCAGCGGCGCGTTGTTGGGATCTTCCAGCTCGCCGCCTTCATGGCTGACGTGCAGCAGGTTGCGATCGCGGCTGTGGATCTTCTCGCGGCTCGCCGCTACCGGGATGCCGTGCGCCTCGGCGTAGTCAAGGCAGTCCTCGCGCGATTGCAGCGTCCACTCGCGCCACGGCACGATGACCTTCAGCTCCGGCGCCAGCGCCTGATAGGCATGCTCGAAGCGCACCTGGTCGTTGCCCTTGCCGGTGCAGCCGTGAGAGACTGCGGTCGCGCCTTCGCGCGAGTGCTGCCGCCACCTGGTACTTGGCGATGATCGGGCGGGCCAACGAGGTGCCCAGCAGATACTTGTGCTCGTACACCGCGCCGGCCTGGATGGCCGGGAAGACGTAGTCGCTAAGAAACTCCTGCCGCAGGTCATCGACAATCACCTTGCTGGCGCCGGTGGTGTAGGCCTTTTCAACGACGGCGTCCATGTCGTCGCCCTGGCCGACATCGGCAACGTAAGCGATAACATCGCAGTCATAGTTCTCCTTGAGCCAGGGAATAATGATGGAGGTATCGAGACCTCCGGAGTAAGCAAGCACAACTTTTTCACGCATTGGCACTCCTTGGCGGGAAGCGGTGTTCACCGCCTTCCAGCAACAAAGCAAGAATGGCTTTCTGAATGTGCAGACGGTTCTCCGCCTGGTCGAACACAACGGAACGCGGCGAATCTATGACCGCTTCCGTGACCTCATCTCCGCGATGCGCCGGCAGGCAGTGCATGAACACCGCATGTTTGGCGGCACAGGAGAACAGATTCTCATTGACCTGGTACGGAGCGAAGATCTTGCGACGGTCAGCCGCCTCCGACTCCTGCCCCATGCTCGCCCACACGTCCGTGTAAACCGCGTCGGCGCCAGCCACAGCGTCCAGAGGATCGTGCAACACTTCGACGCTCCCGCCGGAGATCGTGGTCAGTGCCCGGGCAGCACCAGTGATATTCGGATTGGGCTCGTATCCTTCGGGCGTGGCGATCGGAGATGCTCGCGCCCAGGCTCGCGGCCGCAAGCATCAGCGAATGGGCCATGTTATTGCCGTCGCCGACGTAGGCGAGATGCACCTTGCTCAGGTCGCCGAAGTGCTCTTGCAAGGTCAGCATGTCGGCCAGAGCCTGACACGGATGCTCCAGATCGCTTAAGGCGTTGATGACCGGGATGGACGCATGTTGCGCCATCGTGGTGACGGTTTCGTGCGCGAACGTCCGCAGCACGATGCCATCCACCCAGCGCTCGAGGTTATGTGCCACATCGCTCAGGCTTTCCCGAGCGCCCAGTCGCGACTGCGTCTGGTCTACGAAGAACGAAGTGCCGCCGAGGCTGTTGATGCCCGCCTCAAAGGTGAGTCGAGTGCGAAGCGATGGCTTCTCGAAGAACAGGACGATCTGCTTGCCGGCCAGCGTGTCGCGATAGTTCGAGGGACGCGCCTTCATGGCTGTCGCCAAGTCCAGCGCCGAGGCGAGCTCCTCGGGCGTGAAATCCTCAATTGAAGTCAGGTCGTGTCCGCTAACGGTGCGATGAACGCAGGGACTCACGCCTGGGGGAATGGTTGTCGCAATCAATGGACCACCTCCGTACCACAGTCGATGGGATGAGTAAAGAATCCCGGCAAAACCTCGGCGCGCGTGGCCGGCAGGATGCGCACGCGAGTGACGCCCTTCTTGAGCGCGCTGGTGCAGGCTTCCAGCTTGGGCAACATGCCTCCGCTGATGGTTGCCTGCGCCACCATTTCTTGAATGGCATCCAGGTCGAGCCAGCGAATGACCGAGCCTTCGGCATCTTTCACGCCGGCAACGTCGGTGAGATACACAAGCGCGTCGGCGCCGCAGGCCACCGCGCAGGCCGATGCCATCTGGTCGGCGTTCACGTTGTAGTATTCGCCGTCGAAACCGAGCGCGAGGCTGGCGACAACCGGGACTACGCCGGCGTTCCATAAGCGCTCGATCCATGCGAAATCAACGGCGCACACTTCGCCGACATAGCCCAGATCCGGCTGCTTCTTCCTGGTGGCGCGGAAGATGCGCAGATCGCCGCCACAAATGCCGATGGCCGGCTGTCCGGCGCTCGCCGATGGCTGCCACCAGTTGCTTATTGAGCCGTCCCGCCAGCACCATCATGGCCACATCGCGAGTCTGCGAATCGGTTACGCGCAGGCCGTTGACAAACGTGGTCTCGCAGCCGAGCTGCTTCAAAGTCCGGCTCAGCGCCGCGCCGCCGCCGTGCACGATGACCAGCTTGTGGCCTTCGCGCCATAAGTCGGGGATGGTTTTAGCGAACTTGACGACCAGATCGTGATCGTCGAGCGCTGCTCCGCCAATTTTCATGACGAGCTTCATTGCAGTCCCTCCTTCTCGTCGAAGCCGAACATCAGGTTCATGTTCTGCACAGCCTGTCCGGCGGCTCCCTTCAGAAGATTGTCAAGGCATGACACCAGCACAGCCCGCCGGCCATCGGGAGAGAGCGCGAAACCGATGTCGCAGTAGTTCGTGTGCACCGAGAACTTGATTTGCGGCAAGCGCGCGGCGCCGAAGACCCGCACCCACGGCTTGCCGGCGTAGAACTCGCGCAGCGCCTGTTCCAACTCTTCGGCAGTCGCAGACTTCGCCAGCTTCACGTAGATGGTCGAAAGGATGCCGCGCGGAATGGGCAGCAGATGCGGCGTGAACTGCAATGCGCCGCTCGCAAGTCCGAGCTGCTCCAGCATCTCGCCCGTATGGCGATGTCCGAATACGTTGTAGGCAGAGAAGTCCCCGTCCACTTCCACGAAGTGCGTCTTCGGGGTGGGCTGCTTCCCTGCCCCGGAAACGCCCGACTTCGAGTCGCAGATGATGCCGTGCTCGAGATCAACAAACCCGGCGCGAATCCAGCGGCGCCAACGCCAGAATGATGGACGTCGAGTAACAACCGGGATTAGCCAGCAGCGCAGCTCGCTTGATCGCGTCTGCGTGCAATTCCGGCAGGCCGTAAACCGCCGATTCATCGAACTGCGATGTGCTTTCCGCAAAGCCATAGACCTCACGGTTCGCCGCTTGCTTCAGGCGCCACGCGCCGCTGAGGTCGATTACACGAAATCCGTGGTTGATGGCCTGCGGCGCGATGCCGCGCGAGAACTCATGCGGCGTGGCCAAGAAGACCACGTCCACGCCGGCATCCTTCATCTGCTGCCAAGAGAGGCTCTGCAAGGGGAAGCCGCCGTTGCCGCACAGATGAGGATAGACATCGCTGAGATCGCGGCATTCGCTGCTTTCACCATTGCGCCGAAGCAGCAACGGTTTCTTCACTCCGGCGTGGCGGGCAAGCAGGCGTACCAGTTCGAATCCGGAATAGCCGGTAGCACCGAAGACCGCGGGTTGGATGAAAGTATTCACTTTTATGCAAGATATGTTCGGATGCGCTGCGCCAGGTTGGCCGCCGCCCTGACATTCGGGGTTATGGCCAGAATGGTGTCGTCACCGCCGATGGTACCCACTACCTCGTCCCATTCCTCAGCGTCAATCGCCGCCGAAACCGGTTGCGCACTGCCGGGGCCGGTCTTTACCACTACCAGATTCTGCGCCGTCTTCACGTCGTAAACGAACTCCTGAATCAGTCGCTCGATAGATGGCAAGTGAGTCTCGGCTTCCTCACCCAGGGGAGCCTTGTAGCCCTCCGCGGTTTTGACCAGCCCGAGCTCGTGAATATCGCGAGAGAGGGTCGCCTGTGTAACCCGATGGCCGCGGCGGTAAAGGGCCCGGCGCAACTCGTCCTGGCTGGACACTTCGCGAGCAGCAATCACATCATGAATCACGGCATGGCGGGAGAGTTTCGACATCGCATAAATATACGGCTATATGTATATTAATACTGACGACCTCATTGTCAATAGGGTTGCCACTTTTGGGGAATTATTTTTGTCTCGGGGTAGAGCGGCGCTTAAGCGCCGCGTCCGGGTGTCTCGGAATGCCCGTCTTGGAGGAATGGGGGAAACGGGCGTTGCCGCGGGCCTGAACCGGCCCTACCCGACCCGCGCGAAAGCTTTAGTGATCGAGGTTGGGATGGCCGTGATGGAACCTATCTGTTCGGTACCAGGCGGGCCTTCTCGTATTGGCTGAAGACGGCGTTCGCGCCTTCGTGGGCAGGGGTTCCCGCCAGTAACTGCTCTTTGCGATAGACCAGGCTGCTAGCGTTATAGGTGGCCAACTCGAAGCCGTGGCCGTGAGTGATCGCGTCGGTGGGGCAGGCTTCCACGCAGTATCCGCAGAAGATGCAGCGGTTGTAATCGATGTTGTAAACCTTGGCGTAGCGCTCGGCACCGCTGATGCGATGCTCGGCGGTGTTCTCAGCGGCCTCGATGTAAATGCAATTTGCCGGGCAAGCAGCGGCGCAGAGGAAGCACGCGACGCACTTCTCAAGCCCATTTTCATCGCGCTGCAGCACGTGCATGCCGCGAAAGCGGTCCTGGAACATTGCGCCGCGCGTGAGGCCCGGGCCATCGGGATAGTTCTCCACGATGGTCGGCTTGAACATCTCGGAGAAGGTGACGCTCATGCCTTTGGCGATGGCGGCGATGTTCTTCACGATTCCCATACATCTTCAGTATAACAATGGACCGGCGGCCTCACGCTTCTAGACGGTTATGTTATCGAACCGCTGTTTCAGCAAATCGTAATGATGCTGCGTGTGACCGGCGATGATATACGCCATGGCGCGCACGGTAACCGGAGCTCCGTTGGCCACCCCCGAGCGTTCCCCGATGTCTGGCGGAAACGATTTGAGCAGCCCTACCGTCGAGCTGCGAACGGCCTGAAACTCATCCAGCAATTCGCTCAATTTACGGGCATCCGAATGGGCTTCGCGAACATAGTCGTCTTGCTCGAATCCGTGCAGTTCCTGCTCATCACCACGCGCAAAACGCAGCGCCCGGTAGCTCTGTATGCGTTCGGCGTCACAAAGATGTCCGATGATTTCTTTTACGTTCCATTTGCCGGGTTGCGGCCGCGCCGAACCCTGCTCGTCGGAGAGTTTGCCGAGCAGCTTGCGATAGGCTGCTGGCTGCGCGGCGAGGATCGCAACCACGTCGCCGTCGGGCACTTTGGCAATGTAGTTGGCGTAAAAGTCGGCGTATTCGGAGCGGTCAGGACGCGTCAGCATAGCAGGAAGACTTTGCCACAGGTCAGGACAGGTAGGCAAATAGCACTTAGTGCTTAGCGGTGACCCCCACCAACTCTTAAATGCTAAGTGCCGCCTTTCTCACTCCAGCCCAAATTCTTTCCACCGCCTGGTCACCTGTTCTTTGGTTTTTTCATCCATGCGAATCTCGTCCGGCCAGGGGCGGGTAAAACCTTCACCGGGCCACTTGCGGGTGGCGTCCACACCCATCTTGGAGCCGAAATCGGGCAGCCGTGATGCGTGGTCCAGCGAGTCCACCGGGCCGAGCGTGAACTGAATGTCACGCTCGGGATCGATGTTATTCAGCACCTTCAACGTCACATCGGCAATGTCTTGCACGTTCACGTCTTCATCTACCACGAGAATGCATTTGGTTGACATAGCCTGCCCCAGCGCCCAGATGCCGTTCATCACCTTGCGCGCCTGGCCGGGATAGGACTTCCTGATGGAGACGATCATCAGGTTGTGGAAGATGCCCTCGATGGGCAGGTTCACGTCCACAATCTCGGGGATGGTGAGCCGCATTAAGCGGCAGGAAGATGCGCTCCACGGCTTTGCCCATCCATGCATCTTCCATGGGTGGCTTGCCGACGATAGTCGTGGAGTAAATGGGGTCCTTGCGGTGGGTAATGCAGGTGACGTGGAAGACCGGATAGAGGTCTGCTGGCGTGTAGAAGCCGGTGTGGTCGCCGAAAGGGCCTTCCATGCGCAGTTCGTCGAGTTGTACGTGACCTTCGAGCACGATCTCCGATGACGCCGGAACCTCGAGGTCAACCGTCTCGCACTTCACAAGCTCCACCGGCTTCTGGCGTAGAAAGCCCGCGATCATGTACTCCTCGATGTCAGGCGGCGCAGGCACAATGGACGAGAATGCCATGGCAGGTTCTGTGCCGATGGCGACTGCCACATCCATTCTTCCCGCGACCTGCTTCCCTTCCGCCACGCGCGAGCCGCCGCCGGAACGCGCCATCATATCGAGACCTGCGGTCACGGGATGCGCTTCACCGGCAGCCGCGGCCTTGCGCATCTGCTCGCGGTAGTGCTCGGCGCCGTGCTTCTGGCGCTGCCAGTGCATGCCCGCGCTGGTGCCGTCGTAAATCTGCATGCGATAGACGCCGACGTTGCGTTTGCCGGTCTTGGGATCTTTGGTGACGACCGACGGCAGCGTGATGAAGCGTCCGGCATCCAGTGGCCAGCACTGCAGGATGGGAAAATCCAGAAGCGAGAGGTTGTCGCGCTTGATGACTTCTTTGCAGGGCCCGCTGGAGACTTCCCTGGGGAAGAATTTGCCCATCTCAGCCAGCATTGGCAGCATCTTGATTTTGTCGAGCAGACCCTGTGGCGACTTCACGTCCATGAAGTACTTAATGCGGTCTGCAATCTCGTCCAGGGAATCAACGTCGAGCGCGAGTCGCATGCGGCGCTCGGAACCAAACTGGTTAATGAGGAGTTTCGCGCCGGGATAGCCCTTGACGTTTTCAAACAGCAGCGCTGGACCGCCAGGACCGTTCTGGCCGCGTGGTCCCCACTTGGAGACACGGTCAGTGATCTCGGCGATTTCCAGCACGGGATCGGCTTCCGCTTTGACGCGCTTCAGTTCTCCCGCCTCGTCCAGGGCGGAGATCCAGTCCCTCAAATCCTGATAGGCCAAATCAGCCTCGTTTCAGTCTTGCACGACGTCGCGATCGAAAACTGAATTCAGACAAACCAAGGATTATAAGGCCAGGCCAATTCGGTGGGGTCGACCGCCCCCTTCGGTAGTGGGGTCATAGTGTGGACATGAGCTTACGAGGTCAATCTCGGAACAATTCCTTCATTGCAGCCCGCAACCTGTCCATTGGCCCCCGCGTAGGTTGGTTTGATTTTTCCATTGCAAGCACGGTATCACTAAGCGCCTTAACCCACTCGTGCAGATCGCGATTAAGCTCAATCGAGCCGTTGATGATTTCAAGAACCAGCGAATCACTCTTATCTCGCGATTTAATTACCCTCCAAATCAAGATATACCCGAGGTTCCAAAAAATCCCAGCTACTAAGCCAGAAATTGCCAAGATCACGCCTCGCGTTACAGGCCGTGCGTCGCGCATTACCCAAACGAGTTGAACTGTGTACACCACAACAAACAAAGGCGGAAATCCCAAAGGCGATTCCACAAATCGCATGAACCATCCCTTGATTCTCTGGGCGCTATTCTTCGGCTGGCTCGCCTCGGGTGTTGGCTTAGGCTGGTTATTACGGGGTTTGCCCACAAATACTGCAACTAGAGACGCGATCAGCTGGGCGATAAAACTACTAGCAATCAGCGTTATCGCTGTTTCGTCGTTGGTCATTTACGTGGCGCTCCGGCGCAGAGAACACTAAGCAGCGCCAGCACTGCTAGTTGGGTCACACTGTAGACATGAGTTCCCCAAAGTCCCACACATGGTCGCTCAGCCCGGCCTCCATCGCTGGCGTCACGCGCAAGCTGCCGTGGATTCTGGCGAAGTTGTAGAACCAGAAATGCAGTGCGAGGGCCGCTTTCAAGTTTTCTTTCTTCTTGCTAAAAGCATACGTTAGCCTGGTTAACCGCCTGCACCATTGCCGCAGAGAGCCGTTCTTGCGCTCAACATGCGATGTGCCAGCTTTCTCCAGGTCGGGCATCCCGCGCTGGACGGCCTTTTCCAATGTGACGAATCGGCCTGGACTGTACCGCTCCCTACCCTCTTCCGGTTTGTCGTAAACCTTAACCACGATACTGTGATTGGCCCTGTCCCACAAGCAGACATTGATGGCGTCGTTGTATGGGATGAAGGCATCGGTCGAAATGTCGAACCGCTGGCCGTCGGCAGTGACGCTGCGAATCTTCTCGATGAACTCCGCTGTGTTCTGGCGGTCACGTCTGCCGAGATGCCATGCCAGCACCAGCTTGCTCCATCGGTCAAGCGCGATGAACGTGTACTGGTCTCCGATCTCGATGTCGGCCGCTTCGATCGGTCGCTTGTGGCCCTCTTTTTTCAGCACGTAAGACCAGCATTCGTCCAGCTCCAGATCGCGCACGCGCAAGTTTTGAATCGTGCGCTCCATAAACCGCTCGCAGCGTTCGCCTGCTATTACGAGCAGATTAAGCACGGTGCGCTTCTCAACATTGCAGAGCCGCGACGTGGAACGCACGGAGCAGCCCTCCGTGAGGCAATGCAGAATCCGCACAACCGTCTCTTTCGGGAGTCGCACATCGGAATTGAACGGGCGCTGCGGCGGTTCGCTCAGGCGCTTACCGCACTGCTGGCACTTGAACCGCTGGATTCTCTGCTTTCCGTAGTATCCTGCCTTGACCATCTCGGTACGGCAATTGTGGCACGTCATATCGGCCCTTGCCTTTCCGCAGGCATGAGCCGATAATCCTTTTGAGGTCGGTCCGCGGCTCATATCCGCTGGCTGATTGGCCCCGTGCGCCAGTTACGCTGGCAGCGGGGCACTGTTAACTAGAGGGCGTGGAGGGACTCGAACCCTCGACCCACCGATTAGTAGTCGGCCGCTCTGCTCAGGACGAAACCTGCGAGCTTTCCACTGAGCTACACGCCCGCGATAAAGACCAGCGATCTCGCCTAGTACACGTCATCTGCTGGTCTTTTCCTTCTGCTCTGCTCCCATCTCAGTCACTGTTGGCCTTGCTGTCTGCCGTAACCGCATGGGAAGTTGCTGTTCTGCTTTACCTGTCCAAGTCCAGCATCCACCGCTTTTCTTGGCGAAGGACTGCCGCAGCATAGCGGCGTGAATCTCCCTCTGTGGAGAGTTCGTGCGGAAACGAAACAGACCCTTGTTGAGCGCGGCAAGCAGTTCATCCGATGTCATCTTCTTGTTCTCTTGCAGCAGCGCCATACAGGCATCCGCCAGCCTCACGCCAACAAAGCGGTAGTGCTCGAAGGTCTTCGTCCAATCGCGCGGTCGCGCCGAATCCGTGCGCTTGATTGTCATTGCCAAATGGTCGCGCGTAAGGGCCAACGTTTTTTCGGCTAATTCGAGCCGCGCTTCCAAGTTGCGCACTTGCTCCGTGTAGTTCAGGTATTGCTCTCCTTGGCGGTGAAGTTCTTGGAATAGCCCCTGTAAATAAGCGTCTGATTCGACGCTGAATTGGTTAGGGTCGAGCGGCCTGTGCTGTGCGGGCTTATTTTCTTTTGGCATCTGTGCCTCCAGTTTGTATCACTGGATGAGAATATAACAGTAGTCACAGTCTGTCAAGATGTTTGTGGATACTGTTTTCGGGAAGAATGTCAAATCGGGAAAGTCAGATAAAATGTGACACAGAGCACAGACAGTTGCCCTCCCGTGTCGTAGCCTACCCCTGCTACGATTTGTGTTGACTTAGCACATAGAGACATGAGAGAAATGCGGCACAAAAGGGCATCCTTTCTGTGTTATTGACGTCTAAAAAGTGAGGTAAAAAGGTATGGCGAGCGAAAAGCACTTCACATTCAACGTGTTCATCGAAACCGTTGAAGGAGGGGCATACGTAGCTCACTGTTTGGAAGCTGGCTTGGTTGCTACGTCCGATGACTGCGACGAACTGCCCCATAAGATGGCTAAAATGCTGTCGCGTCAGATCAGTTTCGCCCTGCGGAACAATAACCCTAGCGACATATTTCATCCTGCCCCCCCTGAGATTTGGGAGAAATTTTTTCAGGCGAAGGGCACAATCGAACGGACGGTAAGACCAATGAAGGTCAACGATGTTGGCGGTTTTGTGTTGACCCAAAACTCCTATGCCGCCGCTGCTTGCTAACTGGCCCCTACAAATCGTGAAGGAAGAGCTAGAGAGAGCGGGCGTCCACCTGTTAGAGGATTTCAAGGATGGACAGACCCTTTGGGGAAGTGAGCCACTCGAAACCCCCTATACGGGAGCCTCTTGCATGGCAAGTGAGTACACCCCTGGTCGGTATGACATTTATACCGTGCGGGCCATCCTCAACCGTGTTGATCGAACCGGGCACATTCCGAGCGTCGAAGACAGGTTACACAAGAGGATAAACGAAGGGCTAGAATGAAGCGATGGCCGTTTTTGGCCAAAAAACTGACCCGCCAACCGTGGCGGGTTTTTCTTGCGCTCATATCCACGCTATGACCCCACTACCCCCCCTTCCTGCACACTTCAAGTCAACGGAGAAAGGCCTGACTTTGAGGTTGCCTCTCTTCTTCTCTGTTGCGCACTTGCGCAATTGTGCAATTGTGTAGAGGTTATTTGATAAGAGGAAGCGGGCCAGAAGCGGTGAGCAAATATATTGCCAACAATTGTTCGGTTTCACTTGCCAGTTGTGCCGGTTCCCTTAGATAATGCAATGCATCAGCCGGGGAGAGTGGGGTGAAGTGTCGTCTCGTGACGACCTTCGACAACCGGCACTTTGGTTACAAAAGATTGCTCTTGCCGTGAGAGATTTCACCCGCATCTGCCGTCTCCGTAAATTTCGCGCCCGTGGTTTGTCCTCGGTGCAACCGCCCACAACAAATTACAATCCAAACAGGCATTCGAGAATCTATTCGACCTGTGAAGGGAGATCACCATGCCCGTAACTCAGATCGATTTTCCGCTGGATAAGCTGGCTCGTCCGCAAACCGAAGAAGAAATTCAACGGAAGGTGGCGCAGGAGCGCGCCCGCCTGGCCAGCATGATGGGCCTGGATAGTGGCCCGGTACGTCACTTCAAGCGTCCCGTGGAGCGGCCTTTCACCGCCGAAGAGCGTAATAAGGTGACGATTCTCTTCGGTGGCCTAACGTGGAAACACGAGAAGGTAATCCAGGCGGTGTTCGAAGGTTGCGGCTACCGCTGCGAGATTCTGCCGGTGGCAGATGTCGCGGCGTTTCAGTTGGGCAAAGAGTACGGCAACAACGGGCAATGCAATCCGACGTACTTCACGGTGGGCAATCTGGTGCAGTATCTGCAGAGCCTGGAAGCGCGCGGCATGACCAAAGAAGAGATCATTAACAATCACGTCTTCTTTACCGCTGGCTCCTGCGGACCTTGCCGCTTCGGCATGTATGAGTCCGAGTACCGCCTGGCCCTGCAGAACGCGGGCTTCGACGGCTTCCGTGTGCTGCTCTTCCAGCAGAACGATGGCGTGAAAGCAGCATCGGGCGAGGCCGGCCTGAAGTTCACTGTGGACTTCGGCATGGGCATGTTCAATGCGCTGAACCTGGGCGACATTATGAACGAAATGATCTTCCGCGTTCGACCCTATGAGGTGGAAAAGGGCACGAGCGACCGCGTCTTCCACGAGGCGGTGGATACACTTTGCGCCATGCTGCGCGAGCGCAAGCCCTTTGAAGACCATGAAGACCTGCCGGAGTGGATTGCGAAGAAAGTCCGCCCCAACAAAGGCAAGAAATGGGAGCTCTGGCTCAACTCACTGGGCAAGGTCCGAGAGCAGCTTTACGGGGATCCTTATAAGGAAGCCCTCACGGCGGTGCGCGAGAAGTTGGCCACCATTGAGGTCGATCGCCTGCGAGTGAAGCCGGTGGTCAAGATCATCGGCGAGTTCTGGGCCCAGACCACCGAAGGCGATGGCAACTTCCACATGTTCGAGTTCCTGGAACGCGAAGGCGCCCAGGTACTGGTCGAGCCAATTGGTACTTGGGTGATGTACATGATGTATCAGGCCAAGGCGCGCGCCGCTGCCCGCCGTTCGCTCGATGCCCCGTACAAGAAGGTGGACTGGTACGAACTCCACAAGATGGCGGTAAACGAACTGAAGTTCCGCCAGAAGCAGTGGATGTTTGGCATTGGCGAGCGCTTCTACGCCCGCCAGTACCATCGTGTCGTGGAGCGGCTAGGCAACATTGCCCACCATCTGATCGACCAGAAGGAAATGGCCGAGATGGCCAACCCGTTCTACAACGAGTTCGCGCGTGGCGGTGAAGGCCACCTCGAAGTCGGCAAGAACGTCTATTACACCAAGAACCACCTTTGCCACATGGTACTGGCACTGAAACCCTTCGGGTGCATGCCCTCGTCCCAGTCGGATGGCGTTCAGTCAGCGGTGGCCAACCATTTCAAGGAGATGATCTTCCTGCCAATCGAGACCTCCGGTGAGGGCGAGATCAACGCCCACAGCCGCGTCCAGATGGCGCTGGGTGAGGCCAAGGTCAAAGCCCGTATGGAGTTCGACCAGGCTTTGAAGTCAACCGGCAAGCGGTTGGAAGACATCAAGGAGTATGTCGCCGAGCATTCGGAGCTGCGCCATTTGTTCTATCCGGTGCCGCACGTCCATGGATATGCGGGCATCGCAGCGAATTTTGTGCTGCACGTTAACGATCTGATGAATGGCAAGAAGCGCCTGGCACGGGTGCCAGTGACGCCGCCGAAGCAATTCGCGGTAGCTCCGGCGTTCGGCGATTAGTGGAACGTTGATTCTGTAGGCTGAAAGTTCGAGGAAGGAAGGACATTCACCCCATGCCTGAAGTGGAGATACCTAAGGGACCCGAAACGCCCCCGTCGTATCGCCTTGATGTTCAACTGCACGACCTGCTGATGAAGCCGCCGGAAACGCCTCGGCTGCTGCCTGCGCCGCCCAATGGCAAAGAGCAGAAGCTGCCGACGCCTGTCTTCCCGCAGCATCCCGAGCTGATGACCGCTCGCGACGAGGACTACTTCCCCAAGAAGACCCATAACGGACACCGCACGCACAGCGCCAAGCACATCTACCGCGCGGCCAAGGGGTGGGCGTTCCCGTTCTTCCGCTCGCGGATCATGCCGGGCGAGTTTCATCCCATCATCGCCTACCTGTTCAACGAATGGAAATGCAACCTCGATTGCCACTATTGCTGGGCGTTCGACAACAGCGTGCGGGGCATGACGGAAGATGTGGCCAAGCGCTCCATCGACTGGCTGCACGACACGGGATGCCGGGTGCTGGCGCTGATGGGCGGTGAGCCGCTGCTCCGCCCCGACTTTGCACACAAGATCTGCTACTACGCGGCGAAAAATGACTTTTGGATTTATCTGCCGACCAATGCTCGCCTCATGCGTCCAGAGGTGATTGACAAGCTGGCGGATGCCGGCGTGGCCACCTTCAACATCGCGGTGGACGCATGGGATGTCAAACCCGGCCTGCCGAAGGCCATGGTACCCATCCGCTCGTACTTCGATTACCTGGTCAAGAAGCAATACAAGTACGGCTACTCGGTGTTTCTCAACATCAACATTTGCCACAACAATATGGACGATGTTCGACAGTTGACGGAGCTGGCGCACGACAGCGGCATCGCCACCGACTATCACATCTGCGAGTCGCCGATGACCGAGCAGCCTCATTTCAAACATCTGTACTCGAACCCGACCTTTATCCGCGAGGAGGACCATCCGCTGGTTGCCGAGCTGGTGGACTGGCTGATCGAGAAACAGAGGTCGGGCTATCACATGGTGAACTCGGTGGAGCGGCTGGCGCAGATGAAGGAGTTCGTCCAGGGCGAGCTGGAAGATTGGAACTGCCGCGCCGGTCACAACTCGCTGATTGTTCGCGTGGACGGCACGCTGGCGCCATGCTTCCCCATGTATTCGGCTGGCTACGACTGGGGCACCATCGAGAATCACAAGTTTGAATCGAAGCAGTTGAAGGAAATGAAGAAAGAGTGCCAGAAGAATTGCTTCTCTACCCTGAACCACATCCTCGCGTTCTGCTACAACGATCGGCGGGTGATTACCTGGCTGTTGCGGCAGGCCAGGCATGGGTTCCGGCACGTGGACGGCAACTTCGGCGATTCATAACCGGCTGGATTTTCAGGAGGTTCATTGGATTCACATCCTCACCATCACGGTTCCTGCAGCACGGGCGAGCAGAAGGTTGACGTCCAACTCGATGCTCTGCTGAATTCGGCGCCGGTGGAGGAGTCGCTTCCGGCACGGGTGATGGCCCGCTCTCGTGAAGTAGGCGCACAGTCCGGGCACAAAGCGGTCTATACCGTCGGCATGGATGTCGGCTCGACGACCGTCAAGGCCGTCGTGGTCAATACCGAAGACGACCAGATCATCTGGCAGGATTACCAGCGCCACGAGACGAAGCAGCCGGAGAAGCTGCTGGAATTCCTCAAACGCATGCAGGACGAAGTCGGCATTGCTCCCCACAATTGCCGCATCTTCATCACCGGCTCGGGCGGCGGCGCTCTAGCCAACCTGGTCGGCGCCAAGTTTGTACAGGAAGTCACTGCGGTCTCGCTCGCGGTCGAGAAGCTGCATCCCGAAGTAAATTCGGTAATCGAACTGGGCGGGCAGGACGCAAAAATTATCGTCTTCAAAGAAGACGAGAACACTGGCCGCAAGAAGAAAATTCCCTCGATGAACGATAAGTGCGCCGGAGGCACCGGCGCGGTCATCGACAAAATCAACGCCAAGCTGAAGATTCCCGCAGAACAGCTTGGCGACCAAGGCTACAACGGAATTAAGCTGCATCCCGTGGCCGGCAAGTGCGGCGTCTTTGCCGAAACTGACATAAATGGCCTCCAGAAGCAGGGCATCCCACCCGATCAACTGATGGCGTCATTGTTCGACGCCATCGTTCTACAGAACCTCACTGTTTTAACTCGCGGCCACACACTGCGCCCACACGTCCTGCTTCTGGGAGGCCCGAACAGCTTTATTCGCGGCATGAAAGAGGCCTGGCAGCAAAACATTCCTCGCACCTGGGAGGAGCGGAAGGTCCAGCTGCCGGAGGGATGCAAACCGGAAGATTTGATCAAGGTCCCGGAGAACGCGCAGTATTTCGCTGCTCTTGGAGCAGTTGAGTTTGGCAAGGACGAAGAGGCCGAAGTCGGCATTTACATGGGCACAGAGTGCCTGGAGGACTACATCTCCGTCGGGCGGCAAGCTGAGAAAGCGAAGTCGGGCAGCGCAGGTCTGAGTACTTCCGATGAAGAGCTGGCCGGGTTCAAGAAGCAGTACACGATTCCCAAGTTCATTGGCGCGAAGTTTACCACCGGCGAAGTTGTTCGCGGATTCGTGGGGCTTGACGGTGGCTCAACTTCGACCAAAGCGGTGCTGCTCTCCGAACAGGGCGATGTGGTGTGCAAGGCTTATCAACTGTCGGGCGGCAATCCGATCCAGGACACCATCGACATGTTCGTGGCGCTCCGCCAGCAGGTGGAGTCGCAGGGAGCGACGCTGGAGGTACTGGGGATCGGCACCACCGGATACGCCAAGGACGTTCTGAAGGACGTGCTCAAGGCCGATGTCGGGCTGGTCGAAACTGTGGCCCACACTGAATCGGCCATGAAGTTCTACAAGAACCCGCACGTCATCGTGGACGTCGGCGGCCAGGACATTAAGCTGATTGTCCTCAAGGACGGACGGGTGAAGGACTTCAAGCTGAACACGCAATGCTCGGCCGGCAATGGTTACTTCCTGCAAGGTACGGCGGAGTCGCTCGGCTACAAGGTGGATGAATACGCGGACATTGCATTCTCGGCACAGACCATGCCGATCTTCGGATACGGCTGCGCGGTATTCATGCAGTCCGATATCGTCAACTTCCAGCGGCAGGGCTGGCGCGGCGAAGAAATTCTCGCCGGGCTGGCGAATGTTCTACCCAAAAATATTTTCCTCTACGTTGCCGGTATTCCGAACCTGGCTAAACTGGGTTCGCGGTTCATCCTGCAAGGCGGAACGCAAAAGAACCTGGCCGCGGTAAAGTCAGAAGTGGATTTCATTCGCTCGCATTTCCATGGCGTCGAGCACGATCCGGAAGTCATCGTGCACGAACATTGCGGCGAGTCGGGCGCGATCGGCGCGGCTGTAGAAGCCAGCCGCCTTTACAAGAACGGCCTTCACACAACATTTATTGGGCTCGATGCCGTCCAGAAGATCGGCTACCGCACTACGCGCAACGAAGACACGCGGTGCTACTTCTGCAAGAACAACTGCCTGCGTACATTCATTGACGTGACTGTCGGCGAGGTTGAGACTCCGTCGCCGCTGCCGGTCTTCAAGTCAAAGGTGCCTTTGCAGGCGGGCGAGCGGCGGTTGATCATTTCGACTTGCGAAAAGGGCCAGGTTGAGGATGTCGGCCAGATGCGCGGCATCAAAGCCGGCCTGGACGCCGTGAAGAACGCGAATCCCAACTTTGTGGACATTGCTGCTCGCGAAGTGTGGCGTTCGCGCAATCCTGAAAAGGTCGCCGACCCGATTCCCACACGCCGGACATGGAGCTCAGCCGTCACGCAGCGAATTGCGCTGATGAACAAGCGCTCCACGATTCGCGTCGGCATGCCACGGGTGCTGAATATGTACATGTACGCGCCGTTGTTTAGCGCGTACCTCGAGAGCTTGGGGCTGGAGCCCGAGAACCTTGTTTACTCCGAGTTCACCGGCCAGGAGATGTACCGCGCCGGCGCCGGGCGGGGGGCCATCGATCCCTGTTTCCCGTCGAAGATCGGTATCCCGCACGTTTACAACCTGATCTTCCAGAAGCATCAGAAGAAACCGCTGGACGCGATCTTCTTCCCCATGATCGACACCATGCACCAGCCGTTGCAGAACTGCAGCGGCAGCAACGCCTGCCCCACGGTCACGGCCACGCCGAACGCGGTAAAGGCGGCATTCACCAAGGAAAGCGACGTCTTCAAGGACAACGGAATCACCTATCTCGATCCCATCCTGAACATCCACGATCCGAAGATGTACGCCTTGCAGATGTTCCAGACCTGGGGACCGATCCTTGGCCTGTCAGAAGAAGAGAACCAGCGTGCGGTTGAAGCGGGCCTCAAGGCCTTCCAGGATTTTGACCGCAGCATGCGCCAGCGGTCACGTGAGGTACTGGACACACTGGAACGCGAGAACCGGCTGGGCATCGTGATGTTAGGCCGGGTTTACCATCACGATCCCGGCTTGAACCACGAGATCATGGAAGAGTTCCAGAAGCTGGGCTACCCGGTGTTCTCCCAGAGCTTCCTGCCTAACGACGAAGACCTGCTCGACCGCTTGTTCGGGGAGGAGGTTCGCTCGGGCTCGATAACCCACCCAACCGACATTCGCGACGTGTGGAAGAACGCTTATTCCGGTAGCACGAACATCAAGATCTGGGCAGCGAAGTTCACGGCTCGTCATCCGAATCTGGTGGCACTGGAAGTGAGCAACTTCAAGTGTGGTCACGACGCACCCATCTACAGCGTCATCGAGGACATTATCGAGAATTCGGGCACCCCGTACTTTGCCTTTAAGGACCTCGACGAGAACAAACCGACCGGATCCATCAGGATCCGCGTGGAGACCATCGACTACTTCCTGAAGCGCTATCGCGAAGATCTGCTGAAGAAGGCAGAAACTGCGAAGGAGCTGGAGCGTCAGCTCGCCGAATACGAGCGCTCGCTCCGCATGAGCTTGACCGCCAAGTCCGCGCGACGCCAAAGCGAGTTGATTCCCTTCCCTGAGGTGGGAGAACGCGAGCCGGCTTCAGCGGCAGGGGACGATTAGGCCAGAACCATTTAGCCACGGATTTCCACGATCAACACGGATCGAAACGAGCTCAAGAAAATCCGTGTTTCATCTGTGAGGATCTGTGGTTGAACTTTTGGTGGCGGCGCCTTTACCAGTTATACTATTTCAACGCTCGGGTTCGACCATGCCCCTGACCAGTGACACAAAGAAGGTTATGTTCGAAATTTATCGCGATGCCAGCTTTGGCGGCCGCTATAAAGTGGTGTACTTCACCGAACTGGGCGAGCACGACAAGGAAACCGAGATCGCTGAGGCCATGCGCGGCGAGCGCGTGTTTGACGGTTTTCTATTGCACCGCGAACGCAATCAGGCCAAACAGGTGGTGGACGAAATCCTGGAACGGCTAAACAGCGGTGAGCCTGTGGACGAAAGCACCATCGAGCAGCAACTGCAACCGTACCTGGCTTGATGTAGCGAACTGGCAGCATGGAGCGTCTTTGCTGCCTCTCACTTGAACGGAGCCTTACTTCTTCTTTCTTGCAGGCTTCTTCACAACCTTCTTGACGGAAGGCTTAACCGCTTTGCTCGCTGCCTTCACTGGCACTTTCTTGGCTGCAGGCTTCTTCGAAACGGGCTTCTCCCTGGGGCTAGCCTTCCTCGCTGCAGGTTTGGCTTTCGCCGACTTGGTGGTTGACTCTTTTCCGGCCACAGCCTTGGCAATCGGAGCCTGCGCCTTCGTTGCTTCGACAGGCACAGCTTTGGCAGCGGCAGCGAGCTTCCCCGCAGGCTGGGGCGCAGTGGCAACCGACATAGGAGGCGCTGCAATCACCGCGCGGGTAGCCTTCCGGCCTCGCTTGCCGGCCGCAGCTTCTGCTCCGGGAACAGGTGTTGCTGCGGCTGCTTTCCCTCGCCCGCGCTTGATCGGCGGTGGCGGCGGCGGTGGCGGCGGCTCATACGGCTTCAGGAAGTGCATGATCTCGGAATGCGAGCGCAGCTTGCCATCCAGTAGGAGCAGGAAAGCATCATCCAGGATCTTCTGGTATTCCGGAAGCTGAGGGGTGATTCGCAGCTCCGCCATTTCTGGAAACGGCAATTTTTCTTTTACCTGCCGCCACTTGCCGAAGAAGTTCTTCAGCTTTTGATCAGCGGCCTTTTGCCTGACCGTCAGGCTTAGGAACAGCATATCCTCCGGTAAGGCGTTGCTAAGCATCTTCCATGATCCTGAAGGAGTACCGGCTTCCCTGCCGGCCAGCTTCTTCGCAAGGTCGTGCGCCCTCTGTTCCAAATGCTTCCATTTGTCCACAAAGTCACGTCGCGGAATCATCCGCTGGATCTCGGAGATGTCCTTGTCGCCCATGCGGCGAGTGAGGAAGTACATCACGATCGGGCCGGTTTCGACGGAGTAGCCAAGATCGTTCATCATTTGCCGCGTCTTTACCAACTGCCCCAGTTCGCCGGCGTCAATCTTGGCCATGTTCCAATGCGGATGCAGTACCTTGAGCCAGCCCTCTTTGTCCAAGGCACGCATGATGTGGAGCGGATCGTCTTCGTGGGCCACCTGCTCCAACTCGTAGCCGATGGCCTGCTTGCTGATGTACTCGATGTAGTTGCCTTCTTTCGCCGCCTCGTAGCGGGCCTGGGTACGCTCTTCCAGCGGCCAGTGGAACCGTGCGCTGAGGCGGGTTGCGCGGATCAGACGGACCGGTTCTTCGAGAAAGGCGTAGTTGTGAAGCACGCGCAGCACCTTGGCTTCGATGTCTGCGACACCGTTGAACGGATCCAGCAGCAGCCCGCGCGATCCTGGGTTTAGCGATAGTGCCATCGCGTTCACCGTGAAGTCGCGGCGGCGCAGGTCTTCATTGATAGTTGCCGGGGTGATGGTAGGCGGCTTGCCGGGCTTGTCGTGGCTCTCGGCGCGCGTCATGTTCAACTCGGCGCGGACGTTGCCTGGCATCAGCAGATGCAGGGTCCGGAGATCTTCATCAGTGCCCTGCACTGAAACGCTTGCCTTCTCCAATTCCTTCTGGAGCTTAAGTGGATTGCCCTGAATACTGAGATCGACGTCCCGAATGGGAAATCCGGTGATCAGGTCGCGGATACTTCCGCCGGTGAGGTATAGGTTTAAGCCTGCGCGCTGAGCGATTTCTTGTACCAGGTTCACGCCACGTTGCTGATCCGGGGTGAACCGGGTTTCCATGCTATAAATGTAGTCGGCCATCTAAGTGTCTGATTCTAAAAACACATCCGCTACCAAGCGGATATCATGACAGCCCCGCTTGCAACCACCGCGTGCAGATTCCCTTGCCTACATTCGGGCGTCAGTTCATCGCGCCCCGCATGGCCTAAAAGTGGCGAACCTAGACCCACGAAACGTGCAACCTGCTTTGCCGGCGTAACTTAGCGTCGTATCCTGCTCGGGCTGTTGCTCAAGCGAACAATAACACAAGGTTGACAATTTAGCTACAGAGTCGCTTTCCCGTCAGGCACATTTTGTGCAAAAGTGCGACAATCGGGCAGGCGGGACGGGCCTGGCAACCATGGCAACGACGCACAAGAAGGTCATTGTCCGCAAGATGGACCGCGACACGGTCAATGGCTATGTTAGCACCTCCTTCATCTCCGAGGGCAAGGTCGAACTGTTGAACACGGCTGGCAACGTTGTTTCCATTGATCTGCGTGATGTGAAGGGCGTGTATTTTGTCCGTGAATTCGGCGATTCCGAAGCGCTGACACGCAAGACATTCACCTCCCGGCCACGCACAGAAGGGTTGTGGGTGCGTTTGCGCTTCAGGGACAACGAGACGATTGAGGGGGTAATGTCGAACGCGTTGCTGCAAGAAGCGGTTGAAGGTTTCTCGGTAATTCCGCCTGACACCCGCTCCAACACCCAGCGCATCTTTGTGCCACGCTCAGCCCTGGCTGAACTGACCGTGCTCGCCGTGATCGGCGACAAGAAGGCGAAACGCCGTGGTCCACGTCCCGAGGACACGCGCCAAGTGCCGATGTTCACCTGAGCTCGCTGGCTAGACTCTTGAGTTCGCGGTACGACAGACCGAATATGAAACTAGCTGAAATCGCATCCCGGCTGGGCACGACGCTGGAAAACGGCGATCCTGAGACCGAAATCACCGGAGTTGCCGGAATCGAAGAAGCTGCCGCAGGACACATCACCTTCGTTGCCAATCGAAAGTACACCGCTGCCGCCAAAACAACAGCCGCTGCGGCCGTAATCGTCTCTGAGGACTTTCCCGCCATCGCCACCGGAATGCTTCGCAGCAAGAATCCATATCTTGCCTTTGCCCGGGCCATCGATCTGTTCTACCGGCCGCCTCAGTACGCCGCAGGCATACATCGCACCGCGATTGTCGCGCCAACCGCGAATCTTGGGACTAATGCTCACATCGGCGCATACGCCGTGATCGAGGACGATGTCGAGATCGGAGACAACGCCGTGGTGCTGACACATGTGGTCATATACCGTGGCGCCCGGATTGGTAACAACTTCTTCGCTCACGCGCACGCTGTAGTTCGCGAAAATTGCATTCTGGGCGACAATGTCATCCTGCAGAATGGAGCTATCGTGGGCTGCGACGGCTTCGGCTTTGCCCGCGACGGAGAGCGCTGGGAGAAGATCACCCAGTCCGGCCCTGCGATTCTGGAAAGCGATGTCGAGGTGCAGGCCAACTCCTGTGTCGATCGCGCCAGCGTGGGCGAGACGCGGATTGGCCGCGGCGTAAAAATCGACAACCTGGCGCAGGTTGGCCATGGGTCTGCGGTTGGCGCGCATACTTTGCTTTGCGCCCAGGTCGGGCTTGCCGGCTCGACGGTGATCGGCAAGAACGTGATTCTCGCCGGGCAGGTCGGCGTTGCCGGACATTGCAATATCGGCGACGGCGTCGTTGTGACTGCCCAGAGTGGCACCCACGGAGATATCCCTGCGGGCGCGATGGTGAGTGGCTCGCCCGCCTTCGACCACAAACAGTGGTTGCGTGCAGTTGGCATCTTCAATAAACTGCCAGAGCTTGCAAGAGCGGTTCGAAGTCTCATGACTGGCCATCGGAGCAACCTCGATTCCACCGAGAACGAACCGTAGCGTTTGTTTTCCGCGTACTTTGTCTGAGGTGTCAGCCCTGCACGGCGCTCGATTAGGGTCGGCATCAATTGCTCCTGGATCGGGATGAGCGAACACATCTCCAACCCCAACCCTCCGCCCAGCGGCCCTCAACCGGTAACCGTCGCGCCGATCCGGGTGCTGCTGCTCGATGACCGCGAGGAGAACCTGGTGCTGCGCTCGGCGATCCTCCGGCAGAAGGGATATCAGGTGGTTGCCACCAGCTCGATCGAGGAAGCTGAGGTTAAGTTGCACGTCATTGACATTGCCGTGCTCGACTACCATCTCGGCGCCGGCAAGTTCGGGACCGAGGTCGCGGAGAGTTTGCGCCGCAAACGTCCTCAAGTTCCAATCATCATCCTGTCCGCAACCCTGGAGCGCAAGTTCGGCGGCATTGCTGACATGCACCTCCTGAAGGGCTACAGCTCGGTTGACGACCTGGTCGCGGCGCTGCGGTCCTTTGAAGCCAAGAAGCGCGGGCGTCCGGTGGTGGTGGACGCGCGCGACTTCTTCTATTCGCGCATCTCCATGGCCATGGCGGACGATGTCGTGGTGGAGATCCTCGATCGCGAAGGCAACTGGCAATACGTCAATGACTACTTTGCCGCCATGAACGGACACAAACGCGCCTGGTTCGCCGGCAAGAACCTGTTCGAGCACTTCCCCGACCTGGGCGAGGAATGGCGCGAGATCGTGCGCACGGTGGTTGACACCCGCGAAACTTACATCGACCGCCGCGCCCTGCATGGCACCTCCCATCTTCCCGCCCAGAGTCCTTACTGGAATTGGAACGTGCTCATTTTCCCCATCAAGTTGCATGACGATCGTGACGGCGCGGTGCTCACGGCAAGACTGATCGAGAAAAAGTGAGGCTGGGTCACAGTGGAACTGTGGGCCGCTGCGGATGCTCCTTGTTGATTAATCGAGTCATCCCGATTCCTTTGACACTCTCACGTACAGTGCGGCGCGCATGCAAGAGCTCGCTGCAGTCACGCTCAAAGCGCTGTCACCCGCGACCGCGTCACGAAGAAGTAGGAGGCCAGCAGAACCAGCAATAAGCCGTTCACGCCTAGCACCACCGGCGCGCTAAACACCGGCACCAGCCACCCCGATACCAGATTGCCCATCGGCATGCCGCCACGGAAAGCGCAGTTGTAGACGCTCATCACCCGTCCCCGCATTTCTTCCGTCGTAATCAACTGCACCAGCGAATTCACCGTGGCGAAGACGGCCATCATGGCAAATCCCACCACCACGACCACGCCACAGCTCAGGGGAAGCGACTTCGAGAGCGCAAACCCGGTTATTGCGGCGCCCAGGCAAATGAGCATGCTGAGGGCCACTCGTCCTTTGTGCCGCATGTTGCCCAGGCCCGCGATAGTCAGCGAGCCGCAGATCGAGCCGACGCCCATCAGCGACAGAAGTTGGCCATACGTCTGCGGCCCCCGACGGAAGATGTCCCTGACAAATACCGGAAAGTAGGTCCGCAGCGGCATGCTCAAAGCAGTCATACAGAAGGCCAGCAGAATCAGTGCCTCCATCGAGCCTTGCTGACGAACGAACTTGATGCCCTGTTTCAAGCTGCGGAACATCGAGTCGGTCGTTTTCTGCGGCAGGAACCGGGTGGTGATCATTGAGAGCGCTGCGATAGGTGCCAGGAACGAAAGCGCATTCAGACCGAAACACCACTTTTCGCCAAGCCTGGCGAGCGCTTCTCCGGCGAGAGCAGGACCGATTGTCACCGCCAGGTTGAACTGGATCGAATTCAGTGCGATGGCGTTGGGCATGTCTTCCCGCTCGACGAGCGTAGGAATCAAGGCCTGATATGCCGGGCCACCGAATGCCTGGGCAAAGCCGGAGACGAACGAGAGGCACAAGATGTGCCAGACGTGCACCAGGCCAGTCGCCACCAGAACTGTGAGTAGCGCCGCACTAGCTAGTTGGATGTATTGGGAGCCGAGCAGAATCCGCCGTCGCTCCACCCGGTCGGCCACGACGCCTCCGATCAGCGATAGCAGAAAGATTGGTATGCCTGCGAGAAACTGGTCCAACGCGAGTAAAAAGGCGGAGTGGCTGAGGCGATAGATAAGCCAGCTCTGGGCCACGATCTGCATCCAGGTGCCGATGCTGGAAGTGCACGCGCCAACCCACAGAAGGCGGAAATCACGATATTGGAAAGCCTTGAAGGTCCTGCCGAGTGTCGACGTCTTCATGAGTTAGGCGGCCACCTGGCAGATTACGTTCAGGCTCAACTTTTTAAGGTCGAAGCGGCTAGGGTTGTGACTTAACTTGACATATCTATCCATCCACTGGCTTTCACTCGCTTGCCACCGTGCATTCCACGTTCATCTCCTTGCAGACCTTCAGCACGCCCTGCACCACCAGCGAGGTCGCATCCGGCTGCGTCGGCGTCAGGTTCGACGCAATCACCAGTTGCGTCAGCTTCTCGCCCAGCGGCGTGGCCTGCAGGCTGGCCACTTGCACTCCGTTAGTGAATTGCACCAGGCGCTTTCTCGCATCCTGCATACTGATCTTCACATCCGTGCGTGCCGACAGATTCTTGACCGCGGTCTGATACACCTTGTCGGCGGGGGCCTCCAGCACGACGGTTGCGACATCAAAGCCCGAGCCGTCTTTCGAGCGATCGCTCATCTGTTGCACGCGTCCAGCGACGGCGCGCGCCACCATCACCCACTGGGCCTGCGCGTCGATGGCGCCGATCGCAAGTGCCGCCACAATGCAAGTAAGTATCAGTCTTCTGTGTTGAGTCATGACCGCCCTCTCGTCCGGCTTTACCCTGCTCCGGATCAAGAGAAGATATCATGCCCGCGTTCACTGATAACCACCTTCACGACCGATCTCTAAACTACGACCGCGCCACCCGCGCCGACCTGTGATCAGCGCCCCGAGGGGACAAAGACTCGGTCCGCCGACACCAGGCCGGTGTTGGGCGTCTCGCTCTCCAACTTTACTGCCTGCAATCCCGCCTTCCTCTCGGGCTCGGCAAGAAACGACAATAAGTATTGATGGTTGAGGCTATTGCTCAGGTCCTTCAGGTATGGCGCAAAGGCCACTGCCGGAGCACTGAACCCCATGTAATACGCCTGGCCACCGGTTTGTTGCGCAACCTGCGTCATGTAAACCTGGCCCAGATACGTCCGCCAGTAACTCCTGTCGTTAGTGCCCTTGCCAGGGTTATAAATCGACGAGACTACGATACCGGCGCGCTGAGCGGCTGCGATTGCCTGGGCAAGATAGGGATCCGCCAGGTCATCTTGATCGTAGTAGCGATCGACTCCGTCAGAGATCATGAGGACTTCCCGCCGGTTGTCGCTCTTAGCCCAATGCTTCACCAGATCACTGAGCGCGAAGTACGGGCTGCCATTTGCGCCGGCTGATCCATAGGGAAGGCGAAGAGCTTTCGCCGCGGTTTCATGATCACTGGTCGGATTCTGTACTATCCAGGCGATGCCATTTCGCATATAGGCAATGCCAATTTTCGTGGTGTTGGGTTGGCTCTGGACGAACTGACGAATGTCGCCCAGTTGTGAGCCCAGAGTGGAAGTGGTGGAATCATCATCGAGAAGAATGTAGAGTTCCAGTCCTGCACGCTCTCCCTGAGCAGGCACCCACTCGGTGACTTTGCCGCGCTGCTTTCCCTGAAAGACCACCACGTCGTCTTGCCTAACGGCCGGCGGGTTGGGATTTTGATGAGCTTGCTCCGTCACCACCATGCTTGCCGGGGGTGCCTTAGCATTCTCCGGAGCAATCTGGGCCGAAAGGCTGACTGCACCCAATGCCGCCACAGCCAATCCGGCCATGACGTTGAGCAGAAATCCCGCTTTGTTCATAACGCTACCTCCAAAAACACGGCCTTGGCTCCCACAAATCGCTACTGGGTCACCCCGACCTGTTCTAGAGATTTAGACGCGCGGGATACACATTCCTTTCATTCTGCTTCCCATTTCGGGAAAATATTACTAGTCCATTCATACCCCCTCTCCACACCCCTGTTATCTAGAATCAAGGCGTTGGCGGCAAATTCCCCGGCAAAGTATTGAGCCCCAGTGACTTACCTGTAAGCTCTTCATGGTCAAGCACTTGCCTCTTCCGTCTTACCTAAGACCGCTTGGTGCGCTGAGAATAGCGTGGCCCGGACTCGAAAGTCCGGGCCTTTTATCGTTCAGAGCGGGAAAGCGCCGGCGTCGCTACTTCTCGCCGACGAGGGCATTGATCAACCCCTGGCCGTTGGGGCTGCCCCATCCGGTCACCAGATCGTAGCCGGTCACAGCCGAGTAGCTACCGGACTTGCCGCTGGTGATGTCGTGGAAGTCCGTGCCGTAGCTCGAACTCACGCCGAAGGAATAGAGATAGGGGTTGATGAAACCGATAGTCGAGTAGCCGTTGGCCTTCAGTTGCTGGTTGACCAGGGCGACGTAGCCGGCCCACATCGGGGTGGCGAAGCTGGTTCCGCCATACTCGTTGGCCGTGCAGGTGGTCTGGTCGGCGCAAACGTAGAAGGTGAAGTTCGCGTTGGCCGAGACGTCCGGGCCGTTGCGATAGGTAGTCGAGCCCTTGTTGCTGGAGTTGATCACGCCCGCGAGCTGCTGCCATGAGGGAATCGCGATCTTGTCCGGCGAGATGCCGCCGCCGCTATCCACCCAAGCCGTCTCCGACTTCCACGCGCCGCCGGCGCTGGTGGTCGTCAGGTCCGTGCCGCCGACGGAGACGACATTGGCATCGTCCGCAGGCCAGGCCTCATTTCTCCGCGACCAGGTGGAACTGTCACCCGAAGCGGCGAAGAAGTTCTGGCCCTGCGCGGCCATCTTCTGGAAGTACGGATCAAGCGTGTTGGGATCGGCCGGTGTCCAGCCCCACGAGCAGCCGATGGTGGTCGGCAGCGGGTTGTGAGTGGTCATGGCGCTGATGATGGCGGTGTCGGTCGAGCCGATGTACATCACCAGGCTGGCCAGCCCCGGAGCCATGCCGATGGCCTGGGTCATGTCCAGAGTCTGCTCGGTGTCGTCGCAACCGCTCCTATAGACGCAACTGGTGCTGGTGCCGTCGGTCGAGAGCAGAGTAATCGGCACATTGTTGGTTTGCTTCACGTTGGTGAAGTAGGTGTTCAGATCGGCCAGATCGGTGCCGTAATACTCCAACAAACCAAGGTTCTGGCCGGCGCCCGTCAGGGCCGAACCGCCATAATAAGCGGCGCGCATATCGCTGCCCAGGAAAGAGTTCGAGGGGCCGGACCCGGTTGTGGCGTCATTGGTAAGGTCATCCGGATTGATGCCATGTTGCAACGCATAGTCACTCTTCTTGACGTACATCGGATGGGGGATGGAGTAGTTGTCCAACCCCGAGATGTGCCAGAGCGGGAAGGGCAAGCCCGTAGTGGGCTCGCGGTCGGGCGCGTAGAAAACGCGATCCTCGTCGGGATGCTGGTAGATCAGCAGGTTTACGCGGAAGGCCGACTCGATGGCTGAAACCTCGCCCTTGACCTGCACTTCCATGCCGTCGCGCGAGCCGCCGTCGACCGCCAGGCCGTGATTCTGAACGTACTGCACCACCGCGTCATAGTCTTGCTGGGTGGGACCAAATCTCTCGGTGAACTCGGACGGTGTCAAGTTTTGCCGATAGCCGAGGCTGCTGGGGTTGTACAACTCGGCCAGAAAGGCGTCCAGGCCTGCCTGATCGCGCAGCGGCAGAACGACATCCAACTGCATAATCTGAATGGCGGGGAGGCGCCCGAGCACCTTTGCCTGCCCATTGAGCGTCACTTCGCGCACATGGCGCGTCATCAGCGTTTGCGCACGGCCTTCCACGACTCCGGCTGAAACAAACGCGGCGATGGAGAGCAGCAATACCCAAAGTCTCTGATTCACGGTTCCCCCTTAAATTTTTTGATTTGGTTAGGTGGAAGATTCAGCCGTCCGTTTTTGGCGA
Organism: uncultured Acidobacteriaceae bacterium; assembly: GCA_963823635.1. Taxonomy (GTDB): domain Bacteria; phylum Acidobacteriota; class Terriglobia; order Terriglobales; family Acidobacteriaceae; genus Bog-257. The sequence goes on along the minus strand of CAWGMV010000021.1, from coordinate 102,243 downwards.
CGAATCCATGTTACTTCCATAAATGTGTAGCTAGTATAGGGAAGAACGGGCCTCTGTCAAGCACAAACAGCACCACTAAGTTCCGAAATTTATGTTAGGCACTATCGTGGTGGCATTAAGGGATGGGTAGGCTCTTGAGGAATCTGAGACAACCTTGGAATCGCCGTAAACGCGTGAGATAGGTTTTTACTAATTGCCAAAGTGTCCAACTGCTACCCGCCTATGGCACGATCACGGCTGCCCCGTCAATCGCGTCGCTCTTGACTGCGGCCAGGGCTTCGTTCGCCTGCTCCAGCGGGAACGTAGTGACTCGGGGATGCAGCTTGATGTCGGCGGCGAGTTGCAGGAAGTCGCGGGCATCGGCGCGGGTCATGTTGGTGACGCTGCGAATCTGCCGCTCGCCCCACAGTAGGCTGTCGTAATCGAACTGCGGCATGTGGTCGAGATGAATGGCGTTGATGGCAACGACGCCGCCTTTGCGCAAGCTGGCGAGCGCGGCGACGACCACATCACCGGCGGGAGCGAAAGTGACGGCGCGGTCGAGTTCGACGGGCGGCTTCTCGGTCTCCGTGCCGACCCACTTCGCGCCCAGCGACTCGGCGAGCCGGCGATGCGACTCCCCGCGCGTGGCAACGTAAACGTCGCACATCCAGGCATGGAGAACTTCGATCGCGAGGTGGGCGGAGGCGCCGAAGCCGAAGAGGCCGACGCGCTCGCCCTGCTCGACGCCGGCGACGCGCAGGCTGCGGAAGCCGATGATTCCGGCGCACAGCAGCGGCGCGGCATGAAGATCGTCGAGCGCCTCGTGCAGAGGGAACACGAAGTCAGTACGCGCAAGCGCGTACTCGGCATAGCCGCCGTTCACGCTGTAGCCGGTGAAGGTGGGCTCGTCGCAGAGGTTCTCCATTTTGCTGCGGCAGTACCAGCAGGTGCCGTCGGTGCCGCCGAGCCAGGAGACGCCAACCCGGGTTCCGAGCGCAAGTTCGGCGGTTGCGCCGGCGACGACGTCGCCGACGATCTGGTGTCCGGGAATGAGCTGCTGGCGGCGCGGTGGCAGTTCGCCCTCGACGATATGCAGATCGGTGCGGCAAACGCCGCAGGCGCGGACCTTCAGCAGAACCTGTCCGGGTTCAAGTTCGGGGCGCGGAACGTCAGCCAGGAAGAGCGGCCGGGTCTGCACCGGCTGAGGAATCGTCAAAATTGCAGTCCGCATTAAGACTCCCGCGAAGTACGCGCTATAATTCTAGTCCCTCGACGGAAGCTGCTTCGGACAAAACGTAGGGCCGGTTCTGGGTCATTCAGGTAGCGTTCATCCCGCCGCCGCACCCATCTACCGTCCGCCCACAGGTTTTCGTCACTGCTGCGCTTACAATCCGTGGTGCATGTGCGTCCAAGCGGCGCGTTACGTCTGTAGGGGTGAACTCATGTTCTCAGGCGTAAATCAACGATAAGCTTTCGCGAATGAGGAGTGCTCCATGAACAAGCTTCGCCTGCTTTTTATGCTTCCATGCCTGCTGTTTGCGGTGACGCTGTGCAGCGCGCAGTCCACGCAGCTTGACCTGCCGCTGCAGAGCCAGCACGCTGTCGTGACCCAGCGCATCGGCGTCACCGACATCACTATCAACTATCACCGTCCGCTGGCCAATGGCCGCAAGATTTGGGGCGGGCTCGTGCCGTATGGCCAGGTGTGGCGCGCGGGCGCCAACGAGAACACGACCATCAGCTTCAGCGATCCGGTGACCATTGACGGCCAGCCGCTGGCGGCCGGAATCTATGGCCTGCACATGATTCCCAATGAGAATGAGTGGACCATCATCTTCTCCAAGATGCACACCGCCTGGGGAAGCTTCAGCTACGACCAGAAGGAAGATGCTTTGCGGGTCACGGTGAAGCCGCAAACTAGCGATGATCTGCACAATGCCCTGGTCTATGACTTCGACAAGGTCGAGCCTGATTCCACGGTGGTCACCATGAGCTGGGACAAAGTTGCCGTGCCGTTCAAGGTTGCGGTCAATCTGCAGCAGACGGTGGAGGCCAGCCTGCATAACCAGCTTCGCGGGCTGTCGCAGTACACCTGGGATGCATGGGACGACGCCGCCACCTACCTGGTTGACAACAAGATGGACCTGAACCAGGCGCTGCAGTATGAAGACAAGTCCATCCAGAACGAGGAGCGCTTCGAGAACCTGATGACCAAGTCGCGCATTCTGGACGCGATGGGGCAGAAAGACCAGGCCACCGCAGCGCGCAACAAGGCACTGTCCATGGCCAACGCGCAGCAGTTGTATGGTTACGCCCGACAGCTCCAGCGGCAGAAGAAGCAGGATGAAGCCTTTGCCGTCTTCCGCTCCATGGAGGAAAAGTATCCGGGCAACTGGCTGACCTATGCTGGCATGGGCCGCATCGCCTGCAGCCAGGGTGATTACACCAAGGCCACCGAGGACATGAAGCTGGCGCTGTCCACCGCGCCGGATGTGGGTAAGTCCAGCGTGGAAAGCCTTATCAAGCGGCTGGAGGCGAAGGAGGACATCAACAAGTAGAAGCTGCCCGAACGCTGAAGCGCTCCTGTGACGGCAGCGGGCCGGGCCCGGTTAAGGCAAAAGAGCAAGGATAGAGTGCCGTCCGGCGCGTGGTCGCGCATTCCGTCCCCCTCGCGTTGACTACAAATTGACGACTGCCGGCAGCGATCTTGTCCCGGTGCAGGCGATGTGCGATTGGGGGTCGAAATAGTTGGGCGTTATACCAACCCTGCCGGGCACGATGCCGGTGTCGGCATAAACCTGGGTGAGCACGTATAGATGCCGGGGTTCTCCCGGTGTACCCAGCCGCACGCACTCTGTAGGATTGTTAATGGTCCAGGTCGTAAATCCTCAGCCCGACAATGGGCTTCAGGTGTTCGGAATGACCATGAAGGGCCCCGTCTCCTTATCGCGCCCGTTCTGAAGAAACTCGGGACGAGGTGGCAGGGGAGATGCAAACGCAGGTTCCCAGGCCGGCGACCGAAGTTCCGGCATTGGCTTTGCCTGGAACAGCTTCCTGCACTGTCTGGCCGTCCACCGGGCCCACCTCCGGGACTTCTTTCTGCGGGCGCTATCGGTTGAAATTCCAGTTCCCGCGTACATCTGCCGGTAAAGCTTGGAAAGGAACACGAAGGCGATCCTGGACTGCAGACGTGGAGCGCAGACTGACCTTTGCCAGATATCGCTCCAGTTATAAAACTTGTCCCAAACCTTCTGTGTGCGTTCCGCAATCTCCTCCGAGCTCATGGAGGGATGGGGCGTAAACATCTTCGGCCGAGTCTCCGATGGAATCAGCCAATACCTTGTAATCGGCACATTTCCGACCAGCGTCGGTTTTTTGGCCTGCTCTTTTTCCCAGCGTGCAAAATCCACAGTCCCTGGAAATGGCGTCATCATGAGGAACTGAGCGAAAGTTATTTCCGCCTTCAGGGCCATCTCGACTGTCGCATCGAATGTCGCCGGCTTGTCTGTCGGCAGACCGAAGATGAACGAGCCCAAGACACCGATGCCATGCTGTTTGAAGGTGAGCAGTTGCTTCGCCAGAGCCTCGCCAGACTGGTTGAAGTCTTTGAAGACCGCTTTGAGTCCTTCCGGGGTCACTGCTTCGACCCCGACCAGAACACCCTTGATATTGGCCCTCCGCATGGCGTCCAGATAATCGCCGTCCTCGCCCGCCTCCATCGTGATCTGGGTGAAGAACACCATGTCTTTGGGCAGTCTTGCCAGCTCTTCCATGAGCAGGAAACGCTCCGTGCGGATCGTCGTCAACTCTTCGAGTTTGGCGATATTGTTCTGCTCCCGGGCCAGCCGCAAATCGGTCAACGTCACGGGATAGAAGTTATCGTCGGCGAGGGCAACAAAACGGAAGCCGCGGCGGCGCAGCTCAACGATTTCATCGATCACGCTCTGATACTGCCGTTGGCGCGGCTTTTGCCCATCGGTCCGCCACACGCTGCAGAAAGAGCAATGCTTTGGGCATCCGCGAATGGTCTGCACCGAGGCCCACATATACTTATCGCGCGGCATCAGGTCCCATCGTGCGGAGAGGAACTGGCTACCTTCAATCCGTCCGCCCTCATAGATCCTTTCCGGCTTGCCCGCGAGGCAATCGGCCACCACCCTGCCCCACGCAATATCACCATCTCCCTTCACCACCGCATGGGCGCTACCGTGTTCCAAGGCTTCTTCGGGATACAGCGTAGCGTGAATGCCCCCGTAAATTACCCACGCGCCACGTCCGCGCGCCATGCGGCCGACTTCATATCCGCGTAAAGCATTCCCGTATGAACGCTGATGCCGACGATATCTCCCGGCATGATGCTCTCCGGCACAATCGGCTCCAGCGACTCGTCGATAAGAATGGGATCGCCCGCTGCTTGAGGTGTCGCCGCCGCAAGAACAAACAACCATCGCGGCGTAATGACAGCAGTACCGAAGGAATTGTCACTGGGATTTACGAGATGAACACGCATGGATTCCGACCTTTCGAGGCACCGTACAGCGACTTTTTCGTGGCCCGTTGCTGTAAAACCAGCATTGGCTGTCCGTCCCCGCTCTCACGTCTGCCCCCCAGTCGGATGCAGGGGTGAACGAATGCGTACAGGTTCGAAAGCAGATAATCTTACTATCCCGCAAAAAAGAAAACTGAGCAAAATTGCACATAATTGAAGAAAAGGCAGACGTCCCGGTCGCAGGGTCGGCTACCTGGACTGACCGCACCCGCCCCTGTCCCGATTGCTTCCGGACTTGGCCAGCGTCTATAGTTAAGGGTTTGCTTGCCTCGTCCGAACCTCCCTGTGCGGACAGCAAATCACGCACCCGCCAAGGCGGGTCCGCGTCCGGAGCCTTCATGACAAAACGTGTTGTTTTTCTGCTTTGCATTATTACACTCGGCCTCAGCACCCTTGCCTTCGCCGACGAAGGTATGTGGCTGTTCAATCACTTCCCTGTTGACAAAGTAAAAGCCAAATACGGATTCGCGCCAGACCAGGCATGGCTCGATCATGTGCAGCTTTCTTCGCCGCGTGCGCCGAACGGCTCATCGTCGTTTGTATCTCCCGACGGACTTATCTTCACCAATCATCACATCGCGCAAGGCTGCATTCACGATCTCTCCACCAACGGCAAGGACTACATGAAGAACGGCTTCTACGCGCCGACGCAGGCGGAGGAGCCGAAGTGTCCGGGCATGGAATTCGTGGTGCTGGAGGGCATTGAGGACGTGACCGACAAGGTGAACGCCGCCGCTAAGCCCGGCATGTCGGCGGCGGACGCTGGCAAAGCGCAGCGGGAAGAGATGTCAAACCTGGAAAAGCAGTGCTCCAGTGGTGACATCCGCTGCGACGTCGTCACCCTTTACTCTGGCGCGATGTACAACCTGTACAAGTACAAGAAGTACGACGACATACGGCTGGTCTTCGCGCCCGAGTTCGACATCGCCTTTTTCGGAGGCGATCCCGACAATTTCGAGTATCCGCGGTACGACCTCGATATCTCCTTCATGCGCGCTTACGAAAATGGCCAACCCGCCAAGACCTCCGACTACCTGAAGTGGTCGCCGACGGGCGTCAAAGAAGGCGATCTGGTTTTCGTCTCCGGTAACCCGGGCCGCACGCAGCGTTTGTTTACCATGGACCAGCTCGATTTCCTGCGGGATGTGCAATATCCCTGGCAGCTCAAATCACTGAAGCGCCGCATTGACATGTTGGAAAAGTTCAGTGCAGAGTCGTCCGAGAATGCGCGGGAGGCCGAGAGCGATCTTTTCGGATTGCAGAACAGCTTCAAGGCATACACCGGCTACCAGGGCGGACTACTCGACAAAGACCTGATGGCCAAGAAGGCCGCCGAAGAAAAGTCGCTGCAGAATTTCATCAATTCCGACCCCAAGCGCAAGCAGGAGTACGGTGATCCCTGGGCGGAGATCAGCAAGGCCGTGAGCGTCCAGAAAGAAATGTTCCTGCCATTTATCTACATCGACAACCTGGCAGGATTCCGCAGTGAGCTGGCGCGTTACGCCCGAACTATCGTCCGCGCTGCCTACGAAAAGCAGAAGCCCAGCAATCAGCGGATTCGCGGCTATCAAGACTCGGCGCTGCCCACGCTGGAACAGCGGCTGTTTTCGACTGCGCCTGTATATAAGTCGCTCGACCAGGTTCAGCTCGCCGAAAGCCTAGCCGAGATGCAGGAACATCTTGGCGCTGGCAATGACGTGGTCAAAATGGCCCTGGCCGGCAAGTCGCCCGATGAGCGCGCCCAGGAGCTGATTGCCGGAACAAAGCTTGACGATGTGGCCGTCCGCAAGCAACTCTACGAAGGCGGAAAGGCTGCGGTGGATGCCAGCACGGATCCGCTGATCGTCCTGATGCGGGAGGTCGAGCCTAGCGCCAGCGCATTGCACCAGCGCGACGAGGACGAGGTGCAGTCGGTGCTGCGCAGAGGCGGCGGAGACATCGGCAAGGCGCTGTTTGCCAGGGACGGATTCAATGTTCCGCCCGATGCAACTTTCACTCTGCGCCTGAGCTACGGAGCCATCGAAGGCTACCAGCTGAACGGCAAGAACGTGCCGTGGTTCACCACCATGGGCGGGGCCTACGAGCACGCGGCCAAGCACGGCAGCAAGCCGCCTTATGAGTTGCCGGCGAGCTGGCTGAAGTACAAGGGCGCCATCGATCTCAAGACGCCGTATGACACCGTTTCCACGCCCGACATCATCGGCGGCAACTCGGGCAGCCCGGTGATTAACAAGAATGGCGAGGTGGTGGGCATTGTGTTCGATGGCAACATCGAGTCCCTGCCATGGAATTTCGAGTACAGCGACAAGGTCGCGCGCACCGTCGAAGTGGATTCGCGGGCGATCATGGAGTCGCTACGCAACATTTACCACGCTGATGGGCTGGTGAAAGAGCTGACCGGCAACGGCACCTCGGAAAACACGGCGCCGCATCCGCAGAACAAGATGCGAAGGCCGGTAACCAAGCAGCAGTAGGACCGTCTAGCTTTTCAAGAGCTGTCATCCTGAGCGAAGCACGAGTCCGCCGTAGCGGACTCACGCGGAGTCGAAGGACCCCTATAGCGGAAGGATCCTTCGGCTATAGGGTCCCTCGACTCCTCGGGCGCCCGCGGCGCGGACAACCTCGTCGCTCGGGATGACACGCATTAAGATTTGCTGGTGGTAATTCAGTTTGTCGGGTTTTGTGCGATGGAGGACTTTCGTGAGCTTCACGACGTTAGCGTTCTCATTCTGCCTCATCTCTACACTGGCCTTTGCGCAGCGAGCGACGCAACCCGCCCCCGGCTCGGTGCCCGGCACGACGCTCATCGCGCCCTTGCCGTACACGCCAAGCCTTGACGTCACCGCGATGGACCGCTCCGCCGACCCTTGCGTGGACCTTTATACCTACTCCTGCGGTGGCTGGCAAAAGAAGAATCCCATCCCGCCTGATCAGGTTTCCTGGAGCGTTTACGGAAAGCTGTATCAGGACAATCTCACTTATCTGCGCGGCATTCTTGAAGAGGCCGCAGCCGCCAAGGACCGCGACGCCGTCAGCCAGAAGATCGGAGATTACTACACCGCATGCATGGATGAAACGTCCGTCGAAAAACTTGGGGCCAAGCCATTGCAGCCGGAACTTGACCGGATTCAGGCGCTGAAGAGCGCCCGTGAGATCGCGCCGCTGGTCGCGGACATGCACCTGGCTGGAGATTCGATGATGTTCCGCTCGGGGGCAGAGCAGGACCCGGACAACTCCGACGCCATGCTGGTGGAGGTCGCGCAGGGCGGGCTCGGACTCCCCGATCGCGACTACTACACCAAGGACGATGCCAAGTCGAAGGAGATTCGGGAGCGCTACGTCGAGCACGTGCAGAAAATGTTTGAGCTGCTCGGCGATTCGCCGGATGCAGCGAAGAAAGAAGCGCAGACGGTGATGCGCATGGAGACCGCTCTGGCCAAGGCTTCCTTGACCAGGGTCGAACGCCGCGATCCCTACAAGACCAAGCACATTATGAAGCGGACCGAACTTACTTCGCTGGCGCCGCACTTCGACTGGAGCGCGTATTTTGCCGCCAGCCAGGTGCCACCATTCGACAATCTGAATGTGGCCGAGCCGGAGTTCTTCAAGGAGCTCAACTCGCAACTCGCTTCCGCTTCCCTTCCTGATTGGAAAAATTACCTGCGTTATCATCTGGCAAATTCGAGCTCACCTTACCTTTCCTCTGCCTTTGTCAACGAGAACTTTGACTTCTACCGCAAGTATCTGCGCGGGGCCAAGGAGTTGCAGCCCCGATGGAAGCGTTGCGTGCAATATGTGGACGACGAATTGGGAGAGGCGCTCGGTCAGCAGTACGTCCGCAAGACCTTCCCGCCTGAACTGAAGGCCGCAACTCTCGAGATGACGCGGCAGATCGAGGACGCCATGGCGGAGCGTATCCAGCAGCTCGACTGGATGAGTCCACAAACCAAGCAGCAGGCGCTCAATAAGCTGCACGCCATCCGCAACAAGGTTGGTTATCCTGACAAGTGGCGCGATTACACCTCAGTGACCATCCTGCGGGATGGTTTCTACGGCAATAGTAAGCGGGCGAGTGAGTTCGAGAGCCATCGCGAGTTCAACAAGATTGGCAAGCCGGTGGACCGCACTGAGTGGGACATGACGCCACCCACGGTCAACGCCTACTACAACCCGCAGATGAATGACATCAACTTCCCGGCCGGGGTTTTGCAGCCGCCACTCTACGACGCCAAGATGGACGACGCCCCGAATTACGGGAATACCGGCTCGACCATCGGGCATGAGTTGACGCACGGCTTCGACGACGAGGGCCGCCAGTTCGATGCCAAGGGCAACTTGAAGGATTGGTGGACGGAGCAGGACGCCAAGCACTTCATCGATCACGCCAACTGCGTGGTTGACCAATACGCCCAGTACACCGTGGTGGACGACATCAAGATCAACTCAAAGCTCACAGAAGGTGAAGATGTAGCCGACCTGGGAGGCACAATTCTGGCCTATATTGCATGGAAGAATGCCGACAAGAACAAGCAATTGACGGATCGCGATGGTTTGACTCCGGACCAGCGTTTCTTCGTGGGCCTGGCGCAGTGGGCCTGTGAGAACGATCGCCCTGAAGAGATGCGCGCGCGCGCCATCACCGATCCACACTCTCCTGCGAAGTACCGCATCAACGGCGTGGTGGTAAATATGCCGGAGTTCGCGACGGCCTTCTCCTGCAAGCCTGGCGCACCCCTGGTGAAGCCGGCGGACAAGGTGTGCAAGGTGTGGTGAAGGGATTCACTCGAATAGCCGCATGAATCCCTTCGCCGGGAGGTCGGATACCAAGAACTTACGTCCGCTTAGGGCCTCCGCTGCGCCGTAGCCACTGCGCACGGCGCCCTCCATGGTTGACGGCCATCCGGTTGCCGTCCAATCTCCGGCGAGAAACAGACGCGGCCACGGACTGTGGTTTGACGGGCGAAATGCGTCAACTCCCGGCATTGGCGCAAACGTCGCATGAATTTCCTTGATGACGGCGGACTTGGTCAGCTTTGCTTCGCGCACAACGGGAAAGAACTCGCCTAATTCCCTAACCGCCACCTCGATGATTTCTCCGCGCGACTTATCCACGAGCGTGTTCGACGAGCTGACAACCAGTTCAACATAGCTGCTATTCTGTGCTGAATCCCTCCGCGTCGCGAGAATCTTAGACTTGTGGAACATCCACTGAATCGTCCGCTCCAGGAGCACGGCATGTTCCAAGAGCGTGATTTCGCGGTCGAACCACAAATGAATTCCCGTAATCGGAGAGGACTCGAGCTTACGCAAGCCGCGGCACAGATCTATCAGCTCTGGCACATCCGGCAACAACTTCTCCACTCTGCCGGAGGGCGTCGCCAGAATCGCGAAGTCGGCGCGCACATCTTCTCCGCCGACGCAGAGCTGCACGCCATCGGCATCGGCACAAACCGAATCCACCGACGCCCGCAGATGAACGTTGCCACCGCGCTCTGCGATATATTGAGCCGCAGTCCCGTAGAGCTGCGAGAGCGGTACCGACGGCACGCCCATACGCCCCGCTTCCGCCGACTTCAGGAACGATTCGCGAAACACCAGCGCGGCATAGCGGACAGACACGCGGTCCAAGTCTTCGTTTAGTGCGCTGACCAGCACGGGGCCCCAGAAGCGGTCAATGGTCTTCTGTGTTTGTCCGTGCCGCACCAGCCACGACAGGAAGTTCTCACCGTCATCGTTGGGAAGAGCAGGAACGAGAGCCGTCATGGCGCGCGCGATTGCCAGCTTGTCTCTAAAGTCCAGCACCGACGAATCAAGGAACGATGGCGCGGCGTGAAAAGGTGCTGGGAGCGCGCCGGCTTTCAGCGTGGAAGACTTGCCGCCGGGAAGGATGAACGTAATCTCGTCATACCAGCGGATTTGCTGCTGAACGCCGAGACGGCGATAGAAGTCGATGAGATTGGTACAGCAGCCCAGCAGCACATGCTGGCAGTTGTCCACCACTTCGCCTGTACCCGGCAGTTCGTACGACGATGCCCGCCCGCCAAGATACGGCCGCCGCTCAAACAACTCCACGCAATAACCCGCGTCAGCCAACGCGCATCCAGCGGAGAGACCAGCCAATCCGCCGCCAATAACTGCGACCCTCGGCGCCTGCGAATTCTGCGGCTCGACGTTCATGTCAGGCGTCGCCAGAAGCCTTTGCTCAGGACAGTCAACTTCTCGGCCGTACTGAGCTTCACCTTGGCGGAGAAGACATCGTAGTTGCGCGCGATGATGCGCTCCAGGAGCCGCCGGTAGATTTCGACCAACGTCCACAACGCCGGCTGACTGTCCTCGTCGATGAGCGGCAGCAATTCTTCCGCCGCGCGATAAAACCCCCGCGCGCGCAACGCTTCGAACTCCAGCACCGGACGCAGCGATTTTGTGCCCCAACCGTTGGTCAGCACACGGACGTCAAGCCCGAAACGCACAAAATCCTCACGCGGCAGATAAACGCGGCCAAGTTGAGCATCTTCCTGCACGTCGCGAATGATATTCGTGAGTTGGAACGCGACACCGGTCTGCTCTGCCAGCTTCTCCGCACGGGGATCGCGATAGCCAAAGATGCGAATGCAGGTCAAACCCACGACTGATGCAACGTGATAGCAGTAATCGTAAAGCTGGTCGAAGGTCTCGTACTGCACTTGCGGTGCACCGCCGCCGGGTACAGCTATGTCCCAAGGCAGATCCATCGCCGTCCCCTGCACTAACTTCTCCAGCAGGTCGAGGGGAATGTTGTAGCGCCTCTGCGTATCGGCCAGCGCGAACAGCACCGGGTCGTCGGTGCGCTCGCCGGCAGCTACGCGGCGCAGCCCGTTCACCCATTCATCCAGCTTTTTCCGACGCTGTTCTGGAGGCAAAGACGGATCGTCGGAGATGTCATCGGCCCGCCGCATGAAGGCGTACACCGCCGAAATGGCGTTGCGCTTGTCCTTGGGGAGTACGAGGAAGCCGTAGTAGAAATTCCTGGCGGCCGAGCGCGCAATATGGCGGCACACCGAATATGCGGCGTGCAGCTGCATCGGATGTTCACTCACAGCAACTTACCCAAGGCCGCGCGTGCTACGAGCCACAACTTTCGCGGCTTGGAGATGGCCGGACGCCGCCACAACACGTCATAGCCCTGCCGCTCGATGGCATTCAGGATTTCCAAGCCGCCGCGGCTGAACAGCTCAATGTCGAGGGCCAGGTGCTTGTCCACCAGCCTGGCCAAAGGCAAGCCTTTCTGAAACCACTCGCGGGCGCGGGCAACCTCGAACTTCATCATCTCCAGAAACGCCGGTGTGGCGCGGTGTTCGCCAATGTCGGTCTCGCTAATACTGTACTTTGCCAGGTCTTCCAGTGGCAGATAAATCCGCCCCTTGGCGTGATCCACGGCCACATCCTGCCAGAAGTTCGCAAGCTGTAGAGCGGTGCAGGTGTAATCGGAAAGCTGCTGCCGCTCGGCGTCGCGATAACCACAGACGTACAGCACAAGATGGCCGACAGGATTCGCCGAATGATGGCAGTAGCCCAGCACGTCGTCGAACGTGGCGTAGCGGCCGACGGTCTGGTCCTGGCGGAAAGCAGTGAGCAGATCGGCAAACGGCTGGCGAGGGATGTCACACTGCCGGATTGTTTCCCGCAAAGCGATGAACACGGGATGACGAGGGCTGACTGAATTTCTTGCCGGCGGTTCCGCTTGCAGTTTCTCTACGTCTTGCCGAACGTTTTTCGTCGGCGGCTCGACCAGGCTGAGATAAGTGGCGTTCAACTCCGATTCCCAGGCATCCAGCAGAGCCAGGGACTGCCCGGCGTTGCCGACTTCATCGCCGAGGTCATCGGAAATCCGGCAGTACGCATAAACGTTGTAGAAGTGCTGATGAAGATGCCTGGGCAGGAACCAGGTGACGACGGAGAAGTTCTCGTAGTGAGAATGGGCCAGGCGAGCGCAGTATTCCTGAGCATCCTGTAGTGAGGGTGCGCGCTCGGGAATGGCATACTCCGGCGGCAAGCTCCGCCAGCCAGCAGACTCAGCTTGAGCAACAACGGGATTGTCGGCCGAAGCAGATGGCATGGGAGCAATTGCAATTCTGTCATCCTGAGCGGAGGTTCGTCCGCGGTGCGGACGAAACCGGAGTCGAAGGACCCCTATCCCACCATTAACGTTTCTTCCGCCATAGGGGTCGCTCGACTCCCCGGTCGTCGCGGCGACCTCGTCGCTCGGGATGACACAAGCATGAGGTGGGTCGCCTTTGTTCTGTTCGCGTGCAGCGCCACTCCCTTACGTTCCAGGAATGATGGCTGTCTTGATCTCGTCGGTACGGTTCACCATGTGACGCAGGACCTGCTGCAAGCGCGAAAGCGGCGCTTCGCCCGTAATGTAATCGGTGCCCTTGATCTTCTTCTCGCAGATAAGCGCGAAAGCTTTGCGCACCGTCTCCGGCGTGTGATGGAAGGTGGCCTTCAGCGTCAGCTCGTTGTAGTGCAGCCGCTGGGTGTCCAGCGCCACCGTCGTGCCGCTGGCGCAGCCGCCGAAGAAGTTCACTGTCCCGCCCTTGCGCACCATGTCGATGGACCACTCCCACGCCTGTGGCCGCCCCACCGCTTCAATCACCACATCGCAACCGCGGCCTTCAGGAGTCAATTTGCGCACCGCCTTTACCGGATCATCCACCGCGTTGATCTTCACCGTGCTGTCGGCGCCGATCTTCAGGGCGGCCGCCGCCTGGGAGTCACGTTTCACAATGGAGATAACATTGCAGCCGGTCAGCTTGGCCACCTGGATGAACATCAGCCCGATGGGCCCGGCGCCGATAACGGCGGCGGAATCGCCGATCTCAAGCTTGGTTTCATGCAGGCCGCGCAGCACGCAGGCCAGAGGTTCAACCATGGCGGCTTCTTCGTAGCTCACATCCCTGGGGATGGCCAGCATGTTGGTTTCGACGATCCGCCGGGGAATGCGAATGTATTCCGCGTAAGCGCCGTTGTTGAACAGCAGGTCTTCGCACAAATTTTCCTGGTGCTTGGAACAATAGAAGCAGGTCCCACAGGGGGCAGAATTCAAAGCCACCACCCGCATGCCCTTGCGGAATCCTCTGACGTTCGGGCCGACCTCTTCGATGACACCTGCCAATTCATGGCCAAACAGGGCCGGAGGCACAATCATGCGCGCATGGTAGCCGCGCTGATACACCTTGAGATCGGTGCCGCAGGTCAGGGCCACTTGCACCTTGACCAACACCTCCCCCACATCCAACGTAGGAATCGGCACCCGCTCGATCTTGACGTCCTCTTTGCCGTAGAGGACTGCGGCTGTCATCTGTCGGCTCACTCTAACGGTCCTTCCATGAACTGCCCGGTTGTATGACCACTTTCATCGAGTCCGGGTGGGGGTGGGCAGCCAACTGCAATGCCTCCACCGACTCGGCCAGCGGAAAACGATGGCTGATCAGTTTCTCCAAGTCCATCTCGCCGCTCAGCACGAAGCGCGCTGACTCTTCTTGCAAATCCACCGAAGCGCTATATGAGCCCAAGAGGCTTTTTTCCTCCACGCAAACGGCCGCAGGGTCAATGGTGGCCTCGCCGTGCTGGGTCTGCGCAAACAGTAGAACCCGCCCTCCGGGACGCGTGGCGTCCATGGCGGGGCGAATCAGCCCGTTCCCTGCTACGGCCAGAATGACGGCGTCCGCCCCTCGACCCTCGGTCATGTCCTTGACGACCTGAACCGTGTCGCACGTCGAGGCATCAATATTCTCATTCAAGCCGAACGTCTTCGCTATTGTAAGCCTCTGCGGAAACAAATCGGAAGTGATAACCCGAACGCCGCACCGCCGCGCCAGCACAGCCAATATGATGCCGATTGGCCCCTGACCGATGACCAGCACCGTCTCTCGTTCTTTAAGTCCCGGCGTTTCAATAGCTTTCATGCAGGTATTCATCGGCTCAATGAAGGACGCCTGCTCCAACGAAACTGTGTCCGGAATCCGGATCACGCCTTTGCGCACGATCCAGTCCATCACGCGGACGTACTCTGAGAAGCCTCCGCCACTCGGCTCATAGCCCGCGGTCGCGCCGACTTTCCTATAGGTGGGGCACTGGGCGAATACCTTGTGCCGGCAGTAGTAACATTCGCCGCAGGGAATGTGGTGGAAGACCATCACCCGGTCGCCTAGGTGAAATTCCGTAACCTTCTCCCCGACGGCGGCGACCACGCCGGTAGTTTCATGGCCAAAGATTCGCGGCGCGGAATGGGAGCCGGTGGCAATCTTCTTCAGGTCCGTCCCGCAGATTCCACAGGTGTGAACTCGCACCAGGATTTCGCCGGCCTCGATCTGCGGGACAGGAACCGTCTCCATGCGGACGTCGTTAACGCCTCGATACACGGCCGCGGTCATGGTCGCAGGGATGGCCTGCTCCCCGATCGTGCTGCCAAGTTGTGTCGCAAGTGACATGTATGAACCAGTGGTTAGTGGATAGATCGTAATCCAACCGCCTTAGGCGAGCCCCATCTTTCGTGGGTCTCTGGACAATTCTATCCACTATCAACTATTAGACGTTCCACTTCACGGCACAGGTTCGCGGACGCGAGTGCCGCGTTGGCTCTTATCTTTGGCAACACTGGCCACCACTTTGGCCGCAAGGCTACATACAGCAGAAACCTGCCATTGTGAAATCTGCCGTTCTGATCAACGAACTCGGTCAGCGGCGGCATAACAAATCGGGCGTCGTCGGAGATCGCCTTGACGGCAGCGAACTGCAACCCTCGCTCGCTGGCGACTTGCGCCACCGCCGCGCCTTCCATGTCAACCACGTCCGCTCCATATTTCGTCAGCAGCTCCCGCTTCTCGGTGGCGTCGCTCACGTCCTGCGAAGTCGCCAGCACCCATTGTCCTCCAGTCGCCGGGTAGCGTTCGCCGGTTGCAACATCCACCACTTCGCGGATGCGGCCAACGTCTCCCACCTTCAGCCCGGGCGCGATTGCGCCGGCAATACCCGCCGACAACAGAAGCGTTGGCTGCGCGTCGCCGATGGCAGTTTCTGCGGCGCGGCGCGCGCATCTTTCTCCTATGCCGCCGACGGCCACCACCGCCCGTTCCAGATCGAACAGCGCAACGCCGTTAACCTGGCGCGGCCGCTTCTTGCCCAGCAGGGGGGCCAACTCCAGCGACATCGCTGCCACAATCGCAACGGACTTATGCGCTTCTAAGCGTGCCTCGTTGCACCTGTAACTCAAGCTGGGTCGCCTTAACTGACAACTGGCTACTGACAACCGTTTTTACGCATAGACGTGCGCCTGGAACCATTCCACGGCGCGCCGCAACGCGTCATCCACCGGCCGCGGATTCCATCCCAGCTCGCGCTCCGCCTTGGCGCTGGTGACGAACATCTTCTTGCGACCCATACGGACCGAATCCAGTGTGACCCGCGGCTCGCGCTTTCTGAGAGCACCGGTCACCAAGGTGTCCACTACGCCGGTAGCGTAGGCCATCGCGTAAGGCAGCTTCACCTTGGGAGACGACATGCCAGTAATCGCGGCCAGCTTGTCGAGAATCTGCTTCAACGTCAGGTTCTCGCCGCCGAGAATGTAGCGCTCGCCGGGAACAGCCTGCTCCATCGCCAGCAAATGTCCTTCAGCGCAGTCCACTACGTCAACCAGGTTCAGGCCTGTGTCAACGTATGCGGGAAACTTGCGTCGCAGGAAATCCACCACAATCTTGCCGGTGGGCGTCGGCTTGATGTCGCGTTCGCCAATCGGCGTGGTCGGGTTCACCATCACCACATTCTGCCCGGCCTGACCTGCCTCGATCACCAACCGCTCCGCCATGAACTTGCTGCGCTTGTAGTCGCCAATCATGTCCTCGAGACTGACCGGCGCACGTTCGTCGGTGAGCCGGCCATTGTTGCCAAAACCCATGGTGGCAACGCTGCTGGTATAAACAACCCGCCGCACGCTTGCATCTTTCGCCGCCTGGAGAATATTGCGGGTCCCGTCCACGTTGGAGTCGTACAATTCCTGCCCATTTCGCGCCCACAGCCGGTAGTCAGCAGCGACATGGAAGGCGAACTCGCAGCCCGATATTCCTTTCCTCAGCGACTCGAGATCGCGTAAATCGCCGACCACGCGCTCGGCCGGAAGGTCGTCAATGTTGTCAGTACGACTGGTTGCTCGCACCAGCAGGCGCAAGTCAGCGCCTCTGGCCAGCAATCGGCGCGCAACATGGCTGCCCAGAAATCCGGTCGCGCCTGTGACGAAACATCTCATCACGTCGCCTCCCAGGGATTGATGACCGGAACTGCCCACACACTGAAATCCTTCACATTTCGGGTGACGACAGTGAGGCCATGGTGCTTTGCCGTGGCTGCCATAAGGCCATCGATAATGGGCAGCGTTATCCCTTTAAGCTGTGCATGGCCAGCCATTGCGCCCCCAGATTTCGGCGATTTCTCCGTTGATTGGCAACAGACGATTCGCAAAGCGGATTGGCAGATCGACCTCCAGCCATCGTTCCAACTGAGTGCGCTTGCTGCTGGCCGGCAAGAGCGTCGCGCCCTTGCGGATCTCTCCAAACGTCAGGACGCTGAGGTAGAGCAGCATTTCATCTGCGGCGCCCACCCAGTTCAGAACACGCGGTTCAGGCTCGATACGGACCAGTTCCGAAACGCAATTGGTATCGAGCAGGAAACCGCTCATAGTTCGATGTCTCGACCCGTATCCTTGTCCCGCGCCAAATCGAGTTCCAGACCCACCAATGGCGATTCCCGAAAGAACTCTACGAGGCTCTTCTTCGGTTTCGATTGCTCGGCGGGTTGAGCCGCCTTCTCCAGGAGGATGGCCGCGTAAGACGATACGTCCATGCCGTGAGCGGCGGCCTGGGCAGCCAGTTCGGCCTCAACCTCGGGCTTGATCTCAAGTGTAATGGTCATCGTCGCAGTCCCTTTGGGTAGTATAGACAGTTCTCAAAAGGCCCAGATGGGCCTAAGAGATTCGAGCGGATGAGCCGTGGCGCGGAATCAACCCATCTGCTGGGTTCTGCGGACGATCCTAAGTTGCTCCTCTTGCGACGCCACCGCACCTTTCGCATACACCGTCAAGGCAAGTAAGGGGAAGTACTGCCGGTACATGTAGTACATCAGGTAGAACACGCGCGGAAATCCCGTACCGGTGTAGAGCAACTCATCCCATGAACCATCGCGCTGCTGCGTCTTCAGCAGGTACGCGATGCCACGTTGCAGCGAATCGCTGCGGGTGTCGCTGGCGGCGAGCAGTCCCATCACCGCCCATGCGGTCTGCGATGCGGTGCTCGGTCCCACGCCCTTGACATTGGGGTCGTCATAGGAATCGCACCGCTCGCCCCAGCCGCCGTCAGGGTTCTGCATCATGCGCAGCCATTCCACCGCCTGTTGCACATACGGCTCGTGATGATCAACGCCAATCGCTTCCAGCCCACGCAGCACCAGCATGGTCCCGTAGATGTAGTTCACACCCCACCGCCCGAACCACGAGCCATCGGGCTGCTGCTCGCGCTTGATGAAGTCGATTGCGCGACGCACTGGTGGGTCCTTGAGCGAGAAACCATAACTGGCGAGGCACTCCAGCACGCGCCCGGTTATGTCCACCGTCGCAGGATCGAGCATGGCGTTGTGATCGGCAAAAGGGATGTGCTGGAAGACCATGCGGTTGTTGTCTTTGTCAAAGGACGCCCAGCCGCCGTTCTTGCATTGCATGGACACAATCCAGTCCAGCGCCCGCTGTACCGACCTGGAGTGGTAGCTCTCATTGCTCGTCTTCACCCGGCTCAGTGCCAGAAGCACCTGCGCGCTGTCGTCCACATCGGGATAGAACTCGTTGTTGAACTCGAAGTACCAGCCCGCCGGAGGTGACTTGCGGTTCTTCACGCACCAATCGCCGCGATGGGTCACCTGCTTGCGCAACATCCACTCGCACGGCTGTACCAGGCGCGAATCGGTCGCTGGCACGCCACTCTCGGCCAGCGCAAACACCGCGTAAGCCGTGTCCCACACCGGCGACATGCAAGGCTGCATGCGGAACGTCGTCTCCTCTTCAATGCCGAGCTTCTCGAACTCATCCATGGCGCGGATGAACTGCGGGTCGTCTAGCGAGTACCCCAAACAGCGCAGCGCGATAATGGAGTTCATGATGCCGGGATAGATGGCGCCCAGCCCGTCGCTAAGCTCCATGCGCTCCAGCATCCATTTCTCGGCGACCTTGAGCGCTTGCGAGCGCAGAGGGCGCACATGCACGCTCTCCAGAAAATGCACCAGACGGTCGAGGAGCAGGAAGAAATTGCGCCAGCTAATCAGCTTGGGCGCCCAACGGAGCCGCAACTGGCTCCGAGTGCGGCCGCCGACGAAAAGCTCGTCAATTCCCTGCTCCGCTGGAATTTTCTTGAACGGCTTCTTGGCGTAAGCAATCGATAGCGGCACCAGGATAGCGCGCGACCACGACGAGATCTCGTAGAGGTTGAACCAGAACCACTTGGGAAACAGTACGATCTCCGGCGGAATTGCCGGCACGGCATCGTAGTCGTATTGCCCGAGGAAGCACAGATAAATCTTGGTGAAGGTATTGACAGCGGTCACGCCACCCAGCGCCAGGATGCGCTCGCGCGCTTTGCGCAATTGCGGATGTTCCGGGCTGAAGCCTCCCATTTTCAGCGCAAAGTAAGCCTTCACCGAGGCACTGATGTTAGACGGCCCGTCGTTGTAAATCGGCCAGCCGCCATCTTCATTCTGGCGATTAAGGATTTCGTTCACGCACTTCTGGGTGCGCACTGCATTCTCCGTTCCCAGAAGCCGATGCAGCAGGATGTAATCCGAGACCAGGGTAGTATCGGCGCCCAGTTCACCACACCAATAGCCGTCTTCCGGCTCTTGCAGGGAAAACAGGTAGCGCCGCGAGGCATCGACGGCCGCCGCTACCCGGCTCTTGATGTCATCGATTTTGCCGAAGCGCATTTCGGCAGGACTTGAGGGATCTGCCATGGCTTCCCTTACTCGGCCACCTGCACCGCCGGCGCGGCGGCAATCGCCTCGACGATCTCAGCCGGCAATCCGAAGCGCACGTTCTCCGGCATCACTTCCACCTCGCGCATGTCGGTGAAACCCTGCAGGGCGAGAAAATCCACCACTTCCTGCACCAGAATCTCCGGAGCGGAGGCGCCGGCGGTTACACCGACGGTCTTCACGTCTTCCAACCATTGCGGCTGGATGGAGCGATAGTTCTCGATGAGATACGAATTCGTGCCCAGGTTACCCGCAACTTCAACCAGCCGGTTGGAATTCGAGCTGTTATCGGAACCCACGACCAGCAGCAGATCACACTCGCTGGCGACCTCCTTCACCGCCGTCTGGCGATTCTCAGTCGCGTAGCAAATGTCTTGCGCGTGGGGACCTTTAATCTTCGGAAATCTCCGGCGTAGCGCTTCGATTACATGTCGCGTTTCGTCCAGGCTCAGCGTGGTCTGGGTGAGGTACGCCACACGCTCCGGATCAGCGACGTGCAGATTGTCCACATCTTCCGGCGCATCCACCACCTGGGTGGCTGCCGGAGCTTCGCCCAGCGTACCGATGACCTCGTCGTGGTCGCGATGGCCGATGAGAATCAGCGAATAGCCTTCGCGCGCGAACTTAACAGCCTCGACGTGCACCTTGGTCACTAGGGGACAGGTCGCATCAATCACCCGCAGCTCGCGTAGCTTGCTGGCCTCGCGCACCTCAGGAGCCACACCGTGGGCGCTATAGATGACGCGCTCGCCCGCCGGGACTTCCTCGACGCTATCCACAAAAATAGCGCCCTTGGCGCTTAGCTCATCCACCACATAACGGTTGTGGACGATCTCCTTGCGCACGTAGATGGGCGCTCCAAAGGTCTCCAGCGCAATTCGCACGATATCGATGGCGCGCACCACTCCTGCGCAAAAGCCCCGTGGCTTCAATAAAAGCAAGGTTTTGCCATTACTCAAGGTCATTGCTATTAATCCAGTATAGGGCTGAAAACACGCTTTTCCCCACACTCACTCTATTGTAACAGCGCCGGAATCAGCAGCGTAACCGGCCAACAGCGCCGGATCCGCGGCCCCCTTTCGTAAAATCCACAACTAATCGGTTTGGCCACAGGAAGTTGTCAGTTTGAATTCCTCTCACTCGTGCTGGGATCGAGGAAGCGCTCATATTCCACTTAGGTGCTAGGTAAGATGTCCGGGTGATTAATTCTGTTGCCAGCTGCCCCGCTAGCGTGATTAACTGCATCCCATTTCGGAACTGTTGTAGTCGTCGTGGGGTGATCAGTCATGATCGTGCAAAACGGGCTACGACCTCCTTTTGTTTGCTTGCTTGCCGCTCTCGCGTTAGCTGTGCTGCCGACTTTCCCTTGTCTGGCACAGTCTGACTCGCTGGACGACGCGCATGTCGTTCCGCTTCCTTCTTCTGACCGAGTGGTGCGAACGAGCCCCGGTGAAGCTACCTTGAGCGCCAGCCTCAAGCCCTTCCGGTCTGACGTCGATCTGGTATTGGTACCGGTCACCGTGACCGATTCGTTTAACCGTCCTGTCCTCGATGTTCCCCAGCATGAGTTCACACTCTACGAGGACAGTGTTCCTCAGCCCATCCAGTACTTTTCGCGCGAGGATGCGCCCCTCTCGATAGCCCTGGTTCTGGATTACAGCGCCAGCATGAAGAACAAGATCGAATATGAGCAGGAGGCAGTGAAGCAGTTCTTCATCCACGCTAACCCCGATGACGAATACTTCATCATCACCGTCTCCAGCAAACCCAAGCTGATCGCGTCTTCCACGCAGTCGATAGGCACCATCGAGGAGCGGCTGGGGGCAACCAAAGCGCAGGGCGCAACCGCTCTATACGACGCAATCTATCTGGGCATCAACAAACTGCGGACGGCGCGCTACCAGCGAAGGGCGCTGCTTATCATTTCGGACGGCGGTGACAATCACAGCCGATACTCACTGAAGGAAACCAGGCACATGATCGAGGAGGCCAACGTATTGACTTACGGAATCGGCATCTTCGATGACATGCCGGTCCCGTTGCTGAAGACGGTGGAAGAGCGCCTCGGCCGGCAGTCGCTGGCCAAGCTGACCGATGCCAGCGGCGGGCGAACCATACCTGCCGACGACCGTCGCCAGATACCGCAAATCGCAGGGCTCATCAGCAGAGAACTGCGCGACCAGTACATGTTGGGCTATCGGCCGACCAACCAAAATCGGGATGGCAAGTGGCACAAGATCCGGGTGCGCCTCTCCGCCACCGCGGCGTTGCGTCACGTTTATTACCGCGAAGGCTACGTGGCGCCGGAACAATGAAAAAGGCCAACCACGTTGTGATTGGTTTTTCGGCTCATCTGAAACGCTTACGGCTGGCGCGGCGGGCCGATCAACGGCGTCTTAACCGGCTTCGCCATTCCGTAGAAGACCACCACACCCTGGCCGGCGCCTTGGGTTTGTAATGCTTCATCGACCTTTCCCATGGCATCCAGGTAGGTCTGCCAGTTGTTGGTGACCCAAACATCTCCAGCGGGACCGATGCCCACGTCAACCTGCAACTGCAATCCACCGCCGACATATCCGCCGGGCGGCGAAATTGCGTCTCCTGTCTTTACGCCAGGCGGGCAATGCTCGGTGCGGAAGCCGCACAATTCCACGATTCCGGCCGACGCGGTGCTGAAGTTGGAGATCCAGATGTTGTCGTTGCCATCCACGGAAGCCGCCCACGGCCCGACGATGCCTTTGCCATACACCGGAGAGAAGGACGCCTCGGTGCCGTCGGGGCGCAACACGGTGATACTGCCGCCCGACTCGTACCCCGGCGTTTGCGCGGCCATGGCAGGAATCAAGACCTTGGTCGCTCGTTGTCCGGCGTCGGGGTCGTTGTCGAAGTTGAATTTAAATGCGGCCAGGACTTCCGCGAACTTCAATGCCCCCCTGGGCGAGCTACCCAATTTGTTCGTCACCCAGACGTTCCCTTGGCTGTCGACGGCGAGACCGCTGGCGGAGTATCCCACCTTGAAGGTTTCGACTTTGCTGGGATCGGAAGCGGGGAAACGAACCACGTGGTCCGCGATGGCGTTGGTCACCCAGATGCGGTCCTGCTGGTCAATGGCGAGAGCAAACGGCCCGATGAGTTTGCAGGGGTTTTTCAGTGGATCGCCGGTCTTGTTCTGACAGAAGAACTGGACCTTGGACGGGTCACCCTGGGGAAGCTTCACGACCTGGCCCTTGATCAGGTCGAGCGTCCAAATATCTCCGCTCGGCGTGGCGATGATGCCCTGCATCTGGCTGATCTGGCGGTTAAAGTTCCAGCCCTCGGGGGGCGACAGTGGCTTGCCGTTCTTGTCGAACTTCGTGATGTTCTGGCCGGTGAAGCTGGTGGCCCACGCGTTGTCTTGTGCGTCGAGGGTCAAGCCGAAACCGGGGCCTGCGATACCTCCGCCCCGGAAGCCCAAAGGGCTGGGCGAAAGCGGTCTACCGTTGGGCGCGAACTTGGTGAGGCCGCCGGTCCACGAGGCGTCCTGGTTTTCTGCCCCGACCGTGAAGTTGTCAGCGACCCAGGCGTTGCCTTCGCTGTCGATCATGAGCTTGCCGCCTCCGCTGTAGCCACCGCCCGTGAACTTGAGCGGAAAGATCCAGGCGCTGGGAGCAAAGGTCAGATAGGGCAGGAACGGCGTCGGCCGAAGAAGCTTGCCAGGCGTGTTGGGCGGTGGGAATGGATAGAAGAAATCCAGCAAGGCAAAGATCTTCTCCGGCTGGTGCCATGGGTTGTAAGCTATCGACTCGACCGCCGACAACGTGTCAACCGGAGGGCCCCCGCTCGGGGGACTAGCAGCTTCGTACAAACGGCTGCATGCATCGGCTTTCAGCCGCGCGACGCAACCCGCCAACACACTGGCAAGCGTGCCAAAGTTGGCCATCGTGGGCGTCTGAGCACTGTTGAGTGCGTCCAGAATGATCGGGCCATATCCGCCGGTTTGGAGGTCAACGAAGTTGGGCACGTTACCGGCAGCGATGCGAAGCGCAAGCGGCGAACCCTTGATCGAAGTGCCAACGATGAACTGGGCATGCGTAACCACCGATGCAATGGTCGTCATCTCGTTGATGACGACATAGGCTGGAGGTTGGCTGCCCACAACCGTCAACAGGAAGATTGCCGGGTTGTTGCCGCCAGCTTTGTTGGCCGCGGGTATGCCGCCACTAGCCAGCAGATAAAGGCTGGAGCCAGGCGCGCCGGTGCCGTGGACCGTAAACTTGCCGTCCTTGTCGGTTTTTGTCTGCGCGAGTTGCTTGGGTTCGCCTGCACTCGCTTGCATGAGGATCACGGTTGATTGGGCGACAGGCGCGCCGCCACCCATCACTTGACCTTTAATATCAGCGGCAGAGACCCGTCCAGCCAGGAACAAGCTAGAAGCGGCCAGCGCGGCCAATGTCAGCTTTTGAACACCTGCTCGAGGGTCCATTCTCTATCTCCTTGGCAGAGCTTTTGGCGGGCCCGGAAGCAAGAAACCGCACGTTACGTTAAGCCTTCCCCGGTAGACCGGAGAACGAGCTAACGTGCCTGACAATGCGCCATGAAGATTGCATGCTAGTCCGCGTCTGGTACTCTCACTTGCGACAGGATGCCCAAGATTCTTGCGGTCCGGCGCGCTGGTGTGACATAGGCGGACGGTCAACCGTCCACCTATGCCCATTGAGCGATAAATAGCTCGTTAATTAGCAGGCGCAGCCGCTGCCGCCTTCTTGTGCTTTTTCGTTGGAGCAGGCGCATTACGCGATTGCGGCTGCACCTGGCTCTCGTCCACGGTTGTGCCCTCTTCCAGTTGCCCGCCGCACAGGTTGCCTTCGGGCACAAAGTAGAAGTGGGTTGCCTTGCCCTTGGTCCCGCCTTGGCGAGGCTGGACCCGGCCAGCGTCAACCTTGTTGGGACCGTCGGTAACCAGGTAGTACTTGACATTGACGGAGCGTTGCGCGCCCAGCGTCTGCTCGTTCACCTCATCCACCTGGTCGGTGTAGCCCACGACGTTCAGCTTTCCGTTGGGCATTTGCTGCAGCCGGAGAGAGAGTTTGTCCAGCACGTCCTTGCAGTCATTGTCCACGCGCCACGGTTTCTTGGGATTCTTCTCAAACGTACACTCACCCCAATCCTCGATGTTGACGCATTTCACTACCGGCGGCACATTAACCGAAGCCGTACAACTTGCACTCAAGTTCGCGCGCGTGTCGGTCGCCGTCCCGGTGACGGTGATGGTATTGCCGGCGTCAGAGTTCGTGGCCGTCACTGTGGCTGATGTACCGCTGCCGCTGATCTGGCCGCCCGTAGCCGACCAGCTATAGGTCATCGGCCATCCCTGCGGATCAGTAGCCGTCATGGTGACAGTCGCCGGCTGACCGATAGCGATCGTAGTCGGATTAGCCGAGCAGCTCACACTCGGCGGCTGCGGCTGCTTGATGGTGAAGTTCGCCGTGCAGGTCGCCGAGTTGTTCTTCTTCTCCTTGGGATCTGTGATGGTCGCAACGGCGGAATAGCTTCCCGGCGCCGTACCTGTAGTGTCAACGGTTGCGGTCTGTGCATTCGCGTCCGACAGCTTGCCGCCATTTCCGGTCCAGCCATAGGTTACAGTGTGCTTCGGGTTAAAGTTCGCGCCTGTCGCGGTCACTCTTACCGGATCACCAGACCAAACTTCCGTGGGCTGGGCCGAGCAACTGGCCGATGGAGGAATCGGCGGCTTGCCGCCAAATTCGAAATACAAGCCCCCCAGGGCGCCACTCTGGGCCACGTCATAGACGAATTGATGATCGCCGCGGTAATCCACATCTAAATAGCGCCAGCCAACTCCCAAACCTATTATGCGGGTGAACTTGTACGTGAACAGGCCGACCGCCTGGTAGTCGATATTCGCTCCCCCGCCGCCGGCGTCACCGCCGACCATGATAGCCGCCTTTTCTGAAAGAGGCAGTATGAACCTCGCGCCGCCAAGGCCATCCACCCAGTTTGTGGATCGCGTGTTGCCAATACCGGCAGGCTCCAGGGTGACGTTCTGGCTTACATACCAATAGCGGATTCCGGCCAGGGCATCGATCTTCAAATGCTCGCCATCCACAATCCTGTATCCGATCTTTGGGGTAAAAATCGATTCCGTAACGTGCAGATTAACCGAGGCCTGCTGTGGGTCGGTCAGGGGAATCAATCTGTCGTCCCCCAACTTGACCCAGAAGTAATCCAAGGGCATCACGAAACGGCCCTTATCGGCCTCGAAAGCGACGGGTATTACTCCTTTAAGGTAATGAAAGACATCGCTGAATGACTCATGGATACCGGCGTTGTGGCCGAGTGCGCCGACCGTCCCGTGAATGCCCGGAAACCACCCGTAAATCGCGATGGTGAAGCGCCATGAATCATCCGGGTCGGCGGAGGCTGCCTTCTGAGGGGCATCGGGTAAAGGAGCGGTTGTTGCCTGGTTTTGGGCGGACAAGTCCGCCGGTCCTTGCGCAATGGCGGGGATACCGACCAGCATGCACAACAGCAGTACTGCGAGGACTGTAAAAAGACCTTTGCGATAGGAATTCATTGCGTCTCCGTGCCGCTCTCAGTTGCAACTGCTAGCAATCACCGGGGACAGTGAACCTGCCAGCCTATAGGTTGATTATCTCCACGCCTTCAGTGTGAACAACTAGTAGAAGTTGTAGTTCTTGACCAAAGAACCACTAGGCAGAGCACTTGGCGTTTCCCCTGCGCCACGGACACTTCTGATTCGCGTCGAAGCCGCCTTTCGACTTATACTGTTTGCCTCGCGCCACCAGGACCGCGGATGTCTCACCCGATGTCTGACCAACCTGAACACCACCTTTCTGTCACCGAGCAAGAAGAGCCTTTCCTCGCCACCTTCGCCCTGGTTGGGTTTGGAGTTGCCCACCTTACTCTCGACGGCAAATTTACCATGGTGAGCCAGCGACTGTGCGACATGTTCGGACGCCCACGAAATGAACTGCTGGCAAAGTGCTTTCAGGACATCGTTCATCCAGAGCATTCGGCGGATTGGATTGACCCGCGGTTGCTGACCGGTGAGATTCCGACCACAACGTTGGAGCGAAGAGTAGTCCGTAACGACAGTCGTCCGATGTGGATTAAGGCTGTGATGGCCCCTGTGCGGGATGATGTGACAAGAGAGCCGCGCTACTTGTTCGCCGCTATCGAAGACATCACGGCTCGCAAGGCAGCCCGGCAGGCGCTGCGCCAGAGCCAGGACCGCCTCGGGCTGTTGGTGGAAATGGCGCCTGAGGCGATCCTGGTCATGGATCCTTCCGACCGACGGTTGTTGCTGGCCAACCGCAGTGCGGAGCAGCTTTTCGGCTGCTCCCGGCAGGAATTAACGCACGCAGGACTGGAGCGTTTCTACGCTCAGGGGCAACCCGACTCACAACCAATTAGCTCCAGAATCGATGAACACAATCAGCGAGCCTTGGCGGGCGAAGAGGTGGTCTTTGAGCGCGTTATCCAGAACGCGAAAGGTGAGCGGCGCTACTGTGAGGTGAGATTGGCTCCCTATGTGTGGGGCCCGCGCCGATTGGTCCTCGCCACCTACTTCGATATCACGCAGCGCAAGTTGGCGGAAGAAGCCCTGAAGCGGCAGATTGAGTTCGACGGCTTGATGACCAGAATATTGACCCGCTTCACCACGTGTGACGCCTCGAAAGTTGATGAGAGCGTCATTGATGCCTTGCGCCAGTTGGCCGAGTTCGTGGGAGTTGACCACGCTCACGTGATCACCATCTCCGAAGACCGGAGCACGTGGAGCGTCAGCTACGAATGGTGCGGCCCACACGTCAAGCCGCAGTTCGATCATTATCAAGACCTTCGGTTTGGCACAGCGCCTTGGAGCGAATCGAAGATCCTGGCAGACGAGGTGGTAAGGATCAATGTGCTTGACGATTACCCGCCCGACGCACCGGAACGACGCGAGTCGGATAAGGAGGCTGGAGCAAAATGCAATCTGGTCGTGCCTATGCATGGAGCGGGAGGAACGATCACGGGCACGGTTGGTATGGATTGTCATGCGCGACCGGTGACGTGGTCTGACGAAGATGTCAGCCGCTGCAAGATGGTGGGCGACGCCATCGCCAGCGTACTGGAGCGCCAGCGGGCGGAGCGCGCCCTGCGGGAGAGCGAGGAGCGATTTCGGGTGATGGCCGACAGTGCGCCGGTCATGATGTGGATGTCAGGCACCGACAAGCGTTGCACCGATTTCAATCGCGGCTGGTTGCAGTTCACTGGACGTACACTTGAGCAGGAGATGGGCGATGGCTGGTCCGCAGGTGTGCATCCCGATGATTTGCACGGGTGCGTACAGACGTACTTCAGATCGTTCGACAAACGGCGGCCCTTCAACATGGAATACCGTCTGCGGCGCCACGACGGCTCCTACCGCTGGATAACGGACGTCGGCGTTCCCAGGTTCTTGCCGGATGGCAGCTTCGCCGGTTACATCGGCTGTTGTGTCGATATAGAAGACCAGAGGATCGCAGAGAAGGCTCGCCGTGAACTTGCCGGGCGCTTGATAAACGCGCAGGAGGGCGAACGAACCCGGATTGCGCGCGAGCTGCACGATGATATCGGACAATCGCTGGCGATGCTCGGTATCCAGTTGCAGCGCGCGAGTCAGGCGGCTTCCGGTGAGCCTGCCATTACCAGGATTAACGCGCAGGAGCTTCGCGATCGGGTGAAGGAGATCGGGAACAAGGTCAGCCGGCTCTCACACCAGTTGCATTCTTCCGAGTTGGAATACCTGGGACTGACTTTTGCGGTGAAGAGCCTGTGCCGCGAGGTTTCAGAAAAATCTCACATGGCGATCGAGTGTTCCTGCAGCGGCGTCCCCGACGAACTCGACGGCACCATTGCGCTGGGCTGCCTTCGTGTGATTCAGGAGGCGCTGCACAACGCCGTGAAACACAGTCGCGCCACCGATGTGCAAGTCGAACTCATCGGCACCGCAGACTTTGTATCGCTTACCGTCTCCGACAATGGCGTCGGCTTTGACCCCGGCAGCAGCGGCGCCGGACCAGGACTTGGTCTGATCAGCATGCGCGAAAGAATGCACTTGCTGGGCGGCGACTTCATGATCTCGTCGAGTCCCGGCCAGGGAACACGCATCACGGCAAGGGCGCCGGCAACAACCGGAAAGCTGGCCATCGCGGGCGCCGCTCAGAACGCCTAAGAAAGCCCGCAAGAGCTACTGCGGCAGAACGATCAACTCAGCCTGCGCTGCTTTACTCATCCCGTAAATCGCACTGGAATTGCTGGCCTGAAAGCCGTACTTATAACAGCCGGCCGTCTTGGCCACCACCGAGGCTGGTTTGGCGCTGCCACCAACGATGGCATCAGGCGGATCAAATGGCGAATTGGGACCGAAGTCGATGAAGAAGCCGGTGTTCTTGGCGGAGGACTGCCAGGTCACCGTGGTTCCCGCCTTGATGCAGAAAGGCTGATTCCCCTTCGCGCCGGAGATATTGGGAGTGACGGACGACGAGTGAGCGGTCCGTTTCACGTCCACCGTACACGACGCGCCGCATGTATTGCCGGCATTGCACAGGCTCGAAGGATTGGGCTCATCGCAAGCGTATTTGCTCTTTCCCTGGGCGCTGGCAGAATTGGGCAGCAATCCAAAGGTCAACAGAAACAGAACGCAGCTAATCACCAAACAGCGTTGAATCTTCATACCCACCTCATCTTGCAGTGAAATTCCAAGACTCTCAACAACTCGATCGCGAATCGGCACGAACTGACGCGACTCCGGATTGAGAGAACAGCATATGTGTCCGTCAGTTCTCGCCCGGCGTTCCCTTCCAGTCAATAATGTTGCTCAGTCTCCACGGGTTCTGCAACAGGTTAATGGACAACTGGCCCTGGTCGTCGATGCCCAACTGTGCCGCCGGATACAGGACGCCCCCGCTCTTGCTCTTGTCCTGGTCGTTTAAGTCAAATTCGCCGCCGCTCAGGTCGAAGGCTTGCGATGGCGTGTCGAAATAAGCCTCGCCAAACTTAATCAGGCGGTTGGTGACGAAGCGGATTTTCCTGCCGGTCGGAGTCGGAATCAACGCAATGTAGCTGACGTCAAATCCAAGTGTTCCGGTGATGCTGATGTGGCCCACTGCCTTCATTCTCTCCAGGGCGTTAACCAGGCCCTTGTTTGAGCCCTTCTGAAAAGCCTGGACCAGAATGTCTCGGTCTTCCGGTGTCGAGTACTGATAGATAATCAGCGTTATGCTTACATTGCGGCCCATCTGGGTGCTGGTGCCCCAGGCCGTGGCATCGATAGTCTCGTTCTTGTCGCGGGAAAAGCCGGGGATGACCAGCAGCATCATCACACTGGCGAGAATCAGAACCTTGGAAACCCATGATTTCGCACGCATGTTTCTCTCCTTGTCGCGGCACCTTGGGCACCGACTTCCGTTTCGGCTGAAATTCTATGTGCGCGGCGGGAACACTATAAACTACTAAAACTACTTGGGTCACGCTAAAAAAGAGCTATACCGGGTTAAGGTACACATTCGGGGATTTGGCAGTTCGAGGGTGCACGGAGGGGACGAAGATGTCGGAGCGATCAGGTGGCCTCGCTGACGATCCGTTCCGTGGTCGGCAGCCGACCAGTCACGAACGGATGGCGGGACAGCCCTGGGATGCGTCATACCACGACGGCCCTCCGCCTTGGGATATTGGCCAGCCGCAGCCGGCAATCGTGCGTTTAGCATCCGAAGGCGGATTCGCCGGAGCGGTGCTCGATGCGGGCTGCGGGACCGGCGAGAACGCTCTTCTTGTCGCCTCGCTGGGATTGTCTGTTCTAGGCGTTGACGTGGCTGAAACGGCACTGGCGATGGCCCGACAGAAAGCCGCCGAACGTGGGCTCAAGGTTGAGTTCGTTGCGGCCGACGCGCTCCATTTGGAGCGTTTGGGGCGCATGTTTGAAACGGTGTTGGACTGCGGACTGTTCCACGCCTTCGACGCCGACGAGCGAGCGGCATACGCGGCGAGTCTAGCGTCGGTGACCGAGCACCATGGAACTCTGTATGTGTTGTGCTTCAGTGACGAGGGTCCCGATACCGGCCCGCACCCCATCAGTCAGCAAGAGCTGAGAGCGGCGTTCAACCCCAGCCGTGGATGGAATATCACCGCTATCGAACCGAACCGGCTTCAGACAAGAATCCATGACCACGGCGCAGAGGCCTGGTTCGCAACCATCAAACGGAACTAGACTGCAGGGACCATCGGTCGCATACACTAAAGCTTAAACGCCCACGCAGGATCCGCCTCTGTAGTCCGATTTACTAGCATGTTATCTTAATTATGACTTCCTTAGTTTCCTATAGCACTTGAAGCCGCGCCAGCCGGATATAAGCCGTTATTCAACAAATGGATACATGTAAGTCGTTTGGAATCTAATGGTTGCACGCATTTACGGTAGTGCGTGGAAACGGTTTCCATACACTACCGCATTTACTGCTAAGCTATTGATTCTAATGGGCTGGAACAATATCGGGAATTTTTCATGATCTTCCACCCACACCGCAGAAGGCTCGGTAACCGATTCTAGCCTGGCGGAGCCCTTCACCGCTTCGGGCCAAGGCGCGCAACGGCATCTTCAATCACTGCCATATTTTGATAGATCTCAGTGAACCGGCGACATTGAATTTCAAGTCCTCAGGGCGTATACTCAGCACAGTTACTGTTGTGTTTTGAGGGTTGTTGTAACCCCTCCCGGCGTGGCGGCAGGGCCGCTCGCAGTTGGCGAAGCACATCGGTGGGCGCGAGCCCACTTTTTATTTCCACCCGTAATCCGCTGGTGTATGGCAACTCCAGGCGGCAAGGAAAGCCTGACGGGCGGTTTGTGCTTAACGGCCGGGAGCCTCGATTTCGCTGGAGCAGGATTGGCAGGAACGCCATGGCAACCGGTTTCGACAAGGTCTGGGAAATCGCGGAGCGGGTGGCGCAGTCGAACGGGCTGGAACTGGTTGATGTCGAACTGCAGGGCGGAGGCAAGGCCCGCATGTTGCGGATCTACATCGACAAGCCCGGTGGAGTGACGCACGAGGACTGTTCGAGCTTCAGCCGGGAGGTGGGCACCATCTTCGACGTGGAAGGTGCAGTGCCGGGCGGCTCGTACCTGCTGGAGGTTTCGTCGCCGGGCCTGGACCGCAAGCTGTCGAAGCCGGAGGATTACCAGCGCTTTACCGGAAGCCTGGTCAAGCTGATGACCCGCGATCCAGTGGCTGGCAACCGGCATTTCGAAGGACGGCTGACAGCGTTTCACGATGGCCGGCTGAGCCTCGAGCTGACCGGCGGGAAGAAGTCGAAGAAGCATCAGGCAGTTGAACCGGGGACAGAAGTCGAGATCGAGTTGGCCAACGTGGAGAAGGCCAACCTGGTCCCTGAGTTCTGAAGGCAGTGGTTAGTGGCTAGTTGCTGGTGGCTAGTATCGAAGCGGTAGCGATTAGGGATTAGGTGAATAGGGGCTGGGTGGATCGGGTATTTACTGACCACTGGCCACTAGCCACTAAAAAGGGTGGTGTGAGCTTTATGGCAAGTGAACTGTACAACGTAATCGACGCTCTGAGCCGGGAGAAAGGCATTGATCCGCAGATCGTCGTAAGCGCGGTCGAGGATGCCATCGTTGTGGCCACCCGAAAGTACTACAAGACCCAGGAAAACCTGCGCGCCGAGCTAGACAAGGAGAGCGGCCAGATTCGCGCCTACGCGGTGCGCACGATTGTTGAGGACGCGGACCACATCGAGGACACCAACGCTCAAATCACGCTCGATGAAGCCAAGCGGGTTGATCCCGCTGCCGAAATCGGCGGCGAACTGCGCACCTATAAGCCTACCGATGTGCTGGGCCGAATTGCGGCGCAGCTTGCCAAGCAGGTCATCTTTCAGAAAGTACGCGAGGCGGAACGGGACACGATCTACAACGAATACATTGGCCGCGTCGGGGAAATCATCAACGCCACCATCAAGCGCCAGGAAGGTCAGGATGTCATCGTTGACCTGGGCAAGGCCGAGGCCAAGATGCCGCGCAAGGAACAGTCCCGTCTGGAATCGTTCGCGCCTGGAGAGCGCGCGCGCGTGGTCATCGTCCGCGTTGAGAAGGCATCGAAGGGGCCGCAGGTTGTGGTTTCGCGCGCCGTGCCGGAATTGGTGTCGCACTTATTCCAGACGGAAGTGCCGGAGATTTACGACAGCACCGTAGTCATTCGCGCCATCGCCCGGGAGGCCGGTGAGCGCACCAAGATTGCCGTCATGTCGAAAGACAAAGACGTGGATCCGGTGGGCGCCTGCGTCGGCATGAAGGGAATGCGGGTGCAGTCCATCATCCGCGAATTGCGCGGCGAGAAGATTGACATCATCGAGTATCACCAGGACCCGGTGGTCTTCGCGGAGAAGGCGTTGCAGCCGGCGAAGGTCAGCCGCGTTACCGTGCTGGAAGGAGAGGAAAAGCATCTCGAGGTGGTGGTGGATGACAGCCAATTGTCGCTGGCCATCGGCAAGAAGGGACAGAACGTCCGTCTCGCCGCCAAGCTGCTGGGCTGGAAGATTGACATCAAGAGTGAGGAAGAGAAGCGCCAGGAAGTGGAAGAACGGATGAGCGCGGTAATGAACCAGACGGTGACTCCGTTGGAGAGCGTCCCTGACCTGGAGCCCGGCATCGTGGAGAAGCTGGTGGCCGCCGGTATCACGACTGTCGAGGCCGTGGCTGATATGACTCCCGAGCAGCTCGAAGAGGTGCCCGGGGTAGGTCCCAAGACCATCGAAAAAATCAGTATCGCGGTGAATAATTACTTCTCCAGCCTGGAGGCGAGCGAAGCGCCTGCCGAGGTGGCCGCGGAAGAAGGCGTGGTCGCGGAGGAGGCAGCTCCAGCGGCAGAAGAAGCGACGGCGGAGGCGGAAGAAGCGGCGGCCGAGGACGTGTCAGAGGAGGAGCCTGCCGGTGAGGATCTGCCGGGAAGCCCTGAGAATCCCCTGCCAGACGAACTCGCTTTGGAAGGCAGTGGCGACGAGGGCGAGACCGGCCCGGATTCCGCCGGACAATCCGGCGACATTGAGGGCCTCTCGGATGAACCTGAGGCCTCGTCGGACAGCGTGGAAGACCTGGTTGAATCCGGACAATACTACGAGGCGGAAGTCGTCGAGGGCGTCGAGGACGCTCCCGATGCCGATGTGGCCGAGGTGACCACGCACGAGCGGCCGGAGACGGCAAACGAAAACATTCCCGAGGAAGAATTACCCGGGGAGCAGAAATAACGAAGTGGTCAGTGGGTAGCAGAGAAACTAGCCACTAACCACTAGCCACTAACGGTGAGGATGCTATGAAGTCGTAGCCGGACAGCACAACACGGAGGAAGCAAGGCGGCATGCAGCAGAAGATTCGAATCAATGATCTGGCGCGAGAACTTGAGGTCAAGAGTAAGGCGGTCCTCGATGTTCTGGTCAAGGTCGGTGTAACAGAAAAGAAAACGCATTCCAGCTCCATTGAAGTGGATGAAGCGGAACGTGTGAAGCAGTACTTTGCGGAGCATGCCGAGCCCGGCAGTAGCAACCGCACTGCCGCGCGCACTGCACCTGCGCCAGACGAGTTCAAGCCCAAGATTGACTTGTCGCATATCTCCAAGCCAGGTGATGTGCGGAAGCTTGTCGAACAACGTGCCGTTCAGAGTTCTGCAGCGCCGCGTGCGACCATGCCTGCGGCCGCACCCGTGCGTCAGACGGTTGCGCCTCCGTCAGCCGTTCCCCTAAAACCAGCAGTTCCTATCGCCAAGCCTGCTGCTCCAGTTGCAAGTGCCGCCCCGGTAATGCCGGAAGTCCCCAAACCTGCGCCGCGCTTCATTACGCCCCAAACTGTGGTTCGCCCGCCCTCCGCGGTGATTGCTCCGCCGAAACCGCCGGCGGTGAAAGAAACCCTGGTGCCACTGGCGCCCGAGAGCACGAAACCTTCCGAGCCACTGATCGAAGACCAGGTTGCAGTCCTGGAAGAAGCCGAGGTTGTATCGCCCGCGATCGAGGCTGGCGAATCTGCGCCCGCGCCAGAGACAAAACCGGCGCCGCCTCGTCCGGCTCCTCCGGCGCGTCCCGCACCGGCAGCGGCTACGCACCCTCCTCGTCGCCTGATTGTCCCCCAGACCGGGCCACGGCCTGTCTATCTAGCTCCACCGGGAACAGCAGCAGCCAGTGGCGCTCCGCGCGGAGCTATGCCGGAGCGTGGCAAACCGATTTTTCAGCGACCGCGTCCGGGCGTTGCCCCGCCCGGGGTGACGCGTACACCAGTGCGTCCGGGTGAGCGCCGTGGGCCGCATCCTACGCGTTCTGGGACTCCAGGTACCCGTCCGGGATTCGGAGCGGGCACTGGAGTTGCGCCTCCGCCTACAGGACAACGTCCCGCTGGCCGTCCGGCGCGACCGGGTCAGCGCTACGTGCCACGCGGAGTGAAGGAAGGCCCGATGAAGGGCTTTGTTCCGCCGCCGCGGCTATCGCTTTCGAGCGAGCCGCTGCCCATTACGCGGAACATCACCATTCCTGAAGGCATCAGCGTTAAGGACCTTGCCGAGAAGTTGGAGATCCGCGCCAAGGACCTCATTGCTCGTCTGCTCGCTCGCGGCGTTTTCGCCACCGTCAACCAGACGCTGGACTCGAATTTGGCGACCGAGATGGCCCGCCATTTCGGCGCGGAGACGGCGGTCATCACTTTTGAAGAGCAGTTAGCCAAGGACACAGTCCAAACCGAAGGCGCCGGCGAAGACGGCCAGGCGCAGGCTGTTCGTCCGCCGGTCGTCACCATCATGGGCCACGTGGACCACGGCAAAACCAGCCTGTTGGACGCCATCCGTTCGACCAACGTTGCAGAAGGCGAGGCTGGCGGTATCACGCAGCACATCGGCGCGTACAAGGTTGCGATCACCGATCCCAACTCGCCGGCGTTCGGGCGCGAGATCGTCTTCCTCGATACCCCGGGCCACGAAGCTTTCACCCGCATGCGCGCTCGCGGATCGAAAGTGACCGATATTGTGGTGCTGGTTGTCGCAGCCGATGACGGTGTTATGCCGCAGACGCTGGAGGCCATCGACCACGCGCAGGCGGCGAAAGTCCCGATCATCGTCGCAGTCAACAAGATTGACAAGCCTGACGCTCTGCCCGAACGGGTGAAGAAGCAGCTGGCCGATCGCGGATTGATGCCCGAAGACTGGGGCGGCAGCACCGTGTTCGTGGATGTTTCTGCCAAGAAGAAAACCAACCTCAACCTGCTGATGGAAATGATCTGCCTGGTTGCGGACTTGCAAGACCTGAAAGCTGTGCCTGATCGGCTCGCGGCGGGAACGGTCCTGGAAGCGAAACTGGACCGCGGACGCGGGCCAGTGGCAACCGTGCTGGTGCAGAACGGTACGCTGCATAACGGCGACAACTTCGTCGTCGGAAACGTCTTCGGCAAGGTACGCGCCATGTTCAACGATCGCGGTGTTGCGCTGCAGGACGCGCCTCCAGCCACGCCGGTAGAAATTCTCGGCCTGGAAGGACTGCCTCAGGCCGGCGATCAGCTGGTTGCGGTCGCCGACCGCGAGAAGGCGCGCGGAATTTCGGAATACCGCGAGCAGAAGGCGCGAGAGGCGCAATTGGCCAAGAGTTCGCGCGTGTCGCTCGAGGGCCTGGCGGAGCAGTTGAAGTTGGCAGGCCAGAAGGAATTGTTCATCATTCTTAAAGGCGATGTGCAGGGCTCGGTGGAAGTGTTGAGCGACTTGCTGACCAAGCTCTCGAATGACCGGGTGAAGATCAAGATCTTGCTCAGCGGCGTGGGTGCGATTACGGAAACCGACGTGCTGCTGGCCTCGGCATCCAACGCCGTGATCATCGGCTTCAATGTGCGGCCGGAGCGCAAGGCGCAGGAACTGGCGGACCAGGAAAAAGTGGACATCCGCCTGCACTCGATCATTTACGAACTGCAGGATGAAATCAAGCGCGCCATGACCGGCCTGCTCGAACCCATCATCAAGGAAACTTATCTTGGTCGCGCCGAGGTGCGCGATACTTTCCGAGTTCCCAAGGTGGGCACGGTGGCCGGCTGTTACGTCATCGACGGCGTCGTCAAGCGCGATGCCGAAGTCCGGCTGCTGCGCGACAACGTGGTCGTGTTCAAGGGCAAAGTCGGCTCGGTGCGGCGCTTCAAGGAAGATGTCAGCGAAGTGCGCAATGGCATGGAATGTGGCATCTCCATCGCCAACTACGGCGACATCAAAGTGGGAGATGTGATTGAGGACTTCGTGACCGAGCGGGTCGCCGCCGAAGCTTTCGTATAAGAACAGTGGCTAGTGGTCAGTGGCTAGGACAAAGGGCTGAAAACTGGCCGCTGGCTACTGGCCACTGCATTATGATCGCGTATCTCACGCTGGAGATCCGCATTGAAGGCGCGCACTCGCTGAAGGACAAGCGGCAGGTCGTGCGCAGCGTCAAAGATGGACTGCGGGCGCACTTCAATGTTGCCGTGGCGGAGCTTGACGCGAGCGAGGCATGGCAGCGCGCCACCCTCGGCGTAGTCAGTATCTCCGGCTCGCGCGACTACCTCGAAGGCCTGATGAGCAATGTAGAACGTCATGCCATTCGCATCGCCAACAACGCCGGCGGTGAAGTTACCGATTCCTTTGTCGATTTCCTTAGTGAGGCGGAATTCGGCGGTCGTCCGGCCGGGGAACCGTGATTGTTACCCCCTGCACTTGACAGGTTGGCGTATCCTCTTACGTTCTCCCATTTTGCCGGGGTAGAGGGAAAAGTATGGAGAACCGGGGACAGAAGTACCATCGTGGCCGCATGGCGGAAGCCCTGCGGGAAGAACTCATCGCTCTGGTGGAAGGAGAGCTTGGCGACCCTCGCATTGGCCTGGTCAGCGTCAGCGAAGTACACCTGAGCGACGACGGGCGATCGGCGCGGGTGTTCGTCGCCGCCACCGGGAACGAGGACGAGGCGCAAGAGAGCCTAGCAGGTCTGGACGCGGCCCGCGGCTATATCCGGCACCAGTTGACCAGCCGCCTGGCTTTGCGGCAGGCGCCGGAAATCATTTTCGTGCTCGACCAGTCGGAACAATACGGCGGCAGGATTGAGGAGTTGTTGGAGCGAATTCAGAAGAGAAAGAGGTAGAAACCACAGAGGCACAGAGA
Source organism: uncultured Acidobacteriaceae bacterium (assembly GCA_963823635.1). GTDB lineage: Bacteria > Acidobacteriota > Terriglobia > Terriglobales > Acidobacteriaceae > Bog-257. The sequence continues at coordinate 64,479 of CAWGMV010000021.1, read as the reverse complement.
CACGGAGAATTGAGAAGGAAAAGCGACTGCTGATTTCGCGGAGGAATGCGGACCATACTGGAGTTTCAAGGGTAAGAGCTAAAGGCTAATTGCTTTCTTTTTCTCTGTGCCTCTGTGTCTCTGTGGTGATAGGGATGATCAACGAAGTTCTGAATCAGATTAGCAAGAGGCAGACATTTATTCTCACCTCACATGCCCGCCCGGACGGTGATGCCGTCGGATCGGCGCTGGCCTGCTGCCAGATTCTACGCAGCATGGGAAAGCAGGCGAACGTCGTCCTGAGCGGCGGCGTGCCCGTCATCTATCGCCCACTACCGCACAGCGATAATGTGCTGCGAGCAACCGAGCAGGTTCCGGGAGCGGAAGCTGCGATCATCCTCGAATGTGACAGCGTGCAGCGTACTTGTCTCGCAGGCCTCGACCGGCACTACCTCATCAACATCGATCACCACGCGACCGCACAGCCCTTTGCGGACGTGAACTGGATCGATCCCAACGCCTGCGCCACCGCCGAGATGATCTTCCGCCTGGCGCGCATGGCCGGGGTCAGGATCTCACCCGATATTGCCACGTGCCTGTATACGGCGGTGGTTGCCGATACCGGCTCATTCTGCTTTCACGGCACCACTGAGCGCACTTTTGCGTTGGCGCAGGAGCTGGTCCGCTGCGGTGCGGATCCAGTGCGCATCGCTCACCACATGTACTTTTCGAACCCGATTTCGAAGATGCACTTGCTGGGCGACGCCCTCAGCACGTTGCAACGCGATGGCAGCCTGGTGTGGATGCATGTGGATCGCGCGGCCATCCAGCGCTGCCAGGCCAACGAAGAAGATTGCGAAGGGCTGGCCAACTACGCGCTCGCCATCGAGGGTGTTGAAGTGGCATTGTTCTTCCGCGAACAAGTCGACGGGAATTTTCGTGTGAGTCTGCGCAGCAAAGGAGCGGTGAACGTGGCCGCAGTCGCGAAGGCGTTTGGGGGTGGCGGACACGAATGCGCCAGCGGCTGCGGAGTTGAGGGCCCGTTGTCAGCCGCAACCGAGTGCGTGCTGAACCAATTGCGTATGCGCGCTCGCCCAGCCCATGTGCAATAGCCTCGTGACTCTTGAATGGACCTGCCATTGAAGCAGCAACTCACTCTGAATGACCGCACCCGTCGTTCGATTGACCTGCTTGCTCTCCTCGCCTTTTGCGGCTTCTTCTTTCTGGCCGGCATAGACCTGGTCGGCCTGGTGGGCGCTGACGAGCCCCGCTACGCGCAAATCGCGCGCGAAATGCTCGCGCGCCAGGATTGGGTCACTCCTGTGCTCTATGGCCATCCCTGGCTGGAGAAGCCTCCGTTGTACTACTGGTGCGCGATCCTCAGCTACAAGGCCGCTGGCGGCGTAAGCGATTGGGCGGCGCGACTGCCCTCGGCCATCCTTTGTTCGCTGATGATATTTTTCATCTATGTCTGGACACGCCATTTTCGACGCGGTATGCAGCTTGACGCAGCCCTCATCACCGCGGCCTCGGCGATGATCATCGGCTTCGGACGCAGCGCCTCCACGGACATGCCGCTGACGGCGATGTTTACTGCCGCCATGCTGTGCTGGTACGGCTGGCATTCCAGCCAGGACCGCGGCTGGCTGCTGGGTTTTTATCTCTTCTGCGGACTGGCGACACTGGCCAAGGGGCCGGTGGCGATTGTTCTTGCGGCGCTGATCATCGTGGCATTTGCGGCTCTGCGACGCGATAGGCGACTGCTAATGCGTACTCTCTGGCCCGCCGGCATCGTGCTTTATCTCGTTGTCACTTTGCCGTGGTTCATCGCGGTTCAGCGGGCCAATCCCGAATTCTTCCGCGTCTTCTTTCTGCAGCACAACCTGGAGCGCTACACGACCGACCTCTACCGGCATCATCAGCCGTTCTGGTACTACCTGCCGGTCGCGCTGCTGGCGCTGGTGCCGTGGATCGTCTTCATAATCGCCGCCGTGGTTGACGCTGCTCGCGACTGGCGATTCTCCACCGAACAGCCGCCTGGAGCGGAAGACTTGCGCACATTCCTGACGCTGTGGCTGCTCCTGCCCATAGTTTTCTTTTCGTTCTCACAATCGAAGTTGGCGGGATACATTCTGCCATCGGTTCCCGCCGGTGCGATTCTGCTGGCCGACTTCATCCGGCGTCGCGACGAGGCGCAAGAAAAGCCTTCGTCGTGGCTGGCATTGCTGCACGCTCTGCTCTGCGCGGCCATGCTGGCGGCGTCGCTCATCGTCCCATTTAAGTTGCTGAAACTCGCCATGTCGCGCAACGCAATGATCGTTGCCGTCGCGCTCGCGTTGACCGCCGTTCTCGCGCTCTGGGTAAGTCTCTACAGCCAGGGATATCGCGTGTTGCGCTTCATCACGCTAGTTCCAGTGGTTATCGCTTTCTCGCTGGTCCTGCGGGGGACGGCCCCCATAATTGACGTGTTGCAGTCGGCGCGGCCGGTGCAGACGGCAATCGCGAGGCTTGGCGATGTCCCCACCGTCGCGGTTTATGACGTGCCGCGCAGCGTGGAATACGGCCTGGGGTTCTATCGCAATCAGTACATTCCCAGCTACGAGCGCGAGACTCCGGATGTGGATCACCTGGTGGTAGCCGCCAGCGGCAGCCAGAAGGAGTTGGAATACCGGCTGCCCAAGCGCCTCGTCACCCGGGTCGGCGGATACCCCTGGCAACATCTGGACTTTTACCTGGTGTCCGGGAAGCCTTCCGAGCAAGCTCATCCTTAGCTAATGGCAAGCGGTGTTCCTGGTTTGCCGTCAATCCACAAATAGCACTAGACTGGCTCTGCGCATGGCTGCTATCCACAACACCGTCGAGGAGTACGGTCTATCGCCACGTGCGGTGGAGATTCTCGACCTCAGGCATTTCTCGTCCACCGACCTGCGACCGCTACTCGACGAAGAAGTCGAAGTCTGGGGCGCGATGCTTTCCTGGGACTACCGCAGCTCAGCCGAAATGATCCTGCGCTACGTGGATTCCAAAATTCTGCCGGGCTACGCCGCGGTCGAACGCGGCAGCGTTGTGGGCTACTCCTTCTTCGTTTACGAAGGAAGTAAAGGCGTGGTTGGCGATCTTTTCGTCTCGCCGCATCGCAGTGATGCGCATGCGATTGAGTTGCAGATGGCCGAGCACATGGTGGAGACGCTGCAACAGTCCCCGGGCATTCATCGTGTTGAAGCGCAACTGCTGACGCATTCCACCGGCGAACTGGCCCCTCCTTTTGTATCCGCGGGATTCCAGCGCCACCGCCGCTTGTTTCTTGCACTGCAACTGAAGGGCCCGGGAGCCCCGCAGGTCGCGGCCATGCCGGTGCCGCCAGAGATCCTCGTCCGCCGCTGGGCGGAGCAGGATTACCAGGCTGCCGCAGGCGTCATCACCGGCGCCTATCGCGTGCACATTGACTCCGAGATTAACGACCAATACCGTACTAACGCTGGTTCCATTCGCTTCCTGAACAACATCGTGCGCTTTCCCGGCTGCGGTGTGTTCGATGCGGAATCCTCGTTCTCGGCCATTCACCGGCCTAGTGGCGCGCTGATCGGACTCATTCTCTGTTCCAGCGTCCGGCATGACGTTGGACATGTCACGCAAGTCTGCCTTGTCCCGGAATACCGTCACCTGGGGATTGGCGAGCACTTGATCGCCTGCACTTGCAACTCGCTACGCAATCGCAATTTCAGTCTGCTGTCGCTGACCGTGACCGAAGCCAACCACCGCGCCGTCGATTTGTACCGCCAGCTTGGCTTTACCGAAGTGCGGGTCTTCGATGCGTTTGTGTGGGAAGGATAGGAGACAGTTGTCGGTTGCCAGTTGTCAGTGATTACCGAGAACTGACAACGGACAACTTCTTCAGTGTTTGATCAGCCACATCGCCCACGAGGCCACAATCACGCCGACGGCAAACAGCACGAAGCAATAGGCGCCGTAGCGGAACATGTCACGGGGAGTGTTGCGCTGAGTGATACCAAACACGGTGGAGGCGCAGAGAGCAAACAGCAAGGCAGCGTTGTAATGGGAGAGTTCGATGGTCATTGTTTCTTGCCGATCGCAATGTGGTGAGCGTCAACCGCAGCGATGACGTTGAGCAGTCCCGCCACGACGATGTACTTGGTGCCATAGTCCGCCACAGCGCGGTGAATGTTGCCCCCGCCCCAACCCATCGCTCGGGCAATGAAATACAACAGGCCGGTGCCGAGGTCACCGACAAATCCCAGAATGTCGAGCAGGTCACCGGTGTTGAACTGGTAGACCTTACCCTGCATGCCGAGCCCGGTAAAGAACATGAAAAAGACCGCCAGCATCAGCAGCAGTCCGCGAACGTACCGACGCTGAATGAAGTGCCCCAGGCCGGGAAAAAGCCAGCCTGCAACGGGCGCAACGGTGGCCATCGAACCCGCCTGCATCGGGGCGGTCTTGGTAGAGCGGTCGCTTACGGTGGCCGTATTCTGCGGATTCGCCATCAGATCTCCACCAACTCGTTCTGCATCCGGCCGGTCACTTCGCCCTTTCCGTTGCGAATCAGCATGTTAATTTCGCTGCGCACGCCGAATTCCGGCAGGTAAATGCCGGGCTCAACCGAGAAGCAGGTGTTGGGCAGGATCTCGCGATCGTCCTTGGTCTCCAGATTGTCAAGATTAGCGCCGTTGGCGTGAATGTCGCGGCCAATCGAGTGTCCGGTGCGATGGATAAAGTATTGCCCGTATCCCTTGCCGTTGATGAACTCGCGCACCGCCTGGTCCACTTCCCAGCCACAGATTTTCTTCCTCGCGTCGAAGGCCTGCTGCACGGTGCGAATGCCCACGTCGCGCGCGTCGCGAACGATGTCGAAGATCTCGCGCTGCTTATCACTCGGAGTGCCGACAACGCCTGTCCACGTGATGTCGTAATACACCGAGTCAGGGTCACTGCATTTGGCCCAGATATCCAGGAGCACGAAGTCGCCCTGCTTGATCGGCGCGGACGTCGCCGAGCTCGGCTCGTAGTGCGGATCGCCGCTGTGCGCGTTGACGCTCACGTTGGGCGGATCTTCGGTCACCAGGTCCTCGCGCTTAAAGGCTTCCATAATCCACTGCTGCATCTCGAACTCATGCGTGCCGCCGTTGCGCGTGCGACGCCCAACTTCCTGGAAGAAGGCGGCCGTAATCTTGTCTATGGCGTCGCGCGCCTTCAGATGCGAATTCATTTGCGCATCGGTCAGCGTGGCTTCGAAGCGCGCCACCAGGTTGGCCGAGCTGACAATCTCTTTGCCGAAGCTGCGCACCAGCTCAAGCATGCCCGCATCCACCAGCGAAATGTAGGGAATCTGGTTGTTGGGCGAGTACTGCATCACCACGCGGTGATACGGCTTAAGCATGGCCTCCAGGTTCTGCCACAGCTCCTGCCAAGCCGAATATTCGAGCCTCTTGCCTGGAAGTGAGTCGAGATGATGGCTCTCAATGCGGTGCACCAGCTTGACCGGTTCGCCCTCGGCCGGGACGACGTAAAACCAGCGGCGGGTGACCATCATCTTCTCCGGCAGGCCGAGGAGGTGATAGGCGATGGGATCGCGGTGATGATGATCGTAGAAGAGCCAGCAATCGTTGTGGCTGTCGCGCAGCGCAGCCTGGATAGCGGAAAGATTCATGCGAAGTCTATTGTAAATGACAAATCCAGGAAACAAATGACCCGCGGATGACGCGGATAAACACGGATCAAATCTAACTCTTTTTCTTTTTTCTGATCCGCGATGATCCGCGTAAATCCGCGATTGCTTTGGTTTTTAGCACTCGTTCCCGTGTCTCGACCGGCAACGTCTCGCACGCTGTCCGCAGCACAAACCTCGGCATGCGCTCGCGGATCGTCAACAGGTATTTCACCGTCTGCTCGGGATTGGCTTTGGCCGCCTCGCGCAGCAGCCAGCCTAGTCCCTTCTGCACCATGTCGTCATCGCTGGTCAGCAACATCTCCGTGATGCGCTGAATGTCCGCGAAGTTCTTGTGCTGGCGCGTGCTGTGGATGAGGCCGACGGCAGCGGCGCGCTGATGCCATCGGTTGCGCTTCATGGCCCAGCGCGGCGGCCGTGACAGCAGCGAATCATTGGCGGCGATCATCGGCCCGATGAGGTAATGCACCAGCCCGTCGTGGTCGGCCCAAGTGCTGACCCGATCGAGCCAGCTTTCGAAAAGCCTGAACTCCGGCTTGCCGAAGTCCCCAACGATTCCCTGCAGCATTAATACGGCGAAGACCTTCTCTTCCAATACCTTGCCGCAGAAAAGTTCGTCCGCAACTTGCAGCAGGAATTCCCTGGCCTGCTCTGCGAGAATCGTTCTGCGAAAGCGCACCGCAAGTTTCCGTAGCTCGTGCGTGTACCAGCCGCGCGATTTCACCTCCTGCTTGAAGAACCACTGGACTTCTGCCGAATGCGGTGCGGAGCCGCCGGTCTTGAGCACGGTGCGGATATGCTTGGCGATATAGGCCGGGGGTTTCATAACATTGTCATTCGTGATGCGCCTGTTTTGGCAGCACCAGCTTGTCGTAAATCCACAACAACAACGCCGTGAATATTCCGATTGCCGTGATCACCACCCACATCATCCCCGGCTGGTGTTTCACCTCGCCGTAATGGTGGATGAGGAATCCTCCGAAACTTCCTCCGATTAGCGAGCCGATCCCCAGCGGAAGGAACGCGAATCCCATATACGTTCCCTGCTGGCCTGAGGGCGCGAGCCGGGAAATGTATTCGTAGTAGCGTGGGGATTGCGTGATCTCGCCGAGAGCCACAGCAACCAGGGTAAGGATGGCTCCGGTTACGGTTGGCCTCACGATGAGAATGATCCATGCCAGGGCCGTAAGCAGCGTGCCAACGATGATGGCGGTGAAAGCGCGAATTCTCTGCGTGAGAATGTTGATCACCAGCGTAAGTGCAATCACCACGAGCGGACCTGTCACCAGCAGGAGCTCGGTGTCGGTGTGGGGATTGATGTAGTCGTGAACATAAATCGGCAGGGTGATGAACTCCTGCCAATAGACGATCCAGTAGCCGGTGAAGATCAGGAGAAACAGCATGAAGCGCGGATTGGTGATGACCGTCCAGAAATTCCGGCCAGCTTGCGCGAGGCTGGTGGTTTCCACTTCGTCATGTCGGCGCGGCTCGCGGAAAAACAGCAGCACGCCGAGGAACATCAGAAAGACACTCAGCGCGGCGACGCGAAAGACGTTCTCCACGCTGAGGTGCTGGTGCACATACGACGCAACGTACGGGCCTGCTGCGCCGCCGATATTCACCAGCGTGTAGTAAATGGAGTATCCGATGGAGCGAACGTTCTCCTTCGAGGCGCGCGCGGTAGTGCCGACCACACTGGGCTTGACCAGCGCGACTCCCAGCGCCGGCAGGGCCAGCACAAACGCCACCAGGAAGACCAGCGGTACGCTGTCGCGAACAGGCGCGAGCCACGAGGCGCCGAGCGATCCCAACAGGAAGTAGGCACAGCTCAGGATGAGATAAGCCAGTGAAAGCGCTCGCCGAAAACCCATGCGGTCAGCGAGAGTCCCGCCGAACACCGGCAGAAACCACACCAGCCCACCGAAGAATCCGGTGAGCGTGCCCGTCTGTTCTGTGGGGAACTTCAGAACTTCGTGGAGATATCGTGCCAGTGAAGCAAATGCTGCGTAATAAGACAGCCGCTCGAATAGCTCGCTGATGTTGGCGACCCAGAAGGGACGCCCGAAACCGGTACGAATGTCGTGCCAACGCTGCGAAAAAGTCATAAAGTTGTCAGTTGTCAGTTGTCGGTTGTCAGTTCCTCCTCGTGGGCAACTGACAACTGGCTACTGACAACTACTTTTCAGCCTTGCTTCGACCTCCATGGCGGACAGGCCACTTACCAGAATCGCTTTGTTACGGCTGGATTTACCGGCGGTTATCGTAACCGACGAGCGCGGTACATTCAAAGCTTCGGCGAGAAAACCGATGCAAGCTTCGTTGGCGCGGCCTTCAACTGGAGGCGCCGTCAGCGCCAGCTTCAGCGCATCGCCGACCGCGCCGGTAATGGCATTCTTCTTTGCGCGGGGACGGACCTTTACCTGGAAGGTCGCGCCCGATGGCGTGTCACGGATAGGAATCACGGTTTTGTCCGGGTCCCGAAAATGGCGGTGCCGAGACGCACACAGGTCGAGCCTTCTTCGATGGCGACCTCGAAGTCGTGCGACATGCCCATCGACAGGACATCGAAATTGACGGATGGCAGGTTGCGCGCCGCCAGCCGGTCGCGCAATTGGCGAAGCTGACGAAAGTGCGGCCGCGTGCCTTCTGGATCTTCAGTGAACGGAGGCACAGTCATCAGGCCGCGAATTCGCAGGCTGCGCCACTCGGGGGCGCCGGTCAGAATGTTTTCGAGTTCGTTCGAATCGGGCGCGATGCCGCTCTTGGCCACTTCTCCGCCGACGTTAATTTCGATCAAGACGTCGAGTGTCTTGCCACACTTTTCAGCGGCACCATCGAGCCGTTGGGCCAGCTTCACCGAGTCAACGGAGTCAACCGCGTAGAAGATTTCGGCCGCTTTCGCCGCTTTATTGGATTGCACGTGTCCGATCATGTGAAACTCGGCATCGCGCAACCCGGATAAACCACCTATCTTATCTGCGAACTCCTGCACTCGGTTCTCGCCAAACAGACGCTGGCCAGCTTCGTACGCTTCCACGATACTTCCGGTGGGGAATGTCTTGGTGACGGCCATTAGCGCGATCGCTCCCGGATTTCTGCCAGCGCGCTCAGCCGCGCGCGCGATGCGCTCATGGATGGCGGAGAGGTTGGAGGCGATGGTCATTGTGGATGGTACGAGAATCCACCAAAGCCATGATTTTGTCATCCCGAGCGACGAGGGCGTCCGCGCAGCGGGCGACCGAGGAGCCGAGGGACCCCTACCATGGAAGAAACACTTTAAAGCAATATAGGGGTCCTTCGACTCCGGCTCGTCCGCTTTGCGGACGAGCCTTCGCTCAGGATGACAAGAACTTGTGGCCGGCTTTACTGACAAGCTACATAATCGCGGTCGGCGGCGCTGGCTCGTCGGGCCTGCCGGCATTGGCCAGTGGCACACGTACCATCACGATCGCCAGAATCACCAGCACAACAAAGCCGGAGACCGCGTTCGGGTGCTGGAAGATCACCGGCAACGGCCATTGCTTGTACTTGAAGATGGCGACCACAATGCCCATGAGCGCCTCGCCGGCAATGAATCCCGAAGCGGTGAGCACACCGGCATTTTCGATTCGCGCTTTTTGTGCATCGTTGAAGTTGCCCCGGTCGCGCATCTTGTCAGTGATCCAGCGAATCATCCCACCCAGGAAGATGGCGAACGTGGTTTCCAACGGCAGATACATGCCGACGGCGAAGAGCATGGGGCTGCGCACCTCGATCATAATCAACGCAAATCCCATCAGCACGCCAACAACAATGAGCGGCCACGCCATTTCACCGCCAACGATGCCTTTAGCCAGCATCGCCATTAATCCCGCCTGCGGCGCGGGAAGTTGACGATCGCCAAAGCCGATGCCGCCGCTATTGAGGTTTGCCTGGTTCAGCAGCATCAGCACAGGCAGCAAGGTGAAGCTGGCAACGGTCACGCCCAGAAAGTCGCCAATTTGCATCTTGCTGGGAGTGCCGCCGAGAATATGCCCAACCTTCAGGTCCTGGAGCATCTCTCCGGCGACGGCCGACGATACGCAAACCACAGCAGCCACGCCGAGCACTGCGGCCACGCCACTCATGCCGGAGACGCCGATGATCACCATCAGCAGGGCGGCAATGACTAAGGTCGCCAACGTGAGGCCGGAAATAGGATTGTTCGACGAACCGATAAGGCCAACCAGATTGCCGGAGACCGCGGCGAAGAAGAAGCCGATGATCATCATGACGATCGCGGCAACGATCCCGCCTTTCAGAACGCCGGCATAGCTGGTGTACAGCGCAACCATGCACAGCAGCACGACTCCGAGTCCCCCAAAAACGATTTTGCCGTTCAGGTCGCGTTCCGTGCGCACCGTGCCGGCGTGGGCCGCCGCCGATTTCTTCAGGTCAGAAACGGCGCGGGCCATGCCGCTGCCCAGACTCTTGCGCATGCGGAAAAGCGTGTAGCAGGCGCCGACGAGCATTCCGCCGACCGCGATCGGCCGCACAATGAAGCTCCACACCGCGGCCGCCTGGCCGGCCCAGAAGGCATCGTCGGGGATGGCGGCGCCGGCGGGAGCAAACTCAGCCACCAGCCTGGGGCCGCCGAGGAACAGAATGAGCGGCACCAGCAGCCCCCATGCGATAACGCCGCCGGCGAAATTCAGCGATGCCAGACGCGGGCCGATAATGTAACCCACGCCGAGATACGCGGGGCTGATGGCGGGAGCCGACATGGTGGTCACGGCGCCCGCCGTCAGCTTCGGCGAGGTGGCCGAGCGGCCCATACGCACAAAGCTCTTTCCCAATTGACCCACGTTGACGATGAAATCGCGGCTGGGGCTGAACAGGCTGAACTGGCCAAGCAGATATACCAGCCCGCCAAATCCCATGTTGGAAAATAGGATCTTGGCCGCCCGGCTGCCCTGCTGCCCGGCCTTGTGGATCTCCGATGCGGCCACCGATTCGGGGAACGGAAGATCGGGATCTTCCACCATCACCCGCCGCAGCAGGGTCACAAACAGGATGCCCAGCACTCCGCCCACCAGCATCAGCAGCGAAGACTTGACGTAGGCGTGCTGAAAATCAAAGACTGGCCAAGCCCCGGAGATAACGAACGCTGGGATGGTGAAGATGGCGCCCGCAGCAACCGATTCGCCGATCGAGCCAACCGTCCGCGTGATGTTCTCTTCCAGCAGAGAGCCTCGCATAAGCCGCAGCAGGGCCATGCCGATGACGGCCGCGGGATAAGTAGCGGCGATAGTCATACCTGCGCGCAGGCCGAGATATGCATTTGCCGCACCCAGAATGACAGTCAAAATCAATCCCAGTAATACGGCGCGGAGTGTGAACTCCGGCATGTCGGTCTTATCGGGAACGTAGGAACGGAACTTCCTTGGCGGTGCGGTGACCGTAGTACTCATGTAATAAGCCTCGCGCGGCGCATGAATGGGCGAAGCGCAAGTTAGCACGTTCGCGCCTGTTGTTACAAGTGCAGGGCCAGCACCGGGGACGCGACCCGCTCGGCACTAGTCCAGTTGATATCCTTACAGGGCTGCGCGATGCCACTGGCCCAGGCTTAACCCGCTGCGGCCAGTCGAATACAGATGGAGCAATGGTATGCGATGCAAATGGACCAGATTGTTGATACCTGCGTCGGCGCTGGCGTTGGTCTTCTGCGCGGTTCAAGTATGTACCGCCCAATCCACGCACCAGCAGGCTTTACTGGCGATCTCAAAACGCAACCACACGCTGGCCATTGTGGATCCGGCTACGCTGCAGGTCATCGCGCGGCTTCCTGTGGGACCCGACCCGCATGAGGTCATTGCGTCTTCCGACGGCAAAACGGCCTACGTTTCGATCTATGGCTTCGGTCGTTACCACGCACTTTCCGTCCTCGACCTCGTCGCACAGAAAGCACTGCCAGACATCGATACCGGAGCCTTGACTGGCCCCCACGGCCTGGCCTTTGTCGGCGGCAAAGTATGGTTCACTGCCGAAGGCGCGAAAGCTGTTGCTCGCTTCGATCCGGCAACCAGTCATATCGATTGGATCATGGGCACCGGCCAGAACCGGACGCACATGCTCTACGTCACCGCCGACGAGAATCATGTTTACACCACAAATGTCAGCTCCGGCACGGTCAGCATTCTTGAAAAGATCACGCTGCCGCCAATGGGACCTCCGCCGGGAATGCAGGCCCCAGCGGGTATACAAGCGCCGCCCCAGGGGGCCCAGCCGCGCATGGATTGGAACCAAACCTTGATTGCAGTCGGTAAAGGCGACGAGGGCTTTGACGTCTCGCCCGATGGGCGTGAGTTGTGGACGGCGAATGCCCAGGACGGCACGCTCTCGATCATCGATCTTGCGAGCAAGAACGTGACGGCCACGCTGGACGCGAAGGTCATGGGCTCCAACCGGCTCAAGTTCACTCCCGATGGCAAACTTGTGCTTATTACGAGTTTGCGTGGAGGAGACCTGGTCATCTACGACGCCGCGTCGCGCAAAGAGTACAAGCGAGTGCACATCGGGCATGGCGCGGCGGGCATTCAAATGGATCCTGCCGGCGCGCGTGCGTTCGTTGCGTGTACCCCCGATAACTACGTCAGCGTAGTGGACCTGAAGACGTTGGAAGTCACCGGCAATATCGACGTCGGTGGAGGGCCGGACGGGCTGGCTTGGGCTATTCGGCCTTAGGTGGCGACAGGAGCATGCAATCTTCTGAAGAGATTTGGACAGTCCTTTTCTGAATAACGCGCCGAGCGATTGGCGTTGAAATCGCCCGTTAGCAGCAGCTATCGCCCAGAGCGTACGGCTCGATGCCGCCGTTACTTTGGTCGGCCGAAGAACAGGATGTAGCCGTCAGGGTCGCAAATCTCGAAGCCGCGCAGACCGTCATGGGTATCCTTAAGCGGTACGCTGAATGCTGCGCCATGTTCGGCAAATTCGACGGCGAGTGCATCGGGGTCTGGTGCATAGACGAAGGCATCCCACCTCATGGAGGGATTACGCTTGGGGTTCGGCAGCGGCGCCGCACCTTTAGCGGACTTGACGAAGAGCTGCGCTCCATCGCGGCCGACGATAGCGAAAAAAGGGCTGCGCTCCGGCTGCTGGAATCTCGTCTCAAAGCCAAGTTTGTCGCGGTAAAATGCGATGGTTTGATCGACGTTGCTGACGATGAAGAAGGGCGAAATCGCCTCCGTCGTTGGTCGTGTCATAAGCGTGAACCCTCGTGCCGCCGGATCAATCGTAATATACCAGTGCGGCATCACAGGATTGAGTTAGCAGGCTGTCGGAAGGAAGATGCAGATATCGAGCGCAATTGCGCAGCTACGGACTACCAACCTCGCTGAATCGATACGGTTTTACACGACAAAGGTGGGGCTAACGCTGGAGTTTCAGTACCAGGGCTTCTACGCGGGCATTCGAGCAGGCAGTCAGCTCTTTCACCTCAAGCTCTCAGACGAGAAGGACCCCTCAATCGAGTTCGTGGATAAGGGCGAGCACTTCCACCTCTACCTTGAAACGGACGATGCCTCGGCCACGGCGGCCGCGTTGAAGAGGAACGGAGTACCTCTTGTGAGGGATGTGCACGAGACAGCCTGGGGAACACGCGAGTTCGTCATCAAGGACGATCAAGGGCACACGTTGTACTTCGGTGAAAGGTCGGTAGGTTGACGGAGTCTCCCACGGTTACGTGCGAGCGGCCGACGGAACGATCACCAAGTTCGATAAAATCTCGATGAATTCGCACCAGGTACCTTGCCAGTCATTTGCACCTGCGCATTGAACTCCATATACTGATTTGTCACGGTGCTTCGGGGCCGGAGAGAAGCCAACCAGCCGTTCTTCGGCAACCCGCGGCGCCGGCGACAAGGGTTCAAGCTTGCGCCAGGATTCCGCAAGCGCTGGTTGGAGGGTCATCTTCAGCAGTGGTGAGACGCTAGAGCGCACACGACGAACACAGCGCGCCGGGCAGCGTGCCCACCTCATTGCGCCTGTGCAAACCCTCCTGCGAAACGTTTTTTCCGTCCTCTTCCCTTCTGATTGCAGATTGTGTCGCACCCCGCTCGATAACATCTCGCGCATTCCGGTTTGCACTGAATGTCTGGCGGCGATTGAGCCGGTGCATGCGCCGCAATGTGTGATTTGCGGCGACCGGCTGGCCAGCGCGCAACTGCTGGTAGGCGATGGCCGTTGCCACGGCTGCCGCGACTTCGAGCCGGAATTCGCGCGCGCCATGTCGTTCGGCGAATACGAGGGCGGCCTGCGCGGACTGATTCACTTGCTGAAGTACGAATCGGTGCTTCCGGTGGCCTCTGTTCTCGGCGGCATGATCTGTGGCCCGATTGAGGAACTGTTTGCATCGTGCGGCGACTCGACGCCGTTGGTTGTTCCTGTTCCCCTGCACAAGAGCAAGCGCGGCGATCGCGGATTCAACCAGGCCGAGCTGATTGCGCGCGCTGCGGTGAAGCGGTTACCTGAGCGCCTTGAGCTTGCAACCGACGTTCTGGTTCGCCAGCGCGCGACCATCTCGCAGGTGGGCCTGACGCGCGAGCAGCGTATCGAGAACATGCGCGAATGCGTTTCGCGTGCGCGATCGCCGGCGTGTGTGCGGCGCTACGGTGATGCTCGTGGACGACGTCATGACCACAGGAACCACGCTCTCCGAGTGTGCTCGCGTGCTGAAAAAGGCCGGTGCGGAGCGTGTGTTCGCGGCGACTGTAGCCCGGGCATTTCAGGGAGCAGCCTTGCACGGACGCCAAATGTTCCACGGACATGAACGCAAGCTCGCTTCACTGCGGAAGAGGAGGCACACGAAGCGGTGGCCGCTTCGGTCTAAGGTTATGTCAAGTTCGAGTCCAGAGCGCAGCGTCCCGGTACGGCAAGTCGCTTGCCGGTTACATGCACCATGCCCGAGTCGCCGGCGATGAGCCGCCGCAGTGGACGGCGATGCACGCCCCGGTGCTGGTGTTGAATGCGTCGTACGAGCCCATTAACGTATGCGCCGCTCGCCGCGCCATCATTCTGGTGCTGAAGGGCGTGGCCATGATGGAGGAGGCCAACGGGCACTATCTGCACTCCGCCCGCATTGCCATGCACGTGCCTTCGGTGATCCGGCTGATGGAGTACCGGCGCATCCCGCATCAGACGCGCGCCCTGTCGCGCAAGAACATCCTGCTGCGCGACCGTAACACCTGCCAGTATTGCGGCAAGATCATGGCGGCCGGAGAACTGACGCTCGACCACGTCATTCCGCGCTCCCGCGGCGGCGCCTCGACGTGGGAAAATCTCGTCGCCTGCTGCCACACCTGCAATCGCCGCAAGGGCAACATGCTGCCGCACGAGTCCAACATGAAGCTGATGCGCGAGCCGCGCGCCTTCAACCTGCACACCAGCCGGCACATCATGCGCATGATGGGCCGCTCTGACTCGAAGTGGCAGAAGTATCTGTTCTATTGAGGGCCGCTGTTCGCAAGCCTGAGAACTTCAGAAATTCCATCCGGTAGGCACGGGAACACACCTGTTGAGTTAAAGTTCCTGCCCCGCCGCTGCCTGGCTCGGCAGCAGGAATGTCTTGGGATACTTGCCGTGCCCGCAGAGCTTGAATGAGCCGAAATCCTTCCACCAGTCGCCCTCAGGCACGTCGGGCCGCGATTCTATCCATTCCCGCAGGTGGTTCAGGTCTTCCAGCCCAATCCTGCGGTCATGCATGCGTTGGACAAGATGCTGCCGGATGCCAGGGGGAATCTGAGACCAGCTCGCAACTTGGGTCATTATTCACCCTATACGAGGAAATTTTGTCGCACCGGCTAGATCTCATCTGTGTCTTCATTCTGCAGCATTATTCACCGAACACGAAGCGGCCCAACTGGTCGCCCAACTGCTCAACTTCCTTCGGATCATTTGCCTCGCGAAAACGTTTTGCCAGCTCGAAGAACGCCTTCTCCTTTTCCCTGCGCGCCTGGATTCCTTGCTCGATAAGCTCCACCAGGACGCGGTTATCGCTGAGGCGGCGCTTTCTGGAGATGGTCTCCACCTGTTTTGCGATCTCTCGCGGCAGGGTTACGCTTCTCCGCAGCAGCTTGGCACGTGATGGTTTTGCAGTTGCCATCTCACCAATATACACCATTTCGGTGCACAGCTATGGGCGGCTAAAACGCAGGTGGGAACAATTAAGGCTCAGGTGCGCTATTGCTTGGGCGGCGTCGGCTGCCCTCCGCCGGGCTGCGGTGTGGCGGATTGCGGCTGCCCCTTTGAGACTTCCTGCCCCTCGTACGTAATCTTCACGTTCGACCCGAAGCGCTTGTAGTTCGTGTATTTCACAATCTGCCGCACGTGGACATCGCCGGTTGAAAAGTGCAGCTCGTCGTCCACCTTGGTATAAACCGGAAACCAATACTTTCCGTCAATCTGCTGTCGCCAGGTGGTGAAATTGGGAAACAGGTTTTCCTGTCCGCCTCGGTGCTTGCCAACCCCAAGGTCAGGTACATTCTTACCGTAGGTCTTCACAATCTGGAAATCGTGATCATCCACCCAGATCCGCCCCTGAAAGTAGCGCTTATTTTTCTCGATCTGTTTGGGCGCGATGTCGAACACGTAGGTGCCCAACTCATCTTCCTTCTGCTTGCCAACGTAGAGAATCTGGTACTCCGGAATCTCGTCGCTGGTCAGCACGAACGGCATGCGATGTTGGATGTCATCGAAATCTTCCCGTGTCATCTGGATTCGCTGCAGCGTATCTTGCGGAGCGAACACCACCTGCTCCATGCGGTGGCCCTTGTCGTCGAACACGACATCCGCAACCTGTTTGTATTCACCGTCCACGCTATCGCCGTCGATCGTCTGTACCGTCACCGACTGGCGGTAGGTGTACTGTTCGCGCGCAATCTTGAAGTCCTTCTCCCTTGCGGCAAACTTCTGGATGATCTGTTCGACGGTTATGCCCTGCGGCTGCGAGGCGTCGAGCGGGCCCTCACCGCGGTCGTCGGCCAGCGCCGGAAGCGCCAGACACAACGCAAGCAAGAACAGTGGGAACGACAGCCAACGCGGAGGGATATGGAAATACTTCATAGGGTAGTCCTTGCCACCATTGTATTCGATACATATTTGACGTGCGGCGACCGATGCCGTCTCAGGTTTCGTTTTTTGTTAAGGCACGAGCTTCAAGTCGAGGCATGGAGACGTCTTAGAAATTGGTATAAGACAATCTCGGGTAGAGAGGACCTTAAGGCCCGCGTCCTGGCCGTCAGTAAGATTCGGAGTCGGCTTTTAGCCGACGGCATTTCTGGCGCCGGCTGAAGCCGGCGCTATCAGAAGAAGGCGACATAGAAACCGAATGGTTCTCTGGCGGCGGAAGCGAGTAGAGTAGAACTTCCGATTTCATGGTGGGACAATTTTCGTTTTTGAGCCAAGCTGCGAAGTGTGCGGCAAGCGCCCAGGCTTTTCTCTAGAATCTAATGAATCTCATCAGCGCAATCGCGCTCGGAGTTGTTCTCGGTGCCTTCCTTATCGTCGTTGGGGTCGTTCTGGTAGCGAAAGGCGCCGAGAATCCTCGAGCAGCAATCTTCGTTGCAATCGCCATCCTCGCCGTCGCCGCCTTCATCGCCGGGCTCGTCGCTTATGATCTTGGTTGGCTGTCCTGGGGGCCGGATTGAGCTCTCCCTCGCCGCAGGAAACGCAGGTGCACATGCCGAGAACTTCCGTTGTAGATGCCGTTACGCCAGTAGCGTGCGGCGCAGGCCATAGCCCATGGCGAGCCGCGACCGTCACACTGCGCGGTGATGAGCGTCCTTGCCTAGAAGCGGGCTCCTCGTAAACAATAGCGTCGGGAGGAAAGAGCAGTTGTGTGCGCATTACAAGGGCTGGGGATGGGGACTAGCAATGGCTGGAAGGGGAAGCCATGGGGCAATGCGAGTTAAGTCCTCTGGAATCTGTTGGAAGCATGTAAGCCCTTACGGCTCTATTTGATGCGACGATTTTGCGACTAAGTCGTTTATTTTCAAATAAGCGTACTAGGGGGGTACCCAGGCTGTTTACGGGCGATAGGTCGGAGAACAAAGCTGGGAAGCTATCAAAGTACCTGCTGCAGAATAAGATATGTGTAATTCCTTCCGGGTCAAGAAGATGCCGGGTAAATCTTCGTAAAGCATTGATTCTAAAGAACCGATGGGGAGGGGGGCGCCCTAATGAAGAAAAATGCAGTGTTAGTGCTCGCGATCTGTCTGTTGGCATGCACCTGGGCGGTTGCGCAACCGCAGCAGCCGACGCCCAGCGCCCAGCATCAGCGCATGGGCTACTTTGCCGGCAACTGGAAGGCCGAGGGCATGATGAAGCTCAGCCCCAACGGCAATCCCGCGCCCTTCAGCCTGACCGAAACTGGAGAGTGGGTCAGCGACGGATTCTTCCTCGAGACCCGCACCAAGATGAAATCTCCTTTGGGCGCGCTCAACAGCGTGCGGGTGATGGGCTACAACCCGGAGAACGGGCTGTACACCTACAACGTTTACAACAGTCTCGGGGAGCACCAGATGGCGACCGGCAAGCTCCACGGGAATACATGGACGTGGACGGCCGAACAGAAGCTGAACGGCGTGGTCACGCAGGCGCGCTACACCATGACCATCGTCGCGCCCGATTCCTACACCTTCAAGCAGGAAGTTGCCACGCCCAGCGGCGGTTGGGCGACGGTGATGGAAGGCAAGGCCAGTCGCGTGCAGTAGCTCCTCGCGTTCTTTTTGGGAGACAACAACCGTGTAGACGCTGGCATCTCACCAGCCATGATTCGCAAGCTCAAATCCGGAGAGTATCGGCTGTACTCGCGCAAGAAGGACGCCAAGACCGGCAAGCGGCGCAACCTGGGGACGTTCTCGACGCGCGAAAAGGCCGAAGCGCACGAGCGCGCGGTGCAGTACTTCAAGCGCGCCGGGTAAAGCAGGCCTTCAAGCCTGCCCTACCCGAACTCGTCAAGCTATGTTTTGGGTTGGGGCACCATCCGAAGATACGGCCGCAGCGCCTTCCAGCCTTGCGGGTAGGTCTTCTTTGCCTCGTCGTCGGAGACCGCGGGGACGATGATCACGTCCTCGCCCTGCTTCCAGTTCACCGGCGTCGCGACCTTGTGCTTTGCAGTCAGTTGCATGGAATCAATGACGCGCAGCACTTCATCGAAGTTGCGGCCGGTGGTCATGGGATAGACGATGATGAGCTTGACCTTCTTGTCCGGGCCGATGACGAAGACGTTGCGCACCGTCATGTTGTCGGTGGCCGTCCGGCCGTCGCAGGAGCCCTCGATGGCGGCGGGCAGCATGCCGTAGAGCTTGGACACGTTCAAGTCGGTGTCGCCGATCATCGGGTAGTTGGGCGCGTAGCCCTGCGTCTCCTTGATGTCGTTGGACCACTTTTGGTGGTTGCCCACGGGATCGACGCTCAGGCCGATGATCTTAACGTTGCGCTTGTCGAAGTCGGGTTTGAGTTTCGCCATGTAGCCGAGCTCGGTCGTGCACACCGGCGTGAAGTCTTTGGGATGAGAGAACAAGACTGCCCATGAATCGCCAATCCAGTCATGAAAGCGAATTCGCCCCTCGGTTGTTTCAGCTTCGAAGTCAGGGGCGACGTCCCCAAGTTGCAGCGCCATCAAATTCCTCCTCTTATTTTGTGGTACACCGATTCTATGCATCCGGCTCCAGTGCAAGCAAGAGGCTCTGGGATGAAAAACAGAGCGTGACGGTTGCGCAATCGACGCGCCGGTTTGCTGGCAACGGGCTGGCGCATGAGATTACGAGCTCACCGGTTTCACGTCGTTCACGAGGAAGAAGAGTCCCTCGGCCCAGGTAGGATGAATGAACACGAACTCCTTCAGCAGCGTGTACGGAAGATCGGCAAGCATAAGGCTGTAAAGCACCTGGACGGTTTCGCCTCCATCGCCGGACAGAATGGTCGCACCGAGGATGCGATCGTTGCTCGCATCCACGATGATTTTCATCAGTCCGGCAGTTTCGTCGCGTTCGTAAGCCCGTGCGACAACCGACATCGGGACCTTGCCGATCTTCAGCTTGTAGCCTTTGGCGCGCGCTTCTTTCTCGGTCATCCCGGCGCCACCCAACTGCGGATCGGTGAAGACGCAGTACGGCACAATACGCTTGTCAATGTTCAGGTCCTTGCCTTCGATGAGGTTGCCGTAAACGATTTGGAAGTCGTTGTAGGAAATGTGCGTGAAGGCAGGCCCGCCTTTGACATCACCGAGCGCCCAAATGCCGGGTACGTTGGTTTCGAGCTTGCCATTGACCTTGATCGTGCCGTCCTTGTTGGTCGCGATGCCCGCCTTTTCCAGAGCGAGGTCCTCGGCGTTGGGGCGTCGGCCGGTCGCCACGAGAAGGTGAGAGCCGGTGACGGTGGATGCGGCGCCGGACTGCTCGATGGTGAGCGCAATGGCACTGTCCCTCTTCTCGACCCGCGTCGTGTTAGCGTTGAGCAGAAACGTGATTCCTTCTGCTTCCAGCGCCCTCTGCAACTCGGCTGCAACTTCGGGGTCTTCCCGAGGAACAATTTGGTCGCGCTTGTGGATGATGGTCACACGGCTGCCGAAGCGGGAGAACATCTGCCCGAATTCCAGTCCGATGTAGCCGCCGCCGAGGACGATGAGATGCTCCGGCAACTCTGTCAGCTCCATGATGGTTTCGTTGGTCAGATAGCCGACCGAGTCCAGGCCGGGAATCGCCGGGATGAAGGCCCGAGCGCCGGTGTCGATGAAGATGCGCTCGCTTTGCAGGAGCTGCTCGCCAACTTTAAGCTCATGCGGTCCGGTGAAGTGCGCGATGCCGCGATACAGATGCAGGTTCGGTCGCTTATCGATCGACGTTTGCTGGCCGTCGCGCTTCCACTGCACTATCTTGTTCTTCTGCGCGACAATAGTCGGCAGATCTACGCTCACGTCGTGCGTCCGAACACCCCAGCGCGCAGCGTCTCGCGCGTAATGAGCAACCAGCGCACGATGCACCATGGTCTTGGTCGGCGTACAACCAGTATTGATGCAGGTGCCACCAAGATTGCCCTTCTCGATAATGGCGACCGTCCAGCCGTGGTCCGCCAGACTGGCAGCCATTGGATTTCCGGCCTGACCGCTGCCGATGATGATGGCATCGTATTTCATGGTGCGAATCTCTCTTTCCGGTGCACGTTATCGCGAGACGAGCAGGTATCCCAAGCCGATCGCGACCAGGTCTTCCGGTATGGCGATGAAGATGTCCTTCACGTTGAGGGCTCTCACCAGCCCAGTGCGAGCCTTGTAACCTCCGAACGTGCCGATCAGGGCGCCGATCACGCCCAACACCGCACCGACGAGCAGCGATGCGCCGCCGGAAACTCCAACGCAAGCGCCCGACAGCACTCCGGTCACGATTCGTGCGATCAAACCTGGCGGCGCGGTTCGTGGCGGTGTCTTGGGCAACAGATCAGTAACGTACTCGACGAGTGCCAGCACGGTGAAGATTGCCACAGCAACCGTCGATCCCATGAAGGCCAGCGGCGTGCCTTCAAGGTGCAGCCATCCCAGGTGAGCCGCCCAACTCACCAGGGCGGGAGCGGTCAGGGCACGCAATCCGGCAACGATTCCTATGCAGAGTGCAAGAACCATGACATTCATCCGAGAATCCCCTGCGATTTGATTTGTGCTAAGACAGGCCTGTTGAATCTCGAATTTGGATTATCCCGGGAGAAAAAAGGATTTTTATATTCTGGAATTGCTTGTGAAATGCCGGCTGTTGCGGCTTACCACGTCCCGATGCGCAGCACCACGCCGGTACGGACCTGCAGTCCCTGCTGCGCATTGATGGGATCGACGGGTGGCATCCACGAACGAGTGTACTGAACGTCCAGCACGCGCCAGGCGAAGGCGCGGCCAAAGACGGCATCGAAGCCGCCGCCCATGCTCATGGCAAAACCGAATTGCTGATATTCGACCTGGTAGTCGCTGCGCTTAAAGTAGTGTGGAATTTCGCCCTTATCCCACTCGTTGAGAAGTTCTTCCCTCAACTCCTCACTGGTGTAGTCATGGGTAATCCTTCTTCCTCCAAACATCACCTCCGCAAACGGCGAGAAGCGGTGCGCCGCTAATGGCGTCCAGCGCGGCCCGACGGCGAACATGGTGGAATCGCCGCTCTGGTATTTCGGCATGGAGTTGATGATCGCGCAACCGTTCACTTCGGCGACAACTTGCCACGACGGATTGACTCGCGCTGCCCCCTGACCACCGCCGCCCATGCATCCAACTCCACCCTGGAAGCTTTCGTAGACCGTGTATGCCTGCAGTTCGATATCAGCTTCTTTCGATGGCGGCCGCTCGACGGTCTTGTTCATCATAGCCCGCTCGTCGGCCGTATGCGGACCAAAAGGCGCGGGAATGAGTCCTTCCTTGTACTCCTTTACCAACTCTTTCCGCCGCTCGTGGTTCTCGTGGAAGATCCCCATCCGCGTCGGCCGGTCCCAGCCTTCCTTAAAGGCCATCAGATTGGCAAAGCTGCGGGCCGGATTACCCAGGCTGCGCACCACCAGGATGAAATAAGGATTGGCGGTGTGGTTCTCCACCGGGATGATGACATAGCGGTCCAGCATATCCTCGCCCATCATCCACAGGATCCCCAGCGTGGGCGTGGTTACCAAAGGAGTGAAGCCGGGAGTCGCATGCAATTGCGAGTTGCCCAGCGAAGCCTCGCTGACCGGTCCCAGCGTCCATTGCGTACTGGCAACCGCAGAAAAGGCCAGCGACCGCAGGACGCTCTTCCAGTAGATGTAGCCGTCGTCCCATTCCACCTGGCGATAGAGAGGATCGTTCTGCCGCTCGATGAAGCCATAGATCGCGCCATTCAGCGGATGGCCAACGTAACCGGCACGCCAGCCGGCATACCCCCAGCCGCGGACTTCGCCGATGGAATGAATCCAATCCTGAAACCACGGTCCGTTTGCAGTGGCATCGCGGGTGCCGTGCTCATGGGCAAACCTCCAACCATGCTGGATCGCGATCTCCTGCGTGTATTCCCTCAGCGCGGGCATCCACTGGAAGTCGTCCGCCTTGGTCTTCTGGTGAGGAACCGGAGTGAAGGTGTTCGCCGGGTCATTGGGCTGCCCTGCAGTTGGGTCAGGCGGCGCTGGGTCCGCATCCGACGGAGCTGCGCTGCTGCTATCGCCGCTGGTTTTAGGGGCATCTGCCGACGCGATAGTGCTGCTCCCGTTGGAGGGCGCAGGGCCAGCAGTAGCTTCAATGTGCGGCGACCGAACGGGCACCGCCGAGGTCCGGACAAGGTCGGCAAACGCGACCGGCAGACTTTGTCCGGCTGCACCTAGAGCGCAACCCAGCACACCAGCAAGAATCCAAGTCTTACACGTCGGGGTGTACACGCGTATGTACCTACCTCAGAGGGCAAGATTTGAGGAAGAAATCGCTGGATGCTGCGGCTCAGACCCAGAGTTCACCTGGGGCACATTTTCGCATCTACAGCGCGCGCCGTCACCAAGAATATTTGAACAATCCGGAACCAACCGATCTCTTAAGGATCGGGGTTCGAGCCGAGTTGCAGGCTCTCTGAACGGAGGCGCAGCGCCCGCTTAGGACGATGACCGAATCCCTACGGCTTGTGTTCTAGCCGCTTGCCGTATACGCTACTGAACGAACCCCCTGTGAAATCTCACTAGTTAAGACAGGAGAAGCATGTCGAAAGAACACGCCAAAAAATTCGTCGAACAAATTCAGAAGGATCCGGCCCTGCGGCAGAAGGTAAACGACGCATCCGAGCATATCATTAAGGTGGCAAAGGACCACGGATATGAAGTTAACCGGACGGACCTGAGACAGGCCCTGAAAGAGCATTGGAATCAAAAAGCTGATGATGCCGATGAGGCCAGCTTTGCATTTTCGGAAGCCCCGGGCCTCTAAAGCAGTCCAGCCATTGACTCCGGACTAAAACCCCATGAATGGAATTTATGAATCGGTTGCGGAGACTATCCCGCAACCCGAACTTTTGTTCTTCAATTATGGTTTCTGGCAACCCGGACTCGATGATTCCTGGATTGCTCCGTCGGATTTCCGCTACCGTCACCATCTCAACCTGGTACGCCATGTGCTGGCAGGTGTTGAACTGCGTGGCAAAACTGTTCTGGAGGTCGGTTGCGGCCGCGGCGGAAACTGCTACTACCTTTCGCTTTACTCTGAGGCCGAACGCGTTGTCGGGGTCGATATCTGCGCTGCGAACCTGGCTCTGGGCCGCCAGGATCCACGCCTTCGGCGGGCCGAATTCATGGCTGGCGATGCGCAGCGGCTGCCCTTCGCCAGTTCGTGTTTCGATGTCGTGTTGAACCTCGAGTCTTCCCATTGCTACGGTCACTTTGACCGGTTTGTGGCTGAAGCCGCGAGAGTGTTAAAGAGTGGAGGGCTTTTTTGCTTCGCTGATCTGTGGAACGTTGACGTCATGGAGTTTGACTGGCCAGCCAGAGAACGGGCTTTGCAAGACTCTTCCCTGGAAATCATTGCGAAAGAAAACATCAGCGAGCAGGTGTTCCAGGCCATGGGACTGTCCGGAAGTATTTCTGAGCAACTTGATGAGCTGTCTAACGCGGCAAACCGGCCGGTGATAGCCCGCATAAACGGAGGAGTGAAAGCGCTGCGCGCAGGCTTGGCGATCGGCGAATATTCTTATCGCCTTTGGAGAATGAGAAAGCGGGAGGCGTTCGCATGAGCACACGACCGTACGTGGCGGTCCGCGAGATCGATCCTTTCCACACGGGGAAGCGGTGGACTTGCCCGTCGATCCTGAGCAACAGGCCCGGGTTACGCTCGTGCTGCGCCCACGCACTTCCCATCACACCATGCGCGAACATCTGGACCGCATGGCCAGTCATCTGCCACATCAGCGCAGCTACTTCACCCGGGAGGAGTTTGCCCTTCAGTACGGAGCGACCGAAGAAGACCTCGCGGTGGTCGCGGCGTTTGCCGGCGAACACAATCTCGAGGTTGCTGAAATCAGCCATCCCAGGCGGAGTCTGGTTCTGCGGGGAAAACTGGGCGACCTATCGCGCGCCTTCAACGTAAAGTTCATCAATCTGCAGCATCCCGACCACGGAGTGTACCGGTCGCATCACGGCGCCATCCATGTCCCCTCGGAACTTGAGCCGGTGATTCATGCCGTGATGGGTTTCAGTGCCCGTTCGCAACACGCGCATCCAGCGTCGTCTCCGGCGCATTCGCAGCCGCACCTGGTCGATCCGCGCTGGGTTGCAAAGACATACCAGTTTCCGCAGGCTACCGGACGCGGCCAGACCATCGGCATCATCGTTCTGGGCGGCGGCTTTCACCAGTCGGACCTTGACGCCTACTTCCAGCACTTGAAAATGCCCAAACCTAAAATCACCGTGGTTGAGGTGGGAGACCAGGGCAACAATCCTGCAGATCCGGCAGCGATTGCTGATTGCCTTGCCAAGAACGGGGTTGCCGGTCTGCATCGCGCCAAAGGGCAATCTCACCCTTACCCGCACTTCCGGCGCAATTCAGCCAAGAACGTTGAGTGGACGCTGGAAACCACGATGGATGTGGAACTGATCGGCACCTGGGCGAACGAAGCACATATCGTCGTGTACTTCACCCACAATAACGCTCGCGGAAAATACGATGCCTTCAGTGCTGCCTTGCACGATATGAAGTACAAGCCGACGGTGATCTCGTGCAGTTGGGGTGCGCCCGAAGGATTGATCTCGCGCGTTCTGCTGGAGGAGATGGACGTGATGTTCCAGGCTGCGGCCTTGATGGGCATCACCATCGTGTGCGCGTCAGGCGATGACGGGAACGCAGCAAAACAGGCCGGGGCACCGCAAGCTTATTTCCCTGCCTGCAGCCCGCATGTCCTGGGTTGTGGCGGCACCATCCTGCCGCATGTTCCCGGCGAACAGCCGGTGCAAACGGTATGGCGCGAGGAGGTTGCCGGCCAAGTTGGAGAGAGCGGTTATGGCGAGAGCGCAGTCTTCCCTGCCCCACCTTGGCAAGCAGCAGCCGATTCCGCGCGAAAGATCGGCGGCAGGGTAGTTCCCGATGTGGCCGCCAAGGCAGATGTTGGATTCGGCTATGACCTCATTATCGGCGGGACTCATGCTCCGGGTTGCGGAACCAGCGCCGCGGCTCCCTTGTGGGCAAGTCTGGCTGCATTGCTCAACGAGAAGTTGGAGTCCCCAGTGGGATTCTTTACTCCCCTGCTTTATGACCCGAATTTCCGCGTCGGTGTCGAGCCCGTTGGCTCGTCTAGTCCTCGCTGGAAGCAGAAAGTCGGACTGGGAACGCCCGATGGAAAGGCTTTGCTGGAAGCATTGCGTCATTAACATCTTGCTGAAAGTTTGTGCCTGGCCGTTTTGAAGGGGCACGTTGTTAAGGCGCGCCGTTAAGCCCCCGTTAAGCCATTTATTCTTATAGTCTCAGGCTTTCAGCCCAATGCGGCCAGTCCTTTTCCAATTGTGACGTAGAATTATCCAGGAGATGCCGTGGATAATCCTGATATAGGCCGGGATGGCGGAACTGGCAGACGCAGCGGACTTAAAATCCGCAGACCCGAAAGGGTTGTGGGGGTTCGAGTCCCCCTCTCGGCACCAGCTAACGTCTCTATCTGCTTGCTCAACACGCCGCATAGTATTGCCGTGAACGTGCGGAGAACGTTTATGTGGCGAACCGCAGTTACCCGGTTGTCACCGCGCTGTGCGGCAGGCGTCACAGACAGACCAGAGCCGCGAGCGCGAGATTACTGTTGGGGCATTTCGGGTGAAGTCTGGCCCTTCTCCCCGCTAATGCAATATATTGAAATTTACTTTGATCGAGCGGCTCCGGGGCACTGACCCGGATCGCCAGGAGGCGTGAGCATGAAAGCAGGCACTCGGCAGGTAGGTAGCGTCACCATCGTTGACTTTAGTGGACAAATAAAACTGGGCGAAGGTAGCTCGGTATTGCGGGACACCGTAAAAGACCTGCTTGCCAAAGGACAGAAGAAAATCCTGCTGAACCTGGGCGACGTTACCTATATTGACAGCTCCGGGATCGGCGAGCTGGTTGCCGCGTACACCTCGGTGCGCAACCAGGACGGCGAGATGAAGCTGCTGCATCTGACCAAGAAAATACACGACGTGCTGCAGATTACGAAGCTGTACACCGTCTTCCACGTACTGGATGACGAGGCCGCAGCGATTGCAGCTTTCGACAGTTAGGGCCGCCGTTGGGAAACCATTCTTACTTTGAGCCCGCCGGCTTTGCTGCGGTCTGAAATTCCTCGCCCAGCCATGTCCTGAAGGCCACCAGATTCTGCGGCCGTCCAAGAAAGCCTTGTACGAGGTCCTTGCCTGCTTTCGAACCGCCCGGTTCCAGAACCGATTTGCGATAGCGCATGGCGGTTTCACCGGTCAGCAGATTGGCCTTGTCGAACTGACTGAAGAAATCGATCGCGATCACCTTGTCGAGCAGGTAGGAGTAATAGTTCGAGCTATAACCTACCAGGTGGGTAAAGCTCGTGTACATGCGATTGCCTTCGACAAACGAGTAAGTCGAATAACGCGTGAAGTCGGTCTTCAGCAACTCATCCAGACTTACCTTGTCGGGATTTCGGTCGTGCAGATCTAACGAATAGTTCGAATAAAAAAGCTGGGCCTGCACCCATCGCCCCCGGCCGAAGGCGCTGGCGCGATTCATGCGCGCGATCACATCCAGCGGCAGAACTTCATTGGTCTTGTAGTTTCTTGCGAAGGATTGCAGGATGGCAGGATCGCGGAAGAACTCCTCCAGCATCTGCGACGGGGCTTCGACGAAGTCGGTCTCGGTCGAAGTCCCGCTCACACCAGCCCACGGAAGCTGGCCGCCGAGGATCTGGTGCATCAGGTGTCCGAATTCATGGAAGAAGGTTACTACTTCCGAGAACTGCATAAGGCCCGGCTCCCCCGCTTTGCCTCCGGAGAAGTTGCAAATAAGCACAGCCTCGGGCATCTGCTTTCCCTTGATACCCAGCACCACCGGAGCGGAACTGAACCACTTGTCCTTGCCCTCCCGGGGGTGCATATCGAGGTAGAAGCGCCCAATCTGCTGGTCACCGTCAAACACGTTCCAGGCCGTCACCGAAGGGTCCCAAACCGCTGCGTTGGCAGCGGGCTTGAACGTCAGATGAAACAGTTTTGCCGCGGTATCCAGTACGCCCTGCTGGACCCGGTCGTAAGCGAAGTAGGGCCGTACGGACTGTGAGTCGAAGTCGAAGGCCGAGCGCCGGTACTGTTCCCCCCAGTATCCAGTGCCGGAGGCGGGAATCGCGGCCAAGCCCGGCTGCTTCTGCTGGGCAAAGACCAGGATCATGCCGTACTCCTTGCTGGCAGCGTCTTTCGACGCATTATCAACCTCCGCCAGGAAAGCTTTCATGTTCGCGGCTGACCCCATCATCTGGTCGGCGGTGGCCAGGTCCGCCCAGTTGGGATATCCAAGGATCTGCGCCAGTTCGTAACGAGTCTTCAACAGCTCCATCAAAACGTCCTTGTTCGCTGGATAGGCCCGCGTGTTATACGCCAGATACATGCGCTTTCGTAGATCGTCGCTGGCCGCGTAGGTCATCACCGGTTCCTCGTCCGGCGAATCGGTGGTCAGGGTGATGCTTCCGTCCGCCGCCGGCTTGTGCTCAGCGATGTAATCGGCAGGTAAACCCGCAAGCCCCGACTGGTCTTTGACCACCACTTTATTAACGTTGTCCTGAACATTGCGGCCAAACGTAAGAGAGAGATCGGTCGCGTGGTCCTGCAGTGTTTTGATCTTCGCCCGAGTTGCAGCATCTTTATCAACGCCCGAAAGCCGGTACTCCAGAAGGGTGCGCTCCATGTAATGCTTCGTGCCGGGATCGGCAGCGGAGACATCGACCGCAGCCAGCGCGCGATAGACATCCTGGTTCAGGGACAGGACCGTTCCTGCTTCGGCGGCTTTCTGGGCCATCGCCTGACCTGCGTCGCGCACTTCCTTCTGGGGCGCAAGGGCATACATCAAGTAGGCTTCGGAGCCGGCCAGCGACAGGTGGTTTTGTGCGTTGTCAAAAGGCCTGAGCGTGTTCTCGACCGTTCGCGGGCCTTTTACCGCCAGCAACTGATCGATTTCTTTCTGTTGCTGCTCTATGTGGGCGTTGACCCACTTCTCTACCGAGGCACGATCGGGTTTGCCCACCCATATGTGCAACGGATCGGACTGCGCTTGAACAGTCGCCACGCAGCTGATGGCGAGAAAGCAGGTGCAAAGACGGACAAGACGCGCAAAACAGACACCATTCTGTCGGAACCCACGTCCAAGCGACATGAGAAATCTCCCTCCTTGCGGATGCATCCCCAGCGCACTCGCCCGACTCCTCAGCGCGAGAAGCGGAAAACGCCATCAGAACACGCTATGGTGAACCCTTCTGAATCGGTCTCCCGTTAGACGTACTGAATCGCCCGATGTCAGAAATGTGCTCGTTTGGCCGGAATTTTCATTTTATCTCAGGGTTGGCAATGGTGTGTTCCTTCACCTTTGAGAAACAAGCTTCAGCCCTTAGTAGAATTGATCTTCAACCATGCTCGAAAACATCAACTTAAGGAAGAAGCTCTCCCGGGAAGAATACAAACGCATCGTCCCAGGCTTGCAGTTACGTCTGTACGACTTGGAGAAGGCGTGCTGGGACAACGGTGTCCCCACGCTCATTGTTTTCGAGGGCTGGGACGCGTCAGGTAAGGGAACGACGATAGCGGCTCTGACACAGCGACTAGATCCGCGCGGCTTCAAACTGTACCCGATCACCGCTCCGCGAACTTACGAGCAGCAACGTCCGTGGTTGTGGCGATTCTGGCTGAAAGTGCCCAACCGCGGAGAGATGGTCATCTTCGATCACAGCTGGTATGGACGGGTGCTGGAGGAGCGGGTCGAGAGCGCAACTCCGAGGAAGTCGTGGAAGCAAGCTTTCCGCGACATCACCGAGTTTGAAAGGATGCTGGCCGACGACGGCACCGTGATCCTGAAGTTCTTTCTGCACATCAGCAAGAAGGAACAGTGCAGACGTTTCGAGATGATCCAAGCAGACCCGATGGAAGCGTGGCGCGTCACCAAAGCCGACTGGGCCCGTCACAAGAAATACGGCGAGTACCTTGCGGCTACTGAAGAGATGCTGGAGCTCAGTGAGTCGGAATACGCACCATGGACCATCGTCGGGGCTACCTCCAAGTCGTACACCCGGAAGTATGTCTTTGAGACCATTATCAGCGCCATGGAAAAGAAGCTGGGCTCCAAGGCGCCGCCCCGGGTCGACGTTTCTGCCGAAGTATCCAAAGACGCCGAATTGCGTGCGGCCATGGAGTCCTTGAGCGAAGGCAGGCTGTGATGCTGGAGACCGTAGATCTTACCCATACCCTGGAGCGTCAGGCATATGTGCGCGAAGTGACACGCCGCCAGATTCAACTGCGTGAGCTGGGATATCAGGTTTATCTGCAGAAGCGGCCCGTCATCCTTGTCTTCGAAGGCTGGGATGCAGCGGGCAAGGGCGGTGCGATTAAGCGTATCACCGAGAAGCTCGACCCGCGGGGCTACGTCGTCTATCCGATCAGCTCACCTCATGGCGAAGACCGAACCCGGCATTATCTGTACCGTTTCTGGAGACGACTGCCGGAACGCGGACAGATCGCCATCTTTGATCGCTCCTGGTATGGCCGGGTTCTGGTGGAACGAGTGGAAGGCTTCGCCGCCGAAGCGGAATGGAAGCGCGCCTACAAAGAAATCAACTCCTTCGAACGGCAACTGCGCGACTTTGGAGCCATTCTGGCGAAGTTCTGGATCCACATCTCGCGCGAGGAACAACTTCGCCGCTTCGAGGAGCGCAAAGCCATCGGATACAAGGCGTGGAAGCTGACCGAGGAAGACTGGCGCAATCGTGAGAAGTGGGCGGCTTACGAAGAAGCCGTGGAACAGATGTTGGTCAAGACCAGCACTGCCACAGCGCCGTGGACACTCGTCGCAGGCAATGACAAGTACTGGGCACGCACCAAGGTACTGGCGAAGCTGGTAAAAATTCTCTCTTCCGAAATGATGTACCAGCCGACTGATCCACTGCGGCACGGTTAAAGCTTGATGCGTTCCGCTGGCGAGTGATGCATAACCAGCGCGCCCACAAACAGATGTTTATGGGCGCGCGCGTATACTCAAGCCCTATCTTGTCTCGGGCGGAGCCGTCTTGGCCCGGTGAACGGGAAATTCGTTGTCCTGGTCGTAAAACTCTCTCGCCCGAATGTAAGAGTTGAAGTCGGGTATGGGCTGGTCATCCTTCGAACTAAACGTCTGTTCCTGGCCGGTGAAAGGAAAGCCATAACCTTCTGTGTAAACTGCCTCCTGCAAGAGGCCCCCGGCGGGCGGATGGGCAATGACGTAGAGCGGGAAGGCCCGCGGTCCCGCGAACACCGTCGCGATATAGTCGGCCACCATGTAACCAGAGAGGGTACTCGGCAGCCAACTGATCTGCATCCCCCCGGAAACTTGCCGGCCCGCCGTCCAAGTCTTGCCGCCGTCGCTCGACTGCGTGTAACCGGCATAAAGCGTGCAGGAATTTCCGCAGTTCGCAACTGGATAAAAATAGTATGTCACCGCAAGGTGGGCGCTGCTGCCCGAAGTTTTCGGGTCAATGCCCATACCGTGGATGAAGTGGTCCACACCGCTCCCAATCGGGTCGGATGCGACGCGGACGACCGAACTCCAACTGACTCCGTCGTTTGAAGTACTGAACACGATGTCATTAGCACTGCAGCCGCTTTCGAAGCGGCAATCCGGCCAGGAAACGTACACCGTGCCGGCGCTGTCAATGGCCGTGGAAGGCAGCCCAAAGCTGCGCAATCCACCCGCCAGACCATGCATGGGAGCGCTGGAAATGCTACCTGCCGCGTTCCAGCTCTTGCCGCCATTGGTGGAGGTGAACGCTGACATTCCGCCGTTGAAGTCGGAGTAGCCTACGACCACGGTTCCGTTCGGCTGCACCACGATGTTACCGCCGAGTCCGTAATCGCCGGCCGCGGTGTTTAGCGGGGTACCCCAAGTTAATCCTCCATCGCTAGAGGTGCTCATGAATATAAGATCGCCGTCAGCCGGACTGTCAAACTCCACGTAGCAATTCCCGTAATAGGGGCTGGTAGGAGTGTTGTCACAGTTAATCCAGTCCTTGTCGGAGTTGATGCTATTGGTGACGTAAATCGGGTTGCCCCAATGCAGGGCATCGCTGGAGCGACTGACGGCCACCAGGTTGTTACTGCCGAGCGGCAAGGTGGAGATTAGCCACTCATTATGTTTTAAGTCATAAGCAACGGATGCGTCGCTGGCGGCAGAGTTGCTACCTCCCTCGTACCACTGCGTGAGGCCAGGCAAATATCCATTGGTCCAGGAAATACCGGCGTTGGTCGAGGTAGCAAAGCCGATGTCGGCGCTGCCGCCGCCATAGATCCGGCCAACCTGAAACGCGGCCACGATAGTCGGGCCGTAGGCGAAGGCTCCAGGTTCGACCTCGGTCATATGCTGGCTGCTTCCATTGGTAAAGCTGTCCTGGCTGAGCTGGCGAAACAGACTCTGTGCGCTGGCTGGAATGGTCGCGAACACGCACAGGCTGCAAATCAAAGTGAGAACGAGTGCCGCCGGACCGAAGCTGCGGCTATAGTGCGAGTAAGTATTTGTCATCAGAATCTACCTCTGTGGTTCGTCAAGAAGGGAATAAGTCGCGTACGACGCGAATACTTGCGCCGGGCGGAAGTGGACTCAGAATCAACCTTGTGGGCTCAAGGAACGCACCAATTGTACACCTCATCCCTCGGCAACATTGTGAAACCTTTTTCAGGTCACGTTTATGGCACATTCCTGCGTTGATGCCGTGAAGCAGTCCGCGCACCAGCGGCAGCCAGACCAAGCCAGCTAAAAAACAGGATCGCCAGCAGGCCAGCGCGACCACGATCCCCTTCGAATTTTCCTGGCTCGAGGTATCCCAGACAGATGTATTTCGTTGTTCTCTCCTCGTTCTTCGTCTTTGGGTGGGAGCCAGCAGCACAGCTGTCGCAGATTTTTTTGTCACTGTTTCAAGTAACGAAGCGCGACACATCCTGATTTAAAAGACTTTGACTCAACAAGTTTTAATTGCAACCTGTCGTGCAGGCTAACACCTTCCAATAACCGTCTACCTTCGCCTGCAATGATTGGCGAAACGACAAAACGATACTCATCGACCAGGCCAAGCTCTATCAGTTGTGAAGGAACATCTACTCCACCGACTAAAATATTCTTGCCTTGTTCCTGTTTCAATTTAAGTATTTCGTCGCGAAGATTCGTGCGGACAATTCGCGTATTCCCGGCTTCGACGCTGTCTAAGGATCGTGAGAAAACCAGTTTGTTGACGGAATCAAAGGCTCGAGCAAATTCCTTGTCCGCTTTGGACGCGGACTGGTCCTTGGCGACCTCTGGCCAATAAGGAACCATCAAGTGATAGGTCTTGCGACCGAAGACTTGCAGGTCAACCTCCTGCATGAGGCCGGTGAAGTATTCAAGTATTTCGTCATCGGGATTGAATTTGGTGTGATCGCAGCAGCCATCCAGGGTGATGTTGATGGCGAAGATTACATTTCTCATTTGATTGTCCTGACCCTCTTATGGACAGACTCGACGTTGACCAATCTCCACTCGTTAGGAAAAGCGGGGAACGTTCCTTCTGTCCCCGGTTTTTCCTCGCGTAGGGCATTCTCCCAGTATCCAATCGGGTAGTGTCACGAAATTGTGCGTTCTTGACGCGACCCCATGCCCCACCTACTCTACTCCTCAGAGGAGAATCTATGAAAACGAACCGGAAAGTTCTGGTGGGGGTTCTGGCTGGAGTCTTGATCGGGGTTGCCGGCGGTGAGGCGATTCACGCGCAGCAAGCCAAAACGGCGCCGGGCTATGTGATCGCGGAGGTCGAG
This sequence comes from uncultured Acidobacteriaceae bacterium, assembly GCA_963823635.1. Classification (GTDB taxonomy): domain Bacteria; phylum Acidobacteriota; class Terriglobia; order Terriglobales; family Acidobacteriaceae; genus Bog-257. The sequence continues at coordinate 30,824 of CAWGMV010000021.1, read as the reverse complement.
GTAAACGACCTCGTCACCATGCAGAAATATGGGGCAAAGGTGCCGGAGACGCTGGCGCCGTTCAATTATCACTATGTCATTCTCGGCCACAATATCCAGGCTCTCGAGGGGGAGCCGCCCAAGGGCGGGATCGTGATGATCGCTTTCGACAGCGTGGAGAAAGCCCGTGAGTGGTACGACTCGCCGGCCTACGCGGCGATCCGGCCGCTGCGGCAAGGCGCAGCGAAAAGCCGCATATTTATCGTTGAGGGTCTCCCGCCCGAGTAATGGACTAAGTTTTGCCGACCGCGGAATTCCACGCTTGTCAAGGTGCGCGAAGCATGGTGCCCCAGGTTCGGGTCCTTCTTTTGGACGTTAACCTGGGCAGAGGAAGGTCGTGTGCCGGGTGCCCCACTCATCCGCGGGGTTCGGATGAGTGGGTTGACGGCGTAGCAGCTTGGTGAAGCGTTCCTTGATCACCTTCATCACGACCGACGGGTCCCCAACATCCGGCTCGGTGATGAGGAGGTGAAAGTGCTCGGGCATAACGACGTACCCGATGACCACGAAACGGTACCTCAGCCGGGCGTGCTCCAACACGCGCAGGAAAAGGTCGCGCCGCTGGGGACTTCCAAGCTCGGCCTGGCGGTGATAGCAGCTGCAGGTGATGAAGTGGAGGTCCTGCCCGCCGTACCAGCGCTCCAAGCCTTGAGTCATGAATCGAGGTTAGCGGAGATGTCGATCGGTGTCTGTGAGGAAGGTACGAGATGGTTGTGACTCGAGGCGCCCACTCATCCGAAAACCGCAGATGAGTGGGGCACCCGGCGTTAAGACTCAACCGCAGGTTTCCTTCTGACCGCTATTAATCTGACTTTATTCATATTGACGGACTACTTCTTATGTGTAATACTATCTGTCATGAGTATGACAGAAAAACTCGAAACCGTATGGTTTACGACAAAAGGGCAAGTCGTCATCCCGCTTCGCCTTCGCAAGCAATTCGAGATCGAGGACGGAACCAAAGCAGTGGTTCAAGCGACGCCGGAGGGTATCCTCCTCAAACCGGTGACTGCGGCACTCATCAGACGCGGGCGCGGCATCCTCAAGCGCGCGTCGGGACACGGGTCACTGACCGAGGATTGGGCCGAGCACAATAGACGGGAACGCGCGCTAGAAGAGCGCCATGCCGGCTAAGGTGCTCGACAGCTTCGCGCTCATCGCCTACTTCCGCGACGAAGCGGGCGCGGAAGCGGTGGAGCAACTGCTCGTCTCCGCCGGCAAAAGAGACAGCCCGCTCCACATGACCGATGTGAACTACGCCGAGGTGAAGTACTCGATTGTGAAAAAAGACGGCCTCGCAGCCTGGGCGGAAGCCGCAAAGGTCCTGGAGGGCCTGCCCATTGATTTTCATTCCACAACCCGCGCGTTGGCCGACACTGCCGCAGATTTCAAAGCACGTTTCAAGTTGAGTTTGGCCGATGCTTTCGCCGCCGCGCTGGCCAAAGAAAAGAAGGCTGAACTCGTGACCGGCGACCCAGAATTCAGGCCGCTTGAGCGGGAAATCAAAATCCACTGGCTGAAGTAATTGCAGTCCGGGCCCTGTTATCAGATAGTCGTTCGGGAGACCGAAAATCGACAGCTGCTCCATTTTTTTATCTCGGGGGAAACTAGGGACAGACCGGACGTTCACCAATCTGCGCTCGTCGAAAAACTGGGGAACGTTCCGTCTGCCCCAGTTTTCCCGTCCTTGAACGCAACGCTTGTGTTACCCTTTCGGGAACGCACCAGCCATTAACTCCCAGCCACGGAGAAGTTTCGCTTTACTTTCGCCAACGATACCATTTATGGTTGGCCCAGCATATGCCAAAATTGTTGCGGAAGGCAATTCACTCTGATCAAGAGGTCATCATGGCGGAAGCGGTAGCCTGTTTGCACAGGCCCGAACTAAAGGAACGTGCTGGAAGAAATCGTACCGTCTTCTTGAGCGCCGCGGATCGGACAAGACTACACCCGAAACTACTGTCTCCCGAGACCATCAGTGAAACGGCACCACCGTGCGGCACGATTCATGGGGATTGCTTTCAGATTGCTCAGTCACTTCCCAAGGCTTTTGTTGACCTTCTCATACTAGACCCACCATACAATCTGTCGAAGGATTTCCACGGCGTCAAATTCTCAAAACGAGCCGTCGACGAATACACTTCGTGGCTGGAAGCTCTGTTCGTTCAGTTGAAACCTCTGCTGAAGCAAACTGCATCGGTTTACATTTGTGGTGAATGGCTTTCTTCCGTCTCGATCTATCAGGCGGCTGCCAAGCATTTTGTGGTCAGGAATCGCATTACTTGGGAGCGCGAGAAGGGGCGGGGTGCGAAAACCAACTGGAAAAACTCAAGTGAGGACGTCTGGTTTTGCACGGCCTCAGACGATTACGTGTTCAATGTTGACGCAGTGAAGCTCAGGCGGAAGGTTATCGCACCCTACCGCAACGCAGACGGCTCGCCAAAAGACTGGAACAGCACCGATAATGGGGACTTCCGCGATACACACCCTTCGAATATATGGACGGACATCACCGTGCCGTTCTGGTCAATGCCGGAGAACACTGATCATCCGACTCAAAAGAGCGAAAAGTTAATTGCGAAAATTATGCTTGCCAGCTCAACGCCAAATGATTTCATATTGGACCCGTTCCTAGGAAGCGGCACAAGCTCGGTCGTCGCCAAGAAATTGGGTCGTAAATACCTCGGCATCGATGCGAATGAGGAGTACTGCTTGCTTGCTGAGCGGCGGCTTGAACTGGCCGAATCTGACAGCAGGATACAAGGCTTGGCTGGTGGCGTGTTCTGGGAGCGCAACACTTTAGGCGTACAGCCCGAAGAACGAACCGACGACGCCAATGGACGGAGCCAAATCTCGCTCGATCTCGGAGGTAATTCGGTTCATCCAGAAACTTAAAGAGGAGAACCCCGCCTACTCTAAAGACCAGATTGCGTTAGCTACCGCGAAGGCGTTCGACCTGAAGCTCTCCCGCAAGGTTTATCACTGCCCGGAATTTTCGATTCGCTTCTCAACTGCCAAGAGATCATCATTTTCAAACACTGTCCTTTCGCTGTCCGCATTGACGAGTTATGACAAAGCTCCATTCATCGTCTGCATAGTCCGGCCAGGGAAGGTTGAGTTCTTGCTCGCCAATTCAAGTTTCTTGAGAAAGATCAGTCATAGTTCCCATCGACTCCGCGTTGACAATGTGAAAGGTAGTTTTCTCGGGCACGACATCCTGAGGGAATTCGAGGGACTACGCAACTGCCCCGGAAATTTCGGCAAGCTGTTTGCGATTCATGGTGAATTTACCTGGGACGAGAACTTATTGAGACTTGTTGAAGCGACCACAGCCATCGTCCCAACGGGTGTTCGCTTTAATCCCTCCGCGGAACAAACTAAGAATATTCTGGCGGCGGGAACTCTCGCGAACAGAATCTCCGGCACCGCAGATTACCTTCGAATCGAAGGAGCTCTCGGTCAGTTGGTCGCAGAGCAGCACAAGGCCATATTGCAAGCTGCGACGATTGACAATATCAACGAACGTGGAAATGCCATCGAGCAGATCATCACTCGTACCGGGAATGTTCACGGCATTCATGACCTTGTGTTCAACCTACCCGGCAATATTCAATTGCTGGTGGATGTAAAGACAAAACTGGTCAATCTCGCATCTAGCCCGAAAGCGTATAACGTTGACAAGTTCTTGGAGACGCTTGCCGGAGGGAATAAAACCCTGTCGTTCTTCTTCATCGGAATTGACTTGGCGAGCCAGGTCACGAAGACACGGCTAGTTTCACTGCTTGACGACACCATTCTTAAAGCCACACGGATACAATTTCATTGGGCGGGCCGAAATTCTCGGGGAGTAACACAGCTCACTGGAGATTTGTCTTCAATTTTCGACCGTCAGTTCCGAGAAGCAGTCAATGTTGCGGACGCCGAGAAATTTCTGCGTATGCTGATGGACATAGATAGATGACGGAGCGTGAAAAAACCTATTGGGTTCAGGTCTTCAACGAGGATACTTCGCGAGAATTTTTGGCGGGCGGGTGGCCAACCTTTAACGGTCTTTGCGTGCACGATTCCCACTGAGGGTTCCCCCTCCTTGCGTTTTTGCAAGAGCATGGTGCCCCAGGTTCGCGTCCTTCTTTTGGACGCTAACCTGGGCAGAGGAAGGTCGTGTGCAGTGATCCCAAGGTTAGCCCAACAGAAGGGCGAACCTGGGGCACCGGGCAAGAGCGGCTATTTGTTGGCGGTCTGATTCGGCAGCTCAGCCCGTTTCGCTACTTTGTGCTGGATCTGCTCTTCGGTCAGGATGGGTGCGAAGCCTTCCATCTCAAAGATCTGGCGGATTTCGACTTCGTCGTCGCCAGGGCCGCAGTTGGGGCAACGCTTGACCCACTCGATGGCCTCTTCGAGGGACTTGACCTGCAAGATCCAGAAGCCAGCGATGAGCTCCTTGGCCTCGGTGAAGGGGCCGTCGATGACGGTACGAGACTTGCCGGAGAATTTGACGCGTGCGCCTTTGGAGCTGGGATGGAGGCCATCGAGGGCGAGCAGGACGCCAGCCTTCATGAGCTCTTCGTTGTACTTGCCCATCTCGAGCAAGAGCTGTGGATCGGGGAGGGCGCCCTCTTTTTCTGCCTCCGGGGTTGATTTGACGATGACCATGAATCGCATTGCGGAATCTCCTTTGGGTTGAGCGATGGTTGGGTGGCTTGTTTTCGGGTTCTTCTCTGTCTTCGGGGGGCCAATTGCCCTGCCTTCACGGTATAGACGAATGGCCGGACCGCAATTCGACAGATCGTCCAAGAAATTTTTCTTCTTCCGCCCGTCAGAATTACGCTTTGCGCCTGGCCATCTCAATATCCGCATCGGCTTCTGACGAGTCTTTTTTATCTTAATTGGCGAATCCGCTCCTGCAGGAATTGCCGCTCTGGTTCCTGTTGGGTCAGCGCCAGTCTCTGAGTTCGTCCAATGCCAGCCCCAGCCGATTCAGTCCCTCACGCGTCATCTCCGGATCTCCGCCGATTCCCACGCGAAAACCGTCCGGCATATAGAAGTAGCTTCCCGGCGCCACAGAGGTCTCGTATTTTCCCGACAACAGCCGGTAAAGCTCATCGCTACGACCGCGGGAGGGTTTGAGAAAGATAATAGTCCCGAATTCTGGCCGGTGGTATTCGAGATCGCTGCGCGAGGCGAGAAACGTATTGAGCGCTTGCCGATTCTTCTTCAGCATCATCTTCCCGCGCTCGGTCACTCGTTCCAGGTTGTCTAGCGCGATTACACTCACGCGTTCCGCTACATGCGCAGCGTTCACCCCGTAGAGATTGTTGATGTGCCACATCCGCTCTGCCAACTCTGGAGCGGCGAGTACCCAGCCACAGCGCAGACCACTCAGGCCATAGGCTTTGCTGAGGCTACTGGTGACCAGGAACTGCTCGCCGAGATGAAGTGCCGGTCGCGGCCGGTGCTCATAGAGCGTCTCCAGATACACTTCATCCACCAGCACGCGCGCGCCGGCATGTTTCGCGATGTCACCCAGCGCGCGCAGCGCAGGTTCATCGACGAATGCTCCCGTCGGGTTGTGCAGATTGGTGATGACGATGAGCTTGGTGCGCGGCGTCATCTGCCGTTCGACCTCGTGCGGATCGATACGAAACCCATCTTCCATCCGCCGTTCAAAATAACGGACATTTGCACCCAGGTACTGCGCTACGCTCACCACAGCCTCATAGGTCGGATGCTCAATCAACACGTCGTCGCCCGGCTCCACTGTCGCCGCCATCGCCAGATGATTGGCCATCGAAGTTCCAGCGGCCGCCACAACACATTCCGGCGGCACCGCGTTCAAGCGGGCGAGACGCTCGTTCAATGGCGCGTAGCCGTAAGTATCGTTTCCGTTAATCTCCAGGTCTTCGAGCCCCACCGGCAGCTCCGCCAGGGGATAGCTCGCGATACCGCTGGCCGCCAGATTGTACTCGGCGTCAGTATGAAGCTTGGCAAATTCGATGTAGGGCGAGCGGCTTTGAGTTCGCGGTGGCATTAGTGCTTTCTATCCTGCGTGGTCCGTCACCTTGGCCACGCCCGGAGAGAATAGCTTATCGCGTGCCATAGCAGTACACGCGCGCTGCAGTCAGGATCGACTGGCTGAGGAAGCTGGGAATCGAAACCGGATATCGCAATGGGCGATTTTGGGTCGCGGCTGCTTGCGCTGGCATGCGCAGAAACGCGAACGCGAACTCGCGTTCGCGTTCCACGTGGAACAAAACCTTTATTGCACCGTTAGCACGATCGTGTTGCTGGTAATGAGGGTGTTATTGCTGGTGTTGGTGATGGTCGCGGTAATGTTGGTGGTCCCTGCCGCCACGCTCGTCGCCAACCCGTTGCCACTGCTGAGACCGCTGCTGATCGTAGCCACGCCCGTGTTCGACGACGTCCAGGTTACGGCCTGTGTTAAGTCATTGCTGCTCAACGAGTTCCCGTAGGCATAAAACTGCAGCGTTGCCGGCGCCCCGGAAATCGTAGCCGTGGACTGGCCACTGGTGCTGCCCTGCGTCGTAGTAATGGACAGCGTTGTTATATTTGTGGGGGTAACGGTAATTGAGGCGGTTGAGGTCACACCTTGCGAGCTGGCAGTGATCGTTGCAGTGCCGGTGGCGACCCCGGTGACCAGGCCGCCGGGCGAGGTGACCGTCGCTATGTTGGTCTCCGAACTCGTCCAGCCGACATTCGCTCCCTGAATCTTGTTCTGGCTTCCGTCAGAGTAGATGCCGGTTGCGGTTAGCTGGACCGTATTGGTCGTCGCGATCGTCGCCGAAGCGGGGGTGATGTAAATCGAACTTAGTGAAGGGTTAATAAAAAAGCCTGAGCAGCCCCAACTCACGCAGAGGAGAAGGGCGACGCCGGCGGACAGCACCAAACGAATCCTGGCTGATAAGGACGATCTTGTCTCGGTATGATTCATCTCCACTCTCGACGTTAACCCCGTTTCGCCTGCTGAGTTGTCACAGCTTTGGTTAAGTTTAGCAAGGATTTCCATCCCGGCATCGTTCAGGCGCAGCGCTCAACACCAATCCCATATTAACAGCGCCTGAACAGCAACTGCAGTCGGCAAGGGAACAGCCACGATTCCGTGCACTCCAGACAATCAATCGAACGGTGGAATGCGTCAGTGATGTCAAGCTCTCCCCGCTCGACGGGCGAGCTAACCATCCCAGCAATCCGTTTCTGCCCCCGTCACGTACCTACACTGAGCGATCGAAATCAAACCCAACGCGCTCGAAGGGATGAGGAGAGATGAAGAAAAACATTTTGGTTGTGCTGTTCGCCTTGGCAGTAGCTCTGACCGCAGTGGCCGCTTCCGACCCGATGGTGGGCGGAGCCGCCATGTATCCCACTAAGAACATCGTGGAAAACGCAGTTAACTCCAAAGACCACACCACCCTGGTCGCCGCCGTTAAGGCTGCGGGATTGGTGGACACTTTGGAGAGCCCCGGACCCTTCACGGTGTTTGCCCCAACCAACGAAGCCTTCAACAAACTGCCGGCGGGTACGGTCGAGATGCTGCTGAAGCCTGAGAACAAAGACCAACTAGTCAAGGTCCTGACCTACCATGTTGTTCCGGGAAGAATCAGCTCGAATGACCTGGCCAGGCAGATCAGGGACGGCGGAGGAAAGGCCATGCTGAAGACCGTCAACGGCGAGACCTTGACGGCTTCGATGCAAGGCAATCAAATCATCCTGACTGACGAGAAGGGTGACATTTCCACCGTGACCATCGCCAATGTTCTCCAGTCCAATGGCGTGATTCACGTTGTTGACACCGTTCTGTTGCCTTAGACAACTTTAGTCTGGGTAGGGCGGCGCTTCAGCGGCTGTACGAAGCTGCAGTGGAGAATTGGTCGCTGGAACAAGACATCGGAATAGGCGATGAAACGAGCCGCAAAGCGGCGACATGAAGTTAGGCGGGGGCGTCAGCCCCCGTTTTTAGTGGGACATAATCACAAGCCGCAGGGCGGCGACACGAGTTTCGTAACAGACTCTTCACCTGGATTATTCATCAAGCCATATCGCCTTGAAGGGGCACGGCTTCAGCCCTGCCGTTACGGGGCGTTGAGAGCTGGCTTCAGCCCCTGAGGGAATCTCGCACTTCGTCCGAACACCGAAGTCCCTCAGTGCTAAAGCCATCATCGTGACATCGGCTTATGGCACGGCTGAAATACCCCAACTCGCGCCAAGTCACCCCAGCAGACGCAAGTGTTGGGTCCGCCGGGGACCCCGAAAACACCGGGCGCGAGCCAAGGGCCCCGGTCAGCCGTGCCCCTTCAAAGCGAAAAACCGCAGGCTACTGGCAGCAACCGCGTATGATGGTCATCCGGCAGCTCACCCCAATCTTAGGTAGGGTCTATGGCTACGAAGAAACTGACGCGTACACCCTCGCTAGCGAAAACGGCAGGCCTCCAGCTTTTGCGCACAATCGCAGGCACCGGCACATGGGTGTCTCGAATTGAGTTTTCTCCTGATGGCTCCAAACTGGCGGTCGCGTCTCAGCGCGGGCACGTTCGTGTGCACGACGTTGGAACTGGAGAACTGCTCTTTGAGATGCAAATTCCCGTCTATCACGTTTACTCCGCGAGGTGGTCCCCCGACGGACGCGTGATCGCATCAACACATGACGACTGTTTCATCAGGTTTTGGGACGGTACAACAGGCGAACTCATGAAGACCGTCGACGTACGGTCCAAGGATGAATGTAACGCCAGGCAGGAGCGTTGGAAAGAAGAGAATGAAGGAGTGCCTGTTGAGCGGGCCACAAACCGGGACACCGTCAGGGCGCTGGATTGGTCACCCAATGGTGAACAATTTGCAACTGGTGAGGAATCGGGACTCTCGCTCTGGAATTGGAGGTCCTGCGAGCGGATTCTATCATTGCGCGATGCTGGAGATGTGATCAATATCAGATGGTCGCCGGACGGATCTCGCGTTGCGACCACGTCATATGGCAATTCGCTTTGCATCTACAACATTGGGGACGAATCAATGGCACACCGCCTACCTATCACCTACACGGACGGGCTGGCTTGGTCCCCAGATGGGTCGCGAATCGTCTCGGCACAGGGTCGGGATGTATGCGTGTGGGACGCTGCTTCTGGCAAGCTAGCCAACGTTCTTGAAGGTCATACTGCCCGACCAAGGGCGCTTGCATTTTCCCAGGACGGTGCCTTCTTGGCCTCGCGAGCCGGATTATCCGGAACAACAACAAGAAAAGGGGTCGAAGACCAGCGCCTGTTGATTTGGCGCACCGACACATGGACAGTCTGCGGCATTGTTCGGGAAACTCAAGGCTGGTATCTCTATACGGGCCTTTCCTTTTCGCCAAAGGCTCCACTGTTAGCGAGTTGCGCTTTGGCAGACAAACGGGTTCGCCTCTGGAGCTTCGACCGCGCACGGCTTTATAGGGCTAAACCGCTCATCAAATCCGTCTATTACAAAAACGCAAAAGTGGCTTTGGTCGGGGATACAAGTGTCGGGAAGTCTGGACTTCACCTTGTGCTTACTGGCCATCCATTTGTAGCAACGGAATCTACGCATGCGCGCCAGATCAGCGTACTCAGTAGCAGGAAAGTGAGGCTATCGGATGCGACTAACGAATTTCGGGAAATCGTGTTATGGGATTTGGCTGGCCAACCCGGATACAGGCTGATACACCAGCTCCATTTAGAGGATGTTACGGTCGCCGTTATCGTCTTCGATTCACGGAATGAATCCGATCCTTTTTCCGGCGTAAGGCACTGGAACCGAGTGCTATTACACTGCAGCCAGTTTGGACTCAGCTCCTCACCTGCTCCGGTCAGGTTGCTGGTCGCCGCCCGTATAGACAGAGGCACGATAGCTGTAAGTGCGGCCCGGATCGGTGCTCTTCTTCTCGATCTTGGGATTTCATCGGTATGTCGAGACGAGCGCCAAAGAGGGAATCGGAATGCAACAACTGCTGAAGGCGATACAGGAGTCGATCAACTGGGAAGCCCTCCCCCGGTAACCTCGAATATCCTTTTCCAAGAGATTCCGCCCGTTCCGGATCGCCTTCGACTGGTCGCATGACAGGATCCTGCTGGTCGCAACGCTGGTGGCGACGATCGTGCTCTACGAGGGCGCGCTCCTTCGGTCGGACGCCGAACACCTGTCCGGGCTGCTGCTGGCGCTGCCCGCGCTCGTGGTCGTGGTGGCTACCGGGCTCCCGCGGCTGGTCGGTGCTCGCCGACCCGCCACGCTCATCCTCGCCGGAGCCGCGGTGGTCGTCGCCGCGTTCGTGCTCTTGCCGTACAGGTCCTATGCATGGTCAGGTGTGTGGGCCCGATTGGAGGCGCCCTACCTCGATCGTCAGCAACTCGCGGCCAGCCCGCTCCCGCACCGCCAGCGACCATAGCCGGCGAGCGGGTCGTACTGGGCCCTCGGCGGCGAACTCGCGGCCAGAACACGACGGAGTCGATGCCGGCTTTCATCCAGCTGATGGACAGTATCCATGCGATCATCGGCAATCGCGTCACGTACGTCGCTGGTTTTCCCCGCGTATACCCTGGGCTTGTCTACTTCGTGGCTGACCTGAATCCGGCGCCCATCCCGCTGGAGCCGTACACGATGGTGCTGACGCAGCAGCAGCGCCTGGCCTTCCTGGCCACCTTCGAGAAAGCGTCCTGCCGCGCACCCAGGCACTCGTGACGTCGACCCTCCAGGCACCGGAGGCGGAGGACTTCCTCCTGCGTCAAGAACGCGCGGCAGATAACCCTGAGCTTTGCCGGCTACCCGTGCTACATCTTGCTCAGCTCTGGTCCGGGTTAAGGTTCACCCAGCCGGCCGCGATACCAGGCGGCCTCACGCCGATCGAGCCGCCCCGTCGCTGAGGGCCCGGTGTCCAGCGCGGCGGTGAACGCCGGGTGTTCGCGCGCCCACTCGGACTCGACGATGCGCTGGCGCATCGGCCGCCGCTCGAGCGCGGCCACGAGGGCAGGCACCAGCTCGCTCAGCGGGAAGGGCAGCTCGGCGTCCAGCTCGGCGGCGGCCGAGCTGGTGGCGGCCCACTCGGCGTCCAGCGCCGGCAGCATCGCCCTGGCCTTAGCGGTCAGGTGGACGACGCTGCCTGCCGTGCCGCACCAGGCTGGAGCGTGACCAGGCCGAGCCTGCTCATCTGCGTCACGGTCTGGCTCGCTGCCGAGTGTGTGACCGAGACGGCGCGGGCCAGGTCGCCGATCGGGGACGGGCGCTCGAGCACCACCAGCGAGCCATTAGCACGATCGGGCTGAACCGCGGCCGGTAGTCGGCCAGGCCGAGGTCGGCGAGCACGGCCGCCACATCACCGTCCATGAGCTCAGAGCGCATGCCGAAGCTGAAGTGCCCAGGCCAGTGAGCGCACCTGGGTTGTTGAGATCGGCCATGCACAAATTATAACAGCACTGTTGATCTTGAACCGGCCGGCCCGGGCGGCGGCCTGACGGAGCACGTTGCGCCGTGCGCCGCTACGCGACCGGGCGGGCAGCCCGGCCGCTAGGTGCGCCTGGCGAGGCGATCAGTGGCGGCGACCAGTGCCGATGACATGGCCGGGCTGCCACCGTGGCCGGTCTCGTCGATAAGCATCAGCTCGCTGCCTGGCCAGGCGCTGGCGAGCAGCCAGGGAGTGCCAAGCAGGTTGGCCAGGTCCAGGCTGCCCTGCACGAGCGTGGCCGGGATGCCCGCCAGGCGGTCCGCCTCGCGCAGCAGAACGCCGTCGTCGAGGAAATGGCGGTGTTGCTCCATATGAGTGACCAGGCGGGCGAAGCCGATCCGGAACTCAGCCTGTCCATACCGGGGATCCGGCCGCGGGGATGTCGGCACGACCGTCTCCTCCCAGCCGCACCAGCTCCGCGCGGCGGCGGCGCGCACCTCCGGATCGGGATCGGCCAGCCGCGGGGCATAGGCTGCGGCCAGCCTGCCACCGCGATCTTGCTCGGGGACGCCATCGCGGAACCGGGCCCAGTCGACGGGGAACAGCCGCCCGAGCCCCCGGGCTGAGCAGCTCGACCTCGGCCTGCCGACCGGTGGCCAGGCCGGTCAGCACCATCTCGGTGACCTGCTCTGGGTGCCGCTCGGCGTAGGCGAGCCCCAGGACGCAGCCCCAGGAACCGCCGAAGACCAGCCAGCGCTCGATTTCCAGGTGCCTGCGCAGCCGCTCGATGTCGGCGATCAGGTGCGCGGTGGTGTTGGCAGCCAGGCTCACCGCCGGGTCGCTGGCATGCGGCCTGCTCCGCCCGCAGCCGGCGCTGGTCAAAGAGCACGATCCGGTAGCCAGCTGGGTCGAACCCGACCTGCGCATCCCCGCCGTGCAGCCGGAGCCGGGCCCGCCGTGCAGAACCACCGCGGGCTTGCCGTCCGGGCTGCCGCAAGTCTCCCAGTACATAAGGTCGCCGTCGCCGACATCGAGCATGCCCTGGTCGGATGGCTCAATCTCCGGATAGCGGGCGGGCATGACGTCTCCTCGTCCTGGCTGCGGCGTAGAAGCCAGCAGAGTGGACGGCGCCGCGCTCGACGGCAGCCGCTTAATACAACAGTGCTGTCATATTAGCGATACTGGCCTGGACGTCAGAAGCGCGTCGGCCTGCCCGCCGCGACCGGACGTCAGAAGCGCGCCGGTCTATCGCGCCGCGACCGCCGGTGGGATTGCTGATCCGCCCATGCCGACGGGTCCGACCCGCTGCGACGGATACGGACCCCGCCGACCAGAGAGAACGCGCGGATGTGCACGGTCGGCGCCCCGGGTCCCGGCTCTGGCCCGGCTTCCACCCTGGTGCCGCCGATCAGGCTGAAGCCCGACACCTCGACCCGGATCCCGGTAGGAACCCTGACCCGGACTCCTCCCACCAGCGACACCTTGGTCAGGGTCACCTCCGGGGCGGCCAGCTCGGCCTCGCTCAGGTCAAGCCGGGTCCCGCCGACGATGCTGATCACGACGACATGGCGATCCATCCGCCACGGCCCGGTCGCTCTCAGCCCGCCGATTGGTGACACGTGCCAGGACGGGCCGCCAGTGTCACGCTCGGCGACCGCGGTCGGGGCCGTGCCGGTGTCCGCGGGGAGATCGGCCACCAGGCGGTCGAGTTCAGCGCGGGTCCTGGCCGACGTGGCGCGATCCATCCGCTGGCTGAACTCCTCCAGAGTCAGCCGCCCCTCCCCGGTGGCCGCCGTCAGCCGCTCGACTGTCGCATCGCGCTCGGCGTCCGACGCCCTGATGCCCGCGACAGGCTCTCCGGCGCCCGCAGTCGGCTCTCCGACACTCGCAGGAGGCTCTCCGATTCCCGCAGGAGGCTCTCCGATTCCCGCAGGCCGCTCTCCGATTCCCGCAGGAGGCTCTCCGATTCCCGCAGGCCGCTCTCCGATTCCCGCAGGACGCTCTCCGATTCCCGCAGGAGGCTCGCCGATTCCCGCAGGAGGCTCGCCGTTGCCTGAGGTTCCGTTGGCGCCGCCGGTGGTCCCGCTCATTACTGCCTCCGCCCTGCGGAGCCCTGCTGGCCCGCGACCACCTTAGCGGGCCGTAGGAGGTCGGCTAACTGCCGAGTCCGGCGGCTGGCCCGCAGCTCCCGTTAACCTGAATCCCCGAGATGGGACCGAAGGTCGCAGCGCGCAGCCGGGAGCCTCAGGAGGGCAATGCGGCCGAGGCGCCGCCAGCGCCTCCGGATCCAGGCCGGGTCACGGACATCGCGAGCCGCGACCTTATTGTGCCTGACCTATCGTGGATCCGTGGAGGAGCTAGTGGACGCCAGTGCCCTCCGGAATGATCCGGCCGCGCTGCGCCGGCGGCTCGCCGAAGACGGTTACCTGTTCTTCCGCGGCCTGCTGCCAGCCACGCAGATACAGGCGGCGGCGGACAGCGTGCTCGCTGAGCTCCGGCGGGGCGGCTGGGTGTCGGCAGGCGGGACCGGATCGGCTGACCGGCGCGCGCTCGATTTCCGTGCGGCGCTCGCCGATCCGGCGTTCCGCGCGGCCCTGGCCAGCCCGGCCTTCAACCGGATCCCGTACCTGGCGGAGCAGCGCCGCCTGATCAGGATGATCCTGGGCCCGCGGGCCTTCTCCTACCCGGTGAAGGTCCTGCGCGCCGTCTACCCTGAGCGACCGCCTGGCCTGACACGCGGGCGGTTTGTCCACCAGGACTATGCGGTGACCGGGGTTCAGGACATGCTGACGACCTGGGTGCCGCTGATGGACATACCGGTCGGGCTGGGCGGCCTGGCGGTACGTCCCGGAAGTCATCTCGGGCCACCGGAGCGTCCCCGGCTGCTCGGCCCGCATGAGCGCGGCTGGGCCACCACGGACTACCGGGCGCAGGACGTTCTGGTGTTCCACTGCCTTACCTCGCACGCCGCGCTGCCGAATCGCGGCACGTCGCTGCGGCTGTCCGGGGATTTCCGATGGCAGCGAGCCGATCAGCAGGCCCCCGCCCAGCTCGTGCTCGGCCCCGCGGGCGGCCAGCAGGAGCTCTTCAGCCGCCTGCTGCGCCGCGAGCCCTGGTGGGAACCCGTCCCGGCCACGGCCCTCTGCCCGCGAGAGCGCCTGGCCGCCCGGCCCCCCGGCCCGTCACGCTACTTCGCGGTCCACCCTGGCTGGCAGCACTGGCAGCTTCCTACCGGGTCAGTCCACTAGGCCAACCCGGTCATCACCGTCGGGCCCGCGCGCAGATACCGCCGTCCTGGCGGGTCCTCATCGCTGCGGCAGGGGCGCAGCCCGGCATGACGTCAAATATCAGGCGCACTCCGGTCGGCCCGCGCACCGCTCACCTGCGGGGATGTGACCACTCAAACGGCTTGACTAGTCATGCGTGACCTGTAAAAATAACTTACCAGTCACGAACCGCCCGACCCAGAACTACCGCCGGGCTCAGCCCGGCGTCCTGATGCCGCTGACGCAAGTCGGCCCCCCCGGAACCCAGCGAATCGCGAGGAATACCCTGAGCAGCGAGCATGTGATCGTCAAGGAAGTCGGCCCGCTGCGCGTCGCGGAACTGACCGCCAGCGTCGACAGCTACGGCCGCCAGGACATCGAGCCGACCCTTCAGCTGCTCTACCCGGAGCTATCCCGCCGGCTGGCCGCCGCCGGTGTCCGGCAGGCCGCCAGTCCCGCCATTGCGTACTACGAGGATCCCGCCGAGCCCAGCGATGAAGTGATCGTGCATGCGGCGCTACCCATCTCGGGCTACTCGCGTCCGGGTCGTGGTTTCGCGATCGTCAACCTCACCCCGATCCGCCGCGCAGCCACGATCATCCATCGCGGCACCACCGGCGATCTCACCCAGAGCCTGCTGATCCTGGCCGGCTGGATCGAGGACCACAGGTACCGGCCGGTCGGCTACCACCGGGAGCTCTATCTCGGCCCTTCAGGCGATCTCGGGCCTAGCCTGGTCGAACTCCAGGCGCCCATTGCCGGCCCTCGGCCCGAGCTGGATGGAGGCCGGGCAGCTCATCCGGCCGCCGCACGCGCGGGCCGTCGCCGCAGCCTGGCCCGGACCCGGGCGAGCAGCTCGGCGAACTGGTAGGGCTTGCTCATGCAGTCGTCCGCGCCGGCCTCAAGCGCGGCCACGGTCTCCGCGGGCGAGTTCCAGGCGCTCAGCACGATGACGGGCAGCCGACTGCGCTGGCGGCGCAGTTCAGCCAGCACCTCAAGGCTGTCCCGCCCGGGCAGCCCGAGGTCCATCAGCATGAGGTCGAACAGGCCCGACGCCGCCATCCTCAGCGCCGCCTCACCGTCGGTCGCCTGCGCTGTGACATAGCCCGCCGCCTGCAGGCCCCTGGCCAGGAACCGGAAGCTGAGCGGGTTACCTTCGGCGACAAGTATGCAGTTCATATCGGATTCCCTAATGCTCGCTCCCGATACTGCCGCTGGTGGCGCCGCGCGGCTCCGCGGGATTGTCAGGAGGTCAGGATTACTTCTCGAGCATCAGCGCTCGGCCTGAACGAAGACCTGATCGCTGCTATGAAGGTCCTCTGAAAGGGTCCAGTGAGTAGCCGCGGCAGATGCCACAGTGCCTTCAAGCCCAGCCGCCGCTGGCCGGGCCATACCGCCCGCCGCTGGCCGGGCCATACCGCCCGCCGCTGGCCGGGCCATACCCCCGCCGCCCGCCATACCGCCCGTCGCGATCAGACGGCGTACTTTCATGATCACGGTGGATTAGGGGTGCGTGCGCACCCCCTAACAACCGGGATCATGGCTGACGATCGGCGACCGGCCTATTTCCGTGCGCCCGGCTTTCCGTGCGCCCGGCTTTCCGTGCGCCCGGCTTTCCGTGCGCCCGGGCCGAAAGACCTCGGTCACGACCGCCAGTATCCGTACTGGTGGTGGGTGGAGCCGCCGGGCCAACCCTGCGGTCGTAGTGGTAATGGCCAGACCACCAGTCGCGGCGCATCCGCCGGTCGAACCGGGCCGCCACGAAGATCCCGGCCACGCAGGCCGCTAGCCAGAGCAACAGGACAACCTGGAAGAACGCCAGGAAGAACCATCCGGCCCCGGGGATCAGCAGCGCGCCAACCAGTGCCAGCGCCGCCAGCGGCAGCACCCGCGGCCGACGATGGGCGGTTATCCAGGCCGCCGCGGCCCGCGGCGGGATCTGGCTGGCCCGCCGCGGTACCGGCGCGGGCCCGGGCAGGTCAGCCAGGACGCGGCGCAGGTCACCGAAGGTCTTGGCGTTGAGCGTCGCAGTCAGCCGCTCATCCAGTTCCTCGCGAGTGAGGCGGCCCTCCGCGAAATGGTCGCGTAGCAGTGCAGCGACCCGATCGCGGTCTGCGTCCGAAGTCCGGAAGCTATCATCCATGGCTCTACTCGCCTTCTACTCTTCGTCCTGCTCGCCGCTCACATCATCGGCCAGGATCTGGTACAGCCTGCGCCGGGTCTGCTCCAGCAGCCGTTCCGCGGCGTGAACCTGCTCGGGCGTGCCTCCGTGGGCCACCTGGACGATGCCGCCCCCGAGCCTCGCGGCCACCGCGAACAGGCCGGGCACCTGCCAGGCCTCCTGCCGGTCCGCCGATTCCCAGGCGCCGCGAGCCATCCCGGGATTCTGCTCCACATACGCGCGGCCTGCGTCAGTGAGGCTGAACGTGCGCCGGCCGCCGGACTCCGCACCCGCGATCAGGCCCTCATCGGCGAGCTGGGACAGCGCCGGGTAGACCGCGCCGGGGCTGGGCCGCCAGGCGCCGCCGCTGCGTTCCTCGATCTCGGACATGATCTGGTAACCATTGCGCGGGCCTTCCCCCAGCACGGCGAGGATTGCCGCGCGCACGTCGCCTCGGCTGGCCTTAGGGCCCCGCGGCGATCCTGGTGAGCCGGGCGCGCCCGGCCACCAGCCCCCCGATGACCCGCCGAAGCCGCCGCCCCGCTGCCTGGGGCCTCTCGTCCTTCCGAAACCCGGGTCCCGCGGCCCGTCGCGCATGCCCCGGCTATGAACGGCCGACATCCCGCCGACGGCGCGGTGCACCTGGTCGAGCACGTCGCCCAGGCAGTTGAACACATCGAAGAGACGAGGATCGAAGTCCCCGGCCCGCGAACCAGCTGTCGGCATCCCGCAGCTCCCGCACGTTTAGCGATACGATCACGATATATCGGCAGCTTACGGCACCACCTGCATCTAGACAAGATATAGCTCGATTAGCATTCGGCGCTCGCGCTGACAGCGCTCGCGCCGACGCCGGGACAGGGGGGCCCGGGCTGGGATAATCGGCCCATGCTGTCTCCCCTGGCCGACGAGCTGGTCGGCAGGTCAGCCGAGATCAGCCGCCTGGCCGGGCTGCTGGATCAGGCCGTCGCGGCAGGCCGGCCTTCGCGCTGGTCAGCCGAACATCCTGGCCAAGCTCGGGGCGGCCAGCCGCACCGAGGCCGCTGCGATCGCTCAGGCTGAGGGGATCGGGATGCCAGGCCAGGCCGCTAACGCTAACGGCCGCTGAGCAGAAGCTGGCCGCGGCCCGCGGATGGCCAGGCGGTCCCGCCCGTGACGAAATAGCCTCATCACGGCACCGGGCCCGGCAGGACCGGCAGTTCCAGACACGAACGGTGCCGGGAATCGTGATAGATCTCGAACCGGCACCGCAGGGCACGGACCGCCACGGCGAACGGCTCCGCGGTGCCGAAGTTGCGGGCATAACGCGGGAAAGAGCTCCCGCTGACCTGCACGCGGATCCGGTGCCCGGCCCTGATCCGGTAGCCCGTCGGATAGAGCTCGACGTCCACCGCCAGCACCTCGTCGTCCCCGACCTGGACATCGGGAGCGGGTACGGTCTGCGGCGAGAGCCGCCGGATGCCGTCCACGACGTTGCGGGACACGCCCTTGAGGTCGACGTCACAGACCTTGACGAAAAGGTCGGCGTGCTGGCGGCCGGTGCGCGCGAAGATACGGGCCCGGACCGGCCCGACCAGGTCCAGGTCGGCGCGAAACGGGTCGGTGGTAAAGGTCAGGACATCAGGCCGGGCTTCGATCGCGGCGTTATCGACCTGCTTGCCCGGCGCCAGGAGGAGGGGTCCGCCAGTGACGGCGTCGGGTTCGCAGGATCGTAGACGAAGGTGTCTGGCGCGGCGTCACCGGGTTCGGCGTCCGGGCTGAGGCCGCCCGCGGCGCGCAGGTAGTAGGCGGTCTCCACGGCGGCCCGCGGCGGCCACTCCTCGAAGTCGAGCCACTGGCCGGCCTGCTGGAGGAAGACCCGCACCGGCGGGCCGGGCGGCGGCGGGCCACCGCACAGATGGTGGTCCAGCCAGGCAATGTCCTGGCGAGCTATGGCCTTCGTCTCGCCATGCTCGCCATGCAGCCAGGGCCCGACAATAAGCTGCGCCGTGACGCCGCCGCCCTGATCGCCGCGTAGTCGCGTAGCTGCCGGGGCAGGAAGAGGTCCCACCAGCCAGTCACCATGCTGACCGGCGGAAGCCGGGTCAGGTCGGCGCCGTCATGATCGGCGCTGGCCCAGAACTCGTCACCCGGCGCGGCATGCCCGACGAAGTCGCGCCAGAAGGCGACCGGCGCGCCCGCCACGCTGATGTCGGCGGCCTGCAGCGGGACCCGACGCAACGCTCGTTTCATCCTGGCCAGCTGACGCGGCCCCGGGATCGAGATGCAACGCGCCCCGTTCCTGCTTGCCGATGATCCCGGTCCAGGTCAGCGCGTTCTGGAGACCGGGCGCGCCGTGGTTGTAGAAAGCGGCGGTCATCTTCGCGACGGTGATATTCAGCGAGACCGACCGCAGCGGCGGATCGGCATACGGCGCGACCGCCCACTGCGTGTGGCCCAGGTAGCTGGCGCCGGTCATCGAGACCTGGCCGTCACACCACGGCTGATCGCGCAACCACGCCAGGGTGGCCAGGCCGTCCTCGCGTTCGGACATGAATGGCCGGAACTGGCCGCCCGATCCGAACGTCCCCCGGGTGCTCTGGATGAATACCTGGAAGCCCCGGCGGGCCAGCGGCGCGGCGAACAGGCTGCCGACGAAACCCGCCCGGCCGTACGGCGAGCGGATCAGCACCACGGGAAGCGGCCGCTCAGGCCCGTCAGGCTGGTAATGATCACCGAGCAGGACCACGCCGTCGGGCATGGCCGTCGCGACGTCGCGCCGCACCGCGTACGGCGCAGCCGACGGGGGAAGGCCGATGGCGCGATCGAGCACCCGGCAGGCCACGCGGTACAGCGGATTCATCAGCCAGCCTCTGCGATTCGGTCACGACTGCCTATTGCGACAGGCTATCCAGCAGCGCCAGCCGCCGATCCGGAGGGCGGCCCGCCGTCGAGGGCATGCGCCGGGCTCAGCTCCGCCGTCCGACGGTCAGGAGGCCGATGAACCGCAGGCACGCCATCTCCTCGAAGAAGTCGCCGGCCTCGGCCGGGAAATGCCGCGGGCCCCGTCGAGTGACGGCGGCCAGCGCGGCGCGCGGCCGGGGTCCTTCCCGCCCGGATCGGTATCTGGCACCCTCGTTACGTCTCTGTATATGCACGGGCCGGCGACCGGCCCGATAGGCGCGGCGCCGCATCGAGCGGGCGGCCGCTGGTCCAGAGGGAGCACAATATGAGCAGTCTGCCTGCCGCCCCGGGAGATGTCCTGGCCGTATGGAGCGGCCAGAGCCTGGCCGACGACCTCATCCGGGCCGGAGAAGCCCTGGACGGCAAGCCGGCGGTCGCCAACCATGTCGTCCTCATCACCCACCAGGACCAGGTCGGCCGCTGGATGGGGATCCAGGGACAGCCCGGTGGGGTCGGGCCAGCCGACTGCACTCCTTATCTGTCCGACACCAGGACGATGTCCAATCACGGCGAGCCGAAGCCCGACGATCACAGCCAGCTGGCGACCCTGCTGGCCAGCGCGGCCAAGTCACTGGGCATCGCCTACGACTGGGTCGGCATCGCCGAGGACACCCTGGACGCGCTGCACGTCGAGGACCTCTCGGCACTGATAGACCCGCTGTGGCGCTGGCCCTCCAACCACAATCTGCTGCCCGGGCACGTGGTCTGCTCCAGCCTCGCCGCGATGCTGTACGACCTGCCGTCAGTCGGATGGGCCCATCCCGATCTCGGTACCGAGCGCGAGTGCGAGCCTGCTGACTGGTGGCGGTGGTCGCAGGCCCAAGCCTGGGCCGGCCAGAACGCGGCATTGGCCTAGGCGGGCCAGCCGGTCACCGTCCCGCGAGGAGCAAGTATCAGACTCGCGGAGGTATCTGTCCGGCGGCTGACGGCTTGCGCGCGACTCCGGAGAATTCGTCCACCTCGGGGGGCTGCTCCTCCCCGGGGCTGAGGTCGGGCCGCCAGCGTGAGCATGACACCACCCCGGGCGGGAGCAGCTCCAGCCCGTCGAAGAAGCGGGTGATCTGCTGCGGGGTCCGCAAGGTCATCGACGGCGTTCCGACCTGGTTCCAGTGCCGCACCGCCTCCTCCATGGCCTCGCCATTGACGGCGCTGGTCGAGTGGTTGATGGCCAGGAAGCTGCCCGGTGCCAGCGCCGCCATCAGCCGCCTGACTATCGAGTAGGCCTCGTCGGTGTCGGGGATGTGATGCAGGATGCCCAGCAGCATGAGCGCGACGGGCTGGGTGAAGTCGAGGGTTCGCGCCGCCTTGGCCAGGATCGTGTCCGGGTCGCGCAGGTCGCCTTCGACGTAATCGCACGCGCCCTCGGGGGTGCTGGTGAGCAGCGCGCGAGCGTGCACCAGCACGAGAGGGTCGTTGTCGGCGTATACGATCCGCGCCTCCGGCGCGACCCGCTGGGCCACCTCGTGAGTATTGTCCGCTGTCGGCAGCCCGGTACCGATGTCGAGGAACTGGCGGATTCTCGCTTCCCCGGCCAGGTAGCGGATCGCCCGCCCCAAAAAGGCGCGGTCCGCCCGGGCCTGGATCACGATGCTCGGCAGCATCGCCGCGACCTTGTCGCCGGCCAGCCGGTCGGCGGCGTAGTTGTCCTTGCCGCCCAGCCAGTAGTTCCAGATCCGGGCCGAATGCGACACCGTCGTGTCGAGCCCGGGGCCGGCCGGGGAGGAGCAGCTGCATCGTCCGCCACCAGACATCATCTCCAGTCATTTGAAGGGCTTGCTGCAGCGAAGGTCCCCCCTGGGAGAAGCCGGTCTGGCGGAGGCCAAAACCGGCCGAATGCCGAAAGGTTACGGCCCGCACGGGCCCGGCACAACAACGGCCAAAGTATAGGCCGCGCTGTTACGCGCGGATAATGGCCCAGGCCTAGGCGAGCGGCCTAACGTGGCGTCGTGCCCGTGAAGCTGGCGCTGGTCGTGCGAACTGACCTGGCATGGGACGGGGCAAGGTCGCCGCGCAAGTGGCCCACGCGGCGGTCGGCGCCGGACTCAGCTTGCGCCCGGGACGTTGACCTGTTGCGCGATCGGCCCCAGCCGAGGCCAGCCGGATCGATACGGTGACCGCCGGGCTATCGCTGCTGTGACATTCGCGGCCGCAGGCGCTCATGCCGCTGCGGGCGCAGTCCTTTTCAGGCACGGATATGTCGGTCAGTCATCGAGGTGAAGGACGGCTGCGCCGCGCATTCACCTGGCGTCAGGCAGACCATGTGGACGAGGCCCGCGAGCGCCAAAAGTGAAAGCTCCTGCCCGGCGGCCTTCCTTCGTGGATGATGAAGCCGCGCGGCAAGTCTTCGTATCGTTTAAGCTGATGGCATAGGCACCGACCTAATACCGAAGCGGAGTAACAAACAGTGGCTCAGCGGACACAGATCCTGTATGTAGACGACATTGACGGCAGTGAAGCCGAGGGCACCGTCAGGTTCGGACTGGACGGCACGGACTACGAGATCGACCTGAACAAGAAGCACGCCGACCAGCTCGCCAAGGCCATTCGTCCTTACATTGACGCGGCCCGCAAGGTGTCATCACCCCGGCGACCAGCACGAGGTTCACGCCCGGCCCGCCATAACCAGTCCGACGTGCGGGCGTGGGCGCGCACTCAGGGCCTCAAGATCTCCGACCGGGGGCGCATCCCCGCGGACGTGCTGGCCAAGTACGAGTCTGCGCACTAAGCGGAGGCCTGGCGGAGCTGACCAGCCGCACATTTGCCTGCGCTGGTCATCCTCCGCTCAGCCAGGAATTCCCGGCGCCGGTCCGTGCCGATTCGCGTAGCGCGGCAGGTGCGCCGGGTAAGGCTGCAAGGACGTCGTCCCTTTAATGAGGGCGCGGTTGTGGCCGACGAATGGGGCAGCTTAGTCCGCCGGTGGCCGGCTGATGGCCGGTCATCTCGCAAAGGCCGCTTGCCGGTCATCGGCGGCAAAGCTCATCCCGTGAGCGGACAATCGCTATGACTCCCCGCGCTATGTCGCCATCGCCGGGAGGACCGCGGTGGTTCCCCCGTCGAGGTTGAGCCCGAGTCCGGTGGCGAAGGTGGCATCGCCGGCCAGGAAGACGATCGCGGCCGCGATCTCGTCGGCCGTCGCGAACCTGCGCAGGGCGATCCGCTGTCGGGTGGCCTGCTCCGCGCCGGCGGCATCCGGCAGCGAGGCAAAGTCACGGCGCAGCATGGGCGTGTCCACCGATCCCGGGCAGACCGCGTTGACGCGGACGGTCGGGGCCAGCTCGGCGGCGAGGGCCTTGGTCAGCGCCAGCACTCCGCCCTTGGAGGCACAGTAGGCGACGTAGCCCGGCTCGCCCATCAGGGCGGACTCGGAAGCGACGTTAACGATGACGCCACCGCCCGCCGCCCGCATCGCGAGCCCTGCTTCCCTGCATACATAGAAGCAGCCCGACAGGTTGATCTCGATCACTTCATGCCAGCGCTCGGGCGTCAGCTCGGCCAGCGGCGCCGGATGGGAAACCCCGGCGCTGTTCACCACTACATCGAGTCGACCGAGCCATTGCGCGGCCGCCCCGACCATGCCGGTCACCTGGTCAGGGTCGGCCACGTCGGCCCGATGAGCGCTGGCCTGCGGGCCGAGCTCGGCGGTCACCGCGGCCAGCCGCTCGGGCCGCCTGGCCGCGAGGACCACCCGCGCGCCCTCCCGCACGAAGGCGCGTGCGGTCGCTTCCCCGATGCCCGATGAGGCACCGGTAATCAGAGCGCCCCGGCCGACCAGGCGGCCGCTGAATTCCTCCATCCCTGCCCCCTCCGAGGCCGTAATGCCGGGCCCGGGATCTTCGCTCACTGTCCCGCCAGCTCGGTCAGCGCGGAGCGGAAGACCTCCGTATGGCGGTCCACGTGGTCATTCGTCGTGGCCGGGCACATGAGCGCCATGTTATGAAACGGCGTGAGGAGCACGCCCCGGTTCAGCGCATACAGATGCATCAGCCGCATGAGGTCGCGTTCCTCGTGGGCGACTGACTCCGTGCCATTACGCGCCGGGCTGGCGCGGAACCGGTATTCCGCCCGGCATCCCAGTTTCGCGATGTGCCATGGAACACCGAAGTCGCCGATCGCGCGCGCGACGCCATCGGTATAAAGGTCAGCGAGCTCGAACATCCGGGCATAGGCATCGGCGGTGAGCACCTGAGCAAGCGTCACCCTGGTCAGGTACATGGTGAGCGCATTCGCGGCCAGCGTTCCGCCGATCCCGCCCGTTACCGACTGATCGGGATCCCAGTCCGCCCGGAGTTTGTTGGCGACTTCGTCGCTGAAGCCGTAGGCGGCGGCAGCCAGGCCGCTGGCGATGGGCTTGCCCAGGACCACGAAGTCCGGTTCCAGGCCCCAGGCGGCCGTGCAGCCGCCGGGACCAGCGCACAAGGTGTGCGTTTCGTCGAGAATAAGCAGCGATCCTGCCGCCCGCGTTATCTCACGCAGCGCGCGGTGGAATCCGGGTTCCGGATGGATAATCCCGATATTGGTCATCGCGGGCTCGGCCAGCACGCATGCGACATCTTCGGCCGCGAGGGCGGCTTCCAGCGCCGCCAGATCATTGAACTCGGCGACCTTCGTGGTCAGGGCGGGATCGAAGGCCCACCCTTCGTTACCCTCCCGAGGGCCAGCGTGCCCGTCGACCACCGTGACAATCGTCTCGTCGACCGTGCCGTGGTAGCACCAGTTGAAAACCAGTATCTTTCTTCGGCCGGTCACCTTTCGCGCCAGGCGCAGGGCGAACCGGTTGGCATCAGTCGCCGAAAGCGCGAACTGCCAGCAGCCCAGGCCGAACCGGCGGGCGAGTTCCTCGGCCACCCACACCGCGTCCTCGGTCGGGAGCATATGCGAGGCACCACGCGGGAAGTGATCAGCCAGCGCGGCTACGATCGCGGGCGGCGCGTGCCCGGTCATCGCCCCGGTGTCGCCGAGGCAGAAATCCGCGTACCGATGGCCGTCGACATCGGTCACCTCGGCGCCGCGCGCCTCCGCGGCGAATACTCCGAACCCGCCCGGCCACTCGGTCATGAACGGCATCGGAACGCCGTTGAGCATGGATCGCCGGGCCCGCTCGGATAGCTCGCGGGACTTCGGGTGCGTCCGCGCGAACCGAGACCGCTCCTGCGCCATCATCTCCCGGACGCGCTCATGGCTTGGTGCTTGCATGCTTACCCGCCTCGCTGACCGGGCGACTTGGGGTGGCATCGTATTTGCCCGCATTGGCGGAGCGCAAGCCTATGTCACCAGCCGAAATCCGGGGCCTGGCCGGGCCCCGCACGAGTTACCGCGCCGCCCGGCGGCCTTGCAGCCCGTACACCGCCCGCTTACGCTTCCTAACGTCATTCAAGATTTTCATACTTAGATACGGATCAGAATGCTCTTTACTGCAGACCACGAGGCGTTCCGGCAGTCGGCGCGGGGGGTGCTGGAGCGCGAGGTCGTGCCCCACGGGCAGGAGTGGGAGGAAGCCGGGACCTTCCCCGCCCATCAGCTGTTCAAGGCGCTCGGGGCGGCCGGGCTGCTGGGCCTGGAGTACGATCCGGCCTACGGCGGCCAGGGCGCCGACCACTCCTACACGGTCATCCTCGGCGAGGAACTCGGGCGGATGGGCTGGGCCGGGGTGGCCATGGCCGTCGCCGTGCAGAACGACATGGCCACTCCATCCCTGCACCGGCACGGCAGCCACGATCTGAAGCAGCGCTATCTGGCTCCCGCGCTGCGCGGCGATATGGTGGCCGCCATCGCGGTCACCGAGCCGGACGCAGGCTCCGACGTGGCCGGCCTCAGGACCAGGGCCGTGCGCGACGGTGACGAGTGGGTCATCAACGGGTCGAAGCTCTACATCACCAACGGCACCCAGGCCGACTGGCTGTGCCTGCTGGCCCGCACCTCCGACGAGGGCGGCTATCAGGGGATGTCGCAGATCCTGTTCCCGACCAGCACGCCCGGGTTCTCGGTCAGCCGGAAGCTGCGCAAGCTCGGCAACAACAGCTCCGATACCGCGGAGTTGTCTTTCACCGACGCGAGGGTGCCGGTTTCGCACACGATCGGCCTGCCCGGACGTGGCTTCCAGCAGCAGATGAGGCAGTTCCAGAACGAGCGGATGATCGCGGCCTACTCCGCCGTCGGCGCCATGGACACCGCGCTTCGCCGGACCGCTGATTACCTTCGTGACCGGCAGACCTTCGGCCAGCCGCTGCTTTCCCGGCAGTACGTGCAGTTCCGGCTGGCCGAGCTGGCTGCTGAGCTGGACCTGCTGCGCCATTACAACTACGCGTGCGCGGAGGCGTACCTGCGCGGCGAGGACACGACCCGGTTCGCGACGATCGCCAAGCTGAAGGCAGGCCG
Organism: uncultured Acidobacteriaceae bacterium; assembly: GCA_963823635.1. GTDB lineage: Bacteria > Acidobacteriota > Terriglobia > Terriglobales > Acidobacteriaceae > Bog-257. Next base: position 4,636 of record CAWGMV010000021.1, on the reverse strand, counting down.
CCTGCAGCGCGAGGTCGCCGACACCTGCCTGCAGTTCCACGGCGGGTTCGGTTACATGGAGGAAGCCTGGGTGTCCCGCTACTTCAGGGACAGCCGCCTGCTGTCCATCGGCGGCGGAGCCGATGAGGTGATGCTCCAGATCCTGGCCCGCCTGGACGACCTTGCCGACTAAGCCACCTCATCGTCGGCGTTTCATGATCACGGCGGCTAGGGCGTGCGCCAGGCCCACCAATCCACCGTGATCATGAGGCTGGCGAGCTCGCCCGGGCTGGCAGCCGATGTCCGGCCAGGAGGGGAAATAATCGCTGAAACGGGGTTGCCGTCGGCGACGGTGACCACGGCCGCTGGTCCCGAGGAGGCCATGATGGAGGAATACTTCGTCTGGATGACGACACGCCAGATCAAGCCGGGTACATTGACTGAGTTCGAGCGGGCGTGGCGACCGCACCCACATCCGGAGGGCATGCTGCGGGCCTACGCCTACTGGTCTGCGGACGAGCGGGAAATCGTCGGGGTTTCGTTCTGGACCTCCAGGGAGTCATGCGATGCGTGGCGTGCCTCGGCGGCCGAAGCCCGGCGGCGAGAAGCCATGGCTGCTCATGTCCTTGGCGAGCAGGAAGGGTTCTACCTGGGCCGCGAGCTACTCGTGCCAGATCACTAGCAGCGGCATGGCCAGGCGCCTGCCCGGCGCCGGTCGGCACGGAAAGCAATGTTTCCGGCGCAGGGAGGCCAGGCGATGACGGTCACGATACGCGAGCAGACGCTCGGCGAGCTGCGGTGGATCGTGCTGGCCGGCGGCCGGGCCGGTGAGGCGTTCCGGGCGCTCGGCGCGCACATGCGCCAGGAGATAGCCGCCTTCATCGACCGCTCGCCGCTGCTGCCGCGGCTGCGGCGCCACGTCGCCGCCGAGCCCGGAACGCGGCGGCTCGCGGCCGTACGGGAGGCCAGCCAGGCCAGCTTCCCGCAGGCATGGGACGACCTCGCGGCCCTCGCCGACGGCGCGGGGGCCAGCCTGGACGATCTCGCGCTGCTGAACTTCCGCGGCGACCTGGGCCGCATCGAGCGGGTAACGGGCTGCAGCGACCTGGCCTGGCGGCGCAGATCCTCCGTTATCGGGCACAACGAAGATGGCGGAGCCGAGGAGGACGGGCGCTGCGCGCTGCTGACGCTGGCCATCGACGGTCAGCCCGCAGTCACTGCGTTCTGGTATCCGGTGTTCCTGCCGAGCAACGCCTTCACCGTGACCGGTGACGGCCTGGTGTGGACCATCGACAGCCTGAACGTGCCAGCGCCTGGTGCGGGCGCCGGCCTGGCATTTCGTGGGCCGCGGGCTGCAGCGCAGCGCGCGGACCGTCGACGAGGTCCTGGACTACCTGGGCACGCATCCGTCGGCCGGCGGATTCGGCTACACCATCGGTGACCGCGCCGGACGGGTAATCGGCGTCGACGCGGCGGCCGGACAACACGGCTGGACCGAGGTCGGCCCGGACGGTCCGACCGGGCCGTTGGCCTGGCATACCAACCACCCGCGCTTCATTTCCGGTGCCGACTTCCCGGCCCATGACAACAGCGTCCGGCGCGGCAGGGTCCTCGCGGCGCTGAGCGTGCCGCACGACGAACCGGATGCCCGATGGTTCCTGCGGGCGCTCGCGGACGCGCCGATGCCGGCCGGAGTACGGGTCGACCCGTCGCAGGACTCCCCGGCCGCGACGCTCTGCACGTTCGTGGCCGACCTCACCGAGGGCGAGGCGGTCGTACTCCCCCGGGGAGCAAGCCCGGTCGCGATCCCGCTGCCTGACCTGGCCGCCGGTATCGCCGGCCGGCAGCGCCCGGTCCCCAGCTGTCCCCGGTGCTTGGAGGGTCCCACTTGACGTCGACCGCCTTGCTGATCATGGACGTGCAACAGGGCATCGTGGAGCGCTACGCCAGCGAGGACGGCTACCTGAGCAGGCTTACTACCGCGATTAGCGCGGCCCGCGGCGCAGGCATCGCGGTCATCTATGTGACCGTCGCGTTCCGCCCGGGATATCCGGAGGTCAGCGAGCGCAACAAGAGCTTCGCCGCCATCGCGGGGACCGGCCGGTTCACTGCTGCCGACTCCGCCGCGCGTGTCCATCCGGCCATCGCTCCCGCAGCGGGCGAGGTCATCGTGACCAAGCGCCGGGTATCGGCGTTCGCCGGCAGCGACCTGGACGTGGTGCTGCGCTCCGGCGGAATCGACAGCCTGGTGCTGGCCGGGATCGCCTCCAGCGGAGTGGTGCTGTCTACCCTCCGCCAGGCCGCCGACCTCGACTACCGGCTCACCGTCCTCGCGGACGGCTGCCTGGACGCCGATCCCGAAGTACACCGGGTCCTGCTGGAGAAGGTGTTTACCCGCCAGGCAGAGGTCACCAGCGTGGCTGACTGGACAGCGAGCCTGGGGCAGGCAGCATCCGGCGTGGCTGATTCCCCGAAATGAGGGCCACGCCGGAAGGCAGCAGCCGCCCGAAGCGGCTCCAATGGCCTGGCTATCGCAGCACTCGTCTGCGGGATCATGGGTTTTATTCATCTTCAACTTCATTCTTGGCCCGCTGGCCATCATCTTCGGCGGCATCGGGTCCAGCGGGCCAGCCCCACCCGTCGGCCGATCCGGCGGTCGTGCCGACGCCGCGGCCTGATGGATTCGGGAATCGGTAAGGAATTACCTGATGGATCCCGGAATCCATCAGGCGGCCGGGGCGGGCTCTCCCGGCCCGAGCTGTGGCATCTAGGACCACTGGTAACAATGGGACCAGAGCCGAGAGGCCCCGGAGCCCTGTCCCCATGCCGTCGGCACGGGATGCGCACTCCCGACTCCGGCAGTTCTCGTCACGGGCACCAGGCAAGGGCGAAGCGGCCGTCCTCAGCCGCCCGGCGCCACCTGGACCTTGACGCCCTCGCCGTTGCGCACGCTGGCCAGCGCCTCGGGAAACTGGCCCAAGGCAAACGGCGGCCCCAGCAGCGGTGCCGTGTCGATAGCCCCCGCCGCCATCAGCTCGGCTGCCGCGCCGAAACTGTCGAGCACCGCCATCGATCCGAGGATGGTGATCTCATCGTTGTAGATCCGGAACGGAGAAAGCGAAACGGATGCGCCGCTGCTCGTGACTCCGAAGATGAGCAGCCTGCCGCCGCGCCCCAGGGACCTGAAGGCGCCTTCTATCGCGCTCGGGGCGCCGGTCGCGTCCACGGCCACGGCGAACGTCCGGCCGTCGAGTGCGGCCACGTCATCGGCGACGCGGTCCGCGCCGACCGTCCTGGCGGCCGCCAGGCGTGAGGGCTTGCGGTCGACCACGGTGAGCGAACGGGCCCCCGCCCGGTCAAGCAGCTGCAGCAGGAGCAGGCCCATCGTGCCCGCCCCCATCAGCAGCACATCCTGCCCGAGTACCGGGCCGATCCGGCGCAGGCCGTGCACCGCGCACGACAGCGGCTCGATGAGGGCACCCTGGCGGTCATCGACGCTGTCGGGTATCCGGTAAGCATTGACGGCGGGCACGGCCACGTACTCGGCGAAAGCGCCGTCGACCGTGTCGCCGATGGCGTTCCAGTTGGCGCACAGGTTGCCCCGCCCCGCCCGGCAGGCGGCGCAGTAACCGCAGTAGAGGGACGGGTCCACGGCCACCCGCTCGCCGTCGCGCCAGCCGCCGGGTGCGCCGTCCCCGATGGCCACGACCCGGCCGGAGAACTCATGACCCGGAACAATCGGATACGGGGTGGGCGGGAACTCGCCGTCAGCGATGTGCACGTCGGTGCCGCAGATGCCGCAGGCGCCGACCTCCACGACCAGTTCCCCGTGCCGCGGCGCCGGATCGGGCACCTGCGTGACCCGGACCTGGCCAGGCTTATCCCACACCACGGCGCGCATTCACGGCTCCCTTCGATCGTCGGGTCGGCCTCAGCACGCGGCACAGCGCCCGGCCTCGCGTCGGTCCGCGGGCCGTCCCCGCATCGGACACGTGCCGGTGCGAGGTGTCGATCGCGACCTTGATGGCCCCTGGAGGGCGAAGCCGCTCACGGCCGGCCCTGACGATGATGTACCTGCGCACGGAGCGACGTCCACCGGCCAGCCCTGACCGCCCGGCTGCCTCAGGCCGACCATCCCGGGTTGGTAGGTTGCTGTCGTGGAGTTCCAGGATGTTGTCCGACACCGGCGGATGGTGCGCAGTTACGACGCGGGCCGCCCGATTCCGCCGGACCTGATCGACCACATCGTGCGCAACGGCCTGCGCGCGCCGTCGGCGGGCTTCTCGCAAGGATGGGGTTTCCTGATCCTCGATAACCCGGCCGATGTGGCCCGCTTCCGTGACGCGGTCCGCCCCGACGTTGATCCGGAGGGATGGTTTGCGGCGAAAGTCGATGCTCCGCTGCTGATCGTTCCGCACTCGAACAAGGACGCCTACCTTGATCGCTACGCTATGGCGGACAAGGGATTCGCGGACCGATCGGATGCCTGGTGGCCCGCCCCCTACTGGGACATCGACACCGGTTTCGCATCGCTGCTGATGCTCCTGACCGCGGTCGATTCGGGCCTGGGCGCGTGTTTCTTCGGGATCCCCATCGACCGGATCGCGGCGTTCCGCGAGGCGTTCGGGGTACCGCCCAGTTCCATCCGATCGGAGCG